>NZ_JBHYGL010000036.1:0-2936 GCF_051859025.1 Falsiroseomonas sp. | reverse complement strand
GCGTGATGCCGTCCATCGTCCGCACCACCTCCGTCACCACCGCGCCGCCGCGCGTCGCGATCTCGCTCGCCGAGGCCGCGAGCTTGTTGGCCTGCAGCGCGCTTTCGGCGTTCTGCTTCACCGTGCTGGTCAGCTCCTCAAGGCTCGCGGAGGTTTCCTCGAGGCTCGAGGCCTGTTCCTCCGTCCGCTGCGAGAGGTCCGTGTTACCCATCGCGATCTCCCGCGATGCGGTGGCGATGGTGCCGCAGCTTTCCGTGATGCCGGCGACGACGGCCGACATGGTGTCCAGCAACCCGTTGATGCCGCCGCAGAGCGCGCCGATCTCCCCCGCCTTGCCGTCCAGCGGCACGCGATGGCTGAGGTCATTGGCCTGGGCGGAGGCCACCACGGCCTGGGTCTGCGCGACGGCCAGCTTCAGGGCTTCCGCCGCATCCACCTGGGCGGTGATGTCGGTGGCGTATTTTACCACCTTGAACGGCCTGCCGTTCATGTCGAGGATGGGGTTGTAGCTCGCCTGGATCCAGACCGCGCGGCCGCCCTTGCCGATCCGCTTGTACTGGCCGGCATCGTTCTCGCCCCGCGCGAGCTTGTCCCAGAACACGCGGTATTCCGGGCTCTGCCGATAGGCGGGCTCGACGAACATCGAATGATGCTGGCCACGCACCTCATCCAGCGAATAACCCAGGGTGTGGAGGAAGTTCGCATTCGCGCCCAGCACCCGGCCATCCAGGCCGAATTCGATGACCGCCATCACCTTGTCGATCGCTGCGATCTGGCCGCGAAAATCGGCATCCTGCAGCTTCGCTTCCGTGACGTCGGTGGCGTACTTCACCACCTTGAACGCCTTGCCATTGGCATCGAGGATCGGGTTGTAGGTGGCCTGGATCCAGACTTCCCGGCCACCCTTGGCGACTCGCTTGTACTGCCCCGCATCGTATTCGCCGCGGCCGAGCTTGTCCCAGAACGCCTTGTATTCCGGGCTCTGGCGATAGGCGGGATCGACGAACAGGGAGTGGTGCTGGCCCCGCACCTCATCCAGCGTATAGCCGAGGACGGAGAGGAAATTCCCGTTGGCATGGACGATCCGGCCATCGAGGGTGAATTCGATGACGGCCATGGCCTTGTCGATGGCCGCGAGCTGCCCCTGCTGGGTGCGGAGTGTCGTCACCTCCTGCCATTCCAGGATGTTGCCGTCATAGGTGCCGTCAGGCGCGTGGCTCGCATTGACCGTGAGGGCGAACTTCACCTCGCCCACACTGATGTCGGTGCGGTGGGGCAGGCGGGACTCGTCCGCCAGCATCCGGCGCTGATGCCAGGGATCGCGATGGAAGGTGTCGATGCACATGCCGACGATCCGTTCCGGCACGAAGTTCGGCCAGACCTTGCGGAACTCCGGCTCGTAGCGCTTCAGGAGCTCGACGGTCGTGCTGTTGACGTGGGTGACGACGAAGTCGCGATCCACCATCATCATCGCCGCCGAGACCTTTTCCAGCGACTGGCCGATGTGATGGCTCTTCGCCTCCTCCATCGCCTGGGCGGTGACGTCGCGCACCAGGACCGCCAGGCGGGCCGGGCGGCCCGGTTCGGCCGCGAGCGGCTGCATCATCAGGTCGAGCGTGACGGTGTTACCGCCGGTACCGGCATGGCGCAGCCGCGCATGGCCCGCCTGTCCGGCGGCGACGGTATCGCAGAACCGGCGATAGGCCGCGCTGTCACGCTCCGCCTCCGCCAGCAGCGCGGCATGCGGCCGCCCCGCCAGCGCATCCGCCGATACGCCGAGCAGCGCGGCCAGCGGCGCATTCGCGTCCTGCACCACGCCATCGGCGCCCAGCAACATCATCGGTTGCGCCATGTCGATGGCCGCCATCATGGCCGCCATATCGCGCGCGGAGGCGCGACGATCGGCGCCCGTTCGACGATCCGTGAAGCTCGCGGGCAGCAGGGCCCGTACCGTCCGGCTCATGAACATGGTCGTTCCTTCGCTGACGTCGTCAGGACAGGGTTGCGGGCATGCCCGGCGCCAGATCGGCGTCCGGCAGATTGAGAAGGTTGTCGAGCGAGACGAGGGAAACCATGGCGCCCTCACGCGGGATGAGGCCCGACAGCAGCCGTTCCGGCACGCTCATGCCGACTTCCGGCACGGCCCGGACTTCCTCCGCGCCGACGGTGATGATGTCGGACACGCTGTCCACCAGCAGCCCCGCCATCCGCGTCGCCGTCTGGATGATCACCACCACATGCATCGCCGTCGCCGCCGTCTGCCCCAGCCCGAAGCGGGACCGCAGGTCGAGGATCGGCACGATGGTACCGCGCAGGTTGATCACGCCCCGCACCCAGGCCGGCGCGTGCGGCAGTGCAGTCGTCTCCGACCAGCCCTTGATCTCCCGCACCGACAGGATGTCGATCCCGTATTCCGCATCGCCCAGCGTGCAGGTGATGTATTGCGTCACACCCGCACCGGCATCGGCGCCCGCCGCCATCGCCAGGCCTCGCGCTTGCGCCTCGATCCCGGCGATCCGGGGCTGCATCGATGTCTGCATCACAGCCTTCCTGCCTTGGGGCGGTGCCGGACACCCCGGCACCAGACCCCTTCATTGCGCCTTCAACCCGAATCCCGTCCCGGGACCGTCAGAATGCCCGCCAGTCCTCGTCGCTGGCCTTCGTCGCGACGCGGGCTGACCGCCGCGCCACCGGTGCCGGCGCAGAAGCCGTGCGCTGCGGCGATGCTGGCGAAGCTTTGCCCTCGTCGAGCTTGAAGGCGGACACCATCTGCATCAGCGTGTCCGACTGCTGCTCCATGGACTTCGCCGCGGCCGCTGCTTCCTCGACCAGCGCCGAGTTCTGCTGGGTAATCTTGTCCATCTGTGCGACTGCGACGTTAACCTGCTCGATCCCCGCCGATTGTTCCTGCGACGCGGCCGAGATCTCCGCCATGA
>NZ_JBHYGL010000035.1:0-5706 GCF_051859025.1 Falsiroseomonas sp. | reverse complement strand
ATGGTCGCGCACATACATGGTGGCGAAGACCGCCAGCTGGAAGAACCGCACCCAGTAGGTATTGAAGCCGTGCAGCAGATGCGGGTTGGCGCGCATCAGCAGGGCGAAGGCCTCGCCATGCCGGAACTCGTCGTTGCACCAGTTCTCGAACCACTTGAAGATCGGGTGGAAGCGCAGTTCCGGGTGGCGTTCGAACTGGCGGAAGATGGTGATGTAGCGGGCGTAGCCGATCTTCTCGCTCAGGTAGGTGGCGTAGAAGATGAACTTCGGCTGGAAGTAGTGGTACTTCTTGGCCTTGGTCAGGAAGCCGAGGTCCACGCCGACGCCGAGATCCTTCAGCGCGTCGTTGATGAAGCCGGCGTGCCGGCTTTCATCCCGCGCCATGACGCTGAAGATGTCCTTCATGTCGGGATTCGTGACGCGCTTCTTGATCTCGGCGTAGAGGACGCAGCCCGAGAATTCGGCGGTGACGGAGCTGACCAGGAATTCGAGCAATTCCTTCTGCAGCGGCTCCGGCAGGGCCTTCAGGTCGAACTCGTCGAATTCCGCCGTGCGGGTGAAGTGGCCGCGATTCGGGTCGGCGTGGAATTCCGCCATCATCTTGTCCCACTGCTCGCGCACGGGCTCGATGCTGATCTTGTCCATCGCGGCGAAATCGGTGGTGTAGAAGCGGGGCGACAGCACCGTCTCGGTCAGCGCCATTTGCGTCGCGACGCCATCGGCATCGGGGCGGCCGCCCGGCGTCATGCCATTGGCGGTGAGGCCGCTGGGGGGGAGCGAGTCCATCACGTGCCCTCCCGCGCTTCGAAACCGCAATGGTAGAGCTCGGTCAGTTCGAAGATCGCGACCCATTGCGTCCAGAAACGCTGGAAGGCGTTGGCGCGGATCACGGTCGCACTCGTCTCGAAGGTATAGCGTTCGCCGAATTCCACGCGGCCGGTCGTGCCGTGCACGATCACCTGGTCGCCGGGATTGAGGAACACGTCCTCCGGCACCGCATAGGCATGGAAGCTGTCGGCGGTGCGTTCGATATCCACTGAACAGGGCACTTCGAGGGTTTCATTCCCACCGAAGATCGCCCGGCCCACTCCCCAGTGGCCGTTCATCTCTGGTTCTCCTTGGTTAACAGGAAACGTGCGAAGGCTTCGGCATTGGTCGTGCCGTAGGCGGCCAGGTCCAGCCGCGTGTGGGTTGCGGGATCTTCCAGCGTCAGCCGGCCATCGGACCAGCCGGTGAGGCGGAAGGGAGTCTCCTGGCCGATACCGCCGATCCGGCGTTCGCGCACCAGGCCACGCAGCGCGCCGCGGATGAAGCCATCCTCGCCCGGCGCGAGTTCGCCGATCGGCTGGCCGCTGCGCGCATCGGTGACGATGACGCCGCCATCGGCACGATCGGTGAACAGCAGGTCCCGCTGCGCATTCGCGTGGCCTTCATACTGCACGCCACCGCCGATGGGCGGCATCGTCGTCAGCGCGAGGGTCGCGGCGATGAGCAGCGCGGCGCCGAGGATCGGCCCCTTGCCGGAAAGCGGGTGCCGTATCGCCTGTGTCATCGTCCCCCCCTCCCCTTCTCAGGCCAGGGCCGCGGCGCCGGGGCGCGCGGTCTGGCGGTTGCTGTCGGCCGCCATGGCGGGGACCGGCATCGCCGCATGGGCGGCGAGCGCCCTTGCGAGAATCTGCGCGGCCTGGTCCGCATCGGCCAGCGCCCGCAGTGTGGGCTCTGGCCGCGCAACACGGAAGCTTTTCGTGTGGGGCCAGATCGCAATCCAGGCGACGCGGTGCGGCTTGGCCAGGGTCATGCTGATGTCGCCCGTGCCATCGCCGTGCTTCACCACGCCCGCGCTCTGCATCAGGGCGAAGGGCAGGCTGATGGTCATGGGCAAGGCGACGCCGACGCGCATCACGACGCGACGGTTGGTGATGGTGTAGAGCGAGGTCTTCGCCGCAAGGATGGCGAAGGCCGCCAGCAGGCCGATGGGCACCGCGCCCACCAGCAGCATCAGCAGGCCGCCCAGCACCGCATCGCTGGTGGAGGCACCCTCCGCCGCCATCGCCGTGCCGCGCAGCACGCCGATGAAGGCGAAGTAGAGGGCGAGGGCACGGAGATGGAGCGCGCGGCGCGCGATGCCACCCCAGCGCGGGGCGCCCTGCCAGAGGATGACCTCGCCCTCCGGCAGCACGGCCGGGAGGCCCGGAATGGGCTCCCCGTCATGCTCGAAGATCGGCAGCTTCTTCGTGCTGGTCATACGAAGGGCTCGCTGCGCTCCGGCGTGGCGTAGAAGTGGCCACCGCCGAAATAGGCGGCCACCTTGTCCTCCTCCAGCAGCGTGATCTGCTCGGGGTTCCGGATGCCCGGCGCGCCGGCCAGCTGTTCCGCCGTGACGGAGACGACCCGGACCACACCGTTGCTGTTCACGGTGGCGAGGAACATCGGCACGAGCACGCGGCGGTCGCTCCCGGTCACCTCAACCTCGAGGTAGCGGAGGATGTATTCGGACTTGTCCACCCAGAGGTCCACGACCACGGCGGCGATCTTGCCATCCAGCGTGCGAACCGGCTTGCCGCGGGGATCGGGGCAGGCCTCGTCCACCACCCAGCCCGGCGCGGCGCGCAGCGGCACGATCTTCGGCACGTTGTCGTCATAGGTCATGTCCGGCACATCGGCGCGATTGGCCCAGGAGGCCGGGCCGACGCCATCCTGCATCGCATTGCCCGTGGGGATCAGCGGTGCGCCCGGGTAGGGGTCCGCCGCGACCACATGGGCGCTGACATCACGCTCCGCTTCCCGCGCGGGGAAGTGGTCGGGATGCGCCAGCTTGAACACCTTGAGCTCCGGCACGCCAGGGAAGCCCTGGATGGGAGCGCGCAGCGGCTTGTCCGGCCGGTCGGACACCAGCGGATAGCCTTCCCGCTTCCCTTCACGGTGGAGCCAGAGCACCAGCCCCGTGAAGAAGGCGAAAAAGGCATAGAGCGACATCGCGGCGATATCGAAATTGACGGGCGTGGACATGCGGCCTCCGCTTCCTTGGATCCTGACGGGTTACACAGGCGCGGGGCCGGCAAGGCCGGTCCCGGTGACGGGCCGTGCGGCCACCTGGCGCTGCCTGCGCACCAGGGGACCGACGACGGCAAGAGTGACGAAGAGCAGCGCGATCTCGATGAGATAGACGCCGATGTAGCCGGTGGCAGGCCCGGTATAGCCATCGCCGAGCGCGCCGGATTCCGCCAGCGCGGAAATGCCATCGCGAAGCCCGCCGCCGAAGGCCATGGCGCAGCCCGCCGCGGTGGCCTGGACCGCGCCCCAGACGCCCAGCGCCAGGCCCGTCTGTTCCGGCGGCGCGGCCGCCATGCAGGCGGTCAGCGTCGCATGGCCGAAGAGCCCGGCACCGAAGCCGATGAGGGCCACGCCCATCGCGAAGATCAGCGTCGTCTCGAAGGGCGCGGCCAGGACGATCAGGCTGAAGCCGGCGATGCCGAACAACCCCCCATGCGCCGCGACCATGTGCGCATCCGTCCCCTGGCTGAGCCGCCGCGCGGCGCGCAGGAAGCCGCAGACCGCCGCGGCGGCGAGGCACGCCGACAGCGCCGTGGTGCCGCCGACCGACAGGCCAAGGATCTGGCCGCCATAGGGTTCGAGCAGCACATCCTGCATGGCGAAGCCGGCGGTGCCGAGCCCGGCGCCAAGCAGCCGGCGGTTCCAGGGGCCGGTCCGGCGCAGCATGCGGAAGCTTTCCAGGAAGCCCGGCTCCTCCGCATCGGTCTTCGCCGTGCGCGTCGGGTCGCGCGCTTCCTGCTGCCAGGCGGCGACGAAGTTCAGGATCAGCGTCAGCGCGGCGGCGCCCTGCACCACCTGGATCAGCCGGAGCTGCGAGAAATCCGCCAGCAGTGCGCCGAAGATCAGCCCCGCGAGCACCATGCCGAACAACTGCATGGCGGAGAGCATGGCGACGACATTGGGCTGCTGGTCGCGCGGGGACAAATCGGTCGCCAGCGCCAGGCCCACGGTCTGCACCATGTGCATGCCGGCGCCCGTCATCAGGAAGGCGATCGCGGCGGCGAGTTGCCCGGCCCAGGGATCGGCCCAGGTATCGCCGGACAGCACCAGCAGCGCGAAGGGCATCATGGCGAGCCCGCCGAACTGGATCGTCGTGCCGAGCCAGAGGTATGGTACGCGCTTCCAGCCGAGCACGGATTTGTAGTTGTCCGACCGGAAGCCGATCAGCGCGCGGAGCGGCGCGAAGACCAGCGGCAGGGCAACCATGCTGGCAACCAGCCAGGCCGGCACCTTCAACTCCACGATCATCACGCGGTTCAGCGTGCCGACCAGCAGGATCGCCGCCATGCCGCAGGAAATCTGGAACAGCGACAGGCGCAGCAGGCGCGACATCGGCAACCGTTCGGAGGTGGCGCTGGCGAAGGGCAGCAGATGCGGCCCCACGCCCTGCCAGAGACGGATGACGCGGCCGGGCTGCTTGCTCATTTCCGTCGCAGCTCCAGCGCCTGGGAGATGTAGAAGCCGCCGGCGACCCGCTTCTCCCGCCCGATGGTCCAGTCGCGCAGCGCGGGGTCGGCCTCGATCAGCGCGCGCAGATGCGCGGGCGCGACGGGGACGATGGAAGGGGCGCGATCGCCGCGCGGAAACAGCTTGCCCACATTGTGCATGGCGGCCAGCAGCTTCGTCCGGGGTGCGAAGGTGAAGACGATGGAGGAGGTGGTGCGCCGCGCCAGCATGCCCAGCACGCGGGTCACATCCGCGGGCTGGTAGTGGATCAGGATGTCCATGGCGACGATGTGGTCGAAGCGGCCGAAGCCCTCATCGAGCATGTCGCCGACATGGAAGGTCACCTGGCCGGCGCCGTGCTTGCCCTCGGTCCGCGCGCGGCCGAGTTCCACCAGGGTGGGGGAGATGTCGACGGCCACGACATCCGCGCCGCGCCGCGCGGCTTCCACCGCCAGCGCGCCGGTGCCGCAACCCGCATCGAGGACACGGCGCGTGGCCAGATCCCCGGGCAGCCAGGAGAGGAGCGTGTTGCGCATCTCCTCCCGCCCCTTCCGCACCGTGGCGCGGATGCGCCCTACCGGGGCGTCGGAGGTCAGCCTCTCCCACGCCTTGACCGCGGTGCGGTCGAAGTAGGTCTCAAGCTCGCCCCGGCGCGTCTGGTAGGTCGCGGTCGGCATGTCAGTCATACCCCAGCAGGTCGAAGATCTCCCGATCCTTCAGCGGCGTGGCATCCAGCGGCGTGACGCCGGCGAGGAGGCCGGCGGCGAGGCGCAGGTATTCCGCGCGCACGCCCTCGACTTCCGGGGAGCTGTCCATGTCGAACAGCGTCGCCTTCTTGAGGCGGGAGCGGCGGATCACGTCGAGGTCCGGAAGGTGCGCCAGCATCTTCATGCCGGTCGCGTCGTTGTACTTCTGGATCTGGTCGGTGTCCTTCGACCGGTTGACGATCACGCCACCCAGCCGGACGCCGTAATTGGCGGACTTCGCCTTGATGGCGGCGACGATGCGGTTCATCGCGAAGATGCTGTCGAAGTCATTCGCCGCGACGATCACGCCGCGATCGGCATGCAGCAGGGGCGCCGCGAAGCCGCCGCAGACCACGTCGCCCAGCACGTCGAAGATCACGATATCCGTGTCTTCCAGCAGGTGATGCTCCTTCAGCAGCTTCACCGTCTGGCCGACGACATAGCCGCCGCAGCCCGTGCC
>NZ_JBHYGL010000034.1:168924-419238 GCF_051859025.1 Falsiroseomonas sp. | reverse complement strand
CCACCAAACAGCCGCCCGACAGCAATGTCCGGCGGCTTTTTCGTGCGCAGAACGCTGCAGCACAAACAGCAACCAGCCCGATCAATAACGATCTCCCGCAGACCGTGGCAGCGGCAGCGGGCGCATGGGCGGCTGATCGCTCACTGCATTCCGCCAGGGGCCGGCGACAACCCCAGCATGGATGCGGCCTGACGCCGGTTGGGCTGCCCCCGATCAGGCGGGCGCGAAGACGCCGATCAGCTTGTAGCTCAGCCCCAATTCGTGCAGCCGCCCCGCCTTGATGGCCCCGTGGTCCTCCGGCCAGGCGGCCCCGACCGCACCGGGCCGCAACCGGGCGACCGCGGCGCGCTGGGCCTCTGGCGAAAAGGCCGCGATGCGGTCCACCTCGCTCACCACCGTCTCCACATGCAGGCAGCGGAAGCCGCCGCGTGCCAGCACCGCCGGCAGCGTCGCCGGGGTGAAATGGCTCCAATGCCCGGTGCAGATGACGGAGCTGGCGGTGCCTTCCAGCTGCACCAGCAGGCTGTCCCAGTTCGGCACCTGGACGAAAAGCCGCCCGCCAGGCGCCAGGTGGCGCAGGATCGTGCCCAGGAAGGCGACGGGATCCACGAAATGCTCCAGCACGTCGAGGATGGCGATGGCGTCGAAGCGGCGTTCCGCGGCGGGCAGGTCATCGGGGAAATACCCCTCGATCACACGGTCCCGGCCCTTGGGGCCAAGCCGGTCCCGCGCCACGGCGGCGGCGGCGCGGCCGGGTTCCAGCCCCAGCACCGTCCATCCCAATGCCTGCGCCTCCACCAGCGTGGTGCCGGTGCCGCAGCCGATGTCGAGCAGCGTGCCGCCCACGCCCCCGTGTTCCGCCAGGCGGGCCAGGTAGTAGCGCGCGCGGGCGCTCTCCAGCTCCAGATAGGGGCCGGAGGAGCGCAGGCGCATCGCCTCTATATCGAGTTCGGAGGCCTGGTACCGCGCGGCATCGGCGCTTTCCTCCATCACCTGCCGCGTATAGGTCAGGCCGCAACCGGGGCAGGTGAGCAGGTCGAGGCCGTGGTTGCGCAGCACCGTGGCCGTCGGCGCCGCGGTGCCGCAGGCGGGGCAATCGCGCAGGCGGTATCGGCCCAGCGTGCCGCCCGCCTCGGGTGGCGCGGCCTGCGCGATGGCCCGGGCCTCCGCGGCCCGGAACCGGGCATAGCCCTCCGCCAGGCGATCGCGCATGCCGGGGATGAGGCCGGCATCGAAGCTGTCCCGCATGATGTCCATGTCCGCCTTCATGTCCCTTCAGGCCTTTCCGCGGCCCAGCAGGCCCTTGAACCCGGTCAGCATCCGGCTGAAGCCCGACCGCTGCTGCCGGGCATGACGCACCGCCAGCCTGATATCGGCGTCCAACTCCGCCTCGAAGGTCTTCGCTTCGCTGAAGCGCCGGACGAGGGCGGCCGCGCGCGAGGAGGCCGCCTCATAGGCCGCCCGGTCTTGCAGCAGCTGCGCGGCGATGTCCACGAAGCCGTCCCAGTCGCGCGCCACCAGGGCCTGGTCCCGCTGGGCATTCATCGCCGGCATTTCCGGGCTGTGGCAGGTGACGACGGGCCTGCCCTTCGCCAGCATCTCCCGCGCCGAGACGCCGCCGGTGACGGGCCAGGTGTCCAGCAGCAGCTCCAGGATATGGCCCCAGACATGGCCGTTGACCCAGCGTTCCTGCAACGCGATGCGCGCCCCCACCGGGCTTCCCGCCATGAAGGCCTTCACATGCGCGGCATCGCCGGTGCCCCCCAGTACGAAGCTGACATCCGGGCAGCGCAGCAGGATCCGCTCCACCGCCTGGAGGTAGGGCAGCGTTACCTTGGAGAAGCGCCCATAGCTGCCGACCAGCCGCGTGCCCTGCGGCAGCAGTGCGCGTTCGGCCGCGATCTCGGCCTCCGTCACCGCCGGCGTCAGGGCGGGAAGGTCCCAGGGTGCGTCGATGCGGAGCATGGCGGCATCGCCCCAGCCAGCCTTCGCCGGGTCGAAGCCGAAGCTGTTGAAGACGCCGTTGAGATGGGGCACCGGCCAGGCCGGCATCCCCGCCTGCAGGAAGATCTGCACCGGCGCCAGGTGGCGAGAGAAGAGCGCCGTCGGCACCCCGTTGTTCATGTCGGAGACGACGACATCCGGTGGCGCCAGACGGGCCTGCGCCTCCACCGCGCCGATGATGTCGGCGGCAGAGCCCCCCGAGACTTCATGCAGCGCCGCGCCGCAATCCTTCAGGTGCTGGCGGAACGGATCGTCGATGAAGCGCCAGGCATAGACGTCGAGGTGATGGCCCCTGGCCTTCAGGGCCGGCGCCACGGCCCGCAGCGCGATGCTCATCGGGCTGTCGGTCTGCGCGAACATGCCGAGCCAGGCGATGCGCAGGGCCGGGCGGTCCTCCGCCGGGGGCGGCGGCAGGCGGCGCGGGGGGGCGCCCCGGGCGAAACCCTCGGCGGCCGCGCGCAGCGGTCCCACCAGGCGTTCGCATTGCCGCGTGCTGGAATCCTCGAAGCACCAGACGAGGAAATAGACGAAGTCCACGAGTTCGCAGAGCAGGCCGACGGGCGGCTGGGGCTGCGACGCCCAATGGGCGATGGCGCGGCAGACGGGGTCATAGAGCCCGACGCCGCGCGGGTCCCATTTCCAGAAATAATAGGCGAAGCCGTGGCTGAGCGCGGCCTGGTACCGCACGGGATCGGCGATGGCATGCGGCGGTGCCTCCAGCACCGTGACCAGGCTGGCCAGGAATTCGTCATGGCGTTCGCGCGCGGCAACCCCGCCGAGGCTCATCAGCGCCGTGATCGCGGCGTCAAGCGATGCGGTCATGCGGCGCGCCCCCGGTGATGCCGCCGCGATCAGGCGCGGGGGATGGTGAAGAAGGCATAGGGCGCGCTTTCGGGCCTGAACCCCATCGAGAGCGCGGTGCGCACCGAGGGAAGGTTGTTGGTGAAGGCGTCCCAGACGGGTTCCAGCCTTGCCGCCGCGCAGGCCGCGATGAAGGCGCCCACGGCCTGCCGCGCCAGCCCCTGCCGGCGGAAGGCCGGATCGGTCAGCACATCGATCTCCGCCCTGCCGCCGCCGGTCGCGGCTGCGTAGCAGAGCGCGGCGACCTGGCCATCCCGCCGGATCAACTGCGCCTGCGCGCCCGCGACGAAATCCGCCGGGCTGCGCCAGAACCGCGTCACGATGCCGAAGCGCGCCTGCAGTTCCGCCGCATCCGCCAGGGTCGCGGGCCGCGCTTCCCCCGCCGGCATCATCGCCGGCGGCATCGGGAGGCGGTAGCGCTGCCGTTCCGACCGCATCGGCTGGAAGGCGGGTGCGGCGAGGCAAGCAGGCAGCAGGGGGGTGTAGAGCCGCACCTTCTCCACCGCGAAGCCGCGGCGATCGGTCAGGTAAGCGTCGAGGGCAGCCTCGAAGGCCGGGCTGGCATCCCCGAAGGCCTGGGCGAAGCCGAAGCGGTGCTCGACATAGGCCTGGCGCGGGTTGGCGGGATCATCCACCAGCACCGTGCCGTCCTGCCGGTCTTCCAGCACCGCGGCGATCAGCGGGAAGAAGGCGGGCTGCGCCAGGTAGCGCGGCAGCAGCGCGCCGGCCGCGCCAGGGGCAAGGCGCTGCATCGTCAGATCGACAGACCGCCATGGACATCGAGGACGATGCCATTGACGAAGTCGTTCTCGACGAGGCTCCCCACCGCCTGCGCCACCTCCTCCGCCCGGCCGAGGCGCCGCAGCGGCGTGCTGGTCTCGACATGCTTGAGATGGGGCGGAGACAGCGCGGCGCGGGTGGAGGGCGTGTCGATGAAGCCTGGCGCCACGGCGTTGCAGCGGATGCCGAAGGCGCCCCATTCCTTGGCCCAGGTCACGGTCATGGCGTTCACGCCAGCCTTGGCCGCGGCATAGGCGGTCTGCCCCGCATTGCCCCGCGCGCTGATGGAACTGATGTTGACGACCAGGCCGCGGACGCGCCGGCGGGCCATCTGTTCCACCACCGCCGATGTCATGATGAAGACGGATTCAAGGTTGGCGGCCAGGCAGCGCCGGAAGCGGCCGAGGTCATGCATCATGGCGTCGGGGCGCATGATGTCGATCATCGGCTCCGAATGGATGGCGCCGGCATTGTTGACCAGGACATCGATGCGGCCATGCCGGGCCCAGACATCCCTGACGCAGGCGGCGACCGCTTCGGGGTCGGTGATGTCCACCGTCGCGGCCCCGATGCCCTCCGGCAGGGCGGCCAGCGCGGCGGCGTCGATATCCGCGGCGATGACGGTCGCGCCACGGCCGTGCAGATGCGAGGCGATGGCGAGGCCGAGGCCGCGCGCTGCGCCGGTGACGAGGACGATGGCGCCCTCAATCCGCAAGATCGATGCCCTTGTCGGCCAGCACGGCGACGATGTTCGTGATGGAATCCAACCGGATGATGTCCGCCAGTTCCAGCTCGATCCCGTATTCCCGTTCGAGGGAGGTGACGAGATCCATCTGCTTCAGCGAATCCCAGCTCGCGATCGCCGATCGCGGCAGGTCGATGCGGAGGTCGGCGGGGCGGATGCCGAGCACATCCGACAGCAGTGTGGCGAGGCGCTTGTTCATGTCAGAATCCGAAATGCCTGGCGTAGTCCTGGGCACCGAAGCGGAACTTCTCCGCCGATCGCGCCAGGTGCACGGTGTCGGGCTCCAAGTCCCGGGTGATGAGGGCGCCGCCGCCCACGATGGTCGCCGCGCCGACCGTCACCGCATTCACGATGGTGGCGTTCACGCCGATGAAGCACTGGTCGCCGATGACGGCCTTGCCGGAGATGACGGCGCCCGATGCGATCCAGGCATGGTCGCCCACGGTCGCGTGGTGCGCCACCGTGACATTGCCCCAGATCATCGTGTCGGCGCCGATCCGCACCTCTGGCTCCACCAGCGCACCAGGCAGGATCACGCTGCCTTCCCCGATGGGATGGGCGGTGTGGATCATGGCCTGGGGGTGTAGGTAGGTCTCGATCCCGTAGCCCGTGGCCTTCAGCCGTTCGAACATGGACCGGCGGTGGGCGTTCACCATGCCGTAGCCCATGGCCATGACGATGGCGCAATCCGCGGCCGGGAAGGTCTCCGCCAGCCGGGACAGGCCGATGACGGGCAGGTCGAAGCGGCTGCCGCCCTCGACATAGGCATCATCGACGGTCAGGCCGATGACCTGGTAGCGCGGATCGGCCTGGAGGTAGCGGGCCAGGATCTCCGCCGTCACGGCATTGCCCGCGAGAACGATGCGCTTCATGCCGGGCCGGCCCCCTTATCCCGCGGCGCCCTGTCCACCGATGCGTCGTCTACCACCGTGTCGTCCGGCACCACCCCGTCCACCACCGTGTCATCCAGCACCGCGAGGCCGAAGCCGGTCCGGCCGTAGCCATTGCCGTTGTACAGCATGTACAGGCGACTCCCATGCTCGAAGACATAGGGATAGCAGATCATCTCGCTGTCCCAACCATCGGCGGAGACGTCGATGCCGGCCAGATCGTCGCGCCGGGTCCAGTGGATGCCGTCGCGCGAATGGGCGAAGCCGATGCGGTAGGTGGCGATGCCCGGGGAAGCGCGGTGGGCGAACCACATGAACAGGATGCCGTCGCGCCGGATCACCGTAGGCCGGCCGAAGGCGTATTCGTGTTCGTCCTTGAAGGGCAGCACCAGGCCGGGATCGCAGACCCAGTCCACGCCATCCCGCGAATGGGCGTGGTGGATGCCGTAATGGTGCAGCCAGCCGGCATCTGTCCGCGTCCAGCTGATCCCGGAATTGTACCAGGTGCGCCAGCGACCATCCTCCACCAGGATGGCGGTGGCGGCGGCGAATAGCGGGTTGGCCTTGTCCCGCCCCAGTACGGGGCCGGCGAATTCCCGCCTGCAGGTCAGGTTGTCGAGGTCGAGGATCGCGCGCCCGGTGTCGCAGATCCACATCCCCTCCGGCAGGTTCTGCCAGCCGACATAGTACAGGTAGGTCCGCCCGCCATCCGGCACGATGCAGACACCGATGACGCCATCGCAATCGAAGGTGCCGGGCGCGCCATGCGTCATTACCAGCTTGGGCGTGCCCTCCAGCGTCATCGCCCCGTCGCGGATGGTGGCGCGGGAGAGGAAGGCCTGCGAGCGTTGCTGCGCGTCGCGGGCGGTGAAGGCGATGACGAAGCGGTCGCCCTGCTGGTGGATGGCGCAGGGATGCGACCCGTGGGTGAAGCCGGGCATCGAGGGTTCATGGATGCGCCCCGCCTTCCGCCAGGCGAAGGGCCGCCCCGATTCCAGCGACCGCCGCAGCGGATGCATGGTCAGCGTTCCAGCGCGGCGCGCAGCGCCGTCTCAAGGAACTCCACGCGGCTGATCCCGGCCTCCTCCGCCTTGCGGTAGATCGCCTCCTTCAGCGCGGGATCGACGCCTTCCAACTGCCCCGCGAAGCGCTTGCGGATGCTGCCGCCGCGGCGGCCGACATGGGGCACGTCCAGGTCGATGGGCAGCAGCCCGTCGCCCACGGTGAAGTCGATGACGTAGAAGCAGTTGTGCAGTTCGAAGGAGAGGGTGACGTCGCGCGCCGTCTCCGGCAGCAGCGCCAGCGGCGCCTGATGGGCGTAGAGCGCGTTGTTGGCGATCAGCGCGCGGCCGAGTTCCGACTTCAGCAGCCAGGCGCCCATGCCTTCATCGGCGATGACGACCTTGCCGCCGGGCTTCACCACCCGGTTCATCTCCGCGATGCCATCGGCGATGCTGGAGAAGAGGTTGATGCCGCCATAATGGTAGGCGGCGTCGAAGACCGCGTCGTCATAGGGCAGGCGCGTCGCGTCGCAGACGGAAAAGCGGATGTCGATGCCCTGCGCGGCGATGGCATCCCCGCAGCGCTGCGCGCCGGCCAGCAGCATGGGGCTGGCGATGTCCTGCGCATGGATGGCGCCGCGCCCTTCCAGCTTTTCGGCGATATGGGGCAGGTCGTTGCCCGCGCCGGCACCCGTGACCAGCACAGATTGCCCGGGCCGCAGGCCGAGCCGCGCGACCAGCCTTTCCCGCAGCGTCGCCTCATCCGTGCCGAAGGTGGCGAAGAGCCAGCGCAACGCGTTGTCGTGGAACGCCGCGGCATCGACGATCGAATACTCGCTGCTGCCCGCGGCCGCTTCCGCGAAGACCGGGATGCGCGTGCCGGGCGCGTGGGGGAAGGCGTGGCCGGCGGCGCAGACCAGGCCGGTGCCGTCGGCGGCCTCCGCCATGGCGGCGTGGCAGCCGGGATGCGGGCAGCGGAAGTCGATCATGGTCGGCATCGGCGCGATCCTATGTTCTGCGGCAGACGATCCAGAACAGCTTCTCGCCGATTCCGAAATAGTCGTTGCTGGCATGGCCGAACGAGAAATCCTGGAATGTCGGGCTGAAATACGCCTCCAGCCCCGCGCGGTCCGCGAAGCCGTGCAGCCGGTAGCCGACGCGGTTGCCGTAGTGATCCTGCGCGATGCGGCAGGACCCGTCGGGCAGTTCCTCCGCGCCCTGGAAGATGTAGGAGGCGCGGTCGGCGACGGAGGCGATGAGCGTGCCGCCGGGCTTCAGGACGCGGGCGTATTCGCGCAGATTGTCGCGCATCGCCTCGCCCTCGTCGCAATAGTAGCAGCAGGCGCAGGCCAGGATCACGTCGAAGCTGGCATCGGGGAAAGGGATGCTGGTGTTCCGCCCCACCCGCAGATCGGCCTTCAGCCCCTGGCCGGCCAGGCGGGCGGTGGTCTGGTCCACGATGCCCTGGGTGATCTCGATCCCGCTGACGTCGAAGCCCTGTTCGCAGAGGAACCCCGTGTTGCGCCCGTCGCCGAAGGCCACGTCCAGGATGCGCGCGCCGGGTGCGGGCTTGGCAAAGCGGAGCCCCGGATACTGCGCCAGGAAGATGCGCACGACGAATTCGGTGGGGTAGGTCCGCGCCCCCGCCCGCTTCGCGTAGAAGCTCTCGAAATTCGCGTTGATGGCGGGTTGGTCAGTCATGCGGGTGTTCCGTCCCCTGTCCGGCGCGGGTCAACCGGCGTGCTCCGGCAGCAGCGCGGCCAGGCGCTGGCGATCGACCTTGCCGTTCGGGCTTTTCGGCAGATGGTCGGTCAGGATGATGCGGCTCGGGATCATGTAGTCCGGCAGGTGCTGCGAAAGCTGCTGGCGCAGCGCCGCTTCCTCCGCCGCCCCGCTGGTTGCCACGAAGCCGATGAGCTTGCCATAGGCCGCATTCGTCCGCTGGTAGATCACGGCCGCCTGGAACACGCCGGGCAGCCGCGCGAGGCCATGCTCCACCTCCTCCAGCTCGATCCGGTAGCCCATGTGCTTCACCTGGTTGTCCTTGCGGCCGACGAAGTGCAGCAGGCCGGCATCGCGCCGCACCAAATCGCCGGTGCGGTACATCCGCTTCATGAAGCGGGCGGGGTCCGTCAGCGTCACGAAGGCGGCGGCGCTGCGATCGGGGTCGTTGAAGTAGCCGGCGGCGACGTTGGGGCCGATGAGGCAGAGCTCCCCCTGTTCCGCCGGCGCGCCATCCTCGTCCAGGACCAGGTGGTCGAAATTGGGATTGAGGCGGCCGAGCGTGGGCAGCCCGGCCATGTCCTCGAAATCCGCATCGGTGATGTCATGCGCGCTGCAGATGCAGGTGCATTCGGTGGGGCCATAGACGTTAACGAGCTGCGCCTGCCGGCCGAACATCCGATGCAGCTTCACCAGTTCCGTCTTCGGATAGCCTTCGCCGCCGAAGATGATGCGGCGCAGCGCGGGCAGCGCGGTGGCGGTCAGCGCCTTCATCGTCGCCAGGTAGATCAGCAGCGACGGGACGGAGAACCAGATGGTGCATCCCATCCCCGCGACATGCGCGACCAGCGCGGCGGGGGCGGTCAGCAGGCGGCGATGCACCGGCGTCAGCGCCGCGCCGTTGAACAGCCCGACATAGAAGTCGAAGACCGAATTGTCGAAATACATCGGGCTGAGATTGGCGAAATTGTCGCCCGGCCCGATGCCGAAGCGCTGCCTTCCCCATTCGATGAAGTGCAGCACGTTCTGGTGCGTCACCGCCACGCCCTTGGGCATGCCGGTGGAGCCGGAGGTGAACATGACGTAGGCGATGCAGGCGCCATCCACCGCCGCCATGGCGTCCTGCTGGGCCAGGCGATCGGCTTCCGTCAGTGGGGGGGTGGCGCCGCCCAGCGGCAGGGCGGGGATGCCGACCTCCGCCGCCAGGCCCTGCATGGCGGGCAGGTGTTCCGCCTCATCCACGAACAGCAGGCGCGCGCCGCTGATCCGCAGGATATGGGCGTTGCGGGCGGCGGGGGATGCGGTGTCGATGGCCACATAGGGCACGCCGATCCGCAGCGCGCCCAGCATCAGCGCGTAGGATGGTGCCGCCTTGTTGTGGGCGATGGCGATGACGTCCCCGCGCAAGAGCCCCTGGCGCAGCAGTACCCCGGCCTGCCCTTCGGCATCCGCGAGCAGCCGGGCATGGGAGATGGCGCCCCCGGGGTAGCGGAGCGCCGGGGCTTCGGCGGCCAGGCCGGCCCGTTCGGCGAACAACGAGCCGAGGTTGTAGTGATAGCAGCCCATCCATCGCCACCTGGTGCCGTCCGCCGAGGCCGTCCGGGCGCGCCGGCGGGGCCGCCAGCTTTACCGGCCACCCGTCCCCAGCGCAATGACGGCGACCTGACGGGGCTGACCGCAACCTTCGATTGACGGCCCATGACGGTTCATCCATGTGTGCGCGCGGTGCCCGCGGGCCCTGGACGGCCCGATGAAGGCCGCTGGACAGGATGGAGAAACGTCATGATCTCGCTCACGGTCAACAACCGGGCCGTCACGGTCGCGGCGGAGCCGGAAACGCCGCTGCTCTGGGTCCTGCGGGAACATCTGGGCCTGACCGGCACCAAATATGGATGCGGCGTGGCCGCCTGCGGGGCCTGCACCGTCCACCTGGAGGGTGAGGCCGTGCGGTCCTGCTCCATCCCGGCCTCCGCGGCCGCGGGCAAGGCGGTGACGACGATCGAGGGCCTGCCGGGCGGCGCCAACCACCCGCTGCTGCGCGCCTGGGTGGCGGTGGAGGCGCCGCAATGCGGCTACTGCCAGACCGGCCAGATCATGCAGGCCGCGACCCTGCTGGCCCGCACGCCACGCCCGACGCGGGACGAGATCGTGGCGCATATGGACGGCAACCTCTGCCGCTGCGCGACCTATAACCAGATCGTCGAGGCGATCGAACAGGCCGCGGGGAGCGTCTGACATGACCGACGGCATTACCCTCTCGCGCCGGGGCCTGCTCGGCACCGGCCTCGCCTTCACCTTTTCCTTCGCGGGCGCCTTCACGGGCCCTG
The DNA here is from genome assembly GCF_051859025.1 of Falsiroseomonas sp. GTDB lineage: Bacteria > Pseudomonadota > Alphaproteobacteria > Acetobacterales > Acetobacteraceae > Falsiroseomonas. Next base: position 408,908 of record NZ_JBHYGL010000034.1, on the reverse strand, counting down.
GCACGGCGGAGGCCCAGTCCGCGCCCGCCGGCCCGGCGACCCTGAATGCGTACGTCCGCATCGCGCCCGACGGCACCATCACCATCCAGGCCCCGGTGCCGGAGATGGGCCAGGCCTCCAACACCGCCCTGCCGCTGATCGTGGCGGAGGAGCTGGACGCGGATTGGAGCAAGGTCCGGATCGAAACCGCGCCCGTGCGCCCGGCCTATGACAGCCCGATCTTCCGCAGCCAGTTCGTCGTCGCCAGCCTGTCCGTCCGCGGCTACTGGATGCCGCTGCGCATCGCCGGCGCCCAGGCCCGCCGCGTATTGCTGGATGCCGTCGCCGCCCGCTGGGGCGTGCCGGTGGATCAGCTGACGACGGAGCCGAGCGTGGTGGTGCACGCCGCCTCCAACCGCCGGATCGGCTATGGGGAGGTCGCTGCCTTCGCCACCGTGCCGGCCACCCTGCCGGAAATCGCCCCCGCCGCGCTGAAGCCTGTTTCCGCCTTCCGCCTGGTCGGGCGCGACGTTCCCCGCTTCGACGTGCCGGCCAAGGCCACCGGCCAGGCGGTCTTCGCCATCGATGTCCGGCTGCCCGGGATGCTGCACGCGACCGTCGCGCGCTCCCCCGGCCTCGGCGCGCGGCCGCTGACGCATAACGGCGCGGCGCTGCTGGCGCGGCCAGGCATCACCCATGTCCTGCCGCTCGACCAGGGCGTCGCCATCGTGGGCGAACGGGTGGAGGCGGTGCTGGCGGCGCGGCGGGAGCTGGCCGTCACCTGGTCGCCCGGGGAGGGCGCCAGCCATTCCTCGGAACCCGCGCTCGCCAGCTACCTCGCCGATGCGCGGGACACGGCCAAGGCCGGCGTCGCGGTGGTGCGGAATGGGGAGGCAGCGCAGGCCATCGCCGGCGCCGCGCGCGTCCACACCGCCGAATTCACCAGCGACTACGTCTACCACGCGCAGATGGAGCCGCTGACCTGCGTCGCCCATGTCACCGGCGATGCGGCGGAGGTCTGGGCCGGCACGCAATGGCCGAGCCTGGTGCGGGACGAGGCCGCGAAGATCGCCGGCATCCCCGCCGACCGCGTGAAGGTCAACATGCTGACCATGGGCGGCGGCTTCGGGCGCCGCGCCGCGATCGACTACGCGATCGAGGCCGTGACCATCGCCAAGGCCGTCGGCCGCCCGGTGAAGGTGATGGCGACGCGGGAGGATGACATCGCCAACGCCCATGTCCGCCCGATGACCGCGCATCGCATCGATGTGGGCCTGGATGCGGCCGGGAAGATCACGGGCTGGCGGCACCGGCTGGCGGCGGATCTGGTGGTGCCGATGCTCTATGGCCGGGCGCGGCTGGATGCCCAGCGCGGCGTCGACCACATCGTCACCTACCACGCCAATGTCGCGCATTACGACGTGCCGGCGGCGCTGACGGAACATGTCTACCGCGAGCACGGCGTCCGCACCGCGCCCTGGCGCGGCATCGGTGCCGGGCCCAATGCCTTCGCGGTGGAGGCGGTGATCGACGACCTGGCCCGCCAGGCCAATGCCGATCCGCTGGCCTATCGCCTGGCCCTGTTGAAGGACGCGCGCGCCAAGGCGGTGCTGGAAGCCGCCGGCGCCATGGCGGAATGGGGCAGGCGGCGAGAGGGCACGAGCCTCGGCATCGGCTTCGCCAAGCTCGGCCTGCCGCAGCTCGGCGAAGCGCTCTCCGCCACGGTGGCGGAGGTGGCGGTGGACCGCGCCAATGGCCAGATCCGGGTGCTGCGCCTGTGGTGCGCCGCCGATATCGGCCTGGCCGTGCAGCCGCGCAACGCGATGCGCCAGATCGAGGCATCGCTGCTCTGGGGCGTGTCCAGCGCACTGACCGAACGCCTGACCTTCCGGGATGGCGCCGTGGAGCAGACGAATTTCTCGGATTACGAGGTGCTGCGCGCCAGCGACACGCCCCAGGTCCAGGTCCGGCTGATCCGCAGCGGGGAGATGCCGCTGCCCGCGGCGGAACTCGGCCTCGGCACCGTCGCGCCGGCGATCTCCAATGCCGTGCTGGCGGCGACGGGGCGGCGGCTTGCTGGCATGCCCTTCACGCGGGACCGGGTGCGCGCGGCGCTCGCGACGTAACCCGGGGGGCGTAAGGGGGGGCTTGCCCCCGGGGCGGGCGCGGGGCATCCGCTCCGCTCCGCCCAGGGGACGCCTTTCCGCATGGACCAGCCCGCCGCCGACCTGACCCAGATCCTGCCCGCCCGCATCCAGGGTGTCGGCACCAGCCAGATCGGCATGGTCGCCGACCGGGGAAGGGACGACCCCGATGTGGTCAAGCTCTGGATCGGGGAGGGCGACCTGCCCACCCCGCCCTTCGTGGTGGAGGCCGCGCACCGCGCCATGCTGGCGGGGGAGACGCGCTACACCTATTCCCGCGGCATCCCGGCCCTGCACAAGGCGCTGTCCGACTACCACCGCCGCCATTGGGGGGTGGAGGTCGCGCCGGAACGCTTCGCCATCACCGCCGGCGGCATGAACGCCATCATGCAGGCCTGCCAGGCGCTGCTGGAGCCCGGCGACGAGGTCATCATCCCCGTCCCCGGCTGGCCCAATCTGGGTGAGGCCGTGCGCGTCACGGGCGGCGTGCCGGTGACGGTGCCCTACCGGCAGAGCGCGAATGGCCGCTTCACCCTGCCGCTGGCCGACATCCTGGCGGCCGTCACGCCGCGCACGCGCATCATCGTCGTGAACTCCCCCTCCAACCCCACGGGCTGGGTGATGCCGATGGGGGAGATGGAGGCGCTGCTGGCGGCGGCGCGGGAGAGGGGCCTCTGGATCATCTCCGACGAGGTCTACAACCACTTCACCTATGGCAACGCGATCGCCCCATCCTTCCTGCAGATCAGCACGCCGTCGGACCGGCTGATCGTCACCAACACCTTCTCCAAGAACTGGGCAATGACGGGCTGGCGGGCGGGCTGGATCGTCTATCCGCAGGGGCTGGCCGCCACCTTCGGCAAGCTCGGCCAGTACAACACGACGTCCATCCCCACCTTCATCCAGCACGCCGCGGTGACGGCGCTGGAGGAAGGGGACGACTTCATCCGCACCATGGTCGGCCGCTGCGCGGAAGCCCGCGCCATCATGGTGGAGGGCCTGTCCCGCCTGAAGGGCGTGACCGTCTTCCCGCCGGAAGGCGCCTTCTACCTGATGGCGCGGGTGGAGACGGGGGAGAAGAGCCTGGACCTGGCTTTCCGCCTGCTGCGGGAAGCCAAGGTCGGCGTCGCGCCCGGCACCGCCTTCGGACCGGAAGGCGAGGGCTTCATCCGCATCTGCTTCGCCATCAGCCCGGAACTGGCGCGCGAAGCGGTGGCGCGGCTGGCGCGCGTGCTGGGCTGATCCGACGCGGCGTTGCGGCGCCGCGCCGGCGCTCCTACGCTTCCTGCCGCCAGGCCGGGGAAACGGCCGGTGGAGGAATTTCAGCATGAACCGGCGGCATTTCCTGGGCGCGACGATGCTCGCGCTGTCGGCGCCCCGCATCGGCCATGCGGCCTGGCCCGCGGACCGGCCGATCCAGGTGCTGGTCTCCGGCCCGCCGGGCGGCGGCATGGACATGCTGGCGCGCACCGTGCTGCCCTTCATGGCGCGCCGGTTGGCGGGCGCCAGCTTCGTGGTCGTCAACCGCCCCGCGGCCGGCGGCCAGCTGGCCTTCGAAGGCGTGGCGCAGGCGGCGCCGGACGGCTTCACCATCGGCGCGGCGCAGGCGCCGAATTCCATCGTCCTGCCGATCGAACGCGCGGTGCGCTACCGCGTGCAGGACTTCACCTTCCTCGGCAACGTCATCGAGGATCCCTGCGGCCTCTGGGTGCGGGCGGACAGCGCGATCCGCAGCGTGGCGGATCTGGTCGCCGCCGCGCGGCAGCGGCCGGGGCAGGTCACGGTCGGCACCGCCGGGGCGGGCAGCGACGATCACCTGATCATGCTGGGGCTTCAGGGCGTGGCTTCGGTCGAATTCTCCCACGTGCCGTTCAACGGCACGCCGCCGATCATCACCAACCTGCTGTCCCGCAGCATCGATGTCGGTTCCTTCAACATGAGCGAGGGTCAGTCCCTGCTGCGGGATGGGTCGCTGCGCGCTTTGGCGCAGGGCGGGCCCCGGCGCTGGTCCGGCACGGCCGATGTGCCCACGATGCACGAACAGGGCTTCGCGGTGGAACAGGGATCGACCCGCGGCCTGATCGCGCCGCCGGGCCTGCCGGCCGAGATCCGGGACCCGCTGCGCGCCGTGCTGGCAGCGGTGAATGCCGACCCCGACTGGATCGCGGCGGCGGAACGCCTGAACCTGCCGCTGCGGCCGATGACGGCGGAGGCGCAGCAATCGCTGTTCCTCGAACAGGATGCGCAGTTGCGCGCGCTCTGGGCCCGGCAGCCCTGGCGGGACTGACGCGCGGGGATCAGCCGCTGTCGCGGGCCTGGTCGCGACGCTCCGCATAGAGCGCCAGGCGCCGTGCCGCCGCCGGGGCCGGGGGCGCCTGGGGCGGCGGCATCCAGGCCGGCAGTTCCGCGGCGCGCCAGCAGGCGGTCAGGTGGCCCGGGGAGCCGGGCAGGGGCTCCAGGCTGGGTTCCTCTCGCCGGCATTGCTCCACGGCCATCGGGCAGCGCGGATGGAAGCGGCAGCCCTGGGGGATGGCAAGCGGGCCGGGCAGGTCCGCCAGGGCGGGCGCGGCGCTGGGCAGGTGCCGCTGGGCCGGGTCCGGGCGCGGCACGGCCGCCAGCAGCATGCGGGTATAGGGGTGGCTCGGCCGGGCATAGAGCTGCTCCGCCGGCGCGACCTCCATGATCCGCCCCAGCACCATCACCGCCACGCGGTCCGCGACATGGCGGACCACGGCCAGATCATGCGCGATGAAGAGGTATGACAGGCCAAGCCGCGCCTGGAGGTCCTTCAGCAGGTTCACCACCTGCGCCTGGATCGAGACATCCAGCGCGCTGACGGGTTCGTCGCAGACGATGAGGGATGGCTCCACCGCCAAAGCGCGGGCGATGCCGATGCGCTGGCGCTGGCCGCCGCTGAATTCATGAGGCTTGCGGTCCATGTGATGCGGCGCGAGGCCGACCATCGGCAGCAGCGCCTCCACCCGCGCCCGGCGCTGGCGGGCATCGCCGATGCCATGCACCAGCAGCGGCTCCGCCAGGATCTCCGCCACCGTCATGCGCGGGTTGAGGGAGGCGAAGGGGTCCTGGAAGACCATCTGCATGCGGGGGCGCAGGCGGCGCATCGCCTCCCCCTCCAGCCGCGTGATGTCCTGGCCCTCGAAGCGCAGCGTTCCGGCGGTGGGGTCGATGAGGCGCAGCGCCAGGCGGGCGAGGGTGGATTTCCCGCAGCCGGATTCACCGACCAGGCCCAGCGTCTCCCCCTTCGCCACCGTGAAGGACACGCCATCGACGGCACGGACCAGGCCGGCGGGTTTGCGGCTGAACAAGCCGCCGCCCACGGGGTAGTGGCGGGCCAGGTCGATCGCTTCCAGCAGCGGCGTCATGCGATGTCTTCCACCGGCGCACGGAAGCAGGCCACGCGCTGCCCCGGCGCGATGTCCCGCAGGGGTGGCGGCGCCGTGTTGCAATCCGCATCGGCGAAGACGCAGCGGGGCGCGAAGCGGCAGCCCGGCGGCAGGGCGAAGGGTGGGGGGACTGTGCCCTCGATCGCCAGCAGCCGGCCGGGACGCGCCTCGATGCGGGGAATGCTGCCGAGCAGCCCCAGCGTGTAGGGGTGCTGCGGGTCGTTGAAGATGGCGGCGGTGCCGGCCTGTTCCGCGACGCGGCCGGCATACATCACCGCCACCTCATCGGCCATGCGCGCCACCACGCCGAGGTCATGGGTGATGAGGATGATCGCCATCCCTGTCTCCGCCTGCAGATCCCGCAGCAGGTCCAGCACCTGCGCCTGCACGGTGACATCCAGCGCGGTGGTCGGTTCGTCCGCGATCAGCAAATCCGGCGCGCAGGACAGCGCCATGGCAATCATCACGCGCTGGCGCATGCCACCCGACATCTGGTGGGGATAGTCGTCGATCCGGCGTTCGGGGGCGGGGATGCGCACGCGCCGCAGCGCCTCGATCCCCCGCGCGCGAAGGTCGGCCGCGGAAGCGGTGCGGTCATGCGTGCGGATCGCCTCCGCGATCTGGGCGCCGATGCTGGCCAGCGGGTTCAGGCTGGTCATCGGTTCCTGGAAGATCATGGCGATCCGCCGGCCGCGGACCTGCCGCATCTCCCGGTTCGAGAGCGCCGCCAGATCCTGCCCGCCGAACAGGATGCGCCCCGCGGCGATGCGCCCCTGCGGTGGCAGCAGGCGCATGATGGAGAGGCTGAGGATGGATTTCCCGCAGCCGCTTTCGCCGACGATGCCGAGCGTGCGGCCGCGCGCCACCGTCAGGTCCACGCCATCGACGGCCGCGATATCCGGCAGACCCGCCCCGCCGAAGACCGTGCGCAGGCCCTCGATCCTCAGCAAGGGCGCACCGGTGTCACTCAACGCTGCGACCCACCAGGTAGAAGCCGAGCACGGTCAGCGCCACGGCGGCGCCGGGCGCCAGGCTCAGCAGCGGATTGAGCGAGAGGTAGTCGAAGCCCGATTGCACCATGCTGCCCCAATCCGCCGCCGGCGGCGGCAGGCCGAGGCCGAGGAAGCCCAGGCTGGCCGCGGTGAAGATCGCAGCGGAGACGGCGATGGCCATCTGGGCGGCGACGATGCGCATGATGTTCGGCCAGATATGGAAGATCAGGATGCGGGATGGTTTGCAGCCGATGGAGCGAGCGGCCTCGATGAAGGGGGTCTCCCGCAGGCTCATCACCTGGCCGCGCACCAGCCGCGCCATTTCCGGCCACATGACGATGCCGAGCACGAGGACGATGTTGAGCAGCGTGGCGCCGACCATGACGGTGATGATCAGCGCCAGCACCAGGTTCGGCAGCGCGATGAACAGGTCCATGACCTGGACGAGGAACTGGTTGGTGCGACCGCGCGCATAGCCCGCTAGCAGCCCGAAGGGCACGCCGATGAGGGCGGCGACCAGCGCCGCGAGCGGGCCGACGAGGAGCGAGATGCGCGCGCCATGCAGCACGCGCGAATAGACATCGCGGCCGAGGTCGTCGGTGCCCATCCAATGCGTCGCCGTAGCGCCGGACAGCACATCGGCGCCGGAGGCATTCGGATCGAAGGGCGCGATCCAGGGCGCGAGCAGCCCCGCCAGCGCGATGACCGCCACGAGGGTGACGCCCAGGGCGCGACGCGCCCTCACAGCCGGATCTGCGGGTTCATGGCGGCGAGCGCGAGATCGGCCAGCAGATTCGTCACCATGACGCCGACCAGGATGATGCTGCCGACCGCGAGCATCACGGGATAGTCGTAGCTGCCGATGGCGGTGACAAACAGCCGCCCGAGGCCGGGGATGGAGAAGACCGTCTCCGTCACCACCGCGCCGCCGACCAGCTGGCCAAGGGTGAGGCCGACATAGGTGATGACCGGCAGCACCGCGCTCGGCAGGACATGGCGGAAGGAGACGGCGCTGTCGGACAGCCCCTTGGCGGCGGCGACGCGGACGAAGAGTTGCCTTTCCACCGCGCGGTATTCCGCGCGGTAGACCATGCTGAAGGAGCCGAAATAGAAGGCGAAGAGCGTCACCACCGGCAGGATCAAGTGCTTGAGGTGCAGCAACGCGCCTTCATCCCACGGCACCCAGCCCGTGGTCGGCAGCCAGCCCAGCCAGACCGAGAAGATGGTGATGAGCGTGGCGCCCAGCATGAAGTTTGGGATGGTAACGCCGATGATACTGAAGCCGGTCGCGATGGCGCCGATGAGGCCCCGCGCCACCACCAGGCTGTTGAGGCCGACGGCGGTGACGACGGCGAGCAGGATGGCCCAGAAGGCGAGCTCCAGCGTCACGGGAAAGGCCGGCGCGATCATCGCCGCCACGGGCTGTTGCGTGCTATAGGACCGGCCGAATTCGCCCGTCAGCGCCCCGCCGGCCCAGCGGAGATACTGCACCACGATCGGATCATCGAAGCCGAAGCGGGCGTTGAGTTCCGCGATGGCGGCCGGGGAGGCATCGGTGCCCAGCATCATCGCCGCGGGGCTGCCGAGCCACCCGCTGGTGGTGGCGAACAGCAGGAACGTCAGGATGACGATGTTCGGCAGCACCCAGGCCAGGCGCCGCAGCGCGAAGCCGATCATGGCGCGTATTGGCCCGGGTGCTGCCTCAAGACGTCAGGACGCCCGCCAAGCGTAGCGGAAGCGCGGGATCTGGTCCGGCGTCCAGACCCAGCCCTGGATGCGTCGGCTGACGGCGGCGTATTCCGCCGCGAAATACAGCGGCACATAGGGCAGGTCCGTCACCACGATATCCTTGGCGCGGGCATAGAGGCGCTTTCGTTCCTCCAGATCCGTCGTTGCACGCGCGGCATCCAGCGCGGCATCCAGGGCCGGGCTGTTGTAGCCAGTCGAATTGGCGAAGCCGCGGCTGTGGAACAGGATGAAGAACAGGCCGTCAGGGTCAGCGCGCTGCGTCCAGGCCATGGGCGTGAAGTTGATCGCCCGCTGCACGGTCCGCGCGTAGTATTCGGATTGCGCGACGGGGGCGAGCACCACGCGCAGCCCGACGGCGCCCAGCTGTTCCGAGACCAACTGCACGATCTGCCGCAGCAGCGGATCGGATGGCGCAGCCAGCGTGATCTCCGTGCCCGGCGCGATGCCGGCTTCCGCCAGAAGCTGGCGGGCGCGGGCGGGGTCGTGGTTGTGCACGACGTTGTCGGGCGAGGACCACCAGAGCCCCGGCGGCACCGGGCCGTTGGCGATGGTGCCGCGTCCGCCCATGGTGATTGCGTTGATACGGTCCCGGTCCAGCGCATGGGCGATGGCACGGCGCAGCAGAGGGTTGTTGAAGGGCGGCTTGTCCACCTGCCATTGCAGCGAATACCAGCGCCCGACGCGCGCCTGCTGAACCACGATGCCGTCCCGGCCTTCGACCTGGCGGATATGCTCCGGCGTCAGGCTGTCGACGTAATCGACCTCACCCACGATCAGGCGCTGCATGCCGATGATCTGGTTGGGGATGGATCGGAACACCACGCGATCCAGGTAGGGCTTTCCCTGTTCCCAGTAATTCGCGTTGCGCTCCAGCGTGATCGACGTGCCCTGCACCCATTGGCGGAACGTGAAGGCGCCGGTGCCCACGGGATTGCGCCCGAAATCCTGGCCAAGCCGTTCGGCTGCGGTGGGGGAGACCATGAGGCCCGCGCGATCGGCCAGGTCCGCCAGCAGGCTCGGATAGGGCGTGCGGAGGTTGATGGCGACGACGTGCGGGGCCACGACCTCCACGCTGTCGATCACTGGGCGCAACACGTTGCGCTGCGGGGAGTTCACGCGTTCGTCGAGGCGACGGTCGAAATTGTACTTCACAGCGGCAGCATCGAAATCCGTGCCGTCGTGGAACTTCACGCCAGTCTGCAGCTGCAGGACGTAGCGCTTGCCCTCGTTCTCGATCGTCCAGCTGCGCGCCAGTTCGGGCTGGATGGAGAAGTCGGTGCCGATGGTGGTCAGCGTGTTGTAGATCAGGAACAGGACCTGCCGTTCCGAGAACTGGATGGAGAAGGTCGGGTCCATCGTGCGGGCGTTGTCGTCGAAGCCAACGGTCAGCGTGCCGCCGCGTCGCGGCTCCGCCGTCTGCGCCCGGGATGGCGCCGCCAGCGCGGCGGCGCCCAGCAGCGATGTCCCGCCCAGCAATACGCCACGCCTGTCGATCATCGTCATGGTCCCGGTCCCCCTGTTCGTGGTTGCGTCAGCCCTTCGGTGTCGCGCGGATATTCTCCCGCAGCGTGCGCCCGCGATACTCCTTGCGGAAGATGCCGCGTCGCTGCAGTTCCGGCACCACGGTGCGGCAGAACTGTTCCAGCGAAGACGGGAACACCATCTGGGAGACGACGAAGCCGTCGCAGGCGCGGCTTTCGAACAAATCCTGCATCTGGTCCGCGACCGATTGCGGCGTGCCGAAGATCATGTCCCGGTGGGATTTCTGCACTGCCTGCTTGAAGGTCAGCCCTTCCTTGTCCATCACCGATTTCAGCCGGTCCATGGAGCCCTGCATGCCCTGGGTGCCTCGCTTCTCCGCCGCATCGGACACGTCATCCACCTTCGCCGCCAGATCGACGCCGAGCGCGCTGGACTGCGCCGCCAGCACCAGTTCCGGATCGACGAGGGATTCGAGGAAGGAGGCCTTCTCCTCCGCGATCGATTCCGTCTCCCCGATCACGATCTCGATCTGCGGCATGATGACGCAATCCTCCGCCTGCCGGCCCAGTGCCGCCATGCGGGCATGGATGTCGGCGTAGAAGGATTGCATGTCAGCCTTGGTGTGCTGCGGGCAGAAGATCATCTCCGCCCAGCGCGCCGCGAAGGCGCGGCCGCGGGGGGAGGATCCCGCCTGCATCAGCACCGGCCGCCCCTGCGGGCTGCGCGGAATGGTCAGCGGGCCGCGCGTGCTGAACCACTTCCCCTTGTAGTCGGCGTAGCGGACCTTGCTGGAATCCACCAGGATCCCGCGATCCTTGTCGGCGACGATGGCGCCTTCATCCCAGCAATCCCACAGCGCGCAGCAGGCTTCCACCACCTCATCCGCCATGTCGTAGCGGAGATCCCGCGGCGGCAGTTCCGGCATGCCGAAATTGCGCGCTTCCTCGTTGCGGGTGGAGGTGACGATATTCCACGCCACGCGGCCCGCACTCAGGATATCCAGCGAGGCGAGGGTGCGCGCGAGGTTGTAGGGCTGGTGGAAGGTGGTGGAGAGGGTGGTGCCGATGCCGAGGTGCTTCGTGACCCGCGCCATCAGCGGCAACACCATCATCGGATCAAGGAAGCTGATCTGCCCACCGAGTTCGAGACGCGTATGGAACCCGCCCTTGTAGATGTCATGCAGGCCGAGGCCATCGGCGAAGAACAGCCCGTCGAAGAAACCGGCTTCCAGCACGCGCGCGATGTGTTCGTAGCGCGCGGGGTCCAGCATGTCCCGCAAATCGGAATCCGGGTGGCGCCAGGCCCCCATGTGGTTCGCGGTCGGCCCCGTCTTCAGATAGGCGAGGAGATGCATCTCACGCATGGAGGTTTCCCCGGTTGATGGGCCCGGTCACGCGGGCAGGCCGGCAAGGCTGGGCGGCAGCGCGGCACCGGTCGCCAAGCGCCCGAGATAGGCGAAATTCGCCAGGATCATGCCCGGCGCAGACTGCGCTTCGCGCAGCAGCGCCACGTCATCCGGCGGATATTCGGGGGCGGCGCCGCCCGCCGCATCGATCAGCAGCTGGATGCGGCAGGCTTCCTCCAGCATCACGCAGAAGACGATCGCTTCCTCGATGCTGGGGCAGGCCATGACCAGGCCGTGCGACTTCAGCGATACCGCCATGTGGGGCCCCAGCGCCTGGGCGACGGCGGCGCCCATGGCGGAGTCGCGGATCAGCTGCATGGTGGCGTCGAAGACGGGCAGCCGGTCGGCGAAGATGGCGCCGCCCTGGCAATGCGGGCGCAGCTGCCTGCCGGTGGCGGATAGCGCGATGAGGTGGACGGGATGCGTGTGCACCACGCAGTTCACGTCCGGCCGTGCCTTGAAGATCTCCGAATGGATGAAGACCTCGCTGTGCTGCCGCGCCTGGCCGCGCTGCGCCACGCCATCCATGCTGGTGAGCAGCACATTCTCCGGCGTCATCTCCTCCATCCCGATGCCGTTCGGCTTCATCAGGAACAGGTCAGGCCGCCCCGGCACGCGGACCGAGACATGGCCCCGCGTCATGTCGCCCTGCCCCTGGTGGACGAGGATCTTCCCCGCCAGGATCAGCTTCGCCATCGCTTCGTCATGCGTCATCACGAACAGATCCTTCAGCCCGGCAGCAGGACGAGGCGCCCCGCCACCTGGCGCGTGGCAAGGCGACCCAGCGCTTCCGCGACGTGGTCGAGGGGCATGGTCTCCATCGGCATCGGCCTCACCCTGCCCGCGCCATGCAGCGCGAAGATGGCGGCGAAGCAGGCGGCGACATCGGCAGGGCGGCGCTTGCGATAGTCGCTGATCTGCAGGCCGCTGACCTCGATGTTCTTCACCAGCAGGTAGTTGGCCTTCACCTCCGGGATGCGCCCGCCGGCGAAGCCCACGACCACCAGGCGCCCGCGCCAGGCGAGCGCGCGCAGCGCGGCCTCGAAATACACATCGCCCAGCATGTCGATCACCACATCGACGCCACCGCCGGTCGCGGCCTTCACCTGGTCCCGCAGCCCGTCGCGAAGGTCGGGAACAGCGAGGTCGATGATCGCATCCGCGCCCGCATCCACCAGCATCGACGCCTTGGCCGGATTGGTGATGCCGGCCAGCACGCGGGCACCGGCGGCCTTGGCGAGCATGACCGCGGCATGGCCGACGGCGCCGGATGCCCCCAGCACCAGCACCGTCTCCCCCGCTGCCAGCCGCCCGCGTTCATGCAGCGCGAACCAGGCGGTGTCATAGGCCAGCGCCATGGCGGCCGCATCGGCGAAAGGCATGGCGTCCGGCAGCGCGTAGCATTGGTCCGCCGGCGCGACGGCGTATTCGGCGTAGCTGCCGATCTCCGCCATGGCCAGGACGCGGTCGCCGGGCTTCCAGGCGCTCACGCCCTCTCCCACCGCCTCGATGATCCCGGCCGGCCCCTTGCCTGGCGTGAAGGGCAGCGCGGGCTTGAACTGGTAGCGGCCGCTGATGACGACGAGGTCGACGTAGTTCAGCGACACCGCCTTCACGCGCAGCAGCACCTCGCCCTTCGCGGGTACGGGGTGCGGCAGGTCGGCAATCTCCGTCACTGCCTCCGGCGTGCCGAAGCTTCGGACGATGGCGGCCTGCATCAGGCGCTGGCCTTGAAGCGGACGGGCACGGGCGCAAGCCGCCCGGCCTCCAGCTCCGCCTGCACCGCGCGCTTCAGGATCTTGCCGCTGGCGGTCAGGGGAATCTCCGCCACCTCCAGCCAGTATTCCGGCATGTCGTAGCGCGACAGCCCCGCGGCATCGAGATGCGCGAGCATCGCCTCGGCCTCCAGCGCCGCGCCGGGCTTCAGCATGACGGCGAGGCAGACCCGCTCCCCCAGCCTGTCATCCGCCACGGGCATCGCCGCGGCGCGCGCCACCGCGGGGTGCTGCATGGCCAGCCCCTCGATCTTCGCGGGGAAGATGTTGTGACCGCCGCGGATGATCACGTCCTTCTTGCGGCCGGTGATGCGGATGTAGCCCGCCTCGTCCATCCAGCCGAGGTCGCCCGTCATGAACCAGCCGGCGCGGTTGAAACTGTCTTCCGTCGAGGCCTGGTCATCGTAGTAGCCGAGCATCAGGCTGGTGCCGCGCCCGCCGATCTGCCCGACCTCGCCGGCCGGCATTTCGCGGTCCGGATCGTCGCGGGAGAAGACGCGCACCTCATAGCCCGGCGCGCAGCGACCGGAAGACCCAGTGATGAGCGACGGCGGATCGCCGGGCAGCGTGTAGTGGGTGGAACAGGCCTCCGTCATGCCATAGCCGCTCTGCGGCGTGACGCCATGCGCCAGCAGGTCTGCCACCACCTTCTGCGGCGCGGCGGCACCGGAGATGCGGAAGCCGCGCAGCGCGCCGACCCGCGTCTCCCCGCGCCTCCTGATCTCCGCCAGCAGGTCGATCGCATGGGTCGGCACGCCCACCAGGAAGGTCGTCCCCGTGGCGATGACGCGGTCGAGCAGCGAGGCCCCGCGCGGCAGGTCCGGCAGCACCAGCTCGCAGCCCGTCTCGCAGGCCATGACGATGCAGCCGAAGCCGAGATTGTGCGACAGGGGGCTCAGCGTGCAGATCACGTCGCGGTCCGTCAGCGACCAATCCGCGATGATGGCGCGCGCATTGGCCAGCACCGTGTTGTCGCTGTGCATCACGCCCTTCGGCGCACCCGTCGTGCCGCTGGTGAAGGCGAGGTAGAGCACGCCATCCGGCGCGGCCATGGGCGCCGCATCCGGCGCGCATTCCAGCGCGGGACCAGCCCAGGCGGCTTCCGTGATTTCATCCAGCCTCGCCACACGATGCACGCGCTTCAGCGTGGCGATGCCTGTGGCCTGCGCGAAGATGTCGTGCCGCTGAGCATCGGCGCCGTAGCCCTCCTCCGCGATCAGGGCTGCGGCGCGCATCCGCGTGCACAACTCCACGACCTCCGCCACCGTGTGGTCGCGATGCAGCGATGGGCAGCAGACGTAGCGGTCGCGCGAGCACGCCAGCAGCGCGACGAGTGTCTCCACCCGGCTCGGCAGCCAGACGGCCACGCGGTTCCCGGCCCGGAGGCCGGCCGCGCGGAGATCGGCGGCGAGGGCATCGGCGGCAGCGACGAGCGCGGCCCAGGTGACGGCGCGGCGGCGGTCACGGATGGCGATGGAGCCGGGCGCGCGGGCCGCCTGGCTGGCCGCGCGGGCGTAGAGCGTCTCATCACGCCAGAAGCCGGAATCATACCCCTGGCGCAGTCGGGCCGGGTCCAGCAATGTGAGCAGGGTATGGGCCATGCCGTCCGGTGCGCCGCCTGGGTTTCCTGATTGTCAGGACAATAGCGAGGGAGCGGGCGGTGCTGTCAACAGCCTGTTTCGCGACTTGACCGGACGCAGTAACCTCCCTTCTAATGTAAGGACAATTGGCGGCAGGCCAGGAGACGACGATGGCGCCGCCCCGGCGGAGCAACCAGGCGTGAAGGCGCCCCCTTTCGAATGGCATCGCCCCGCCACGCTCGCTGAAGCCGTGGCGACCCTGGCGGCGGTGGCGCCACAGGATGGCCGCGTGCTGGCCGGCGGGCAGAGCCTGCTGCCCGCCATGGCGCTGCGCATCGCGCGGCCACCGCATCTCGTCGACATCAACGGAATCGCCGAACTCGGCGCATGGGGCGTTGAAGGCGATGCGCTGCGCATCGGCGCGCTGGTGCGCCATGTGGCCTTCCAGCGCCCGGCGGCACCGGGGCCGCTCGGCGCCCTGATGGCCACGATGGTGCGTCACATCGCGCATTGGCCCATCCGCACCCGCGGCAGCTTCGGCGGCAGCCTGTGCCACGCGGACCCTGCCTCCGAATGGCCGCTGCTGGCGGTGGTCATGGGCGCGGAGATGCGGGCGGTGTCCGCGCGCGGTGAACGGCGGCTGGCGGCCTCGGCCTTCCTGCGCGGGCCGCTGGAAACCGCGCTGGCGGCGGATGAGATTCTGGCCGGCGTGACCGTGCCCCTTCTGCCGGCCGACGCGCGGTGGGGGTTCGAGGAAGTGGCGCGCCGCGCCGGCGATTTCGCGCAGGCCATGGCGCTGGTGGTGCTGCGCCAGGATGCGCTGGGCCGGATTGCCGAAGCCCGCATCGGCATCGGCGGCGTCGAGGCCGTGCCGCGCCGGCTGGCGTCCGTCGAAGCCATGGTCACGGGGCGCGTCCCCTCCGCAGCCTTGTTCGAAGAAGCGGGGCGCACTGCCGCCGCTGCCTGCGAGCCGATGGAGGATGCTGGCTATCGCCGTGCCCTGGTGCGCGCGGTCGTCTCGCGCGCCCTGGGTTCCGCTTCGTCACAAAGGGCGCTGGCGGCATGAGCGACACGTTGCACAAGGTGCGCTGCACCGTGAATGGCCGCCCGGCGACCTTCTCGGTAGAGGCGCGGCGCACGCTGGCGGAGGCCCTGCGCGAGGATCTCGGCCTGACGGGCACGCATCTCGGCTGCGAACACGGCGTCTGCGGTGCCTGCACCGTGCTGATGGATGACGCGCCAGTGCGCGCCTGCCTGGTGCTGGCCGTCCAGGCCGAAGGCTGCGCGATCCGTACGGTGGAGGGTCTGGCGGCGCCGGATGGCACGCTGCATCCGCTGCAGCAGGCCTTCGCCGACCATCACGCGCTGCAATGCGGCTACTGCACGCCGGGCTTCCTGATGCTCGCTTTGGCGATGCTGGAGGAGAACCCCGCGATGGAGGAGGCGGAGATGGTGGAGCGCCTGTCCTCCAACCTCTGCCGCTGCACGGGCTACAGCGGCATCCTCGCCGCCGTGCGGTCGGTGATGCAAGCATGAGCGTCATCGGCCGTTCCGTCGCGCGGCTGGAGGACCCGCCGCTGCTGCGCGGCGAGGGCGCCTTCGCCGCCGATATCAGCTTCCCCCGGCAGTTGCACATGCGCGTGGTGCGGGCGGAGATGGCGCATGCGCGGCTCATCGCCATCGATGTCGCCGCCGCGCTGGCGCTGCCTGGCGTGGTCGCGGTGTGGACCGGGGAGGATGTCGCGACCATCCCGCCCATCCCCTTCCGCGCGACGAAGCTGAAGGGGCTGGAACCATACTGCCAGCCCATCCTGGCGCGTGGTCGCGTGCGCTATGTCGGCGAACCCGTCGCCGTGGTCTTCGCGGAGGATGCCGCGCTGGCCGAGGACGCCGCCGATCTGGTTTGGGTGGAGCTGGAGGAGTTGCCCGCGCTGCTGGATGCCGCGGAGCCGCCGCGCGACTTCGATGCGACCCACGCGACGGAACCCGCCATCGTCCGCAAGGCCTATGGCGATGTGGAAGCCGGCTTCGCCGCCGCCCACGCCGTGCTGGAACTGGATCTGTCCATCGGCCGTCATTCCGGCGTGCCGCTGGAAACCCGCGGCGCCATCGCCCGCTACGACGCCGCCAGCGACACGCTGGAACTGCACGGCACCGCCAAGAAGCAGCACTGGAACCGCGACGAGATCGCGCGGCTGCTCGGCCGTTCCCCTACCTCCGTCCATCTGTTCGAAGGCCATGTCGGCGGCGGCTTCGGCGTGCGCGGCGAACTCTACCCGGAGGACCTTCTGGCCTGCCTGGCGGCGCTGCGGCTCCGGCGGCCGGTGAAGTGGATCGAGGATCGGCGGGAGCATCTGGTCGCGACGAATCATTCGCGCCAGCAGCGGCACAGGCTGCGCGCGGCGGTGGATGAGGAAGGCCGGCTGCTCGCGATCGACAATGTCTTCTTTCATGACCAGGGCGCCTATGTGCGTACCCACGGTGCGCGCGTCGCCGACATGTCGGCGGGGCTGCTGCTCGGCCCCTATGCTGTGCCGGCCTATCGCGCCACGGGGCATTTCCGGCTGACCAACAAGACCCCCGCCGCCACCTATCGCGCGCCCGGAAGGTATGAGGGCACCTTCGTGCGCGAAAGGCTGATGGATGCCGTCGCCGCGCGGCTCGGCCTGGACCGGGTGGAGGTGCGCCGGCGCAACTTCGTGCCGGCCGCCGCCATGCCCTTCGCGCGGCCGCTCGATGCGCTCGGCACCGATGTCGTGCTGGATTCCGGCGACTACGCGCTGCTGCTGGACAAGGCGCTGGCGCGCTTCGGCTGGGATGCGCGGCTGGCGGATGTCATGCGCCGGCGCGAAGCTGGCGAATGCGTCGGCCTCGGTCTTGGCTTCTTCGTGGAGAAGAGCGGCCTCGGGCCCTCCGACGGTGTGCGGATGTCGGTCGATCCGACGGGCGTCGTGGAACTGGTGACGGGCGCGGCTTCCGTCGGGCAGGGCGTTGAGACGGCGCTGGCGCAGATCGCCGCCGATGCGCTGGGCGTGGATTACCGCCGCGTGCGGGTGGTGCGCGGCCAGACGAACCGGATCGAGTTTGGATCTGGCGCCCATGCGTCGCGCGTCACGGTCATGTCGGGTTCCGCCACGCATCTGGCGGGCCTGGCGCTGCGCGACCTGGCGCTGGAGACGGCGGCAACCCTGCTGCAGGCGTCTAAGGATTCGCTGACGATCGCCGATGGCATGATCTGCCGCGCGGACGGCCCGGCGCTGGCGATCGGGGAGGTGGCGCGGGCACTCGCCGCCGGCACGAAGCTGTCGCGCGAACGCGCGGTGCCGGGGCTGACGACGGAAGGGTGGTTCCATTCCGATCACATGACCTACCCCTATGGCGTGCATCTGACGCAGGTGGCGCTGGACCGGATGACGGGCGCGGTGGCGGTGGAACACTACCTCGTCGCCTATGATGTCGGCCGCGCGGTGAACCCGAAGCTTGTCGAGGGCCAGATCATCGGCGGCTTCGCCCAGGGCCTCGGCGGCGCGCTGTTCGAGGAGTTCCGCTATGACGAACGCGGCCAGCCGCTTTCGACCACGCTCGCGGATTATTTGATGCCAAGCATCGCGGAGATGCCGCCGCTCGACGTATTGGTGACGGAGGATGCGCCGAGCCCGCTCAACCCGCTCGGCGTCAAGGGCGCGGGGGAGGGCGGCACGAACGCCGTCGGCGCCGCCATCGCCTCCGCCATCGATGATGCGCTGGGGGGCCAAGGGGGCGGTCCTGGTCTCGTCACGCGCCTGCCGGTGACACCGCGGGAGGTCCTGCGCCTGCTGGGGGAGATCGAGGCATGAAGCCGCCGCCCTTCGCCTACCATGATCCATCGACGCTGGAGGAGGCGATCGCGCTGCTGTCGTCGCTGCCGAATGCGCGACCACTGGCGGGTGGGCAATCCATGATGCCGATGCTGAACATGCGCTTCGCGCAGCCTGACCATCTGGTCGACCTCAACCGCATCGCGGGGATGGATGGCGTGACGGTGGAGAGCGATGGCGCGCTGCTGATCGGCGCCATGGCGCGGCAGCGCGTGCTCGAGAACCACGCGGATGTCGCACGACGCTGCCCGTTGATGACGGAGGCGCTGGCGCAGGTCGGCCATCGGCAGACGCGCAACCGCGGCACCATCGGCGGATCGCTCTGCCACCTCGACCCTGCCGCCGAACTGCCGCTGGTGGCGGCGGCGATGGAGGCGGTGGTGCGCGTCGCGGGGCCGGGCGGCCTGCGCGACATCGCCTTCGCGGATTTCGCGCAGGGCTACATGACGCCGGGGATCGAGGCGGAGGAATTGCTGGTCGCCGTGCGCATCCCGGCGCAGCCCGCGGGTGCGGGAAGCTGTTTTCTCGAATATGCCCGGCGGCATGGCGACTTCGCGATCGCCTCGGTCGCCGTGATGCTGGTGCCGGATGCGGCGGGGCGGATCGCGCAGGCGCGCGTGGCGCTCGGCGGCGTCGGCGCCGTGCCGCTGCGCCTGCCGGAGGCCGAGGATGCGCTGCGCGGCGCCGACGACGTCACCGGGGCGGTAGCGGCTACGAAATCGCTGGAGCCGATGGAGGATGCGCTGGTGCCTGCCTGGTATCGCCGCCACCTCGCCGGCGTGCTGCTCGGCCGCGCGCTGACGATCGCGCAGTCGCGGATGGGGCGGGCATGAGCATGGATCGGACGCTCCAGCGCCGCGTCGCCTGCCTGGTGAACGGCACGGCACAGGCGGCCGACGTGTCCGTCCGCCGCACGCTGGCGGATTACCTGCGGCAGGACCTCGGCCTGACGGGCACGCATCTCGGCTGCGAGCATGGCGTCTGCGGCGCCTGCACGGTGCTGGTGGATGGCCGCGCCATGCGGTCCTGTCTGATGCTGGCGGTGCAGGCCGAGGGCTGCGCGGTGACGACGGTGGAAGGCATCGCGCCGGATGCCGTCACGCTGCATCCCCTGCAGGCCGCCTTCGCGAAGCATCACGCGTTGCAGTGCGGCTTCTGCACGCCGGGGATGCTGACGACGCTGCTGGAATTCCTGGAGGAGGTGCCGGCACCGACGGCGGAGGAAGTACGCGTCGCCATCTCCGGCAATCTCTGCCGCTGCACGGGGTATGAGCCGATCGTGACGGCCACGCTGGAAGCCGCCGCCGTGATGCGGGGTGGCGCATGACCACGCAGACCGCCTTCCGCGACGTGCCGCGCCTGGAGGACCCGCCGCTGCTACGCGGCCGCGCGCGCTTCGTCGATGACATCCGTCCGGCGGGCGCGCTGCACGCGGCCTTCCTGCGCAGCCCCTTCGCTCATGCCGCGATCCGTTCCATCGACGCCAGCGCCGCCCGCGCCCTGCCCGGCGTGCACCTGGTGCTGACGGCCGCCGACCTGAATCCGCATCTGGCGGAGACGCACCTGAAAGTCGCGCTGCCCAGCCCCGCCTTCCGCCAGACGCTGGACCGCCCCGTGCTGGCGGCAACGGAAGTGGTGCATGTGGGGGAGGCCGTCGCGATCATCGTCGCCGATGACCGCTACATCGCGGAGGATGCGCTTTCTCTCATCGAGGTCGATTACGATCCCCTCGACGCCGTCGCGGATTGCGTGGCGGCGCTGGAACCCGGCGCGCCCACGGCGCATCAGGGCGCGCCGCACAACCTGGTTGGTGATTTCACCCTCGGCTTTGGCGATCCGGATGCCGCCTTCGCCAGTGCCGCCGTCACGGTGCGGGAGACACTCTCGCAACATCGCGGCGTCGCGCATTCCATGGAATGCCGCGGGCTCGTCGCGATCCCCGACCCGATCGAAGACAAACTGACGGTCTGGTCCAGCACGCAGACACCGCATGTCGCGCGGCGGATGCTCTGCGACATCCTCGGCCTGCCGGAGGACCGCGTGCGCGTGGTCACGCCCGATGTCGGCGGCGGCTTCGGGCCGAAGCTGGTCTTCTACCCCGAGGAAGCGGCGGTCGCGGCGGCGGCCCGTATGCTCGGCCGCCCGGTGAAATGGATCGAGGACCGGCGGGAGCATTTCATCGCCGCCACGCAGGAACGCGACCAGGTCTGGGATGTCGAACTCGCGGTGGATACGGGAGGCCGCATCCTGGGCGTACGGGGGGAGATGATCCACGATCACGGCGCCTGGACCGCGCGCGGGTTGAACGTGGCCTATGGCGCGGTCTCCGCCATGCCGCTGGCCTATATCGTGCCGGCCTATCGCATCCGCTCCCGCTCCGCCGTCACGAACAAGGTGCCGGTCACGCCGATCCGCGGCGCCGGGCAGCCCCAGGGCGTCTTCGCGATGGAAAGGCTGCTGGACCGCGCGGCGCAGCAACTCGGCCTGGACCGCGCGGAGATCAGGCGGCGCAACCTGGTGCCCGCCGACCGCATGCCCTACGCGACGCCGCTGAAGACGCGCGGCGGCATGCAGGTGGTGCTGGACTCCGGCGATTATCCGCGGTGCATGGCGGAAGCGCTGGCGCGGGCGGATTGGGACGGCTTCGGACAACGGCAATCAATCGCGCGGGCCGAGGGCCGCCACCTCGGCATCGGTGTCGCCAACTACGTCGAGGGCACCGGGCGCGGGCCCTTCGAGCATGTCTCGGTGCGCCTCGAACCCTCCGGCCGGATCTTCGTCGCCACCGGCGCCGCGCCGATGGGGCAGGGGACGCGCACCATGCTGGCGCAGCTTGTCGCGGAGCAACTGGGCGGCGACATGGCCAATGTGGAGGTCTCCGCGGGCGATACCGCGACCTCGCCGCTCGGCCTCGGCGGCTTCAACAGCCGCCAGGCGGTGATGGCCGGCACCTCGGCGCATGTCGCCTCCATCAAGGTGCGCGACCGCGTGCTGCAGGTGGCGGCAACGCTGCTGGAAGCATCCGAAGCGGACCTGGAAATCGCCGGCCGCGCGGTTCGAGTCACGGGAACCGGTATGCAGGTGACACTCGCAGAAATCGCGCGCGCCGCGGCCGGGCTGCCGGGCTTCGCGCTGCCGGGTGGCCGCGCCGGCATCGCGGCGGCGGAGGAAGTGGTCATCGACCCCATGACCTACGCCAATGGCAGCTGCGTGGCGGAAGTCGAGGTCGATGCCGGCACCGGCAATGTCGCCATCACGCGGCTGTCCTTCATGCATGATTGCGGCCGCGCCCTGCACCCGCAGATCGTGGAGGGCCAGGTGCTGGGCGGCATCGCCCATGGCATCGGCAATGCGCTGTTCGAATGGATGGGTTTCGACGACCAGGCGCAGCCCGTGACCACCAACCTGGCGGAGTACCTGTTGATGAGCGCGACGGAGATGCCCCACGCCATCTCCATCGGCCATCTGGAAAGCCCGACGCCGCTGAACCCGCTGGGCATCAAGGGCGTCGGTGAATCCGGCGTGATCCCGGTGGCGGCGGCCATCGCCTCCGCGGTGGAGGATGCGCTCTCGCCCTTCGGCGCGCGCATGAACCGCGTGCCGATCGCGCCGCATGACGTTGTGGCGGCGATGCTGGGGAACGCCGCACGATGAAGTTCGACAACAGCTTCGAGGTTCCGCTGCCGCCCGCCCAGGCCTGGGCCTTGCTTCAGGATGTCCAGCGCATCGCGCCCTGCATGCCGGGCGCGGAACTGACGGAGGTGATCGATGCGCGCAGCTTCAAGGGCCGCGTTGCCGTCAAGCTCGGCCCCGTCGCGCTGACCTTCGCCGGCACCGCGCGGTTCGAGGAACTGGACGACACCGCGCTGGTCGCGAAGGTGAAGGCGCAGGGCACGGACCAGAAGGGCCGCGGTGGCGCCAATGCCGTGGTGGGTTTCGCGCTGGCCGGCATCCCGGGTGGCACGCGGGTCGACATCACCACCGATGTCACGCTCTCCGGCGCCGTGGCGCAGTATGGCCGCGGCGCGGGCATCATCCAGGCGGTGGCGGCGGAGTTGATCGGACAATTCTCCGAACGCCTGCGCGCCATGATCGCCCAGGACGCGCCTGCAACGGCGGAGGCGCCGGCCGCCGCACCGCCGCCACCGCCTGAAGCCGTGCCGATCGGCGGGTTCGGGCTGCTGTGGCGGGCGCTGATGTCCTGGCTGAGATCGATCGTCGGCCGAGGCTGACGCGGCCCTCACCACACGGCACTCCAGGCAACAACAAAACAGGGTTCGGCGACACATCCATCGGGGGTTTCCACCATGACGCATTCCATCACCCGCGCGGCCTTCCTGTCCGGCCTGGCAACGCTGGCCATGGCGGCACCGGCGCGCGCACAGCAGAGGCCCCTGCGCCTGGTGCTGCCCTATGCGCCGGGCGGCGTGGTGGACACGCTCGGCCGTGTCGTCGGCATGGCGTTGGGGGAGACCGCGGGGATCGCCGCGGTGGCGGATAACCGCCCCGGCGCGGGCGGCATGATCGGCACCGACCATGTCGCGAAATCGGCGCCGGACGGCACCACGGCGCTGGTCATGGACCCGGCGGTGGTGATCAACCCGTCGCTCCAGGCGAATGTTCCCTACGACCTTTTCCGTGACCTCACCTGCGTCTCCATCATCAGTTCCTCGCCGCTGGTGGTCGTCGCGGCGCCGAACCAGCCCTTCCGGACGATGCAGGAACTGGTGGCTTTCGGCCGCACGCGGCCCGGCGCGCTGACCTTCGCCTCCGCCGGTGTCGGCACCACGCCGCATCTGGCGGGCGAATTGCTGAACCTGCGCACCGGCATCAATGCGACGCATGTGCCCTATCGCGGCATCGCGGCGGCCATGCCGGATGTGATGTCGGGCGCTGTTCCCTTCACCTTCAGCAGCATCGCCGGCGCGCGCGGGCTGATCGCGGATGGCCGCCTGCGCGCCATCGCCACCACCGGCACCACGCGGCCATCCAGCCTGCGGGATGTGCCGACGCTGGCGGAAGCCGGCTTCGCCGATTTCGTCGTCGATCTCTGGCTCGGCGTCTTCGTGCCCTCCGCCACCCCCACGGCGACCGTCGCCTCGCTCCATGCCGCGCTGCAGACCGCGCTGCGCCGCCCGGAGACCGCGACGGCCTTCGAGCGTGCGGGCGCGGAGGTGCGCTTCACCACCACGGCGGAATCCGAACGCACCCTGCGATCGGAATTCGAGATGTGGCGCAACCTCATCACCACCCAGCGCATCACCGCGGGCTGAGGACGCTGCCATGACCCTTCGCCTTCCCCGCCGTGCCGCGCTGGCGCTGCTGGCCCTGCCTGGCATCGCGCGCGCGCAATCCGCGCGCCCCATCCGCCTGCTGGTCGGCTTCGCGCCGGGCGGCGCCGCCGATACCGTCGCACGGCTGATCGCGCCCCGCCTCGGCGAACATCTCGGCGCTTCCATCGTCGTGGAGAACCGCGCCGGCGCCAGCGGCACCATCGCCGCTTCGGCGGTGGCGCAGGCCGCGCCGGATGGCACGACGCTGCTCTTCACCACGCTCAGCCATGCGACAAATCCCTTCCTCCTCAGCGGCCTGGCCTTCGACTACGCCACCGCCTTCGCACCCATCAGCCAGGTGGTGCTGTGGCCGCAGCTGCTGGCGGTGAAGAACGGCTTTCCCACGCGCAATATCGGCGAATTCCTGGCCCATGCGCGGGCGAACCCCGTCAGCTACGGCACCCCTGGCAATGCCACGGCGCAGCATCTGGTGGCGGAGATGCTGCGGATGCGCACCGGCGCGCGGCTGGAACACATCCCCTACCGCGGCGGCGCCGATGCGGCGCGGGATCTGGCGGCCGGGGTGCTGGATGCCGCCTTCATGACGACATCGACGGCGCTGCCGCTGCTGCAATCCGGCCGCG
The DNA here is from genome assembly GCF_051859025.1 of Falsiroseomonas sp. Classification (GTDB taxonomy): domain Bacteria; phylum Pseudomonadota; class Alphaproteobacteria; order Acetobacterales; family Acetobacteraceae; genus Falsiroseomonas. Next base: position 384,624 of record NZ_JBHYGL010000034.1, on the reverse strand, counting down.
TGCAGATGCTGGCGGTCTGCACGCCGGAACGCCTGCCCAGCTACCCGGAAACGCCGACCATCGCGGAATCCGGTGTGCCGGGCTTCGCGCTGTCCGACTGGTGCGCGATGTTCGCGCCCGCCGGCACGCCGGATGCCGCCATCCGCCGCGTCCATGCCGGCATCGCCTTCGCGCTGGCGCAGCCTGAAGTGGCGCGCAGGCTCGATGACCTGTCGAGCCCGCCGCTCGGTTCCCCGCCCGACGCCTTCGCGGCCTTCCTGCGAGAGGAAGGCCCGCGCCTCGGCGAGGTGATCCGGGCCGCGGGCATCCGGGTCAGCTGAGCATCTCGGACCCCGGTACGATCCCCTTGGGCAGGCCGGCGATATGCGCGGCCAGTTCCCCGGGCCTGGTAATCCACAGCCGGTCCCGATGCGCCAGCATGTGCTTCAGCGCATCGCGCAGTGGGCGCAGGCGGAAGGGCTGGCCGACGACGAAGGTATGCAGGACGATGCTCATCACCAGTGGGCGGTGGCGGGACTGGTCCAGCATCTCGTCGAACTGGTCGGTGATCATCTGCGCGAATTCGCGGCCGGTGTGATGGCGGAACACCATCGCCGGGCTGTCATTCAGCTCGATGCTGTAGGGGATGGAGAGGATGGGGCCGGACCGCGTCGCCATCCAGAAGGGCTGGTCGTCCGCCGGCCAGTCCATCATGTAGTCGAAGCCTTCCTCCTTCAGCAGGTCGAGCGTATGCGCGCCCTGGGACAGCCAGGGGCCGAGCCAGCCGCGCGGCGCGGTGCCGGCATGGCGGGCCAGGCCGTCGCGGGATTCCTGGATCAGCCGGCGCTCATCCTCCTCCCACATCCCTTCCTGGCGCTCGGCATTGGTGCGCCCATGGCCGACGAATTCATCGCCGCGGGCGACGAGGGCGCGGCCGATCTCCGGCATCTGGTCCAGCGCGGCGGAATTGCAGTTATGCGCGGCGGGCAGGCCGAGTTCATCCAGCAGGGAGAGGATATTCCAGATGCCCACCCTGTTCCCGTAGTCTCGCCAGGCGTAATTGCGCTGCGTCTGGGGCGACCCCGGCACGGTGCTGTCGCTGCCCAACCCGCTGCGGAAGGCGTGATGTTCGATATTGGTGAAGATCTGCACGGCCAGCCTGCGTCCATCCGGCCAGCTGTAGTCGGGGCGGTTGACGATGGCGCTGGGGGCGTAGCGGTTCTGGTCGGGCAGCTTCATCGGACATTCCTTCGCGAAGGGAGTGCCGCATGATGCCCCCGCGCCGCGATGCAGGCGAGGGGCGGGAAGCCCCGCCACAGGCCCTGGTGCTGCAGCAATTGCCGCCGCTGGATTCCCGCAGCGCCGTGCCGCTCCACCAGCAACTGGCCGATCGCCTGGCCGCGCCGCTGCGGGGTGCTCAGGCCGCGCTGGCGGGCTTCGCCATGCCGACGGAAGCGCAGTGCATGGCGCATTTCGGCGTCAGCCGCCCGACCATCCGCCAGGCCATGGCGCATCTGGTCGCCGCCGGCCTGGTCACGCGCGGGCGGGGCCGCGGCACCTTCGTGGCGCCGGAACGCCTGAACCACGATGTCAGCATGGCCTTCGAGGATGAGATGCGCGCCGCGCGCCGCAGCATCCGCCTCCAGGTCCTGCTGCGGCGGCAGGAAGTGGCGCCGGAACGGGTGCGGCAGAAGCTGCAACTGCCGCCGGGCGAGCAGGTTGAATATGTCGAACGCCTGCGCTTCCTGGATGATGAGGTCTTCGCCTTCGAACAGCGCTGGTTCCCGCCCGCGGTATCGCGCCACGTGACGCAGGCGATGCTGGAGGAGATGGCCATCATCTCCCTCCTCGGCGCGGCGATGCGCGAACCGCCGGCGCGCATCGTCAACACGGTGCGCTGCCTGCCCGCGGATGCGCGCGTGGCCAGGCTGCTCGGCGTCGCCTCCCGCACCTCGCTGCTGGAGACGGAGCACACCTACTTCGCCGCCTCCGGCACGCCGCTGCTGCATGGCGCGGTGCGCTTCCACGGCGAACGCTTCGAATTCACGCTGGAATCGGCGCTGCGGCTGCCGGGGCGGGAGGGGGAATGACCATCACCGAACTTGACGCGGCGACCATCGCCGCCCGCATCGCCGAGGGATCGCTCCGCGCGGAGGATGTCGCCAGCGCGCTGCTGGACCGCATCGCCGTGCGGGAACCCGTGGTGCGGGCCTTCGCCGCCATCGATCCCGATGCCGTGCTGCGCGCCGCGCGCGCGCTGGATGCGGCGCAGCTGCGCGGGCCGCTGCATGGCGTGCCAGTCGCAGTGAAGGATGTGCTGGATACCGCTGACCTGCCGACCGCGATGGGATCGCCCATCTTCGCCGGCTACCAGCCGCGCGCGGATGCTGCCTGCGTGGCGCTGGCGCGCGCGGCCGGGGCGCTGATCCTCGGCAAGACGGTGACGGCGGAATTCGCCTTCGTGCATCCCGGGCCGACCACGAACCCGCACAATCCCGCGCATACCCCTGGCGGGTCCTCCTCGGGCTCCGCCGCCGCGGTCGCTGCGGGGATGGTGCCGCTGGCACTCGGCACCCAGACCGGCGGTTCGGTGCTGCGCCCGGCGGCCTTCTGCGGGGTGGTGGGCTTCAAGCCCAGCTTCGGCCTGATCCATCGCGGCGGCCTCAAGCTGATGGCGGAAAGCCTCGACACCATCGGCATCTTCGCGCGCCGCGTCGCCGATGTGGCGCTGCTGCTGCCGGTGCTGGCGGGGCTGCCCGCCTTGGCCCCCGCCGCGCCGCGTCCGCCGCGCATCGGGGTCTGCCGCGTGCATCCCTGGGCGCTGGCATCGCAGGAAGCGCGCGACGTGGTGGAGGAGACGGCGGCGCGCCTGGCCGATGCCGGCGCGACGGTGGTGGACGTCAGCCTCCCGCCGTCCTTCGATGCCCTGCTGGAGGTGCGCGCCCGCATCAACGACTTCGAGATCGCGCGCGCCCTTGCCTGGGAATACCACGCCGAGCGCCCGCGCCTAAGCCCGCGCCTGGCCGCGGCGATCGAGGCCGGGCGCGGCGTGACGCTGGCGGACTACACGGCCGCGCAGGCGGCGGGGATGGCGGCCCGCGCGGCCTTCCCGTCGGCCATGGCGGGCTGCGACGCGCTTCTCGTGCCGGGTGCCGCTGATGAAGCGCCGGAGGGCCTGGGCTCCACCGGCGATTCCCGCTTCCAGGGCGTCTGGACGCTGCTGCACGGCCCCGCGCTGGGCCTGCCGGTGAGACGCGGGGCGCGGGGCCTGCCGCTCGGCATCCAGCTGGTGGCGCCGGCGGGGCAGGACGCGGCGCTGCTGGATTGCGGCCGCTGGGTGGAAGCCGCGCTCCAGCCTCCAGGCTAACCCTTGGCGGCGGGGGCCTCCTCCTCCGCCATGGTCAGCAGTTCCGCCGTGCTGAGCATCAGGATGCGGCGGTGGTCGAGGATCTGCGGCACCTGGTGCTGCAGCGTCTCCCACCGCGCTTCCACCGCATCCAGCGCGGCATCGAGGTTGTCGAACCGCTCCTCCTCCGGCTGCGGGCGCCCGGCGCGCCAGCGCAGATAGACCGGGTTCTGTTCCGACATGGGGTGACCCTCCGCTGATGATGGGGGGATCATTACCGCGCCGCCGCCGGGGGGAGAACAGGGACAATCATACCAACGGCCGCTTGCAGCGACTCGTTGGTATTCCTTTTTTGTGCCTCAATCGCCGGCGCCCGCTCCGCGGGCTTGGCTTCGCCGCACAGGCGGCGGGCGCCATTCGGCGCCTCGGCCGGCTTTGCCGGCCGCAGGTCGCTCCATTCATGCCGTTGGTCTCACGCCCCCGTGTCATCCAGCATCGGCGTGGTGCGGCGCCCGTCCAGCGCCCGGGCCAGGTGTTCGGCGAAGGCGGCCGCCGCCACGGGCAGGGCGCGGCCGCGCAGCTGGGCCAGCACCAGCGGCCCATGGGCCAAATCCCGGTCATCCACCGGGATCGCGACCAGCCCCTCCGCCGCGCCGCTGGGCAGGGCGCCGATCTCGATCTGGAAGGTCACGGCGCGGGCGTTGCGGACGTAGTGGCGCAGCAATTCGAAGGAATCGGATTCCAGCGCCAGGTCCAGCGGGGTGCCGCGCCGCGCGGCCCAGGCATCCAGGATGCGGCGCGCGCCGTAATCCGTGGTGGGCAGCGCCAGCGGATGCGCCGTGCAGTCCCGCAGCCGCAGCGGCGCCCGCCCCGCCAGCGGGTGGTCCCGCGCCATCACGGCGCAAAGCCGCTGGCCGATGGACAGCAGGGGCAGCACCTCCGGCCTCGGCGCCAGGCCGAAGGCCAGCACCAGGTCGGCGGTGCCGTCCATCAGCCGCTCCGCCGCCGCGTCATGCCCCACCAGGGGGCATTCGAAGCTGATGAGGGGGTAGCGCGCCTGGAAGGCCGTGATCTCCCGCGGCAGCAGGTCGCAGGCCACCGCCTGGCTGGCGGCGATGCGCACATGGCCCCGGCGCAGGCCGCGCAGCGCCTCCATCTGCTGGCGGGACCGGTCGAGGTCCGCGCATTGCCGGTGCACCCAGCCCAGGAAGATCTCCCCGGCCGCGCTTGGCCGCACGCCGGCGGCGGAGCGTTCGAACAGGTCGAAGCCCAAATCCTGCTCCACGTCGCGCAGCCGGCGCTGCAGGGCGGAGGGGGCGATGTTCAGCCGCTCCGCCGCCTGGCGGATGGAGCCGGTGTGCTCGATGGCGAGGAGGTAGGTCCAGACGCGCATGTGGCGCATGGCGAAGGCACCGGGTTCCGGGCGCCACCGGTCGGGCAGGCGGTCGGGATCGCGCAACGGGGCCTCCTATCCGCCGGCGACCACTTTCCGGCGCCGGCCTGGGGCCAGATTGGCAATATGCGGCAACACCGGCAATTGCTTCGCTGTCCCGGCGCCGCGAGCGCGCAGCCCAGGAGCATCGGCCCATGCGTGCGACCAGCCGCTTCCCCGCCGCCCTCATCACCCGTCCGGCGACGCCCCGCCCGATGCCGCCCCGTCCCGCACCGCGCCCGGCCTCCGCCCAGCCCATGCTGCCCCGCGCCCTGCACTACATGGATGAGATTGCGCGCGCCGGGTCCGTGCGGAAGGCGGCGGAGCGGCTGAATGTCGCGGCCTCCGCCGTCAACCGCCAGCTGATCGAGCTGGAGGAGGAGATGGGCCTGGAGCTGTTCGAGCGCCTGCCCCGCGGCATGCGCGCCACGGCGGCGGGGGAACTCATGCTGGCCCATATCCGCCGCCAGCGGGGGGAAGGGGAGGCGCTGCGCCAGCAATTGCATGAACTGCGCGGCGCCCGGCGCGGCCAGGTGCGCCTGGGCGCGATAGAGGCGGTGGCGCGCGGCCTGCTGCCCGAACTGCTGCTGGATTTCCACCGCCAGCACGCGCGCATCGCCTTCACCGTCACGCTGGGCGGCACCGCGCCGCTGGTGCAGCAATTGCTGGGGGAGGAGCTGGAACTGGCGCTCGCCTACAACCCGCCGGAGGGCGGGGACCTCCAGCTGCTGGCCGAACGCGCCGCGCCGCTGCTCGCCGTGGTGGCGCCGGACCATCCCCTGGCCGGGCGCGCCAGCCTGCGGCTTGCCGATTGCCTGGCCTATCCCATCGCCCTGTCCTGCCAGGAAACCGGCGGTCGCACGCTGATCGAGGAAGCGCTGGCCGGATCCTCGCTGCGGATCGAACCGGTGCTGGAATCCGACAGCTTCGAGATGCTGTCCCGCTTCTCCGCGGGCTGCGGCGGCGTGTCCTTCCACAGCGCCATCGGCGTGGCGCCGGAGGTCGCGCGCGGCACGCTGGTGGCGATCCCGCTCGCGGAACGCACCCTGGCGCGGGGGCGGCTGGCGCTGGTGGCGCGGCGCGGCCGCGCGCTGTCCCCGGCCGCGGCGCGGCTGGCGGAGCATCTGGCCGCGGCGCTGCGGGCGGACTGAGCGCGGCCCTGCGCAGCGTGCTGAAAACCAGCACGCCCCTGGCTGAATTCGATGGTCGTCGGGCCTTGCTGCACCGCCGCATGATCCCGCCCAGCATGGCAAGGATGATCCATTCCCCGTGACCGCCGCTGGCCCCAGGATGAACGAGGCGCGGGTGATGACCGTGCCGATGAACGCGCCGGAGGATGTCTCCGCCGTCGCGCGGCTTTTCGATGATGGCGTCGTCGATCCCGCCCATGTCGTCGCGCTGATCGCGCAGACCGAGGGCGATGGCCATGCCCGCGGCTACGCCGCCACCTGCCTGCAACTGCTGTTCGCGGAACGGCTGGGCCTGACACGCGCGGCCATCTTCGACCGCATCCCGATGCTGATGATCGGCGGCACGGCGGGGCTGATGAGCCCGCACATCACCCTGTTCGTGAACATCCCCGGCCAGGCGAGCGTGCCCGGCGGCCCGAAGCGCCTGGCGATCGGCGTCACCAGCACCCGGGCGCTATTGCCGGAGGAATACGGCACGCCCACCCATGTCGCGCTGGTGGCGGAAGCCGTACGCGCCGCCATGGCGCAGGCCGGCATCGAATCGCCCGATGATGTCGCCTGCGTCGAGATGAAATGCCCGCAGATGACGGCGACCCGCGCGCAGGACGCCGCCAGCCGCGGCGCCGCCACCGTCCACCCCAGCGCCGCCGCCGCATCGTCGATGAGCCGCGGCGCCTCCGCCCTTGGCTGCGCCGTTGCGCTGGGCGAGGTGTCGGCGGAGGCCATCACCCAGGCCGCCATCGCGGGGCGGCCGGACCTGTTTACGCAGCGCGGCTCCGCCTCCTCCGGCAATGAACAGGTGGCGGTGCGCGTGGTGGTCATCGGCAATGTCGCCGGCGCGCCGGGCTTCCATGTGGCCGCGCGCGGCGTCATGGCGCATCAGCTGGACCTGGCGGGGGCGCGCGCCGCCTTCACCGCCGCCGGGCTGCGCCTGGTGGATGGCATGGTGGTGGCGGAGGACCGGCCCCGCCTGGCCGCCGCCTTCGTCAATGCGGGCGCGGATTCCGTGGGCGACTGGCAGGGCAGGCGACACACCATGCTGTCCGACATGCTGGCCGGCTTCTCCGGCCATGTCGCCAAGGCCGTGGCCCATGCCGCCATCGCCGGCATCGCGCAGGAAACGCTGGTGCTCGGCAATGCCGGCGCGGAACACCAGGGCGCGCCGGGGTCGAACCTGGTCTGCGTCATCGCGCGGGGTGCCTGAGCGATGGGCGCGGTGGCACGGCGACGGCTGCGGGAGGGGCTGAGCCCCGTGCTGTTCGTGGCAGCCCTTCTGCTGGCGTGGGAGATCGCCGCCCGCGCCTTCGGCATCTCCAAATTCGTCGCGCCCAAACCCTCCGAGATCCTGCCCATCTTCGCGCAGCGCGGGTCGGAGATCCTCCCGCATGCGATCCAGACGCTGTCCACCACACTGGCGGGCTTCGTCGTCGGCGTGGCGCTGGGCTTCGCGCTGGGCGTGGCGCTCGGCGCGTCGCGCCGCTTCTACGCCATGGTCTTCCCGACGCTGATCGGCGTGAACAGCATCCCGAAGGTGGCGATCGTGCCGCTGCTGGTGCTCTGGGCCGGCATCGGCACCGTGCCGGCCGTCGTCACTTCCGCCGTCATCGTCATCTTCCCCATCGCCGTCGTCGTCTCCGCCTCCATCGCGACGATGGATGCGGAACTGGCGGATGTGCTGCGCTCGCTTGGTGCGGGGCGGCTGCTGGCGCTGGCCAAGGTCGGCGTGCCGCAATCCATGCCGGCCTTCTTCGGCGCGCTGAAGGTCGCGATCACGCTGTCCTTCATCGGATCGATCCTGGCGGAATCCGTCGCCGCTAATCGCGGGCTTGGCTTCATGATGAACCGCGCCGCTTCCGACTTCGATGTGGAGCTTGTCTACAGCGGGCTCCTTACCCTCGCCGCCATGGGCATCGCGCTCTACCTCGCCTCCCTCGCGCTGGAACGGCGCCTGGTGGGATGGGCGGATCGCCGTGGCTGACCTTTTCATCCGACAAGGGACCAGACGCGCATGACCGTGACCCGTTCGTTGTTGCTGCGCGGCGGTGCCGCGGCCCTTGCGGGGGCCCTGGCAAGCCCCGCCATCGCGCAGCCGCTGGAACGCCTGCCGCTGACGCTGAACTGGAAGATCCAGGGCCTGCACGGCGCCTTCTTCCTGGCGCTGGAGCGCGGCTATTTCCGTGCGGAGGGCCTGAACCCCGACATCGTCGCGGGCGATGGCTCCGCCAATGTCGTGAACCGCCTGGCGGGCGGCGCCTTCCAGATCGGCCTCGGCGACGTCGCGTCCCTGGTGCGCTTCAACGCGCAGAATCCCGAACGCCGCGTGAAGGCGATCTACAACCAGACGCCTGCGGATCTGGTGGTGCTGTCGCTGCGCGGCCGCGGCATCACGAAGCCCGAGGATCTGCGCGGCCGCCTGGTCGGCGCGCCCGTCGGTGATGCCGCCTTCAAGATGTTCCCCGCCTTCACCGCCGCAACCGGCGTGCCCGCCAGCGCCATCCGCTGGGAACACATGGCCCCCAACATCCGGGAGGCGATGCTCATCCAGGGCCGCGTGGACGCCATCACCGCCAATGAAGGCACGGCGCTGTTCAACCTGAAGGCCGCGGGGGTGAGGGAGGAGGACATGGTCTTCCTGCGCTACTCCGATTTCGGCATCAACATCGTCAATGCCGGCATGATGGCGAATGAGAGCTTCCTGCGCGACAAGCCGGAGACGGTGCGCAAGGTGCTCCGTGCCGTGAATCGCGGCCTGGTCGATTCCGTCGCCAACCCCGCCGCCAGCCTTGATGCGCTGATGCGGAAGGACCCGCTGCTGAACCGCGCGATCGAGGGCGAGCGCCTGATGTACAGCATCGCCCGCATGGTGGAGCAGCCGGATGCGCGCGAAGGTGGCCTCGGCTTCTACAACGAGGCGAATGTCCGCCGCTCCATCGAGATCGTGACCGCGGCGGAGGGCCTGCCCGCTGCCATCGCGGTATCCGACTTCATGGATATGTCCTTCCTGCCCCCGGCTTCCGCCCGCGTGATCCCGGCCGTCGGGCGCGTCTGATCCATGGCCCGCCCCTTCGTCGAATTCGATCGCGTCACCCTGACCTATGGCGAGGGGGAGGAGGCGACGCCGGCACTCGACCCGACCAGCCTCGGCATCGCGGAGGGCGAGTTCGTCGCGGTGGTGGGCCCCAGCGGCTGTGGGAAATCGTCGCTGCTGAAACTCGTCTCCGGCCTGCTGAAGGCCAGCAGCGGCAATGTGGTCGTGGCGGCGCAGGAGGTGACGGCGCCGATCAAGATCGTCGGCATGGCCTTCCAGAACCCGAACCTGCTGCCCTGGCGCAGCACGCTCCGCAACGTGTTGCTGCCGGCGGAGATCGTGCAGCCCCACCGCGCCCGCTACCGCCGCGACAAGGCGCCCTATGTGGAGCGCGCGCGCCAGCTGCTGCGGACGGTCGGGCTGGAGGGATTCGAGCAGAAGCTGCCTTGGCAGCTCTCCGGCGGCATGCAGCAGCGCGCCAGCCTCTGCCGGGCGCTGATGCATGAACCATCGCTGCTGCTGCTGGACGAACCCTTCGGCGCGCTGGATGCCTTCACGCGGGAGGAGCTGTGGGCCGTGCTGCAATCCCTCTGGATGCAGAAGCCCTTCACGGTGATCCTGGTGACGCATGATCTGCGGGAGGCGCTCTACCTCGCCGACACGATCTATGTGATGAGCGCGCGTCCCGGCCGCATCCTGCTGCGCAAGAATTTCGACCTGCCGCGCCCGCGCACCGTCGACAGCACCTATGACACGCGCTTCGTCCAGGCCCTGGCGGAGCTGCGCGCGCATATCGCGGAGGCCCGCACGCCGGTGCCCTACTTCGCATGAGTGCCGCGGCGGAAACCGCGCCGGCTGCCGTGGCTGCGCCGCGCCCCGCCAGGCCACGCGGGCGCCGCCGGCGTGCCCTGGCGGCCGTGCTGGTGCCGCTGGGCTTCGCGCTGTCCGTCCTGGCGCTGTGGGAGGCGGTGGTGCGGATCGCCGCCCTGCCGCCCTACATCCTGCCGGCGCCGAGCAATTTCTTCAGTGTCCTCGTCGCGCGGTATGAGCCGATCCTGATGATGGCGGCGCAGACGGCGCGATCCACCCTGACGGGCTTCGCCATCGGCGTCAGCCTCGGTGTCGTGCTGGGCGGCGTCATCGGGTCCTCCCGCACCATCTATCGCATGGTCTACCCCGCGCTGATCGGCTTCCACACCATCCCCTCGGTCGCGCTGATCCCGCTCTTCGTCATCTGGTTCGGCGCGGGGCCGCATATCGCCGTCATCACCGCCGTCGTGGTCTGCTTCTTCCCCGTCACCGTCATCATGGCGACGGCCATCGCGACCTCGGCGCCGGAACTCGACGACGTGCTGCGATCGCTCGGCGCCACGCGAAGTGACGTGATGCTGAAGGTCGCGCTGCCGCGGGCGCTGCCGCAATTCTTCGGCTCCCTCAAGCTCGCCATCACCGGCGCCTTCATCGGCACCATCGTGGCGGAGACGATCGCCGCCAATTCGGGCATCGGCTACGTGATGGTGGTCGCCACCAACAGCATGGATGGCGCGCTGGCCTTCGCGGCGCTCAGCGTGCTCGCCGCCATGGGCGTCACGCTCTACGCGGCCTCGCTGTTCCTTGAACGCCGGCTGACCGGCTGGGCCTATCGTGGGAGATGATGGCATGACGCAGGATCTGGCGCTGATGCCGGCGGGCGATCTGGTGGCGCTGTATCGCACCGGCCATGCATCCCCGGTCGAACACCTCCGCGCCGTGCTGGCGCAGGTGGCCGCGCTGAACCCCGTGCTGAACGCCTTCTGCTGGCTGGATGAAGACAGCGCGCTACGCGACGCCCGGGCCAGCGAGGCGCGCTGGAAGGCGGGCGCACCGGCCTCCGCATTGGATGGCGTGACGGCGACGGTGAAGGACCTCTCCGTCACGCGCGGCTGGCCGACGCGCCGCGCCAGCCGGGCCATCCCGGCCGAGGGCCCGTGGCTGGAGGACAGTCCCTCCGTCGCCCGGATGCGGGAGGCGGGCGCGGTGCTGATCGGCAAGACGACGGTGCCCGAATTCGGCGCCGCCTATGTCACGAAATCCGAACTCTGCGGCATCTCCCGCAACCCCTGGAACCCCGCCATGACACCAGGCGGATCGAGCGGCGGTTCCGCCGCCTCCGTCGCCGCGGGGATGGGCACCATCGCGCTGGCCTCCGACGCCGCGGGATCGATCCGCGCGCCGGCGAGCATGAGCGGCGTCTTCGGCCTGAAGACCAGTTTCGGCCGTGTCGCGGATTATCCCTCGTCCTACCTCGGTACGCTCGCCGTCATCGGCCCCATCACCCGCACGGTGCGGGAGGCCGCGCTGTGCATGGACGTCATCAGCCAGCCCGATGCACGGGACAGCTACGCGCTGCCGCCTCCCGGCCACAGCTTCCTTGATGACATCGAAGGCGGCGTGAAGGGGCTGCGCATCGCCTACAGCCCGACGCTCGGCTTCGCGAAGGTCGATCCCGAAGTCGCCGCCATCGTCGCCGCCGGCGTCAAGGCGCTGGAGGCGATGGGCGCGATCGTCGAGATCGTTGATCACGTGATGGACGATCCCTCCGCCATGCTCGGCACGCTGATGGCTCCGGGCCTCGCCAATGCCTTCCGAATCTTCGGCTTCACGGAGGCGCAGCAGGCGCTGATGCTACCGCGCCTGGTGGAGACCGCCGCGCGCGGCGCCGCCGTGCCGATGATGGCCTATCTCGCGGCGCGGGAGGCGCGGGAGAAGCTCGGCGCCCGCATGCGCGCCTTCCATGAACGCTACGACCTGCTGGTGACGCCGGTCGGCGCCATACCGGGCTGCGATGCGGATGCCGATGCGCCGCGCGATCCGCGCTACGCCGCTTTCGCGAATCCACTGCCCTTCGGCGCCGCCTTCAATCTGACGAAGCAGCCAGCCGCTTCCGTCCCTGTGGGCGTCACCGCATCCGGCCTGCCGGTCGGCATGCAGGTGGTCGGGCCGCTCTACGCCGATGCGCTGGTGCTGCGCGCCTGCCTCGCCATCGAACAGGCCCTGCCCATGCCGGCGCCGGACCTGGCGGCGCTGCGCCATTCCCCCTTCGCCGAGGCCATCCCCCGCGGGCTGCTGAGCCAGCGCGAGGCGATGGCCGTCCCGGCCTGACGCAAGGAGAACGCGATGCTCAGCCTCATCACCGGCCTGCATCCCGCGGGCAACCATCCCGCTGGCTGGCGCCATCCCCGCGCCTACGACAACACCATGATGAACCTGGAGCAGATGATCGAGATCGCGCAGACCGCGGAGCGCGGGCTGTTCGACATGCTCTTCATCTCCGATGGCAATGGCGTGGCCGGCATGGAATGGCCCGAATTGTTCGAGGCCAATGCCTTGACCGGCAAGCCCGCGGTCTTCGAACCCGTGACGGTCCTATCCGCCATCGCCATGCACACCAGGCGCATCGGCCTGCTGGCGACGGCGACCACGACCTACGAGGAACCCTTCACGCTCGCGCGGAAATTCGCCTCGCTCGACCACATCAGCAAGGGCCGCGCCTGTTGGAACGTCGTCACCGGGTCCAATGCCTCCGACAGCCTGAATTTCGGCAAGGACGAACACCTGGCACGCTACGACCGCTACGAGCGCGCGAAGGAATTCGTGGAGGTGTGCAAGGGCCTGTGGGATTCCTGGGCGGAGGATGCCTTCCCGCAGGACAAGGCGCGCGGGAAGTATATCGACCTCAACCGCGTGCACACGCTCAACCACAAGGGCAAGCACTTTCGGGTGCGCGGCCCGCTGAACGCCGCCCGCCCGCCGCAGGGCTATCCGGTGCTGTTCAGCGCCGGACAGTCTGAGCCCGGGCGCGAATTGGCCGCCGCGCTGTCGGATTGCATGTTCTGCGCCACGCCTACGAAGAAGCAGGCCGAGGCCTTCTACAAGGACATGAAGTCCCGCCTGGCGAAATACGGCCGCGCACCGGATGAGATGAAGATCATGCCGGGCTGCGTCGTCTATGTCGGCCGCACGGAAGCGGAGGCGGAGGCGATTTTCCAGGAACAGCAGGCGCTGATCGATCCCGTCGTCGGCGTCCGCCACCTCTCGCACTACGTCAACATGGACCTCACGGGCTTCGGCCTGGACGAGCCCTTCCCCGAACTCACCCCCGACGGCATCGGCGGCTCCTCCCGCCGCTATGCGATCAGCGAGGTCGCGCGGCGCGAATCCCTGACCATCCGCCAGACCTATGAACGCTTCCTCCCCTCCTTCGGCCATCCCGTCATGAAGGGTGACGGCAAGCAGGTGGCGGACATGATGGAGGATTGGTATCGCGCCGGCATCTGCGATGGCTTCAACGTCCATGTCGGCTACCAGCCCGATGGCCTCGGCAACTTCGTGGATTATGTGGTGCCCGAACTGCAGCGGCGCGGCCTGTACCGCACCAGCTACCCCGGCAGCACGCTGCGCGACGTCGTCGGCCTCAAGCGGCCGGAGAGCCAGTTCTTCCCGAAGCTTGTGCCCGCGATGGTGGCGGAGTAGCCAGCAGATCCATGCGCTCCATTCCTGCCGATCCCTATCCCTGGCCCTTCGATGGCGATCTCCGGCCCGACAACACGGCGCTGATCGTCATCGACATGCAGACGGATTTCTGCGGCCGCGGCGGCTATGTCGACGCCATGGGCTACGACATCTCGCTGACCCGCGCGCCGATCGAGCCCATCCGCGCCGTCCTCCACGCCATGCGCCAAGGCGGCTTCCACATCCTGCACACGCGGGAAGGCCATCGGCCCGACCTGTCGGACCTGCCCGCCAACAAGCGCTGGCGGTCGCAGCAGATCGGCGCCGGCATCGGCGATCCCGGCCCCTGCGGGAAGATCCTGGTTCGCGGCGAGCCGGGGTGGGAGATCATCCCCGAACTGGCGCCCCTGCCCGGGGAGACGATCATCGACAAGCCCGGCAAGGGCAGCTTCTGCGCCACCGACCTGGAGCTCATCCTGCGGACGCGCGGCATCCGCAACCTGGTGCTGACCGGCATCACCACCGATGTCTGCGTCCACACCACGATGCGGGAAGCCAATGACCGCGGCTTCGAATGCCTGCTGTTGGAGGATTGCTGCGGCGCCACCGATGCCGGCAACCACCAGGCCGCGATCAAGATGGTGAAGATGCAGGGCGGCGTCTTCGGCACGGTCGCCGATTCGAAGGCGCTGGTCGCCGCACTCGGCTGAAGGCGCGTCAGCCGGCCTCGATCGAGACCGGCTCCGCCAGCGTCGCCCATTCCTCATCATCCGCGGTCGTGCCGGTGGTCCACATCAGCACGGCGAAGCGGCCGGGCCTGTCCAGCACGCGCACGGGGTGGTGCCAGGCGCTGGTGTGATAGTTCACGGCCTGGTCGCCGCGGACCAGGAAGGCGCGCAGCCCGGCCTCATCCGGCTTTCCGTCAAGATCGGGCGCCACCATCACCACCCAGCGCGCCACATCCATCGGCGCGAAGCACTGCGATGAACGGTTGTGCCGTTCCATCTGCGTGGCCTGGATCGGCAGGGCCCAGGGCTCCACATGGCTGAAGGCCAGCTTCGGCTGCGTGGCGCCGTCGCTGCCACCGATCGTCTGCTCCAGCGAAGGCCGTTCGCCCCGAGCGGGCGCATCGATCACGTCGCCGAAGGGGGCGAAGGCGTCCTGCGTCAGCGGTTCCAGTACCAGGCGGCGGGTCATGCGGCGATCCTTCCTCGGGGGGCGGGCAGCATGGCGGAATAGCGCCGCGCCTCCAATGGCTGCCCAGATGGCTGGCGCCGCGCGCGGCTTGCGGCATGATGGCGCCCCGACCACGGAGCCACGCCCATGTCCTCGGCCCTTACCGGTCCCTTTGCCCGGGACCTCATCGGCTACGGCCGCAACCCGCCGCATCCGCAGTGGCCGGGCGGCGCGCGCATCGCGATCAACTTCGTCATGAACTACGAGGAAGGGTCCGAGTATTCGCTGCTGGATGGCGACGGATTCTCGGAGGCCACGCTGACGGAAAGTGCCGCCAATGTCGTGCCCGCCGGCGGTCGCGATCTGGCGGCGGAGGGGATGTTCGAATACGGCGTCCGCGTCGGCTTCTGGCGCATCATGCGCCTGTTCGCCGAACGCAACCTGCCCATGACGATCTTCGCCTGTGCCCTCGCTTTGGAACGCCACCCGCCCGCCGCGGCCGCGATCCGGGAAGCCGGGCACGACATCTGCTGCCATGGCTGGCGCTGGATCGAACACTACAAGCTGACGAAGGAGCAGGAGCGCGAGCATATCCGCATGGCGGTGGAAAGCCTGCAGAAGACGCTCGGCTCCCGCCCCCTCGGCTGGTATTGCCGCTATGGACCCAGCATCCACACCCGCGGCCTGCTCGTGGAGGAAGGCGGCTTCCGCTACGACAGCGACTGCTACAATGACGAGATCCCCTACTGGGTGCTGCAGGACGGCAAGCCGCAGCTGATCGTGCCCTATTCCCTCGTCACCAATGACAGCAAGTTCGGCCGCGGCGTCTTCGGGACGTCGGATGATTATTTCCAGTTCCTCCGCGACCAGTTCGACATGCTCTACTCAGAGGGCAAGACGATGCCGCGGATGATGTCCTGCGGCCTGCACCTCCGCTCCATCGGCCATCCCGCCCGCGCGGCGGGGCTGATGCGCTTCCTCGACTATATCGGGAAGTTCGAGGGCGTCTGGGTCGCGCGCCGCGCCGAGATCGCGGAGCATTGGCGCGCGACCTTCCCCTACCAGCCGGGCATGGAGCAGATCAGCAAGGTCGGCCCCTAGCCCAGGCTCATCAGGCTCGCATTGCCACCCGCCGCGGCGGTGTTGGTGCTGATGCAGCGTTCCGCCACCAGGAAGTCGAGCGCCCCTGCATCGTCGCCGGGGCGCAGCGCCAGGACGGGCCGGATGGGCCCGTCCGGCACGGCGACGGCACGGCACAGCGCCACCAGCGCCTCGCCCTCGGCTTCGGCCAGCACGGCGGCGCAATCCTCGGCCTCGACGCTGTCCACCCGCTCCACCAGCCCCGGCGGCAGGCGGAAGGCTGCGGGGGCCACCACGCGCACGGCATTACCCGTCGCCAGCGCCGCCGCGACCTGGCGCCAGGCGCCTTCCTCCGTGACGGGCACGCAGAGGATGCGGCCGCGCGGCTCCACCAGGTAGCGGTTGCTCTCCCCCACCGGCCCCGGCAGCAGCCGATCCTCGCCGAGGCGCGAGGCGGCCATGGCCTGCTTGCAGAAGGCGGCGGCCGCGTCATGCCCGCCGGCTTCCAGCGAGGCGAGAAAGCGCCCCGCCGCCGATGGTGCCGCGCCCTGCCCGGAAGGCGCCACGCGCGTCAGCCGCCGGAGGTAGATCGGCCCGCCCGCCTTGGGCCCGGTGCCGGACAGCCCATGCCCGCCGAAGGGCTGCACGCCGACCACCGCGCCGATGATGCTGCGGTTGACATAGACGTTGCCGGCCGGCGCGGCCGCCACCAGGCGATCGATCGTCTCGTCGATGCGCGAATGCACGCCGAAGGTCAGCGCGTAGCCCGTCGCGGCGATGTCGCGCAGCAGCGCCTCCATCCCGTCGCGCCGGAAGCGCAGCACATGCAGGACGGGGCCGAAGACCTCCTGCTTCAACGCGCCCACCCGGTCGATCTGGATCAGTGTCGGCGCGACGAAATGTCCGTGGTCGCAATCCTCCGGCAGTGGCAGCGCATGCACCGCGTGGCCCGCCTCGCGCATCGCGGCGACATGGGCGAGCAGCCCGCCCTGCGCCGCGACGGAAATCACCGGCCCCACATCCACCGCCAGCCGGTCTGGCCGCCCCACCAACAGCTCCGCCATCGCGCCCTTCAGCATGGCGATGACGCTGTCCGCGATCTCCTCCTGCAGGCACAGCAGCCGCAGCGCGGAACAGCGCTGCCCCGCGCTGTCGAAGGCGGAGGCGATGACATCCGCCACCACCTGTTCCGGTTGGGCGGAACTGTCCACGACCAGCGCGTTCTGTCCCCCCGTCTCCGCCACCAGCGGCACGGGCAGCCCATCCCGCCCCAGCCGCGTCGCGAGTTCCCGGTTGATGAGGCGCGCGACGTCCGTCGATCCCGTGAACATCACGGCCTGCACGCGCGCATCCGCCACCAGCGCGGCGCCGACCGTGCCGTCGCCTGGCACCAGCTGCACCACATCCCGCGGCACGCCGGCCTCATGCAGGATCGCGACCGCAAGCCCGCCGATCAGCGGCACTTCCTCCGCCGGCTTCGCCAGCACGGTATTGCCCGCGGCGAGCGCGGCGGCGACCTGGCCGGTGAAGATGGCGAGGGGAAAATTCCAGGGCGCGATGCAGGCGACGGGGCCGAGCGGCGTTCCCGCCAGCCCGCGCGCCTCGCCTGCGTAGTAGCGCAGGAAATCGACGGCCTCCCGCACCTCCGCGATGGCATTGGGCAGGGATTTTCCGGCCTCCCGCACGATGGGGCCCAGCAGGGCGGGCATCCGCGCCTCCATCAGCGCGGCGGCCTTCTCCAGCAGCTCGGCACGCGTTGCGGCGGATGTCGCGGCCCAGGCGGGCGCGGCGGAATCGGCGGCGGCCAGCGCGGCCTCCACCATCGCCGGCGTGGCTTCCCGCACCTCCCCCACCACGTCGCGCGTATCGGCCGGGTTCAGCACGGCGCGCGGGGGCGCGCCGCCATCCGGCAGCGCCAGCGTCAGGCCCTCGCGCAGCGTCGTGGCCAGGGCTTCCAGCGTGTTCTCATCGGCCAGGTCCATCCCCGCGCTGTTGGCGCGCGCATCCCCGAAGATCGCGCGCGGCGCGGCGATGCCGTCATGCGGCCGCCCGACCGGATCGAGCGCGGAGGCCGCGGCGACCGGATCCTCCAGCAGGGCCGCCACCGGCACGGCAGGGTCATGGATGCGATTGACGAAGGAGGAATTGGCCCCGTTCTCCAGCAGTCGCCGCACGAGATAGGCCAGCAGGGTCTCATGCGTGCCGACGGGGGCGTAGATGCGGCAGGCGCGGCCGAGCGTCGCGACCACCGCCCCATAAAGCGGTTCCCCCATCCCGTGCAGGCACTGGAATTCGTAATCCGCATCGGCGCCCGCCATGGCATCGATGGCGGCGACCGTCATCGCGTTGTGCGTGGCGAACTGGGGAAAGACCGCATCCGGCGCCGCCAGCATCCGCTGTGCGCAGGCGAGGTAGCTGACATCCGTATGGACCTTCCGCGTGAACACCGGAAAATCTGTCTGGCTGTCCACCTGCGCGCGCTTGATCTCGCTGTCCCAATACGCGCCCTTCACCAGCCGTAGCATGATCCGCCGTCCCGTCCGCCGCGCGAGGTCGATGACCAGGTCGATGACGAAGGGCGCGCGCTTCTGATAGGCCTGGACGACGAAGCCGATCCCGTTCCACCCCGCCAGCGTGGGGTCCGCGCAGAGCGCCTCCAGCAGGTCGAGCGACAATTCCAGCCGGTCCGATTCCTCGGCGTCGATGTTCAGCCCGATGTCGTAGCCCCGCGCCAGCCGCGCGAGGCCCTGCAGGCGTGGCAGCAATTCCGCCATCACGCGCGCCCGCTGCGCGCGGGAATAGCGGGGATGGAGGGCAGAGAGCTTGATGGAGATGCCCGGCCCCTCGACGATTCCCCGCCCCGCGCTCGCCTTCCCGATGGCGTGGATCGCGCCCTCATAGGCGCGCAGGTAGCGCGCGGCATCGGCCGAGGTCATCGCCGCTTCGCCGAGCATGTCGAAGGAGTGCCGGAACCCCTTCGCTTCCATCACGCGGCCGCGCTTCAGGGCTTCGTGGATCGTCTCGCCGGTGACGAACTGTTCCCCCATCATGCGCATGGCCATGTCCATGCCGCGGCGGATCACCGGCTCCCCGGCCCTTGCCACCAGCCGCGTCAGTGCCGTGGCGAGGCCGCCTTCCGTCGTTGTCACCGCCAGCCGCCCCGTCACAACCAGGCCCCAGGTGGCCGCATTGACGAAGAGGGACGGCGAATGGCCGAGATGCGCCGCCCAGTCGCCGCCGCCGATCTTGTCGCGGATCAGCGCGTCCCGCGTCGCATCGTCCGGGATGCGCAGCAGCGCCTCCGCCAGGCACATCAGTGCGACGCCCTCCTGGGAGGAGAGCGAGAATTCCTGCACCAGCGCCTCCACCCCGCCCTTGCGGGGGCGGGCGCGCAGCGTGGCGACCAGGCGCTGGGCGAGCGCCGCCGCCGCTGCCTGACGGGCGGGGTCGAGGCGCGCGGCCTCGATCAGCGGCGGCAGGCAGTCTGTCTCCGCGCGGCGGGTTGCGGCGGTGATGGCGCGGCGCAGCGCGTCGCGCGGGGGGGCATCGGCCAGCAGGGCGGCGAAGGGCGGGGTCATGGGGCGGGCTCCCGGTCTGTCGCCTCAGGCTAGGGGCGCCGCCACCGGATCTGTATCTGGCATTTTTCGTCAGATGCCATACAAATCATGCTTCAGGCTCCATAAACCCGAAGGATCAACGGTGCTGGACAGGATCGACCTCCGCCTGCTGGACATCCTCCAGCGCGACGGCCGCATCACCAATGCGGAGCTGGCGGAGCGCATCGGCCTCTCCCCCGCCGCCACCAGCGAGCGGTTTCGGCGGCTGGTAGCCCAGGGCTACATCCTCGGCTTCAGCGCCCGTCTGAACCCCCAGAAGCTCGGCCTCGGCCTGCTGGCCTTCGTGGAGGTGCTGCTGGACAAGACCACCCCCGACGCCTTCGCCCGCTTCGCGGAGGCCGTTACGCGGGCGCCAGAGGTGCTGGAATGCCACATGGTCGCCGGCGGCTTCGACTATCTGGTCAAGGCGCGCCTCGCCGACATGGCCGCCTATCGCCGCTTCCTGGGGGAGGTCCTGCTCAGCCTGCCCGGCGTGAAGGAAACGCGGACCTACGCCGTGATGGAGGAGGTGAAGAATGACGGCCCTCTGCGCCTTCTCTGACCCTCACTCCGCCGCCTTCGCCCCCGAACTCGCCGCGACGGAGGCCTGGTCGATGGCAAGCTTGCCGGGGTTCAGCAAATTGTAGGGGTCCATCGCCCGCTTGAAGGCGATCTCCGTCTCATCCACCGGCTTCATGCCGTTCTCCCGCACCAGGAAGGTGTGGTTGTTGGCGCCGATCGCGCCATCCTCCTGCATCCCCGCCATCACCGCGGCCAGCTGCGCCTCATCCTCGTAGCGGAACAGCGGCGATCCCTGGAAGGACAGCGTTCCGTCGAAGCGCTTGGCCCCCAGGTGGAAGGGGCCAAGGCCCGCGAAGCGCTTCACCGACCGCCCCACCGCCTCCACCAGCCCGGCGTCGCGATACAGCCCGATGCAGTTCACCAGGCTGCGATCCTGCTTGTTCACGTGGAAGCGCGTGTGGCCCCAGGCGAATTCGTCGGCCGGCGCGCCATAGCTGCCCTGGCCCTCCAGCGCCGTCGCCGTGATGGTGCCGCCGAAATCGCGTGCCAGGCTCTCGAAACTCTCGAAGAAGGGCGCGGCCACCATGCAGATCGCCATGTGCTGCCCCTCCCGCATCGCTCCCGCCAGCGGCGGGATGAGTGAGGGCAGGGGCCATTGGTGCAGGCAGATCAGTTTCTTGATGATGCCGTCGCAGACCTTGCGCCTCTTCACCGCGGAGCGCGCCGCGCAGCCCATCCTCTCCGGCGTCTTCGCCGAAGCCATGCGCGGCGTGATCGAGCCGATGCTGGCGGGTCAGCCGAGCTCGAACAGCGCCTCGACCTCGATCGGGATATCGGAATAAAGCTCCGCGACGCCGATCGCGGAGCGGCAATGCCGCCCGCCTTCCCCGAACACATCGACCATCATGTCGGAGAAGCCGTGCAGCACCTCCGACGGCCGGTTGAAGCCGGGCGCGCAGTTGATGAAGCCCATCACCCGCACGCAGCGCACCACCGGGTCCAGCGTGCCGAGGTAGTGCCGCAGGGTGGACAAGCAGCAGAGCGCCGTGATCCGCGCGGCCTCCCGCCCCTGCTCGATGGACAATTCCCGCCCGAGCTTGCCGACCACGAGGGGGACGTTGCCCTCGCCCAGCGGCCCATGCCCGCTCATGTAGACATGGATGCCGGACCGCAGCGCGCGCACGCGGTTCGCCTCGTCCCGGAAGGGCGGCGGCAAGGTGACGCCGAGGGCGGCGAGGCGTTCTTCGTTGGTGGCCATGCTCAATGCTCCTCCAGCAGCCGCCCGCAGCCCGCGATGCGGTCCGTGATCCCGTGGCTGCGCAGTGCGTGCCAATAGGTCGCGGCATTGATGGCGATGACGGGCTTGCCGAGCCAGGCCTCCGCCTGCGCCGCCAGATGCATCATCGGCAGGTTCGCGCCGAACTGGATGATGGCGCGGACCTCCGGGAGGTTCACCTCATTGATCGCATCCCGCAGCGTCGCCAGCGGCGTGAGGCCGATGCCGACGGGGGAGGGGCGCTGCAGATGCTTCGCCGCCACCACCTCGCACCCGATCTCGGCGAGGTAGTTGACCAGATGGCTGTGCGCGACGGGGAAATAGGGCGTCACCAGCCCGACCGGGCCGCTGACGCCGAGCGCCTTGAGCGCGACGGGCAGCGCATCCGCGGCCTGGGTGAAGGGCAGGCCGCCGGTCATGCGGTCCACCCTCTCCTGGATCGCGCGGGCGGCGGCCAGGCCGCCGCCCCAGATGCTCTCGGCGGAGATGCCGAGGACGATGCGATCGGGCTGCGCCGTCAGCACTCGCTCCAGCGCGCCTTCCAGCGCCGCGTCGATGCGGCTGATCAGCGTGTTGAAATCCGCATCGCTGTTCAGCGCGTCATTGGCGATGTGCATCCGCGCGACATGGTTCGTGATGCCGCGCGGGCGCATCGTGTCGTATTCAGGCTGCACCACCGTGTTGGTGGAGGGCGTGACCACCCCGAAGCAGCCCCGCCACCCCAACACATCGGCCATGGTCAGCGCGGAACCCGGCCGGAGGCGACGAGGTAGGCGCGCTCGGCTTCCGCCATCTGCGCCACCGCGGCGTTCAGCGCGGCCGGCGAGTTCAGCGCCGGGTCGGGCAGGGCGCCGAGGTTGCGGAATTCCTCCACCAGCGCGGGGTCTGCAACGGCGGCGCGGAAGGCCGCGGCCAGCCAGGCCTTGCGATCCGCCGGCACCGCCTTCGGCACCGCGATCCAGCGGCTGACGCCCCAATTCACGTCATCCCGTCCGATCACGCTGTTCACCGTCGGCGTTTCCGGCAGGAAGGCGGTGGGCTGGCGGCCCGTGACGGCCACGGGCAGCAGGCGGTTGCCCTGCATGTGGCCGCGCACCTCCGCGAAGAAGCCGAAGGCCAGGTCCACATTGTTGCCGAGCAGCGCCGTGATGCCGGGGCCACCGCCCTGGAACGGCACCTTGAGGAAGCGCGACCCGCTGGCCTGTTCCAACTGCTCGATCAGGTATTCGTAGTAGCCGCCGACGACGTTGGCGACACGGATGGTCCCCGGCCGCGCCCGCGCCGCTTCCAGCAACCCGCGCAGCCCGCCCGTTTTGAAGGGGCCTTCCGCATTGACCATCAGGTTCAGCGGTTCGGCGTTCAGATGCGCGATGTGGTCGAGGTCGCTGACCTGCCAGCGGCCCTGGGACCGCGCGGCGTCGGAGATCACCAGGTTGGCGATGATGCCGATGGCATGCCCGTCGCTCGGCGCCTGCGTCGCCAGCCAGGTGTGGCCGACCAGGCCCGCGCCGCCGGTGCGGTTGTTGACGAAGGAACGCTCCCCCGTCACGCGCTCGAAGAACCGCTGCACGACGCGGCCGGTGATGTCCATGCCGCCGCCGGCGGGATAGACGACGACCATCTCGATCGGCTCCCGCGGATAGCCAGCGGGCTTGATGGCGTTGAGGGCGGCGCGCGCGGGATGCGTGTCCTGCGCCAGCGCGGCGCCGGCGAAGGGCAAGGCGGCGCCGGTGGCGATCAATCCGCGTCGGGTGATGCTCATGTTGTTCCTCCCACAAGGGTTGTTGTTTTGCGCTTGAAGACGACCAGCAGAAGAACCCCGACGGCAGCGGCGATCATCACCGCGGCCAGCGGACGCTGGAGGAAGATCATCGCCCCATCGGGCGACATCACCATGGATTGGCGCAGCGACTGTTCCAGCAGCGGCGCCAGCACGAAGGCCAGCACCAGCGGCGCCAGCTCATAGCCGAATTTGCGCAGCGCCCAGCCCACGACACCGAAGCCGAGCATGACCCAGAGGTCGAAGAGGTTGCGGTTGGCCGAATAGGTGCCGACGAGCGCCAGCAGCAGGATGGCTGGGAACAGCACGGCATAGGGCACGCGCAGCAACTGCACCCACAAGCCCACCAGCGGCAGGTTCAGCACCAGCAGGAAGACATTGCCGATATAGAGGCTGGCGATCACGCCCCAGAAGACATCGGCGCGGTCGATCATCATCGTCGGGCCCGGCTGCACGCCATTGATGATGAGCGCACCCATCAGCAGCGCCGTCACCGCATTGCCGGGAATGCCGAGCGAGAGCAGCGGGATCATGCCCGACGATACAGCCGCGTTGTTCGCGGCCTCCGGCCCCGCCACGCCCTCGATCCTTCCCTTGCCGAAGGTCTCGGGATTCTTCCCGACGCGCCGCTCCACGGCGTAGGAAAGGAATGACGCCGTGACCGGCCCGCCGCCCGGCAGCAGCCCGATCGCGAAGCCGAGCCCCGTGCCGCGCAGGATCGGCGCCCAGGATGCGCGCCAATCCGCCCGCGTCGGCCACAGATTCGACAGCTTCGCCTTCACCGCCATGCCGCGTGCGGATTGCTCCACGTTCAGCAGGATCTCCGACACGCCGAAAAGGCCGATGACCACGGCCAGCAACTCGATCCCCGCGGAGAGGTCTACGCTGCCCGCGGTGAAGCGGAATTCGCCCGTCACGATGTCCATGCCGATGGCGGCGAGCCAGGCGCCTAGGCCGATCATGATCGCGCCCTTCAGCGCCGATCCCTGAATCATCAGGATGGTGCAGGCCAGGCCCAGCAGCATCAGCGCGGCGTATTCCGGCGGTCCCATGCGGATGGCGAAGGCGCCCAGCATCGGCGCCGCCAGGCACAGCACCACGATGCCGACCGTGCCCGCGATGAAGGACCCCAGCGCCGCCATGCCGAGCGCCGCCCCAGCCCGCCCCTGCTTCGCCATGGCATAGCCATCGAGGCAGGTGACGACGGATGCGGCCTCCCCCGGGATGTTCACGAGGATCGATGTGATCGATCCCCCATACATCGAGCCGTAGAAGATGGCGCAGAGCATCGCGACAGCGCCCACCGGCGGCAGCGCCACCGTCGCTGGCAGCAGCAGCGACAGCGCGGCCAGCGGCCCGATGCCGGGCAGCACGCCGATCAGCGTGCCGATGACGCTGCCGATGAAGATGAACTGGATGTTCTGCCAGGTCAGGATGACCTCGAACCCCGCCAGCAGGCCGCTGATCGGATCCATGCCTCAGAACCCCAAGGGGCCGCGCGGCAGCGGCGTGCCGAGCGCGACCGCGAACAGAAGATGCATGCTGCCGGCGGCGATGATGCCGGTGACGATGGCGGCAACCCACGACTTCTCCGGCGCGATGACGCGGAACAGGATGGGCAGCCCCACCGCGCCCGCCAGCGCGAAGCCCAGATACGGCACGGCCAGGATCATGCCGCCGACCACGACGATCAGCACGGCGGTGCGGAAGGGCGCGCCGGGCGCTTCCCAGAATTGCGGGGCTATCTCCTCCCCCGGCGCCGGCTGGCCACCCGTCACGACATGGCGCACCAGCAGCCCCACACCCCCGCCCAGCACCAGCAGCCCCGCGAGGAAGGGGAAGAAGCCGGATGCGGGTCCGCTCGGGTCGCTCAGGCCAAGCCCCATCGAACTCCAGCACAGCGCGATGCCGAGCATGACCCAGAACAGGCTGACCGCTGCGTCGAGACGCGCCATGGCGTTCCTGGTGACGTTTCTTCCCAGGGGCCAGCATCGCCCGATCCGCGCGCGTCGCGCAAGCTACCTTGTCCGTACAACTTTATGGCCATAGGGTAGCTCCAATCGGGAGGACATCCGGCGCATGGACGGCGGACGCGTTCAGGCTTTTCCAAGGCTGTTCACGCCGGTGCGGATCGGCGCGGCGACGTCGCGCAACCGTGTCATGCGCGTGGCCACCACATCGAACCTCGCGGAGCAGAACCGCGTCGGTGAACGTATGCTGGCCTTCTATCGCACCGTTGCCGAAGGCGGCGCGGGTGTGGTGGTCAGCGAAGCCGCGCGCGTGCATCCTGGCGATGCCGTGACCCCGCAGGCCATCCCGCTGTTCGACCGTGGCCCGATTCCCGGCCTGCGGAAGCTGGTGGACCAGGTGCACAGGGCCGGGGCGCTGTTCGTCTTCCAGATGAACCATGGCGGCCGCCAGCATCTCGGCCGCCGCGTCGGCACCCTGCTGGCGCCCTCCGCCATCCCGTGCCCGCGTTCCGGCGGCACGCCGCATGCGCTGACGACGCGGGAGGTGGAGGATATGGTGGAAGCCTTCGTCTCCGCCTCGCTCAACGCCATGGAGACCGGCGCCGATGGCGTGGAGGTGCATGGCGCGCAGGGCCATTTGATCGGCCAGTTCGTCTCCCCCTACACGAACAAGCGCGATGACCGCTACGGCGGCAGCCTGGAGAATCGCCTCCGCTTCCCGACCGAGATCCTGCAGGGCGTCCGCCGCCGCATCGGCCACCGCGCCATCATCGGCTATCGCCTGGCGGTGGAGGAATTCACGGATGGCGGCATCGATGCCGACCAGGCCTGCGAAATCGCGGCGCGTCTCGCCCGTGAAGGGCTCTGCGACTACGTCTCCCTCAGCCAGGGCAACTTTAACACCATCGACACGCATCTGCCGGACCGCCACTGGCCGCAGGAATCCTATCGGGGCATCCAGGCCGCGGTGAAGCGCGCGGTCGGTGATGATTGCGTGGTGGTGCAATCCACCCGCGTGCAGACGCCGGAACAGGCGGAGAGCATCATCGCATCCGGCGATGGCGACATGGTCGGCCTATGCCGCGCGCTGATCGTCGATCCCGAATGGGCGAACAAGGCGCGCACCGGCCGTGCTGCCGAAATCCGTCGCTGCATCGCCTGCAACCAGTGCTGGGACTGGATTTCCAGCGGCGAGCCCATCGGCTGCTCCACCAATCCGCTCGCCGGCCGGGAACACTTTTTCGGTGTGCTGAAGCAGGCCGTGCGCTCCACCGTCGTCGTCGTCGGCGGTGGCCCCGCGGGGATGGAAGCCGCGCGCACTGCCGCCGATCGCGGCCATCGCGTGGTGCTGTTCGAACGGGATGCCGTGCTCGGCGGCAAGTTCCGCGACGCCAGCCACTTCCCGCTGGGCGGGGAGGTCCGGCACCTCACCCTGTTCCAGGAAGGCGCGTTGAAGCGCGCGGGCGTCGAGATTCGCCTTGGCGAGGATGCGACACTGGCAAAAATCATGGCGGAGCAGCCGCACGCCGTGATCGTCGCCACGGGTGCGCAGGCCGTGGCGCCGTCGCTGCCCGGCGATGGCAGCGTGCCGGTGCTTGCGCCGACCTCCATCGGGGACCTCGCCTCGTTGCGAGGCGGCAAGCCCGGTCGCATCCTGCTGATGGATGAGGATGGCTACTACTGGGCCGCCGCCATCGCGGAAGCCGTGGCGCCACTCGGCAAACTGATGGTGACGACGCGCTTCTTCGAACCCTTCCGCGAATTGCCGATGGTGTCCCGCATCGCGACGCTCCGCGAACTCGACAAGGTCGGCGCGGAATTCCGCACCTCCATGGCGCCGGTCCGGATCGAGGGCGGCGCGGTGGTGCTGCGCCACTACCTCACGGGGCGTGAGGGTTGGGTGGAGGATTGCGCCGCGCTGCTCTGGATCGGCCAGGCGCAATCGCGCAACGGGCTGGTGGAGGCGCTGAAGCGGGCGGGGGTGGAGCGCACGCACCTCGTCGGCGATGCCTATGCGCCCCGCCGCGTGGCGGTGGCGCTCGTCGAAGCTCAGATCGCCGCGCGGGCGGTGTAGAGGAAAATCCGATGTCCATCATCAAGCGCAGCATCGATGGCGACACCGCGCAGCGGATGATCGAGGCCGCCATCGCGAAATCGCGTGAATTGAAGAAGGCGATGTGCATCGCCGTGGTGAATGAATGCGGGCAGCTCAAGGCCTTCCACGCCATGGACGGCGCCGCGCACCTCGCCATCCAGATCGCGCAGGACAAGGCCTGGACGGCGTCCTCCTTCGGCATCGCTACGCATGTCTGGTGGGACTTCATCAAGAACGACCCGCCGCTGCTGCACGGCATCACCCACACGCCGCGCCTGGTCATCTTCGGCGGCGGCTACCCCGTGATGGAGGAGGGCCAGATGATCGGTGCCATCGGCGTCTCCGGCGGCCACTATTCCGATGACATGGAAGTGGCGCGCGCGGGGCTGGAGGCGGTGGGCGCGCCGGTTTCCTGAACCGGCGCCTCCTCCTCGTCCTCCTCGACGATCTCGGCGTGAAAGCCCAGCTGCGCGTCGGGGCCCATGCAGAACCAGCACATCGCGATCAGTTCCTGAACAGCCGGGCGGAGGCCATCTCCGCCCCCTGACGCATCGATTTCAGCTTCGCCCAGACCACGTCATTCGCCACGCGGCCGCGCCCCGCGGAAGTATCGAAGCCGCAATCCGTGCCCGCCTGCACGCGCCGCGGGTCGCCCATCACCCGCACCACGCGCTCGATCCGGTCCGCGATCACCTCCGGGTGCTCGATGAAGTTGGTGGTGGTGTCGAGAACGCCGGCGACGAGGATCTGGTCCTCCGCCAGCGGCTTGCGTTCGAAGATCTTGTATTCATGCGCGTGGCGCGGGTTGGCGAAGGGCAGCACGAATCCGCCGACATTGGCCTGCGTGACGATGGGCAGGATATCCTCCAGCGGCACGTCATGGTCGTGCGGGCCCTCGTAATTGCCCCAGCACACATGCAGCCGCACGCGGTCCCGCGGGATGCCCGCGATGGCGCGGTTGATGGCGGTTACCACGCGCTCGCAGAACTGAAGAAAGTCGGACAGCGGCCGGTCGCGATAGGAACAATGCCGCTCCAGCGCCAAATCCGGGCAATCCAGCTGCAGCAGGAAGCCCTGCGCGACGATCGCCTCGTATTCGACCTTCAGCGCATCGCCGAGCGCCGCGAGGTAGGCTTCCTCCGTCGCATAATGCCGGTTCTGCACGATGGACCCGATGATGCCGGGCGATGGCGCGGTCAGGAAGGCTTCCGCATAGCTGCCGGAATGCGCCGCCAGCGCGGTCCGGAAATCCGTGCATTCATCGTTGACCGCGGCGGGGTCGAGGTACCGGACCTCCCCGATCGCGGCAGGCAGGAAATCCGTGTTGGTCACGGCTTCCTGCTTGCTCGCCAACTCCTTCAACTGCGCCTTGTAGTCGGGATAGGCATCGAGGTCCGCCCAGCCCGTGCGGCTGCTGCTGTCGCCGAGCCCGCTGAGGCGATGGCGGAGATACAGCACGAAGCTTTCCCGCTGCTGCTCGCCATTGTTGATGATGTCGAGCCCGCTTTCGATCTGCTTCGGGATGATGCCGGCAAGCGCCGCGCGCCCCTCCGCCTCGATCGCCGCGGGGTCCACCGCTTCGCCGCGCACGCGCCGCGCATAGAGCTTCGTCAGCGCCGCCGGTCGGGGCAGGCTGCCGGTATGGGTGGTCAGGATGCGGGTTTCGCTGCGCTGCATGGTCACGTTCCGTCCCGGGTGCTTGTGCAGGACGCTAGCGGATCGCGCGATCCTGTCGAGTAGGCCTGGACCGGTACGGGCCGGCACCCCACAACTTAGGGCATGACCGAGAACCCGCTCCTCCGCCCCTGGACCACCCCCTTCGGCGTCCCGCCCTTCGACCTCATCCGGGCCGAGCATTTCGCGCCGGCCTTCGAGGCCGCGCTGGCAGCCCATCTGACGGAAGTCGCCGCCATCGGCGACAACCCCGCGCCGCCCGACTTCGCCAATACGATGGAGGCGCTGGAACGCGCCGGCGGGATGCTGACGCGGATCGCCTCCGTCTTCTTCAACCTCACTCTCAGCCAGGCCACGCTGGAGTTGCAGGCGGTGGAGCGGGACTGGGCGCCGAAGCTCGCGCGCCACCGATCCGCCATCGCGCTGGACCCCGGCATCTTCGGCCGCGTCGCAGCGCTGCATGCGCGGATCGACAGCCTCGCCCTCGCCCCCGACCAGAAGCGCCTGCTCGCCCGCCGCTACCAGGGCCTGGTGCGGGCCGGCGCGGCGCTGGACCTGGCGACGCGCGACCGGTTGACGGAACTCTCCACCCGCCTCGCCACGCTGCACACCAGCTTCGGGCAGAACGTGCTGGCGGACGAGAATGACTGGCAGATGGTGCTGACCCCGGACGAGCTCGGCGGCCTGCCCACGAGCCTGGTCGAGGCCGCGCGGGAGGCCGCGAAGGAACGCGGCGCGGAGGGCTATGTCATCACCCTCGCGCGGTCCTCCGTCGAGCCCTTCCTGACCTTCTCGACGGAACGCGCGCTACGCGAAAAGGCGTGGCGCGCCTGGGTCGCCCGCGGCGCCCTGCATCCCGACCGCGACAATGCGTCCCTGGTGCGGGAAATCCTGGCCCTGCGGGCGGAACGCGCCCGCCTGCTCGGCCATGCCGATTTCGCGGAATACCGGCTGGTGGACACCATGGCCCGCACTCCCGAAGCCGCCGAGGGCCTGCTGCGCGCGGCCTGGGAGCCCGCCAAGGCCCGTGCGGCGGCGGAGCGTGAGGAACTGGCCGCGCTCGCCCGCGCCGCCGGCCACAACGAGCCCATCGAGGCCTGGGACTGGCGCTTCTGGGCCGAACGCGCCCGCCAGGCAAAGCACGATATCGATGCCGGCGCCCTCAAGCCCTATTTCGCGCTCGACGCCATGCTGGCCGCGGTCTTCGACACGGCGCAGCGCCTCTTCGGCATCCGCTTCGAGGAACGCGCCGACATCCCGCGCTACCACCCCGATGTCCGCGCCTTCGAGGTAACGGACACGGATGGCACGCATCGCGGCGTCTTCCTGCTCGACAATTTCGCGCGCGCCGGCAAGCGGTCCGGCGCCTGGATGAGCAGCTTCCGCGTGGCCGATGCGCTGGATGGGCGCGTTTCCCCCATCATCGTCAACAACAACAACGTGGCGAAGGCATCGCCTACGCTGCTGTCCTTCGACGATGCGCGCACCCTGTTTCATGAGTTCGGCCACGCGCTGCACGGTCTGCTTTCGACTGCCCGCTACCCCTCGCAATCCGGCACCGCCGTGCTCGGCGATTTCGTCGAATTCCCGTCGCAGGTGATGGAGAACTGGCTGAGCGTCCCCGACGTGCTGCGCCGCTACGCGCGCCATGTCGAAACGGGCGAGCCTTTGCCTGAGGCGCTACTCCAGAAGCTGCTCGCCGCGCGGAATGAGGGCCAGGGCTTCGCGACGGTCGAATACGTCTCCTCCGCCCTCATCGACCTGGCGCTGCACCGCGTGGCGGCACCGGAAACGCTCGACCTCGCCGCCTTCGAAAGCGATTTCCTGCGCGGGATCGACATGCCGGAAGCGATCGGGCTCCGCCACCGGCCCATCCATTTCGGGCACCTGTTTGCCGGCGGCGGCTACGCGGCGGGGTACTATTTCTACCTCTGGGCGGAAGTGCTGGACGCCGACGGCTTCGAAGCCTTCGAGGAAGCGGGCGATCCCTTCCACGCCGATCTCGCCGCGCGGCTGAAGGCGGTGTTCGAGGCGGGGGATACGCGGGACCCGATGGAACTCTATGTGGGGTTCCGGGGGCGCAAGCCGGCGGTGGATGCGCTGCTCAGGAAGCGGGGGCTCGCGGCCTGAAGGGGGACGCCGTCCCCCTTCACCCCCTGCCAGGGGCGAACCGCCCCTGGACCGTCGTCAAAACGAGGGTTCCAAGGGCCCCCAATGGGAACAATGGGGCCCTTGGCAAAGGGGGTACGGGGGAAACGGCGTTTCCCCCGGGCAACAGGCTATACGTTGAACCGGAACAGCAGGACGTCGCCGTCCTTCACCACGTATTCCTTGCCCTCGACGCGCATCTTCCCGGCTTCCTTGGCGCCCTGCTCGCCACCCAGCGAGACATAGTCGTCATAGGCCGTGGTCTCCGCCGCGATGAAGCCGCGCTCGAAATCCCCATGGATAACGCCCGCCGCGCCCGGCCCCTTGGTGCCGCGGATGATCGTCCAGGCCCGCGTCTCCTTCGGCCCCACCGTGAAATAGGTGATCAGCCCCAGCAGCTCGTACCCCGCGCGGATGATGCGATCGAGCCCACTGTCGGGCAGCCCAAGCGACTCCAGAAACTCCGCCCGGTCCGCATCCGCCATCTGGCTGATCTCGGCCTCGATGGCGGCGGAGACGATGACGGCCTTGGCCCCCTGCGCCTTCGCCATCTCGAACACCCGCGCGCTGAAGGCGTTGCCGGTGGCGGCGGAGGCTTCCTCCACATTGCACACGTACAGCACGGGCTTGGAGGTCATGAGCTGGAGGCGACGCACCGCCTCCTCCTCACCCTTCGGGATCGCTGTCCGCGCCGGGCGGCCTTCCTGCAGCGCCGCCAGGATCGGCTCGATCAGCGTCACCTGCGCCGTCGCTTCCTTGTCGCCGCCGCGCGCGCGCTTCTGCAACCCGATGACGCGCTTCTCCAGGCTGTCGAGGTCGGCGAGCATCAGCTCCGTCTCGACCGTCTCCGCATCCCGCACCGGATCGACGCTGCCCTCGACATGCGTGATGTCGTCATCCTCGAAGCAGCGCAGCACATGGACGATCGCATCCACCTCCCGGATGTTCGCCAGGAACTGGTTGCCCAGGCCCTCGCCCTTGGAGGCACCGCGGACCAGGCCGGCGATGTCCACGAATTCCAGGCTGGTCGGGATGATCTTCTGCGATTTGCCGATCTTCGCCAGCGTGCCGAGCCGCGGATCCGGCACCGCCACGCGGCCCACATTCGGCTCGATCGTGCAGAAGGGATAGTTCGCGGCCTGGGCGCTGGCGGTGGCCGTCAGCGCGTTGAACAGGGTGGACTTGCCGACATTGGGCAGGCCGACGATGCCGCAATTGAAGCCCATGGGATCAGGATTCCTGAGAAAGCAGCGCGCAGAGATCGGCGGCCAGGGTGGAGGCGGCGATGCGCGCCGCCGCGTCGTCGGTGCGGAAATCGAGTGCCGCGGAGCGCAGCAGCGGCGCCAGCGTCCCCGCCGGCAGGCCGACGCGCTTGGCGGCATCGGCGATGCGGATGGCGTGTTCCTGCGGGCTGCGATTCTCCGCCAGCAGCGCCGCCGCATCCAGGGCGAGCGCGGCGCGCAAAGCGGCCTCACCGGCGGTGTGCAGCACCATCCGGAGGCGGCGGACATCGGAAATCGGCTCCGCCGCGGCCACGCCTGGCGGGTTGGGGTTGCCCGTGGCGCGCAGCGCGGCCGCAGCCTGGGCCAGCGCCTGCGCTTCGCGGATCAGCCCCGCGGCCAGCGCCGCGGCGCCATTGGCGAAATCCTCCGGCCCCGGGCCGCCGAAATCGCCGCCGAACATGGCTTCGTCGTTTTCCATCGCGCCTATCCCTGTTGAGTCAGCAGCGCCACGCGCGTCATGAAATCCTCGGCCTTGGCCCCGGCCAGCAGCGGCGCGGCATCGGCGACCGCGTCCAGCAGCGGCTCCACCCAGGTATCGACCTTGGCGAAATTGCCGAGCACATGGCCATGCACGCGGTCCTTGTGGCCGGGATGCCCGATGCCGAGGCGAACGCGCCAGAAATCCGGGCTGCCGAAGGCGCGCTGCATGTCGCGAAGCCCGTTATGGCCGGCGGCACCGCCGCCCTTCTTCACCCGCACCTTGCCTGGCGCCAGGTCCAACTCGTCATGGAAGGCCCAAACGTCGGAGGGCGCCAGCTTCAGGAAGGCGGCGGCCTGCTGCACGGAATCGCCGCTGGCATTCATGTAGGTCTCGGGCTTCAGGGCCAGCACCTTGGTGCCGCCGATGGCGCCTTCGGCCACCAATCCCTTGAAGCGCTTGCGCCAGGCGGAAAAGCCGTGGCGGCGGGCGATGGCATCCATCGCCATGAAGCCGATGTTGTGGCGCTGCTTCGCGTGTTCCTGCCCCGGATTCCCGAGGCCAACCCACAACAGCGCCACGACATCCTCCACCAGCAGGGCCCGCCTCGCCATCGCTGGCGGGGCGGGCCCGGTCGGGTCTTACTTCTTCTTGGCGGGCGCGGCCGGGGCCGCGGCAGCCTTGGCGGGGGCGGCCTTGCCGCCCTTGCCCTTGGCCTTGGGGTCCGGCGCCGGCGCGGCGACGGGCATCAGGGACTCATCGGTCGTCGGCGCGGCAACCGTGGCGACCACGAAGTCGCGGCCGATGATCACCGGGCGGGCGCCGAAATTGTCCTTGATCGCGGACCAGCGCAGGCTCTCGCCCACCTTGGCGGCGGCCAGGTCGATCTGGAAGTGGTCCGGGACCTTGTCGATCTCGGCCATCACCTCGATCTCGCGACGGACGACGTTCAGCACGCCGCCGGCCTTGATGCCGGGGGAGACATCCTCGTGCAGGAACGTCACGGGGACGCGCACGCGGATACGGGCGCCGGGGGCGACGCGCTGGAAATCGACATGGATGGGGCGGTCGGTCACCGGGTCGAACTGCACGTCGCGCATGATCGTGCGCTCCGTCGGGCCGTCCTTCACCGCAACCTCATAGAGGTGCGACTGCCAGCCACCCTTGGTCAGTTCCTTCATGACGTCGCGCGGGTCGAGCGACACGAGCGTCGCCTCCTGCTTGGCGCCATAGACGACACCGGGGACAAGCCCCGAACGGCGGGTCGCGCGTGCTGCCCCCTTACCTGCGTGCTCGCGCGCCACGGCCTCGATCCGAACTGTCTGGACCATTGCCAGGCTCCTTTGAAAAGAAAAGCGCCGGCCTCCAGGGGTGCCGACGCGGTGGAACGCCTAGCGGATGAAGGGGTCGGATGCAAGGCTCGGCGGCAGAAACCGGCCTTGCGGGCCGGGTTCAGCCCCCCGCTTTTACCCCACCGTGACCCTGGCCTGCGCCCGCGCGCTCCGCCCCTGCTCATCCGTCCAGGTGAAGACCAGTTCGCTGGTCCGGTCCAGGCGCAGGAAGAACACGTGGTAGGGGTTGGCGGAGGTCCCGTTGCGGAACTCCGCCTGGAAGGCCAGCGCCCCGTTCACGGAAACGGTCAGCCTTTGCAGCATGTCCCGCGGTGCCGGGCGTCCGCCCTCATGCCGCAGCCCCGTCTCCATCGGGTGTTCCATCAGGGCGCGGATCTCAACCGCCTCGCCCACGCGGGCGCTGCGGGGGACGCGGATGCGGGGCGTGGCGAGTGTCACGAGAGGCACCCCCCGGTGGTCACGCGCAGTTCCGCCGCTGTCTGCCGCACCGTGCCGTCGCTCATGCTCGCCACGGCGATGATGCGCTGGTCCTCCGCCACGCGGATGCGCGTCTGCACCTCCGCCCGCGCCATCAGGGGCGTCAGGCGGAAGCTTGCGACCCCCGGCGTCGGGTTGCGGGTGGCGAAGACATGGATGGCGGTCACGTGGGATTCCACCGTCTGCGGGCTGTCCACCAGCACCGTCACCGGCACCTGGCCGCCATTCTCCGCCACTGGCGGCGCGCGCAGCGTGATGCCGCCCTCGGTCGCCGGGGTGTCGCCCACCTGGTCGCGGATCGCGGCCGCCACCGCATCCTCCTGCGCCCACGCGCCGCCGGGCAGCGCGAGCAGCACCAGGCCAAGGGCGGCGCGGCGAGAGAGGGCAGGGGTCATCAGCCGAACATGTCCCTCGTGATGCTGTCATACCAGCTGTCGGCATAGGTCGCCTCCAGCCGCCGCTGCTCCGGCAGGTCGCCGCGGGGGGAGACGCCGCCGGAATTCGGCACCTCCACGATCGCGGTGCCTTCCGCATTGGGGCGGAAGATGCCGACGATGGAGATGCCGTAATCCTCGCCCACATGGCTGTAGCAGGTGTTGTAGTAAAGGGCCTGGGGCGGCGCTTCGCCCCGCAGCGACGCCACCGCGCTCGCCACCGCCTGCTTGGCGGTGCTGTTCGCGATGTAGCCGGATTTCGGCATGGGGCCGGGGATGTTCGCATCCCCCACCACATGGATGCCCGGCGCGACGCGGCTTTCGAAGGTCACGGGGTTCACCGGCACCCAGCCGGAAGCATCCGCCAGCCCGGCCTCGATCGCGATGCGCGCTGCCGATTGCGGCGGGATGACGTTGGCGACGTCCACCTTGTGGCGGGTGCCGAATTCCGTCTCCAGCACCCGCTCCGCCGCATCCACCCGCGTCACGCGGCCATCGCGGTTGGCCGGCACCCATTCGATCATGCCGGGATAGAGGGCGTTCCACCCATCCTGGAACAGCCCCTGCTTGCTGAAGGCGTCCTTGGCATCCAGCGCGAGGATCTTCGACCGCGGCTTGTGGCGCTTCAGGTAGGCCGCGATCATGCTGATGCGCTCGTAGGGGCCCGGCGGGCAGCGGAAGGGGTTGCCGGGGATGGCCATCCCCACCACGCCGCCATCCGGCATTTCTTCCAGTTGCCGGCGCAGCAGCAGGGTCTGGGCGCCGTCGCCGGGGACCCAGGCATGGGGCAGGCGTTCGGCCGCGGCCTCGTCATAGCCCTCCAGCGCCCCCCAGCGCAGCGCGATGCCGGGGGACAGGATCAGCCGGTCATAGGCCAGCGTCTCACCGCCGCCGAGCCGCACGCGCTTCGCGGCAGCGTCGATCCCCGTGGCCCAGTCATGCACCACGCGGACACCCTTGGCCCGCAGCCCGTCATAGCCATGGGTGATGTCACCCATCTGCCGGACACCGCCGATGACGAGGTTGCCATAGGGGCAGGTGACGAAGCGTGTCTTCGGCTCCACCAGCGTCACCGCCAGGTCGGGGTAGCGGCGGCGGGCGAAGGCCGCGGCGGAGGCACCGCCGAAGCCGCCCCCCACCACCAGCAGCCTGGCCTGGCCCTGGGCGCGGGACAGGGACGGGGTGGCGAGAAGCGCGGCGGCGCCCAGCAGCGCACGGCGAGAGAGGGTCATGGCGGGCATCCTCAGCGCGGCAGGCGGGCGAAATGGTCGGCGGCGGCGGCGATCTCGGCATCCGTATAGCCGCGGGCGATGCGGCCCATGATGGTCGCGGGCCGCTCATTCGCCCGGAAGGCTGCCATCAGCGCCACCAGCTCCGCCCGGTCCCGCCCCGCCAGGGCCGGCACGCCGCCCATGCCCGCGCCGTTCGGCCCGTGGCAGCCGATGCAGCCTTCCGCCACCAGCGGCGCCTGCGCGCGCGCCTCGGCCAGAGGCAGCCCTGCCGCCAGCGCGGCGGCGGCCAGTGTGATGCGGATCATGGTTCTTTCCCCGGCGACATTCGGCGTCGTTCCGGGGTGGTTGCTACAATGCACGAATTGCCGATGTCAAATCCGCCGAATCACGAACGACCCAGGCCGAACAGGGGCCGCAGCCGCAGCCCCACCGCATTGCCCAGCAGCGCCGGCCCGATCCACACCCAGCCATGCAGGCTGCCGGAGGCGATGCCCCCGAGATAGGCGCTGATGTTGCAGCCCGATGCCATCACCGCCCCCACCCCCAGCAGCAGGCCCCCGAGGATCGAGGCCACTGCCTCCCTCGCCTGAGGCCAGCGCCACCCGCCCGCCCGCCCCGCCAGCGCCGCCGCCAGGAAGGCGCCGGCCATCAGGCCGAGATCCATCAGCGTCGTCCGGTCCGCCAGCAGCGGCCTCAGCAGTGCCTCCGTCCGGGTCGGATCCTCCCAGAAGGGCCAGAAGGCGGGGTCGTCCCAGCCCAGCGCCTCCACCGCCTTCGAACCCCACAGCGGAAAGGCCGCCGTGATGGCCCAGGGCCGTCCCGCCAGCCACAGCGTCGCCACCGACAGGACCGCCAGCCCCACCGCCCCCCAGGCCATCGGCCAGGGCCCGCGCCACAGCACGGCGGGGAAGGGCCCTTCCGCCCGCCACGCCATCGGTTCCACCGCGCCATGGCGGGCTTTCTCGATGGCGCGGGACGCCGCCCAGACCAGCGCGAAGACCGCCAGGCTGATCCCGACCGCCGGCCACAGGCCGAGCGCCCCAGGCAGGGACAGCGGCGCCAGGGAAGGCCATGCCAACCACGCCTCATACTGCCAGGCTGCCAGCGTCGCCCCCGCGATGAAGGCCGCCAGCGTGATCCACATGCGCGCACCCTGGCCGCCCGCCGCGGTGTAGAGCGTGCCGGAGGCGCAGCCGCCGCCGACCTGCATCCCGATGCCGAACAGGAAGGCCCCCAGCAGCAGCGCGACGCCGGTGGGGAAGACGAAGCCCCGGACGGGGGCGCCGAACAGGCTGCCTGCCTCGATCGCCGGCAGCATCAGCAGCGTCGCCACGGCCAGCAGCACCATCTGCGCCCGCAGCCCCGCGCCGCGCCCTTCGGCCAGCAACCGCCGGAAGGCGCCGGCGAAGCCGAAGCTCGCCTGGAACAGCACCAGGCCCAACGCCGCCCCCAGCAGCCAGAGCGCGCCCTGCCGCCAGCCATCCTCCTGCGCCAGCCAGGCCCCGCCACCCGCCACCAGCAGCGCCGCCCCCGCCACCTGCACCACGGCCCCAGCCCTCCCCGGTTTGGCGCGAGATAGGGGCAGCGCCGCCGTAACGGAAGCGCCGCCTACAGGACCACCGTCGCGGCCAGCAGCGCCTCCGCCTCATGCTCCAGCGGCGGGGCGGCGAGGAGGATGGCAACCAGCCAGCCCAGCATGGCGGCGGCCGTGATGGCGGCTGCCTGGGTCACGGCCGGATCAGCCCCAGCGCCACCAGCGTGGCCGCGGTGGCGCCCAGTACCAGCAGGGCCCGCAAGGCCAGCGCGCCAGGCCCTTCCAGGAATAGCGCCATGCGGTCGGCCAAAGGAGAGACCTGTCGGGGTGATCGAGCCATCCCCGCATATTCCACGATTTCAATCGACGCATCAAGTTATGCGCGATGTTGGGTTGTTTTTATCAGATCAGACGGTGCGGAATGGTGGACTCGCGATGCGGAATGGGTGTATCCAA
This sequence comes from Falsiroseomonas sp., assembly GCF_051859025.1. GTDB lineage: Bacteria > Pseudomonadota > Alphaproteobacteria > Acetobacterales > Acetobacteraceae > Falsiroseomonas. The sequence goes on along the minus strand of NZ_JBHYGL010000034.1, from coordinate 346,655 downwards.
ATTTCACGCAAAATGAGAGTTTTTTCATGCCGGCCCGAAGGGACGCGATCCGCCAGGGGTGTTGACGCTCCGACCGAGCCCACCCCGCCGCCATCCCGCCTCAGCCTGCCCGGAACACCGCCCCCATGTCCTCCATCCCCACCGCCATCCTGCCCGCCCGCCCCGCCGCCCTGTCCGCCCTCGGCCTTGAATCGCGGCCGCTGCACCCGGCCTTCGGGGTGGAGATCCTCGGCCTCGACGTGACGCGCGACCTGGATGAGGGCGGTGCCGCCGCTCTGCGCCAGGCGCTGGAGGCGCATGGGGTTGTGGTGCTGCGCGGCCAGGTGCTGGACCCCGTGCAGCAGGTGGCCTTCACCGCCCGCCTCGGCACGCTGTCCCGCCACCCGCTCTCCCGCCTCGCTTTGCCGGGTGTGCCGGAGGTGGTGCTGGAGCAGGACGAGCCCGATGACCGCCACGCCCAGTGGCATGCGCACATGACGTGGTCGACGGAGCCCAGCCGCTATTCCGCGCTCTTCGCCGCGGCGATTCCCGCTGAGGGCGGCGTCATCGCCTTCGCCTCCCAGGTCGCGGCCTATGCGCGGCTCGACCCGCACCTGCGGGAGCGGATCGAGTATCTGGCGGTGGAGCACGCCCATCCCCGCGGCCGCGCCGCCGGCCTGGCCCCGGTGGTGCATCCGCTGGTGCGGATCGACCCCGCCACCGGCCGCCGCGCCCTGGTGTTGGACCATGACACGACGGCGCGGGTGCGCGGGTTGCCGGAGGCCGAGGGCGCTGCGCTGCTGCACCGCCTGCTGGCCGCGGCGACGGACCCCGCCATCACGCTGCGCCATCGCTGGAGGGGGGGTGACCTGGTGGTGTGGGACAACCGCGCCGTCCTGCACCGCGCGGCCTTCCCCGCGGCGTGGCGGCTGCACCGGACGATGGTGCGCGGCAGCCGGCCGCTGGGACCGGCGGATTTGGCCACGCCCTGGGTGTCGGCTGGGTAGGCTGGCGGGGGGACCCCCGCGCCAGAGCCTTCCCCGGCATCCTCAGACCGGCGCCAGCCCCACCGTCATTCCCCCGCACACATACAGCACCTGCCCCGTCACGAAGCCCGCGCGCTCATCCAGGAAGAAGTGGACGCCATGCGCCACATCCTCCGGCGTGCCGAGCCGTTTCACCGGCACTCCATCGATGATCGCGCGCGTGCGGGGGCTGTTGTCGGGGTTGGCGCGGCGGAACAGTTCCGTCGCGATGGGCCCGGGCCCGATGGCGTTCACCGTGATGCCATCGGCCGCCAGTTCCAGCGCCCAGGTCCGTGCCAGGCCGATCAGCCCCGCCTTGCTCGCCCCGTAGGCGCTGCGCAGTTCCTTCCCCAGCGCGGCGCGGGACGCGATGTTGACGATGCGCCCGAAGCGCGCGGCCCGCATGGCCGGCAGCAGCGCCTGCGCCGCCAGCAGCGCGCTGCGCAGGTTCACGTCCATCACCGTCGCCAGATCTTCCGGCGTCGTCTCCTCGATGCTGGCGGGCTTCACCACGCCGACATTGTTCACCAGGCGCAGCGGCGCGTGCTTGGCCGCGGCTTCCGCCAGCACGGCGCGGGCGGCGGCAAGGTCGCCGAAGTCGCACTCGAAAAAGCTCTCGCGCGGCAGGAGGGTGTCGGGCGCCCGCATGTCGAGGTTCACGACCGAAAGCCCCGCCTCCACAGCCCGGCGCGCGATGGCGCGGCCTATGCCGCCGGAGCCGCCGGTGATCAGGACCGCGTCGCTCATTTCCAGCTTTCCTCCACCCAGGCCAGCAGACGGTCCGCCAGGCTCTCCCAGCCCCAATCGAGCATCATCGCATGCGCCATGCCATCCAGCAGGGCGAAGGGCGCGGCGTGCCAGGCGGCGGTGCGCACCACGGCGTCGGGCGGCACCAGCGGGTCCCGCCGCGCGCCATAGATCACGGCGGGCTTGCCCACCCCCCAGGCCGGCGGCACGGGCTGCGGCGCCTGCGCTTCCAGCAGCGCGCTGCGGCTTTCGGCGCCCATGCGCGCCAGGTGCCGCAAAGCCAGCGCCTCCGGCATCGCGGCGCTGAACAGGGCGCGCTTCAGCAGGGCGGCATGGGCCAGGCCCGCGCCCGGCTCCGTCATCCGCGCCACCGCCCGCCACAGCGGCGGGTCCGCCATGGCAAGCCGCCAATTGGCCCAGGCCAGGCCTTCCGGCGGCGCCGGCGCCAGCAGCGCGATACCGGCTACGCCCGGCTCCGCCAGCAACCGCTGCGCGACCAGGCCGCCCAGCGAATGGCCGACGATCACGACGGGTTGGCGGATCGCCGCGATCGCCGCCCGCGCATCATCCGCGAAATCCGCGATGCCCGCCGGGCGCTGCACCGTGCCGCGGTTGAAGCCCGGGGCGAAGGCGCGGAAGCCGGCCTGCGACAGCCTGGCGCCGAAGCCCTCCGCCCAGACCCAGGGGCCGCAGGCCGCGCCGTGCAGCAGCAGCAGCGCGGGGGCGCCGGGCCGGGGCGCGGGCGGGTCCCAGGCCAGCATGGAGCCTCGGGCGTAGATCAGGTCGAAGGGGTCGGGCGCGCGCATCCCGCCCATCGTGGCAAGCCGCCGCCCCGGCCGCAACGGGCATGCCAGCGCCGCGGCCCTCCGCTATGCTGGCACCATGCCCCACGGACCCGACCCCATGCTGGCGACCATCGTCGCCTGCATCCTGTTGGCCTTCATCCTCGGCAGTGGCGCGCGCCTGCTGCGGATGCCCGCGCTGATCGGCTACATCGCCGCCGGCATGGTCATCGGCCCCTGGCTGCCGGGATCGCTGGCGGAGCGCGGCATGGTTGCCGCCATGGCGGAGATCGGCGTCGCGCTGCTGCTGTTCGGCGTCGGCCTGCATTTCAAGCCGGCCGATCTGCTGGCGGTGTGGCGGGTCGCGGTGCCGGGGGCGGTGTTGCAGATCGCCCTCGCCTTGGGGCTCGGTTCGCTGGTGGGGCAGGGGCTGCTCGGCCTCTCGCCGGGGGCCTCGCTCGCCTTCGGCCTCGCGCTGGCCATCTCCTCCACCGCCGTTGCCACCAAGGCGCTGGAGGAACGCGGCAAGCTCGGCGGCGCGCCGGGGCGCCTCGCGCTCGGCTGGCTGGTGATGCAGGACCTGGTGGTGGTCTTCGCCCTGGTGCTTCTGCCCGCGCTGGCGGGCGGCGGGGATGGCCAGGCGCTGGCCTTCGACATCGGCAAGGCTGCGGCCTCCCTCATCGCCTTCGCGCTGGTGATGGTGCTGGCCGGCCGGCGGGCGCTGCCCTGGGCGCTGGTGCGCGTGGCGCGCGGCGGGTCGCGGGAGTTGTTCACCCTCGCCGTGCTGGCCGCGGCGCTGGGAGTCGCGGTGCTGGCCTCCTCGCTCTTCGGTGTCTCCTTCGCGCTGGGCGCCTTCTTCGCCGGCATCGTGCTCGGCGAAAGCGATGTCGGCCACCAGGCGGCGGCGGAGGCGACGCCGCTGGCGCGCATCTTCTCCGCCATCTTCTTCGTCTCCGTCGGCCTGCTGCTGGACATGAACGTGGTGGCCGCCGAACCGCTGGCCGCCGCCGCGGCGCTGGTCGCGGTCCTGGCCGGCATCGGCGGCGGCGCGCTGGCGGTGATGCTGGCCTTCCGCGTGCCGCCGCGCATCGCGCTGGTCGTCGCCGCTGGCATCGCGCAGATCGGCGAATTCTCCTTCCTGCTGACGGAGGTCGCGATCCGCCAGGGCCTGCTGCCGGATGGCGTGCGCGGTCCCATCCTGGTCGCCGCGGTCGGCAGTATCATCGCCACCCCCTTGCTGCTGAAGGGGGCGGAGGCGCTGGCCCCCTGGCTGGAGCAGCGCCTGGCCCGCGCGCCCGGCCCCGCCCAGGCCCTGCCGCCGCAACTTCCCTGGCCGGTGCTCGAGAATCACGCCGTCATCGTGGGCTCCGGCCGCGTCGGCAGCCTCGTCATCGCCGCCCTCCGCCGCCACCATCTGCCGCTGATCGTGGTGGAGGAGGACCGTGCCGGCGCCGAACGCCTGATCGCCCAGGGCATCCCGGCCATCTGGGGCGATGCGACGCGGGAGGAGGTCTTCCACGCCGCCGCCCCCGAACGCGCCCGCCTGGTCATCGTCGCCCTGCCCGACGCCCCCCAGGCGAGGGAGGTGCTCCGCCTGGCCCGCGCCGCCAATCCCGCCATCCCCGCCGTGGTCCGCACCCACACGGATGAGGAAGCCACCTGGCTGGAGGCGGAACTCGCCGGTACCGGCCTGGTGCTGATGGGGGAACGGGAGACCGCGCTCGGCATGGCGGACTACGCCATGCAGAGCCTCGGCGTCGCCGCCAGCACGGCGCAGGCCACCGTCGATGTGTTGCGTCGCCGGGCGATGGAGGACATCGCCGCCGGCTGACTACCCCCGCGGCATCTCCTGCTCCACCAGCGTCGCGAAGTAGCTGGCGCCGACCGGCAGCAGATCGTCGTTGAAGTCGTATTGCACCGTATGCACCGGCGCCGACCCCTTTGCCCCCGCCGCCTGGCCGAGCTTGAGATACGCCCCCGGCCGGTCCAGCAGCATGAAGGAGAAATCCTCGCCGCCCATCACCGGTGGCATGTCGCGCCGCACCTTGCCATCCCCCAGCACGCTCGCCGCCGCCCGCGCCGCCCGGCGCGCCTGGTCCGCGTGGTTGACCGTGGCGGGATAGCCGCGCTGGTAGGTGAATTCCGCCACCGCGTCATGCGCCGCCGCCGTCGCCTCCACCACCCGGCGCATCGAGGCCTCGATCAGGTCCTGCACCTCGGCCTTCAAGGTCCGCACCGTGCCGCAGAGCTGCGCCTCGTCCGGGATGATGTTGGTGGCCGTGCCGGCATGGAACTGCGTGGTGGAGATCACCGCCGCTTCCAGCGGGTCTACCCGCCGCGCGACGATGGTCTGCAGCGCGGCGACGATATGCGCGCCCACCACGATGGGATCGATGCCCCCATGCGGCCGCGCGGCATGGCCGCCCTTGCCGCGCACGGTGATGAAGAAGATGTCGCTCGCCGCCATCATCACGTCGTCCCGCACATCGGCCTCGCCCAGCGGCAGCGACGGGTCGTTGTGCACGCCATAGACAGTATCGCAGGGGAAGCGGGCGAACAGGCCCTCATCCATCATCACCTTGGCGCCGGCGCCGCCTTCCTCCGCGGGCTGGAAGATGAAATGCACCGTGCCGTCGAAGTTGCGCGTCTCTGCCAGGTATTTCGCCGCGCCCAGCAGCATCGTCGTGTGTCCGTCATGCCCGCAGGCATGCATCCGGCCCGGAGATTTGGAGGCATAGGGAAGCCCCGTCGCCTCCGTCATCGGCAGCGCGTCCATGTCCGCCCGCAGCCCGATGGTGCGGCCTGAATGGCCGGTGCCGCGCAGCACACCGACCACGCCTGTTTTGGCGATGTTGGTGTGCACCTCGATCCCCCAGGACGCCAGCAGCTTCGCCACCTGCTGCGCCGTCCGCTGCTCCTCGAACCGCAACTCCGGGTATTCGTGCAGGTCGCGGCGCCAGACCTCCATCTCGGGCTGCAAATCGGCGATGCGGTTGATGACGGGCATGGCAGAATTTCCCTAGAGGGCGATGGCGTTGTCGGGATCGATCACGCGGACGACATAGGCATCGACCACGGGCGCATATTCCTCCCACAGCGCGCGCAGCGCGGGGATGGGCTGGTCATGGCCATCGGCGCGGAGGTCCACCAGCGCGAAATCATGGTCGCCGAAGACCAGCAGGCTGGCGGATCGCACCGCGCCATGCTCGCCACCCGCCGCCTCCCCGGCTTCCAGCCCGCGGATCAGCCGTTCGGCCAGTGGCAATCCAGGCTCCGCCGCAAAGGCCGCCGCCATCGCATCGGGCACGCGGCTCGACGACAATATGTTCCCGATGGCGACGACATCCTGCGCATGCGCCGCGCCATGTTCCGGCTTCACCCGCGCGCCATGGAAATGCGCCGTACGCCCCGCGGCATCGATCGCCGCCAGCTGCCGCCATTGGTGATCCGGCGTCGAGGCAACGAGCGCCGCGATGGTCTGCTCGGCCGAGCATCCGGACCGCAGCAGCCCGATCCCGCGCGGGCCAAGCCGAGGGTCCGTCCGGTGCTGCGTCAGCACCGCCCCCACCCCTGGCGCGACGGCATGCACGCGCGCCCCCACGGCCAGCGACGATGTCGTGGCCGCGGCCCCGAACTGCCCCGTGCGCGCGCAGCGCCCGATCAACGAAAAGGTCATAAATTGAAGCCCTCAGACGGCGGGCGCGGCCTCCGGCCGCTTGCCTTCGCGCCTACGCGCTGTGGCGCCCGCCGGCAAGGGTGCGCTGTGCGCGGGGCCACGTCGTGGCCGAAAAAGTAACGGCGTGCGCGCGGCGCGCTCAGCGCCGCGCCACCGCATGGTCCCAATAGGTGAAGGTGAAATCCTGCTGCGCCCGCGCACCCAGATGGCAGCCGAAGCACGAATTCATCGATACGTTGCGCCGCGCGCCCGCGCCGTCGAAGGCCGCGTATTCCCAGTTCCCGTTGCGCTGGTCGGGCCCATAGCCCTCGCCCCAGCCGGCCTCCTTCTGCTGCACGCCGAGTGCGATCCAGCCGGGTTCCGGGATGAAGCGGCCGGAGGTGTCCAGCAGCGGGTTGCCCTGCGCATCCAGCCGCGCGCGCGTATCCGCCATGATGAGCAGCGTGCCCATCGGCGCCGGCTGCCCGGCCCGCGTCGCCGCATAGGCTTCGGGGTTCACATACATGTGCCGGATGATCTTGCGGTCCGCCTTGTCCACCGTCGCGTAGCGGATGAAGCGGCTTTGCCAATCCGCCGGCAATTCGATGTTGTGGGGCCCGGGCGTGTAGGGCGCCCTCGGCTGCGCGGCCGCCCCTACGGCGAGAAGTCCCAAGGGGGAAAGCGTCAGCGCCACGGCGCCCGCCAGCATGGAAACCCGCATGGACCGCTCTCCCCGAGCCCGGTTGATGCCACGCATCAGGCCATGGCGCGGGGGGCGCTGCCAATCTTCTTTATTTCATCCCTTGGTCGAAGGCCCTTAATCGAAGGTCCTCAATCGAAGGCGGGCACCTTGCGCGCCATGCCGCCATGCAGGTCCAGCATCCGCTGCCGCCAGGCCTCCACCGGATCGTCGGAGGCCAGCAGTTGGAACGCGCTGACGCAGCGTGCCCATTGGAAGCACCCCATGACGATGGCGTCGGCATAGAGCGGCGCGCTTCCCCCCAGGAAGGGCTGCGCCCGCAGCACCATCCGCAGCGGGTGCAGGGACTGCCGGAACGCCTCCACCCGGACATCCCGGTCCCCCTGCGCCGCTTCCAGCGTCATGCCGAAGCGCTTCTCCCGGCTTCCGCGGAAATAGGCCTGGTCCTTGGCGTCCAGCACCGGGAGGATGTCCGCCACCACCAGCCGCGCGATGCCCGGCACCACCACGGCATCGGCGAAGGCATTGACGAAGCGCGCCAGCGCCCGGCCCGCATCGCCGCCGAACAGGCTCGGCCGGTCGGGGTAGGTATCCTCCAGGTATTCCGCGATCGCCCAGCTATCGGCCACCGCGCGGCCGCCATCGACCAGCACCGGCACCTTGTCGGCCCCATGCGCGCGGATCGCGTCGGTGTCCGTGAAGCGCCAGGGCACGCCCTCGAAGTCCAGGCCCTTCGCCGCCAGCGCGTAGCGCGTGCGCCAGCAATAGGGGCTGAAGCGCCGCGCCGGATCGGCGCCCGCCAGTTCGTACAACATGATGCCCATGATCATTCTCCCGTATCGCTCTCGCCCAGTTCGGCCAGGCGCCGGGCGATCTCCCGCCGGTCCTCGCCCGGCATCGCGGCACGGGCACGCAGCGCCGCCACCAGCTCCGCCCGCCTTCCCTGCCGCGCCAGCAGCGCCTCGAAGCGCGGGCGCCAGCCGGCGCCCAGTACCTCATCCGCCACCCGCGCCAGCAGCGGCCGGGCCTCCGCCGGCGCCGCGCCCAGCAGCAGGAACAGCGTGCTTTCCTGCTGCGGGCGGGCCAGGCGGGGCAGCAGCGCGCGCAGGCTCGCCTCCCCCTGCGCCGGCCCATCCGCGCGGAACACCGCCAGCACCTGGGCGGGGCCGAAGCGCGCCGGCTCCGTCTCCGCCCGCCGGGCCAGCAAGGGCGCCGCATCGCGCGGCGACAGCACCGCCAGCAGTGCCAGCCGGGCCGTGGTGCCCTCGCTCACCGCGCCTTGGGCACCCGCCGCCTCCGCCTCCCGCCGCAGCCGTCGCAGCGCGGGGTGCTGCGCCACCTGGGACAGCTGCGCCGCGATGGCGCCAATCTCCGGCGCCGCGGCCAGCAGCAGCACGATGCGGTTGCGCGCCTCCTGCTCCGACGCCCAGTCCAGCATGTCGAGCGCGAGGCCAAGGCTGCCGGTGCCGAGTGGCCGGGCCAGCGCCGCCGTCACCCGCGCTTCCTCCGCCGTCCAGCCATCCGGCCATTCGCGGCGGGACCGCAGCGCCGCCGCGGCGGCATCGGCCAGGCCGGCGTCGCGCCGCCGCGCCGCCTGGGACAGCGCTTCGACCAGCGCGCCGGCGCCGACGGGAGAACCCCCGGCCGGTCCGCCATCCGCCAGGAAGCGCGCGGCCTCCTCGCCCCGTTCCTCCGCCAGGGCCAGGCGCAGCCAGGCCTCCCCGGCCGCCGGGCCATCCGCGCGGTGGCGCTCCAGCAGCGCCAGTCCCGGGCCGCTGCGCGCCGGCGTCATCGACAGTTCGGCGAACAACCTCAACGCGCCAGGATCGGGGCGAGGGCCCTGCAGGTCACGCCGCAGCCGGTCCCAGGTTGCCTGGTCCTGCCCGGCATCGCGCAGCACCAGCGCCAGGCCGCGCGCGCCTTCGATGGTATTCGGCGGGCGCCCCGCCGCGAGTTCCGCCAGCCGCCTGGCCGCCACCCGGTCGCCGCGCGCCAGCGCGACCTGCGCCGCCATCTCGGGGCGGGATGCCAGGCGCTGCGGGTCGATCCGGCGCAGCAGCTCCGGCCGCTGCGCCAGCCGCGCGGCTTCCGCCAGCCGGCCCGGCAGGGTGGCGGGCCAGGCTTCCGCGGGCAGCAGGGCCGCGACCTCGAAGGCCTCGTCCAGCCTGCCCTCCCGCAGCGCGAGGTCCACCAGCAGCGCGCCGGCGCCGGCGGGCAGGCCATCGGTCGCGCGCAGCGCCAGCAGCCGCGCCAGCGCCGCGCCCCCCCAGCCCGCCCGCGCTTCCGCCTGCGCCAGGGCGAAGGCGGTGGCGGGATCGGCCTGCGCGGGCAGGGGCAGGCCTTCCAGCAGCATCAGCGCCAGATCGGGGCGCGCATCGCCCATCAGCACGCGGCGTAGCGCCTCCAGCAGGTCTGGCGCCCCCTGGAACAGCGCGGCGCCCAGCGCCCGCAGCGCGATCCCCGGCTCCGGCAGCCGCATCGCCGCCTGCACCGTGCGCAGCGCCAGTTCCGGCGTCGGCCGCCGCGCCAGCGCCTGCATCAGGCCGGATACCGCGCCGGCGGCGTCGCCGCCCTCGATCCGCAGCGCCGCCAGGCGCAGCGCCTCCGCCTCCGTCGTCGCGCCGATGGCGGAAAGCCGGTCCAGCGCCGCCCGCGCTGCCGCCTGGTCACCGAGGTCCGTGCGCAGCTCCATCGCCTCCCGCAGCGGCGCGGGTTCCCCGGTCAGCGCATGCAGCCGTTCCAGCGCGATGGCGAGTTGCAGGGGCCGGTGGGTGGCCCGCAGCTGGTCGGCCAGGCGGCGCAGCGCCTCCGCATCCATCGGCCGGGCGGCGGAGGCGCGTTCCAGCGTGGCGGCGGCGCGATCGGCCGGCGATGGCGGCGCTTCCACGAAGCGGGCCGGGCGTGGCGCGCTGGGGGCGGGCAGCAGCGCCATGGCCCCGATCGCCGCCAGCGACGCGGCGGCGAAGGCCAACGCGAAATGCCGCCCGTCGCGGGCCGGCAGGCCAGGGGACATCCCAGGGGGCATGCCAGGTGACACATCAGGGGGCGCGGCGGTGGCGGACATCGGACCCGGATCGGTGGCGCGCAACACCTACCCCCCTGGCCCGCCCCCCGCCAGGGGGATGCAGACGGCACCCCGCCAGGGGATGGCGACCAGGGATACCACCCTGGCGCTGGGCCATCCTTCCCGATAAGCACCTGTTCATGCGACGGTCGCGGCCATCCCGCGGGCCGGATGGCAAACGGGGGCTGGCAACCGGTGCAGGCGATCGGGGCTCGGATGAAGGCAGGTTCGGGGATGGTGGCGGGGATGCTGGCGTGAAGATGCCGACGGCCTCGTCGGGCCGGCGCCGAGACCCGCCCGCGATGAGCGCGGAGGAGGCCCCGCCCCAGTCGGCGCGGCCCCGCCCCGCCGCCGCGCCGGAACCCCGCCCGGGCCTGCTGCGGACGGACCCGGTCGCGCCGCCGATGGCGGAACCCGTCATGGCGCCACGCGGCAAGCTGTCCGGCGCCGATCCCTGGGCCGCCCATGCCGCGATGGCGGGGCTGGAGGGCGCGGGTTCCCCCGTGCCCGCCCGCAACGCCGCCACCACGCCGCCGCCGCGCGCCACGCCGCTGATCCGCCCCGAACCCTCCCCCCGCCAGGCCCCACCGCCGGAAACCCCCGCACCCCCCCCGCGCCCCGCGCGGGCGCCGGACTCCGCCGCGACCGCAGCGGCGGCTCCCCCGGCGGTTCCCCCAACGGCACCCCCGGCGGCACCCGAGGCTGCAACCCGCCGGCGCCTGCCCTGGTCCCGCGCGCCGAAGCCGGCGGAGGAAGCGGCGGACCGGCTCCGGGCCCTTGGGGGAAAGACCCAGGGCGGCAAGGCGGACCGTGCCGCACCGGCCCCCGAGCCTGATCCCGATCCCGCCGCCGACCAGCCCCCGCCCGCGCCCCGCGCCGCCGGCGGCGCGGACCTGCCGCTCCGTCCCCTGCTGGAAGGCTTCGGCGCGCTGGTGGCGCTGCTGCTGCTGGACCTCGCGATGCGGGGCAACGGCTTCGGCGGCTGGCCCGTCTCCCCCTTCGCGCTGCCGGTGCTCTACGTCGCGGCGCGGCATGGCCTGGTGCCGGGCGTCGCCATCGCGCTCACCGCCGGGCTGCTGCGCATCGGCATCGCGCTGTCGAGCGAGGCCTGGACCGCCAATGCCTGGGTGGAACCCCTGGCCTGGCCCTGCGCCGCGGCGCTGGTGGGCTTCTTCACCGACCGCGCCCGGCAGCGGGCGGAGGCCGCGGACCAGGCCGCCGCCGGCGCGCTGCTGGACCGCGCGGCCATCGCCGAATCGAATGACCGCCTGGCCGCCCGCGCGCTGGAACTCGATGCCCGGCTTGGCGCCCGCCTGCAGGCCGCGACGGCGGTGTTCGAGGCTTCGCGCGCCCTCGGCCATGGGACGGAGGGCGTGATCCGCGGCGCCACCGGCCTGCTGCGCGCCGCCACCGGCTGCACCGCCTGTTCCTTCTGGCTGGCGGAGGACCGCACGCTGCACCTGGTGGCGTCGGAGGGCTGGCCCGCCGATGCCGCGCTGTCCCACCATTTCCTGCGCGGCCCGCTGGTGGATGCGATGGAGCGCGGCCGTGGCGCCCTCGTCGTCACCCGCCCCTCGGACCGCCTGGCGATGGCGGGGGAGGGGATCCTGGCCGCCCCCGTGCTCTCCCCCTGGGACGGGCTGATGCTCGGCATGGTCAAGGTGGAGGATATCGGCTTCGCGGAGCTGGCGGTGGACACGGTGGCGGCGCTGGAAGCGGCGGCCGGCTGGCTGGGCGCCGCGCTGGCCGATGCCCGGGCGCGGGAGGCCGCCGATGCCGCCGCCGCCGCGGCCGGCGGTGCGCTGCCGGGCGGCGGCGTGATGGTGTCCGGGGATGACGCGGCCCGCGCCATCGCCGCCATGGCCACCCTGGCCCGCCGCGTCGGCTTCGACCTGGCGCTGCTCTCCGCCCAGATCCCCGCCGGCCCCCGCGCCGCCGCGGCGATGGAGGCGACGCGCGCCGCCATGGCGGAGGCCTTCCGCGGCTCCGACGTGATTGTGGAGGCGCGGCTCGATGAACGCCGCCTCTCCGTCCTGCTGCCCGCCGCCGGGCTGGGGGGGGCGGAGATCGCCGCCGCCCGGCTCCGTGCCCTGCTGGCCGACCGCGCGCCCGCCGCGACGCAGCAGGTGATCGTCGGCGTCGCGCAGCTTAACCAGGCCGGCACCGCGCGTGGCTGATTCCCATGGCCGATAGGCGCGTCATGCCACGCCGGCCGAGGGGGGGGGCGAGTGGGGAGCCGAGGGCCGAGCCGAGGGTGGATGACGGGCAGCCGGCGGAACGCTGCGGCGCCGATCGCCGCCTGATGCCCCGCCTGGTGGCGCGCGCCGCTTCCTCCCGCGGTGAGGAATCGGCCCTCCTGGTCCTGCTGGGCATCGCGCTGGCGCAATCGCTGGTGGCCACCGCGCTGCTGCTGGGCTGGCTGGCCGGCGCGCTGCTGCTGCACATCCCGGTCTGCCTGGCCCTGCTGCTGGTGCGGCGGCTGGATCCCCCACCCGCCGGCTGGCCCGGCGCGGTGCTGCGCGTGACCATGGCGCTTCTGCCCGCGCTCGGCCCGCTGGCGGCGCTGGGGGGGCTGCTGGCCGTGGCGATGGGCGCGCCGCGCGGCTTCCGCCTGCCGGCGGGGCCGCCGCCGGAGGATCCACTCGAAGCCCGCCTCGCCGCCATCGCCGCCGCCCCCGGCGTGCCGGATGGCCTGCTGGTGGAGGCGCTGGGCGATGTGCTGCACTGGGGTACGGCGCCCCAGAAGGCCCGCGCGCTGGACATCGCGCAGGATGCGCTGCGGCCGGGGGGGGAGGCGCTGCTGCGCGTGGCGCTTGGCGATCCCGATGCAGCGGTGCGCGACCGCGCCGAACAGGTCCGCCCCGCCGTGGAACGCCGCCTGCTGGCGCGGGCGGAAACGCTGCGCGCCGCGGCCCGCGCTGGCCGCCTGGCCGATCGGCGCGCGCTGGCCCGTCACCTGGACCGCGCCGCCTTCTCCGGCCTGCTGGACCCCGCCCGCGCCGATGCCTGCCGCGCCGAAGCCGCGGGGCTGTGGCAGGCGCTGGGGGAGGCGCTGCCGGAGGATGCGGAGGCGCAGGCCGCGCTGGGGCGTGACCTGTTGGCGCTGGGGGATCTGGCCGCCGCGCGCCTGGCGCTGGAATCCGCCCTGGCCCGCGGAGTCGCCACCCCCGCGGTGATCGGCTGGCTGGCCGAATGCCTGTTCCGCCTGCGCGACTACGCCGCGATGGATGCGCTGGTCACGCGCTGGCGCCCGGTGCTGGAGGAGGAGGCATTGGGCGTCGGCGCGCTGGCCGCGCCATGGCGCCTCTGGCTGACGGAAACGGCCGGGCCCGGCTGGGGGGAATGGCGCGGATGAGGCCCGGCGCGGGCATGGTCGCGGCCGGTGCCTGGCTCGGCCCCCTGCTGGCATTGGGGCTGGGGGGCGCGCTGCTGCGGCTTTCGGGCAGCCCCGGGGCGGCCGATTGGGGCGCGCTGCTCGGGCCTGTCATCGCCGCCTCCGTCCTGGCTGGTGCGCCGGCGGCGATGCTGGCGGTGTTCCGGGGGGCGGTGGCGGGGCCGGTGGGCATCGCGGCCCTGGCCGGCGCGCTGGCGGCGATGGCCCTGCTGCTGGCGGATGGTGCGAGCCTTCCCCTGGCCGGGGCCGGCGCGCTGGCCGCCGCGGCGCTGGTGGCGGCCTGGGTCGGGCTGGTGGCGGCCCGGATCAATGGTGCCTCGCTGTTGGTGCCCGGCGCGGTCGGCGCCGCGGCGGCGCTGGCCTGCGTGGCGGCGGGGACGGGGCCGGCGACGGGCCTGCTGGCGCTGGGCCTGGGCGCGGTCCTGGCCGCGCTGCCCGGCCTGGCAGCTGGTGCCTTCGCCCCCGTGAAGCTGCGCGCGGGCACCGGCCCGGCGCTGGCCGGCATCGCCATGGCGCTGGCTGTGTTGGCGGGGCCGGGGACGGCGCTGCTGCGGGATGGCCCGGCCGCCGCGCTTGCATTGGCGCCCCTGGTGGCCGTGCCCGGCCTGGGGCTGGTGGCCGCGCTGGGCGGCATGACCCGCCCATGGCGGCTGCCGCCGCTGCGCCTGGCCACCCTGCTGCTGGCCCTGCAGACGCTGGTGGTGGTGCTGGCCCTGGCGGCGGAGGGTGCGCCCGTGGCCGCCGGGCTGATGCCGGCGGAGCAACTGGCCGCCTTCCGCGCCGCGCTGCTCGGCGCCGCCTTCCTGCCGGTCTTCGCCGCGCTGCTGGCCGTGCTGCTGGCCGCCGGCGCCTTCGGCCGCGCCGCGCTGGCCGCGCTGCTCTCCGCCTTGCTCGCCGCCCTGGCCAGCGCCATCGATGCCACGATCGGGATGCTGCTGGCCCCGCTGGCCGCGACGGCCCTCGCGGCCTGGCTGGTGGCCCGCCTGCCGAAGGATACGCCATGACCGAAGCCCTGCTCCTGGCCATCGACCAGGGCACCACCTCCACCCGCAGCATCCTGCACGGCGCCGACCTGGCGCCGCGCGCCGTGGCGCAGCAGGCCCTGCCGCAGCACTACCCGTCCCCGGGCTGGGTGGAGCATGAGCCGGAGGACATCTGGGCCGCCACCCTGGCCACCATGCGCGAGGCCCTGGCGCGGGGCGGGGCGCAGGCCCGGCAGCTCGCCGGCATCGGCATCACCAACCAGCGGGAGACGACGCTGCTCTGGGACCGCGCCAGCGGCCGCGCCATCGCGCGCGCCATCGTCTGGCAGGACCGGCGCACGGCGGCGGATTGCGCCGCGCTGGTCGATCGTGGCGCGGCGCCGCTGGTGACGGCGCGGACGGGGCTGCTGTGCGACCCTTATTTCTCCGCCACCAAGCTCGCCTGGCTGCTGGACAATGTGTCGGGCGCGCGCGCGGCGGCGGAACGCGGGGACCTCGCCTTCGGCACCGTGGATTCCTTCCTGCTGTGGCGCCTGACGGGCGGGCGGGTGCACGCGACGGACGCCACCAACGCGGCGCGGACCATGCTGTTCGACATCCGCGCCGGCGACTGGGACGACGATCTGCTCCGCCTGTTCCGCATCCCCCGCGCCGTGCTGCCGGAGGTCCGCGACTGCGCCGCCGAATTCGGCACCACCGCCCCCGGCCTGCTCGACGCCGCCGTGCCGATCCGCGGCATGGCGGGCGACCAGCACGCGGCGATGCTCGGCCAGGCCTGCTTCGAGCCCGGCATGGTGAAATCCACCTACGGCACCGGCTGTTTTCTTCTGTTGAACACCGGCGATGCCGCGGTGGAATCGAACAACCGCCTGCTGACCACGCTGGCCTGGCAACTCAATGGTCGCCGCACCTATGCGCTGGAGGGCGCGATCTTCATCGCCGGCGCCGCCGTGCAATGGCTGCGCGACGGCTTGCGCATCATCGCGGACGCCGCGGAGAGCGGCACCCTCGCCGCCCAGGCGGACCCCGCCCAGCGCGTGCATTTCGTGCCTGCCTTCGTCGGCCTCGGCGCGCCGCATTGGGATGCCGATGCGCGCGGCGCCATCCTCGGCCTGACGCGCGGCACCGGCCCCGCCGAGATCGCCCGCGCCGCCCTGGAATCCGTCGCCTTCCAAACGCGGGACCTGGTGGAGGCCATGCGCGCCGATTGGGGCGCCGAGGGGCAGCCCGTGCTGCGCGTCGATGGCGGCATGACCGCTTCCGACTGGACGATGCAGTTCCTGGCCGATCTGCTCGGCGCCCCCGTGGACCGGCCGGAGGTGCAGGAGACGACGGCGCTCGGCGCCGCCTACCTCGCAGGCCTCCAGGCCGGGCTGCTACCGCCCCCCGGCCCGGCGGTGGCGCATTGGCGGCTGGAACGCCGCTTCAGCCCCCGCATGGCCCGGGCGGAGGCCGATGCCCTGCATGCGGGATGGCAGGGCGCCGTGCAGCGGGTTCTCACGAAGTGACGATCTACGAACGCCTCGGCGTCACGCCCATCATCAACGCCGCCGGCACCAACACCCGCCTGTCCGGCGGCATGATGCACCCGGAGGTTCGCGCCGCGATGGCGGAGGCCGCGGATCGCTGCGTGGAGATGCCGGACCTCCAGGCCGCGGCGTCGCGCGCCATCAGCCAGGCCACGGGGGCGGAGGCCGGCATCGTGACGTCAGGTGCCGCCGCCGGCTTGCTGCTGGGCGCCGCCGCCTGCGCCGCCGGCCTCGATGTCGCAGTCATGAACGCCATCCCCTTCGACATGAAGCGCGACCGCTTCGTGATGGCCCGCAGTCACCGCAACATGTACGACCGCGCGCTGGCGGGGGCGGGCTGCCGGATCGACGAAGTCGGCATCCCCGATCGCGTCAGCGGCGCCGGCATCCGCGATGCCGAGCCCGAGGATTTCGCCGCCGCCTTCACCGACCGCACGGCCGGCGTGCTCTGGGTCGCGCAGCCCTGGTCGGAACCGGCGCTGGAGGATGTGGTCCGCGTCGCCCACGCAGCAGGCATCCCCGTGATGGTGGACGCCGCCGCGCAGCTTCCCCCCGCCGCCAATCTCCGCCGGTTCTTCGAGGCCGGCGCCGACCTCGTCTGCTTCTCCGGCGGCAAGGCCATTGGCGGCCCGCAGGCCAGTGGCATCCTGGCCGGGCGGCGCGACCTCGTCGCCTCCGCCCTGATGCAGATGCTCGACCTCGATCTGCCCGCCGCGCAATTCGCCCTGCCGGCGGAATTCGCCTGCGACGCCGCGGCCCGGCACCTGCCGCGCCACGGCATCGGCCGCCCCTGCAAGGCGGGGAAGGAGGAGATCGTGGGCCTCATCATCGCCCTGCAACGCTTCGTGGCGGAGGGCGACGCGCCCCGCACGGCACGGCTGCGCGCCAGGCTCGACACCGTGCGCGCCACGCTGGGCAATGCGCCCGGCGTGACGATCACGGACGGCCCCGTGCCGATGCTGCTGATCACGATGGACAGCCCCGCCGAGGCCCGCGCGGCGGAGGCGCAACTCCGCAGGCGCGACATCCATGTCGGCCAGGGCCGGCTGCGCGACGGCGTGCTGGTGGTGAACCCGCTGGCGCTGGCGGAGCGCGACCTGGTGCCGCTCGGCGTCGCGCTACGAGAGGCGTGCCTGTCGGCACTGTAACGCCGATCGCCGGCGCGGTTCCGGGCGGGGCGCGCCACGCCCGCCGGCGTAGCGTCCCCGCTTCGAGGCCGGGGCGGAGCCTCGCTTGTTATCCTCCCGCCACGCCCTGCGTGTTCACGTACAGCGCATACAGCGAATGCGCCGCCGTCATGAACAGACGGTTCCGGTGCCGCCCGCCGAAGCAGAGATTCGCGCAGCGCTCCGGCAGGTCGATGAAGCCGATGGGGGCACCGGCGCTGTTGAACACCTTCACCCCATCCAGCCCCGGCCCGCCCATGCCCCAGCCGCACCAGAGGTTTCCCTCGATATCCACGCGGAACCCGTCCGGCGTCTCGCCGGGTTCCGTACGGATGAAGACGCGCCTGTTCGACAGCGTCGCGCCGCTGACATCATAGGCCAGGATGTTGCGCGGATCGCTGCGCGATTCCACGACGTAGAGCACGCTCTCATCCGGGCTGAAGGCCAACCCGTTGGGATGGTCCACATCGTCGCAGACGCAGGTGATGGCACCGGTCTGTCCATCCACCCGATAGACGTTGGTGTGCGGATGTTCCGGCGTGAACTTCTCGCCCTCATAGAACCCACCGATGCCGAAGGGCGGGTCGGTGAACCAGATGCTGCCATCCGACTTCACCACCACGTCGTTCGGGCTGTTCAGCTTCTTGCCCTGGTAGCTGTCGGCGATGACGGTGATGCTGCCGTCATATTCATGCCGGATCACGCGGCGGCCCAGATGCTCGCAGGCCACGATCCGCCCCTGCCGGTCCCGCGTATGGCCGTTCGCGTTGTTGGACGGCTTGCGGAAATGGGTGACGGCGCCCGTCTCCTCCTCCCAGCGCAGCACGCGGTTGTTGGGGATATCGGACCACAGCAGGCAGCGCTGGTCGCCCAGCCACACCGGCCCTTCCCCCCATCGGCTGCCCGTCCACAGCCGCTCCACGCTGGCCAGCGGCAGGCGGAGGCGATTGAAGGAGGGATCCAGCGACCGCACGGCGGGGTCGGGGTAGCGCAGGCTTTCCTGCCAGCTCATCGGGGCGTCTCCTCTCGGCATCTTGGCGCCGGGCCTTCTCCCCCCCATGCTGCCCCGATCGAGGCGGGAGGGGAACATGGGCAGTTGGCCGGCGCGCATCGCCGATGAGGCGATGCTGGAAGACGTGATGTCCCGCCCGGACCCCGCGCTGGTCGCGGACCTCGCGACCGTGCCCGGCGACATCCTGGTGCTCGGCGCCGCCGGCAAGATGGGCCCCACGCTCTGCCGCTTGGCGAAGCGCGCGGACCCCGCGCGGCGCGTGATCGCCGTGGCGCGATGGAGCGAGCCGGGGCTGCGGGAGCGCATGGAAAGCTGGGGCATCGAATGCCTCACCGCCGAATTGCTGGACGATGCGGCACTCGCCGCGCTGCCCGATGCGCCCAACGTCATCTTCATGGCGGCGCGGAAATTCGGCAGCACGGGGAACGAGGCGCTGACCTGGGCCATGAACGTCCAGCTTCCCGCCCGCGTGGCGGCGCGCTGGGCGGCATCGCGCATCGTCTTCTTCTCCACCGGCAATGTCCTGCCGATGTGGCCCGTGAACGGCCCCGCGCCGGATGAGGATGCGGCCCCATCCCCCATCGGTGACTATGCCGCGAGCTGCCTCGGCCGCGAACGCGCCTTCCAGCACGCCGCCGCCACGCGCGGGACGCCCTGCTTCGGCATCCGGCTGAACTACGCCATCGATTGCCGCTACGGCGTGATCCACGACATCGCGACCAAGGTCTGGCACGGCACGCCCGTGCCGCTGGCCATGGGGCACGCGAATGTCATCTGGCAGGGCGACGCCAATGCCTGGACCCTGCGCGCCCTGGCCCGCGCCGACGCCACCTGCCCGATCCTGAACGTGACGGGGCCGGAGACCGTCTCCATCCGCTGGCTGGCGCAGCAACTCGGCTGCCGCATGGACCGCGTGCCGGAGTTTGCCGGAGAGGAGGCGCCGACCGCCCTGCTGTCCAACGCCGCCCGCGCCTTCGCCAGCTTCGGCTATCCCAGCGTGCCGCTGCTGACGCTGATCGACTGGGTCGCGGATTGGGTCGCCGGTGGCGGCCGCGCGCTCGGCAAGGCCACCAAGTTCGAGGTCCGGGATGGGAAGTTCTAGCCCCCGCGCGCCGTTATCCGCCCGCGCCACGGCCACACGCCAGCGCATCCTCGATGCCGCCCTGGTGGAATTCGCGGAGAAGGGCCTGGCGGGATCGCGCGTGGATGAGATCGCCGCCCGCGCCGGCGCCAACAAGCGCATGCTCTACGCCCATTTCGGCAGCAAGGAGGAGCTGTGGCTGGTGGTGCTGGAAGGCGCCTATGCCGCGAAGCGGGAGGAGGAACGGCAGCTCGATGTCGCGAGCCTGCCGCCGGCCGAGGCGATGACGCGCCTGGTCGCCTTCAACCTGCGCTACACAAGCCGCCACCCGGAATTCGTGGCCCTGCTGAACCAGGAGAACCTCCACCGCGCCGCCTATCTGCGACGGTCGGAGGATGTGCCCGCGCTCTACTCCCCGATGCTGGAAGCCCTGAAACACGTGTTGGAACGCGGCGCTGCCTCGGGCGTGTTCCGGGGCGGCGTTGATGCGATGCAGCTATACATCTCCATCCTCGGCCTCGGTCACTTCTACGTGGCCAACCGCCACACCCTCTCCACCATCTTCCACACGGCGCTCGATACCGAAGCCGCCATCGCGGCGCGGGAGGCGCATATCTCCGACGTTGTCCTGGGCTTCCTGCGTCCCTGATCGGCGCCCTTGACCGCCAGGCGCAACCCCCGGTAAGTAACCACCCAGTTACCTGGGGAGGGAACGGGCGTGGGACTGCGATGGCAGGACTGGCCTTCGGGCATGGTCGAGCGGCTGCGCGCGGGTTGCGCCATCCCCGCCCATCCGCTGGCGCTGAACGCGAGGCGGGAACTCGATCCGCGCCGGCAAAAGGCGCTGTCGCGCTACTATTTGGCTGCGGGCTCCGGCGGCCTCGCTGTCGGTGTCCACACCACGCAATTCGCCATCCGTGACGTCGGCTTGTTCGAGCCCGTGCTGAAGATCGCGGCCGAGGCCGCTGCCGAGGTGCAGTCCCAGCCGATGCTGATCGCCGGCGCCATCGGCCGCACCGACCAGGCGCTGGCGGAAGCACGCACCGCGCGCGCGCTCGGCTACCACGCCGTGCTGCTGGGCCTCGCCGCCTTCAAGGGCGCGAGCGAGGACGAAATCATCGCGCATTGCCGCGCGGTGGCGGAGGAGATGCCGGTCTTCGGCTTCTACCTGCAACCCGCCGTCGGCGGCGTGCCGCTCTCCGCTTCCTTCTGGAAGCGCTTCGCCCTCATCGAAAACGTCGTCGCCATCAAGATCGCGCCCTTCAACCGCTACGCCACGCTGGACGTGCTGCGCGGCGTGCTGGAAGCTGGCGCCGCCCAGCGCATCGCGCTCTACACCGGCAATGACGACCACATCGTGGGCGACCTGCTGACGCCCTTTGCGCTGCGCGTCACGGGCTGCGAGGCGCCGCTGCGCATCGTGGGCGGGCTGCTCGGCCACTGGTCCGTCTGGACTCAGGCCGCGGTGGCCTTGCAGCAGGAATGCGCCGCGGCCACCGGCGCCCCCATCCCCCCCGCGCTGCTGGCGAAGGACGCGCAGGTGACGGAGATGAACGCCGCCATCTTCGATACCGCCAACGCCTTCGCCGGCTGCATCCCCGGCTGCCACGAGGTTCTGCGCCGCCAGGGCCTGCTGGAAGGCATCTGGTGCCTGGACCCGCATGAAGACCTGTCCCCCGGCCAGGCGGAGCTGATCTCCGCCGCCGCGCTGCACTACCCCGAACTGACGGATGATGATTTCGTCCGCGCCAACCTCAACACCTGGCTCTCCTGAAGGACTGACGACAATGGCGGAACGCCGCATCGGCATGATCATGAACGGCGTCACCGGACGCATGGGCATGAACCAGCACCTCATCCGTTCCATCGCGGCCATCCGGAAGGATGGTGGCGTGATGCTGAAGAACGGCGACCGCGTGATGCCCGACCCCATCCTGGTCGGCCGCAACCGGGAAAAGCTGGAGGCGCTGGCCAAGGCGCACGGCATCTCCCGCGTCTCCACCGACATCGATGCCTGCCTGGCCGATCCCAATGACACGCTGTTCTTCGATGCCGCCACGACGCAGCTTCGCGCCGGCTTGCTGACCAAGGCGATCGAGGCCGGCAAGGACATCTATTGCGAGAAGCCGACCGCCGACAATCTGGCGGAGGCCATGGCCGTCGCGCGCCTGGCCAAGGCGCGTGGCATCAAGGCCGGCGTGGTGCAGGATAAGCTGTTCCTGCCCGGCCTGCGCAAGCTGAAGATGGTGATCGACAGCGGCTTCCTCGGCCGCATCTGCTCCGTGAAGGGCGAGTTCGGCTACTGGGTGTTCGAGGGTGATCTCCAGCCGACGCAGCGCCCGTCCTGGAACTACAAGAAGGCCGAGGGCGGCGGCATCATCCTCGATATGCTCTGCCACTGGCGCTACGTGCTGGACAATCTGTTCGGGGAGGTCGAGAGCGTCTCCTGCCTCGGCGCCACGCATATCCCGACGCGCATCGACGAAGCTGGCCGCGCCTACACCGCCGATACCGACGATGCCGCCTACGCCACCTTCCAGCTGGCCGGTGGTGTCGTGGCCCACATCAATTCCAGCTGGGTCACACGCGTCCGCCGCGATGACCTCGTCACCTTCCAGGTCGATGGCACGCATGGCTCCGCCGTCGCCGGGCTGCAGAAGTGCTGGACGCAGAGCCGCGTGAACACGCCCAAGCCCGTCTGGAACCCCGACATCCCGCAACCCATCAATTTCTACGAGGGCTGGCAGGAAGTCCCCGACGTGGAGCCCTATCCCAACGGCTTCCGCGTGCAGTGGGAACTCTTCTTCCGCTACCTCGCCGGCGAAGTCGCGACCTACCCGTGGGATCTGCTGGCTGGCGCCAAGGGCGTGCAGCTTGCGGAAGCCGGCCTGCAATCCTGGGCGGAACGCCGCTGGATCGACCTTCCGAAGCTGGAGGTCTGAGCCCATGCCGACCATCACCCTGCCGGATGAACAGGGCGGCCTGAGCCCCTTCACCCTCAGCGCCCCGCGCGATTTCCCGAAGGCCACGCCACCCTTCCCGCGCGTGGCGCTGGCGGCGGCACACGTCGTCGCCGACACGCGCGTGGAACAGGACCCCTGGCTCGATGCGAAGATCGACTGGGACCGCACCATCGCCTTCCGGAAACACCTGTGGTCGCTCGGCCTCGGCGTGGCGGAGGCGATGGACACCGCCCAGCGCGGCATGGGCCTCGACTGGACCGCGGCCCAGGAACTCATCCGCCGCAGCCTGGATGTGATGCAGGACCACCCCGGCGCGGTGATGGCCTCCGGCGCCGGCACGGACCACCTCACCCCCGGCCCCGATGTCACCGTGGACGACGTGATCCGTGCCTATGAGGAACAGTGCGAGGCGGTGGAGGCCATGGGCGGCCGCATCATCCTCATGGCGTCGCGCGCCCTCGCGAAAGCCGCGAAATCCCCCGCCGACTACGAACGCGTCTATGCCCGCGTGCTGTCGCAGGTAAAGCAGCCCGTCATCATCCATTGGCTGGGTGAGATGTTCGACCCCGCCCTCGAAGGCTATTGGGGCAACCACGACCACATGCAGGCGATGGAGACGGCGCTGGCTGTCATCCACGCCAAGGCCGATAAGGTCGATGGCGTGAAGGTCTCGCTGCTGGACGACAAGAAGGAGATCTTCATGCGCCGGCGCCTGCCGAAGGCCGTGCGCATGTACACCGGCGACGACTTCAACTACGCCGAACTCATCGCCGGTGACGAGCACGGCTATTCCGACGCGCTCCTCGGCATCTTCGACCCCATCGCCCCCGCGGTCGGCGGCGCGCTGGCGTCCCTCTCGCGCAACGACCTCGCCACCTTCCACGACATCCTGGCGCCAACGGTTCCGCTTAGCCGCCACATCTTCAAGGCGCCAACACGCTTCTACAAGACGGGCGTCGTCTTCATGGCCTGGCTCAACGGCCACCAGGACCATTTCGTCATGGTCGGCGGCCAGCAATCCACGCGCAGCATCGGCCACTTCTCCGAGCTATTCCGCCTGGCCGACAAGGCCGGCCTGCTGCGCGACCCCGAGATGGCCACCACCCGTATGCGCACGCTGCTCGCCCTGCACGGTGTCGCGTGATGGAGTTGTCGCTCAACACCGTCACGGTGAAGGAGAAGTGGGGCCTCGCCGATTGCATCGAAGGCTGCGCCCGTCACGAAATCCCCGGCATCTCTCCCTGGCGTGACGTGCTGCACGCCATGGGCGTGGATGCCGCGGCGCGGCAGATCCGCGATGCCGGCCTGACGGTCACGGGCCTCTGCCGCGGCGGCATGTTCCCCGCCGCCGACGCCGCCGGCCGCGCCGCCGCGATCGAGGACAACCGCCGCGCCATCGCCGAAGCGCACACCCTCGGCGCCCGCTGCCTCGTCATGGTCTGCGGCGGCCTGCCCGCTGGCAGCAAGGACTTGCCCGGCGCCCGCGCCCAGGTGCGGGATGGCCTGCACGCCATCATGGCCGATGCCCGCGCCGCCGGCGTCACCATCGCCCTCGAACCGCTCCACCCCATGACCTGCGCCGATCGCAGCGTGCTCTCCACGCTCGGCCAGGCGCTCGACCTCTGCGATGAACTCGGTGATGGCACCGGCGTCGCGCTCGATGTCTATCACGTCTGGTGGGACCCCGACCTCGCGCGCCAGGTCGCCCGCGCGGGCAGCCGCATCGCCGCCTTCCATGTCTGCGACTGGAAATCCCCCACCACCGACCTGGTCCTCGACCGCGGCATCCCCGGCGAGGGTGTGATCGACATCCCCGCCATCCGCGCCATGGTCACCGCCGCCGGCTACAGCGGCAACTACGCGGAAGTCGAGATCCTGTCGAAAGCCTGGTGGGCGCGAGACCCGGAAGAGGTCCTGCCCCTGCTGAAGGAACGCCATCTCAGCGCCGTCTGAACGCCACCAACAAAACCCGGGAGAAGAAACAACCATGATCCGCCTCACGCGTCGCCACCTCGCCGCCGCGGCGCTCGCCGCGCCCTTCCTCCCGGGCACCGCCCGCGCCCAGGCCTGGGCGCCCACGCGCCCCATCCGCTTCGTCGTGCCCTTCCCGCCGGGCGGTGCCACCGATGTGGTCGCGCGCGTGCTGGGCGAACGCCTGCAGGACCGGCTAGGCCAGCCCGTCACGGTGGAGAATCGCACCGGCGCCGGCGGCAACCTGGGCGTGGAGAACGTCGTCCGCAGTGCGCCCGATGGCTACTCGATCCTGATGGGCACGACGGGCACGCTGACCATCAACCCGCATCTCTACAGCAACATGGGCTTCAACCCCGCGACGGATTTGGCGCCCGTCTCCATGGCCTTCGCGACGGACCATGTGCTGATCGTCCATCCCTCCGTCCCCGCCCAGACCGCGCAGGAATTCATCGCCCTGCTGCGGGCGCGTCCCAACGCGCTCTCCTACGGCTCCGGCGGCAATGGCTCATCCACCCATCTCGTGCCGGAACTCTTCAAGCTGGTCGCGCGGGTGGAGATGCAGCACGTGCCCTATCGCGGCAGCGCGCCTGCTCTGAACGACACCGTCGCGGGTACGGTGCAGGTGATGCTGGACCAGCTTCCCTCCGCCCTCGGCATGATCCAGGGCGGCCGCGTCCGCGCCCTCGCCGTCACGGGCCCGCGCCGTTCGTCGCTGCTGCCGAACCTGCCGACGCTGGCGGAAATCGGCCTTGCCGATGCGCAGGCCACCAGCTGGGGCGCGGTGATGGCGCCCGCCGGCACGCCGGCGCCGATCGTCGATCGCTACAGCACGGCGCTGCGGGAGATCCTGGCCGATGCCGCCGTGCAGCAGCGCCTGGCCGCCGCCGGCGCGGATGCCGTCTTCTCCACCCCCGCCGACCTGGCCACCACCATGCGGTCGGAGTCGGAGAAGTGGGGCCGCGTCGTGCGCGAGGCGCGCATCACGGTGAACTGATCGCACCCATGGCCGCGCGCCCCTGGCCCTGGATCGCCGCCTTCGCCGCCATCGTCGCGGCCACGGCGGCCATCCTGCTCGCCATGGGGCGCGTGCCGATCTGCACCTGCGGCACGGTGAAGCTGTGGCATGGCGTGGTGATGAGCAGCGAGAACTCGCAGCACATCACGGATTGGTACACGCCGTCCCACATCATCCACGGCTTCCTGTTCTATGGCGCCGCGCATTGGCTAATGCGCCGCGCCGGCCTGATGCCGCGCCTGGTCGCGTCCACCATCGTGGAGGCCGCCTGGGAGATCGCGGAGAACACCGAAGCCGTGATCCAGCGCTACCGCGAAGCCACCATCTCGCTCGACTATTTCGGCGACAGCGTCATCAATTCCGTCAGTGACATCGGTGCCATGGCGCTGGGCTTCCTGCTGGCATCCCGCCTGCCTGTGCGCGCCACCATCGCCATCGCCCTGGTGTTCGAGATCGGCGTCGCCCTCGTCATCCGCGACAACCTTGCCCTCAATGTCCTGATGCTGGTCTGGCCGCTGGACAGCGTGAAGGCCTGGCAGGCGGGCGGGTGATTGGCGGCCGCCACTGGCGGCCAAGCGCCCGAATGGGCGCCGCCGCCTGTGCGGCGTAGCCAAGGCCCCGGAGGGGCCGCCCCGCGCTTGAGGGCAGTATCTAGGTCCGCGTGGCGTTGTCCCGCCGGATCGTCGCCACCAGGATCAGCGCCGGGCGCGCGGGGTTGGTGGCGTTGGTGCGGATGGTGATGTCCATCACCAGCGGCCCGTTGCGTGGACGGATCTGGTAGCGATCTTCCCGCACGCCATCGGCCGGCACCTCATTCGCCGGCACCAGCAGCGGCGCCACGGGCCCGCCCTCATCCGCCACGCGCTGCATGGCGCGGGACAGCAGCGCCATCGCGTGCTCCGCATCCGCGCGCGCCGCCACCACCGTGCAGCCCACGCCGCCTTCGACCACCGAGACGAGGAAGGGCCGCAGGGGGCCGCGCCAGATCTCCTGCCGGAAGGGGGCGGCCGGCACCTCCGTGGCCGGCACCGGCGCGAAGCCATCCGCCTTCAGCCGTTCCGTCATCAGTTCAGGTCGACCGACCGCCCCCATGCAGTAATGCGCGAAGCCACCCATCGCGAGGTCCGTGGCCGCGCGCAGCAGCACGGGTTCCGCCGGCGTCGCCACCATCGCCGGCTTCGGCGGAACCGCCGTGGCGCAGCCCGCCAGCAGCAGTGCCAGCGCGGCCAGCGCCCGCTTCACGGCCAGGCGGCCTTCGGCATCGCCTCCATCGCCGTCGTGTCGGGCTCCAGCGTCGCGCCCATCCCCGGCGTCTCCAGGCTCGACAGGTCCAGCATCCCGTCGCGGATCGCCAGCCGCGGCCCGCGCGGCGTATCGGCATAGAGCGTCGGATGCGCCTCCATGAACCTCACCGCCTCCGCCTTCGGCCTGCCGTTGAAGCCATCGATGAAGTGGTGGCCGTTGCGCTCGACATGCGGCAGGCCGAGCAGTGAGATCAGCGCCAGATCCTGCTGCACGCAGACACCAGCCAGCGTCGTCAGATCCTCCGCCGACATGAAGTAGCGCTCGCGCCCTTCCTCCGCATTCCAGGCCCGGCAGCGCGCCAGGTTCACCAGGGACCGCCACACGCCCTTGCACGCCTTGCTGGAGACGCCCGCATAGCCCAGCGCGCGCCCGGTCACGAAGGCATCCAGCGGCCCGTCGCTCTCGTCGATGATGACGGGCCGCTCGGCCGCCAGCACCGCCATCCCCGTCTCCAGCGCCCGCGCCCGCTTCACCGGCTGTTCGATGAACAGGATGGAGGCGCAGAGTTTCGCGAGCCGCGGCTCCGCCTGCATCGCCCGCCACAGCGCCAGCGCGCCCTCGGCGTCCTCATACTGCTCATTGCCATCAAGGCTCGCGTGGTAGCCGCCGTGCAGCCGGTCGAGCACGGAGGCGATGCGCGTCAGGCGCTCCACATCCGCCGCGACATTCCCGCCGACCTTCAGCTTCCAGTAGCGGTGCCGATACCCCGCCGCGATTTCTTCCAGCGTCTCCGGCAGACCGTCATCCACCCGGCTTTCCTGGTCCGCGGCGGTGATGGGGTCCACCAAGCCAACGGTGTGCCGCGCATGAACCTGCTTCAGCGGCGAAAGCCCCGACAGCAGTTGCTGAAAATCGAAGCCGGCGAGGTCCGGCGCCACGCCATGCGCCGCCATGCCGCCGATATTGGCGCGCATGCCCGTCCAGAAGGACACACCCTTCGCCTTCAGCACCGCATCCAGCATGGCGCGGTCCAGCAGCGCGCGGCCATAGCTGGCAACGAGGGGGTTCAGCGCCTCCGCGCCCGCCGCCTTCGTCACATCGGCGTAGCTGTCGGCGAAATGGCCGAAGGCGGTGTTGGCGCCGGCGGCCAGGGTGGCGTCCGTCGCCAGCTCGATCGCGCGGCGCAGCTGGCTCTCGTTCTGCGCGTCGCTCAGCGCCGGGTTCTTGTCGAACCACTTGGCCGCCAGCGTTTCCGCCGCGATGCCCCAGGCTTCCGTCCCATCCTCCAGCCGGATGCGCGCGCGCACCACGGCCTGGCGGCCCTGCGTCACGGTGATGACGCCGAAGCGGAAGGGCAGGCGGAGCGTGAAGGGCCATTCGAAGCGCTGGGTTTCCAGCAGCGTGAAGCGGGGCGCGTTCATGCCATCATCTCCTGGATGCCGCGGAGGTAGCCGATCGCGCGGGCGGCGCTGGTCGCGCCATCGGGATGGTAGTCGAAGGGCTCCACCGCGCAGAAGCCCGTGTAGCGCGCATCGCGCAGCGCCGTCAGCACGGGGCCGAAGCGGTCATCGCCCTGGCCGGGCCCGCGCCGGTTGCGGTCGTTCAGATGCACATGCGCGATCCAGCCCGTGGGGATGAAGCGCCGCAGCAGCACCGAAGCCGCCTCCGCCTCCCCATTCCCCGCCGCGCTCACATCCAGCATCGTCTTCAACCCCGGCAGGTTGATGCGGGAGACGATGTCCACCGCCTCCTCCACCGTCCGCGCCCAGTTGGTCTGGCCGGCATCCAGCGGTTCCAGGCAATAGGTCAGCCCGTGCTGCGCGGCCCAGGCGCCGGCCATGGCCATCGCCTCCTCGGCCCGCGCCGCATCGCCATCGGCCGCGACATGGCGCTGCTTCGGCGACCCGTGCACCAGCAGCGTCGCGCCGAGATCGGCGGCCAGTTCCACCAGGCCGCGCATCACATCCAGCGTCGTCGCCCGCACCGCCGCATCGGGCGTCGTGATCGAAAGCCCCGCCGGCGCCACCAGCAGCCAGTGCAGGGAGGTGATCGGCGCGCCGGCATCCGCCGCCATCCGCCGCAACTCCGCACGCCGCGCGGCCGGGATGCGATGCGGCGCATCGCCATCCAGCGTGAAGGGCGCGACCTCCAGCCCGTCATAGCCCAGCGCGGCGGCGAGCTTCGCCTGCTCCGCGAAGGGCACCCCGGCGACGACTTCGTTGCACAGCGAGATGCGCATCATCCACCCGATCCAAGGCCCGCGATCCTCATGCGCGGAACGCCGCGCGGCGTCCAGTATGCTTGACCATGACCTCGCTGCGCGCGAGCCTTCGCGCCATGCCCGCCTTCCGCGACGCGACGCCCCAGGATCTGCCCCGCGCCGCGGCGCTGTCCGCCCGCATCGGCTGGAATCAGCTGCCGGCGGATTGGCGCGTCTTCCTCGACCAGGGCGCGGTGCGCGTGCTGGATGATGGCGATGCTGCTTGCCTGGCCGCCAGCGCCGCGACGCTGCCCTGCGGCGCGGACCTCGCCTGGGTCTCGATGGTGCTGGTCCGCCCCGACCGACGGCGGGAAGGCCTGGCCACGCAACTCATGCGCTGGGCGATCGACCATGCCGCCAGGCCGTGCCTGATGCTGGATGCAACGCCAGCGGGGAGGGAGGTCTATCGCCGCCTCGGCTTCGAGGATGTCTTCGGCTTCGCCCGCTGGTCGCTGCCCCAGGCCTTGCAGCCCGGCGCCGCGACGCGACCGATGGAGGAAGCCGATTGGGATTGGGTGCTGGCGCTGGACCGCGCCGCCTTCGGTGCGCCCCGCCCGGCGCTGCTGCGCGGCTTCGCACGGCGCCTGCCGCAGGCCGCTCTCGTCACGCCGGACCGCAGCGGCTTCGTCCTGGCACGCGATGGCCTGCGCGCGCCGCAGATCGGCCCGGTGGTGGCGCGCGACGAAGGCCAGGCGCTGTCGCTGCTCGCCGCCGCGCGCGCCGCGCTCGGCACGTCTGCGGTGATCGATCTTGCGGATAGCGCGACAACCATCGCGGCATCGATCGCGGCGGCGGGCGGCGAATCCCTCCGTCCCTTCACCCGCATGGCGCGCGGCCGCGTGCCCTCCGCCAAACCTGAACAAAACTTCGTCTTTGCGGGGCCGGAGTTCGGTTGACGTCCCGCGCGAAGCGGCCTCACCATCCCCGGTAACCGGTGGGTTACCCAAGCGATGCCGGAGAGGGAGACGAAACCGATGACGATCAGCCGCAGGACGCTTCTGGCCACAACGGGCGGCGTGCTCGCCGCGCCGGCCTTCGTAAGTGCGCAGGGCACGAATTGGCGCCCGGACAGGCCGGTGACGCTGATCGTCCCCTGGGCCGCGGGCGGGTCCACCGACCAGATGGCGCGGATCGTGGCGGCGGAGATGGAAGCGGCCCTCGGCCAGCGCTTCGTCGTCGTGAACCAGCCCGGCGCCTCGGGCTCCATCGGCACGCGCAACGCGCTGGAAGCGGCGAAGGATGGCATGACCTGGGCCGCCGGCGCCGCCGTCGATGTCGGCTGCTACAAGGTTCTCGGCCTGCTGGACACGCAGCTGCAGGATTGGAACCTGTTCTTCGCCGTCGCCAACGTGAACGTCCTGGTCGCCAACCCCCGCGCCAACATCGCCGATTTCGGCGCGGCGATGGAGGCCTTCCGCGCGCGCGGCGCCTCGCTCGCGGTCGCGACGGCGGGCGTTTCCTCCGCGGGCCACAACATGATGTCCGCCGTGAAGGCCGCGACGCGCATCGACTACCGCCACGCCACCTATGATGGCGGCAACCCCGCGATGATCGCGACCGTGAGCGGCGAGACGCCGATGGGCGCGGTGCTGCTGGTTGAAGCCGCCGAGATGATCCGCGCACGCCGCCTCATCCCCCTCGCGGTGCAGGCGGAACAGGCGGTGACCTTGCAGGGGGTGGGGGAGATCCCCTCCATCCGCCGCTGGCTGCCGGACATTCCCGCGCCGCTCAACTATTTCGGCATCTGGTGCCCGAAGGGCGTGCCGCAGAATGTCGTCGATACCGTCGGCCAGGTCTGGCGGGAGAAGATCGCCAACAGCCAGCGCCTGAAGGACTACGCCGCCCAGCGCGCCGCCGTCTTCACCCCCATCGCCGGCCAGGCCGCGCATGACGAGGCCTGGAAGATGGTTCGCCAGACCGCCTGGCTCTATTTCGATGGCGGCACCGCCCGCGTGAGCCCCGATACGCTCGGGATCCAGCGGCTTTGAGCCAGGCGCAGGAAACGCCGGAGGCGGCGGAATCGCCGTTCTCCGGCGACCGCGCGCCGCTGCCGCCGCGCGTCGATCTCTACACCGCGGCGGTGCTTCTCGCCTTCGGGCTCGCCGTCATCTCGCTCGCCTGGTCCATGCCGACCTTCGCGGAGCAGTCGCATAGCGGGTTGACCGCGCCCGGCATCGTGCCGGGTTTCCATGGGCTGGTGATCACCTTCCTGGCCGGGCTGCTGGCGCTGCGTGCGGTGCGTCGCGGCGCGCTGAACCCCAGCGCCACGCAGGGCCGCGCATTGGCACCCGGCGATGCCAGGCAACTCGGCACCGCTGCCTTCCTTGGCGTGCTCTATGCGGGTTTCATGATCGGCACGCTGCCCTTCTGGCTGGCCGCCGCGCTCTTCGTCTTCGCCTTCACCGCCGCCTTCGAATGGGATGCCGGGCCGCAGGGCCGCACGCGCCGCCTGGTGGAGGCGGCGTTGCTCGGCATCGGCACCGGCATCGCGGTGACGCTGGTCTTCGAACGCGTCTTCCTCGTGCGACTGCCCTGAAAGCCCCCGCGTGAACAATCCCTTCGTCATGCTCGGTGACGGCTTCGCCCATGTGCTGCAGGGCGGCGCCATCTTCCACGCGCTCTGGGCCGTGCTGATCGGCATCGTCATCGGTGCGCTGCCCGGGCTGACGGCGACGATGGGCGTCGCGCTGCTCACCACGCTGACCTTCACCATGGGCGCCAACGTGGCGATGCTGGTGCTGGTCTGCGTCTATGTCGGCGCGATCTATGGCGGGTCGCGTTCCGCCATCCTGCTCAACATCCCCGGCACCCCCGCTTCCGCGGCCTCCACGCTGGATGGCTTCCCGCTGGCGAAGAAGGGCATGGCCGGGCGCGCCATGGGCATCTCCACGCTGGGCTCCTGGCTCGGCACGCTGTTCGGCACGCTGATCCTGGCGATGTTCGCGCCGACCTTCGGCGAATTCGCGCTGGAATTCGGCAGCTACGAGATGTTCTGGGTCGCCCTCTTCGGCATCGTCATCGCGGGGTCGCTGTCCGGCGGCGATGCGCTGAAGGGCTACATCGCGGGCTTCCTCGGCCTGCTGGTGGCGACGGTGGGGCAGGAGACGAACCACGCCTATCCCCGCTTCGCCTTCGGCAATGGCGACCTGGCCGGCGGGCTTGGCCTGCTGCCTGTCCTTGTCGGTGTCTTCGGCGTGGCGGAGGTGATGAATGCCATGCGCGGCCCGGCGGTGAAGGCGGTGTCGTCCAAGATCGACAGCGTCATCCCCCGCGTGAAGGATGTGACGCAGTACTGGCGCACCATCTTCCGCTCCGGCGCCATCGGCACCTTCATCGGCGCCATGCCGGGCCTCGGCGAGGACATCGCCGCCTGGACCAGCTACGCCGCCGCCAAGCGCGCGAGCGCGGAGCGCGACCAGTTCGGCAAGGGCAGCATCGAGGGATTGATGGCCGCCGAGACCGGCGAAAGCGCCTGCGTCCCCGGCGCCATCATCCCGGTGCTCACGCTGGCCGTGCCCGGTTCCGCACCGGCCGCCGTGCTGATGGCGGCGATGATGATCCATGGCCTCAATCCGGGGCCCATGCTCGCGATCACGGCACCGGAATTCATCTACCAGATCGTGGCGATGCTGGTGATCGCCGACATGGTGAAGCTGGTCTACGGGCTGATCCTGGTGAAGCCGCTGCTCTGGGTGCTGCTGATCCCGCGCTCGCGCCTCATGCCCGTGGTCTTCGTGCTGTGCACGGTCGGCGCCTTCGCCATCACGTCGCGGCTATTCGACATCTGGGTGATGCTGGGCGCGGGCTTGGTCGGCTTCATCCTGCGGGAATTGCGCTTCCCGATGGCGCCGCTAGTGCTCGGCATCGTGCTGGGCGATCTGCTGGACAAGAACCTGCTGCGCGGCCTGGTGCTGAGCGGCGGCGATGTCTCGCCCTTCTTCACCCGCCCCATCAGCGCGGCGCTCTGCGCGCTGACGGTGCTGGCCGCGCTCTGGGCGATCCCCGGTTTCATGGACCGCGTGACGGGCCTGTTCAGGCGGCGCGGGGCTGCCTGAACAGGCGCGCGCCCCCTATTCCAGCTTGAGGTCCAGTTCCCGGATCTTCCTGGCCCAGAAGCCATGCTCCTCCCGCACCGCGTTGAACCACTCGGCGCGCGGGCGGACGGGGGAGGGTTCCAGCCCGTCCTGTTCCAGCCGTCCCGCGAAGCGCTGCGTGGCGGCGGCCTGGCGGGCGGCGCGTTCCAGCCGGTCCATCTGATCCGCGGGCACGCCGGCGGGGGCGAAAATGCCGTGCCAGCCCGTGATGGAAACGCCGGGCAGCCCGGCCTGCGCCAGCGTCGGGATCTCCGGCAGCGTGCCGATGCGATTGTCGCCCGTCACGGCGATGGCGCGCAGCCGCCCTTCCCGCGCCAGCTGGATGGCGGGCGGCGGGGAGGAGAAGTTCATCGTGATCCGCCCCGCCACCACATCCAGCAGCGCCGGGCCTGTGCCGCGATAGGGCACATGCTCCATCTCGATCCGCACCGCGTCGCTGAACAGCACGCCCGCCAGGTGGTTGGCATTGCCCACGCCGCCGGAAGAATAGGTCAGCTCCCCCTTCGGCTTCGACCGCGCATAGGCGATCAATTCCTGCAGCGTGTTCACCGGCAGCCGAGGGTCGATCACCAGCACGTACTGGTAGGAGGTGATCTGCGCGACCGGCGCCAGCACCTGCAGCAGGTCGATCCCGTCCCGCTGCATATGCGGGTTCACCACGAGATTGGTGGAGACGGCGAAGAGCAGCGTGTTGCCATCCGGCCGGGCGCGGGACACGCCGACGGACCCGATATGCCCCGCCGCGCCGCCGCGATTCTCGACGATGACGGTCTGGCCGCCCAGCGCCTCGCTGAAGGTGTGGGCGAATTCGCGCGCCGTCAGGTCCGTGCCGCCGCCGGGGGCATAGGGCACCACCAGCACGATCGGGCGGCTGGCCTGGGCGCGGGCGGTGCCCGCATTCACGAAGGGCGCGGCCAGCACG
Organism: Falsiroseomonas sp.; assembly: GCF_051859025.1. GTDB lineage: Bacteria > Pseudomonadota > Alphaproteobacteria > Acetobacterales > Acetobacteraceae > Falsiroseomonas. The sequence continues at coordinate 313,065 of NZ_JBHYGL010000034.1, read as the reverse complement.
CCGGCGGCCAGCGCGCGGCGTCGGATCAGGGTCATGGCGAAATTCTCCCGGAGCGTTATGGCCCCAGGGTTACGACACCGCGCCCCCCATCGCCAAGCGCCGTTCACGGACAGCCCCGCACCCGTCCTTCCGCGAAATCCAGCAGGCAGGTGGCGTAGCGCAGCGTGAAGCGCCAATCCGCCCCCGCCCCGTGGCCCGACAGGCCTGGCGGCCGGTCCAGCAATAGCAGCGCCGACCCACGGCCCGCGAAAGCCCCGAAGATCGCCGCCCGACCCTCCGGATCCGGGTCGAACTCGTCGCCGGCAAAGTTGGCGATGGCGATCCGCGTGCCCGGGGACCGCGCGGCCGCCACCACGCGCCGCAAATCGTCCAGCGCCCAGCCATGCGCGATGCTGCCCGTGGGGCCATGCGCGGCCGGCGCGATGGCGATCACCGCATCCGCCCGCCCCGGCGCATCCAGCGCCTGCAGCGCGTTCCAGGCCCCGCGGGACTGTCCCGCCGCCACCACCCGCCGGTAGCCCCGCGCGCGGAGGTCCGCCAGCGCCAGGCGCATCCAGGCCGCGCCGGCCTCCGTCTCATCCGTCGAGGGATCGCGGTCCAGCCGCACCACGTCGTAGCCCGCATTGTTGAAGGCCCGCGCATGGGGCTGGGGCTGGCTGCCGCGGCTATCCGCCCCGCCCGCGGACCGCCCATGCGCCCAGAGGTAGACGCCCCGCGCCTGGCCTGGCCCCTGCCACAGGAAGCGCGGATCCGCCTGCACCCGCCAGCCGATGCCCCCGCTGAGCGGCATGGCGGGAGCGACCGGCGCCACCGCTTCCCGCCCCGGCCAGACCACATCCAGGTCCCGCGCATAGACCCGGCAGCCCCGCCCGCCCCAGGCCGCGCAGTTCTGCACCGCGCGGGTTTCGGTCGCGACGGGATCGTCCTCGATCGCCGCCGCCCAGCCCCAGGCGCCGTCCTCCGACAGCGCGAAGGCCCGCGGCACGGCCTGCAGCAGGAAGCGCTGGTAATCCAGCCGCCCCGCCTCCGACAGATGCGGCACCCCGGCGGGGTCCAGCAGCGCGGGCGTTTCCGCCCTCGCGGCGATCGGGCCGAGAAGGGCACAGGCGATCACGATGCGGTAGATCGTATTCAACATGCCGTGAACGAGGAAACCAGATCGTCACGGGTGAGTCCAGCGCCTTCTCAGCAACTCCGCGGCGGCGGGCTGGCGGTGGCCAGGCGCAGCAGGCAGGCGCCGTAGCGATCCGCGAAGGCGTTGGTCGCCCCCGCGCCGTGGCCGGTCAGGCCCTCCGGCCGATCCAGGAAGATGAAGCCCCCCGCCCGCGCGCCGAGCTGGTTGAACAGCACCGCCCGGGCATCCGGCTGCGCGTCGAAGGGGTCGTCCCGGAAATTCGCCACCGCGACGCGCGCCCGCGGCGCCCCCGCTGCCGCGGCCACGATCTGCCGCAGGTCGTCCAGCTGCCGCCCATGGCTCGGCCCGCCCTCGAAGCCATGGGCGGCGGGGGCGATCGCGATATGGGCATCCGCCAGCCCCGGCGTATCCAGCGCCATCAGCGTGTTCCAGCCGCCGCGCGACTGGCCCGCCACCACCACCAGCCGGTAGCCGCGCCGCCGCAATTCCTGCAGATCCGCCTTCAGCCAGCCGGCCGCGCGGGGTGCCTCGTCCACATTGGGGTGGCGGTCGAAGCGCCAGACATCGAAGCCCGCATTGTTGAAATGCCGCGTCCAGGCCTGGGGCTGCCCGCCCCGGCTGTCGCCCCCGCGCGGGGCGCGCCCATGGGCATAGACCAGCACCCCCGCCGCCCGCTGCGGCCCCCACCACAGGAAGCGCGGGTCGGGCAGCGTCTCATGGTTCATGCTGCTGATCGCCAGCCCCGATGGTGCCGGCGCCGACGCGCGTGCCGGCGCCACCATCGCCAGATCCCGCGCGATGATCCGGCAGGCGGCGCCGCCGCGGCCGCAGGCCTCCAGCGCCTTCTGCTCCGCCTCCCCATCCGGCCCGCCGGACTGCCAGGCGAATTGCCCCGTGGGCGCCAGGGCAAAGGCGCGAGGCAGGTTGCGCGTCAGCATCCGCGCCGCCTCCGCCTTCGCCCGTTCGCTGAGCCCCGGCAGGGCGGGCAGGTCCAGGATGGCGGGGCGGTCCTGCGCCATCGCGGAAGCCGGCAGGGCCAGCAGCATGCCGACCAGAAGGGGGACCAGTAGGGGTGTCAGGCGCATCAAGCGGCTCCGCGGTCCAGGCCGTGATGGCACCATGCGGCGCGCGTGGTTGGCAACGCCCTCAGCACGAAATGGGCGGGGATTCCTCAACCACGAAGCGCAGCAGGCAGGGCCCGAAGCGGAACGCGAAGGCGCTGCTGGCGCCTGCCGAATGCCCCGCCAGCCCGTCCGGCCGGTCGATCAGCAGGAAGGCCGCCGCGCCTGGCGCCAGCGCCCGCAGCGCCGCCGCCCTGTCCTCCGGCAGGCCATCGAAGGGATCGTCCCGGAAATTCGCCACCGCCACCCGCGCCTGGGCCGCGGGCCGGGCGCCAGCCACCACGGCCCGCAGCGCCGCCATTTGCCGGGCCTGCCCGGCCTCATCCATCGAGGCCAGGGCAGCAGGGGCGATGGCGATCGTCACCTCCGCCAGCCCCGGCGTATCCAGCGCCTGCAGCGCGTTCCAGCCGCCGCGGGACTGCCCCGCCACCACCACGCGCCGGTAGCCCCGCGCCCGCAGCGTTGCCAGGTCGGCGCGCATCCACCCCGCCGCGCGGTTCGTGAAATCCGCCGCCGGGTCGCGGTCGAAGCGCCAGACATCGAAGCCGGCATTGTTGAGGTGCCGCAGCCAGGCCTGGGGTTGCCGCCCGCGGCTATCCTCCCCGGACGCGCCGCGCCCATGCGCCCACAGCACGACGCCCCGCGCCCGGTCCGGCCCCCACCACAGGAAGCGCGCATCGGGCAGCGTCTCCCGCATCGCGTCGCGCCAGCCGGACTCAGCGGGGGCGGGGGGCGTCGCCCATTCGCGGCCCGGGAAGACGATCTCCAGGTCCCGCAGCCACAACTGGCACGGTGATCTGCCCGGCGTATGGGCCTGGCAGGCGTCCAGTGCCGCCTGGGCCAGGACCTCCGGCGCCGCATTGCCGCCCCGGCTGGCATAGGCGCCGCCCGGGCCGATGGCGAAGGCGCGGGGCAGGTTGCGCAGCAGGGTGCGGGACAACTCCGCCTGCCCGTTGCGCCCCAGCCCAGGCACCCCGGAGGGGTCCAGCAGAGGCACCGTCTCCGCCCGCAGCGGCGCCGCCAGCAGCAGGAGGAGGAGCACGAGGCGGAGCATGGCGGCCCGGATTGTTGCGGGGGCGAGAATGCGGGAGCGGGAGCGGGGGCGGCAAGGGTGAGTTCGGGGAAGGCGCTGGCTTCCCCGGACCATCGTCAATGGCCTGGGTTCCAAGGGCCCGCTGGCCCTTGGCGGGGGGTGCAGGTGGGCAGCGCCCCCCTGCGTGATCCCACACCCCCCGCCCTTGCCGTAACGCCCCCGGGACGGCATCTTCCGCCCCCTTTCCGGGCGCCCCCTTCGGGGCCTTCCCGGCCTGCCAGGGGACTCCCGATGCGCGTTAAGGACGTGAAGAAGGTCGTGCTCGCCTATTCCGGCGGTCTCGATACCAGCGTGATCCTGAAGTGGCTCCAGACCACCTACCAGTGCGAGGTGGTGACCTTCACCGCCGACCTCGGCCAGGGTGAGGAACTGGGCCCGGCCCGGGACAAGGCCCTGCTGCTCGGCATCAAGCCGGAAAACATCTTCATCGACGACCTGCGCGAGACCTTCGTGAAGGACTTCGTCTTCCCGATGTTCCGCGCGAACGCGCTGTATGAGGGGATGTACCTGCTGGGCACCTCCATCGCCCGCCCCCTGATCGCGCAGCGCCAGATCGAGATCGCGGAAATGGTCGGCGCCGACGCCGTCGCCCATGGCGCGACCGGCAAGGGCAACGACCAGGTCCGCTTCGAGATCGGCTACTATGCGCTGAAGCCCGACGTGAAGGTCATCGCCCCCTGGCGCGAATGGGATTTGACCAGCCGCACCGCGCTGATCGCCTTCGCCGAACAGCACCAGATCCCGATCGCCAAGGACAAGCGCGGCGAGGCGCCCTTCAGCGTGGACGCCAACCTTCTGCATTCCTCCAGCGAGGGCAAGATCCTCGAGGAGCCCTGGGACGCCGCTGACGAGATGGTCTGGCAGCGCACGATCAGCCCGACCGATGCGCCGGACAAGGTGACGGAAATCACCATCGAGTTCGAACACGGCGACGCGGTGGGCATCAACGGCGAACGCCTCTCGCCCGCGACCCTGCTGACCAAGCTGAACGCGCTGGGCAAGGAGAACGGGATCGGCCGCCTCGACCTGGTGGAGAACCGCTTCGTCGGCATGAAGTCCCGCGGCTGCTACGAGACGCCCGGCGGCACGATCCTCTACGTCGCGCACCGCGCGATGGAATCGATCACGCTGGACCGTGAGGCCGCGCACCTCAAGGACAGCCTGATGCCGCGCTACGCGGAGATCCTCTACAACGGCTTCTGGTTCAGCCCGGAACGCCGGATGCTGCAGGCGCTGATCGATGAGAGCCAGAAGAGCGTGACGGGCACGGTCCGCCTGAAGCTCTACAAGGGCAACACCATCGTCAGCGGCCGCAAGTCGCCCAACAGCCTGTATTCCATGAAGCACGTGACCTTCGAGGACGACCAGGGCGCCTACGACCAGTTCGACGCCCAGGGCTTTATCAAGCTCAACGCGCTGCGCCTTCGCCTCGGCGCCATGGCCGGCCGCAAGGGCGGCGCGCTGTAACCAGCCGCTACTCCCTCCCCCGCGCTTGCGCGGGGGTTGCGGCGCTGCTGCAACGCCGAAGGCTGGTCGGGGTGGGGGGCGGGGTGACGACGCTTTTCATCGAGCCCGGCAGCCCCTGGGAGAACGGCTACAACGAGAGCTTCAACGGCAAGCTGCGGGACGAGTTGCTGGACCGGGAGATCTTCTATTCGCTGCGGGAGGCCGAGGTGCTGATTGAGCGCTGGCGACGCCACTACAACACGGTCAGGCCGCACAGCGCGCTGGGCTATCGGCCGCCGGCGCCGGAAGCGGTGTTGCCCTGGCCGGCTGGCCCCGCCTACGCTTCCGGTCCGGAAGGGCCAGCCGGCCAGGCCAGAACACGGGCCAAGTCTCTCATAGTCCGCGCGCTCGACGTGCTTGCAGGGTCAGTTGCGGTCGGCGATGATCGCCTCAAGGCGCCGCCTGTCGGCCGGGTTCACGATCATGCATACGGTCTTGGCCTTGCCGTAAGACTCGCAAATCACATGCACGGTGTGCAGCGGTCGAGTGTATCAGAGCATTATTATATTTTGCTCAAATGAAATATTCGGCAGAGAAAAACCCAAGCCACAACATGGCTAAGTAGGATTCTTGCAAATCGAGCAAAGATCACGGAGCAATAAATGAGCTGGCAATCCGAACTAGTAAAATCCTTTATAAGTAATTTTGGCGAACGAATCTACGATGAATATGCTTCCGCCTCATTCGCCAGAGAAAACTCAAGAGGCGAAATGGTATTTTTCAGTTCTCCAGGTGGGCACCAGTATAGCGATGAATGGCCAGCGCGATCGGGAAATATATTACTTACAGATAAGCGACTTTTTTTTCCACAGGCCGATCCTTATTTCTCTTCCGTGAGATTGATGTTCAATGGAGCGAGATCAGAAACGCAAGTGTTCACTCGGGTAATTTGATATGGGCGCCTAATTTTATTTTCTTCAATAGGGGGGCTTCTCAAAAAATTTGGCCAACAGTTCTTTTTCAAAATGAAAAATTTACGTTTATAGCGAATCGTATCGTTAGTTCTTTGCGTTAGATTCCTGTTTGCGTGATCAAGTCAATAAAATCCCTGCTGGACGCGGCTTCCCCGGCCAGCCGCTCTCATGCCCGCAGTCAAGGTATTTTGGCGCAGGACTGGATTGGGCCCCTGGGGCCGGACACGCGTCAGGCGGCGGTTTTGAAAGTGCGCCGGGCCTGTTAATTCGCAAACTGCGCGGGGCTCTTACTCCCAGTAAGCTGCTTTGACCCACGGAGCTTTCCGCGGTCACGGTGGCAGTAATACCGCTGCGCTGAAAAGCTGACCCGGAAGTGAGTTGATTCGACGCGGCGGGCTCTGATCGGGATGGTGTCCGACCTCGAGGGGGGGACGCGATGGGATCGAAGAGTCTGGCAATGCGCGACGAGGTGTCGGCACCGGAGTTGCGGCGGCTGGCACGGCGCGAGAGGGACCGCGCGGCCGCGGCGCGGATGCTGGCGATTGCGGGTGCGTGGGAGAGCCTGAGCCGCGCGGAGGCGGCGCGGCTGGCGGGCATGGAGCGCCAAGCGCTGCGCGATGCGGTGACGAGCTACAACGCCGAGGGGCTGGACGGTCTGAATGACCGGGCGCGTCCGGGGCGGCCGTCGCGGCTCGACGAGGGGCAGCGAGAGCAGTTGCGGAGGCTGGTGCTCGCTGGCCCCGACATGGAGCGGGGCGGGCTGAGTGCCTGGACCCTGGCCCATCTTTGTCGCGAGGTGGAGGCGCGCTGGGGTGTGGCCTACCACCCCGGACACATGAGCCGGATCGTGCGCGACCTCGGTATGTCGCGGCAGAAGGCGCGGCCGAGCCACACGATGGCAGACCCGGCAGCGCGGGAGGTGTTCGCAAAAGGGGGCTGCAGGCCGCCCTCGACGCCGCGCGCGCGGCGCATCCGGGCAAGCGCCCGACCCTCTGGTTTCAGGACGAGGCCCGCTTCGGCCAGAAGGGACGCGTGTGCCACCGCTGGTTCACCCGTGGGCAGCGCCCGCCCGGCCTCTGCGATCAGCGCTACACCTGGGCTCACCTGTTTGCCGCCGTGCGCCCCGCCACCGGTGAAGACTTCGCCCTGGTGCTGCCGCACGTCTCGACTGCCGCCATGACCGAGTTCCTGAAGCGCTTCGCGGCAACGCTCCTCTGCGATGAGCACGCCGTGCTCGTGCGCGATGGTGCAGGCTGGCACACAGCCGGGTGCCCGCGAACGTGACCCTCGTCCGCCTGCCGCCCTACTCCCCAGAACTGAACCCGGTCGAGCGCGTCTGGCTCTGCCTGCCGGAGCGCCACCTCAGCCACCGTTTCCTCGACGACTACGACCAAGTCGTCGAGGCGCTCTGCCAGGTATGGAACGCGCTCACCCCCGACCGCCTACGCTCACTCACCAGCTATCCCTACCTTCAACAGGTCAGGATTTAGGCGCAGCGGTATGATTTCCCTGGAGTCCCAACTCTCGTTCGCGCTACGTTCTGTGCGCCGCTACCCGACCCACGCCCACCATCATGCGGTTCTCGCATGCCGCGCTGCGTGGCCCCGCGCATCTGGAATTCCCCGGCCCGGACAGGCCCCGCGAAAACGGTGCTAAATGCACCTAATCGGCTAAATCGGCTAAATCCGTAGTATTTCTAAAAAGCCGCGCGGTCAGTCCCGCCAGCGCCGGTGCTGCCACAGCCACTGCCCCGGATGTTCCCGGATCCAGCCCGCGACGATGTCGTTCATCAACTGCGTCGCCGCCTGGATATCCACCTGGCCCTTGGCATCCCGTGGCAACTCGATCGCTTCCGTCAGCTCCAGCCGGAACCGCCCGCCCGGCAGCCGGATCGCCCGCGCGCCATGCACCGGGCAGTCGAAGCGCCTGGCCAGCCTGGCCAGCAGCGGGTTGGCGGCGGCGGTGCGGCCCAGGAACTCCACCTTCGGCCCGCGCCCGAAGCGCTGGTCGATCAGCATGCCGAGGTGCAGGCCCTCATCGAGGGCCTCCATCATGCGGATCGGCGCGGAATGCCCCGCCGCGATCAGCGTGCCCATCACGCCTTCCCGCATCGCGAGGATGTCCCGCGCGATCGCCTCGTTGTTCGGGCGGCGATAGAGCGCGGCCGAGGCCAGCCCGTTGCGCTGTGCCGCGACGGCCGGCAGTTCCCAGTTGGCGAGGTGGGCCGCGAAGAAGATCGCGGGCTTGCCATCGTCGCGCAGCCTGACGAAACGCTCGATGCTGTCGGGAAGAAGTTCGATCCGGCCCGCGCCGGGGTTCTCGATGTCGAAGTCCCAGAGATCGCCGAGATGGACGTATTCGCTCGCCGTCCGGCCGAGATTTTCCCAGCTCTCCCGCAGGATCGCCGCGCGTTCGGCAGCGGTCTTCTCCGGGAAGGCCGCGTCGATATTCTCCCGCGCGATCCGGTTGGCGGAGGTCAGCGGGCCCAGGGTCCGCGCGGCGGCCGCGCCGATCGCCCCGGCGCGGTCCGGCCCCAGCGCCTTCACCACCGCGAAGCCGCCGCGGATCAGCGCGGCCAGCGCCTCATCGCCCAGACGCCGAAGGGCGCTGCTCACAGCGTGACGACGATCTTCCCGAAGACCCGGCGGGATTCCAGCCGTTCCAGCCCTTCGGTAAAGCGCTCCAGCGGCACGACGGTATCGAGGACCGGCCGGATGCCCTGCGCCATCTTCGCCAGCCCGTCGCTCACATTGCGCATGGCGCAGCCGAAGCTGCCGAAGATGTGGATCTGCCGCTGGAAGATCATCATCAGATTCGTCTCGGCGGAAACGCCGGAGGTGCTGCCGCAGGTCACCAGCCGCCCGCCCATGCGCAGGCTCAGCAGCGATCCCGCCCAGGTGGTGGCGCCTACATGCTCAAAGACGACATCCACACCACGCTTGCCCGTGACGCGCCGTGCAACTGTCGAAAAATTCTTGTCCGTGTAGTTCACGGCATGATCGGCGCCGAGCGCCAGCGCCTTGGCGCATTTCTCGTCATCGCCGGCGGTGGCGATGACGGTGCAGCCCAGCGCCTTGGCGACGCGGATGGCGACGGAGCCGATGCCCGATCCCGCCGCCTGCACCAGGATGGTCTCGCCAGGCTTCAGCTTGGCATTGTCGAACAGCATATGCTCGACGGTGCCGAAGGTGACGGTGGCGCAGGCCGCATCCTCGAAGGACACGCCATCGGGCACGCGGACCAGCAGGCGGGCGGGGACATTGGCTTCCTCCCGCGCGAAGCCGTCCACATGGAAGCCCGCCACGCCCTGGACGTTCTCGCAGTGGTTGTCGCGGCCCTCCCGGCAGGCGGGGCAGGTGCCGCAGGTGCGCGCGCCATAGGGCACGATGCGGTCGCCTTCCTTCCAGCCCGTCACGCCGGGGCCGACGGCGATCACCTCGCCCGACGCCTCCGCGCCCACGGCCAGCGGCAGCTTGCGCTGCGCGAAGGCCATGCCGCGCCAGCCCCAGACATCGATGTGGTTGAGCGAGATGGCCCGCAGCCGGATCCGCACCTCGCCCTCGCCGGGCGGCGGCGGCGGATCGATATCCTCGATCCGGAGGTCACGGTCGCCATGCAGCCGCAGCGCACGCATCAGGCAGGAGCCCCACTGAGGACGAGACACACATTCTGCCCGCCGAAGCCGAAGCTGTTGGAGAGCACGTTCACCACTTTCGCGGGCCGCGCGACATTCGGCACCACGTCGAGCGTGATGGCCGGGTCGGGCTCCACATGGTTGATGGTCGGCGGCAGCATCTGGTCGCGGATCGCGAGCAGGCTGAACGCCGCCTCGATGGCGCCGGAGGCCGAGAGCGTATGGCCGATCATCGATTTGTTGGAGGAGATCGGCGGCGCGTCATTGCCGAAGACCGCGCGCATGCCGAAGGTCTCCATCTTGTCGTTCTCCGGCGTCCCCGTGCCATGCGCATTGACGTAGGAGATGTCGGTGGGCGTGAGCCCCGCATCCTCGATCGCGTTGCGCATGGCGCGGATCACCGCGCCGCCATCGGGGTTCGACCGTGTGCGGTGGAAGCTGTCCGACTTCTCCCCGCATCCCCGCAGCACGCCGAGGATGGTAGCGCCGCGCGCCGTGGCGTGGGCCAGGCTTTCCAGCACCAGGCAGGCCGCGCCCTCGCTCATCACGAAGCCACCGCGGGACTTCTCGAAGGGGCGTGACGCCGCCGTCGGGTCCTCGTTGCGCGTGGAGAGCGCGGAGAGGAGGGAGAAGCGGATCAGCGCCTCCGGCTGCACCGTGCCATCAGCGCCGATGGCGATGGCGGCCTCCGTCTCCCCGCGCTGGATCGCCTCGACACCAAGTTGGATGGCGGAGGCGCCGGTGGCGCAGGCGGTGGAGATGGCGATGGGCGCGCCCCGCGTGCCGAAGCGCGCGGCCAGCTGTTCGCCGATGCCGGCGAAGGCGGTGGTGCGATACAGGTCGTCGCGCCCCGCCGCGGCTTCCGTCAGCGCGGCATAGCTCGGCGCATCCTCGCCGGTCTCGGCGGCCAGGCGGAAGCGGCCGGGCCATTCCAACTCCACCGGCGGCATGCCGAGCATCAGCGGGCCGGGGAAGGGCCCAGGAAACGGCCCTGGCAGGCCGGATTGCGCCAGCGCCTCATCCGCCGCCCGCTGCGCCATCAGCCGCACGCGGTCGGAGGAGGTGAGGACCGCGCCGCCCGCTTCCTCCGGCAGATCGACGGTGCCGGCGATGGTGGTCCGCAGGTGGTCGGTGGGGAAGCGGGTGATGCGGCGGATGCCGGATCGGCCCGCCAACAGCGCCTGCCAGTTGGCATCGACGCCGAAGCCGAGTGGCGTCACCAGCCCGATGCCGGTGACGGCGACGATCGGGCGGCCCTTATGATCGGTCGTGTTCATGGCTGATCCTCCGCCGGGATCGCCTGGAGATGGGCAAGCGCCTCGCCCCGCCAACCCGCGAAGCCCGTGACCAGGATGTCGGTGAGGGGGCCGTCGAAGGCGGCCTCGCCATCGCCCATGGCGGCCGGCAGCGCGCCGTCAGCCAGCGCGAGGGCGGCCAGCGCGATGCTGCCCGGGAAGGTCGCCTCCGCGCCCCAGCCGAGGCGATTGCCCGCCGCCCGCAGCGCGAAAGGCCGGCCGAGCCCGGCCAGGAATTCACGCTCCGCCTGCACCGGCCCAGCGATGCCCGTGGCGCCGGAGATCACCGCGAGCGGCCCCGCCGGCAGGTCGAGCCGCGCGAAGGCCCGCGCCGCCGCCTGCGCGCTGCCATCGGTCCCGTCTCGCCGCGCCTGTTCGCAGGCCACGCCGCGGATCCGCGCCAGGCCACGCGCCCCGCGGACCCGGGCGGCCTCCGCCGTCTCCAGCACCAGGAAGGCGCCGAGCGTGCCGGGGATGGCGCCGGGTGCCGCGCCCCGGTCGAAGACCGGCGCCCAGGCGGCAACGCCCGCGGGCGCGCGCCGCAGCAGTCCGCCCGCGTGATAGAGGATCATCAGGTCCCAGCGCGCGGCCACGAAGGCGCCGCCCACCAGCGCCGCCTGGCCGCGCCCTTCGGCCAGCCTGGCGGCCGCGACGCGCACCGCATCGGCGCCGGCCTGTTCCTCACCCATGAAGGTGCGGGAGGCACCGGTCACGCCATGGACGATGGAAATGTTGCCCGCCAGCAGATTCGACAACTGGGCCAGGAACAGCGTCGGCCGCAGCCCGCCGGCCAGCATCTCGTTCAGCTTCGTCGCGGCTTCCGCGGGGGGCAGGTGGCCGAGGGCGGCGACGACGCTCTCATCGAGGGCCATGTCGCGTTCGCCCCCGCCGGCGGCGACGATCAGGTCCATCTCCGCCACCAGGCCGCGCGCGCCGGCATCGTCCAGCGCCAGGCCGGCGGCATAGGTGCCGAGGCGCTGCCACGGCTCCATCTGCCGCTGGTCGCCCTTCTTGGGGATCTGGCGGTCCAGTTCCAGCGCCGGGCCGGGATGGATGGCGAAGGGCGCGTAGGCGGCGTCGTCCAGCGTGGGCGCCGCGCCGGCCAGCAGGGCGGCGCGATGCGCGTCCCGGCCCTCTCCGGCCGCGGACACCAGGCCGACGCCGGTGACCCAGATGGGGGAGGGATTCGTCATCTCAACCATGCCCCACCTTCAGCTATGCCCTGGCAGGCCGATCCGCTTCGCCGTGGCGGTCATCGCCTCGCGCAGCGCATCGGCGGGGAAGGGCATGATGCGATAGGTGATCTCGGCATCCGCGATGCGCTTGCCGTCGGACAGGATGCGCGCTTCGGCGACGGCGAAGCCCGACCCGTCATGCGTGCGCTTCGCCTCCACCACCAAAGGGGCACCGGGGCCGACGAAACCGCGGAACTTGGCGGTCTTGACGGTGGACAGGAAGGGCATGCGCTGCATCCCCTCCAGCGCCAGGATCAGCCAGCCGCCGGCCTGGGCCATGGTTTCCACCAGCAGCACGCCGGGCACGATGGGGTAGCCTGGGAAGTGGCCCTCGAAGACCGGGCTCGCTTCCGGGACGCGGCTTTCCACCACGATGGAATCGGGGCCGAGCGAGACCACCCGGTCCACCATCTGGAAGTATTCGAGGCGCATGGATTCCGTTCCGCGGGCTGGCCGCAGGGTTCAGCCCTTGGCCGCCTTCGCCGCCACCAGTTCCTCGATCCGGAGCGCGAGATTGCCCATCACGAAGTACTGCTCGGCCGGCGCGGTGCCGGCGTTCACTTCCTGCGTCCAGGCTTCCACCGGCACCTTGATGCCGAAGGCCTTGTCGATGGCGAAGACGATGTCGAGGAAGTCCAGGCTGTCGATGCCGAGGTCGTTGATGACATGCGCCTCCGGCGTGATGGAGTCGCGGGCGACCTCGCTGTTCTCCGCGATGATGTCGGCGATGCGGTCGAACACGGGGGAAGTCATGGGGCGTGCTCCGGGGGGCGGCCAGGGGGCGCCAGAGGGGGATGTCAGGGGTTTGGGCGCGGTTTGGCGCGATCCGGCCGGCTTGTCCAGCACGGGCGGCTGGCGGCGCCGGCCCGCCGCCGGCTCATGCCAGCAAAAACAGGGACTTGGCCCGATGCGCCCGCGCAACGCCCGCGGTCGCGTTACATCTCGTAGCGGTTGGGCGGCACCGGCAGGCCCAGATGGTCCCGCAGCGTGGTGCCGGCATACTCCGTCCGGAACAGCCCGCGCCGCTGCAATTCCGGCACCACCTGGCCCACGAAGCGCTCCAGCGGCGCAGGGTAGTAGGGGGACAGCAGGGTGAAGCCGTCGCAGGCGCCCCCCTTCACCCAGGCCTCCATCGTGTCCGCGATCCGGGCCGGCGTGCCCACCAGCAGGTGATGGCCGAGCGACGTCGCGAGGTAGCGCGCCACCTGGATGATGGAGAGGTTCTCCCGCTTCGCCTTCTCCACCAGGTGCCGCTGCCGCGCCTGCGCGGCGTTGCTCAGCGGCAAGGGCGGCAGGGGGGCGTCCGGCGGGAAGGCGAAGATGTCGAGGTCCCCGCAAAGCCGGGCCAGCAGGCGCATGGAATTCTCATCCGCCAGCAGGCCCTGCAATTCACGGTAGCGGGCCTCTGCCTCCTCCTCCGTCGCGCCGATGATGGTCATCAGCCCTGGCATGATCTTGATGTGGTCGGGGTTCCGGCCGTGCTTCGCGGCGCGGGCCTTGAGGTCTGCGTAGAAGGCCTGCGCCTCCGCCAGGTCCGACTGCGCGGTGAAGACCAGGTCCGCGGTACGGGCGGCGAGGTCCATGCCGGGGCCGGAGGATCCGGCCTGGGTGATGATCGGCCTGCCTTGCGGGCAGCGCGCGATGTTGAGCGGCCCCCGCACGGCGAAATGCTTGCCCTTGTGGTTCTGCAGGTGGACCTTGGCGGTGTCCACATAGACCCCGCTGTCCTTGTCCCGGATCAGCGCGCCGTCGCCGAAGCTGTCCCACAGCGCGGCCATGACGTCGAAGAACTCCTCCGCCCTCTCATAGCGCTCGGCATGGGCCATGTGGTGGTCGGCGCCGAAATTGCCGGCCTCGTCCTCGATCTGGGAGGTGACGAGGTTCCACCCCGCGCGGCCATTGCTGATGTGGTCGATGGAGGCGAAGCGGCGGGCCAGGTTGTAGGGCTCGTTGTAGGTGGTGGTTGCCGTCGCGATCAGCCCGATGCGCTGGGTGATGACGGCAAGCGCCGAGAGCAGCGTCGTCGGCTCCAGATACGCCGTGCGCCCCTGCCGCGGACGATACGGCCCGGCGCCGTCCAGGGACGCGCTGCCATTCACCGCCACCGTGTCCTGGAAGAAGATGGCGTCGAGCTTCCCGCTCTCCGCCACCTGCGCGATGTGGGCGTACTGGCGAAAGTCCATGTCGCATTCCGGCACGGCTTCGGGGTGCCGCCAGCCCGCGGAATGGCTGCCCGGCGTGAACATGAAGGCGGCGAGGTGCATCATCGTTTTTAATCCTGGCGCAGCAGCAGGGCGCCGCTGGGCAGTGCCTCCGCCGTCCAGCCGGGCGGCAGCAGGGTGGTGGCATCGAGCTGGGTGAGGATGGCGGGGCCGGCGATGCGGTCGCCCGCGCCGAGGCTCGCACGGTCATACAGCGCAGCCTCGGCGGTGCCGCCGGGCAGGTGGACGGGATGCGTGCCGATCGGTGTGGCGCCGGTGCCGGGATGCAGGGTCTGCGCGGAAGGGGGCGGCAGCGTGCCGACGGCTTCAAGGCGCAGGGTGACGATCTCCGCGCGTCCTTCCGGCAGGTCGAAGCCGTAGAGCGCGCGATGCGCGGCGGCAAAGTCGGCGGCCGCGTGGGACAGGCCGCGCCAGGGCACGGGAAGTTCCGCGCCCTGGCCGGCGTAGCGCATCAGCGCGACGGGGGCGGTGCCGCGCGCGGCTTGCGGGATCGCTTCCTCCTCGAACCAGGCATCGGCGTCCGACGCCAAGGCGGCAAAGGCCGTGTCGATGGCGGCGGCTTCCTCCGCCTGGCCGGGCAGGACGGACCGGCTGAATTCCGCCCGCATATCGGCGAAGAGCAGCCCCTGCGCGCAGAGCACGCCGGGCGATGGCGGCACCAGCACCTGGCGGATGCCGAGCATCGCCGCCAGCGCGCAGCCATGCAGCGGCCCCGCCCCGCCGAAGGGCACGAGCGTGAAGTCGCGGGGATCGTGACCGCGCTCCACCGAGACGACGCGCAGCGCGCCGACCATGTTGGAATCGACAACCGCCAGAATGCCCCGCGCCGCTTCGTGCAGGCCGAGCCCGAGCGGTTCCGCGACGCCCCTGCGTACGGCCTCCTCAGCCGCCGCCACATCCAGCGTCATCCGCCCGCCGAGCAGCGAGGGCGGCAGATGCCCCAGCACGACATGCGCATCCGTGACGGTGGCGAGTGTGCCGCCCCGCCCGTAGCAGGCCGGGCCGGGTTGTGCGCCGGCACTCTCCGGCCCCACGGCCAGCGCGCCATCGCGCGTCACGCGGGCGATGGAGCCGCCGCCGGCGCCGATCGTCACCATATCCAGCATCGGCAGCGGCAGCGGCCAGTCGCCGACGGAGCCGCGCTGCGTCAGCGCGATGGCGCCGTCCTTCATCAGGCAGATATCGGCGCTGGTGCCGCCGATATCGACGGTCAGGATGTTCGGAATCCCCGCCGCCGCCGCGACCGCCCGCGCGCCCACCACGCCGGCCGCGGGACCGGACAGCGCGGTGACGGCCGGCGCGCGGCGGATCGAACCCGCACCCGCCACGCCCCCATTCGACTTCATCAGCAGCAGCGGTGCGGCGATGCCATCCTCCGCCAGGCGGCGCTCCAGACGTTGGACATAGGTGGAGACGGCGGGCATGACCTGCGCGTTGAGGATGGCGGCGAGCGAGCGTTCATATTCCCGCACCACCGGCAGCACATCGACCGAAGCAGTGATCGCGACGTCAGGAAGCGCGTCCCGCAGCATCTCTGCCACGCGGCGTTCATGCGCTGAGGTGGTGAAGGCGTGCAGCAGGCATATGGCGATGGCGGTGACACCGGCCTCCCGGCACGCCTCCGCCGCGCGATGGACGCTGGCTTCGTCGAGTGGCACCAGGACGCTGCCATCGGCGGCGATGCGTTCGGTGACTTCGAAGACGCGGGAGGGCGGGACGGGGCGCCGCGGCTTGATCCAGGCATGGAGGTTGGCGCGGCGGGGAATGTCCTGCCGACCGATCTCCAGCACATGCCGGAAACCCGCGGTGGTGATGAGGGCAGTGCGCGCGCCCTTGCCTTCCAGGATCAAATTCGTCGCGATGGTCGTGCCATGCAGCACGCGGCCGATGCGGGCGGCGTTCTCCCGCGCTGTCCCCAGCGCCAGGCGCACGCCGTTCTGGAAGGCTTCCGACGGGTCATGCGGCGTTGATGGCGTCTTGGCCGTCCAGGCGCGGCCCGTGGCGGCATCCTGGAGCGTCACATCGGTGAAGGTGCCGCCTATATCGACCGCGACCGAGAGCGGGCGCGGATCAGTCGCCGGGTCAATCAAGAGCATCGGCGTAGCTCCCGCGATGGAAGGCGAGCGTGGCGGGGCGGGTGGCGCGCAGTGCCTTGGTGGCGGCCTCGTCGATGGTGCGGCCGGTGATGACGACGCCATAGTCGGCGCGGGCGGAATCGGCGCTGACCAGGCCGCCAAGCACATCCTCCAGCACCGCTTCTGGTGGACGGTCGAAGGGATGGCCGCGGCCACCGCCGCCGCCGGTCTCGATGCGCAGGATATCGCCGCGCACCACGCGGTTGCCATCCGACAGCGGCTTCAGCACGCGTTCGTTGGGCAGGCCCGGATTCAGCACCACGCGCCCCGGCCTGCCGGATTGCCCGCCTGCCGCACCCCAGGGCGGATTCTCCACGCCATCGAGGCGGACGGCGAGGATCGATTCCTCGGCCATTACCTCATATTCCCGCACGATCCCGCAGCCGCCGCGGAAGCGACCGGGCCCGCCGCTGTCCCGGTTCAGCGCGTATTTGCGCAGGCGCACGGGGTATTCGAGTTCGAGGAACTCGACCGGGTAATTCTCCTGCGCCACGAAATAGACGCCATCGATCCCGTCCGCGAAGCCGCGCGCGCCATAGCCGACGCCGAGACCGTCGCTCATCAGGAAGTGCTTTCCCCCGATGGTGCCGCGCAGCAGCATGATGACATAGGCCGCGTGGGCTGCCGGGGCTTCGCCGCCGGCGACGGAGACGAGCCCGTTCAGCGCCGCCAGCATGCGCATCATGGTGAGGCCGCGCATGCCGAGGGCGGCGGGGAAACGCGGGAAGAGCAGCGAGCCCTCCCGCAATATCACCTCATCCAGCGATCGCGGCCCGCCGGCATTCACGACCTGCGTTGGATCGCCACCAAGGAAATAGAGGCCGAGCGCCATGCCCGGCACATCAGGATTCATCAGGAAGTTCACGGGGCCGACGGACTGGTCATCCGTCTCCGACGCATCCAGGATCAGCCGGTCTTCCGGCGTGCGCGTCAGCGCGAAGCGCAGCCGCAGCGGCCCGCTGCCATGGCCATCGCCATCGATGCGGTCGGTGAAGCGGTGCGTGCCCACCGGGAAGGTTTCCATCAGCCTTCCGCGCACCGTGTCCCGTGTGCGGGTGAGCAGTTGCGCCAGCGCGTCGCCCAGCACATCCGCGCCGAAATTCGCTGCGATCTCACGCATCCGGGTCACGCCGAGTTCCACGCTCGCCATTAATGCGCGCGTGTCGCCTTGGGCGGTGCGGGGGTAGCGGGAGTTGCGGTAGAAGATCGCGAGCGCGGCCTGATTGACCTCCCCATCCCGGATCAGCCGCGTCGGCGGGATGATGACGCCCTCATGAAAAATCTCGGTCGCATCGGGGCTGATGGAGCCGGGGCGGAGCCCGCCGATATCCGCGAAATGCGCCCAGCCCATGACGAAGGCGACGCGGCGGCCATCGAGGAAGACGGGCGCCAGGAACACCTGGTCATTCGAATGGCTGACGGCGCCGCGCGATCCGTAGCAGTCATTGTACCAGTAGAGGTCTCCCTCGCGGATCGTCTCGATCGGGAAGTCGCGGAAGACCGGGCCACAGATGTCACCGAAGACGGGCACGTTGGAACCCACCGCCATGACGCCCTGGGCATCAAACAGGGCGGTGTAGAAATCCTTCTTCTCCCGGATGAAGGCGGACATGGCGGTGCGCTCGATCAGCGCCTCCATCTCCGCCTGCGCGGCGCGGATGGCGCCGCGGATGATTTCCAGCGTGACGGGGTTGCAGGGGCGGGGCGTGGTCATGGACCTCATACCAGGTGGCAGGCGGCAAGACGCCCGGGCGCGATGCTGCGAAGGGCGGGCACTTCCTCCGCGCAGCGGGGGATGGCGAGGGGGCAGCGGTCGCGGAAGACGCAGCCTGTGGGCTGGTTCACCTGGTCCGGCAGTCCGCCCTGGATGGGCAGGGCGCCGCGGTCCTGGTCCACGCGCGGCACCGGCACGGCGGCAACCAGGGCGCGGGTGTAGGGATGGGCGGGGGAGGCGATGATCTCCGCCGTCGGGCCGCTTTCCACCACGCGGCCGAGATACATCACCGCCACATCCTCACACACATAACGGATTAGCGCGAGGTCGTGGCTGATGTAGATGGCGGCCAATTGCAGATCATCCCGCGCCCGCCGCAGCACATTCAGCACGCCGGCGCGGACGGAGACGTCGAGCATCGAGACCGGTTCATCCGCGATGATGGCGCGGGGATGGGCGACCAGCGCGCGCGCCAGCACCACGCGCTGCAACTGCCCGCCGGAGAGTTCATGCGGGTGGCGGTCCAGATAGGCCTCGGCGGGGTCGAGGCGCACGCGCGCCATGGCTTCGCGGATGCGCGCATCCTGCTGGTCCGCGGGGATGCCGAAATTCGTCAGCGGCTCCGTGAGCGTGCGGCGGATGGTGAAGCGGGGATTCAGCGCATCGAAGGGATTCTGGAACACCAGCTGCACGCTGGCGCGGAAGGGCAGCAGCGCCTTGCCGTGCAGCGCGGTCACGTCCTGGCCGTCGAACAGCACGGTGCCTGACGTTGCTTCCTCCAGCCGCAGCAGCAGCCGCGCGGTGGTGGTCTTGCCGCAGCCGCTTTCACCGACGATGCCGAGTGCGCGGCCGGCGCCGACGCCGAGCGTCACGCCATTGACGGCGCGCACCATCGGGCGATGGCCGCGCAGCAGGTCCGGCAGGCGGCGCGATGCCGGGAAGGCCTTCACCAGATCCTGGGCGGCGATGACGTGGTTCATGCGGCGACGCTCGCCCAGGTCTCGGATCGCGCGGCTTGCGGTTGGAGTGAAGCGGCCTCCGCGCTGCGCCAGCAGGCGGCGTGGTGGTCTGGCGCGTCCTCGATCAGGGGCGGGTCATCGGCGCAGCGCGCCACGGCGAAGGGGCAGCGCGCGGCGAAGCGGCAGCCGGCGGGCGGGTTGAGCAGGGAAGGGGGCGAACCCTCGATCGGGACAAGTTCGCCGCCGACGCGATCGAGGTCCGGGAAGGCGTTCATCAGGCCCATGGTGTAGGGGTGCAAGGGCGCTTCCAGCACGGCGCGCACGGGCCCCGATTCCACCACGCGGCCGGCATACATCACCACCACGCGGTCGCAGGCATAGGCAACGACGGCGACATCATGCGTCACCAGGATCATCGCGAGGCCGAGCCGCGCCTGGAGTTCCTTCATCACGTCCAGGATCTGCCGCTGCACGATCACGTCCAGCGCCGTCACCGGCTCATCCGCGATGACCAGAGCGGGGTCGAGCGCCAGCGCCAGCGCGATGGAGGCGCGTTGCCGCATGCCGCCGGAGAATTGGTGCGGCCAGTCCCGCAGGCGTTTCGCGTCCAGCCCGACGAGGGTGAACAGCGCCTCCGCCCGTGCCGCCGCCGCGCTGCGTGAGAGGCCGCCGCGCTCGGTGAGGACTTCCATGAGTTGCGCGCCGACGCGCTGAACCGGGTCCAGCGCGTTCATCGCGGTCTGCGGGACGAAGGAGAGGCGCCGCCAGAGCAATTCCTTCCGGGCCTTTGCCGGCAGGGTGACGAGGTCCTGGCCCTCGAACACCGCCGATCCCGCGGCGATGCTGGCGCTGCGCGGCATCACGCCCATCAGCGCGCGGCCGAGGGTGGATTTCCCGCAGCCGCTTTCGCCGACCAGGCCGACGATGGAGCGTGCTGGCACGTCGAAGCTGGCGCCATCCACGGCGCGAACGGGTCCGGCCGAGGTGGCGTAGTGGACCGCCAGGTCGCGGACGGAGAGCAGCGCTTCCATCAATCCCCCAGCTTCGGAAAGAGCAGCTTCTCCGACCCCCGGCTGACCAGGAACCCCGCCAGCACCAGCGCCACGATGCAGAGACCGGGCGGGATGAACCAGTTCCATGCCTCCCGCGACAGGGCCTGGTTGGCGAAGGCGTCCTGCAGCATGAGGCCCCAGGAGATGGCGGCGGGATCGCCGAAGCCGAGGAAGGAGGCCGAGGCCTCCGTCAATATGGCCCAGCCGACGGCGATGGAGCCGTAGAGTGCGGCAAGCGGCGCCACCTGCGGCGCGATGTGGACGAAGATGATGCGCATGGGCGAACAGCCTGTGACGCGCGCAGCCTCCACCCATCCGCGTTCGCGCAAGGACAGGACCTGGGACCGGATGACGCGCGCCGTGTTGGGCCAGAGCAGCAGCGCGACAGAGGCAACGAGCGTGGTGGTGCCCGGCCTGGTCAGCGCGGAGATGACGAGGATGAACGGCAGGAAGGGCAGTCCAAGGACGATGTCGGAAACGCGCATGATGATGCGGTCCACCCAGCCGCCGAGATAGCCGGCCAGGAGCCCCATCAGCGACCCCAGCACCACCACGCAGAAGGCGGCCGTGACGCCGACGGTCAGCGCGGATCGCGTGCCGTGCACGAGCTGGGAGAAGATGTCGCGCCCGCCCGATGTCGTGCCGAGGTAATGCGTGGCGGAGGGCGGCAGGTAGCGCGCCACCCGGTAGGCGCCGCTGAACAGGATCTGCCGCGGGTCATGTGTCGCGATCTGGTCCGCGAAGACGGCCAGCACCAGGAACAGCAAATAGATGCCGATGCCGACCAGCGCGAAGGGCTGGCTGCGGAGGAAGCGCCACACCGCGTTAGCGCCTTGCACCGACGGACACCCTCGGGTCGAGCCAGGCGTACAGAAGGTCCGCCACCATGTTCATCGTCACCAGCACCGCCGCGATCAGGATGAAGGCGCCCTGCGCCAGCGGATAGTCGGCCCCCTGCACGGCGGAGACGAGCACGCGGCCGAGCCCGGGCCAGGAGAACACTGTCTCGATCACCACATTGCCACCGAAGGAACTGCCGAGGCCGAGCGCGAAGGCCGTCGCGACCGGCAGCAGCGCATTGCGTGCGGCATGGCGCATCACGATCGCCCAGCGCGACAGGCCCTTCATGCGTGCCATCACAATGAATTCGTCGTTCAGCACTTCCAGCATCGTGGCGCGCATCAGCAATAGCGGCAGGCCTTGCAGATACAGCGCCAGCGTCAGCGCCGGTAGCGCCAGGTGCCAGAGGAAATCGGCCGAGGTCAGCCGTGCCCATTCTGAGGTGAACTCGGAGCCCGCCTCATTCGCGCCGCTCGACGGAAAGATGCCCCAGGAGAAGCTGAGCCAGGCCAGCAGGATCATGCCCAGCCAGAATTCCGGCGCCGCGCGCGTGATCAACGCGGCCGGGATCGCGATGCCCTCCGTGACCGACCCGCGGGCAAAGGCGAGAAAGGCGCCGGCGATGATGCCGAAGGCGTAGGCGACGACCAGCGCCGTGACGGTCAGCGCCACCGTGTTCGGCAGCGCGTCCAGCAGGATGTCCAGCACCGGCTTCTTCTGCAGGAAGGAGACGCCAAGGTCGCCGCGCAGCAGGCTGCCGAGGTAGAGCACGTATTGCTCCGGCAACGGCTTGTCCAAGCCGAAGGAGACCAGCAGCGCCGTGCGCATCTCCTCGCTGAAGGATTCCGAGAGGAAGTTCAGCGTGGGATCGCCCGGCATCAGCCGGAACATGACGAAGGTCAGGGATGCCACCGCCCACAGGACGAAGGCGGCGTGTCCCAGCCGCCCGAGGATGCGCTTCAATGCGGGATCACTGATACGGCGTCGTCGTTTCGCGCACGCCGCTGGGGTAGTGCAGCCGATTGCCGACCATGCGGTAACCCGCTTCCTGCAACATCCGCCGCGCCCCTTCCAGATTGCCGCCGGGCACGCGGCCGGCGATCCCCTGGTCGTGCCAGGCGGCCAGTGCGGGCGATACCATGGAATTGGAAGGCACCGCCTGCCCGTTCCACGCCGCGCCCGCCATCATCTCCCGGTTCACGGCGGCCGACATCGCTCGGCGGAAGGCGGGGTCGTTGAAGGGCGGGCGGCGGAGGTTCATGCCGACGAACTGGAAGCCGATATCCACCTCCTCCCGGATCGCGATCATGTTCGGCAGTTGCCGCGCCATGTTTTTCACCAGGTCGGGGTCGCCGAAGTAGTCGGCCAGCACGTTGATCTCGCCGCGGCGCAGCGCGCCCAGCGTCGCCTCGACGTTGAGGATGATGCGCATGATCCAGCGATCCGCCTTGGGGCGGGACCAGTGGTTCGGATTCGCCTCCAGCACCACTTCCTCATTCACGCGGGACCGGACGAAGCGGTACGGGCCGGATCCGATGGGCCGCTCCTCGACATGGGATTCGAGGTTCTGCGGGCGGTTCAGATAATCCGCCACCACCGGCGCCCAGATGCGCTTGGAGACGATGTTGAGCTTCGCCAGCACGGCGATGCGGAAGGCGGCATCAGGGCGCTTGAGGGTGAAGCGCACGGTGCGGTCGTTCGTGGCCACGACGGAGGCGATGTTCTGCACGAAAGGCTTGTACATCGGCGATTCGTCGCCCATGCCCGGTGCCTCATAGGAGAAGACCACATCCTCCGCCGTCACTGGCGTGCCGTCATGATGCGTCATGCCGGCGCGCAGCACGCAGTCGATGGTCAGCGGATCGGGCTGCGTGACGGTTTCCGCCGCCCAGGGGCGCGGCAGGCCATCGGGGCCGACGCGCATCAGCCGGTCCCAGACCAGGTCCGTGACCCAGCTGTCGGGCGCGCCGCTGACATAGAAGGGGTTGGTCGCCTTCACCGGCTCCGTGCTGTTCACGATGATGTCGCGTTGCCGGCCGGTGGGCTGCAGGCTGATCCAGTTCCAGAAGTTGCGGATGCCGAGGCCGGCCTGGTTGACCGCGCTGCCCTCCGCGAAGACCTGCTTGTTGAAGGCTTGCAGGTTCACGGGGTGCACGAGGAAGGCGTAGGGCTGGTCGCGGTTCACGACCTCCTGCACCTCCCGGACCAGCTGCTGGCGGCGCGCCATGTCCATCTCTCCGCGCTGGGCTTCGGCGAGCCGATCATATTCGGGGTTGCTGTAGCCGACGAAGTTGTAGCCGGTGGCGATGTTGGCGGAGTGCAGGAGGTTGTAGACCATCTCATCGGGGTCGCCGCGTTCCGGCCGCCCGACCATCTGCCACATCGTCGCGTCCCAGCGCTGGCGCTCATACCAGATCACCTGGCTGTATTGCTGGCCCGGCAGGGGCCGAAGCTCCACCTGCAGGCCGAGCTTGCGCCATTCCTGGGCAATCAGCTCCGCCGCCTGGAAGGGCGCCGGTGCCGCCGCCTGCGGCCGGGTGATGAGGACGAGCGGCCGGATCGGGTCACCAGGCGCGCCCTGGGCGAGGGCGGGCAGGCGTGGCAGGGCGGTGAGCGCGGTGGCGGCGAGCAGGACGGAGCGGCGGTTCATGGGCGGCATCCTCGGGCGTCGCGCTGAGTGCAGCACATTCCGTGCCGCGCCTGCCATGCTGAAAGCGCGTTGCAAATTGTTCATTGTGGCGCGCGATCACCGCCATGCCGGGCCGCTATCGCGCGTGCCGCCTGCTTGCGCGCGCGGCGCGGCGGTGCTGCCATTCCTCCCTATCCAGCCAGGAGGCCGCGCCATGCCGATCACTCCCGAGGAACAGCCATTCCTCGATGCCGTCACACTGGATGCGCCCTGGGATCTGGTGACAACCTTCGCCGGCATGCATCGCTGGAAGCCGGATGACGTGAACAAGGCGGCTGCGGTCATCGTGGAGCGCCTGCGCTGCCATGGCATCCCGGTGGAGGTTCACCAGCCGGAGATCTGCCTCTCCGTGCCGCATGATGCCTCCGTCACGGCCAATGGCGTGCGCTACCGCGCCAAGCCGCCATCCTCCGCACTGCATGCGCCGGAAGGGCGTACGGCGAGGCTGGTGAAGCTGACGGCCAATCCGAAGGCGCTGCGGTCCTACAGCCGCGACATCGGCCTGCTGTTCGGCGGCAGCATCGGTTCGGTGGAGGAAGTGCGCGCGAAGATCGGCGGCTGCATCGTGGTGATGGAGGGCTTCGGTAATCCGGCGCTGACCAGCCTGATCGAGGAATGGGGCGGCGTCGGCCTGATCGCGGTAAACCCCGGCATCGATATCCATTGGGGCACCTGCACCACCATCTGGGGCAGCCCGGACCTGCACGATCTGCCGCGCAAGCCGAGGATTCCCGTGGTGGCGGTGAACAACCCGGACGGCAAGGCGCTGATGGCGCTGGCGGAGGAAGGGGGCGAGGCCACGATCCGCACGGTGATGGAGGAAGGCTGGTTCCCGCAATCCATCCCCGTCGTTACCATCCCGGGCACGGAAGACCCCGAGAAATTCGTCCTGCTGCACGGCCATTATGACAGCTGGGAAGTGGGCGTCGGCGACAATGCCACGGGCGATGCGACGATGCTGGAGATCGCGCGCGTGTTGTGGGCGAAGCGGGGTTCGCTGAAGCGCAGCGTCCGCATCGCCTGGTGGCCGGGCCATTCGACTGGGCGTTATGCGGGCTCCACCTGGTTCACGGATGCCTTCGCGCAGGACCTCGACGAGAATTGCCTCGCGCAGATCAATTGCGACAGCCCGGGTTGCCGATGGGCGACGTCCTATCACCAGACCCGCGCCTTCACCGAAAGCGCCGCGCTGGCGGCTGGTGCCATTCGCGATATCCTGCCGGATGCCGACATCAAGTGCATCCGCCCGCCCCAGGCCGGCGACTATTCCTTCAATAATATCGGCCTGCCCAGCTTCTTCATGCTGTCCTCGACGATGCCGGAGGCGCTGCGGCGTGAGAAGAACTACTACGACGTCTCCGGCTGCGGCGCCAACATCGCCTGGCACACGGAGAACGACACGCTGGAGATCGCGGATCGCGACATCCTTCTGGTCGACATGAAGATCTACCTGCTGTCGGTGCTGCGCATCGCCAATGCCGAGGCGCTGCCCTTCGACTGGGCCGCGACCTGCGACGAGTTCGCTGCCACCATCGCGCAGTATGAGGGGGCCTCGAAGGGCATGGCGGACCTCTCCCCCGCCAAGACCGCGGTAGCGGGGCTGCGCGCCGCGCTGGCGGCGCTGGACCAGGCTCCCGTCGCCGCGCGCAACGCGGCCGTGCACGACCTGTCCCGCATCCTGGTGCCGATCAACTACACGCGGGAGGCACGCTTCGCGCATGACCCCGCCTTCACGGTCCCGCCCCTGCCATCGCTGGCCGTGGCGGCGGAGTTGCCGGCGCTGGATGCGAGCCTGGCGAAACCCGCGATGGTGGAGTTGATGCGCGGCCAGAATCGCTTCGTGGCAGCGCTCCGCGCCGCTACGCGCCGCGTGATGCAGGCGACCGGCGCATGAGCCGCGACGCCGCCATCGCCGCCGCGCGGGCCATGTTCGACGATGGCAGCTTCCTTGCCATCCTCCAGCGCCGCATCGCCTGCCCGACCGCGAGCCAGGAGCCCGGTGCCTATCCGCACCTCATGCGCTACCTGGAGCAGGAGATGGCGCCGGACCTGGAACGCATCGGCTTTACCTGCACGGTCCATCCGAACCCCTCCGGCAAGGGCGGTCCCTTCATGATCGCGCGGCGGGTGGAGGACCCTGGGCTGCCGACGCTGCTGACCTACGGGCATGGCGACGTCGTCCCGGGCCTCGACAAGGAATGGCATGAGGGGCTCGCGCCCTGGACCATCACGGAGCGGGGCGATCGCCTCTACGGCCGCGGCATCGTGGACAACAAGGGTCAGCACAGCGCCAATCTGGCGGCGCTGGAAGCCGTGCTGAAGGTCAGGGGGAAACTCGGCTTCAACGTCACGCTGCTGCTGGAGATGAGCGAGGAGGTCGGGTCCCCCGGCATCGACGAATTCGCCCGTGCGCATCGGGATGAGTTGAAGGCAGATGTGCTCATCGCCTCCGACGGGCCGCGCCTGGTGCCGGATGTGCCGGCGCTCGTGCTCGGCACGCGGGGCGCGCTGGCGCTCGATCTCCGCGTGAAATACCGGGAGGGCGGGCACCATTCCGGGAACTGGGGCGGGCTGCTCGCGAACCCCGGCGTGCGGCTTGCCCATGCCATCGCCAGCATCATCGACCGCGAGGGCCGCGTGCTGGTGCGGGATTTGGTGCCGGAACGCATCCCCAACAGCGTCCGCGCGGCGCTGGCTTCGTGCCATGTCGATGGCGGGGCGGATGGGCCGGAGATCAATGCCTGGTGGGGCGAGCCCGGGCTGACGGCGGCGGAGAAGGTCTTCGGCTGGAACACCTTCGAGGTGCTGGCCTTCCAATGCGGCCATCCCGCCGCGCCGGTGAATGCCGTGCCGCCGGAAGCCTTCGCGCGGTGCCAGATCCGCTACACCGTTGATCGTCATCCCTCCACCTTCATCCCCGCCATCCGCAAGCACCTGGCCGAAGCCGGCTTCGATGACGTGCAGGTCGATGCCGTGAAACAGGGCGCGGAATGGGCGGCGACGCGGATGGATCCTGACGGGCCCTGGCCGCAATTGGTTGCGGCTTCCGTCCAGCGCACCACCGGCAAGGTGCCGATGATCGTGCCGAATGCCGGCGGTTCGCTGCCGAACGATACCTTCGCCGTTACGCTCGGGCTGCCGACGGTCTACCTGCCGCATTCCTACACCGGCTGTTCGCAGCACGCGCCCAATGAGCATGCGCTGCGGCCGCTGATGCGGGAGGGGATGGAGATCATGGCGGGTGTGTTCTGGGACCTCGGCGAACAACCCTGGCCGCGGTGACCTCTACGCCGCCGGCGGCAGGGTGCTGAAGCCGGGTTCGGCGGGGAAGGGGGGTTCCAGACCCTCCGGCAGCGGGATGCGGTGCGCGTTCAGCGCGATGCAGACCATGGTGTAAAAGCCGATCATCGCGGTCAGCTCCACCACGCCGCGCTCACCCCAGCGCGCGGTGATGGCGGCGTGGCTGGCATCGTCGGGTGCGCCATTCACCTGGATCTGGCGCGTGTATTCGTAGACCTCCCGCGCGGCGTCGTCCTCGAAGACGGGCGGGGCGCAGGCGCGGATCGCCTCCACCACCGCGGGGGCGATGCCGGCCTTGATGGCGGCGGCACCGTGGAAGTGGAATTCCAGCTGGCTGTTCCAGCGGCGGCCCGCGACGATGATCGCCAGTTCCAGCAGCGGCTTCGGGATCACGGTCCGCAGGCGCAGCATGTCGCCCAGCTTCCACCAGGCCTCCGCCAGATCGGGGCTGTGGATGTTGGCGCGCTGCGGGCCAACCATGCTGCCGGTGCCACTCGCCAGGATCTGGTCGCGCAGCGCGCGCTGCGCCTCGTTCATCGCCTCGGGCTCGGGCAGGGTGATGCGCGGGGTCATGATGCGTTTCCTCGTTTGTCTGACCGCGATCCAACACCGGATCGGCGCCGCCGGAAATCCCTGCGGACAGCCGGTGGGGCCGTCGCTATCCTGCCGCCGGGAACCAGGAAGGAAGCGACCATGCCCGACGGCCAGGACGGCTTCGTGCCGCTGACGCAGGACCAGATCGACCAGCGGGTCTTCGACCTTTATGACGAATACTGCCATGGGCGGATGGACCGCCGGTCCTTCCTGCAGGCTTCCGCCGCCGTCACGGCGGGCGGACTGCTGATGGCGCAGTCGCTGCTGCCGCGCTACGCGCAGGCGCAGACCATCTCCTTCACCGATCCGCGCATCAAGGCGAATTACGTCACCTATCCCTCGCCCGGCGGCAATTCAGGGATGATGCGGGGCTACCTGGTGCAGCCCACCGGCACCGGCCCCTTCCCGGTGGTGCTCGTGATCCACGAGAATCGCGGCCTGAACCCCTATATCGAGGATGTGGCGCGGCGTGCGGCGGCCGAGGGTTTTCTCGCCTTGGCCCCTGACGGCCTGTTCCCGGCCGGCGGCTATCCCGGCAACGACGATGACGGGCGCGCCCTGCAAGCGGGGCTGGACCAGGCGAAGCTGCGGCAGGACATGCTGAACAGCGCGCGTTTCCTGAAGGCGCATGCGGCGTCCTCCGGCAGGCTGGGCGTCACCGGCTTCTGCTGGGGCGGCGGCACGACGAATTGGCTGGCGGCGACGCTGGGGGCGGAGATGCAGGCCGGCGCGCCTTTCTACGGCGCCGCGCAACCTGCCGAGGCCGTCGCCCGCATCAAGGCGCCGCTGCTGATCCACTACGCGGAGAACGACGCCAATATCAACAACCTCTGGCCGGCCTTCGAGGCCGCGCTGAAGGCGAATGCCGTGCCGCATGAGGCGCATTTCTATCCAGGCACGCAGCACGGCTTCCACAACAACTCCACGCCCCGCTACCAGGAGGCAGCCGCCAAGCTGGCCTGGGATCGCACCATGGCGTGGTTCCGGCGCTACCTCGCCTGAGGGCGCCGCGGCGCCCCTTCCACGGCAGCGATTCGCGCGCTCGATAAGATTTCCGCAACGCGGCTGGCGCAGGATGCCAAGGGGCAGTCGCCCTGCCTTTCCGGCTCCGCCCACGCCTGCCGCGCCTTACGGAGTCCCGATGCCGCCCGCACCGCTGCCGGCCGATGAGGCCGGGCGCCTCACGGCGCTACGCTCCTATGACGTCCTCGACACGGAAGCCGAGCAGGCCTTCGATCGGATCGTCACCCTTGCCGCCGACATGACGGGCAATTCGATCGCGCTCGTGTCGCTGGTGGATGAGGCCCGGCAATGGTTCAAGGCGGGTATCGGCTTGCCTGTGCGGGAGACGCATCGCGACCAGGCCTTCTGCGCGCATGCCATCCTGTCGCCGCAGGACGCGATGGTGGTGGCAGACGCCACCTGCGATCCTCGCTTCCGGGATAACCCGCTGGTGACGGGGGATACCGGGCTGCGATCCTATCTCGGCGTTCCGCTGGTGGATTCGGACGGCTTCGCGCTTGGCACCCTGTGTGTCCTGGATCGCGTGCCGAAGATGCCGGACGATCGGTCGGTGCTGCTGGTCCGCACCCTGGCGCAGGCCGTCGTCACCAACCTGGAACTCCAGCGGTCACTCCGCCGGTCGGAAGCCATGGTGCTGACGGATGAGTTGACGGGGCTGCCCAACCGCCGCGGCATCGCCGCGGCGCTGGAACGCGCGATGGGGGACCGCCAGCCAGCCGCGGTCGTCACCATCGATCTCGACCATTTCAAGGAGGCGAATGATTCCGCCGGCCACGCCGCCGGCGATGCCGTGCTGCGGGAGGTGGGGCAGCGGCTCCGGCAATGCGTGCGCGGCAGCGATATCGTCGGGCGCATCGGCGGGGACGAATTCGCCGTGCTGCTGGTGGGCCTGGCGGATCGCGCGGCGGCGACGGAGGCGCTGCGGCGCATCAGCGCCATCCTGCACAAGCCCGTCTCCTATGCCGGTGCCAGCCTGCGGTTGGGCGCGACCATCGGCGCCGCCATGATGCCCGCCGATGCTGATGTGGCGGAGACCGCGCTGCGCATGGCGGATGAGGCGATGGTTCAGGCCAAGCGGGAGAACCGCGGCGGCATCGGCTGGGCGAGTCGTGCCGATGCCGAACGCGTGCAGCGCGTGGCGGCGATCATCAGGGCCTTCGATTCCGATCTCGGCGACACAACGGTCCTGCCCGGCGCCACCGTGCACCTGCAGCCGATCATCGCGCTGCAGGGCGCGCGGGGCGGGCCGGGTGCGCGCGGCGCGGTGGCGATCGAGGCGCTGGCCCGGTGGAGCCACCCGCAACTCGGCGGCGTGCCGCCGGCGGAACTGTTCCCGGCCATCGGACCGCTGCGCGCCTCCCGCCTCGGCGAGGCGGTGCGTGACCAGGCGCTGGCGGCGCTCGCGGTGCTGCGGGCCAGCGGCCTGACGACGGCGCGCATCGCCCTCAACCTGTCGGCGGCGGAGGTCGCGCGCGCCGACATCGTCGAGCATATCGCCGACCAGGTGGAGAGGGCGGGCCTCGGCCTCGATGCGATCGAGGTGGAGATCACGGAGGAAGTGCTGCTGGACCGCGTCAGCAACCGCACGCTCGACCAGCTGGCGGCGCTGCGCGGGCGCGGCGCGAAGCTGGCGCTGGATGATTTCGGCACGGGCCATTCGGGGCTGGCGCAGCTGCTGCGGTTGCCGCTGGATTCGGTGAAGCTCGACAAGCGCTTCGTGCAGCGGCTGGGCATCGACAACAGGGCGGAGGAGATCATCCGCGCCACCGTCTCCCTCGCCCACGGGCTGGGCATGACGGTGGTGGCGGAGGGGATCGAGACGCCGCAGCAGGCCGCCATGGCGGCCGCACTGGGCTGTGACCGGGCGCAGGGATATCTCTTCGCGCGGCCGATGGACCGTCAGGCGCTGTCGGATTGGCTCGCGGAGTGCCAGACGAATGTGGCCGGCGCCACGGTTCCGCTACGCCCGCGTCGCATGGCGGGCTGAGCGCCCGAGTCGCATAGCGGGCTGAGCGCCCGAGTCGCATAGCGGGCTGAGCGCCCGAGTCGCATAGCGGGCTGAGCGCCCGAGGCGCATAGCGGGTTGAGCGCCCGCCATGCGCGGTTGATCAGGCCTTGGGCGCCAGCTTGTCCTGCGTCTTCGTGTCGAAGTCGCTGGCGTCGTGGCGTTCATGCAGCTGGCTGGACGGTTCGCCCTGCACGCGGTTCACCATGCGGCCGCGCCGCACCGCCGGGCGTTCCAGCAGCCGGTCGGCCCAGCGCTGCAGATGGGTGTAGCTGGCGACGTCGAGGAACTCCGCCGCGCCATACAGCCAGCCCTTCGCCAGCCCGCCATACCAGGGGAAGATGGCGATATCGGCGATGGTGTAGTCGGGGCCGGCGATGAACTCGGATTCCGCCAGGCGGCGATCCAGCACATCCAACTGCCGCTTCGTCTCCATGGAGAAGCGGTCGATCGGGTACTGCATCTTCGTCGGCGCATAGGCATAGAAATGCCCGAAGCCGCCGCCGAGATAGGGGGCGCTGCCCATCTGCCAGAACAGCCAGGACAGGCATTCCGCCCGCGCCGCACCGCCCTGCGGCAGGAAGGCGCCGAACTTCTCCGCCAGGTACATCAGGATCGCGCCTGATTCGAAGACGCGGACGGGCGTGGGCCCGCTGCGGTCCAGCAACGCGGGGATCTTGGAATTGGGGTTCACGCCCACGAAGCCGCTGCCGAACTGGTCGCCTTCCCCGATCCGGATGAGCCAGGCGTCATATTCCGCGCCCGCATGGCCGGCGGCCAGCAATTCCTCCAGCATCACCGTCACCTTCACGCCATTGGGCGTGCCGAGGGAGTAGAGTTGCAGCGGATGCCGGCCGACCGGCAACTCCTTCTCATGCGTCGCGCCGGCGATGGGGCGGTTGATGTTGGCGAAGCGGCCGCCATTGGCCTTGTCCCAGGTCCAGACCTTCGGGGGCGTGTATTCGTCGCTCATGCAGGGAACTCCTTGTCCTTGACCCCATGTTAGGCCCGGGCCGGCCCGGCGCCAGGGGCATGGCTGCCCCCCGCTTCGCGTTGCTGCCCCGCGTCGCTATGTCGCGGGATCGACCGCCGTCAGAGGATCCTGCCCCATGCGATCCGTTCTGCCCTTCTTCTCCACCGGCTCCCGCCGCTTCGACAGCCTGTCGCCACGGGAGATCCTCTCCCTCGCCATCGGGGCGGAGGAGGAGGACGCCGCCATCTACGCGCTCTATGCCAGCCGGCTGCGGGACGAATATCCGGCCTCCGCCGCGGTGTTCGAGGCGATGGCCGCGGAGGAGAACGAGCATCGCCGCCTGCTGATCGACCTCTACCGCGCGCGCTTCGGCGACCTGATCCTGCCGATCCGGCGGGAACACATCGCGGATTTCTACGTGCGCAAGCCGATCTGGCTGGTGGAGAACCTCGGCCTCGACCGGATCCGGGAGGAGGTGCGCGCGATGGAACAGGGGGCGCTGGCCTTCTACCGCGCGGCGGCGGCGCGCACGACGGATGCGGAGGTGCGCAAGCTGCTGGGCGATCTGGCGGCGGCGGAGGCGCGGCATGATGACGATGCCGCGAAGCTGTCGGCGGACCTTCTCGCGGGCGGGGAAGGGGAGAAGGAGGAGGCGACCGCCAAGCGGCAATTCGTGCTGACCTGGGTGCAGCCGGGGCTGGCGGGGTTGATGGATGGGTCCGTCTCCACCCTCGCCCCCATCTTCGCCACCGCCTTCGCCACGCAGAACCCCTGGACCACCTTCCTGGTCGGGCTCTCGGCCTCGGTCGGCGCGGGCATCTCCATGGGCTTCACGGAAGCGGCGCATGATGATGGCAAGCTGTCGGGCCGCGGCGCGCCGTGGAAGCGGGGCCTGGCATCCGGCGTGATGACGACGCTGGGCGGGTTGGGCCATGCGCTGCCCTACCTGATCCCGCATTTCTGGACCGCGACGGCGATCGCGCTGGTGGTGGTGTTCCTGGAACTCTGGGCGATCGTCTGGATCCAGCATCGCTTCATGGAAACGCCGATCAGCCGGGCGATGTTCCAGATCCTGCTGGGTGGCGGCCTGGTGTTGGCGGTGGGCATCCTGATCGGCGGCGCCTGAGTCGGACCGGTGGGCGCGCGTGCTTGGCGCCGCGCGGGGGCTCTGCTAATTCTGGCGTGGTCGTCTTGGCCTGCATGGCCGCGCGGGCGTGGTGAAATGGTAGACGCGCCGGACTCAAAATCCGGTTCCGAGAGGAGTGTCGGTTCGAGTCCGACCGCCCGCACCAGACCTTCCCCAACATGATCCCCCAGCATCATCCCCTGGCATGATCGAACCCGTCCTGCGGCGCGGCTGTGATGGACATGCTCTGCGGCCAAGGGCTATGTTCGGTGATATATAGCGAGACCGTGCCGCAAGGAGTAACCCCCATGCGCCGCCGTGCCCTGGTCCCCGGCCTTGCCGGCCTGCTGCTATCCGCGCCCCCCGCCCTGGCGCAGCAGCCCGTCACCGTCTTCGCCGCAGCCAGCCTGACGGACGCGCTGCGCGACCTCGGCGCGCAATGGGCGGTGCGGGGCAACCCGGCGCCGCGCTTCTCCTTCGCCGCGTCATCCGCCCTGGCGCGCCAGATCGAACAGGGCGCTCCGGCGGATCTGTTCATGTCGGCCGACGAGGCCTGGGCCACCTATCTGCAGGAACGCCGCCTGCTGGTGGAGGCGACGCGCAGCAGCCCGATCGGCAACGCGCTGGTGCTGGTCACGCCGGCCGATGCGCCCCGCGCCGTGACCCTGGCGCGCGGGACGGACCTGCCGGCGCTGCTCGGGCCGGGGGGGCGCATCGCGACCGGCGATCCCGCCCATGTGCCCGTGGGGCGCTACGCCCAGGCGGCGCTGACCTGGATGGGGCAGTGGGGCGCCATCGCGCCGCGCCTGGCGCGGGCCGACAATGTCCGCGCCGCGCTGCTGCTGGTGGATCGGGGGGAGGCCCCCTTCGGCATCGTCTATGCCACCGATGCCGCCGCCAGCCCGGGCGTCCGTGTTGCTGGCACCTTCCCGGCGGAGAGCCACGAGGCCATCACCTACCCCTTTGCCCTGACGCGGCGGGCGGAGGGCAGCGCGCCCGCCCGCGCGCTGCTGGCTTTCCTGGCGGGGGAGGAAGCGGCGCCGACCTGGCGACGCTTCGGCTTCACCCGCCCGCAATGACCCGCCTTCGATGACGGCTGGCCTTTCGCCGGAGGAATGGCAGGCGGTCCGCCTGAGCGTAGAGGTCGCAGCGCGGTCCGTCGCCGTCTCCCTCCTGCCGGCCATCGCGGTGGCCTGGCTGCTGGCGCGGGGGCGCTTCCCGGGGCGCATGCTGCTGGATGCGCTGGTGCATCTGCCGCTGGTGGTGCCGCCGGTCGTGGTGGGCTGGGGGCTGCTGATGCTGTTCGGCATCCGCGGCCCGATCGGCGCGCCGCTGCATGACTGGTTCGGCATCCGGCTGGTCTTCACCACCGAAGGCGCGGCGCTGGCCACCGCGGTGATGTCCTTCCCGCTGATCGTGCGCGCCGTGCGGCTGGGGCTGGAGGCGGTGGATCCGGGGCTGGAGGCCGCGGCGCGGACGCTGGGCGCCGGGCCGGTGGATCGCTTCGTGACCGTGACGCTGCCGCTGATGTCGCCTGGCATCCTGGCCGGCACCGTCACCGCCTTCGCCGCGGGGCTGGGGGAATTCGGCGCCGTCATCACCTTCGCCTCCAACATCCCCGGTGAGACGCAGACCCTGCCGCTCGCGATCTACAGCGCCACCCAGACCCCGGGGGGGGAAGGGGTGGCCGCGCGGCTCGCCTTCGTGTCCTTCACCCTGGCCGTGGGCGGGCTGCTGCTGGCGGAGGTGATCGCGCGGCGGATGCATCGCTGGCTGGGGCGCGGCTGATGCTGGATGCCGCGCTGCGCCACCGCTTCGGCGCCGATGGCTTCGCCCTGGATGTCGCCTTCCAGGCCGCGCCGCGGGGCGTGACGGCGCTGTTCGGCCCCTCCGGCTGCGGGAAGTCCACCATCCTGGCGGCGATAGCGGGGCTGCTGCGGCCGCAGGCCGGGCGGATCGCCTTCGGCGACCGGGTGCTGCTGGACACCGCGAAGGGCATCGCCCTGCCGCCGGAAGCGCGGCGCTGCGCCGTGGTGTTCCAGGATGCCAGGCTGTTCCCGCATCTCTCGGTGCTGTCCAACCTGCGCTACGGGCTGAAGCGCGCGCCGCGCGGTGCTGAAGGGCCGGGGCTGGAGGAGGTGGTGGCGCTGCTCGGCATCGGCCCGCTGCTGGGCCGGCGCCCCTTCGGCCTGTCGGGTGGCGAACGCCAGCGCGTGGCGCTGGGCCGCGCGCTGCTCGCCCGGCCGCAATTGCTGCTGATGGACGAACCGCTGGCCGCGCTGGATGCGGCGCGGCGGGCGGAGGTGCTGCCCTTCCTCGCCCGGCTGCGCGATGCCGCCGATATCCCGATCCTCTACGTCACGCATGCGCTGGAGGAGGTGGACGCCTTGGCCGATGCCATGGTGCTGCTGGAGGGGGGGCGGGTTCTTGCGAGCGGGACGGTGGAGGCATTGTCCGCCCGCGCGGACCTGCCCCTGGCGGTGCGGCGGGATGCCGGGGTGGTGCTGCCCTGCGTCGTGGCCGCGACTGCCGCCGGGATGGGGGAGGGCCTGGCACGCCTGGACTTCGAGGGCGGCGCGCTGCGGACCACGCTGCATCCCGGCCCGCCCAGCACGCGGCTGCGCATCCGCATCCGGGCGCGCGACGTCGCCCTGGCAGTGGAGGAACCGCGCGGCCTGTCCACCAGCAACATCCTGCCCGCGACGCTGATGGGCATCGAGCCCATTCCGGGCACGGCGGAAGTCTTCGCGCGCCTGGCCGTGGGGCCGAGCATCCTGCTGGCGCGCATCACGGCGGACAGCGCGCGGCGCCTGGCGCTGCGGCCGGGCATGCCGGCCTGGGCGCTCATCAAGGCCGTCACCTTCGACCATCGCGCGCAGGCGAGCGACCGGGTGGGCGACCGGGTGGGGAAGGGCTGATGGCGGGCGGCGGGGCGGGGCTCAGCCTGCGGATCGACCTGCCGCGGGGCCGCATCGGGCCGGGCAAGATCGCGCTGCTTGAAGCGATCGACGGGGAAGGGTCGATCTCCGCCGCCGGCCGTGCCCTGGGGATGAGCTACCGGCGCGCCTGGGACCTGGTGGATGCGACCAACCGGCTGGTCGGCACGCCCGTGGTGACGGCGACTCCGGGGGGCCACCGAGGCGGCGGGGCGGCGCTGACCGAGGCGGGTCGCGCCCTGGTGGCGGATTACCGGGCCATCGAGGCGGCGGCGCGGGAGGCGGCGGCACCGCGCCTCGCTTTGCTGCTCCGGCGGTCCGAGGGGTGATGCGGGCCGCTCTCGGTTTCGTGTGGACGGAATCAAGCTTTCGTGTACTGTATGGAATGTGCGGCGCGACGAGCCGCGCGAAGGGCTTCCCAACCGGCTTCGAGATCGGACCCCCGTTCCATGAAGAACGCCTTCGCCAGCCGCCTCCGCCTCAGCATCCGCGCGGGTAGCGCGGCGCTCGCCATCGCCATCATCTGGCTGCTCGTCGTTCAGTTTGGTGCCGTGCTGGCCTGGGATGCCGGGTACCTGACGCGCAAGGCGGCGCTGCTGCACTGGCTGGTGGTGGGCGTGCTGCCGCCGGCGCTGGCGCTGTGGCAGACGCGGCTGCCAGACGGCGCCTGACGCCCGGGCGGGGTGTTCAGGTCCGGCCATGATCGCGGCCGGATGACGCGCGGATATGCCCACACAAGGCCGTGAGGCCTGGCAAACCGGATCGGTCCTGCGGGGTTGCCCCCACCGCAATGGACCCTCTCCCGACCGCGCCAGACCCGATGGCGCTCTTCCTCGATTTCGACGGCACGCTGGTGGACATCGCCGAGCGGCCGGAGGCGATCGACGTGCCGCCCGGCCTGCCGGGCCTGTTGCTGCGCCTTTCCGCGCGGCTGGGTGGCGCGCTGGCCGTCGTCTCCGGCCGGCCCTTGGGGCAGTTGGACGAACACCTGCCGGTGCCGATCGCCAAGGTCGGCGACCATGGCGGCGCGCTGCGGGCGGACCCCGCCGGGCGGGTGGAGGGCCCGCCTTTGGCGGTGCCGCCCGCCGCCTGGCTCCACCGCGCGCGGGTGCTGGCGGATGCCTTCCCCGGTGCCTTCATCGAGCCGAAGCGGCATGGCTTCGTGCTGCATTACCGCCAGGCGCCGGAAGCCGCGGGCATGGCGCAGGGCCTGCTGGAAGCCCTGGTGGCGGAGGCGCCCGACGAATTCACGCTGATGCCGGCGCGCATGGCGTGGGAGGTGAAGCCCCGGGCGGTGTCCAAGGGTACGGCGGTGGCGGCGCTGCTGGCGCGACCGCCTTTCGCGGGCCGCGTGCCCGTGTTCATTGGCGACGATGTGACGGATGAGGCCGGGATGGCCGCGGCACGGGCGGCCGGCGGGCTCGGCTTTCGCCTGCAGGACAGTTTCGGCACACCGTCGGTGCTGCGGCGCTGGCTTGCCGGCCTGGCGGAGCCGGTTTCCGCCCCATGAGCAGGCTTGTCATCGTGGCCAACCGGGTCCCCGACCCGAAGGAGACGGGCGCTGTCGCCGGCGGGCTTGCCGTGGCGCTGAAGGATGCGCTGGCGAAGCGGGATGCGCTGTGGTTCGGCTGGTCCGGCAAGACCGCGGCCGAAACCGGCACCACGCCGCAGGAGGCAAAGGTCGGCCAGACCGCCTATGCGCGCATCGACCTCGGCCATGACGATTATCGCCACTACTACCAGGGCTTCTCCAATGCCGCGCTGTGGCCGGTGCTGCACTACCGGCTGGGCGTAGCGCGCTTCGACCGGCTGGACTGGTTCGCCTACCAGCGCGTGAACGCGGCCTTCGCCGCCGCGCTGGTGCCCCTGCTGCGGCCGGACGACACCATCTGGATTCACGACTTCCACCTGTTCCTGCTGGCGAAGGAATTGCGGGCGCTGGGCTGCAAGCAGCGCATCGGCTTCTTCCTGCATGTGCCTTTCCCACCCCGCGCCGTCTTCACCGGCCTGCCGCACGCGCATGACGTGCTGGCGGCGATGGATTCGATCGATGCCATCGGCGTGCAGACGGAAGACGATGCCGAGAACCTGCGCGGCGCACTGATCTCCCACGGCCATGCGGGCGCGGCGCTGCGCGTCGGCGGCTTTCCCATCGGCATCGATGCGGCGGGCTTCGCCAACCTGGCGGCGCGGCTGGCGACGCAGAAGGAGGTCACGCGGCTGCGGGATTCGCTGGCGGGACGGTCGCTCGCGATCGGGGTGGATCGCCTCGACTACACGAAGGGCCTGCCGCAGCGCATCGCGGGCTTTGGCGCGCTGCTGTCCCGCTTCCCTAAGCATCGCGGCAAGATCACCTTCCTCCAGGTCGCCCCCGTCAGCCGCGGCGACGTCGCGCAGTACCGCGCGCTGCGGCGCGAACTGGATGAGAGCGTGGGGCGCATCAACGGGCAGATGGCGGAGCCGGACTGGGCGCCGATCCGCTACATCACCCGTGCCGTCGCGCGGCCCACGCTGGCGGGCTTCATGCGCATGGCACGGATCGGCATCGTCACGCCGCTGCGCGATGGCATGAACCTGGTGGCGAAAGAATTCGTGGCGGCGCAGGACCAGGCCGATCCCGGCGTGCTGGTGCTGTCCCGCTTCGCCGGCGCGGCGCTGGAACTGGATGGCGCACTGCTGGTCAATCCGCTCGATCCCGATGACATCGCCGAAGCGCTCGATGTCGCGATGGACATGCCGGCGGATGAGAGGCTGGACCGTTGGACCCGCATGGCGGCGACGG
The DNA here is from genome assembly GCF_051859025.1 of Falsiroseomonas sp. Lineage (GTDB taxonomy): Bacteria > Pseudomonadota > Alphaproteobacteria > Acetobacterales > Acetobacteraceae > Falsiroseomonas. The sequence continues at coordinate 274,782 of NZ_JBHYGL010000034.1, read as the reverse complement.
TGCGCACGAACACCGCCTCCGTCTGGTGCCGCCGCTTCCTGGCGGCGCTGGAGGGGGAGGAGGAAGTGGCGGAGGCCGGCCGTACCGGCGGCACGCGCGTGCCGCGGCCCCGGAAGAGGAAGGCGGCGTGAAAGAGGAGGCGGAGGTGCCGACCCCCGCCCCGTCCCCGGTCAGAACACGAAGCGCGCGCCGACCAGCAGGCTGCGGCCATAGGTAGTGAAGCCGTTGGCGGGCTCATACCGGCTGTTGGTGAGGTTGCGGCCCTCCGCGAAGGCCGTGATCCCCTCCATCACCCGGTAGCTGCCGGTCAGGTTCGCGACCGTGCCGGCCTTGTTGTAGTTCACGCCGCCGACGAAGGCGCCGCTGTTGGTATAGGATGCGGTTTCCGGCGAGGGGCCGGTGAACAGCACTTCCGGCGCGATGGTCAGCCTGTTCGTCGGCGAGATCCTGGCGCTGACGGCGACGACATTCTTCGGCCGCCGTGCCAGCGGTGCGCCCGTGGCCTCGTCCCGCGTCTCCGTCGCCGTCCAGGCCACGCGCCCATCAAGCCAGGGTGCCGGCCGCATCGTCAGCCCGAGCTCCACGCCGCGCGACATCGCCCGCTCGATATTCTCGAGGCTGCTGAAGCTGCGGTTGAAGTTGATGAGGTTGCGGTACTGTGTGTCGAAATAGGTGGCGCCGAAGGTCGCGCCATCCTCCCGCCCGAACAGCGCGATGTCCGTCTCCGTCCCGATTTCCCAGGAGAAGGAGGTTTCGGGGCGGAGGTCCGGGTTGCCGCGGAAGGTCGTGCCGATGCGGCCATAGCGCTGGTAGAGCGAGGGCGCCTTGAAGGCGGTGCCGGCGGCGAGGATGAGCCGCGAATTCACCTCCGGCAGGGCCAGCACCGCGCCGGTGCGCCAGGACAGGAAGCCGTCATAATCGTCAGCCAGATCCTGCCGCAGCCCGGCCGAGAGGTCGAGCCGCCCGCCGACCTGCCCCTGCAGCCCGGCATGCAGCGCGGTGGAGCGGGAGGTGGCGTTGGTGGTGGTGCGGAAGGTGGGGGAGCCGGAGGCCTGGTCCACCGCCTCCCGCTCATGCGTCACGCCGAAAGCAAGGGCCGATTGCGCAAAAGGTCCGACATCGCCGAGCCGGATGCGGTTGCCCCAGTCGAAGACCTGGCGTTCGCCGCGGAACAGGTCGTCGGTCGTGGCGCTGCTGCGGGCGTCGGCCAGGTTGAGGTAGCGGCGGCGATCCTCGGTCAGCGCCACGCGCATGCCCGTGGTCCAGATGCCGTCCAGCAGCGCCGTCTCGCCGCGCAACTGCCCGTACCAGCGGCGGTCATTGCCGGTGTAGTTCGGGTCGTCGTTGGGGACGCTGTCGAGTTCGAGACGGTTCTCCCGCCAGCGCAGCAGGCCTTCCACCCGCGTGCCTTCCGCGGGGTTCCAGCCGAAACGCGCGGTGCCGGCGCCGGCGCGGAAATCCTCCGTCTCCCGCGTGTCGCGGGTGAAGCGGCGGGGCGTGGCGTCGGTGCCCTGCGTGGTCAGCCCCTGGCCGGCCACCATGTAGTCCCAGCCCGGCATGGTGCCGGCCACGCCCAGCGTGCCGCGGGCCGTGCCCTGGGAGCCGCCCGCGACCTCCCCGAAGGCCTGTATCGGCGTGTTGGCCGGCGCGCGGCGGGTGATCAGGTTGATCACGCCGCTGATGGCGCCCGATCCGTACAGCGAGGAGCCAGGGCCGCGCACGACCTCGATCCGCTCGATGTCGCCGAGCAACTCGTTGCCGAAGTTGAAGGCGCCGTTGGGTTCCGACGGGTCGTTGACCGGCACGCCATCCAGCAGCACCAGCACGTGGCGGGATGCGCCGCCGCGGATGAAGGCGCTGGTCTGCTGGCCGATGCCGCCGGCCTGCACCAGGCGCAGGCCCGGCACGGTGGCCAATGCTTCCGCCAGGGTCTGGTAGCCGCGTTCCTGGATGTCGTCCCGCGTGATGACGGTGATGGCGGCGGGCACCCGTTCCGCGGGGGTGGGGATGCGCGTCGCGGTGACGATCGTCTCCGGCATCACGATCGCGGCCGGCGGGGTGCCGGGCGGGGTGCCGGCCGGGGTGGCAGGCTGTGTTGTCTGCGCGAGCGTAGGCAGTGTCAGGCCAAGCACCAGCGGTGCGGCCAGGTGGTGGATATGGATTCGCATCGGGTCCCTCCGAGCGACTGGACGACATGCCCCCCCGCCCCCGTTCCCGGGGCCGTGGCGGCGGTTGGCGTCGTCGCCGCAGGCGGAAACGAGCGGAAGCGGGCCGAAGCGGGCCCGTTGCCTGTCGTTCCGTTGCGCCGGTGCACCCCGCCCGGCACGCGCGTGACGTCTCTGCGCCGGCCGGTCTCCTGGCTCACGGAGTGCCGGGGGGAAATGGTCCCCGGTGCCCCCGCCGCCTTCTCAGGCCCGATGGGCCCAATGGCATGTGGCAGGGGCGCTCCGCCTACAGTTGCGGGGGCAGCCGCGGCCTGGACCCGTCCCTGGCTGACGCCGGGGGCAGGCCTTCGCGCGTTCCCGTTTCAGCCCTTGCGGGCCACCGGCGCATGCGGGGTTCGTAGCATCGTTAAGGAAGCCCGCACAATCAGGGCGTGTGAATCAGAAGATCCAGCCGGCCGCCTTGATGGCGAACCAGACCATGGCGCCCAGCACCACGGTGGCGAAGATGCAGCCCGCGATGCTCAGCGCCACGCCCCAGCCCGTGACCTTGCTGTCGTGCTCGATCAGGCCGAGCGCCATGACGATGTTGCCGAAGGCCGGCGGCCCGTTGGTGCCCGGCCCCGGCAGGATCAGCATGATGGCGACATAGGCGGTGATCCAGCCGATGATCCGTTCGCCGAGCGGGCTGGTGAAGAAGCCGGGCCGCGGCCTGACATAGCGTTCGATCCGCCCGAGACCCTTCGAGGAGGCGGAGGCCAGCCGCAGCAGGTCCGACCGCTTGATGGTCTGGCGCGCCAGGATTCCCGGCAGCTTCGGCACCCGCAGGCCGAGTCCCATCTGTACGCCCAGGATCAGCAGCGGCGTGCCGAAGACGCTCGCCATGCCAGGCAGCAGGCCGGGCAGCAGCAGCAGCAGCAGCAGCATGCCGAAGGCACGGTCGCCGAAGGCGGTCGCCATCTCCCCCAGGCTGATCCGTTCCCCGGGAAAGGCGGCCGCGACTTCCGCGACGATCCGGGAGATCGGCGCGCTGTCGGCGGCGTGCGGCACCTCCTCGCTCGTCATCGGGCGGATACTCCTGCCGGGGTGGCGGAACCCGGGGTGGCGGAAGCGGGCGGCCCGCCGATCGCGGCGTGGGTCATGGCGATCCGATCAGGTGGTTGAAGCCGGCGAGGAGAGCCCAGCCGAGGGTGACAAGAAGCGTCAGGCTGAACGCCGCGCCCACCAGGCCGAGCACCGCGCCGATGGTGATGGTCGCCGTGTCGTTTTCCATCACGCCCATGGCCATGATGAGGCAGGCCAGCGCCGGGGGGCCATTGGTCAGGGGGGTGGGCAGGATGATGACGAGGCCCAGCAGCATGACCCAGAGCCCGACCACCCTTTCGCCCGCCGCGCCGGTCAGGGCCGAGGGGCGCGGCCGCACCATCCGTTCCACGCGGAGCAGCCACGGCATGGCCCGCGCCGTGACCTGGCGCAGCGTATCCCGCCGCAGCCTTCGCCGTGCGACGAAGCCGGGCAAGGCAGGGCGGTGGCGCCCGGCCGCCAGCTGCGCGGCCACCACCATCATCGGCAGGCCCGCGACGGTGCTCAGCCCCGGCAGGTAGAAGGGTAGCAGGTTGGGCAGGGCGAAGATCACGATCAGCACGCCGAAGCCACGCTGCCCCAGCGCCGCGGCCAGGTCGCCGAGCGTCAGGGTTTCCGTCGGCCAATCCCTGGCCAGGTCGGCGAGGAGGACGGAGACGGGCACGCCATGCGGTTCCGCCGGCGACATGCCCTGGTGGTGGTCGATAGCGCGGCAACTCCTATCCCGGACCCAGCCTCAGGCTCTTGCGGCCCGCCCTGTCCCGGTCCGGTTAGCATGTCCTGCGTGGCGTCAACAGCGGCGGCGTCTCACCGCACGCCCGAAACAGCAGTCATCCGCAACGTTCTCCAGGCGCCGGCTTCAGGCGCCGGTGAAGCGGGGCTTCCGCTTGTCCATGAAGGCGCGCCGCCCTTCCCGGTAATCCGCGCTGTCGAAGCAGGCGGCGAAGGCAGTCTGCACCGCCGCCATGTCCCGCGCCGCGGGATCCTGCGCGGCGGCGGCGATGGACAGCTTGGCGGATCGGATGGTGAGCGGTGCATTCGCCGCGATCGTCTCGGCCAGCCTGTCCACCGTGCGATCCAGCAACTCCACCGGCACCACGTCGTTCACCAGGCCGATCCGCTCGGCCTCCCACGCATCGATCCGTTCCCCGGTGAAGAGCATCATGCGGGCATGGGCGGGGCCGACCAGGCTGGTCAGCATCTGCACCGTGCCGAAGCCGTAGGCCAGGCCGAGCTTCGCCGCGGGGATGCCGAAGCTCGCATCCTCCGCCGCGATGCGGAGGTCCGCCTGCATGGCCAGGCCGAGCCCTCCGCCGAGGCAGAAGCCGCGGATCTTGGCGATCACGGGCTTGGGGAAGGCGGCGAGCTTGTCCCGCCCCGCCGCGGTCAGGCGTTCATAGGCGCGCTGGGCCTCCGCATCGCTGCGCTGGGCCTCGAACTGGCTGATATCGGCGCCGGAGACGAAGGCCTTGTCGCCCGCGCCTTCCAGGACCACCACGCGGACCGCCGGGTCCCCGGCGAAGCGGTCCAGGGCCTGGCCCAGCCCTTCCCACATCGCGACCGACATGGCGTTGCGCTTCTCCGGCTGGTTGAACACCACCCGGCCGACGCCCTGCGCGCTGCTGGCTAGGATCTTCGACCCTGCGAATTCACCGACGAATTCAGGGGTCACCCCGGCGCCATCCATTCCAACCACCCTCCCAGGCTCAATAACCCAGAGATGACCCCGGGGGGGCATTTTGTCGTCAGGGTGGCAGCTGAAATGTTACTCAGGCTGGAAATTCGCGATCCGGAGGAGTTCGGCGTTGCGGGCGACGTCGGCCGCGATGAAGCGCTCGGCCTCCGCCACCGTCTCCGCAAGGGGTTCGAAGCCAAGGCCGGTCAGGCGTTCCACCACCGCCGGCTCCCGCATCCCCTCGACAAGCGCGGCATTCATCCGCGCCACCATCTCCGCCGGTACGGTGCGGGCGGCCCAGACCCCGTACCAGGAATAGAATTCGAAGCCCGGCAACCCGGCTTCCGCCATGGTGGGCAGTTCCGGCGCCAGCGATGTGCGGCTGGTGGTCGCGATGCCGAGGCCCCGCAACTGCCCGCCGCGGATCATCGGCAGGGTCGCCAGCACGGGGTCGAACATCAGGTGCGCGTTGCCGGCCGCCACGTCGGTCAGTGCCGGCGCGGTGCCGCGATAGCCCACGATCTCGATATTCGCGCCCGTCACCCGGTTGAACTCGATGGTGCCGAGATGGCCGGCGGAGCCGAGGGAGGAGGTGGCGAAGGACCATTGCGCGGGGTTGCGCTTCGCGGCCTCCACGATCTCCGGGATCGTCCGCTGCGGCCGGCCTGGCGCCATCACCAGCACCAGCGGCCCGCGGGCCGTGCGGGCGACGGGGACGAAATCCGCCACGGGGTCATAGGGCACATTGCGCATGACATGGCGCGCCATGACATGGATCGAGGCCGAGCCGAGGATGGTGTAGCCATCCGCCGGCGCCTGCAGCATCGCCTGGCTGCCGACCTGGCCATTGGCGCCGGAGCGGTTTTCCACCACCACGGAAACGCCCAGCTTCTCCCCAATCTTCTGCGCGGCGAGGCGGGACATTGCATCCGTCGCGCCGCCGGGCGGGTAGGGAACGACCATGCGGATGTTGCGGCTGGGCCAGGCCCCCTGCGCGTGCACGGCGGGGGACGCGAGGGGCGCCGCCAACACACCGGATGTTGCCATGAGGATGCCGCGCCTGCCGATCATCATCCGATCCCTCGTTCCCGATACGGGATCAATCTGGCACCGGAGGCGCGGGCGTGCAAATGCAGTCGTGGATCAGGGCATAATCACCGATGAGTAGCGTGGATATCGCCCTGTGCCTGGCGATGGATGTCTCCGCCAGCGTCAGCTTCGAGGAGTTCGGCCTGATGGCCGGCGGCACCGCCGCCGCCTTCCGCGACGCCTCCGTGCTAGCGGCGGCGACCGGCGGGCCGCGGCGCGCGGCGGCGGTGGCCCTGCTGCTGTGGTCGGGCCCCGGCCAGCAGGATCTGGCCATCGGCTGGACCCGCATTGCCGACCCCGCGGGGGCGGAGGCCCTGGCCCAGGCGATCGAGAACGCCCCCCGCCTGCCGCGCCCCGGCGCGACTGCGCTGGGGGAGGGGATGGCAGCGGGCCTGGCCACGCTGGCGCGCTGCCCGGCGGAGGCGACGCGCTACGTCATGGACGTCTCCGGCGATGGCCGCCACAACCAGGGGCGGGACCCCGGCCCGGTGCGGGACCTGGCCGTCGCGGCCGGCATCACGATCAACGGCCTGGCCATCCTGAACGAGGAGCCGGACCTGCTGGACCATTACGAGGCGGAGGTGATCGGCGGCCCCGGCGCCTTCGCCATGGAATGCGCGGACTACATCGACTTCGCCGACGCCATCCTGCGCAAGCTGCGCCGCGAACTGGGCGGCGGAAGCCTTGTGGTCTGACCCTGGCCGGGCCTAAGCCCCGCCGCTGAACCGGCCACCAAAGCCCCACGGATCTCCATCATGCTCCTGCTCATCCCCGGCCCCGTCCAGACCCGCCCCGAGGTCCGCACCTGCATGGCCGAGGACATCGCCCCCTGGGACGAGGATTTCCGCGACGAATACGCCGCCATGCGCCCGCGCATCGTGGCCATCGCCGGGGGGAATTGGGGGGAGCACGTCTCCCTGCCCCTGCCGGGCTGCGGGCACATGATCATCGAATCCGCGCTGCGCACCTTCGTGCCCGCCGGGGGCACGCTGCTGGTGGTGCAGAATGGCGGCTATGCCGACCGGCTGGCGCGCCTGGCGACGGAAGCGGGGCGCAAGGTCGTTGCCCTGCACGGCCCCGACAACCGGCCGATGGAGCCGGAACGCCTGGCCGAAGCGCTGGCCGCACACCCGGAATGCACGCATGTCGCCCTGGTGGTGAGCGAGACGGGGACGGGCATCGTCAATGACCCGAATGTGCTGGGCCCCGTCATCGCCGCCGCCGGGCGGCGGATGATCTGCGATGCCGTCTCCGGCTTCGGCGCGCTGCCCTTCCGCATCGCGGACCATCCGGAATGCGACGTCGTGGTCTTCACCTCCAACAAATGCCTCGAGGGCATGCCGGGCTTCGGCTTCGCCGTGGCGCCGGTCGCGCGGCTCGAGGCCTGCCGCGGCAATGCGGGGTCCTGGGTGATGGATCTGGTCGATGTGCATGACCATGCGCTGCGCAACGGCTGGGGCAGCTTCCGCTTCACCCCCGCTGTCCAGGCGCTGCGCGCCTTCGGCAAGGCGATGGACATCTATGAGGCCGAGGGCGGCCAGGAAGGGCGCCTGGCGCGGTACATGCGTAACCGGGACGTGATGCGGGAAGGCCTGCAGGCGCTGGGCTTCACCCCCTATGTCGCCCCCGAACACCAGGGGCCGATCATCGTCAATGTCTTCCAGCCCGTGGACCCCGCCTGGAATTTCACCAGCTTCCGGATCGCGATGAAGAGCCGGGGCATCATTCTCAGCGACTTCTACACGACCAAGGTGCCGACCATGCGCTTCGGCTGCATCGGCGCGATCGCGGAAGCGGATATCCGCTTCGCGCTGTCCAAGGTGGCCGAGGTGCTTGAGGAGATGGGGGTGGGCAGACGCGCTGCCGCGTGACGCCCGATGGGGCTTGCGCGCCGCGTTTCACTGCCGCTGTCCTTCGTGCGGCAGAACCGGCCCTGCCGGCCTGCTGCCAGCCCCATGTCGCGCATCAGCCGTGCCACGCGCTTGCGGCCGATCCGGCGACCTTAGGCGCGGAGTGCGGCATGCACTCCGCCGCCCCGCCAGGACCGAGGGTGCTCCCTGACCGGCGCTGATGGCGGCGTTGGCCGATGCGGTGCGTGTCGCTGCCATCGGCGCGGCGTGCTGCGGGAGCGCCACCACCACGACCACGGCCCGATAAGCCGGATCAGGAACGCCGCCTTGGAAGGCGACGCCTGAGCGCGGGACCGCCTGCCGGCGCATGCCAGCACAAGCGAGGCTTGCATCACCAACCCCCTTAAGGTTACGTAAAAGTAATGCAAAATACATAACAGGGAGGATGTCATGTCGGGACGTCGTCGCTTGCTTGCCCTTGCGGGGGCTTCGCTTGCCTTGCCGATGGTGGCGCGCGCGCAAGGCACCTGGCCGGACCGGCCGGTGCGGATCGTCGTGCCCTTCCCGCCGGGCCAGTCCACCGACATCGTCGCCCGCCTCGTCGCCGATGCGCTTTCCGCGCGTTGGCCGCAGCGTGTGGTGGTGGAGAATCGCGGTGGCGGCGCCGGTGTGCCGGGGATGGAATCCGTGGCGCGCGCGGCGCCGGACGGCACCACGCTGGTCGCGGGCTCGATCGGGCCGATGGCGGTGAATGCCGCGGTGATGCCGCGCCTGCCCTATGATCCCGAACGCGACTTCGCGCCGATCACCAACCTCTCGATGGTGCCGCTTTGCATCGTGGCGCATCCGTCCTTTCCGGCGAGTGATCCGGCGGGGTTCCTTGCCGCCGCGCGCGCCACCGCGCAGCCGCTGGATGTCGCGACGGCGGGCCCCGCCTCCGGTGCGCATATGGCGGCCGAATTGCTGGCGCATCGCCTCGGCGTGCGACTGAACATGGTGCATTACCGCGGCAGCGGGCCGGCGGTGACCGACCTGGTGGCGGGCAATGTCCGGCTGATGACGGACAGCCTTGCCTCCGCGCTGCCGCAGGTGCGGGCGGGGCGGCTCAAGCTGATCGGCGTCAGCACCGCGCGGCGCGTCTCCTGGGCGCCGGAGGTGCCGACCTTCGCCGAGACGGTGGCGCCGGGTCATGAGGCGGTGGGCTGGAACGGGCTCGCCGCGCCGGCCGGCACGCCGGCCGAGATCGTGCGGCGGATCAACGCCGATGTCGTCGCCGCGCTGCGCGACCCGGCCATCGTGCGGCGCATCGAGGAGACGGGGATGATCGCCGATCCGCAGACGCCGGAGCAGTTCGCGGCCTTCCTGCGCGCCGAGATCGCCCGCTGGCGCGAGGTGGCCCGGATCGCGAACGTCATGCTGGAGGGGTAGGGGGCGCCGCCCGGCGGGCGTTGACGCGCCGCTGATGGCGGCCGTTGCGGCGGCGGCCCCGGGGATCCGGCCCGCGGCCGGTGCGCTGCGCTACGGCATCCGGCAGCGGTGCCAGGCCCTCCGCGAAGGGGCCGCAGCGCACAGACGCCCCCGTGCGGGGCCACGCCTTGGAACGTGATGCGCCGCGGCGCAGCAACCACCGCGGGACCACCGTCTGGTCCTCCGGCGGCAGGGCGATCATGATCTCCCGCCCCGCGAACATGGCGTGGAAAGACAACTGCCGCACCGGCGTCGCCAGCGCGCCCCAGATCGCATCGGCGGTGCCGGCGGCCAACGTCTCATGCAGTTGTGGTGCAGGATCGGCCGCGAGGCGCCCCGAGGCCAATCGCAGGGGCGTGCGGAACCATCCGGCCGCGGCCGGCGAAGCGTGGTCCAGGCCCCCAGCCGAGGCAGAGGACCATGGAACTCCGCGAGATGCGCTACTTCGTCGCCGTCTGCGAAACGCTGAACTTCACCCGCGCGGCGGAGCTGTGCGGCGTGACCCAGCCCAGCCTGACGCGCGGCATCCAGAAGCTGGAGGCCGAACTCGGCGCGCCGCTTTTCGCCCGTGAACGCGGGCAGACGCATCTGACGGCGCTCGGCCGCCTGGTGCAGCCGCGGATCGAGGACATCGTGGTGCGCAGCGCGCATGTCAGGAAGCAGGCCAGCCTGCATCTCCGGCTGCAATCGGCGGAACTGCGGCTCGGCGTCATGTGCTCGATCGGCCCCGCGCGCTTCGCCCGTCTGCTTCGCGGCTTCCGTGCCGATCGTCCGGGAATCGACCTGTCGCTGGTGGATGCGACGCCGTCGCGCCTGTCCGAACTGCTGCTGGATGGGGATCTGGAAGCCGCGCTGATGACGCAGCCCGATGCCTACGCCGAAAGGCTGGATGCGGAGCCTCTCTACGCCGAGCGCTACCTCGTGGCCTGCGCGCCCACGCATCCCTTCGCGCAGCGGGACGCGATCCGCATGTGCGACATGGATGGCCAGGCCTATCTCTCCCGCCTCAATTGCGAGCATCGCGAACAGTTGGCCGACCGCTTGCAGGAAGCCGGCGCGACGCTGGTCCGCGCGGCCTGCAGCGAGCGCGAGGACTGGATCCAGAGCCTGGTGGCCGCCGGCATGGGCGTCTGCTTCCTGCCCGAATTCAGCGCCGTGCAGCCCGGCCTGGTGCTGCGCCCGGTGGATGATGCGCCGGTCGCGCGGGACGTCTCCCTGGTCACGGTCGCGGGGCGTCGCTGGTCGCCGCCCCTCATCGCCTTCATCGAAGCCATGCGCCGCTGCTTCGCGGGGTGCCACGCGTGATGGCGATACGGGCGACGCATGGAATCGATCCGCGCAACGCATTGGCAGCGCCATGTGGCGCTGCCGGATAGTCCCACCGCCGGCCCATCGCGACGCGGTGCGCCGCAATCCAAGGAGAAGAACGATGAAGGCTGTCCTGCCAACCCTGCTCGCCGCCGCGGCCATGACCATGATGGTCTCCGCCGCATCCGCGCAGAGCTATCCGCGCGTCACCGGTGCCGGGGAGAATTTCATGGTCGATTACGGCCCGATGCCCGGCAATGTCGTGGGCGGTGGCCGCGTCATGGTCACGCGCACCGATGCGATGGGCAACATGGATGTGCTGCACCTCGATGGCCTGTTCTCGCAGCAGCCGCGTGCGGGCCTGGTGCCGCTGACCATCGGCAGCGGCGAAAGCGCGGAGACGGTGTGGGTGCCCGCGATGATGGCCACGGCACTGCGCCAGGCGCGCCAGAACATGCCGGCGCGCTGACGCCGATGCGCCCGGGGCAGCCCCGCCCCGGGCGCCTTGCCTGTCAGAACCGGTAGCGCACGCTGGCGCCGACGATCCAGGGATCGAGATCCGCCTGCCCGCGCACCGCGCCGCCATTGACGCGCACATCGGGGCTGAGCCAGAGCCGCTTCACGTCGATGTTCGCCATCCAGTTCGGCGCAACCTCGTAGTCCACGCCAGCATTGACGGCGTAGCCCCAGGCATTCTCGACATCGACCCGGTTGATGCCGGCGGAACGACCGCCGCCCTCGCCGTAGAACACCGTGTAGTTCAGCCCGACGCCGAGATAGGGGCTGATCCGGCTGCCCGGCAGAGGGTGGTACTGGAAGGTCACGGTCGGCGGCAGCGCCCAGACGCGGCCGAGGTCGAGCGTGCCGGCGCCCGGCACGTTGCGCACCGTGACATCATGGCGCGATGTCGCGGCGATGACGTTCACGGCGAAATTGGGCGTCAGGAAATAGGTGAGGTCGAGCTGCGGCGTCACCGTGTCGCTGGCATGCGGGGTGCCGCCGATGGAGGTGCTGCCGCCATTGCTCGGCAGCACGCCGATCAGGCCGGCGCCCAGCACGATGTCCCCCGCCTGCTTGCCGCGCACATCCTGCGCCATGGCGGGTGCTGCGGCGACCGCGCATGCCACCGCGGCCGCGATCATCTTCATGGTCATAGCCTTGCCTCTCATCCGCGGCGCGCGCCCCAAGCGCGGCCGCCGCGGCTGTTATCGGCAAGGTGTCACGATCGATCCTTGATGCATGTCATGCGTGGCTGTCGATCATTCCGCGCGGATGTTGGCCACCCGCACCACCTGGCGCCAGCGCTCGATCTCCGCCTGTTGGAAGCTTCTGTATTCGGTGGGGGAGTTGCCGATGACATCGAAGCCGATGGCGTTCAGGCGCTGCACATTCTCGGGGTGCTTGAGTGCCTCCACCACCGCGCCATGCACGCGGGCGATGAGGGCTTCCGGCATCGCCGCAGGCGCCATGACCGCCTGCCAGGAGGTAACGACGAAGTCGGGCAGCCCGGCCTCCGCCGCGGTCGGCACATCGGGCAGGATGCGGTTGCGCACCTCGCTCGTCACGCAGATCGCGCGCAGCCGCCCGCCCTGGATATGGGCGGCCACGGTGCCGAGGTTCTGGAAGGACAGTTGCACATTGCCGGCGATCAGGTCCGTGGCCGCCGCGGCGCCGCCTTGATACGGCACATGCACGGGATCCGTGCCCGTGCGCTGCTTGAACAATTCCATCGTCAGGTGGTCCGACGACCCGACGCCGGAGGTGGAATAGCTGGTGCGGCCGACATTCGCGCGCAGCCAGGCGACAAGTTCCGGCAGCGTGCGAACCGGCACCTTTTCCGCATTCACCACCAGGACATTGGGCGTGGTGACGGCCATGGTGATGGGCGCCAGTTCGCGGATCGGGTCGTAGCCCAGGTTGGGCCGCAGCGCGGTGTTGATGGCGAAGACGCCGATGGACCCGACGAACAGCGTGTGCCCGTCCGGCGCCGCGCGCACCACCTGCCGCGCCGCGACTTCCCCATTCGCGCCTGGCCGGTTTTCCGCCACCACGGGCTGCCCGACGATCTGCCCCATGCGGTTGGCGATGGACCGCGCGACGATGTCGGAAGGCCCGCCAGCCACGAAGGGCACCACCACGGTCACGGGCCGGGTCGGCCATTCCGGTGATTGCGCATGGGCCAGGCCCGGCAGGAGGGGCGTTGCGGCCAGGGTGGCCAGCAGCGAGCGGCGGTTCATGGCGGTCTCTCCCGTTTGGTGGTTCTTGACAGGATGGCTTGGCCGGAATGCGCCGGAAAGGCCGCCGCGGGGTGGCGGGGTCGGCTTGCGAAGATGTTCGCATCATGATGCAGTGTTCACGATACGGAAACGACAACGCCGCGCGGCAGCACCGCCATCCGACAGGGACCTGCCATGACCGATACCGACCGCACCATGCTTCCCCGCCGCGCCCTGCTGGGTGCCGGCGGTGCTCTCCTCGCGACCCCGGCGCTGGCACAGGCGCCCTGGCCCAACCGCCCGATCCGCCTGGTGGTGCCCTTCGGCCCCGGCGGATCGACGGATGTGCTGGCGCGGCTTCTGACGGAACAGATGGCGCCGCGCCTCGGCCAGCCCTTCGTGCTGGAGAACCGGCCAGGTGCCGGCGCCACCCTCGGCACCGGTGTCGTCGCCGATGCGGCGCCTGATGGCTACACGGTGCTGCTCTCCGCCATCAGCGCCTTCTCGGTCGGCAGCACGCTCTATCGCGGCCGCATCACCTGGGATCCGATCCGCAGCTTCGCGCATGTCGGCATGATCCAGTCCGGCTACTACGCGCTGATGGCCAACAACGCCGCGCCCTTCGCCAATCCCGGCGAACTCGCCGCGGCGGCCCGTGCGCGGCCCGGCATTGCCTATGCGACCTCGGGCGTCGGGTCGCTGCCGCATCTCTTCATGCTGCGCTACTGCCAGGTCGCGAATATCGAGATGCAGCACATCCCCTATCGCGGCGGCGCGCAGGCGGTGAATGATGTGGTGGCGGGTGTCGTGCCCGTCACGCTCGACGGCATCGCGTCTTCCGTCGGCCTGATGCGCAACGGCCAGATCAAGGGCATCGGCATCACCGGCCCGACGCGCCAGCCCTTGTTCCCGGACATGCCGACCTTCGTGGAGCACGGCTTCCCCGGCCTGGTGGCGGAAGGCTGGGCCGGCATGGCGATGCCCGCCGCTACGCCCAGGCCCATCCAGGACCGCTTCGCCGCGGTACTGAAGGAAGTGCTGGCGCTGCCCTCCATCGTCGAACGCTACCGCCAGCTCGCCATCGATCCCGGCACGCGATTCGGCGCGGAGGCGCAGGCCTTCGTGGCGCAGGAAGTCGAGACCTGGCGGCCGCTGGTCATCGCATCTGGCGCGACGGTGGATTGAAGACATGCCCGTTGCCGCCGAACGCGTCGCCGCCTTCCAGGAATTGCTGGGCGGCCGCGCTGACCTCGCCTTCATCCCGCTGAGCACCGACCTCCACTACCTCTTCGGCATCGCGCGGGACATTCCGAAATATGGCGTGACGCTGCATCCCGGGGATTGGCTGGAAGGCGCCTGGGTGGCGCCGGGCCATCCACCGGTGCTGGCCCTGCCGCGCATGACGGCGGAATTCGGCGGGCGTGGCGCGCCGGAAGGGACGGAACTGCGCGTGCTGGGCGACTGGGACGATCCGGCGGCGCTGGTTCGCGAACTCGTCGCGAAGTTCAAGCTGCCCGCGAAGCCCCGCATCGCCGTCAGCGACCGCGCCCATGCCGACAGCGTCGTGCACATCCAGCAATTGCTGCCGGACGCCGTCTTCTGTTCCGCCACCGCCATCATCCGCGAACTCCGCCTCATCAAGTCGGATGAGGAGATCGCGCTGATGCGGGAGGCCGGGCGGCGCACGGAAGCCGCCTTCGCGGCGATGCTGCCGAAACTCCGCTTCGGCATGACCGAACTCGATGTGGTCGCCGAGATCGACTACCAGATGAAGCGGCAGGACAGCCTCGGCCCCACCTTCACCACCACGCTCTACAACAGCGGGCCGAACCATCCGCTGATGCTGGGGCGGCGGCTGGATTCGTGGAAGCGGAAGATCGAAAGCCCGGTCTCCGTGCTGTTCGACTTCGGCGCCTCCCATGGCGGGCTCTGCTACGATTACGGCCGCACCGTGCATTTCGGCGAACCCTCCGCGGAGCAGATCAAGGTCCATGCCCTGGTCATCCAGGCGCAGCGCGCCGGCATCGCCGCGTTGAAGTTGGGTGAGGCCACTTGCGAACAGGTCGACGCCATCGCGCGCCAGGTGATCGAGGAGGCGGGCTATGGGCCCAATTTCCGCCATCGCCTCGGCCACGGCATCGGCTGGGACGTGCATGAGCCGCCCTTCCTCACCAAGGGCGACACGACCGTGCTGCGCGACGGCATGATGTTCACCGTGGAGCCCAGCATCCTCCAGCCCACCAGCTTCAGCGCGCGGACGGAGGATGTGGTGGTGGCCCGCCCCGGCGGCGGCGAACGCCTGACGGCGGGGTTCCAGGACCTCATCGTCGTCTCAAGCTGAAGGGCTACTTCCGCTTCTTCTGCCGCGCCGCTTCCCCCACGGGGTTGCCCGAAGCCGCCAGCAGGGACAGGCGGCCGGGCAGGGCGGCGCGGATCGCCGGGCGCGCCTCCTTCTCCCGCTTCCAGCTCTTGCGGTCCTTGCGGGTCATTCCGCATCCCAGGCAGAAGCCGGTTTCGTCGTCATGGCGGCAGACATCGATGCAGGGGCTGGACATGGCCCCCCAGATGGCCCGCCGCCGTCTTGCCGCCAATCCACCTTCGCGTCATGAGGCGCGGAACTGCCACCAGCACGGGGAATCGCCAGGCCATGGCTTCCGACCTCGAGATCGCCCGCAAGGCGACCCTCCGCCCGATCCAGGAAATCGCCGCGCGCGCCGGCATCCCGGATGACGCGCTGGAACCCTACGGCAAGTACAAGGCGAAGATCGGCACGGCCTTCGTGGCCGAAGCCTCCGGCCGCCCGCCCGGGGCGCTGGTCCTCGTCACCGGCATCAGCCCGACCCCGGCCGGGGAGGGCAAGACCACCACCACGGTCGGGCTGGGCGATGCGCTGAACAGCCTCGGCACCCGCACGATGATCTGCCTGCGGGAGCCCTCGCTCGGCCCCTGCTTTGGGGTCAAGGGCGGCGCGACCGGCGGCGGCTATGCCCAGGTGCTGCCGATGGAGGATATCAACCTCCACTTCACCGGCGATTTCCACGCCATCACCAGTGCCAACAACCTGCTCTCCGCCATGGTGGACAACCACCTCTATTGGGGGAACGAGCTCGGCCTGGACCCGCGCCGCATCACCTGGCGCCGCGCGATGGACATGAATGACCGCAACCTGCGCGACTGCGTCGTCGGCATGGGCGGCGCCAGCCAGGGCGTGGTGCGGGAGGATGGCTTCGACATCACCGTGGCGAGCGAGGTGATGGCGGTCTTCTGCCTGGCGCGCGACCTGCAGGATCTGCAGGAACGCCTCGGTCGCATGATCGTTGGCCGGCGGCGCGATGGCACGGCCGTGACGGCACGCGACGTGAAGGCGGATGGCGCCATGGCGGCGCTGCTACGGGACGCGCTTTCCCCCAACCTGGTGCAGACCATCGAGGGCTCGCCCGCGCTCGTGCATGGCGGGCCCTTCGCCAATATCGCGCATGGCTGCAACAGCCTGGTGGCCACGCGCCTCGGCCTCGGCCTGTCCGATGTGGTCGTCACGGAAGCGGGCTTCGGCGCTGACCTGGGTGCCGAGAAGTTCTTCGACATCAAGGCGCGCATGGCGGGCCTCAGCCCCGCCTGCTGCGTCATCGTCGCCACGGTGCGCGCGCTCAAGATGCATGGCGGCGTCGCCAAGTCCGATCTGGGGCGAGAGGATGTGGCGGCGGTCGAGCGCGGGGTCGTCAATCTCGCCCGCCATGTCGAGAACGTGCACAAATTCGGCGTCCCCGTCGTCGTTGCGCTCAACCGCTTCACGAGCGACACGGAGGCGGAGATCGAGGCCATCCGCGCCGCCATGGCGCGGCTCGACACCCAGGCGATCCTCTGCACGCATTGGGGCGATGGCGCGGCGGGCGCGCAGGAACTGGCGCGCGCGGTGCAGGCGCGCATCGCTGCCGGCGCCGCGCGCTTCCAGCCGCTTTATCCCGATGCCATGCCGCTGGCCGACAAGATGCGGACGATTGCGAAGGAGGTCTATCGCGCGGCCGATGTGTCCTTCCCCGCGCCGGTGCTGCAGAAACTGGCGCGGTGGGAACAGGAAGGCTTCGGCCACCTGCCGGTCTGCGTGGCCAAGACGCAGTATTCCTTCAGCGCCGATCCCACCGCGCTCGGCGCGCCATCCGGCCATGTGCTGCCGGTGCGCGATGTCCGCCTTTCCGCCGGCGCCGGCTTCGTCGTGGCGGTGTGCGGTGAGATCATGACCATGCCCGGCCTGCCGCGCCGCCCGGCGGCGGAGACCATCGGTCTGGATGTCGACGGCCGGATCGACGGGCTGTTCTGACGTTACGCCTTGATTCGATTTGCGCTGACAAAACGTTGTTCAAGCGCACGCATCCGTTGATCGCCCTTCGTACCTCGTTCCGCGTTGATCGCGCGGACCGAGGAGACGGGGGCAAGTGGTGGTGGGTGAGAAGGAGTGCGAGGCGGCGCCCGATGTCTTCGCCGCGGCCGTGGCGGCGGAAATCCCCCGCCTGCGTCGTTTCGCGCGCGTCCTGATCCGGCCGGCGGAAGCCGCGGACGACCTGGTGCAGGAAACGGTGCTGCGCGCCATCGGCGCGCGGACGCAATTCACGCCCGGGACCAACCTTCGCGCCTGGCTCTTCGTCATCCTGCGCAATGCCCGCAACGCGGAACTCCGCCGGCTGCGCCGCTTCTCACCCCTCGATGACGAAGCCGGGCAGGCCATTCCCGTCTCCGGTGGGCAGGAGGAACGCCACGCGATGACCGATGTCGCCGCCGCCTTCCTGCGCCTGCCGCCGACGCAGCGGGAGGCGCTATGGCTGGTGGTGGTGGAGGGGATGGACTACGCCGCCGCCGCCGCCGTGCTGCGCATCCCGGTCGGCACGGTGCGATCCCGCCTGTCACGCGCCCGGGATGCGCTGCGGGCGGCGATGGAATAGCCCGGCGGTCAGGCTTTCTCGTCGTCCTGCAGCAGGCGCAGCAGCTCCGGCGGCACCGGCTCCGAAAGCGCGGAATCGTAGAGGCGCGACAATTCCTGCCGCAGCCACCGGTCGAAGGCCGCATCCGTACCGGCACCCGATCCGGTCATGGCGGCCGGGGGCGTCGCCAAGGGCATGGAAGGCGCGGTGCCGGGGTGCAGTTGGACGCTCATGTCGCTGGAAGCGTCCGGCGGGGCCCCGGGTTCCTTCGCCCCGCTGTTACCCGGCCCGCCCATGTCGCCCCCTCAATGCCAATCCGATCGCCTGGCGCAGCGCGTCGTCCCGCCAGGGTTGCCGCACCAGCGGAAAGCCGTGCACGGCCAGCGCCTCATCGCCCACCAGCACCAGCGGCACGGCGTCATTCGCGATGATGCGCGCCGCGGCCGAAAGCCCGCTGCCGCCATCGGGCAGGGCCACTTCCGCCAGCACCAGATCGGGCTGCGTCCGCGCCGCTGCCTGCCAGGCCGCATCCTCATTCGCCGCGCGCGCGCAGACGGCATGGCCGAGGTCCCGCACCACCCGCGCCAGGTGCCCGGAGCCATCGCCGATGATCAGGATGCGGGCTGGCCGCAGGGCCGACAGCGCTGCCTGCGCCTGGGCTAGCGCTTCCGCCAGCCGGGCTTGTGTCACGCCGAGCAGCCCGGCGGCATCGGCCTCCGCCATCCCTTCCAGCCGGGTCAGCAGCAGGCCGTGGCGGGCCAGGGGGGGCAGGCGGGTGATGGCTTCCGGCAGCGTGTTCCCGCGCGCCATCAGCGCCAGCTTGCTGCGATCGATCGCCCCGACCAGCGCCCGCAGCAACGCGTGACGGTCCGCTTTCGCCCCGCGCAGCGCGGGCAGGCAACTGGCCAGGATCGCATCGCCCAGGGCGGCACTGCCCATGGCGGCGCGGGCGTAGCGGCGTAGCGCGGGCAGGTGCGGGACGATCCCCATTCGGGCCAGGATTACAGCACCACGCCGAGGATCGTCACGGCCTTTCGCCGGGGGAAGGCGTTCACGGCGATCGGTCCGGGCGGCCTGCCGCGGCGCCGCGCAGCGTGCCCTGCAGGATGAACTGCGTCAGCGCGCGCGCCAGGCAGTCATGCAGTTCATCCGCCACGGCCATTCGACCGGCGCGCGGGGCCCGTTCCAGGTCCAGGCGCTCCGTCTCCGCCCAGTGCTTCATGATGGACCAGCGGCTGAACAGCTGTGCGCCGGATGCGGCGGCTGCCAGGCGCATCCGGTCCCGATAGGTCTCCACATCGGCGTTGGCGCGGAAGAAGCGGCTGAATTGCGGGTCCACCAGCACAACGTCGGTGCGTTCGCCGCGGCTGGCGCGCAGCCTCGCGACGCTGTCCTGCACCGCTTCCACCATCTCGTCCGGCGGCAGGCCGCGCGCGGCCTCTACCGTGCCGAGTTGCCAGATGATGAGGTGCGGGCGCAGCCGCGGCGCCTGTTCGGCGATGATGCGCGCATGGTCCGCCGCGGTGGTGCCCCGCGCGCCGAAGACGGAAACCTGCACCGTGGCCGGCGCGACCCGCGCGCCCAGCACCTTGTCCAGCCGTTCCGGCCAGGTGGCGGCGGGGCCGGAGGTGCCGCCCCCCTGGGTGGAGGCGCTGCCCACGACCATCACCCGCAGCGCCCCGCGGGACAGGGCGGCGACGGAACCGGGCAGGGGCGCGGCCTCCATCGTTTCGGGCGGCGCGGAACAGCCTGCCGGTTCCGCCCGGGCCATGCCGGGCGGGAGCAGGATCGCGGCCAGGACCAGCGCCGGCCGCAGCGTGTCTCTCATGCGCGCCATGGGGCTCAAGGCGTAGCCCCCTGGGCGGGGGGCGACAAGGCGGAAGGCGGCACGGCGGGGGCCTTCCGGCGCTTGCCGTCGCCGCCATACCAGGCGGAGACGATGGCGACGGCGACCAGCGCCGCCAGCCCCGCCAGGTTCACCGCCGCCTGCATCCAGCCACCGGAGGCCATTTCCAACGCCAGCCGGCCGAGGAAGGACAGGAAAATGCTGGCGCAGAACACGGCCAGGCCCTGCTGCCCCATCAGCACGAAGGGCGCGGCCGGCGGCCCGTTCAGCCAGCGCGCGCCGGCCGGCAGCCAATGCGCCACCAGCCACGCCATGATGAGGACGGACGCCACGCGCACGGGGTGCAGCCCGGTCTTGTCCACGCCGGCCATCCAGGCAGCCAGCCATTCCGGCGGCTCCCACCCCCTCGCCGGGCCGTGCCAGGTCAGGTTCAGCAGCACCGCGCCGGCCAGCAGCAGCAGCACCGCCAGCACCGCCAGCCAGCGGTTCCAGGGAAAGCGCCGCGCCAGGGCCTGCGGGTCCGCCCGCCCCAGCGCCACGCCGATGCCGAACAGAAGCTGCCAGGCCAGCGGGTTGAAGAACCAGCCCGACCCCGTCCAGGACGGCGGCGCCCAGTCCAGCAGCCGCGCCGCGGCGTAGAGCGCGACGGAAACCCCCAGCAGCCAGGCCGGCCGGTTGATCAGCGGCAGCACCAGCGCGAACATCGCCAGCACCACGATGTAGAGCGGCAGGATGTCGAGGAAGGCGGGCTGGTAGCGCAGCAGCAGCGCCTCCAGCATCGCGCGGTAGGGCTCCGCCCCGAACGGATCCAGCTGCAATTCATCGAGGTAGGCGGCCTGGTCCAGCGCCGCGGCGGAGAAGCCCACCTGCGCCGTGAACACCACGAACAGGAAGATGTGCGCGACATAGAGCGTGCCGACCCGCCCCGCGACCCGCGCGGCCGCATGGGCCCAGCCCTCCCGCTCCATCGCGCGGCCATAGGCGATGCCGGCGGCATAGCCTGCCAGCAGGACGAAGCCCTCGGTCGCGTCGCAGAAGGCCACGTTGCGCAATGTCATCTGGCCCAGCAGATTGCCGGGTGTGTGGTCAATGAAGATGAACCAGAGCGCGAGGCCGCGGATGAAATCCACCCGGAGGTCCCGGCCAGGCCGCACGAGCGAATGGATGGATGTGAACATGTGCCGACAGCATCGCGGGGGACGGGGCCTTGGCGCAAGCATCGGCCGATGAACTCCTGCGCGATGGCGCCGCCCGTCATGCGCGCGGCGATATCGCGATGGCGGAGCGGCTCTACCGCCGCGTCCTCAAGCTGCGCCCGGACGATGCCAATGCGTTGAACCTGCTGGGCGTGGCGGCGCGGCAGCGGGGTGACCTGCCGGCGGCGCTCGCCTATTCCGCCCAGGCCCTGGCGCGGCAGCCGACCAGCCCGGTGTTCCTGGCCAATCGCGGGGGCACGCTGGCGGAAGCCGGGCAGTTGGCCGAAGCCGCCGCCGCCCTGCGCGCCGCCCTGGCGCTGCGCCCCGCCGACCCGGTCGCGCTGCGCAACCTCGGCCAGGTGCTCTGCGCCCTGGGGGATGCGGCCGCCGCTATCGCGCCCCTGAAGCGTGCCACGGACCTCGCCCCCGCCACGCCGGAGCCCTGGATCGCGCTGGCCCATGCGCTGCGGGAGGCAGGGCAGGAGGGCGCGGCGGAGGCAGCGCGGCGCGCCCTGGCGCTGCCCTGCCTCGACCCCGCCTTGGCCGGCCAGGCGCGCTTCCTGCTGGCGGCACTGGGGGCGGAGGCGGTGCCGGACCGCGCGCCGGCCGCCTATGTGCGGGACCTGTTCGACCTCTACGCGCCGCGCTTCGACCAGGATCTGGAAGGGCGCCTCGGCTATCGTACCCCCGGCCTGCTGGCCGCGCTGGTGGCGCGTGCGGGCTTCGCCACCGGACGGGTGCTTGACCTCGGCTGCGGCACGGGCCTGTCGGGCATCCCCCTGAAGCCCATGGCGGAGCGGCTGGAGGGGCTGGACTTGTCGCCCCGCATGCTGGCGGAGGCCGCGAAACGGGGCCTGTATGACGCGCTGCATGAGGCCGACCTGCTGGCCTTCCTGCCAACGCGCCGCGCGGGGTTCGACCTGGTGGCGGCGGCGGATGTGCTGAACTACCTCGGCGACCTCGGCCCCACGCTGGCCGCCATCGCCGCGGCGCTGCGCCCATCCGGCCTGGCCGCCTTCAGCATCGAGCGTGGCGAGGACTCGCCCTATGCCCTCGGCGCCGGTTTGCGCTACCGCCACGATCCCGGCCATGTGGAAGCCCTGGCCGCCGCGGCCGGCCTGGGGCTGGTCGCGCGGGAGGAGACGGTGCTGCGGGAGGAGAAGGGCGTGCCGGTGGCGGGCGTGCTCTTCGTGTTCCGGCGGGGGTAGGGCGCCGCTGGGAAGCGCGATCGCGCCTCCCCCCGGCGCGCGTCAGTCCATCGTCACCCGCGCCTCCCGCGTCAGCCTGCCGGTCAGCGCCTTCTGGTCCCTGACGAAGGCCGCGAAATCGTTGGGCGTGCTGGCCACCGGCACCATGCCGATCGTCGCCAGCCGTTCCAGTACCACCGGCTGGAACAGCGCTTCGCGCAGGACCGCCTGCAGGCGGTCGATCACCGGCGTGGGCGTCCCGGCGGGGGCGAAGACGCCACCCCACTCGTTCCAGTCATAGCCGGCCAGCCCGCCCTCCTGCAGCGTCGGCAACTCGGGGAAGGCGGGCAGCCGCGCGGCGGTGGAAACCGCCAGGCCGCGCAGCCGCCCCTCCCGCACCATCGCCGCCGTGCTGCCGGCCGTGCCGATGTGGAAATCGACCGTGCCGGCGAGCAGCGCCTGCACCGCGGGTCCACCGCCGCGGAACGGCACGTGCAGCACCTCGAACCCCGCCAGGTTCTGGAACAGCACGCCGGCATAGTGGGTGGAGGCGCCATTGCCGCCGGAGGCATAGGTCAATGGCCGCCCCGCCGCCGCCCGGGCGCGGCCCAGCGCCAGGAACTCCGCCAGGGTCTGGACGGGCAGCGCGGGATGCGCCGCCAGCAGCAGCGGCACCGAGGTCAATTGCGTCACCGGCGCGAAGCTGTCGTAGCTGAAGGAAAGGTTGTTCATCAGAAACGGCGCGGCGGCGTGCTGCGATGCGTCGAACAGCAGCGTGTGGCCATCCGCCGGTGATGCCGCGACCGCCCCGGCCGCCAGGCTGCCCACCGCGCCGCCGCGGTTCTCCACCACCAGCGGCTGGCCCAGAAGCTCGCCGACACGGGGCGCGATCAGCCGCGTCACGGCGTCGATCGCGCCACCGGGCGGGAAGGACAGGATGGCCCGCAAGGGGCGCGTCGGGAAAACCGCCTGGGCCTCCGACGAGAGCGGATAGGCCAGCAACGGGGCCGCGGCGATGACCGCGCGGCGTGGAATGAACATGCGTTTCGCTCCTGCCACTGAAGGGTGGACAGGCGTTTCCCAGGCCCTAGTTAGCGCGGTCCCGCGCGGGCGGGAACCGGAAAGGAACGGCGATGCGCGATCTCGTGGGTTATGGCGGCACCTGGCCGGATTTCCGCTGGCCCAACGGCGCGCGGCTTGCCGTCTCGGTCGCCGTGAATTTCGAGGAAGGGGCCGAACAGCAGGTCGGCGACGGCGACCCGCGATCCGAACCGATGGGCGAGTTCATGAGCGTCGTCGCCCCCGGCACGCGCGACATGGGGCAGGAACAGATCTTCGCCTATGGCATGCGCGCCGGCCTGTGGCGGATGCTGGATGGGCTCGACCGGCACGGCATCACCGCGACCTTCCTGATGTGCGGCCGCGCCGTCGAACGATCCCCCAGCCTGGCCGCCGCCATCGCGACGCGCGGGCATGAGGCCGCGGTGCATGGCTGGCTGTGGCGTCCGCATTCCGACTATGCCTCGGCGGAGGCGGAGGGGCGCGACCTCGACCGCTGCATGAGGGTGATCCGCGATGCCTGCGGCGCGACGCCGCGCGGCTTCTTCTGCCGGGGATCGGAAAGCGTCTGGACGCGCGCGCTGCTGGCGGAACGCGGCTTCCTCTACACCTCCAACGCCTTCGACGACGACCTGCCCTATCGCGACCCACAGCACCCGTCGCTGCTGGTGCTGCCCTATGCGCTGGACAGCAACGACAGCAAGTTCTTCCACCCCAACGGCTTCGTCCGCGCGCAGGAGATGGTGGAGTACGTCGAGGATGCGCTGGAGACGCTGCTGGCGGAGGCCGAGGCCGGCAAGCCGCGGCTGCTCAACATCGGCTACCACCTGCGGATCAGTGGCCGCCCCGGGCGCTTCCCCGCGATGGACCGCGTGCTGGCGCATCTCGCCTCGCTCGGCGACCGCATCTGGGTCGCCCGGCGGGATGCGATCGCGGAGGCGTTCATCGCCGCCACGCGCTGACGCGCGCTACCCCAACGCCCGCGCCAGCGCCGCAACGTCCCTGGCTGCCGCGCTGCCGGGATGGCGCGTCAGCAGTGGCGTCTGGTGGCGGATCGAGTCCGGCACCTTCGAATCCCGCCGGATGATGCCGGCCAGCGGCAGGGCCCGGCCCAGGAAGCGCCGCGCCGCGGCATCGAGCGTCGCATGGGTGGCCTGGCCGCTTGCGGCGCTGGCGGCCAGGTTCACCACCAGCCGTGCATCGCCCCCGGGTGCGTCCTGCGCGTGCAGCTTCAGCACGGCATAGGCATCGGTCAGGCTCGTCGGCTCCTCCGTCGCCACCAGCAGCAGCAGGTCGGCCCGGGCGGCCAGGCGGCGCTGTGGTGCCTCCACCCCCGCGCCGATATCCACCACCACCTCCTGCCACCCCGCCGCCAGGCGCCGGGGCAGGGCGGTCGCCGCCTCCAGCGCCGCGCCGCTCAGCCCCGCCAGGGCGCCGGTCCCCGACCGGCCGGGCAACAGATGGAAGCCCGCGGGCAGCGGGATCACCGCCTGTTCCGGCGCCGTACCCGCCAGCACGCGGCCGAGATCCGTCCCCGCCTTCAGACCGAGTTGCACATCCACATTCGCGAGCCCGAGATCGGCATCAATCAGCACCACCCGCCGCCCCGCCTGCGCCAGTGCCTGCGCCAGGGTGATCGACAGCCAGGTCTTGCCCACGCCCCCCTTGCCGGAGGCGATGGCGATCACCCGCCCCGGCACCTGTCCCGGCTGCGTTTCCAGCGCCGCACTCATGGCGCGATCTCCCTGTTGGCCGGCGCGCCGAGGCGCGCGGCAAGTCGTTCCGGCGTCAGGGGTTCCAGCCCCCCCACGGCATCCTGCCCGATGCCGGCCTCCGTCAGCGCCAGCCCCGCCGCCGCCGCCGCCAGCACGCCACCCAGCCGCCGCGCGGCATCGAGGCGCGTGGGCAGCAGGTGCCGGCAGCCCAGCAGCCGGAAGGCATGGGCGGTTTCCGCCGCTTCATCCGCATCCATCCCGGCGGGCAGCACCAGCACCGGCGTCCCCTGCGCGGCCGCCAGCAGCGCGGCCAGGCCACGGGCGGAAGCCGGGCTGAAGGGGTCGCAGCCCGGCATGTCCACCAGCGCGACCTGGCCCTCCGCCCGCCGCCCCAGCGCCTTGCCCAGCGCCGCCGGGCCACTCGCCACCGCCAGCGGCAGGCCGAGGACGCGGGCATAGGCGGCGATCTGTTCCGTGGCGCCGGCGCGCCTTCCATCCGCCGTCACCAGCAGGGGCGCCGTGCCCGCCATCACCAGCCTGGTCGCCAGCTTGGCCACGCTGAGCGTCTTGCCCGCGCCGGGGGGACCGACGAGGAACAGCGGCCCCTCCGTTCCCCGGGGCAGGGGCGCGAAGGACAGCACCTGCGCCAGCGCGCCCGCGAGCCGCCCCTCGGCCAGCCGTGCCGCCAGTTCCGCCGGGACATTGTGGCGCGCGAGTTCGGCGGGGATGGCGCGGGATGGCGCCGCGGCCTCCGGCGGGATCACCAGCGGCTCGTCATCCTGTTCCTGCGCCGCGGTGATCTCCACGCCGCCATTCACGCGACGGGTGGAGAGCAGGACGGCATCCTCCCCCATCTCCGCGCGCAGCTGCGCCATGGCATCCGACATCCGCGCGGCGCGGATCACGCGCATCCTCATGCCTGCACCGTGGCCTGGGTGCCCTGCCCCATGGCCTGCACCGTGCCGATGGTGCGGATGCGCGCGCGGGCATGGATTTCCGTGTGTGCCAGCACGCTGGTGGAGGGCCGGAAGCGTTCCACCACGGCGCGGACATGCGCGCGGATGGTGCCGGAACATACCAGCACGGCCGGTTCACCCGCATTGCTCGCCGAATCGAAGGCGGATCGCAGCGCGCCCATGAAGGCGGACAGCTTCGAGGGCGCCATGGCCAGCTGCTTCTCCTCCCCGGGGCCGATCAGCGCCTCCTGGAAGGCCTGTTCCCATTCATTCGCCAGCGCGATGATCGGGATGTAGCCCTGCGGTCCGCGCGCCGCGTCGCTGATCTGCCGCGCCAGTCGGGTGCGCACCATCGCCAGCATGGGGCCGAGGCTGCGCGCCCCGCCCGCCACCGCTTCCTGCATCCCCTCCAGGATCGTCGGTAGGTCGCGGATGGAGACGCGTTCCGCCAGCAGCGCCTGCAGCACGCGCTGCACGGTGCCGAGGCTGGCCTGGCCGGGGATGAGGTCGGAGACCAGGCGCTTGTGCTCCACGGCAAGATCGTCGATCAGCTTCTGCGTCTCCGCGAAGGACAGCATCTCCGCCATATTCTCGCGCGTCACCTCGGTCAGGTGCGTGGCCAGCACGCCGGCGGCATCGACCACGGTGCAGCCCATGGCGAGTGCTTCCTCCCGCCGCATCTCCTCGATCCAGGCAGCAGGAAGACCGAATGTGGGTTCCTGCACGCGTTCGCCGGGCAGCGCGGGGGGGTTGCCGGAAGGATCGATCGCCAGGTGCAGCGGCGGCTTCAGCGCGCCGCGCCCGGCCTCGATCTCCTTCACCCGGATCACATAGGTATCGGGGGGCAGTTGCAGATTGTCCTGGATGCGGACGCTGGGCAGCACGAAACCCAGTTCCTGCGCCGTGGTCTTGCGCAGCGTGCGGATCTGTTCCGACAGCCGCGGCGCGTCCCCGGCCGCCAGCGACAGCAGGCCGTAGCCCAGTTCTAGCCGCAGCAAATCCATCTTCAGCGCATCGCTGGCCGGCGGTTCCCCCGGCGGGGGCGGCGGCGCATTGGCCTTCGCATCGGCCGCGCGCTCCGCCATGTATTGCACCCGCGCGCCCCAGGCCGCCGCGCCAGCCAGCGCCAGGAAGGGCAGCAGCGGCATGCCCGGCATCAGCCCCATCAGCACCGCCGCGCCGCCCGCCATGGCCATCGGCTTGGCGCCGCCCAACTGCAGCGCCAGCGCCTGGTCGGCACGGCCTTCCACGCCACCCTTGGTGACGACGATGCCCGCCGCGATGGAGACCAGCAGCGACGGGATCTGCCCCACCAGTCCATCGCCGACCGTGAGGACGGAGAAGGTCGTCACCGCTTCCCCGAAGGGCAGCCCCTGGCGCAGCGTGCCGATGGCGATGCCGGCCAGCAGGTTGATGAGCGTGGTGATGAGGCCCGCGATGGCGTCACCGCGAACGAATTTCGCGGCACCATCCATGGCGCCGTAGAAGCCGCTCTCCTCCTCCAGCTCCTTCCGCCGCAGCCGGGCCTGTTCCTCCGTGATCACGCCGGCGGACAGATCCGCATCGATCGCCATCTGCTTGCCTGGCATGGCATCCAGGCTGAAGCGCGCGGCCACTTCCGCGATGCGGCCGGAACCCTTGGTGACGACGACGAAATTCACGATCAGCAGGATGGCGAAGACGATCAGGCCGACCAGCACGTCGCCGCCCATCAGGAAGCCGCCGAAGGCGGAGACGACATGTCCCGCGGCCTGCGGCCCTTCATGGCCGTGCGTCAGGATCGCGCGCGTGGTGGCGACGTTCAGCGACAGGCGCAGCAGCGTGGTCAGCAGCAGCACGGTCGGGAAGCTGGTGAAGTCCAGCGGCCGGTTCATGAACAGCGCGACCATGAGGACGAGGACCGAGGCCGTGATGGAGACGGCAAGCCCCGCATCCAGCAGCCAGGTCGGCAGCGGCACCACCAGCACCGCCACCAGCATGACGACGCCAAGGCCCAGCGCGATATCGCCCGAAGGCCGCGCACGCCCCAACCAGGAAGGCAGCGTGATGCCGGCCAAGGGTCAGACCGCGACCGGCAGCGGCGGCGTCATCTGCCCGGGTGCCGCCGGCACCGGTATCCCCGCCGCGCGGTAATCCTGCAGCTTGTTGCGCAGCGTGCGGATGGAGATGCCGAGGATCTCCGCCGCCCGCGTCCGGTTGCCGAGGCAATGGGACAGCGTCTCCAGGATCAGGTCGCGCTCCACTTCCTCCATCTTCCGCCCCACCAGCGCGGCCACGCGGTTGGTGGGCGGCGTCGGGGGTGGCGCGTTGGGCGAAGCCGGGACCGGCGTGGCCTCCATCACCGCGCGCTGCGTCAGCTCGATCGCCTCCGGCGCGATCTCATGCCCCTCCGCCAGCAGCACGGCGCGGTGGATGGTGTTCTCCAGCTCCCGCACATTGCCGTGCCAGGGGTGGGATAGCAGCGCCTGGCGCGCGACCAGCGAAAGGCCGCGTTCCGGCAGGCCATTGGCGCGGGCGTAGTGCAGGGCGAAATGCTCGGCCAAAGGCAGGATATCCGCGGGCCTTTCGCGCAGCGGCGGGATGCGCAGCGCGATGACGTTGAGGCGGAAGAAAAGGTCCTCCCGGAACCGTCCCCTCGCCACTTCCTGCGCCAGGTCGCGATGGGTCGCCGCCAGCAACCGCACATCAACCTTGATGGGCGCGCCACCACCCAGCCGGTCCACCTCCCTTTCCTGGATGACTCGTAAAATCTTGGCCTGCAGGCGCGGGTCCATCTCCCCGATCTCGTCCAGCAGCAGCGTGCCGCCTTCGGCCTGTTCGAACTTGCCCTTGCGCATCGCGACGGCGCCGCTGAAGGCGCCCTTCTCATGCCCGAACAGCTCGCTCTCCAGCAGCGTCTCCGGCAGGGCGGCGCAGTTCAGCGCCACGAAGGGCCCACGCGCGCGCTTCGAGATCGCGTGCAGGTGCCGCGCCAGAACCTCCTTGCCGGTGCCGGATTCGCCTGTCAGCAGCACGGAAGCCTCCGCCCGCGCCACCTGCGCGACGCGCGCCAGCAGCGTGGTCATCGCCGGGTCGCGCGCGATGGGCCCGTCCCGCGACGGCGCCGCGCCAGCGGCCTGGAGCATCGCGATGATGAGGTCCGCATCCGGCGGCAGCGGCAGGAAGTCCCGCGCGCCGGCCTCGATCGCGCGCACCGCCGCATCGCCATCCTCGGCGCGCCCGCAGGCCACCACCGGGCAGGCGATGCGTTCCGCCGCCATCGCCTGGACCAGCCAGGCCACGTCATGCCGCAGATCGACCAGCGCGAGGTCGGCACCCTCCGCCCGCAGCCGCTCCAGCCCTGCCGCGACACCCTCGGCATGGCCAAGCTTGGCGCCGCGCGCGATGGCGACGCGGGCGGCGGAACCGAGCTCCCCTTCCAGGGAGCCGACGATCAGCAGCCTGGCCATGGTCTCAGCCGCCCCGGTCGGACTTGACGATTTCTGTCATCGTCACGCCCAGCCGATTGTCATCGACCATCACGACTTCCCCGCGCGCGACCAGGCGGTTGTTGACGTAGATGTCCACGGCCTCACCGAGTTTGCGGTCCAGCTCCACCACCGCGCCGCGGCCGAGCTTCAGCAGCTGCGACACCTGCATGGTGGCGCGGCCGAGCACGGCGCTGACCTGCACGGGGATGTCGTACACCGCGTCCAGGTCGCGCGGGCCACCGACATTCGACGCGCCCTGCTGCGCCTCGGTCGCGGGCACGGCCTCGAAGCCATCATCGGCGCTCATGCGCTCTCTCCCTGCTCATCGTCCCACACCCCTGCCGCGCGCAGCGCATCCACCACCGCTGCTCGCCGCATCGCCAGTTCCACCAGCTGCGCGCCATCCCGCCATGCCAGGCGCGCATCGCCCGGCGCCACGGCCGCATCCGCCACCACCTCGGGCCCGCCGGGCGGCATCCGCGCGGCGATCGGATCGACCAGCGCGGGCGCCACATGCAGCACCGCTTCCGGCCGATCCGCGATGGCGGGCAGCAGCGGCACGACCAGCCGCGCGACGATGTCGGGGCCCGCGCGTTCGCAGGCGCCGGGCAGCACATGGTCGAGCATGCGCGCGAGCAGCGAGGCCAGCGCCGCCGCCGATTCCTCCGCGACGTTGCGCCCTGCCTCCGCCGCCGCCTCCATCGCGCGCGCCACCGCTTCCAGCGCCCGCTGCATCGCGGCTTCCTGCGCGGCCGCCTGCATCGCGCGGCCTTCCGCCAGCCCTTCCGCGTGGCCGATTGCGCGGCCCGCCTCCTCCGCCTCCGTGCGGATCGCCTCCACCAGCGCCGGATCGGGCGGCGGCGGTGGGGGCGGCGGCGCCGGCGGTGGCGGCGGCTTCGACAGGTCCGGCAGGCGAAGCGCCAGCATCAGGCCACCATCTCGTCATCGCGCCCGTCGGCGATCTGGATCTGGCCCTGCGCCGCCAGGTCCTTCGCCATGGCGACGATCGAGGCCTGCGCGTCATCCACGTCGCGAAGCTTGACGGGGCCAAGCGCCGCGAGATCGTCCTTCAGCAGCTTGGAGGCACGTTCGGAGAGGTTGCGGAAGAACATGTCCCGCAGCGTCTCCGACGCGCCCTTCAGCGCCAGCGTCAGCTTGTCCTTCGGCACGGAGCGCAGCAGTGCCTGGATGCCCTGCTGGTCGAGGCGCTGGAGGTCGTCGAAGGTGAACATCAGCGCGCGGATCTTCTCGGCACTCTCGCGCGACCGTTCCTCCAGCGCCGACAGGATGCGCCCTTCCGCGGCACGGTCGAGGTTGTTGAAGATCTCGGCCATGACTTCATGCGCATCCCGGCGCGAACCGCGCGCCAGGTTGGACATGAATTCCATGCGCAGCGTGCGCTCCACGCCTTCCAGTGCTTCCTTCTGCACCGTCTCCATCCGCAGCATGCGCATCACCACTTCCATGGCGAAGCCTTCGGGCAGCAACGCCAGCACGCGCGCGGCATGGTCCGGCCGCACCTTGGACAGCACGACGGAGACGGTCTGCGGGTACTCGTTCTTGAGGTAGTTCGCGAGAACCGCCTCGTTCACATTGCCCAGCTTGTCCCACATGGTGCGGCCCGCGGGACCGCGGATCTCCTCCATGATCTGCATGACGCGCTCCTTCGGCAGCGTCTTCAGCAGCAGGCGTTCGGTGCTTTCGTAGGAGCCGACGAGGTGCCCGGCCTGGCCGAGCTGGGTGCGGAATTCCCGCACCACCTCCTCCACCGCCTCCGCCCCCACATTGCCGAGGGCTGCCATGGCCAGGGACAGGTCGCGGATCTCATCCTCATGCAGCCGGCCGAAGATCTTGGCCGCCTGCTCCTCCCCCAGCGCCAGCATCAGGGTCGCGGCCTTCTGCGGCCCGGTCAGGAACCCACTCACGATGCATCCTCCGGCGCCAGCCAGCGGCGGATCACCTGCACGCTGGCATCAGTGTTCTGGTCGACAAGCTGCGCGAGCGCGGCGAGGGCGGAGGCGCGCATCTGCCCCTCGATCCGCGCCACATCCACCATGCCCTCCGCATCCGGCTCCCCGGGCTTGGCGGCCTGGCCAGGCAGCAGCGGCGTGCCATCCGGCGCCGTGGCGGCGGCCCCGGCGGGCAGCGCGATCGGCGCGCCGTCCGGACCGATCGCGGCGGCGGCGTCGCCGCCTGCCCCGGCGCCGGCCAGCGCGGGCTGGGGCATCAGCGCCACCGTCAGGCGGGTCGCCATCGGGCGGCCCACCAGCAGGATCGCGGCCAGGGCCACCAGCGCCAGGATGGCGGTTTCCGTCAGCCGCCCCAGCAGCGCCGGCGGGATGGTCTGGCCGAGGATGGTGAACCCTTCCTGCAGCGCATCCAGCGGCGGCGGTTCCGCGAAGCGGAGATTGACCACGTCCACGCGGTCGCCGCGCTGTTCGTTGAAGCCGACGGCGGAGCGCACGAGGGACGCGATGCGCTGCAATTCCTCCGCCGATCGTTCGCGGAACTGCGGCGGGCCGTTCGCCTGCGGCTCCCACACCCCGTCCACCAGCACTGCCACCGACAGGCGCCGTAGCGCCGGCTGTTCGCGCAGCGTGTTGCGCGTGGTGCGGCCTATCTCGAAATTCGTCGTTTCCTCGGACCGGGAGGATTGCGTCTGGCTGCCGCCGCCCTGCGATTCCGCACCCGGCAGCTGGTTGGCGACGGAGACGTTGCCGGCTTCGCCGCTCCGGCTGCTCTCGCTGTTGGATTGGGTGCTGCGCGGCACCTGGTTCTCGGGGTCGAAGCGTTCCTCGGTGGTCTGCACGCGGTCGAAATCCATCTCGACCGAGGCTTCCGCCCGCACGCGGCCTGGGCCCAGCGTGCGCTCCAGCAGGTCCTCCACCCCGCGCGCCAGGCGCTGTTCGGCGGCGCGGCGCAACTCCTCCCCGGTCTGGGCGGCGGCGGGGCCGGTCAGCGCCTGGCCGCCGCGGGCCATCAGCTCACCCCGGCTGTCCACGATGGAGACGTTCTGCGGCCGCAGCCCGGGGACCGCGGCGGCGACGAGGTGCAGCACCGCCTGCACGCCTTCGCGGTCCAGCCGCTGCGCGCCCTGCATGGCGATGACGACGCTGGCCTGCGCTTCGCCCCTTTCGCGGGAGAAAGGCTCCCGCCGCGGCAGCACCAGGTGGACGCGCGCGGTGCGCACGCCGGACAGGCCGCGGATGGTGCGGGACAATTCGCCTTCCAGGGCGCGGACGCGGTTGATGTCCTGCTGGAAGGGGGTGGTGGTCAGGCTCTCGCCACGGTCGAAGATCTCATAGCCGACCGACCCGCCCGCCGGCAGGCCATCGCGCGCCAGCATCAGGCGCACGCGCGGCACATCGGCTTCCGCGACCATCACCTGCGCACCGCCGGCGGCCAGGCGGTAGGGAATGCGCGCGCGGTCCAGCGCCTGCACCACCTGCCCGGCATCGCGCGGGTCGAGGTCCCCGTAGAGCAGCGCCATCGGCGGTTCCGCCGCCCGCAGCGCCAGCCAGGCCACCAGGCCCAGCACCGCCAGGCCGACACCCGCCATGGCCGCCAGGCGTAGCGTGCCCAGCGCACGGAGCTGTTCGATCAGCCCCCCCATGCGCCGCCCCGCGGTGCATCATCCCGGGCCGCGAAGCCCTGCCCGGCGCATCCTGCACCCGAACCCCAGCGAGACATCCTGCCATCCCCATGCCGACCATGTCGGCTGGGCAGGTTCTGCCGGGTAGCGGGTAACGACGCGGTTAATGCCGGGGCGGCGATCCGCCGAAAGATGAGAAAGCCGGTTCGCGGGCAGCCTCAGCCTTCGCGCGAGGAAGAATCAGTCGCCGCCTTCCAGGCGGTCGATATCGTCGTCGGAGAAGCCGAAATGATGCGCGATCTCATGGATCAGCACGTTGCGGACGAGGCGGAACAGATCCTCCCCGGTCTCCACCCATTCCAGCAGGATCGGTTCCCGGTACAGCGTGATGCTGTCGGGCTCCGACGGCGTGTCGAAGACGCTCTTCTGCGTCATCGGCGTGCCGCGGTAGAGGCCGGTCAGTGCCCAGGGACTCTCCAGGCCCACCTCCGCCGCGGTCTCCTCATCCGCCACGTCCTCCACCATGATGGCGGCACCGCGGACGAGGTCGCGCAGTTCCTTGGGGATGGCGGAAAACGCCTGTTCGGCCATCTCCACGATGTCTTCGATGGTCGGCGGGTGGCTGATTCGGGTCATGCCGCCTTGCAGCCCGCCGCGCCTTCCACGTCAAGCAGAACCAGGAGCCACCGATGCCCCAGCCCCTTCCCCTGGATGCCGAAGCCCGTGCTTCCCTGCCCGACCGGTTGCCGGCCTGGCGGATGGCGGAAGGCCGTGACGCCATCACCCGCCGCTTCCGCTTCCGCGACTTCAACGAGGCCTGGGGCTTCATGGCCCGCGTCGCCCTGCTGGCGGAGAAGCAGGACCACCACCCCGAATGGAGCAATGTGTGGAACCGCGTGGACATCCTGCTGACCACGCATGACGCCGGCGGGCTGTCCGACCGCGACATCGCCCTGGCCACCGCGATCGATGCGCTGGTCACGCCGCCGTCCGGTCACGAGGCCAGTGCGGGATCACCGTGATCATCCCATCCGCCTCCGGCACCGCACAGCGGATCTCCGCCACCCTCGTGATGCCCTGGCGTTCCCGCGCGGCCTGAACGCCTGCTGCGTGGCCTCCCCCCCTACCTGCAGCAGGGCCAGGCAGAGCGCGGCGGTGCGCAGCACGCTGTCCATCAACCGGCCGCCGACAGGGGCAGGCCCTTCATCACGGCCAGACAAGCACGGGAAGGTCGAAATCCTGGCCACCGGCGCGAATCCGAAGCCGCCTCGGGCCCGGCCAGCCCCGCGGCTCGGCCTCCATCACCACGGTGGCGCCGGCATCGGTGGCAGCGGGCAGCAGCCTCGCGCCATCGGGGCCGGCCTGGATGGCACGGGGCTGGGGCGTTACCTCCCCCAGCCGCCAGGATCGCAGGAAGCCACTGTCCAGCCGGATGGCGCCGTCGCCCGGCGGCAGCGTCACGCGCAGGGGGATCGGGGCGCCAAGCCGCTGGATGCGCGCCCATTCCACCGTGACGCCGCCCTGGTTGCGCTCCGCCGCCGCCAGCCTGCCGCCACGGCCAAAGGCGCCCGCCAGTAACAGGGCCAGGACAGCCGGCATCAGCAGCCAGGCAATCCGCTGCATGCGCCGGACAGGGCGCTGGAACGGCATGTCGCCATCCATACCCCGAAGATCGGGCCGCCAGCCGCCGGTATCCCGCATGGCGCTTCCCTCCGGCGATACGGGGCGGCAACGCCGTGGCTGTCGCACGGTTGCGCCAAGGGGCACGAGGGTGTTGCGCCGGGGCTGCGATGGGTGCTGGCCTTCCTCCTTGCTGCTGACCTAGGTTGTTGTTTCGCGCCGGCGGCGCCGGCCATGTGAGGGAGAGACGGGATGCTGAAGCGCAGGACGATGCTGGGCGGCGCGCTGGCCGCGCCGGCATTCTTGGCGGGGGCGGGCGGCGCGATCGCCCAGTCGGGCCCGATCCGCATTGCCACGGCGGGGCCGATGACGGGCCAATACGCGGCCTTCGGCGGCCAGATGCGCGCCGGTGCCGAACAGGCGGTCGCCGACATCAACGCCGCGGGCGGGGTGCTGGGCCGGCAGCTCGCACTTGAAGTGGGTGACGATGCCTGCGACCCGCGCCAGGCGGTCTCCGTCGCCAACCAACTGTCGTCGCGCCGCGTGGCGCTGGTGGCGGGGCATTTCTGCTCCGGCAGTTCGATCCCGGCCAGCAAGGTCTATGCGGAGGAAGGCGTGCTGCAGATCAGCCCGGCCTCCACCAATCCCCGCTTCACGGATGAGGGCGGCTGGAACACCTTCCGCGTCTGCGGGCGGGATGATCAGCAGGGCCAGGTGGCCGGGCGCTACATGGCGCAGAACATGCGCGGCCAGCGCATCGCCATCCTGCACGACAATTCCGCCTATGGCCGTGGCCTGGCGGAGGAGACGAAGAAGGCGCTGAACGGCGCCGGCGTCACGGAGGCCCTGTTCAGCGCCTATACGCCCGGGGAGCGTGACTATTCCGCCATCGTCTCCCGCCTCCAGCAGGCGAACGTCCAGGTGGTGTATGTCGGCGGCTACCACACCGAATCGGGCCTCATCCTGCGCCAGGCGAAGGAGCGGGGGCTGAACATCACGCTGATCGGCGGCGATGCGCTGGTGACGAACGAGTTCTGGCAGATCACCGGCGCGGCTGGCGAGGGCACGCTGATGACCTTCAGCAGCGACCCGCGCAAGCGCCCGACGGCGGCATCCGTCGTGCAGGCCTTCCGCGCCCGGAACATCGATCCGGAGGGCTATGTCCTCTACACCTATGCTGCCATCCAGATCTGGGCCGCGGCGGCCACGCGCAACAACGGCGTGGATCCGCGCCGCAT
Source organism: Falsiroseomonas sp. (assembly GCF_051859025.1). Lineage (GTDB taxonomy): Bacteria > Pseudomonadota > Alphaproteobacteria > Acetobacterales > Acetobacteraceae > Falsiroseomonas. Next base: position 239,137 of record NZ_JBHYGL010000034.1, on the reverse strand, counting down.
CGCGGCCCTGCTGAAGTCGGGCGGCCCCTGGCAGACGGTGCTGGGCGATATCGGCTTCGACGCCAAGGGCGACGTGACCGTGCCTGACTACGTCTTCTACGTCTGGCGCAACGGCAGCTACGCGGAGATCTGACCTGAGGGGGGGCGGTGACGATCCGGTCTGCCGCCCCTTCTGAACCGAGGCTGCCTGGCCTAGCCTTGCCCGGACGCTTTCCGGGCAGGACCGATGACCGCGATCCACAACGTGCTCTTCATCATGGTGGACCAGCTGCGCTGGGACCACCTGGGCTGCGCCGGGCATCCCTTCCTGCGCACACCCCACATCGATGCGCTGGCCGCGCGGGGCGTGCGCTTCGCGCAGGCCTATGTGCAATCCGGCATCTGCGGCCCTTCGCGCATGTCCTACTACACCGGCCGCTACGTCTCCTCCCACGGCGCCACGCATAACCGCGTGCCGCTGTCGGTCGGGGAGGTGACGCTGGGCTGGCATCTGCGGGAGGCCGGAAGGACGCTGGCGCTGGCGGGCAAGACCCACATGCTGCCGGATGCGCATGGCATGAAGCGCCTGCAGCTGGACGGCCAGCACGATCTGGCGGCACTGCTGAAGGAGGGATGGTTCACCCTGGTGGACCGCCATGATGGCCACCACGCCGAGCCAGACAGCGCCTATGCCGATTGGCTGCGCGCGAAGGGCTATGACAGCGCCGATCCCTGGACCGACTACGTGATCGCCGTGGAGGATGAGGAAGGCCAGATCCGCAGCGGCTGGAAGATGCGCAATGCCCGCCTGCCCGCCCGCGTGAGGGAGGAGCATAGCGAGACCGCCTACACCACCGACCAGGCCATCGGCTTCATGGACCGCCAGGGCGATGACCCTTGGGTGCTGCATTTGTCCTATGTGAAGCCGCACTGGCGCTACATCGCGCCCGCGCCCTACCACGCCATGTATTCGCCCAACCAATGCCTGCCGGTGTCACGCCACCCCGCGGAGCGCGAGGCGGGCGCGCATCCGCTGCTGCGGGAATGGCAGCGGGAGGAAGTGAGCGAGAGCTTCCAGAACGATGACTGCATCACCACCGTCCGCCCCGCCTATCAGGGGCTGATCACGCAACTCGACGACCATCTCGGCCGGGTGTGGGAGGCGATGGAGCGGCTGGGGCGCTGGCGCGACACGATGGTGGTCTTCTGCTCCGACCACGGGGACTATCTCGGCGACCATTGGCTCGGCGAGAAGGAGCTGTTCCACGACTGCGTCCAGCGGGTTCCCTTCCTGCTGTTCGATCCCTCGGCGGACGCGGATGCCACGCGCGGCACGGTCGATGACCGCTTCGTGGAGGCGATCGATGTGGTGCCCACCATCCTCGACGCGCTGGGGCTTCCGGCGGCAGAGCATCGGGTGGAGGGCCGGTCGCTGCTGCCGTTGACGCGTGGTGTCGCGACCCCCTGGCGGGATGCGGTGGTCAGCGAGCTGGACTGGACTTTCCGCGGTGCGCGGCGGCGGCTCGGCCATCCCACGGGGCAGCATCATGCGTGGATGCTGCGGGATGCGCGGTGGAAATACGTGCACTGGACCAGCGGGCACCGGCCGCAGCTCTTCGACCTTCAGGCGGACCCGGAGGAGTTCCACGACCTCGGCGCCGATCCTGCGCTGGAAGGCGTGCGCCAGGCGGCGCGGGAGAAGCTGCTGGAATGGTTCACGCGGCTGAAGCGCCGCACGACGCTGACCTGGGCGGAGGCGGAGTTGCGCACCGACCGTCACAAGGCGGCGGGCGTCTTCTACGGGGAGTGGTGAACGGGGAAGGCGCTGCCTTCCCCGGACCCCATCCGCCAGGGGCGAACCGCCCCTGGACCGTCGTCAGGCCGCCTTCGCCGCCTCGATCGCCTTCCACACCGTCTCCGGCGTGGCGGGCATGTCCATATGCGTGATGCCGACAGGCGTCAGCGCATCCACCAGTGCGTTCATCGCAGCGGGCGGAGAGCCCACGGCACCGGCCTCACCCGCGCCTTTCACGCCGAGCGGGTTGGTCTCGCACGTCACCTCGATCAGATCGACGTCGATGTCCGGCAGGTCATCGGCGCGCGGCAGCGTGTAGTCCATGAAGGACGCCGAGAGCAGCTGGCCGCTGGCATTGTCATAGGCCGTGCGCTCATGCAGCGCCTGGCCGAGGCCCTGCGCCACGCCGCCATGCACCTGGCCGCGCACGATCAGCGGGTTCAGCGCGTGGCCGACATCGTCCACCACGATATAGCGGGGGACGGAGACGATGCCGGTCTCCGGGTCCACCTCCACCTCCGCCACATGGCAGCCATTGGGGAAGGTATGGGCCTCGATCTTCGCGGTCTCCATGGCGTCGAGCAGCAGCGTGGACTGCCCCGCCGCCACGCGCTTCCGCTGGATGGCGGCGAGTTCCAGGACGCCGACGCCCCTGTCCGTGCCCGCGACATCGAAGCGGCCGGCAGCCGGCGTGAATTCGATGTCGGCGACGGAAGTTTCCAGATGCTCCGCCGCAGCCTGCTTGCCCTTCTCGACCACCGAGGCGGTGGTGACGAGGATCGCCTGCCCCTCGGAATAGAGGCTGCGCGCGCCGCCGGTGCCGCCGCCGGAGGGCAGGGTTTCGCTGTCCCCCTGCTGGATGCGGATCTTCTCCATGGGCACGCCGAGCTCATGCTGCGTGAGCATGGCGTAGGCGGTTTCATGCCCCTGGCCGGTGGATTGCGTGCCGACATAGACATCGACGTAGCCGTCATCAGCGAAGACGACCTTCGCGTTCTCCGTCGGGCCGCCGCCGGTGGCTTCCAGGTAGTAGGCCAGGCCGATGCCGCGGCGCTTGCCGCGCTTCTCGGCTTCGGCACGTCGCGCCGGGAACCCGGCCCAGTCGATCTTGGCGAGCGCGCTGTCCATCAGCTGGAGAAAATCGCCGCTGTCGTAGCGCTGGCCCATGGCGGAGACGAAGGGCATCGCGGCCTGCGTCACCATGTTGCGCCGGCGCAGCTCGATCCGGTCGATCTTCAGTTCGGCCGCGGCAGCGTCGATCATGCGCTCGACCAGGTAGTTGCTCTCCGGCCTTCCGGCGCCGCGATAGGCATCGACGGGCACGGTGTTGGTCAGCACGCCGATCACATTCGCGTAGATGGCTTCGAAGCCGTAGACGCTGGCGAGGACCTTGGTGCCGGCACCGGTCGGGATGAAGGGCGCGAAGGTGCTGAGATAGGCACCCATATTCGCGTAGTTGCGCGTGCGCAGCGCCAGGAACTTGCCGTTGGCGTCGGTGGCGAGTTCACCGAGGGTGATGTTGTCGCGGCCATGGGTGTCGGACTGGAAGGCTTCCGACCGTTCGCTGGTCCACTTCACGGGGCGGCCGACCTGCTTCGCGGCGAAGGCCACCAGCACGTGTTCGGCGTAGAGATACAGCTTCATCCCGAAGCCGCCGCCGACATCGGGGGTGATGACGCGGACATTGTCCGGCGGGATGTTGAAGACATTGCCCGCCAGCAGGTTCTTCACCAGCCAGGAGCCTTGGGTGTTGGTGTGCAGCGTCAGCTTGTCGCCTTCCCAGGCGGCGACGGCGGCGCGGGTTTCCATGCTGGCGACGACGACGCGGTTGTTCACCACCGTCAGCCGCGTGACATGGGCGGCGCGGGCGAAGGCAGCTTCCGTCTTGGCCTTGTCGCCGGCTTCCCAATCGAAGGCGACGTTGCTGGCGGCACCCTCCCAGACCTGCGGCTGCCCGGCCTGCCAGGCGGTGGCGAGGTCCGTCGCCGCGGGCAGGACATCATAGTCCACCATCACCGCTTCCGCGCCGTCGCGCGCCGCCTGGGCGGTCTCGGCCACGATGAAGGCGACGGGGTCGCCGACATGGCGGACCGTGTCGGTGGCCAGCGCCAGGCGCGGCGTGTTGGCGCGCGGCGTGCCGTCCTTGTTCTTCAGCGGGATGATGCAGGGCACCTCGCCCAGGCCCGCCGCCTGCAGGTCGGCGCCCGTGATCACCGCCAGCACGCCCGGCACGGCCTTGGCGGCGCTGGTATCGATGCCGGTAATCCTCGCATGGGCGTGCGGGCTGCGGAGCACGGCGCCCACGGCCTCACCGGGCATGGCGATGTCGTCGGTGTAGCGGCCGCGCCCCGTCAGCAGGCGGGGGTCCTCCACGCGCCGCACCGATTGGCTCAATCCGAACTTCGCCATGGCTCTCGTTCCCCAGATCTTCTCTGCCCCCATCATCTGCGATCTTTGGGGTGGACGAAAAGGGGGGCGGGCAACCGGCGGGGTGGCGCGGCGTTCGGAGGGCGGAAGGAGTGCACCCCATGCACCGACCGATTGCGCTTGCCCTGCTTGCCGCCCTCTCCCTGTCACAAGCTTTTGCCCAGGCACCGCCCAGCCCCCCCGCGGCCACCAGCGGTGCGACGGTGGAGGCGATGCGCACCCTGCGGGACGCCGAGGACGGGCTGCGGGACGTGCTGAAGCGGCTGGAGGAGGGGGGCATCACACCCTCCGCCGGCACATCGCGCCTCCGCCAGGCGCTGAACGAGGTGGAGCGCGCCATGCTCCGCCTGCCCGCCGATGCCCGCCGGGGCGCGTCCTGGCAGACCGCGGTGAAGGAGGTTTCGGAAGCCATGGCGATGGTGCGGGAGGAAGGCGCCGACCTCGCCGCCGCCCGCGCCGCGGCCGGGGAGGCGCTGGCCACCCTGCCTTCCCTGGCCGGCGCCGATACCGGTACGGGCGGTTCTTAACGCCGCTTTCATGCCTGCCGGCGCAGCCTTCCTGCATGACCGAGACCGACACAGCGAAGGAGCTGCGGCAGGCCATCGCCCGGCACCTGGCGGAGCTTCACCGCCTGCACATCCAGCTGGCCACCGACAGCCGGTCCCTGAAGGCGCTGACGCTGCATGGGCGGCCGCAGGCGGAGATCGAGATCGCCGCCGAGATGCTGGAACAGTACATGGCCGCGACCGGCGCCTTCCTGGAAAACATGCGCGGCCGCTACGAGGCGCGCCTCACCGTGCTGAGGCGGGGCGATCCGGCGGGGCCGGAGGCCGTGCCTGGGCAGGGGGCGCCGGGGCACGGGGCTTTCTGGTACGCCTTCTCCCGCCTCACGGCCGCGCTGCGCATGGCGGAACGGCGGTCGGGCTAGCTTTGTCCAGGAATTCTGCGGGTTCAGCCGCGTTTGGCACCGTTTTCGGAGGGGGGTGCCGGCCTGTGCCCGCCCAGGGCGCGGCCCTCAAAAATACTATGGATTTAGCCGTTTTAGCACTTTTAGCACCGTTTTCGCGGCGAGCCCGCCGCCCGACCCCGACTGGCCACCCCGACCAGTCACCCTGGGCCGCATCAGGCATGGCTCGGGCCGATGATGATGGGAACATAAAGGGAATATCGTCCAGAATCCAGCGATTTCGGGAGGGTCAGCTGTAGCCCTTGCCTTCCGGGGAGGCCGCTTCCTCTCGCGCTTGCTCCTGCGCACCCTCATCCACCTTCTGCGTCCCGGGCGATGGCAGGCGACCGTCCTGAAGCTCTCCGGTGGGGGTTGCCTCCGTCGCCTCGGCGGCGGGCTCGAAATCGAAATCTCCATCGGCGGATTGCCAGCTCTGCACCGTCAGCACCCGGGCGCCGCCGCGGCTTTCATGCGGGCCATGCACCACGCCGGCGGCCTGGGTGGTGAAGCCGCCGATGGGCAGGGCTTCCCCGCCATCGGTCAGGTCGCCTTCCAGCAGGTAGTGCATCTCCGCCCCCGCGCGGTGGCAATGGGCGGGGATGACGCCGCCGGGGGGGATGTGGACGATGCTGGTGACGACGCCGCGGCCGGCATCCTCGTTCAGGATCTGGATGCGGAAGATGCCGCCGGTGGCGCCGGGGATGACGAAGGGCGCGGGCTGCACGCTCTCCGCCGCCAGCCGCAGGCTGCGCTTGTCCATCGCTCTCGATCCCTTGCCGTCTTCGAGGCGCGAACGCGGCGCGATGGCGCGGGGTTGCCGGGGGCGGTATCACGGGGCCATGCCGGATTTTGCGCTGGAATCGGAAGCGGGGGGCCTGGTCGCGGGGCTGGACGAGGTCGGCCGCGGGCCGCTGGCCGGGCCGGTGCTGGCGGCGGCCGTGGTCTTCCTGGCGGCGCCCGCCCCCGCGCTGGCCGCCCTGCTGGATGACAGCAAGAAGCTGACCGCCGCGCGGCGCGATGCCGCCTTCGCCGCGCTCCTGGCCGCCGCCGCCCGGGGGGAGGTCGTCTTCGCCATTGCCGGCGCCTCCGTCGCGGAGATCGGGCGGATCAACATCCTCCGCGCCAGCCACCTGGCCATGGCGCGGGCGCTGGCCAGGCTGCTTGTGGTGCCGGACCTGGCGCTGGTGGATGGGCACATGGCGCCGCCCTTGCCCTGCCCCGTGCGCTGCGTGGTGGGGGGGGATGGGGTGAGCCTGTCCATCGCCGCCGCATCCATCCTGGCGAAGGTCACACGGGACCGGGCGATGGCGCGGCTCGATCGGCGCCACCCCGGTTGGGGTTTTGCCCGCAACCAGGGCTATCCGACGGTCGCGCACCGGGCGCGGCTGGCGGAAGTGGGTCCCACGCGCCACCACCGGCGGGGATTTGCACCGGTTGACCAGGCTTCGCTGCAGCTTGTGGCGCCGGTCGGTTGACGGCGCGACTCGGCGCCGCGCATGGTGGGGGCTCGATTCGCAGTGGGGTTGCTGGCGTAACGATGGGTACCGGTCTCGACCTGCCGCTGGATGAGGTGATGGTCGGCGACTGCATCGCGATGCTGCGGCGCCTGCCGCCGGCCTCGGTGCACGCCGTCTTTGCGGACCCGCCCTATAACCTGCAATTGCGGGGGGAGCTGCGGCGCCCGGATGACAGCATCGTCGATGGCGTGGACGATGCGTGGGACCAGTTCAGTGATTTCGCGGCCTATGACGCCTTCACGCGGGAATGGCTGACGGAATGCCGGCGCGTGCTGCGCAAGGACGGCACGCTCTGGGTGGTGGGCAGCTACCACAACGTGTTCCGCCTCGGCACCGCCATGCAGGACCTCGGCTTCTGGCTGCTGAACGACGTCATCTGGCGCAAGGCGAACCCGATGCCGAATTTCCGCGGCCGGCGCTTCACCAATGCGCATGAGACGCTGATCTGGGCCGCCCGCGGCGCCGAATCCCGCTACCGCTTCAACTACGCCGCCATGAAGTCGCTGAACGACGACGTGCAGATGCGGAGCGACTGGTATTTCCCGCTGTGCACGGGCGCGGAACGGCTGCGGGGCGAGGACGGCAAGAAGCTGCACCCGACCCAGAAGCCGGAAGCGCTGCTGCACCGCGTGCTCGTTTCCTGCACCCAGCCGGGGGAGGTCGTGCTGGACCCCTTCCTCGGCACCGGGACCACGGCGGCGGTGGCCAAGCGGCTCGGTCGGCGCTTCATCGGCATCGAGCGGGACGAGGGCTATGCCGCCGCCGCGCGGGCGCGGATCGAGGCGGTCGAGGCGATGCCGGAAAGCGCGGCACTCGCGCTGCCGAACAAGCGGGAACAGCCGCGCGTGGCCTTCGGGCTGCTGGTGGAACGCGGCCTGGTGCCGGCGGGGACCACGCTGACGGATCGGCACAAGCGCTGGCGCGCCGTGGTCGGCGCCGATGGCACGCTGCGCTGCGGGGCGGCGACGGGGTCCATCCACAAGGTGGGCGCGGAATTGCAGCAGGCGCCGTCCTGCAATGGCTGGACCTTCTGGCATATCGAGGGGCGGGACGGGCGGCTGCGGCTGATCGATGAGATCAGGACGGAGATCGCGACGCAGGGGCTGTGAGCGGGTTGGGTCGAGTTGCGCCATCCCCCACCCCGACCCACCCCCGCGCTTGCGGGGGAGGGTCGGGGTGGGGGGCAGGCGCGACTACTCCCCGATGAACCCGCCGGACTGCCGCTTCCACAGCTTCGCATAGACCCCATCCCGCGCCAGCAATTCGGCGTGCGTCCCTTCTTCCGCCACGCGCCCCTGGGACAGCACCACCAGCCGGTCCATCCGCGCCAGCGTCGAAAGCCGGTGCGCCACCGCGATCACCGTCTTGCCGGCCATCAGCCGTTCCAGGCTTTCCTGGATCGCGGCCTCCACTTCGGAATCGAGGGCGCTCGTCGCCTCATCCAGTACCAGGATCGGCGCGTCCTTCAGCAGCACGCGGGCGATGGCGATGCGCTGGCGCTGGCCGCCGGAGAGTTTCACGCCGCGTTCGCCGACATGCGCTTCGAAGCCGCTGCGGCCGCGCCAATCCGATAGATCGGTGATGAAGCCATGCGCTTCGGCGCGGCGGGCGGCTTCCTCCACCTCCGCCAGCGTCGCATCGGGGCGGCCGTAGCGGATGTTCTCCAGGATGGAGCGATGCAGCAGCGCGGTGTCCTGGGTGACCACGCCGATGGCGCCGCGAAGGCTTTCCTGCGTGACGGCGGCGATGTCCTGGCCATCGACCAGGATGCGGCCTTCCTCCGGCGTGAAGAAACGCAGCAGCAGGTTGATGGCGGTGGTCTTGCCCGCGCCGGAATGGCCGACCAGGCCGACGCGCTCCCCCGGCGCTACGGTCAGGTCAAAGCCCTGCAGCACGCCGGAATCGCGGCCATAGGCGAAGCGGATTTGGTCGAAGCGGATCTCGCCCTTCGGCACCGACAGGGCCTGGGCGCCGGGCGGGTCCGGGGCCGTCGGGGGCACGGCGATGCTGCCCATGGCTTCCTGGACCGTGCCGATATTCTCGAAGATGCCGGCGACGTTGAAGGCGACCCAGCCGGAGATGTTGGCGATCTGCCAGGCCATGGGCAGGGCTGCCGCCACCATCGCCAGCGGAATGTCGCCCTTCGACCACAGCCAGATGGCGAGGCCCGCCGTGGCCGTCAGCATGGAGGCATTGAGAGTGGAAAGAAGCAGGCCGTTGAGGGTGACGAGGCGCGTCTGCGCGGCGAAACGCTCGTTCAGCCCCTGCACAGCTTCCCGCACCCAGGCATCCTCCTGCGCGGCGCGGGCGAAGAGCTTCACGGTGACGATGTTGGTGTAGCTGTCCACCACGCGGCCGGTCAGCAGGGACCGTGCCTCGCTGGCCTTCCGCGCGCGGTCGCGCATCCGCGGCACGATCAGGCGCAGCAGCGTGGCATACATCACGAACCACACCAGGATGGGGATCGCCAGCCGCCAATCGGTGGAGGCCAGCACCAGCACCGCGCCGGTGCCATAGACCAGGATGTACCAGACGGCGTTGACGGACTGGACAACGCTTTCCCGCAGCGCCGGGCCGCCCTGCATCACGCGGTTGGCGATGCGGCCGGCGAAATCCTCCTGGAAGAAGGACCAGCCCTGGCGGATCACCTGCCAGTGGCTCTGCCAGCGGATCATGCCGGTCACGGCGGGGATGATGGCCTGCTGGGTGACGAGGTTCTGCGCCAGGATGGCGATGGGGCGGCAGATCAGGATCACGGCCGCCATGGCCGCCAGCGTCCAGCCCGCATCGGCCCAGATGCGCGCGGGGCCGTGTTCCTCCAACAGGCCGATGACACGGCCGACAAAGACCGGGATCAGCAGGTCCAGCAGCGCGACGGTGAGGCCGGCGCCGAACAACAGAAGAAACAGCGCCCGCGCCTGGCGGGCAAAGTACCAGTAGAAGCCGAGGAGGGAGCGCGGCGGCGGTTCCTCCGGCACCGGGACGCCGAGCCAGCGGGCCGCGGGGGTGCCCGGGGGCGCGACGGGGTCGATGGCACGTTCGAACAGGCGGAAGGGGAGCATGGCGGCAGAACGCGCCGAAGCGGCGCGCCCGTCAACAAGATGGCGGCGGAACGCCCCGGCCCGGGGCCATCCAGCCGCGCAGGCGCGGATCGTCCCGCATGGCGTGCGTCAGCCATACCATGCGGTCCAGGAACCACATCTTGGCCCCGATCGCGACGGCGAGCCCCGCCAGCGCCAGCACGCCATCCAGCACCACCAGCCCCCAGCCCAGCGCCAGCCCGCCCAGCGCCGCCATCGCGTTGAGGACCACCGGAAGCGTCCGGTGATGGGCCGGCACCGGATGGTCCCGCCGCGCCAGCCACAGCCTTTCGCCGAGCACGGCGCGGGATGCCCAGTTGTCCGTATTCGCGGGGGGCGCGAAGGCGCGGGGGTTCGCCCAGGTCCAGGCCAGCAGCAGGGCCACCGGCAGCAGCGCCCCCCAGCCGATCCAGACCCGCGCCCAGGCCACCAGCGCCAAAGCGGGCAGGATGGGGATGCGGGTCCAGACACTCCAGGGATTCGCATGGCGGGCCCAGGCGGCGTCATCCATGCGGTGGGCGCGGGCGATCCGGGCTTCCAGCGTCATGGCGCCGATGTGAGAAGGCGGCCGAGGCGAGGGAAGGGGCGTCGGGCGCCGCCTGGCCGTTGTTTATTGCCGCGATCCAAGGGGTTGGCGGCTGGCGGGAGGCCGGGACCGCCCGGACCGGAAAGTATTGCCCGAGTCTTACCAAATAGTCATAGAGCGCCCATCCCATCCGACAGGAGACGCCCGATCATGGCTGAACGCCAGACGCACCGTGCCGGCCGGCCCCATTCCATGTTCCGCCGGTTCCTGGATAGCGAGGCCTCCGGCGGGCTGGTGCTGATGGCCGCGGCCGCGCTGGCGCTGGTGGTGGCCAATTCGGCGCTGGCGCCGGCCTATCTCGGCGCGCTGAAGACCTATGTCGGCCCGCTGAGCCTGCTGCATTGGATCAATGACGGGCTGATGGCGGTTTTCTTCCTGTTCGTGGGCCTCGAGATCAAGCGGGAGATGCTGGACGGGCAGCTCGCCACCTGGTCCCGCCGCGCGCTGCCTGGGCTCGGCGCGATCGGCGGCATGGCGGTGCCGGCGGCGATCTACCTGGCCTTCACCTGGAACGACCCGCTGCTGCTGGCGGGCTGGGCGATTCCGGCGGCGACCGACATCGCCTTCGCGCTCGGCGTGCTGTCGCTGCTGGGGAACCGGGTGCCAGCTTCGCTCAAGGTGTTCCTGGCGGCGCTGGCGATCCTGGATGACATGGGCGCGGTGACGATCATCGCCCTGTTCTACACCGCGTCGCTGTCGCTGATGGACCTTGGCCTGGCGGCGGTGGTGCTGGCCGCGCTGGCGGTGATGAACCGGATGGGGGTGATGCGGCTGCTGCCCTATCTGCTGCTGGGGGCGCTGCTGTGGTTCTTCGTGCTGCGGTCCGGCGTGCACGCGACCATCGCGGGCGTTCTGCTGGCGCTGACGATCCCGCTGCACATCAAGCCTGGGGCGAAGGACGACATGGCGGCGTCACCGCTGCATCGGCTGGAACACGGGCTGCACCATGCCGTGGCCTTCGCCATCGTGCCCATCTTCGGCTTCGCCAATGCGGGCGTGGCGCTGACGGGCCTCGGCTGGGGGGTGCTGACGGAGCCGCTGACGCTCGGCGTCTCGCTGGGCCTGGTGGTGGGCAAGGTGGTGGGCGTGCTGGGCGCCTCGGTGATCGCCATTCGCCTCGGGCTGGCGACGCTGCCGGCGGGGGCGAACTGGGTTCAGATGGCGGGTGTCGCGCTGCTGTGCGGCATCGGCTTCACGATGAGCCTCTTCATCGGGATGCTGGCCTTCCCCGGCAATCCGGCGCTGCAGGATGGCGTGAAGATCGGCATCCTGCTGGGGTCGCTGATGGCCGGGCTGCTCGGCTGGCTGGTGCTGCGCGTCGCGCCCCGGCGGGCGCGCGGGGCATAGTCGCGCCCCGGCGGGCGCGCGGGGCATAGTCGCGCCCCGGCGGGCGCGCGGGGCATAGTCGCGCCCCGGCGGGCGCGCGGGGGGTAGCTCCGCCCCGGCGCGCTTGCGGCGTGGTGGCGCCTCACGCCGCCTGGCGGATTTCCGCCAGGAAGCCATCGACCTTGGCGCGCAGCACATCGGCCTGGCGGGACAGGCCGGCGGAGGCGTCGCGCAGCCCCGCGCTGGCGGCGTAGGACGCTTCCGCGCCGTCCCGCGCCTGGGCGGTCTGGCTGGTGAGTTCCTGCGTGCTGGCGGCGGTTTCCGCGATGGCGCGGCCGATTTCCTGGGTGGCGGCGGATTGCTCCTCGGCCGCAGCGGCGACCTGCGTCGCGATGGAGGAGAGTTCCTCGATCGTCTTGCCGATGCCGCGGATGGCGCCGACGGCGCGGCTGGTTTCCGCCTGCATGGCGGCGATCTGGGTGCTGATCTGTTCCGTCGCCGTCGCGGTCTGGGCGGCCAGGGCCTTCACCTCCCCGGCCACCACGGCGAAGCCCTTGCCGGCATCGCCGGCGCGCGCGGCCTCGATCGTGGCGTTGAGCGCGAGCAGGTTGGTCTGGCCGGCGATGGAGTTGATCAGGCCGATCACGTCGCCGATGCGGCTGGCGACATCGGCCAGGCCCGCGACCGCCTGGTTGCTTTCCTGCGCGTCGCGGGAGGCCTGCTGGGCGAGCCTGGCGGATTGCGTGACCTGCTGGGCGACCTCCGCGATGGAGGCGGCCAGTTCCTCCGCCGAATTGGCGACGGTCTGGGTGTGGCTGGCGGTGGTGTCCACGGCGCGGGTCATGGCATCGGCCTGGGCGCGGGCGCCGGAGGCAGCGTCGCTCATTCGTCCCGCGGTGGCATCGAGCGGCGCGGCGGCGCCGGCGACGGCGCCCAGCACATCGGCCACCTCGGCCTCGAACCGCCGGACCAGGGCGGCGGTGGCGTCGGCGCGGGCGGCCTTGGCCTGCTGTTCGGCGGCGGCCTCCGCGGCGACGCGGACGGCTTCGAGCGCGTTGCGGCGCAGCACCTCCACCGCATCGGCCATGGCGCCGATCTCATCCGCGCGCGCCTGGTCGGGGACGGCGATGTCGTTCTCCCCCTGCGCCAGGCGCTGCACCACGGCGGTCAGGCGCACCACCGGCACCACCACGCGGCGCACCATCAGCCAGCCGAGCGCGGCCAGCACCAGGCCGACGGCGAAGGCGACGCCGAGGACGAGGGCGAGCAGCGTGTTGGCGCGGGCCTCCGTCGCGGCGGCCTGGGCGGAGGCCTCCGCCAGCGCGGCGTCGCGCACCTGCAGCAGGATCTGCAGGCCGGGGGTGGCGAAGGCGGTGAAGGCGGGGCTGGTCATGGGGTAGGTGGGGCCGGCGCGGCCGGCATCGATCAGCGCCTGGGTCTGGCGCGTGATGTCGCCGAAATAGCGGGCCTCGACCTCCGTGATGGCGGCGGCGAGGCGGGGCGTGTCGTCGATCAGCCCTGCTACCATCTTCACCCGCGCCCAGGTCGCGTCCACGAGGCGGGAGGCGACGGCGGCGGTGTCGAGTTCCGCCGGCGTCATGGCGCGGTTGCTGTTCAGGGCGGTGGCGATGGCGACGATGCGGCGGCTGGCCTGGTCGCGCAGATCCCAGGTGAGGCGCGCGACCAGCATGAGGTCGCCGAGTGGGCCATCGGTGCGGGTCAGGGCGCGGTGGCTGTCGTTGAGGGCGGCGGTGACGTGGCCCAGCATCTGGTCATAGACCGCCTGCGGGCGGGTGCGGATGGCGGGGTCCCGCTGCGCCAGCGGCAGCACCGCCGCCGGGTCCATGGCCTGGCGCAACGAAGTGAGGGTGGGGATCGCGGCCTGCAGCCTCTCGGCGTGGTCACGACCGGAGGCGGAGGCGCGCAGGCTGGCGATGGTGGTCGCCAGCGCCGCATCGGTATCGGCCTTGATCACGGTCAGGCGGCCGATCGTGTCGGCCTCCGCGGCGCCGGAGGCATTCATGCGGATGACGTAGTTGCCGCGCTCGATCACCAGGCGCTCCGTCAGGCGCAGCAGGGTGGCGGCGGCTTCGGTGGTGCGGACGGCATCGGCGGCGGCGCGGCTGGTCCGCCACTGCTCCAGCCCGGCGATGGTGGCGATGCCGCCGCCGAGGCCGGCGATCCCGAGCATGACGAGCGAGAAGAGGACCTTGATGCGCATGGGGTATCCGTTGGCGACCGAGGCAGCCTTCTTAACCCCGGCGCCATTGCCAGATTCATAACCCGGCCGTTCCGACCGCCAGGGGCGATTCAGGCGCCGCCGGACATCCGCCGCACCATCTCCTCCACCGAAACCTCCTCCAGCCGGCTGGCCAAATGCCAGCGATGGCCGAAGGGGTCGAGCAGCGTGCCCACGCGGTCGCCGAAGGGCTGGTCGGCGGGGGGGCGTTCCTCCCGCGCCCCGGCATCCAGCGCGCGGGCGAAGGCGGCGTCCACATCCGCGACATAGAGCATGAGGGAGACGGCGGTACCGCCGAAATGGCCTGGGGCGAAGGCGCCGTAATCCGGCGCTTCCTCCCCCACCATCACCACGCTGGCACCGATGCGGAGTTCGCCATGCATCACGGCGCCGTCGTCGCGGGGGATGCGCATCACCTCCTCCGCCCCCAGCACCTCGGCGTACCAGGCCAGCGCGCCCGCCGCGTCCTTGACGCAGAGATAGGGGGAGAGGCGGGGATGATCGGCGGGGATCGGCTTCACGGACATGGCGGTTCCTCCTGGCCTTGCGGGGGCAGAGGATGCGCGCGGCCGGGCCGCCGTATCAAGAACAATAAGCGAACGTAATCGCGAGGCCGTTCAGCCCGGCGCGGCGCCATCCACCAGTTCAACCGCGCGCTGGAGATCAACGCTCAGCAGGCGGGACACGCCGCGTTCCTGCATCGTCACGCCATAGAGGCGATGCATCCGCGCCATGGTCAGGGGGTGGTGCGTGACGATGAGGAAGCGCGTGCCGCCGCCGCCTTCCTCCGCGGGCCTGGCCATGATCTCCAGCAGGTCGCACAGGCGTTCCACGTTGGCGTCGTCGAGCGGTGCATCCACCTCGTCCAGCACGCAGACCGGGGCGGGGTTGCAGCGGAAGACGGCGAAGACGAGGGAGAGCGCCGTCAGCGCCTGTTCGCCGCCCGACAGCAGGGCAAGTGAGGAGAGCTTCTTGCCCGGCGGCTCCGCATAGATCTCGAGCCCCGCCTCCAGCGGATCATCGCTGCCGACCAGCGCCAGATGCGCGCGGCCACCGCCGAACAGCCGCGTGAACAACCCGCGGAATTCGGCATCGACCTTGTCGAAGACCACGCGCAGGCGTTCCCGTCCTTCCCGGTTCAGGTGCCCGATGGACCCGCGCAGCTTGGCGATGGCGGTCGCCACCTCCTGCCGGTCCTGCTCGATCTTGGCGCGGGCGGCGTCGAGCTCGTTCAACTCGACCTCCGCCCGGAGGTTCACGGGGCCCATCTCCTCCCGTTCCTTGGTCAGGCGATCGACCTTCTTCCGGGCCTTCTCCTCCGCCTGGTCGGTCAGCTCGCCGACCTCCTCCGGCAGGTCTGGGTGGCCTTCGCCGAGGCGCTCGACGATCCGTTCCTCCACCGCCAGCGCGGCGGCCTCGGCCTGGGATGCTGCGCCTTCGGTGCGGAGCTGGGCTTCCCGCGCCTGGGCGAAGGCGGCGTCGGCGGTGCGGCGGGCCAGCGCCGCCTCCCGGTCCTCGCGCTCGGCGGCGGTCAGGGCGGCGGCAGCGGCGGCGTGGGTGGCCTCGGCCTCCGCCAGGACACGGCCGGCGGCGGCACGGCGGGCGGCGGCGGCCTCCGGCGCGTCGGACAGGGCTTCGCGTTCGGCCGCGGCTTCACCGGCGCGGGCGGCGAGTTCGGCGCGGCGGGCGGCGGCCTCGGCGCGCCGGCGGGCCCATTCCTCCCGCTCCGGGCCGATGGCGGCCTGGCGGGTGGTGATGCGCGTGGCCTCGGCGGCCAGCATGGCGCGGGTGTCGCGGCAACCGGCCTCATTGGCCCGGGCTTCCGCGAGTGCCGCCCGGGCCTGGTCCACGGCGGCGCGCAGCGCGGCGAGGTCGGGCGCCGCGGCGCGGGCCTGCCGCGCCTGGGCCAGTGCCGCGTCGGCAGCCTCGCGCTCCGCCGTCACCCGGGCGAGTTCGGGTTCCAGCGCGGCGAGGCGCGCGGCGGCTTCCGTGGCGCGGGCTTCCAGGCGGCGGGCTGCATCGCGCGCGGCGGCCAGGCGCTGTTCGGCGTTGCGGCGGGCATCGCGGGCGGCGGATTCGGCGCGGATGCGGGCCTGTTCGTCATTGGCGGCAAGCGTCCTCGCCTGCCGGGCGGCGGCGGCATCGGGGGCGGCGGCGCGGGCTTCCCGCGCGGCGGCCAGCGCCGCATTCGCGCCCTCCCGCTCCCGGTCCAGGCGCTCGATCTCCGGCGCCAGGGCCGCCAGGCGCTGTTCCGCCTGCTGGGCGCGGGCGGCGATGCGGTCGAGCGTCGTGGCGGCGGCGGCCTGGGCGCGTTCGGCCTGGGCGCGGGTGTCGCGGCGCGCCGCTTCCTCGGCCCGGGCATGGGTTTCGTCGGTGGCGGCCTGTTTCCGGGCCTCCGCGGCGGCGGCGGCGGCGGCCTCGGCCCGGTCCTGGCGGATGCCGGCGGCGCGGAGCGCGTTGCGCTGGGCGAGGCGGACGGCGCCTGGGGTCGGCGCGCCGGCGCGGAGGCAATGGCCATCCCAGCGCCAGACCGCGCCTTCCTCCGTCACCAGCGCCTGGCCCGGCTTCAGGAGTGCCATCAGCGCGGCGCCGTCCAGCCCCTTTGGCAACAGGCCGACCTGGGACAGGGCGCGGCCGAGCGCTGGCGGGGCCTCCACCAGGCGCGACAGGGGGGTGGCGCCGGCCGGCAGCGGCGGCATCGGGTCCAGCGGCGGCATGGCGCGCCAATGCTTCGGCGCCACTTCCTCCAGCGCGGAATCCAGCGCCTCCCCGATCGCGGCGCCGAGCGCGGCTTCCAGGCCGGGGGGGACGGTGATGCTGTCCAGCACGGGCGGCAGGGCGCTGCCGGCTTCCCGCGCGCGGAGCACTTCGGTCAGGGCCGCGGCTTCGGCAGCGGCGCGGGCGCGGGTGCCCTCGGCCTCGCTGGCGGCGGCGCGGGCCTGTTCGTGGCGGGACTGGGCGGCCGCGCGGGCGGCCTCCGCGCCTTCCAGCGCACGGCGCGCCTCGGTCAGGGCGGCGGCGGTGCGGGCGGCTTCGGCGCGGGCGGCTTCGAGTTCGGCGGCGGGCACGGCGCTTGCGCGGGCCTGGTCGCGTTCGGCGGAAAGGCGGGCATGCTGGTCCGCGGTGCGGCGGGCGGTCTGTTCCGCGGCCTGCAGGGCGTTGGTGGCGCGGGATTCGGCGGTCTCGGCCTCCCCCGCCGCGCGGCGGGCCGTTTCGTGGGCGGCCTGGGCGGTGGCGCGGGCGGCTTCGGCGGCGGCGAGGGCCTGTTCGGCCTCCGCCAGGGTCGATTCGGCTGTGGTGACGGCGGTGGCGGCGGCGGCGCGTTCGGCATCCGGGACCATGGCGGCGCGGGCGGCGCGCGTGTCCTGGTCCAGCTTCGCCTGCGCCTGGGCGAGGCGGCCGGCGCGCGTCGCGGCTTCCTGTTCCGCGGTGGCCAGGGCGCCCGCGGCGGCGGCGGCTTCCGCGCTGGCTTCCGTCGCGCGGTCGGCGGCCTCGGCGGCGGCGGCGACGGCGGCGGTGGCCTGGGCTTCCAGACTCTCGGCCTCCTGCGCCCGGGCGGGCAGGGCGGCGGCCATGGCGGCCAGTTCCTCGGCCTCCGCCAGCAACCGGCTCTCGGCGGCGCCGGCATCGGCATCGACGCGGGCGGCGTGGTCCAGATCCCGCGCCATGGCGGCGTGGCGGGCCTCCGCCGCGGCCAGGGCTTCCCGTGCCCGGGCTTCCTCGGCGCCCAGCGTCTCGGCCTCCACGCGCCGGCGTTCGAGGGCGGTGCGGGCGGCGCCCTCGGCCTCCCTCGGCCCGGGCATGCCCTGTTCGGCGGCGAAGGCGCGGCGGGCGGCGGCTTCCGCGGCGGCCTCGGCATCGCCGGTGGCGCGCTTCGCATTGGTATAGGCGTCGCGGGCGTGGGTGAGGGCGGCCTGGGCGCGGGCGCGGAGGATGGCGAGCCATTCGACCTCCGCCTGCCGCACCAGGCCGGAGATGTTGCGGTAGCGCGCGGCCTGGCGGGCCTGGCGCTGCAAGTTCTGGCGGCCGGATTCCATCTGGCCGATCAGGTCCTCGGCCCGGGCCAGATTGTTCTCGGCCTGGCGGAGCTTCAGTTCGGCTTCGTGCTTGCGGGCGCGCAGGCCCGCAATGCCGGCGGCTTCCTCCAGCACCGCGCGCCGGTCTTCCGGCTTCGCCTGGATGAGGGAGGAGACGCGGCCCTGGCTGACCATGGCGGAGGAGCGGGCGCCGGAGCCGATATCGGCGAACATCGTCTGTACATCGCGGGCGCGGAGTTCGCGGCCGTTCACGCGGAAGGAGGAACCCTCTCCGCGCGCGATCTTGCGGACGATTTCAAGCTCCGGGGCCTCCGCATTCGGGGGCGGCGCCAGGCCGGCGGCGTCCTCGAGCGAGAGCGTCACCTCCGCCAGGTTGCGGCCCGGGCGGGTCGCGGTGCCGGCGAAGATGACGTCGTCCATCTCGCCACCGCGCATGGACCGCGCATTGGTCTCGCCCATGGCCCAGCGGAGGGCCTCGACCACGTTGGACTTGCCGCAGCCATTGGGGCCGACAATGCCGGTCAGGCCCGGCATCACCTCGACGATCGTCGGCTCCGCGAAGGATTTGAAGCCGGCGATGCGCAGGCGGGTGAGGCGCGCATGGCGCGCGGCCTCCGCCTGCGCATCCGTCCGCGCGGGGTCCTCCGGAGGGGCTGCCTCCGGCGGAGTGGGGGCCTCGGCCTCCATGCTGGTGGCCCGCGCGGCCTGCCTTATCGGATCTCGGCGACCAGGGCGGCGAAGCGGTCGAAGGCCATGTTCCCGGGGACGGACCGCGTGCCGAAGACGAAGGTCGGCGTGGAGTTCACGTTGTGCTGCTGCTGGCCGGCCACGCGCTGTTCCAGGATGCCGCGGGCCAGGGCCTGGTCGCCGATCGCCGCGTCGAACTGGGCGCGGGACATGCCGGCCACGGCCGCGATCTTGAACAACTCCTCCTGCGGGTTGGCGCCGCGGGCGAAGGCCCAGCGGTCCTGCTGCTGGAACAGGGTGGCGACGAAAGGCTCATAGCGTTCGGCCGGCAGGCTGCGGGCGACCTGGGCGGCGGCGAGCCCCACCGCATCCAGCGGGAAGTCGCGGAAGACGATGCGGACGCGGCCGGTATCCACCAGTTCGCGCTTCACGCGGGGCATGGTGTCCTTGTGGAAGGACGCGCAATGGCCGCAGGTGAGGGAGAAGTATTCGATGACGGTGGGCGCGCCGGCACGGCCGATGCTGCGTTCCGTCATCCGGGGGTCGTCGGCGGCCAGCGGCGCCGGGGCTGCGGGGGCCTGGGCCAGGGCGGCACGGGCGCCAAGGAGCGGGGCGGCGGCGGCGAGGGCGAGGAGCGAACGGCGGTCGGTCATCCGGGCAGACTCCGATTTCGGCCTCCTCCGGACAAAGCCGAAGGGGGCGGGAGGCCGGGAAGCGCCCGGCCAGTCACCGCTTCCGATAGACGCCAAGCGCCAGCTTTGCCAGTGCATCCCGCAACTCGCCCTCCGGCATCGAGGCGATGCGGGCTTCGAGCTCCGGGGGAAGGGCCACCGGCTTGGGCTTCGGCCGGGCGGGGGCGGCGCCCGGCGGGGCCTGCTGGACGAATCGCAGGCGTTCCACCGCCGCGCGGCCGAGATGGGCGTTGATGCGGCCGATGAGCTCGGGCGCCAGATGCTGCAATTCCATGGCGACCGGCCCGGCGCAGCCGAGCGTCAGGGTGCCGGCGGAAAGGCGCAGCGGCTGGGTGACGGCGGAGAGCGCGGGGCCGACCACATCGGGCCAATCGGCCATCAACTGGGCGCCGGCGGGGCTGCGCTTGCGGAAGGCGGGGCGGGTGAGGCGCGCGATCATGCCACCCACGGGCAGGGGCCCTGTCGAGAATCGGCGGTCGTCCCCATCCTTCGCCATGCATGACCCCTTCTTCTGATCCCACCCTTCTGCTGGCCTGGTACGACCGGCACAAGCGCAGCCTGCCCTGGCGGATGCCGTCGGGCCCCCTGGGCGGCAAACCTGATCCTTACCGCGTCTGGCTGTCGGAGGTCATGCTCCAGCAGACCACGGTCGCGACGGTCGGCCCCCGCTATGCCCGGTTCCTGGCCCGCTTCCCGGATGTGGGGCGGCTAGCCGCCGCATCCTGGGAGGAGGTGGCGGAGGAATGGGCGGGACTCGGCTATTACGCCCGGGCGCGGAACCTGCATGCGGGGGCGAGGGCGCTGGCGGCGGGGGGGTTCCCGACCACGGTCGAGGAACTGAGGAAAATTCCGGGAATCGGTGCCTACACGGCGGCGGCGGTGGCGGCGATCGCCTTCGGCCGGCCGGTGGTGCCGGCGGATGGGAATGTGGAGCGCGTGACAGCCCGCATCCATGCGGTGGACCAGCCCCTGCCGGCGGCCAAGGCACGGCTGGCGATGCTCGCCCAGGGATGGATGGAAAACGCCGCCGCCCGCGCCCGGCCGGGGGATTTCGCGCAGGCATTGTTCGATCTGGGCGCCACGGTCTGCACGCCCCGCAACCCCGCCTGCGCCATCTGCCCCTGGCGGGATTGCTGCGTGGCCCGGCAGGCGGGGATCCAGGCCAGCCTGCCGCGCAAGACCGCGAAGAAGCCACGGCCCACCCGCTTCGGGGTGCATTTCCTGCTGTCCGATGCCGCCGGGCGGCTGCTGCTGCGGCGGCGGCCCGAATCCGGGCTGCTCGGCGGGATGCTGGAGGTGCCGGGGACGCCCTGGCGGGAGGAAGCCTGGGGGGCTGCCGAGGCCGCTTCCCACGCGCCGGTGGCGGGCATCGCCTGGCAGCCCCTGAACGGGGAGGCCGCGCATGGCTTCACCCATTTCGAGCTGCGCATGGCGCTGTGGCGGGCCGAGGCGCCGAAGGGCCTGGCGCTGGAGGGGTTTTCCTGGTGGGACGCCGCCGCCGCGCGGGCCGCGATGCCCACCGCCATGAAGCGGCTGCTGGACCTGGCGGGGGCCTGAAACCGGGGCGATGGCAGGGCGTTCCTGGTGGCGCGCGCGTCACGAATCCTTCATCCCGGCCATGCTGCACCGCAGCCATCGCCTTGACACTGCTAACCCCACATCGTAGGGAGCGCGCGCCTTCCGGGCGGGGCACCGCGGGGGAGAGCAGGCGTGAAGAAACCAGACGGCTTCGAGGATCGGCTCCGGCAGGCCCGGTCGCGGCAAGGGATGGATCCCGAGCCCGGCACATCGGGAACCCTGCCGCCGGGCAGCACCTGGGGCATCGGGTTTCGGGCGGGGGTCGAGGTTGTCTCGGCACTTGTCGTCGGCGTGGCGGCTGGCTGGTTCCTGGACCGCTGGCTTGGCACCTGGCCGTGGCTCTTCCTTCTGTTCTTCGTCTTCGGCAGCGTCGCGGGTGTCCTGAACGTCTATCGGCTGTTCAAGCCACGCGATGCGGCACGGCAATAGGCCCGGGGGGTTCATCCCCGGCGGGCTGGTTAGGGATCGAGGCTGCCGCTGATGCGGCGACCGGGGGAATCGAGAGTGGCCGCCGAAGGTAAGACGATCGACGCGCTGAGCCAGTTCGAGCTCGCGACCGTGCTGGGCCCGATCGGCTCCTCGGTCGGGTTCTCGCAGTCCAATGCGTATATGCTGCTGGCGGCAGGGCTGATCACGGCGCTGATCATGTTCGGCATGTCCGCCCGCGCGGTGGTTCCGGGCCGGCTGCAGAGCCTGGCCGAAAGCTCCTACGAATTCGTGCATGGCCTGGTGCTGGGGCAGGTCGGGGATGAGGGGAAGCGCTTCTTCCCCTTCGTCTTCACGCTGTTCATGTTCGTGCTGTTCGGCAACCTGCTGGGCCTGCTGCCCTATTCCTTCACCTTCACGAGCCACATCGCGGTGACCTTCGCGCTGGCGGCGATCGTGTTCGTCCTCATCACGGCCGTGGCGCTGACGCTGCATGGCCGGAAGTTCTTCGGATACTTCTTCCCGGAAGGCGCGCCGATCTGGCTGGCGCCGATCATCATCCCGGTCGAGATCGTGTCCTACCTCTCGCGCCCGGTCAGCCTGTCCATCCGACTGTTCGCCAACATGGTCGCCGGCCACGTGATGCTGAAGGTGTTCGCCACCTTCATCGTCCTGCTCGGTGGCCTGGGCGCCGTCGGTCCCTTCGTGGCGGTGCTGCCGCTCGGGGTGAACATCGCGCTGGTCGGCTTCGAAGTGCTGGTGGCGTTCCTCCAGGCGTATGTCTTCGCCATCCTCACCAGCATCTACCTGCACGACGCCGTGCACCTGCACTGATCCGCAGGCCGGCGACCGTTCAGACCAATCCCACCCCCAGTTCACACAAGACGGAAGGATACACAGATGGAAGTGGCTGCCGCGAAGGCCCTCGGGGCTGGCATCGCCGTGATCGCGCTGTTCGGCGTGGGCCTCGGCATCGGCAACATCTTCTCCGCGATGATCACCAGCGTGGCCCGCAATCCTGCGGCTCGCGATGCGGTGTTCCCGATCGGCATCCTGGGCTTCGCGCTCACGGAAGCGGTCGCGCTGTTCGCGCTGCTGATCGCGTTCCTCATCCTGTTCACCTGATCCCGCCCGCCGCGGCGGGCGGGGCGAGAGCCTTCCCGCCCGTGGCCGAGGGGATCGAAGCACGCCGCCAGACTTCCGGCGGCGTGCCGGCGGACTGACCGAGGAGAGCCGATACACCATGCCGCAGCTCGAGTTCAGCAATCCGCTGATCATCGCCCAGATTGTCTGGCTGCTGATCATCTTCGGGATGCTCTACTTCGTGCTTTCCACCTACGCGCTGCCGCGCGTGGCGGAAGTGCTGGAGGATCGCCGCCGGCGGATCGAGGGTGACCTCGAAGCCGCGCATGCCGCCAAGGCGGAAGCCGATGCGGCGATCGCTGCCTATCGCGAAGCCTCGGCCAAGGCCCGGGCGGAAGCGCAGGCCGCGATCGCGGAAGCGATGGCATCGGCCCAGGCGGAAACCACCGCACGGTCCGACGCGCTGGCCGCCCGGCTGGCGAAGCAGATCGATGAGGCGGAAGCCCGCATCGGCCGTGCCCGCGACGCCGCCATGGGCGCGCTGCGCCAGGTTTCGACCGAGACGGCGGATGCGCTGCTGGTGCGGCTGACCGGCCGCAGCGACCAGGCGGCGCTGGGTGCCGCCGTGGACCGTGCGCTCGCCGCCCGCGGCCAGGGCTAAGGAGACGCGCCATGGAACATCACTACGCGCATTTCTGGCTCGACCCGAAGTTCTGGGTCGCGGTCTCCTTCGTCCTCTTCGTCCTTCTGGTCGCGAAGACCGGCTGGAAGCAGATCACCTCGCGCCTCGATGGCCGTGGTGACCGGATCCGGGCCGAGCTGGCCGAAGCCGCCCAGCTTCGCGCGGAAGCCGAGGCGATGCGCCAGCAGGCGATCGCCGACCGCGCCGCCGCGCTGGCGGAAGCCGAGGACCTGATCGCCCGCGCCCGTGCCGAGGCCGAGCGCCTGGCCCAGGCCGCGGCGGTGGAGGCCGAGACCGCCGCCAAGCGCCGCGAGCGCATGGCGATGGACCGGATCGCGGCCGCCGAGGCCGGTGCCGTGACGGAAGTTCGCAACGCCGCCGCGGAAATCGCGATCATCGCCGCGCGGGACGTGCTGGCGCAGACGGTGGACGCCCAGGCGGATGCCGCGCTGATTGACGCCGCCGTGGCGGATCTGCCGCGGGCGCTGAAGGCGGCCTGAACGCCGCTCCATCGCTGGAATGAAGAAAGGGGGCCGTGAGGCCCCCTTTTTCGTGTCGGCTTCTTGATGCCCAGGTGGCTGGGGTGCTGCCCGGGCCCCGCCTGTGCGGCGGGGCCCGGAGGCATCCTCAGACCAGTTGCCAATCCGGGCTGACGTCCAGCACCACGCCGCCGCCGCGCACGGCGTTGCCATCCATGAACCAGTTCACCACGGTGCCGCCGCCGCTGCGCCAGATCAGGTCGGCGCGGCCATCGCCGTTGACGTCGCCGAGAGCGTGGATGTTCCACGACGTCTCCACCTGGCCGACGGCACCGCCGCCGATGATGGAAGTGCCGTCCATCAGCCAGATCACGACATCGCCCGTGGTGCCGTTGCGCCAGACGATGTCCGCACGGCCATCGGCGTTGAAATCGGCCAGGCCGCGGACCTGCCAGTCCAGCCCGACCTGGGCGATGGAGCCGCCGCCGGCGACGGTGTTGCCATCCATGGCCCAGCCCACGACCTGCCCGGCCGCGCCGCGCCAGAGGATGTCCGCGCGACCATCGCCATTGAGGTCGCCGAGCGCCGCGATGGACCAGCTGGTATCGACGGTGCCGATGCTGCGCGCGGTGCTGATGCCATAGACGCCGTCGAGGCGCTGCATGCTGACGGCGCCGCTCGACATGTCCCGCCACACCAGGTCCGCGTTGCCGTCGCCGGTCAGGTCCGCCAGGCCCTGGAAGGTCGTGTTGCCGGGGCGGGCGCCCGGGACATTGGCGAGGCCGACGCTGGCGCCGTTCATGCTCCAGACCTGGATGGAACCGCCGGTGGACATCCAGACGAGGTCGGCGCGGCCGTTGCTGTCCGTCT
This sequence comes from Falsiroseomonas sp., assembly GCF_051859025.1. Taxonomy (GTDB): domain Bacteria; phylum Pseudomonadota; class Alphaproteobacteria; order Acetobacterales; family Acetobacteraceae; genus Falsiroseomonas. The sequence goes on along the minus strand of NZ_JBHYGL010000034.1, from coordinate 214,708 downwards.
CCGCCAGGCCGAGCAACTGCCAGTCATTGCCGACGCGCGCCACCATGCCGCCGCCGGTGATGGACAGGTTGTTCATCGTCCACAGCGCGACCGTGCCATCGGCGCCGCGCCAGGCGAGGTCCGCGAGCCCGTCGCCGTTCAGGTCCCGCGGGCGGGCGGTGTTGCCGAGCGTGATGGAGGTTCCGATGAAGTCGATCCGCTCGATGCCGCTGATGATGTCGGTGCCGTCGGAGGTGGTGGTGACGCGCCAGGACCCGTCGGCCAGCCGCGACCATTCGGCACTGGAACGGCCGACGATGAAGCGGGCGACGTCGAAGCCGGCCTCGCCCAGCAGCAGGTCGTTGCCCGTGCCGCCGGTCAGGACATCGTCGCCATCGCCGCCCCAGATGCTGTCATTGCCCGCATCGCCCCCCAGCGTGTCGTTGCCGCCGAAGCCGAAGGCGATGTCGTTGCCGCCCTGCGCGTTCTGCGCCTCGCTGAAGTTGGAGAGGCGGATTTCCGTGTCGCCGGCCATGATGGCGTTGTCGAAGGCGGTGCCGCTGCCCAGCACCAGCCAGTTGTAGAGATTGCTGCCGGAGATGAAGGCGCCGTTGATGTCGATCACTCGTTCGCCGCCGACAACCAGGCGGACATCGGTGACGATGGCGCTGCTGTTGAAGGCCGTCAGGTTCAGCGAGTTGGCGCCGAAGCCCGATCCGTAGAGTTCGAGGCTCGCGGGGCGGCCGAGCAGGGTGCCCTCGATGATGAAGGTACTGGCATTGCGCGTGCGGACCGTGGGGTTCGCGATGTCATCAATGGCGCCCATCGGGTCGAAGGGCGGATTCTGGGACAGGATGAGGCGGGCCATGGTCAAGGTCCTTAACGATCGTTAACGACGTTCATGGCGAAATCAATGCTTCGCATCAAGCCCGGATGCTGGTCGCGTAGCCGGGCTCAGGTTAGGCTCAACGCAACATCATGTCGGAGAGATAACGTGAAGCGTGGTTTTCTGGCAGCCGCCTTGCTCGCGGCGACCGCTTTCGCCGCCCCGTCCGCCCAGGCCAATCTGTTCCGCTGGGCGAATGACGGAGACGTGAACTCCATGGACCCCTATGCCCGGCAGGAGACCTTCCTGCTGAGCTTCATGCAGAACGTCTATGAGCCGCTGGTGCGGCGGAACCGGCAGCTGCAGGTCGAGGCCTCGCTCGCCGAGCGCTGGGAGCAGACCGCGCCGACTGTGTGGCGCTTCCACCTCCGCCGCGGCGTCACCTTCACGGATGGCACACCCTTCACGGCGGAAGACGTCGTCTTCTCCATCGGTCGGGCCAAGGCGCAGGGGTCCAATGTCGGTGGGTCGCTCGCCAGCGTGAAGGAAGCGCGGCGGGTCGATGACCACACGGTCGATGTCGAAACCCACGCGCCGAACCCGATCTTCCTGGAGGAGATCACCGGCATCGGCATGATGTCCCGCCGCTGGGCGGAGGCGAACAACGCCACCCGCAGCGCCGACCTGACGACGGGCGCCGAGAATTTCGCGACCCGCAACGCCATGGGCACCGGCCCCTTCCGCCTGGTGTCGCGGGAGCCCGATCGCCGCACGGTGCTGGCGCCCAACCCGGGCTGGTGGGACCGGCCGGAACACAATCTGACGCGCGTCGAGTTCAACGTCATCGCCAATGACGCGACGCGCATCGCCGCCCTGCTGAGCGGGGAGGTGGACATGGTCTATACTGTGCCGCCGCAGGACACGGACCGCCTGTCCCGCACGCCGAACATCCGCGTGCACCAGCAGGCGGAGCTGCGGACGATCTACCTCGGCTTCGACCAGATGCGGCCGGAACTGCTGAAGTCCGACGTGCGCGGCCGCAACCCGTTCCAGGACCTGCGCGTGCGGCAGGCCTTCAACCACGCGATCGACCGCGCCGCCATCGTGCGGACCGTGATGCGCGGCCAGGCGCGGCCGACGGGGCTGATGATCGGCCCGGGCGTGAATGGCCACACCACGGCCGGCGACCAGGTGGCGGCCTACAACCCGGACCTCGCGCGCCGCCTGCTGGCGGAAGCGGGCTACCCGCAGGGCTTCGGCGTGACGCTGGACTGCCCGAATGACCGCTACGTGAATGACGAGGCGATCTGCACGGCCGTGGTTTCGATGCTGGCGCGCATCGGCGTGCGGGTGACGCTGAACGCCCAGACCCGCGCCCGCTACTTCGCGGAGATCCTGGGCCCGCGCTACAACACCAGCTTCTACATGCTGGGCTGGACGCCCAACACCTATGACGCCCACAACGCCTTCTTCAACCTGATGGCGTCGCGCCAGGGCGACCGCGGCCTGTTCAACGTGGGTGGCTTCAATAACGCCCGCTTCGACGAACTGGTGACGCGCATGGCGGTGGAGACCAACCCGCAGGCGCGCCAGGCGATGATCGAGGAAGCGTTGAAGATCCACACCGATGCGGTGGGGCACCTGCCGCTCCACCAGCAGACCGTGATCTGGGCGGCCAGGTCCAACATCCAGCTCCAGCAGCTGGCGGACAACTACTTCCCGCTGCGCTTCGTGCGCGTCGGCAACTGAGGGGCGCCGCCCTCCCCCGCAAGCGCGGGGGAGGGAGCGTTCTCAGCCCAGTTTGCGGTCGTAGGTGATCCACATCGTCCGCGTCGCCAGCCGGTCATAGACGCCGCGGCCGCGGTAATTGTCATCGGCCGTGATCCAGCGGATCACGGTCCAGCCGCGCTGGCGGCCTTCCTCCGCCACCGCATCGATCAGCGCATCCGCCACCCGCTGCCCGCGCGCGGCGGGGTCCACGAACAGGTCGTCGAGGAAGCCGCCGACGCTGGCGGAAAGCGGCCGCGCGAAGGGGCGGTAATGGGCGAGGCCCAGGACGGCGCGGGATTCATTCTCTGCCACCAGCGCCTTCACCTCATGTGCCGGGTCCATGATCCAGCCCCAGACGCGGCCGCGCATCTCCGGCGTCTGCGTGACCTTGTAGAAGGCGGCGTAGCCGGCATAGAGGCGTTCCCACGCCTCCCGGTGGTGCGGCGCCAGGCGGACGACGTTCACGCTGCTCATCACGCGATCTCCTGCCGGATTCGCCCGGCGGCGGCGAGGGCGACGAGGATGCCGCCCACATGCATGGACTGGCCGATGCGGCCCCCGGCCACCGCGGCCAACACTTCCTCCACCGTCATCAGCACCACGGCGATCTCCTCCGTCGGCTCCGGCGTCGCGGCGGCGACGGGGACGGCGCCGAGGCCGAGCACGATGTGCAGGCGGTTCGTCTGGATCGCGGGGTTGGCGTGGGCGGCGTAGAGGAAGCGCCATTCGGGGGCGTCATAGCCCGTCTCCTCCCGCAACTCGCGCCGCGCAGCGGCGATGGCGTCGGCATCGCCGGGGTCCATCACGCCGCCCGGCAGTTCCAGCGACCAGGCCTGCGCGCCATGGCGCCACTGGCGCACCATCACCACGCGGCCATCGGGCGTGATGGCCACGGCGCAGCACCAGTCGGCGTAGTCCAGCACGTACCAGGGCGCGATCTCCTGGCCTGATCGCGTCAGAAGCCGGTCCGCGCGCAGCTTGATCCAGCGATCCTCCACCAGCGTCTGCGACGATGTGGTGGTCCAGGGGGGCGTTTCGTCCATGCGGCACCGTGGCGCCGGGATGCGGGGGCGCGCAAGGGGCCGTAACCAGGGGCCCGCGCCTGGCGAAGCGCCTGGCATCCTCGTCATCGGAAGATCCCCGCCATGCTGCGCCGCAGCCTTTTCACCCTGGCCGCCATCCCCTTCGTCCAGCCGGCCCTCGCCATGCCGCGGGTGCGCGCGGTGAACAATGCCGGCGGCGTGGCACTGCGCGGCCATGACACGGTCGCCTGGTTCACCGAGGGCCGGCCGCGCCGCGGCCAAGCGGCCTTTCAGGCGGACCACGCCGGCGTCGCCTGGCACTTCGCCTCCGCCGCCAACCTGGCGCGGTTCGAGGCCGATCCCGCCGCCTTCGCCCCCGCCTTTGGCGGCTATTGCGCCTTCGGCGTCGCCCGCGGCTACAAGGTGGATATCGATCCGGAGGCGTGGCACATCGAGGCGGGCGTGCTCTACCTCAACTACGATCGGGGCGTGCAACGGCAATGGCGTCGCGACATTCCTGGCCATATCGCGCGGGCAGCGGCGAACTGGCCCCGCCTGGCCGAAGCGTGACATGGCCGCCGCCAGCCTCGAGGCCGGCTACACCCCCATGAGCGACGCCGCCCCCACCCGCGCGACCCAGGAAGCCCGCTGGGGTAGCCTGCTGGCCGCCGCGCAGGTCGGCGATGGGCGCGCCTATGACACGCTGCTCCGGGAGATCACGCCGCGGCTCCGCAGCCTATGCCGTGCCCGCATCCGCGATGCGGCGGAGGCCGAGGACGCCGTGCAGGATGCGCTGATGACCATCCACGCGCTGCGTCACACCTACGACCCCGAACGCCCCTTCGGCCCCTGGCTGAGCACCATCGCGACCCGCCGGGCCGTGGACCGGCTGCGGCGCCGCGGCCGGGGCGCGGGGCGCGAATCCAATATTGACGACCTGCCCGAAGGGGCGGCTTCCGTCGCGCCGGTGGCGGAGGAACGGATCGCCGCGCGCAACCTGCGCGACGCGGTGTCTGCGCTGCCGGAAAGCCAACGCACGGCGCTGCGCCTGGCGAAGCTGGAAGACCTGTCGCTGGCCGAGGCCTCCGCCCGGTCGGGCCTCAGTATCGGTGCCTTGAAGGTCGCGACCCACCGCGCGATGCAGTCGCTGCGCAAGCGCTTCGGCGTGAAGGGGGATGAGTGATGCGGACCGATGACCTGATCAGCCGGCTGTCCGCCGGGCTGACGCCGGTGCGCCGCGTGCCCCCGCCGCTGCTGGCCGCACTGGGCTGGCTGGCGATGGCGACGGCCGTGGTGGCCCTCGGCGTCGCCGTCTCCGGCTTCCGGCACGACATTGAACAGCGCCTGATGCTGATGCATGAACAGGTGAATCTGGCGGCGGCGCTGCTGACCGGCACAGCGGCCGCCATCGCCGCCTTCCACCTGGCGCTGCCGGACCGCAGCGACCGCTGGGCGCTGCTGCCGCTGCCCTTCGCGGCCTTCTGGGTCTCCGGCCTCGGCTGGGGCTGCATCCAGGAATTCGTGGACCAGGGCTTCCCGGCACTGTCCACCAGCTTCGGCTGCATGCGCTTCATCATCGGCTTCGGCATCCCGCTGACGCTCGGCATGCTGTGGATGACGCGCCACGCCGCCCCGCTGCGGCCCGGGCCCGTCGCCGCTCTGGCGGGCCTCGCCGCCGCCGCCATCGCCTCCGTCGGGCTGTCCCTGGTGCACCACCTGGACGCGGCCGCGATGGTGCTGATCTGGCACGGCGGATCGGTGGCGCTGGTGACCTTCCTGGCGAAGCGCTGGGGCGCCCGCGCGATGCGCGTAATGGGGCCTTCGTAGGGCGTCGCTGGTTGCCGCAGGGAGGGCGTTGCCCTCCCCGCACCCCACCCACCAAGGGCCAGCGGGCCCTTGGAACCCTTGAGATAAAACGGCGAAGGGGGAGGGGGCCGAAGTGCCCCCTCCCCCTTCGCCGTTATGCCCGTGGTCCAGGAGGCCGCTGCCTCCTGGCGGGGGGTGCAGGGGGGCAGCGCCCCCCTGCGAGCAATCAGAGCTACTCCGCCGCCTGCGCGTAGGCCTCGAGCGGCGCGCAGGTGCAGACCAGGTTGCGGTCGCCGTGGACATTGTCCACGCGCTTGACCGGCGGCCAGTATTTTTGCCGGGCGACGTAGGGCAGGGGGAAGGCGGCCTGCTGGCGGCTGTAGGGGTGCGCCCATTCCTCTGCCGTGACTTCGGCGGCGGTGTGGGGCGCGTTCTTCAGCGGGTTGTCGCGGGCGTCCATCCGGCCCTGTTCGATGGCGCGGATTTCAGCGCGGATCGAGACCATGGCTTCGATGAAGCGATCGAGCTCGCCCTTGGTCTCGGATTCCGTCGGTTCGACCATGAGCGTGCCGGTGACGGGCCAGGACATGGTGGGGGCGTGGAAGCCGTAGTCCTGCAGGCGCTTGGCGATATCCTCGACCGAGGCGCCGCCATTCTGCTGGAAGCCACGGCAATCCAGGATGCATTCATGCGCCACCATGCCCTGCCGGCCGCGGTAGAGCACGGGATAGTGCTCCGCCAGCTTCACCGCCATGTAGTTGGCGTTGAGGATGGCGACTTCCGTCGCGCGCTTGAGGCCTTCCGGCCCCATCATGCGGATATAGGCGTAGGAGATCGGCAGGATGGAGGCGCTGCCGAAGGGCGCGGCGCTGACCGGCCCGTGCGACGTCGCCTGCGGCCCCGCTTCCGCCAGCAGCGGATGCGAGGGCAGGTAGGGTGCGAGGTGCGCCGCGACGCCGATCGGGCCGACGCCGGGGCCGCCGCCGCCATGCGGGATGCAGAAGGTCTTGTGGAGGTTGAGGTGGCAGACATCGGCGCCGATCGCGGCCGGTGAGGTCAGGCCCACCTGCGCGTTCATGTTGGCGCCGTCCATATAGACCTGGCCGCCCTTCTCATGGATCAGGGCGCAGATTTCCCGGATCGCTTCCTCGAACACGCCATGGGTCGAGGGGTAGGTGACCATCAGCGCGGAGAGGCGTTCCGCGTGCTGGTCCGCCTTGGCGCGGAGGTCGTCGAGATCGACATTGCCGTCCCGGTCGCAGCCGACGACGACGACCTTCATCCCTGCCATCACTGCCGAGGCCGGATTCGTGCCATGCGCGGAGGACGGGATCAGGCAGACATCGCGCTGCGTATCGCCCCGCGCACGGTGATAGGCGCGGATGGCGAGCAGCCCGGCATATTCACCGGCGCTGCCGGCATTGGGCTGGAGCGAGACGGCGGCGAAGCCGGTGACGGCGCAGAGCCATCCTTCCAGCCGCTTGATCATCTCCAGGTAGCCCACCGCCTGGTCCACCGGGGCGAAGGGGTGGATGGCGCCGAAGCCGGGGAACGTCACGGGGATCATCTCCGCGGTGGCGTTCAGCTTCATCGTGCAGGACCCCAGCGGGATCATGCTGCGATTCAGCGCGACATCCTTGTCCTCAAGCTTCTTGAGGTAGCGGAGCATCGCGTGTTCGGCGTGGTGGCTGCGGAAGACTTCCGCCGTCAGGAATGCGCTGGCGCGGGTCAGCGAACCCGGGATGCCCCCTTCCGCATCCACCGCATCCAGTTTCGGCGCCGCGGTGCCGGCGGCTTCGGCGATGGCGGCGACGAGGGCGAGGAGGTCATCGCGCGTGACGGTCTCGTCCAGCGCGATGCCGATGCCCTGGTCCGCGTGGCGCGCCAGGTTGAAACCGCGCTTGAGGGCGGCGGCCATCAGCGCATCGGCCTTGCTGCCGGCTTCGATGGTGATGGTGTCGAAGAAATCGTGGTGGCGCAGCTTGAAGCCCGCGCGCTTCGCGGCACCCGCCAGCAGGCGCGCCTGCAGCGCGACGCGCTTCGCGATGCGGGCCAGCCCCTCCGGCCCGTGCCACACGGCGTACATGGAGGCCATGACGGCCAGCAGCACCTGCGCCGTGCAGATGTTGCTCGTCGCCTTCTCCCGCCGGATGTGCTGTTCGCGCGTCTGCAGCGCCAGGCGCATGGCGGGATGGCCGGCGGCATCGAGCGAGACGCCGACCAGGCGGCCCGGCATCAGGCGCTTGTGGGCGTCCTTGACGGCCATGTAGGCGGCGTGCGGGCCGCCATAGCCCATCGGCACGCCGAAGCGCTGGGTGGAGCCGATGACGACATCGGCGCCCATCTCACCGGGCGGCTTCAGTAGCACGAGGGAGAGCGGATCGGCGGCGACGATGGCGAGGCCGCCGGCGCCGTGGACCGCCGCGATCTCCCGCGTCAGGTCACGGACTTCGCCCGTGGTCCCGGGGTATTGCAGCAGCAGCGCAAACGGCTTCTTCGCCGCCGCTGTCGCCACGATCTCGGACGGCGTCGCGATGATGATCTCGAAGCCGAGCGGCTCCGCGCGCGCTTCCACCACCGCGCGGGTCTGCGGGTGGACGTCGCTGGCGATGATCAGCGTGTCCGACTTGCCCTTGGTCGCGGCATGGGCGAGCGCCATGGCTTCCGCGGCCGCCGTCGCTTCATCGAGCAGGGACGCGTTCGCGACGGGCAGCCCGGCCAGGTCCGTGACCAATGTTTGAAAATTCAGCAGCGCTTCCAGGCGGCCCTGGGCGAGTTCGGCCTGGTAGGGCGTGTAAGCGGTGTACCAGCCCGGATTCTCCAGCACGTTGCGCAGGATCACCGGCGGCGTCAGCGTGCCGTGGTAGCCCATGCCGATGAGCGACTTGATGTCGGCGCGGTTCTTCGCGGCCAGGCCACGCAGTTCCGCGATCACCTCCGCCTCCGTCGCCGGGGGCGGCAGGGGCAGCGCGGTGGTGCTGCGGATGGCGGCGGGGACGGTGCGGGCGGCGAGCACTTCAAGGCTCTCCGCGCCCACCGTCTCCAGCATCGCGGCGATCTCGGCCTCGGACGGGCCGATGTGGCGGCGGGCGAATTCGCCCTTGTCTTCCAGCGCGGTCAGGTCGGAGAGGTGGCTCATGCCAGCGTCTCCAGGAAGGCGGCGTAGGCGGCTTCGTCCATCAGGGCGGCGATGGCGGCTTCGTCCACGGCGGTCAGCTTGAAGAACCAGCCATCGCCGGTCGGGTCGCTGTTGATCAGCGCGGGATTCTCCGCGACGCCGGCATTGGATTCGACGACGCGGCCGGCGACGGGGGCATAGACGTCGGACGCCGCCTTCACGCTTTCGACGACGGCGCAGGCCTCGCCTTCCGTCACTTCGCGGCCGGCCTCGGGCAGGTCCACGAAGACGACGTCACCCAGCGCGTTCTGCGCGTGGTCGGTGATGCCGATGGTGGCGACATCGCCCTCCAGCCGCACCCATTCATGGTCCTTGGTGAAACGGATATCGGCCATCGGATGAACTCCTCAGCGGGCGTAGCGGTGGGGGGTGAAGGGCAGGGCGGCGACGCGGCCGGGCAGGGCCTTGCCGCGCACCATGAGGTCGAGCGGCGCATTGTCCGCGGCGGCGCCGCGCGCCAGGTAGCCCATGGCGACGGGGCCGTTGACGGAGGGGCCGAAGCCGCCGGAAGTGATCTCCCCCACCACATCGCCACCGCGGGCGTGGACGGGGGTGTGGCCGCGGGCGGGCTGGCGGCCTTCGGGCAGGATGCCGACGCGCAGGCGCTTCGGGCCGTTGTCCAGCTCCTCCCTCACCCGGTCGGCGCCGAGGAAGTCGAAGGCCATGCGGCGGCGCTTGCCGATGGACCAGACCAGATTGGCCTCCACCGGGCTCGTCGTCTCATCGAGGTCGTTGCCGTAGAGGCAGAGGCCGGCTTCCAGCCGCAGTGAATCGCGCGCGCCGAGGCCGGCGGCCTGCACGCCGGGCAGCGCCAGCAGGGCGCGGGCGAAAGCTTCCGCCTGGTCCGCGGGGACGGAGACCTCGACCCCATCCTCCCCCGTGTAGCCGCTGCGGCTGACGATGGCGGGGATTCCGGCGATGGTGAACTGGCCGATGCCCATGAAGGTGAGCTGCGCGATGCCTGGCGCCAGCGTCGCGATGGCGGCGACGGCGGCGGGGCCCTGGAGGGCGATCAGCGCGCGGTCGGGCAGGGGGTTGAGCCTGACGCCCGTCGGCAGCACGGCCTCGATCGCGGGGATGTCGAGGTGCTTGCGCGACGCGTTCAGCACCAGGAACAGCCGGTCGCCGAGGTTGGCGATCATGAAATCATCCAGGATGCCGCCCGTTTCGGTCATCAGCACGCCGTAGCGCTGGCGACCGGGCTTCAGCGCATGGACGTCGGCGGGCGTCAGTTTCTCGAGTGCCGCCGCCGCATCGGTGACCCCATTGGCGCCCACGAGTTCGGCCTGGCCCATATGGGAGACGTCGAACAGCCCGGCGGCGGCGCGGGTGTGCAGATGCTCCCCCATGATGCCGAGGGGGTACTGCACGGGCATGGAGTATCCGGCGAATGGGACCATGCGGCCCCCCAATTCCCGGTGCAATGCTGCCAACGGCGTCTCAAGCAGCGTTTCGCTGCTGGTATTTTCGGCCACGGTGCCCCCACAGGCGTTACCCCTCGCCGAAGTGGCGCGGGTTGTTCCGTGGCCCCCCTCTGTCCCGTGACCTGAGAGATTCGGCCCGACCCGTTCAGGGGGTGCCTTACTCCGTCGGTGCCACACCCCGTTCGGGATGCAGGCTTTCCAGAGGTCCCTTCTCCGCGCGGTTCCTTCTGCCTGAGCGTTTCCGGGGGCCGGTTGCGCCTTCGGCGGCGGTGATGATCGCGTCCGGGAGATGACCCGGGGCGATTCGCCCGCTCTCTCCCGCGCGGTATCGACGGGATGGGCTGCGTATGCCCGAGAGGGGGGAAGCGCGCAACCGCGGGATGAGTTGTTCAGTGCACCCGGCTGGTGGGCTGGTGGGGGCTGTCCAGGCTGAAGGGGGGGATCGCCACGTCGAACGGCTCCCCCGTTCCCGTCACCACCATGTGGTAGGCGCCGCGCATGAAGCCCGACGGCGTGGAGAGCGGCGTGCCGGAGGTGTATTCGAAATTCTGCCCGGGCTCGAGCACCGGCTGTTCGCCGACCACGCCTTCGCCATGCACCTGCTGGGTGCGGCCCTGCGCATCCGTGATGCGCCAGCTGCGCCGGAGCAGCTGCACGGTATGCCGGCCGCGATTCTCGATGGTGACGCGATAGGCCCAGACGAAGTGGCTGCGCTCCGGCTCCGATTGGTCCGCCAGGTAGAAGCTGCGGACGGAGACGCGGATATCCCGCGTGGTCTCGCTGTAATCGTCAGCCATGGCGTTGTTCCCCCGTCCCGAATCCTGGACGCCGCGCCGGGCGCTGTCCAGCCATGGTCAGGCCCCGCCCTTCAGGCGCGCCGCAGCGCCACCGCCAGGCCCGCCGCCACCAGCACGGACCCGCCCGCCCGGTTCAACAGGCGCCGCACCGAGGGCCGCCGCACGGCGCCGGAGAGCTTCCCCGCCAGCAGCGCGTAGGACAGGGCGTTGACGGTTGCGATGGTGACGAAGGTCGCGACCAGGATCGCGGCCTGCGTCACGAAGCTGCCCCGGGCATCGATGAATTGCGGGACGAAGGCCACGAAGAAGACGATGCCCTTGGGGTTCAGCGCCGTGACGATGAAGGCCTGGCGGAAGGCGCGGGAGGGTGGCAGGGGCGGCGAGGCCTCCGCCGTTACCGGGGCGCGCCACATCGTCACGCCAAGCCAGACGAGGTAGGCCGCGCCCACCCACTTCACCGCGGTGAACAGCGTGGCGGAGGCCGCCAGCAGCGCGCCGAGCCCGGCCAAGGACAGCACCATGGCGACCAGGTCGCCCAGTGCCACCCCGGCCGCCAGCGGCAAGGCGTTGCGGAGCCCTCCACCCAGGCTCTGGCCGATGACGAGCAGGATGGTGGGGCCGGGGATCAGCACCATCACCGCCGCCGCGGCGCAGAAGGCGAGCCAGGTGGAAAGCTCCATGCCGCTATCCGCCCTTGCGCTTCGGCGCTTCCGGCAGCGGCGCCGTCAGTTCGAACAGCGTCGCGTCCGCGGCGGGTTCCGCCTTGGGCGCCGCCTTGGGCTTGGCGGGCTTCTTCGGCTTGGAAGCGGGCTCGACCGCTGCCTCCGGCAGGGGCGCCACATCGACGATCGGCGCGCGGCGGGTCGGCGCGGGGGCGGGGGCGATCATGTCCAGCGCCTCCGACACATCGGCGATCAGGTCGGCCACATCCTCCAGCCCCACGGAGAAGCGGATGGTGCCGTCGGTGATGCCGAGCTTCGCGCGTTCCTCCGCGCCGACACGCATATGCGTCGTGGTCGCGGGATGCGTCACGAGCGACTTAGCGTCGCCGAGATTATTGGAAACGTCGATGAGCTTGAGGGCATCAAGGAACTTGAACGCCGCCTCCTTGCCGCCCTTCACGTCGAAGGTCACCAGGCTGCCGCCGGCCGCCATCTGCGCCTTGGCCAGCGCATGCTGCGGATGGTCCACGCGGAAGGGGTAGAGAACCCGGGCGATCTCGCTGCGCTCCGCCAGGAAATCGGCGATGGCGGCGGCGCTGCGGCACATCGCGGGCAGGCGGAGGTGCAGCGTCTCCAGCCCCTTCAGGATGACCCAGGCGTTGAAGGGGCTGATGGAGGGGCCGGTGTTGCGGATGAAGGGCTGCAGCACCTCATCCACCCACTTCTTGCGGCCGAGCACGGCGCCGCCGAGCACGCGGCCCTGGCCGTCCATGTGCTTGGTGCAGGAGTAGACGACGACATCGGCGCCGAACTGCATGGGCTTCTGCAGCAGCGGCGTGGCGAAGACGTTGTCCACCACGACGATGGCGCCGGCGGCATGGGCCAGGTCGCAGACCGCGGCCATGTCCACCAGTTCCAGCATCGGGTTGGACGGCGTTTCCAGCAGCACGAGGTTCGCGGGCCGGGACAGCGCGGCCTTCCACTGGTCGAGGTCCCCGCAATCCACGAAATCGCAGGAGATGCCGTAGCGCGGCAGCAGCGTGGAACAGATCCAGTGGCAGGACCCGAACAGGGCGCGGGAGGCGACGACGCGGTCGCCGGCCTTGAGGTGCGACAGCATGGAGGCATGGACGGCGGCCATGCCCGTGGCCGTCAGCCGGCAGGCTTCCGCCCCCTCCAGCGCCGCCAGCCGGTCTTCCAGCATGGTCGTGGTCGGGTTGCCGAAGCGGGAATACTGGTAGTGCTGGACGGTGCCGAGGAAGGTTTCCTCCGCCTGGCCGGCGCTTTCGTAGACGAAGCCGGAGGTGAGGTAGAGCGCCTCCGACGTCTCGTCATGGTTGGAGCGCATCTGCCCGCCGCGGACCAGCAGCGTGGCGGGGCGGAGCGGACGGTCGGGCAGGGACTTGGCCATCGGAGCACCTTCTGGGCAGCTTTGGCTGCCAAAACGCGGCGTCCGGCCCCCTTCCGGGACACGTCGGGCGGCGCACGGCCCACCCGGCGGCCCTTTAGCGCGCTTGTTTTCGGCGGGTCGAACCGCCGCCCGTGTCGCCGGGACCTCGCCGCAATCAGGCCGGACAAATCGCGAGGAGCGCCTTGGCGCTGGCTTCACGGATAAGCGCGGGTGCGGGTGGGGTCAAGGCACAGTGTGAGGGGGTGCGGCACGGCTTGCGGGGTGGCCGGGGGTCGCGGTATGGAGAGGGCGCGCGGGCGTAGTTCAGAGGTAGAACGTCAGCTTCCCAAGCTGAATGTCGGGGGTTCGATTCCCCCCGCCCGCTCCATCTTCTCCCACCGACCCGTTCGCGCCGACCAGGCGCCTTGGCGGCCACCTGGATTTCCGGGCGCCGGCGGTGCGGTGCCAGCGCCCTCCTGTGCCCCATCGGCCGCAACTGCCCTGCCCGCCCCGCGTTCGCGTCGGGCACGCCGCTTGTGCATTGCCCCGGTCCTCTCCCACGGCCGGCCCATGTCCCCAGGAGCCACCATGCTGATCCCGAACGAGGCCTTCGTGGCCGTTGTCGATGGCGAGAAGCTGAATCTGTTCCAGAATACCAGCAAGGACGGCACGCCAAGCCTGGTCGCCATGTCGGTGCCTGGCGTCGATGGCAGCGACCGGAGTTCCGGTGGGCGCCACCAGAGCAGCGCCGCCAACCCCGACGACAGCCAGCAGAGCGAGGACGGCTTCGCCGCCGGCGTCTCCGCCATGCTGAACGCGCAGGTGATGGCCGGCCACATCGGCAGCCTGGTCATCATCGCCGCACCGCGGACGCTGGGGGAGATGCGCAAGCACTACCACAAGGGACTGTCCGCCAAGCTGGTGGGGGAGGTCGCCAAGGACCTGACGGGGCATAGCCTGCAGGATATCGAAAAGGCCGTCGCGAACGCCTGACCGCCTTCGCCGGCCGACCGTCATGGCCCGGCGATGATGGGGAAGCCGGGCGCGTCTCAGCAGGCCCGGCCTTCACACCCGGTCAGGCTTCGTGCCCCGGCACGGCATTTGCTGCCCTTCGTCCGCCTTGAGGCATCATCCCCTGGGATGCATGCTGCGCACCGCGTTTGCGGTTAAGGCCAGCGAAGGGGTTGCACATGACAGTGGCAGAGGCTGCCCTGCTTCCGGACAGGCTTCCCGTGGTGGACCTGTCGGCGCTTGGCACGCCGGATGGCGACGCGGCCATTGCGAAGGAGTTGGACGCGGCCTTCGGCGGCATCGGCTTCGCCTATTTCGCCAATACGCCGATCAGCCTGGCGCAGCAGGACGCCATCGTCGCGGCGTCCCGCGCCTTCCACGCGCTGCCCGATGCCGCCAAGCGCGCCATCGACATGAACGAATTCCACCGCGGCTACATGGCGCCCAAGACCTCCGTCATCGCCACATCCTCGGTCGCCAAGGTCACCAAGCCCAATTTCTCCGAGAGCTTCATGTTCATGCATGAGGTGCCCCCGGATGATCCGCGCTTCGGCCTGCCGCTCCAGGGGCCGAACCAGTGGCCGGCGGAACTGCCGGCATTCCGCGACGCGGTGCTGGCCTACCAGGCCGCGATGGAGGATTTCTGCCGCCGGCTGCTGCGGCCCGTCGCCATCGCGCTCGGCCTGGCGCCCGACTTCCTGCTGCCCTTCTTCGAGAAGCCGACCACCTTCCTGCGGCTGCTGCACTACCCGCCCCAGGCGCCGGACAGCGCGGATGACGAATTCGGATCGGCGCCGCATACCGACTACGGCTTCCTGACCATCCTGCTGCAGGACATGTCGGGCGGGCTGGAGGTGCGGCGCAAGGACGGCGCCTGGCTGAAGGCCACGCCGATCCGCGGCACCTATGTGGTGAATGTGGCGGACATGCTGGCGCGCTGGACCAATGGCCGCTGGCAGTCCACGCCGCACCGCGTGAAGAACCTCTCGGGCGGGGATCGCTATTCCTGCCCCTATTTCTTCGACATGGACATGGATGCGCGGGTGGAATGCCTGGCCACCTGCACCGATGAAGCGAACCCGCCGCGCTTCCCGCCCGTGCTCTATGGCGACTACCTGCTGGAACGGCTGAACAAGAACTATGCCTACCGCCAGGCGCCCTCCGCCTGACATGCCCCGCCCCATCACGCCCTGTCACGACGCCCAAGGATCGCCCGCCATGAACCTGACCCGACGCGCCGCAATCGGCGGCATCGCGGCGCTGGCCGCAAGCCAGGCCGCGCAGGCGCAATCCGGTGCGCCCTTCGTCATCAACACCTATGGCGGGCGGTGGGAGCAGTTCTGGCGCAGCGCCATCGTGCCCCGGTTGACCCAGGCCATCGGCCGCCCCGTCAGGCTCGACATCGGGGTCGGCAGCGGGTGGGTGACGAATTTCCGCGCCGCCGGCCGGGGCGCGCCGCCCTTCCCGGGGCTGATGACGAATGAACGCTTCGCCGTGCTGCTGCGGCAGGAGGAATTCTTCTCCGCCCTGCCGGCAGCCAGCATCCCGAACCTGGCGAATGTGCTGCCCGTGGCGCGCACGGCGGGGGGGATGGGGGTGATCGGCATGATCTCCCCCATCGGGATCGCCTACCGCACGGACATGGTGCGTGTGCCGCCGAAGAGCTGGCGGGAGCTGTGGGACCCGCGCTACCGCGGGCAGCTCGGCCTCTATTCCATCACCAACTCCGCGGCGATCATGCTGCTGATGCAGGCGGGCACCATGTTCGGCCGCGGGCCGGACGACCTGGATACGGGCATCGCCAAGATGGCGGAGCTGAAGCCCTTCCCGCAGGTCGCCTTCTCCGGCCAGATCGCGCCCTTGCTGGCGCAGGGCCAGGTGGCGATCGCGCCGCTGGACTATGGGGAGGTCATTCCCCTGAAGCGCCGCGGCGTGCCGATCGAGATCATCCAGCCGGAAGACGGGATGATGATGTTCGACCAGACCTTCAGCATCGCCGCCAGCGCGAATGCCGCTGACCGGGACGCGATGGCGAAGTATATCGACCTGATCCTATCGCCCGAATTGCAGCTGCAGCTCGCGCGGGAGTTCTTCGTGGCGCCGGTGAATTCGACCGTCGCCATCCCGCAGGACCTGGCCGATGCCCTGCCCATCACGCAGGACGCGCTGCGCCGCACGCTGACCTTCGACTGGGGCCTGGCCGCGCGGATGGCGACGCAGATGAATGAGCGCTGGGCACGGGCGATCTGACGGCGGCGGCGGCGCGGGGGGCGCTGGCGTGACGCAGATCGATGTCGTCAGCCTCACCAAGCGCTACGGCACCACGCTGGCGCTGGATGGCGTGAGCCTGCAGGCGAGGGAGGGGGAGCTGGTCTCCCTCCTCGGCCCTTCGGGCTGCGGCAAGACGACGACGCTTCGCTGCATGGCGGGGTTCATGGACCCGGATGGCGGGGACATCCTGGTGGATGGCGCCAGCGTCACGGGCCTGCCGCCGCAGAAGCGCGATTTCGGCGTGGTGTTCCAGAACTACGCGCTGTTCCCGCATCTCACGGTGTTCGAGAACGTCGCCTATGGCCTGGCGGTGCGCCGGCTGCCGAAGGCCGAACAGCGCGCCCGCGTGGGCGATGCCCTGGCGATGGTACGCCTGCAGGGGCTGGAGGACAGGCTGCCCCGCGCCCTGTCCGGCGGCCAGCAGCAGCGCGTGGCGCTGGCCCGCGCGCTGGTGATCCGCCCGCGGCTGCTGCTGCTGGACGAACCGCTGGCGAACCTGGATGCGCGGTTGCGGGAGGAGGTGCGCTGGCTGATCCGCGACGTGCAGCAGCAATCCCGCATCACGGCGTTCTACGTCACGCATGACCAGGCGGAGGCGATGGCGCTGTCCGACCGTATCGCGGTTATGAAGGCGGGCCGCGTCGCGCAATTCGCGACACCGCGGGAGATCTACCAGCGCCCGTCGGAAGCCTATGTCGCCCGCTTCACGGGGGATGCCAACATCATCCCCGCCCGTCCGCGGGATCGCACGGCGGATGGCGGCTTCCATGTGCCCTTCGGCGGCGTCGTGCTGCCCGTGCCAGGGGTGGACGGCATCCGCCCCGGCGATCCCGCCATGCTGATGCTGCGGCCGGAGGCGCTTTCCCTCATCGATCCGGGGGCGGAGGGTGTCATCCCCGCGCTGGTGCTCGGCACCGCCTTCCTCGGCGCCGCCCTGGCCTGCGAGGTATCGCTGGCCGATGGCACACGGCTGCGCCTGCAGGCCAGCCCGCATGCGCCGGTGCAGGCGGGGGTGACGGTGGGGCTGCGGGTGGATACCGCCCATGCCTGGCTGATGCCGGATATACCTCAGTGAGGCGGCTGCTGCCGCGTCTTCTCCTCGGCCTTCCCGCGGTGGCGCTGCTGACGCTGTTCTTCGTGCTGCCCTATGTCGAGATGGTGGCGATGAGCTTCCGGGCACCGGCCTTCGGCCAGCCCTTCGGCAGCGGCCACACCCTGATGCATTACGGCCGCGCGCTGGGCGACCCGATCTATACCGGCGCGCTGATCCGCAGCCTGCTGACGGGGGCGCTGATCACGGCGCTCTGCCTGGTGGTGTCCTTCCCGCTGGCGCTGCATCTCTCCCGCCTCCAGGGGCGCTGGCATGTCGTGTTCTATGCCTGCATCGTGTCGCCGCTGCTGATCGGCGTGCTGGTGCGCAATTTCGGCTGGATGGTCTTGGTGGCGGTGGATGGGCCGTTCAATCGCTGGCTGCTGGCGGCGGGGCTGATCGAGCGCCCGTTCCGCGTGCTGTTCACCCAGGGCCTGGTCGTGATGGCGCTGGTGCATGTCTTCACGCCCTTCATGGTGCTGCCCATCGCGACCGCGCTGCGCAATGTCCGGCCGGAGTTGCGCGATGCCTCGGCCTCGCTCGGCGCAGGGGGGTGGGAGACGTTCCGGCGCGTGACGCTGCCGCTGTCCTTCCCCGGCGTGCAGGCGGGTGTCACGCTGGTCTTCGTGCTGTCCGTCGCGGCCTATGTGACGCCGGCGCTGCTGGGCGGGCAGGGCATCGCCTACATGCCGGCGGTGGTGGTGCGCGAATTGATCGGGTCCTTCGCCTGGCCCTTCGGCGCGGCGCTGGCCGTCATCATGGCGGCGTCCACGCTGGCGGTCGTGACCGTCTTCACCCTGGCCACGCACCGGCTGGCGGAACGGACGCGCGGATGATGCGGGCGCTTTCCGCCGCCGTGCTCGGCGTGATCTACGCCTTCCTGCTGCTGCCGCTGGTGGCGGTGGTGGCGGCGTCGCTGACGGCGGGCGAATTGATGCGCGTGCCGCCGCAGGGTCTGTCACTGAAATGGTTCGCCCGCTTCCTGGCGAGCGAGACCTTCCGGGAGGCGCTGCTGCTGTCGCTCCAGGTCGCGGTGACGACGGTGGTGGTGACGGTGGTGCTGGCGACGCTGGCCGCCTTGTGCCACCGCGCGCTGTCGCGCCGCCTGGCCGCCACCTACCGCGTGGCGATGACGCTGCCGCTGCTTCTGCCGGAACTGCTGACGGCGATCGGGCTGCTGTTCTTCCTGAACGGCCTCGGCCTGGGCAAGACGCTGACGGGGCTGCAGATCGCGCATGTCGTCATCGCCTTCCCCTTCGCCTTCCTCGCCATCGTGGCGGCGCTGGAACAGGTGGACCCGGCGATGGAGGAGGCCTCGGCCAGCCTCGGCGCCGGGGGGTTCGGGACCTTCCGGCGCGTGCTGCTGCCGCTGATCCGCCCGGGGATGCTGACGGGGGGGCTCTTCGCCTTCATCGTCAGCTTCGACATGTTCACCATCTCCCTGCTGCTGAAGCCGGTTGGCGGGAACACGCTGCCGCTCGCGCTGTTCGACTTCCTGACCTACGATTTCGACCCCACGGCGGCCGCGGCGGCGACGCTGTCCGTGATCGCGGCCGTGATCGGGGTGCTGGCGATCGAGCGCATGGTGGGGCTGAAGCGCGCCTTCTGACGGCCGAAGCCGCGGCTTCACGCGCCGCGCCGCTGCGTTATGCTGCCCCCAACAAGCACGGGGGACGGACAATGACGGAAGACCTGGAGAAGCTCGCGAAATGGCGGGGCTTCGTGCCGGATGAGGAACTGGAGACCTATCGCAAGGGCGGCTTCGCGCGCCGGATCGGCATCGGCCGCCGGCCCGCGCTGCTGAACATCGACACTACCTACATGTTCGTCGATCCCGCCTATTCGCAATGCGGGCGGGAGATGCCGGAACTGCTGGCGTCCCTGACGCGGCTGACGGCGCTGTTCCGCAAGCTCGACCTGCCGATCTACTACTCCCGGCGCGATGACCGCACCCATCCCAGCTATCGCGGCATCTGGAACCTCAAGCTCGGCACCGCCGGGGACTACCAGTACAGCCGCGACCCCCGCGCCGATGAATGGCCGGAGGCCTATGCACCGCGGGAGCAGGACCGGGTTGTGATGAAGAACAAGCCATCCTGCTTCTTCGCGACGCCGCTGGAGGCGTTCTTGCGCTACGACGAGGTCGATACCGTGATCATCTGCGGCATCAGCACCTCCGGCTGCGTGCGGGCGGGGGCGATGGACGCCTTCTCCCACAATTTCCGCACGGTGCTGGTGGAGGATGCCTGCGGGGACCGCAGCGCCAGCGCGCATCGAGCCAACCTCTTCGACCTCGACATGAAGTTCGCGGATGTGGAGAGCCTGGACTATGTGGAGCGGGAGTTGACGGCGCGCTTCGCGCTGCCCCGCGCGGCGGAGTGATGGCAGCGGGTGGTGCCGGGCCGCGCCGCTGATGACGCCCCACGGGGTCGGCGGCCGCGGCGGGCTGTTCGCGCTGTCCTATGTCAGCCGCGCGATGGAACGTGACAGCGGCAGCCTGCATCGCGTGGCGCGGGAGATCGCGGACCATGCCGGCGCCCGCAACGGGAGTGTTTCCCTCACCGGGGCGCTCTGCCTTGGTGACGGATGCTTCGCGCAGGTGCTGGAAGGTCCGGGCCCCGCGGTGCTGGACACCTTCGACCGCATCCTGCTGGACCCGCGGCACAGGGATGTGCGGCTGCTGGAATTCGTCCCCATCGCATCCCGCCGCTTCGCGGGACGGAGCATGGCGTTCTCCGGCGAATTGGCGCCCGGCATCCTGGCCGGTGCCGCGGTGGAGCACCGGTTGATGGAACGCCTGGGCCGCGGCAGCGTGGCGCACCAGGCGCAGGTGATCGCCACCGCGATGGAGGCAGGCCTGCGCCCGATCGCCTGATCTCATACCAACGGCCGCTTGCAGCGACTCGTTGGCATGCTTTTCCTTCCCTCATGCGCCGGGCGCGGCCTCCGGCCGCTTGGCTCGCCGCATAAGCGGCGGGCCGCATTCGCGGCCTCGGTCGGCTTCGCCGGCCGCAGGTTATTCCGTCGTCCCGTTGGTATCAGGGCGCGCGCGCGGTGGTGACGCCGATCATCGAATCCCTGGTGACGAGCGTGGCGAGCCGCGCCTCCTCCCACCCCTCCGTGCCCGTGGGACGGGCGGGGATGACGAGGTAGCGAAGCTCCGCATTGCTGTCATGGACGCGCAACTCCGTGCCCGGCGGCAATTCCGTGCCGAATTCGCGGAGGATGCCGCGGGGGTCCCGCACCGCGCGGGCGCGGTAGGCGCGGCTTTTGTACCAGGCGGGCGGGCGGCCGATGATCGTGCGGGGGTAGCAGGAGCACAGCGTGCAGACGACGAGGTGATGGCGATCTGCCGTGTTGAACAGCGCGGCCAGCTTCGTCCCCGCCGCATCCAGCCCCAACTCCTTCACCGCCGCCGGCGCATCCGCCGCCAGCCGCGCGGCGAAATCCGCATCCACCCAGGCGCGCGCCACCACCGCGGCGCCGTTATGCGGGCTGCGGGCATCCATGCGCTCGATCTCCGCGCGGATCTCCCCAGGTGTCAGCACGCCCTTCGCGACGATGAGGTTGCGCACGGCCATGCCGCGGAGGCGGAGCGGGGAGAGCACCGTCTCCTCCGCATCGTGATCCTCCTGGTAGGGATGATCGTCGTCATGGTCGTGGTCATGGTCATGGTCGTGCTCATGGTGGTCGTGGTCGTGGTCGTGGTGGTGGTCGTGGTCGTGGTCGTGGTCGTGGTCGTGGTCGTGGTGGTGCCCGGCGGCCTCCTCCGCGACGCGGTCCAGGCCCTCCGCCCGCAGGCGCGCCTCCTCCGCCTCCAGCTCCGCGATCGTCAGCGTGCCTTTCTCCAGCAGCAGGGTTGAGAAGGCGAGAATCCAGCGTTCGTAATAGGGCATCGCCCAATAGGTCGCGTCATCAAGCTGCTCCTGCAC
The DNA here is from genome assembly GCF_051859025.1 of Falsiroseomonas sp. Taxonomy (GTDB): domain Bacteria; phylum Pseudomonadota; class Alphaproteobacteria; order Acetobacterales; family Acetobacteraceae; genus Falsiroseomonas. The sequence goes on along the minus strand of NZ_JBHYGL010000034.1, from coordinate 193,550 downwards.
GCGCCGGCTTTCATCGGTGGTGAAGAGCCGCCGCTTGCCATCGGCCAGCAGCATGCGGATGGCATCCGCCTCGCGCTCCCAATGCGCGGCCTCATGCTCCTCCCGCTGCACGGGGCCATCATGGCGGCCGCCGGCGTCGTGGGGCGGGTGGGTCGGGGGCAGGTCGTGCATGGCGGCGTTCCTCGGTGCTTGGCGGCAGGCTATCGGCGCGGGCGTGTCGCCGGAAGCCTCGACAGGCGCCGCGACACAGACGAGCATCCGGGCAACGACAACGGGAGAACGAACCAATGCTTCGCCGCGTGCTGCTTGCCGCCCCCGCCCTGCTGGCCGTGCCGGGCATCGCCCGTGCCCAGGCCTGGCCGCAGCGCGACCTTCGTCTGATCGTGCCCTTTCCGCCGGGCGGCACCACGGATGTGGTCGCGCGCATGCTGGCGGGCGCGATGCGGGACCGGATCGGCCGCGCCGTGGTGGTGGAGAACCAGCCGGGCGCGGGCAGCACCACGGCCGCCGGGCGATTCGCACGCGAAGCGGATGACCATGCGCTGTTCCTGTCGCAGATCGCGTCCCACGCCATCGGCCCCGCGCTGTTCCCCAACCTGCCCTATGACCCCGAGCGTGATTTCCGCGCGGTGACGTTGGTGGTGACGGTGCCGAATGTCTGGGTGGCGAATGCGCGCAACGTGCCGGGCGGCGATGCGCGCGCGCTGCTGCGCGATGCGCGTGCGCGGCCGATGATCCGCACCTTCGCCTCCGCCGGGAATGGCACCTCCACCCATCTGACCGGGGAGTTGATCGCGCAGCTGGCGCGCGCGCCGATGCAGCACGTGCCCTATCGCGGCGCCGGCCCCGGCATGGCGGCGGTGATGGGCGGCGAGGTCGATACCTTCATCGACAACCTCCCGACGGCCCTCCCGCAGATCAGGGCCGGCACGGTGGTGGCGCTGGGGGTGACATCGCGGGCGCGGCTGCCGGACCTGCCCGATGTGCCGGCGCTGTCCGAACTGGGGGAGGAATTTGGCCTGGCGGGCTTCGAATCGGAAGCCTGGTTCGGCCTGCACGCCCATCGCAGTGCGCCCGATGCGGTGGTGGACCGCATGGCCGATGCCGCCCGCGCGGCGCTGGCCGATCCTGGTTTCGTGCGGCAGCTGGCGGAACGCGGCACGCAGGCCCGTGGCGGCCCGCCGGCCGACTATGCCGCGCTGGTGAGCGCGGAGCGCATCCGCTGGCGGGACGTGGTGCGCCAGGGGAACATCCGGGCCGATTGAAGGCTTTGCCCTGCCCTCAGGCGCCGGGCACCGGCTGCGCCGGCTTGGCTTCGCGGCATTGGCCGCGGGCCGCGTTCGCGGCCTCGGTCGCCTTCGGCGCCCGCCGATCGAGTGACCGCGATGATTGACCCGCCGCGGCCGGGCGGCCCATAGCGGGGCTTCATCGCAGGGGCCGCGCGCCATGACCAAGGAAGAACTCACGGCCTGGGCGCTGTCCAATGGCTGGACGATGATGGCGGGCATGCCGAGCCTGACCAAGCCGCGATCGCCGAAGGAAGCGATCGTGCGCCTGGTGCTCAAGGCCACCGTCGTGCATGTCGAGGTGAAGAAGCCCGCGGGGAAGTGGGAGAAGATGACCGGCGCCGCCTATGGCGACGTGCAGCCGGACCCCGATACCGGCCTGCCGCGGGGCCTTGGCCTCGATACCATCACCGGCTTCACCATGCTGATGCAGGAGAACCGGGACCGGATGGTCTTCGCCAAAATGACGGGCAAGCCCGCTTTCTGAGAAAGGGCCTGGGCTGCGTGCCTCGACCGGCGGCGTCCGGCGGTGCATAGGGGCGCCCGATCGCTGTCATGGGAGTGTTACCGGGATGAAGCCGACCGAAATCGCGCGCGTGCAGGCCTATCTGCGCCGCATCCTGGGTTCGGACCGGGTCACGCTCATCGCCCCGCCCCGGCCGGGCCTGACGGTGGAGGTCGCGGTGGAGGGCGAGGTGATCGGCACCGTCCATCGCGACGATGAGGAGGGCGAGGTCTCCTACGCCGTCACGCTCAGCATCCTCGAGGAAGACCTGCCGCCGGCGCCGGCCGCCGCACCGGCGCCGCGCGGCCGCAAGTAGTCGGCACCTGGCGCCCGCCACAGGCGGGCGAGGCCGCGGATGCCGCCCGCCGGCAGTCCGGCGAAGCCAAGCTGGCGCAGCCGGCGCCCGGCGATTGAGGGCAGCTAGAGCAATATTCGTTCAGATGGAATCATCTGGACGCATTTCCTGCTATAGATTCAATGACTTCTAGACACTGCCCTTGCCAGGCCACCGCCGGAGCGACCAGAAGCAGGCCGCGCCCGCCACATAGGCGGCGATGGAGAGCAGGAAGGCCAAGCGGTAGCTGCCGGACAGGTCGAAGACCAGGCCCGCCCCCCAGGACCCGAGCGCCGCCCCCAGCCCCGACCCCACGGTGATGACGCCGAGGATGGTGCCGAGTCGCGGCCCCGGGAACAGGTCCGCCGTCTTGGCCGTGATGGCCGGGCCCCGCGCCCCCCAGGTCAGCCCGAACAGCACCGCGTGCAGCCACAGCAGGACGTGGTCGCCCGGCCCGGTGATGGCCAGCGCGCAGAGGCAGCCGATGATGGAGATGCCGTAGGCCAGCAAGGCCGACATCTCCCGCCCGATATGGTCGGACATCATGCCGGTCAGGATCACGCCGGGCAGCGCCAGGAAGGCGCCCGCGCCCAGCACGCCGGCGGCATAGAGCGGGTCGAACCCCGCATCCACCGCGAAGGCGATCTGGTGGAGGGAGACGAGGAAGCTGCCCACGCTGGTCAGCATGTAGACCAGGAACAGCACCCAGAAACGCCGCGTGCGCACGGCCTCCGCCAGGGTCCATTGCTGGCCGGCGGCGGCGGGCGGGGCGGGGGTGCCGCCTGCGGGGATGGGTGGCTTGCGGCGGAACAGCGCGGCCAGCGGCAAGGTCACGGCGGCCAGGGCCGCGGCCTCCACCAGGGTGGCCATCCGCCAGCCGATGCCGCTGATCAGCATCTGCGCCACGGGGGCGGAGACGGCGCGGCCGAAGGCATTGGCGGATTGCAGGACGGAGATGGCCATGCCCCGCCGCCCCGGGAACAGCCCCGCCACCAGCGGCACGAAGACCAGCAGGCCCAGGCAATTGGCGCCGACCGTCATCACCACGCCATACAGCAGCACCACCTGCCACAGCGCCCCGGCCTGGGACGTGCCAACCAGCCCCGCCAGCAGCAGCCCCGACCCCAGCAGCACCATGCGCGACGGGCCGATCCGATCCACCAGGTAGCCGATCAGCGGCGAACTCAGCCCCGCCACCAGCTGCGCGACGGAATAGGCCAGGCTGGCTTCCGCCCGCGTCCAGCCGAATTCCGCGATGAAGGCCAGCAGGAAGACGGTGTAGGCGTGCATCAGGCTGGCGCCGATGCTGAAGGCCAGGAAGGCGCCCCCCAGCATGATCCACGCGTGGTTGCTCGGTCGGTCGCGCGGCGGGGCGGGGTGCATCACCCCGGATGCTAGGGGTGCTCCGCGAGCCGGTGCAATTCAGCGGTACGGGTAGCCGCCCCGCGGCTGGCGCGGGTCGATCAGGATCTGCGGCTGGAACGGCATGGGCGACATCTGCTGGTTGGGGACGGTGGGCGGGGCCAGGGCCTCTCCGCAGGAAGGGCGGAGGATGCCGCAATCCCAGCGGTGGCCGGATGGGACGCCGGTGATGCTGCCGCCGCGTTCATACCGGCATTCGCACAGCTTGCCCGACATGCAGGCGACCGTGCCCGCGCGCTGCGGCCCGCAGGCCGGGGGCTGCTGCGCGAAAGCGGGAAGGGACGACGCGGCCAGGGCGAAAAGCACGGACAATGCGCGGATCATGCGCCGCACCCTGCGCGGGATGCATGACCGGAGTGTTTACACGCCGCCGCCCAGGGCCTGGAGGACAAGGCCCTCGGTCAGGATCTGCGGCAGCACCGCCGGCGCGGCGGCGCCGGGCGCCCAGTACAGATACAGCGGCACGCCTTCGCGCCCCTGGTCGCGGATCAGGGCGGTGATGGCGGGGTCGCCGCGCGTCCAATCCGCCTTGAGATAGGCGACGCCCCGGGCAGCGAAGGCGTCCCGGACGCCAGGGGCACGGAGCGCGACCCGTTCATTCACCTGGCATGTGATGCACCAGGCGGCGGTGGCGTTGACGAAGACGGGGCGGCCTTCCGCGCGCAGGGCCTCGACCCGCGCGGCGGACCATGGCTCGGCGCCCGGATCGGCGGCGGCGGCCGCGGCGGGGGCGGCGGAGAGGCGGGGCAGCAGCGCGACGGCGACCACGACCGCGAGGCCCATGCCGATGGCGCCCGCGATCCGCCCGCGCCCCGCGCCGGCGCGCTGCGCCAAGCCAAGGCCCCAGAGCCCGGCCGCCAGCACCAAGGCGCCGCCCAGGCCGAACAGCACGCCATCCGGCCCGGCCTGCTGCGCCAGCACCCAGACCAGCCAGGCCGCCGCGCCATACATCGGGAAGGCCAGGCCCTGGCGCAGCCTCTCCATCCAGGCGCCGGGCCGTGGCAGCAGCCGGGCCAACGCCGGAAACACGCCCAGCATCGCATAGGGCAGCGCGAGTCCGAGACCGAGGGCCAGGAACACCGCCATGGTTCCCGCCGGCGGCATGACCAGCGCCGCGCCGAGCGCGGCGGCCATGAAGGGTGCCGTGCAGGGCGTGGCCAGCAGCACCGCGAGCCCGCCCGTGGCGAAGGCGCCGAGATGCCCGCCGCGCCCCGCCACCGACTGCCCTGCGCCCACCGTGGCGCCCATGGCGAAGACGCCGGACAGGTTCAGCCCGACAGCCAGCATCAGCCAGGCCATGGCGGCGACGAAGGCGGGTTCGGTGAACTGGAAGCCCCAGCCGGCGGCGCTGCCGCCCGCCCGCAGCGCGATCAGCGCGCCGCCGACCAGAGCGAAGCAGGTGAGGACCCCCGCGGTGTAGCTGGCGGCATGCAGCCGCACCTCCCGCGCCGCGCCGCCCGACAGGCGCGCGAGGCCGATGGCCTTCATCGCCAGCACCGGGAAGACGCAGGGCATCAGGTTCAGGATCAGCCCGCCGGCCAGGGCCAGCAGCATGGCGTGCCACAGCGCCAGCCCGCCCGCCGCTTCCGGCGGCCCGCCGACGCCTGCGGCGACATCGAAGCCCGCGCGCTGCCCGCCGCCATCGCGCAGCACCACCGTCCCGTCGATCGATCCGGGCGTGGCGACGCCTTGCGCCAGTGTCAGGCCGATGGTCAGCGACCCGTCCCGCACCATCACGGCCTGGGGGGCGGTGTTGTCCAGCACGCCGGGCTCGGCCGGGAAGAACAGCGCGTCCTTCACCGCGGCCGGGCCGATGCCGGCGCCGGTGAGGGTCAGGCTCGCCCGCCCGCCGCCCGCGCCCGCGCGGGCCTGCCAGGGGGAGGGGCGCGCCAGCCGCGCCTCCGCGGCCTCGAACCAGGGGGCGGCGATGGGCGATGGCACGGCGCGGGGGGCGACCGGCAGCGTGAGGGTGAAGGCGCCATCCTCGGGGATGCAGACATCGGCGCAGACCAGCCAGGTGGCCTCCGCCCGCACGGCCAGCGTATCGCCCGTGAAGGCGGCGGGGATGCTGACCTGGAGGGGCAGCAGGACCTCGTTCTTGTAGCCGTAATTCACCAGCGGGCCGTAGGGGATGCGGTCCGGGATCGGCCACTGGATCGTGCCGGCAGCGACGCCTTCGGGCAGCGCCAGCGTCACCTCCGGCGGCGCGCCGGCATCGCCGGCATTGCGCCAATAGGTGTGCCAGCCCTCCGCCAGGCGCAGCCGGAGACCCAGGCGGAAGGCCTCTCCCGGCGCCACGGCGGCGACATCGGCGGCAAGCGTCACGGTGGCGCGGGGGGAGCGGACAGGCGCGCTTTCCACCGCCAGCGCGGGGGGCGCCAGGGCAGCGGGGGCCAGGGCGGCCAGGGACAGGCCGAGGAGGAGGGCCGGGAGGCGCGACATGGCCGGACCCTAGCACGAAACGGCGGCGGTGCAGCGCGGCGGTGGCTTGCGGAGTGTAACCGTGAAGGGCGGTTCAGCCGCGCTGGCCGGCGCAGGTGGCGGCGATGACGCGGCAATTCGCCTGCGGGTCGCGGGACCGGCACTCCGCCAGGGCTTGGCGCTCCGCCTGGTCCTGCGTCGGGCCCGCACCGGGGGAGAGGCTGGTGATGACGTAGGAATTGGGGTCGCTGGTGACGAACAGCGCCCATTGGCTGCGCCGGTAGCCCTGCGCCACCGCGCCGCAGGCCTCCGTGAACTCGGCCAGCACGCGGCAGCCGGGGCCGGCGGCGGCGCAGGCGCGCTCCGCGTTGCGATGCGCGGCCAGGCGATCGGCGTCGCCCACCACCATGCCGAAGGCGGGGGAGGGGGTGCGCGCGCCATAGATCACGCCATGCGTCGCCGCCGGGCGGGCCATTCGCGCCGAGGCGGGCCGCGCGGGGTTCATCATCGCCACCGGCTGCATCACCGCGCCGCGCCCCGTTGCCTCCGCCGTGCCCTGGGCCCGCTGGCTGCGGAGGTAGGCCGCCGCCGCATCGCAGCGCAGCGCGCAGGCCTGCGCCGCATTGGGCGCCGCGCCACCGGGGCGGGAAGCCGCCGTCGCCAGGCATTCCGCGCGACACATCGCGGCCGTATCGCGCTGGGTATCCCTCTGGTTGGCGCGGCTGGATTGCTGGGAAGCGAGGACGGGCAGGGCCATCAGGCAGAAGGCGGCGGCGAGGCTGGCGATACGCATCGGGCTTGGTCCTTGGGGCGGCAGGGCCGCGTTCTCGGACGCCCTTCTGCACCAGGCCGTTGCGATGCCGACTTCGTCCCATACCGTCGGGTTGCGTGCGGGCTTCGTCTGTTGCGCCGCCGTTTCGCGGGAATCGCCGGATGTGACTTCTGTTTCGCCGCGCATTACGCAGCAGCCCATGAACCTGCCGAAGCCCCCCTTGGCCGACCTTCCCGTCACCGAGGCTTTGCCGCGCCTGGCCGAGGCGCTGCGCGCCGGCAGCAACGCCGTGCTGGTCGCGCCCCCTGGCGCGGGCAAGACGACGCTGGTGCCGATCGCGCTGATGGCGGAGCCGTGGGCCCAACGGGGGGCCGAGGGTCAGAAGATCCTGGTCCTCGAGCCCCGGCGCGTCGCCGCCCGCGCCGCCGCGCGCCGGATGGCGGATCTGATCGGGGAGGGGCAGCCCGGCGGGACCATCGGCCTGGCGACCAGGCTGGACCGGCTGGTGTCCGACCGCACGCGGGTGGAGGTGGTGACGGAGGGGCTGCTGGTGCGGCGCCTGCAATCCGACCCCGGCCTCGATGGCGTCGCCGCCGTGCTGTTCGACGAGGCGCATGAGCGCAACCTGGATACCGACCTGGCGCTGGCCTTCTGCCTCGATCTGCAGAAGGAACTCCGCCCCGAACTGCGCCTGCTGGCGATGTCGGCGACGCTGGATGTGGGGCGCTTCGCGGCGCTGCTCGGCGATTGTCCGGTCATCGAGAGCCTGGGCCGGCAATACCCCGTCGCCACCCAATACCGGATGCGCGACATCACGGAGACGCGCGACCTGCCCGAGGCGATGGCGAGTGCCATCCGGGCCGCGCTGGCGGAGCATCCCGGCGATGTCCTGGCCTTCCTGCCGGGATGGGGGGAGATCCGCCGCACCGCCGAACGCCTGTCCGGCATCGCGGCTGACGTGCTGCCCTTGCATGGGGAGATGCCGCCGGCCGAGCAGGACCGGGCGCTCAACCCCTCCGACCGCCGCAAGGTCGTGCTCGCGACCTCGATCGCCGAAACCTCGCTGACCGTCCCCGGCGTGCGGATCGTGGTGGATGGAGGGTTCCGGCGGACCCCCCGGCTCGACCCCGCTTCCGGCCTGGCGCGGCTGGTGACGGTGCGGATCAGCCGGGCGGCGGCGGACCAGCGGGCGGGGCGCGCGGGGCGCACCGCGCCGGGTGTCGCGATCCGGCTGTGGACGGAGGCGCTGCATCGCGGCCTGCCGCTGCAGGACCGGCCGGAGATCCTGGAGGCGGAGCTGTCGGGCCTCGCGCTGGATTGCGCGGCCTGGGGGGCGGAGCCTTCCCAGCTTTCATTCCCCGATCCGCCCCCGGCCGGCGCGCTCGCGGCCGGGCGGGCGCTGCTGCGGGACCTCGATGCGCTGGATGAGGATGGGCGCATCACCGCCATGGGCCGCGCCATGGCCCGCATGGGTACGCATCCGAGGCTGGCCCGGATGCTGCTCGCCGCGGTGGATGAGGGGGAGAAGGCGCTGGCCGCGGACCTCGCCGCGCTGCTGGAGGAACGCGATCCGATCCGGGGGCGGGAGGCGCCAGCGGATATCAACCTCCGCCTTGAACTGCTGCATGGCGGGGATCACCGGGATGCGGACCGCGCCACCATCCACCGCATCGCCCGCGCCGCCGCGCTCCACCGCCGCCGCCTGCGCCTGCATGGCAATGCCCTGCCGGGCGGGGAGGCCGGGCCGCTGCTGGCGGCGGGGTTCCCGGACCGGATCGCGGCGCGGCGCGGGACGATGGAGGGCGCGTTCCGCCTGGCATCGGGCCAGGGCGCGCGCCTGGCGGCCACGGACCGGCTGGGCAAGGCGCCGCTGCTGGCGGTGGCGGACCTGGAACTGCAAGGCACGGAGGCGCGCATCCGCATGGCGGCGCCGCTGGACCGCGCGGCGCTGGAGGCCCGCTTCCCCGACCGGCTGCGGTGGCGGGAGGAAGCGGCCTTCGACCAGCGGGCAGGCGCGGTGCTCGCCCGGCGCCGCCTGATGTTCGGGCCGCTGGTGCTGGAGGAACACATCCTCGCGACCCCCGATGCCGCGACGGTCGCGGCGGCGCTGGCCACCGCCATCGCGGAGCGGGGGTTCCGGGACCTCGACTGGTCGGAGGGCGCGAAGCAGATGCGGGCGCGAATCGGCTGGATGGCGCGGGTGGAACCCGGCGATTGGCCGGACCTGTCGGATGCCGTGCTGGTGGCGACCGCGGGGGATTGGCTCGCGCCGCACCTGCATGGCCGGACCAAGCTGTCGGAGGCCAAGGGGCTCGACCTGGTTTCCATCCTGAGGGGGATGCTGCCCCATGCGCAGGCGCGGCGGCTGGATGCGGCGCTGCCGGCGCGCCTTGATCTTCCCGCCGGCCGCAGCGCCGCGATCGACTATGACCGGGACGTGCCGACGCTGGAGGCGCGCGCCCAGCACCTGTTCGGCCTGGCGTCGCTGCGGCCCCTGGCGGAAGGGCGAGTGAAGCTGAATATCGCGCTGCTATCCCCCGCCGGGCGGCCGGTGGCAGTGACCGCCGATCTGGCCGGCTTCTGGCGCGGCGGCTGGGCGGATGTGCGCAAGGACATGCGCGGGCGCTACCCGAAGCACGCCTGGCCGGAGGAGCCCTGGGGCGCCGAACCGCCGCCGCCGCGCCATACGGCGTAGCCCCCGCGCCATACGGCGTAGCCCCCGCGAATTCGGGCGTGAATCCAGGCCCCCGCTTTGCCAGCATGGCGTGCAGGGGCGAACCGACTATATCCGCCCCTGTTGCTGCTCTCGTTCCCTGACCCCGGAGCCCGCATGTCCCCCTTGCTCAGCCGTCGTGCCCTGGCCGGCCTTGCCCTGGTTCCCGTGGTTGGCTGCGCCGTCCCGCCCGCCCGGGCGCAACGGGGGGCGTTGTTGCCGGATTTCGCCGATCTGGCGGAACGCGTGCTGCCGGCGGTGGTGAACATCGCCGTCACCTCCGAACAGCGGGGCGAGATTCCGTCCGAGCTGCGCGGCACGCCCTTCGAGCGTTATTTCCGCGACCGCTTCCGTGGCCGCGGCCAGCCGGTACAGGGGGCGGGGTCGGGCTTCATCATCGATCCCTCCGGCCTGGTCGTCACCAACAACCACGTCATCGGCAACGCGACCCGCGTGGTGGTGGCGCTGCAGAACGGCCAGGAATACCAGGCGCGGCTGGTCGGGATGGACGATCTGACCGACCTGGCGCTGCTGCGGGTGGAAGCGCGCGGCGCGCTGCCTTCCGTGCCCTGGGGCAGTTCGGGGTCCATGCGCGTCGGCAATTGGGTGCTTGTGGCGGGCAATCCCTTCGGGCTCGGTGGCTCCATCACCTCCGGCATCGTCTCCGCGCGCGGGCGGGAGATCGGGGCCGGGCCCTTCGACGATTTCATCCAGACCGATGCGCCGATCAATCCCGGCAATTCCGGTGGCCCGCTGTTCAACATGGCGGGGGAGGTGATCGGCATCAACACGGCGATCTACTCGCCCTCCGGCGCCTCCGTCGGCATCGGCTTCGCGGTGCCGTCCGATCTGGCGCGGGGCGTGATCGACCAGCTGCGGACCAGCGGGCGGGTGGAACGCGGGTGGCTCGGCGTGTCGGTGCAGGATGCGGGCGGGCCGGAGGAAGCGCCGCGGCGCGGAGCACCCGCCGCTGCCGCCGCTGCCGCCGTGCCGCGGGGCGTGCTGGTGGCGGGGGTGGAGCGGGGCAGCCCGGCGGCGCGGGCGGGGCTGCGGCCGGGGGACCAGGTGCTGGCCATCAATGGCGACAAGGTCGAGACATCCCGCGCCCTGGTGCGCGGCATCGCTGCCATCACTCCGGGTCAGACAGTACGGCTTTCCATCCTGCGGGAGGGACGGCCGAGCGAACTGCCCGTGCAGGTCGGCCGCCGCCCGGCCCAGCCGCAGGGATGATTTGAAGCGGCGCCGGTACCCTGGCAGGCTGGCCCGCCCGGGATGAGAGGTGCCGCATGAGGATGAGAGCCCTGTTGGGCCTGGTGGCCGTGCTGGCGATGTCCGGCCTGTCAGCGGCCGCGCAGCCGGCGGGGGCCCAGCCGGTCGGTATCCGCTGGCGGGCGGTGCTTGTGGCGGGTGATCCCACGCTGCCGGTCTGGGACAATGCCGCGAGGGCCCTGGCGGAAAGGCTGGTCGCGGCCGGGGTGGTGGTGCCCGGCCAGGTGACGCGGCTTTCCGCCCGGCCACAGGAAGTGGCGTCGGGCGCCCGGCCCGGCGGCCTTCCCGCGGCGATCGAGGCCATCCAGGCGCTTCGCCCCGCGGCGGGGGAGGGGTGCCTGGTGTTCCTGACCATGCATGGCGCGCAGGATGCGGGCCTGGTCTTCGCGCCGGGCAACCAGGTTCTGACGCCCAACCTGCTCGACAAGGTGCTGCAACTCGGCTGCGGGAATGCGCCGACGCTGGTGGTTGCCTCCGGCTGCTACACAGGGTCCTTCGCCACGGGGGCGATGGCGCGGGACAACCGGGTGGTGCTGACGGCGGCGCGGCCGGACCGGTCCTCCTTCGGCTGCGGGGCGGGGTTCGAGCTGACGGTCTTCGACGATTGCCTGCTGCAATCCCTGGCGCAGGGCGGGCCGGTGCTGGGCATCCGGGAGCGCACGCGGGATTGCGTGCAGGCGGAGGAGACGCGCCGCCGCGTCGCGCCGCCCTCGGAGCCCGCGGCGCATCTGGGCGCGGGGCTGCGTGGGCTGGTGCTGCCGCCGCTGCCCGCGACCGCGGCGCCCGTACCCCCGCCACGGCGTTCGAAAACGGGATGACGCGGCTGTAAGTTCTTGGTTTTAGAGGGGCGTTGCCGCTGGCCCGCCCCGGGACTAGTGTCCGACTTCTCTCTGGATTGGTGCGAACGGCATGAGAATCCTTCTGGTGGAGGACGACGCCGAGGTGGCCCGCTTCGTGAAGAAGGGGCTGCAGGAGGCGGGGCATACGGTGGAGCATGCGCCGAATGGCCGGGACGGGCTGTTCATGGCCGCGTCCGAAAGCTTCGACGTGCTGGTCCTCGACCGCATGCTGCCCGGCGGCGTCGATGGCGTGCGCCTGGTGGAGACGCTGCGCGGCCAGGGCAACCGCACGCCCGTGCTGTTCCTCTCCGCGCTCAACGCCGTCGATGAACGCGTGAAGGGCCTCAAGGCCGGCGGCGACGACTACCTCACGAAACCCTTCGCCTTCGCCGAATTGCTGGCGCGGGTGGAGGCGCTGGGCCGCCGCCCGGCGGCGGAGGTGCCGACCACGCGGCTGAAGGTCGCGGATTTGGAACTCGACCTGCTGTCCCGCACCGTGACGCGCGGTGGCCGCAAGGTGGATGTGCAGCCGCGGGAATTCCGGCTGCTGGAGCATCTGATGCGCCATGCCGGGCAGGTGGTGACGCGCACCATGCTGCTGGAGAAGGTCTGGGACTATCATTTCGACCCGCAGACCAACGTGATCGACGTTCATGTCAGCCGCCTGCGCCACAAGCTGGACAAGGGCTTCGACAAGCCGCTGATCCACACGGTGCGCAACGCCGGCTACATGATCCGCGCGGAAGCCTGAACCGCCGCACGCCGGATCGCCGGCCGGGAATGACGTGATGCCGAATACGTCGCCGGCCAATTTGCCGCTGATCGGCCTGCTGCGCAGCGCGTCGGGCCGCTTCGCGCTGCTGTTCACCGCCATGTTCGCCGCCGCCGCCACCGCGGCGGCCGTCGTGCTGTGGTGGAACACCGCCGGGGCGCTGGACCGGCAGACGGATGCCGCGATCCGCGCCGATGCCACCGCCCTGGTCGAACGCCAGCGCGATGCCGGCCTGCCCGGCCTGGTCGCCGCCATCGAAGATCGCCTGGCGCTCGATGTGCAGAATGAGAGCCTGTACCTCCTGCTCTCCCCGGATCGCCGCGTGCTGGCCGGCAACCTGGCGGTCTGGCCGCCGGAGGCGGAGGCGGATGCCCCCTGGATCCGCATGCCCCTGCTGCGCGACGGCACGGAGAGCGAGGCGCGGATGCTGCGCATCGACCTCGCCGGGCAGCATCGGCTGCTGGTCGGCCGCGATGTCGCGGAGAAACTGCGGCTGCGCGGGCTGCTGAGCGAGGGGATCGCATGGGCGGCTTCCTCCTCCGCCGCCATTGCGCTGCTGGGGGCCTGGCTGCTGCGACGGTCGCTCGAACGGCGGCTGATGCCGGTCTATGGGACCGCGGCGGCGATCGGGGCCGGCGACCTGTCCCGCCGCGTGCCGCTATCCGACCGGCAGGATGAATTCGACCGGCTGGGCATGACGATGAACGCGATGCTGGACCGCATCGCGCAGTTGATGGAGGGCGTGCGCGGCGTGTCCGACGCCATCGCGCATGATTTGCGCACCCCCATCGCCCGGGCGCGGGCGAAGCTGGAGGAGGCGCTGAACGACGCGGCGGATGAGGAAGCCTTGCGCGCGGCGGTGGAGCAGGGGATCGCCGACCTCGATGGCATCGCCCGCGTCTTCAAGGCGGTGCTGCGCATCGCGGAGGTGGAGGCCGGCGCCCGCCGTGCCGCCTTCGCGCCGGTGGACATGGTGCCGACCCTGGCCGATGCGGCAGACCTGTATGGCGCGGCGGCGGAGGCGCGGGAGCAGGAACTGGCGGTGGACCTGCCGGAGGCGCTGAACCTGGTGGGCGACCGCGATCTGCTGCTGCAGGCCGTGGCAAACCTGCTCGACAACGCGTTGAAGTTCACCCCGGATGGCGGGCGGGTCGCGCTGTCGGCGCGGGTGCTGGATGGGGTCGTGGAGATCGCGGTCGCGGATAGCGGGCCGGGCCTGGCGCCGGATGATCGCGCCCGGGCCGGGGAACGGTTCTTCCGGGCCGATACCTCCCGCAACACGCCGGGGTCCGGGCTCGGCCTGTCGCTGGTGCGCGCGGTGGTGGCGCTGCATGGGGGCGTTGTGGTGCTGGAGGATACGGTGCGTGGCCGACAGCCGCCGGGGCTGACCGTGCGGCTGCGCCTGCCGAAGGGATGAAGCGGCACAGCCCAGGCAGCGGGGGCCGATCGTTGCGCTGGCGGGCTGCCGCATGACGCCGGTTTCACGGGCAGGCCACGGGCTGGCCCGGGTGCGGTTTGCCATGATCCGGGCATGCGCTTGCCGTCCCTGCTCTTCGGTGTTGCCCTTGCCGCCCCCGCGATCGCGGACCAGCCGCTGCGCGTCACCACCGACAGTCCTGAGTATTGCGGGCTTCTCGCCGCCCGGCTTACCTCCCAGCAGGGGGTGGACCGGCAGGCCATGGCCCTGGCGGCGGAGGGGCTTCGGCTCTGCGACAGCGGGCATATCCGGACCGGCATCGCCAAGCTCCGCCGCGCGCTGCGCGCGACCCACGCCCAAGGGGGCTGAGGGCGGGGCCAGGGGCCCGTTTCTTCGATGACCTGGTGGCGGCCGGCGGTTGCGGGCTGGGGGGCGATCTGCGCCAGCATCGGTCTCGCGCGCTTCGCCTATGTGCCGCTGTTCCCGGCCATGGTCGCGGCCGGCTGGGTGGATGGCGGGGGTGGCGGGCTGCTGGGGGCGGCGAACCTGGCGGGCTACCTCGCGGGCGTCATGGCGGGGCGGGGGTTGGCGCGGCGCGTCGGCGTGCCGCGGGCGCTGGATGCGGGCATGGCGCTGGCAGCGCTGTCCTTTGCCGCCTGTGCGGTTCAGGGAGGGCTTGCCTGGTTCTGCCTGTGGCGGGCTCTGGCCGGCGTGGCGGGCGGGTTCCTGATGGCGCTGTCCGGGCCATCCGTCCAGGCGAGCGTGCCGGCGGAGGCGCGGGGCCTGGCGGGCGGCATGGTCATGGCGGGTGCCGGCACCGGGGTGATGCTGGCGGGGTTGCTGGTGCCGCTTCTGCTGGGGGGCGGGCTGGCGATGGCCTGGCTTGGGCTATCGGTCGCCGTGCTGGTGATATGGCTGGTGGTGCGGCGCTGGTGGCCGGACCCCGCCGTGGTGCCCGCGCCGGGGGCCGGGCAGGGCGTGCCCCGGGCCGTGCGGCTGCTGCTGGCCTACGGGCTTTCCGGCGCGGGGATGGTGGCGCCGATGGTCTACCTGGCCGATCTGGCGGTGCGGGGGCGCGGCCTGGCGGTGACATCGGGCAGCCTGGTCTGGGTGCTGTTCGGCGCGGGCGCGGTGGCGGGCACGCTGCTGGGCGGGCGGATCGCGGGGCGGATCGGCGGGCGGCGCGCGCTGCCCGCCTGGATGGCGGTGCAGGTGGTGGCCCTGGCCGCGGCGCTGCTGCCCTGGTGGCCGGCGCTGCTGCTGGCGGCGCCGCTCGGCGGCTTCGCCGGCGTGGGCGCCACGGCGGTGACGCTGGTGGCGGCGCGGGAGGTCGCGGGCGTGCAGGCTTCCATCGTCTGGGTGCGGGCCACGGCGGGCTATGCGATCGCGCAGGCCGGCACGGCCTTCGCGCTGGCGGCGCTGTTCGCGGCCACGGCGGAGAGCCATGCGGCGGTCTTCGGTGCCGGCCTGCTGCTGTCGGTGGCCGCGCTGCTGGCGGCCTGGATCGGACGCCAGGGCTGATCAAAGCGGGCTGAACAAAGCAGGCTGACCAAACCGGGCTGAAAAAAATCAGCCGGGGCTTCCCTGGGGAAGCCCCGGCCAAGTTGATGGGTACCGGCAAGATCGGGGGGAAGTGGCCGGCACCCGGGAGGGAGAGACGGGCTGCGAAGATCGGCAACCCAAGGGTGTTATCGCGCAGCTTGGTTTCCCGATCCTTTCCGGAGGGCCAACTTTTCGATTCTGGCCATCGAATCCGCGTGAGCGGCCCCCCGGCTGCCGACCCGCCCGCTTTGCGGTAAGGGGGTACGACCACGCCGGGACGGGACACAGCATGACGACGCCGCGGAACCTGCCGCTTCAGGGCCTCAAGGTGGTGGAACTCGGCCACTACATCGCCGGGCCCTTCGCCACGCGCCTGCTGGCCGATCTGGGGGCCGAGGTCATCAAGGTGGAGCCGCCGGAGGGCGACCCGATCCGCGGCTGGGGCAGCCGGCACAATGGCCATCCCGTCTGGTTCAGCATCCATGGCCGCAACAAGCTTTCCGTCACGCTGGATTTGAAGAAGCCGGAGGGGCGGGAGCGACTGCGCAAGCTCTGCGCGCGGGCCGATGCGCTGGTGGAGAATTTCCGGCCCGGCTACCTGGAGCGCATCGGCCTCGGCCCCGATGCGCTGCACCAGGCCAATCCGCGCCTGATCATCGCCCGCGTCTCCGGCTACGGGCAGGACGGCCCCTATCGCGACAAGCCCGCCTTCGGCGCGATCGGGGAGGCGATGGGCGGGCTGCGGCATTTGACGGCGACGCCGGGTGTCACGGAACATGCGCCGCCGCGCTGCGGGGTCTCCATCAGCGACGATCTGGCGGGGATGTACGCGGCGCTCGCCGTCGCTTCCGCCTGCTGGGGCGTGAAGGGTGATCCGGATGCGAAGGGGCGGGTGATCGATGTCGATCTCGTCTCCTCCGTCTTCTCGCTGATGGAGGGGATGCTGCCGGAATACGGGCTGACCGGCGCCATAAGGCAGCCCGCGGGATCGGCGATCCTGACGGCGGCGCCGACCAACACCTATCTCTGCGCGGATGGGAAATGGCTCTGCGTGGCGGGCAATTCGGACCTGATCTACCACCGGCTGATGACGCTGATCGGGCGGGAGGATCTGCGCGACGATCCCCGCATGGCCGATAATCGCGGCCGCTGCGCGAATGCCCGCGAACTGGACGAGGCCATCGGCGCCTGGACCCGCACCCTGCCGGCGGCCGACGCGCAGGCGCGGCTGGAGGATGTGGATGTTCCGTGCTCCCGCCTGTTCGACATGCGGGACTGCGCGGAGGACCCGCATTTCCGCGCCCGGCAGACGGTGATGGAGGTGGCGGACCCGCTGGTGGGGGAGACGCTGCTGCACCCCGCCGCCCCCTTCCGCTTCGATGGCATCGAGCCGCGCGAGATGGTGCGCTGGACGGGGCCGGCGGTCGGCGCGCACAACGACCATGTGTTTCGTGAACTGCTCGGGGAGGAATGACCGCGATGGAAGCCATCATCAGCGAGGTCGCGCCGCGCGACGGCCTGCAATCCATCGGTCCCTTCGTGGCCACGGAGATGAAGATCGAGCTGGTGCGCAGGCTCCACGCCGCGGGGCTGCGGCGGATGGAGATCGGCAGCTTCGTCAGCCCCCGGGCGATCCCGCAGATGGCGGATACGGGCGCGGTGCTGAAGGCGGCACTCGCCCTGCCGGGGCTGGAGAGCACGGTGCTGGCGCCGAACCGCAAGGGGTTCGAGATGGCGCGCGATGCCGGGGCGCATCGTGTCGGCGTCTTCATGTCCGTCACGGAAAGCCACAACAAGGCGAATGTGAACCGGTCGCGCGAGGACAGCTTCGCGGATCTGTCGGGCATCGTGCGGGATGCGGTGGCTTCGGGGATGAAGGTGCGGTTCAACCTCTCCTGCGCCTTCCACTGCCCGTTCGAGGGCGTGGTGTCGGAGCATGACGCGCTGGACTGGGTGGAGCGCGTCGTCGCGCTGGATCCCACCATCGAGATCGCGATCTGCGACACCACCGGCAATGCGGCGCCGGACCAGGTGGGCCGCATCTTCGACCACGCCATCCGGTCCTGGCCCGGTGCGGATCGCAAGCCGCGCATGGCCTTCCATGGCCATGACACCTACGGCATGGGCGTCGCCAATTGCGCCGCCGCCTGGGAAGCCGGGTGCCGCGTGATCGACAGCGCCGCCGGCGGGTTGGGCGGCTGCCCCTTCGCGCCGGGTGCGACCGGCAATGTGGCGACCGAGGATGTGGCCTGGCTGATGCGCCGGATGGGCGTGAGCACGGGCATCGATTGGACGAAGCTGCTGCAGGCCGCCGACTACGCCGCCGCCATCCCGGGCGCGCTGCCGGGCGGGCGGATGCGGGCGGTGCCGGCGGCGCGGGTGGCATAGGGCGGAAGGGGCTGATTCCGTCGTGGCGTCGCCCTGATTGCGGCGCTAGAACAAGCGCATGCGCGCCGTCCTTGCCATGCTGCTGCTGCTGGGCCTGGCCGCCTGCGGGTCCTCCCGCCAGGCGGGCCCGGCGACCGGCGCGCTGGCGCCGCACCGGGCGGAGTTGGGGGAGCCTATCTCCTGCGTCCCCTACGCCCGCGCCCGGTCGGGCATCAGCCTGGCCGGCGACGCCTGGCAATGGTGGGATGCGGCGGCCGGGCGGTATGACCGCGGGCAAGCGCCGCGGGCGGGCAGCGTGCTCGTCATCCAGCGAACGGCGCGGATGCCGTCGGGGCACCTCTCCGTCGTCACCCGCGTGGTGAACAGCCGGGAAGTCCTGGTGGACCACGCCAATTGGGCGTCCGGCGCCGCGCGGGGGCGGATCGCGACGGATCAGCGCGTGGTGGATGTCTCGCCCAGGAACGACTGGTCGCTGGTGCGGGTGTGGTATCCGCGGATCAACGACCTCGGCACCACCGCCTTTCCCGCGCGGGGCTTCGTCCATGCGCAGATGGCCGTCGCGGCGCGTTGAGGACAACGCCACGGTAGGGCATTCTCCCGCGCAACATCCCGGGAGGATTCCTCATGCGCCTCACCCGCCGCGGCCTTGCCGCCTCCGCCGCCGCGCTGGTCGCCGTGCCACGTCTGGCCCCCGCCCAACCTGCCTGGCCAGACCGGCCGGTGCGGGTCATCGTCTCCTTCCCCGGGGGATCGACGCCGGACATGGCGGCGCGCGCCGTCACGGGGCATTTCGCCACGGTCTTCGGCCAGCCCTTCGTGGTGGACAACCGCGCCGGCGGCGGCGGTGCGATCGGGACGGAAGCGGTGGCGCGGGCGACCGATGGCCACACCATCGGCGTGACGATCGGTGGCCCCGGCAGCACGGCGAAAATCCTGAACCCCGCGCTGGGTTACGATCCCGCGACGGATCTGGTGCCGATCTCGCTGCTCGCCCGCCTGCCCTTCGTGCTGGTGGTGCATCCCTCCGTCCCCGCCCGGACCGCGCGTGAATTGTTCGATTATGCCCGCGCCAATCCGGGCAAGCTCAATTACGGATCAACCGGCCCCGGCACGCTGTCCCACCTGGCGACGGAGGATCTGGCGGCGGCGGAGCGGTTTGAGGCGGTGCACGTCTCCTACCGCGGTGTTGCGCAGGCGGTGCTGGACCTGGTGGCGGGGCGCATCCAGGTCTTCATGGCGCCGCTGGCGGGTGTGGCGGGCCAGGTGCGTGAAGGCGCGCTGCGGGCGCTGGCCGTCACCGGCCCGGCGCGGATGCCGCAATTGCCGGAGGTGCCGACGCTGCGGGAAGCCGGCGCGCCGGGGGAGCCCGTGGTGGCCTGGATCGGCCTGTTCGGCCCCGCCGGCATGGCCCCGGACCGCGTCGCGCGCCTGGCGGCGGAGGCCCGCATCGGCCTGCAGAATCCCGACCAGCGCCGCATCCTGGAAGCGGCCGGGTTCGAGCCGGTGGGCAGCAGCCCGGCCGATTTCGTCGCCCT
This sequence comes from Falsiroseomonas sp., assembly GCF_051859025.1. GTDB lineage: Bacteria > Pseudomonadota > Alphaproteobacteria > Acetobacterales > Acetobacteraceae > Falsiroseomonas. The sequence goes on along the minus strand of NZ_JBHYGL010000034.1, from coordinate 174,335 downwards.
GCAGAAGGCGGAAATCGAACGCTGGGGTGGGCTGATCCGCCGCCTGGGCGTGAGGCCGGAAAGCTGAGGCCGCCGCCAGGACGGGGGAAGGGGCGGGCCGAATGAGAGGGGGGCGAGAGTTCGCAGCTGGTCTCACAGGACCTGGCCTCCGGCCATGGTGAAGCCGCCGCTTTTCGTGGTCACCCAGAACTTTCCGCCGGACACCGGCGGTATCCAGGCCCTGATGGGCGCCTTCACCCAGGCGCTGGTGGAGGCGGGCCATCCGGTGGAGGTCTTCGCCGATCGCATCCGTGGCGATGCGGCAGAGCTCGTGTCGCCGGGCTTCGTGCTGCGCCGCTTCGGCGGCCCCCGGCCCCTGCGTCGTGTGGCGAAGCGCTGGGCCATCGCCCGGGCCGCGGCGCGCCGCCCGCCGCACGCCATCATCTGCGACAGCTGGAAGAGCATCGAGGCCCTGCCACCCGGCGTGGCGCCCCTGCTGGCCCTGGCCCATGGCATGGAATTCCCGGCAGGGCCTTCGGCGCGCAAGGCGGCGCGAATCCGGGCCGCACTCTCCCGCGCCACCGCCATCGCCCCCAATTCCCGCTACACGGCGGGCCTGCTGCGGCCCTACCTGCCGCCCACCGTACCCTGTGTGCCGATCGGCCTGCCGATCCGACCCCAACCCCTGCCGGGAGAGGCCGAGGCGGCGCAACTGCGCGCCATGATGGCGGGCGAGGGACCGGTGCTGCTGACGATCGGGCGGCTGGAGCCGCGCAAGGGGATCGATGCCGTGCTGCGTGCCCTGCCTGGGCTCGTCGCGGGGCATCCGGGGCTTCGCTACCTCATCGCCGGCAGCGGGGATGACCAGGGGCGGCTGCAGGCGCTGGCCCTGGAGCTTGGCGTTGCCTCCCGCGTCATTTGGCTGGGGCGGGTGGATGAGGCGATGAAGGCCGCGCTGTTCCAGGCCGTGGACCTTTTCGTCATGCCGACGCGGCGTGAGGGGAATTCGGTGGAGGGCTTCGGCCTGGTGTACCTGGAGGCGGCCTGGCATGGGTTGCCTTCCCTCGCGGGCCTGGATGGCGGCGCGGCCGATGCGGTGGAGGATGGGGTGACTGGCATGCTTTGCGACGGTGCCGATGGGGCCGCGGTGGAAGCCGCCATCGGCAACCTCCTGGCGGCACCGGACCGCCTGCGGGCGATGGGCGAGCGGGCCGCGGCGCGGGTGCGGGCGGAGTTCGTCTGGCCGCGGGCCCTGCCGCGCTACCTGGCGCTGGTGGGGTTGCAGGACGGACCGCCCCGGTGACGCGGGGTGGCGCGGCTCCGCCGTGATTTCTTAATTGTTCAAAACGGTTTCCTTTGTTATCGCCCACCGGACATCTCATTTCCGTGACCCAGGGGCGCGAACCGAGTGGATGCCGCCGAGGATATCGTGCCGCGCAACCTGCGTTTCGGGGTACGCGAGAATGCGGACTGCGCCTGGTTCGGCGGTGATCCCGTGCTTTCCGCCGTCTTCGACGGCTTTGCCGTGATGCTGCCGGAGGGGGAACGGTTCTTCATCCGCTCCCTCCGTGCCTATCTGCCGGGCATCGAGGATCCGGCACTGCGGGAGGCGATCCACGCCTTCGGCGCCCAGGAAGCCTTCCACACGCGGGAGCACGAGGCCTACAACGACGCCATCCGCGACTTCGGCCATGACGTGGATGCGATGGAGGCGCGATCGGCGAGTGTGCTGGGGGCTGTGAAGAGCCCGGCACAGCGCCTGTTTGCGACCTGCGCGATGGAACAACTGACCTTCGCGCTGGCGCGCTTCATCCTCAAGCGCCCGGCGCTGATGGATCAGGCCGCGCCCGCCTATCGCCGACTGTGGCGCTGGCACGCCCTGGAGGAGATCGAGCATTCCGCCGTGGCACTGCGGGTGATGCGGGCGGTGGACCTGCGCATGCCGGCCTGGCGGCGCTACCTGAACAGGGTCATGGTCCTGAACATCGTCATCCTGCGGATGTTCGGCCTGGCCGTGTCGAACATGGAGACGCTGCTGGGCGCGAAGGATGGCAAGCTCGGCTGGCGGTTGCGGTCGCGGCTGGCCTGGGTGCTGCTCGGCCGGCCCGGCTTCGCCTATGCGCTGATCATGCCCTACCTCGCCTATTTGCGGCCCGGCTACGCCGGCGGCGGTGGCCCCGTGGATGCGGCGCTGCTGGCGGAAGGGCGGCGGCTTCTGGAGCAGGACCCCCCGCAAGCCGCGCCGCCACTCCAGCGGCAGGCGCCCGCCGCCGCCATGGCCTGATGCCGAGCCCGATCTTCGCCCGGATGCTGCGCGCGACGGAGCGCGGCGCCTTCCCCCGCCTGCGGCGCGCCGGCTGGAAGCTGGCCTATACGGTGATCTCCGGTGCCTGGCGTCAGCCGCGCTGGCGTTTCATGAACTACGGCTACATTCCCCCCGGACCGCCCTTCGTGCTGGATGCGGCGGAGGAGGCGGAGCGCGCCTTCATCGGCCTGTACCACCAGGCGGTGCAGGGGCTGGACCTGCGCGGCGCTGCGCTGCTGGAGGTGGGGAGCGGCCATGGCGGCGGCGCAGCCTGGCTGGCACGGCACACGGGCGCCGCCAGCGTCACCGGCGTGGACCTTTCCGCCGCCACCGTGGCCAAGGCGCGGGCGCTGAACCGGGACGTGCCCGGCCTGGTCTTCCGGCAGGGGGACGCGGAGGCGCTGCCCTTCCCGGACGGCAGCTTCGATGCGGTGGTGAACATCGAATCCTCCCACTGCTACGGGCGCATGGACCGCTTCGTGGCGGAGGCGGCGCGCGTGCTGCGGCCGGGCGGGGTCTTCACCTGGGCCGATATGCGCAGCCCCGCCATGCTGCCGGCCTTGGACGCGGCCTTCGCCCATCCGGCGCTGGAACGGCTCGACGGTGCCGAGTTGAATGACGGGGTGCTGGCGGCGCTGGACGCGATGGAGGCGGAGAAGGCCGCCGAGATCGCGCGCCAGCCCGCCTTCCACTCCATCACGCGGGAATTCGCCGCCATGCGCGGTTCCACACTGCGCGGGGCGCTGGAGCGGCGGCAGACACTGTACCTGGCCCGTCGCTTCCGCCGGCACTGAGCGCCAGCCCCCGCTACCGCCTCCACCCCCGCCACCGCGCGAAGCTTCGGCCGTCCGTCCGCTCGCCACGACCCGTGCGACGCGCGCCGGCGCGGCGTCATGCCGCCTGATTGCATCAGGATGGGCGAAGCGGGCGGCCGAAAGGGGTGTTGCCCGGCGCGCAGGGATGGCATCGGCATCGACGCCTGGAACGCAAAGGGGCCGGCTGGCATCGCTGCCGGCCGGCCCCCGTTGTGCGGACCCTTTCAGGCCCGGCGTTGTCAGGCGGCCGGGGCGACCGGCGGGTCGTTGCGGGTCTTCCAAAGGCTGTAGAAGATGCCGCCCGCGATCATCGCCAGGGTGACGCCGAGCGAGATGGCCGGGTCCACCTTACCGAAGATCTGGTTCCAGAAGATCTTGCCGCCGATGAACACCAGCACCATCGCGAGCGCGAACTTCAGGTAGTGGAAGCGGTGCACCATGGCGGCCAGCGCGAAGTACAGGGCGCGCAGGCCGAGGATGGCCATGATGTTCGCGGTGTAGACGACGAAGGTGTCGGTCGTGATCGCGAAGATCGCCGGCACGCTGTCCACCGCGAAGACGAGGTCGGCGATGTTGATGACGACCAGCGCCAGGAAGAGCGGCGTCGCCCAGGCGACGACCTTGCCGGTCTTCGGGTCGGGCTGGCGGACGAAGAACTTCTCGCCATGCAGCTCGTCCGTCACCCGCATGCGCTTCTTGAGGAAGCGCACGACCGGGTTCTTGGACACGTCCTGGTCGCCTTCCGGCACCACCAGCATCTTGATGCCGGTCGCGATCAGGAAGGCGCCGAAGACGTAGAGGATCCAGCTGTATTCCTGCACCAGGGCGGCGCCGATGCCGATCATGATGCCGCGCAGCACGATGACGGCGATGATGCCCCAGACCAGCGCGCGGTACTGGTACTTCCGCGGGATGGCGAAGAAGCCGAAGATCAGGCTGATGACGAAGACGTTGTCGATCGACAGCGCCTTTTCGATGAAGAAGCCGGTGAAGTAGGTCAGGCCGGCATGGGTGCCGTCCTCGGTCGTGATGTGGCCGGCTTCATAGGCCCACCAGATCGCGCCGCCGTAGAGCATGGCGAAGCAGATATAGAAGGCGGAGAGCTTGAGGCTTTCCGCGATCCCCATTTCCTTGTCTTCCTTGTGCAGCACGCCAAGGTCGAAGGCGAGCAGCGTGAAGACGATGGTGAAGAAGCCGGCCCACATCCAGACGGGTTTGCCGATCCACTCGGCCATCATGAATTCCATGGTTGTTCGCTCCGGGCCGCTGGGGCCAATCCGTGGGGTGGCCACAAGACGTGAATGGGGTGTCCCGGCGCGGACACGATCCGGGCCGGGTCGTGTGTTATTCTCTGGCGATCCGACATCGCGACGGGCGCGGCGGCCCATCGGGCACGCGACGCCCGGACGCCAGAGGGGCCCGGATCAGGACCGAGATAGAGGAGGCATTACCCTCACGCAATCCCTTATCCATGAAATTTGGCGCCGGCCACGGGCGTTCCGGCGCATCGCGGCTCTATGGCGCCATGATGGGGATGAAACGTTAACCGCGACCTAAGGCGCGTGATGGCAACGGCTACCACCGGGCTGGCGGTACAGGGGCCGGGCGAGGGGCCGCGTGGCGGCAAAATGTCCACCCCCCGTTGTGTGAAGATGACGGACGCGCCATGTGACGGTTTGCGCCGGGCGGGGACGCGCACTAGTCTCCCGCCTGGAAATTGTCCGGCCGGCCCCAGGGATTCACCTTGGGGGCAGGCCCCTTTGGGATCGAGGCGTCACGATGGGTTCCTTCAGCATCTGGCACTGGCTCGTGGTGCTGCTGGTCATCCTGCTGCTCTTCGGCAGCGGCAAGATCAGCGGCCTGATGGGCGACCTGGCCAAGGGCATCAAGTCCTTCAAGCAGAACATGAAGGAAGACGACGTGAAGGACGCCTCCATGGCGGCCGACCCGGCGGCGCAGACGCCCGCGCAGCCCGCGGGCTCCATCGCCGCGCCGGGCGCCCCGCATGGCGCGCAGACGACCGGCACGACGCAGGCCGCCAACCCGTCCCGCCCCGCCGCCTGACCGGCAGCGCCCGCCTGCCGCACCAGCGGCAGGGGGCGCAGGAGGGGGCAGGCAAGGCCCGGCCCCGGCCGTTTCGCGGCCGTGGTTGATGCGATCCGCCCGCGGCCCTAGGTTGCCGTCGCAATGACGAGCCCCGCCCTATGGCGGGGCCGCGCGCCGACCCCCGCCCCCGGGGGGGGGCGGCGGGGGTGGGGGGGGGGGAGGGGGGAGAAGCCGCGCCCCCCCCCGCCCCGGGCCGCGGCGGCCAC
>NZ_JBHYGL010000034.1:0-168914 GCF_051859025.1 Falsiroseomonas sp. | reverse complement strand
CGTCGCCGGGGCCGGCGCGTCGCGTTTGGGGGGCTTCCATGGTCAATCCGCCGGCAACGAACGGCCCTGGGCAGGCTGCGCCCACTTCTGCGGATGGCGTCGTCGCCATCGACGACATGGAATTCGCCTCCGCCCGCCGGGACCTGGCGGGGTTACAGGGCCTGGCCTGGCGGGCAGCCGCGGCCGCCTTCGTGCTGTGGCACCTCTGGATCCTTCTGGTCGATCCGGTCGATCCCACCATCTCCCGCGCCGTGCATGTCTTCCTCGGCGCGGCGCTGGGCTTCGCGCTGTTCGCGCCGCGCTCCGTCGGCGTGGCGGCGGTGGAGCGCCGGGTGCCCTGGTATGACTGGGCGCTGATGATCCCCTGCCTGCTGGTGCCCGCCCACTACATCCTGGACGCGGACGGGATCGAGATGCGGTCCTTCATGGGACCCAACTGGCAGGATTTGGTGGCGAGCGGCGTCGGCATGCTGCTGGTGCTGGAATTCGCGCGCCGCACCGCGGGGCTGGTGATGCCGCTGATCGCGGTGGTCTTTATCGCCTATTGCTTCGTCGGCCCCTGGATGCCGGGCATCCTGTTCCACCGTGGCGTCGCCTGGGACCAGGTGCTGGTGGAATTGTTCGGCAACAACGGCGTGCTGGGCACCATCATCCAGGTCTCCGCCAGCTTCATCATCCTCTTCGTCACCTTCGCGGCCTTCCTGCAGGCCTCCAAGGCGGGCGACTACTTCAACGACTTCGCCCTCGCTCTGGTGGGGCGCGCGCGCGGCGGGCCGGCCAAGGTCACGGTGATCTCCGGCATCCTCTTCGGCACCATCTCCGGCAGCGCGGTGGCCAATGTCGTGGCCTCCGGCGCCTTCACCATCCCGATGATGCGGCGCGTGGGCTATGACCGGGAAACGGCCGCGGCAGTGGAGGCGACGAGTTCCACCGGCGGGCAGATCACGCCCCCCGTCATGGGCGCGGGCGCCTTCATCATGGCGGAGGTGCTGGGCCGCGCCTATGCGGATATCGCGCTGGCGGGGCTGATCCCTGCGCTGCTCTTCTACCTCGCCAACTACATCCATTGCGACCTGAACGCCCGCAAGGCCGGCATCCGCGGCCTGCCGAGGGAGGAATTGCCGCGCTGGGTCGATCTCGGTCGCCGCGCCTACATGGCGTCGCCGCTGGTGCTGCTGATCGGCATCCTGCTGATGGGCTATTCGCCCTTCCGCGCCGCCGCCATCGGCATCGCCGCCACCATCGTCATCATGCTCGCCACCGCGCTGGCGCATCGGATGGCGATCCGGGGCCAGGGGATCGGCGGCGCGATCGGCGGCGCGGTGGCGGAGACGCTGCGCGCGATCGAGGCGGCGCTGAGCGGTTCGGCCAAGGAGACGATGCAGTTGATCGCCGTCTGCGCCGCGGCGGGCATCGTCGCCGGCGTCATCGGCCTGACCGGCGTGGGTGGCCGTTTTGCGACCATGCTGCTCGACATCGCGGGGACCTCCACCTTCCTCGCCATGGTCTTCGCCATGGTGGTGGCGATCATCCTGGGCATGGGGGTGCCGACCACCGCGGCCTACGCCATCGCGGCGGCCGTGGTGGCGCCGGGGCTGATCCGGATCGGCGTGGACCCGCTGGTCGCCCACATGTTCATCTTCTACTTCGCCATCCTGTCGGCCATCACGCCGCCCGTGGCGCTGGCCAGCTTCGCCGCCGCCTCCATGGCGGGCGCCGACATGTGGCGGACCAGCGTCATCGCGGTGAAGCTCGGCCTCGCCACCTTCATCGTGCCCTTCATGTTCTGGCTGTCCCCGGCGCTGCTGGCGCAGGGGGATCTGCTGCCCATCCTGCAATCCTTCGTCACCGCCGGCCTCGGCGTCTGGCTGCTGGCGTGCTCGACCGAGGGCTGGATGATGAACGGCCACCTGCCGCTGCCGCTCCGCGTGGCCGCCGCCGCCGGGGGGCTCGCGCTGATGATCCCGGAAGGCATCACGGATGTCGCGGGGCTTGCCATCTGTGCCGGCCTCGTCTTCTGGCAGCGCCGGACCTTTCCGGAGGAGCGGCTGGCTTGATCCCTGACCATGTCGAGGTTGCCATCATCGAGGTCGGCCGCCGCCTGGACCGCCAGGGCCTGGTGCCGGCGACGGCGGGCAATTTCTCCATCCGCCTCGATGCGCGGACGCTCGCCGTCACCGTCTCCGGCCGCCACAAGGGGTTTCTCCGCCCCGGCGACGTGATGGTCGTGGACATCGACGGGCGTCCGCTGACGGCGGGCAAGCGGAGCAGCGCGGAGACGCTGCTGCATTGCGGCATCTACCGGAAATTCCCGGAAGCCGGTGCCGTGCTGCACGGCCATTCCATCGCCAACACCGTCATGTCCCGCGCGGCGGAAGGCGAATCCATCACGCTCTCGGGCTATGAGCTGCTGAAGGCCTTCCCCGGATTGCCGACGCATGAGGCGGAAGTTTCCGTGCCCGTGGTGGAGAACGATCAGGATATTCCCCGCATGCAGCGGGGGCTGGACCTGCTGTGGGACGGCATGGCAGAGCCGCCCCCGGGCTACTTGATCCGCGGCCATGGCTCCTATGTCTGGGCCGCCGACATGCCGGGGGCGCTGGCGCGCCTCGAAGCCCTGGAATTCATGCTGGCCTGCGAGATGCAGGAAAGGAGAATGCGATGAGCCGCCTGACCATCTGGGACGCCTCGTCCAACAGCCAGGTCCTCGTGACGGAGGATCCCGCCGAGATCGCCGGCAACCTCACGGCGATCGGCGTGCGGTTCGAGCAGTGGCCGCGGGCCGACCTGCCCGCCGATGCCGATGCCGATGCCATCCTGGCCGCCTACCGACCGCAGCTGGATGCCTTCCTGTCCAGCACCGGCGCCGGCACGGCCGATGTCATCAAGCTGACGCCGGACCATCCGATGAAGGACGCGATGCGCGCCAAGTTCCTGTCGGAGCACACGCACACCGAGGACGAGGTCCGCTTCTTCCACGCCGGTACCGGCAATTTCGTGCTGCATGTGGATGGAAAGGTCTTCGACGCGCATTGCGGCCCCGGCGACCTCATCAGCGTCCCCGCCAATTCCAGGCACTGGTTCGATGCCGGGACGGAGCCGAACTTCGCCGTCGTCCGCGTCTTCACCGACACCACCGGCTGGACGCCGCACTACACCGGCACCGACATGGCGGAGCGTTTCCCCGCGGCGACGGCGTGACCATCACCACCGTCCTGACGGATATCGAGGGCACGACCAGCGCCATCGCCTTCGTGAAGGAGACGCTGTTCCCCTTCGCGGAGCAGGCGCTGGACGGGTTTCTCGAATCCCGGCGCGGGGATGCGGAGGTCGCGGCGATCCTGGCGGAGGTGCCGGGCGCCGACCCGGCCGCGACGCTCCGCGGCTGGATGGCGGATGACGTCAAGGCGACGCCGCTCAAGACGCTGCAGGGCATGATCTGGGAAGCGGGCTTCCGGGATGGGCGGCTGCGCGGGCATCTCTGGCCCGATGTCGCGCCCTGCCTCCGCGCCTGGCACGCGGCGGGGCTGCGGCTGGCCGTCTATTCCTCGGGCTCCGTCGCCGCCCAGCGGCTTCTTTTCGGCCATAGCGAGGCCGGCGACCTTCTGCCGATCTTCTCCGGTTTCTTCGACACCAGGGTCGGCCACAAGCGCGAAGCGGCCTCCTACGCCGCCATCGCCGCCGCGCTCGCCACGCCGCCGGCCTCGATCCTGTTCCTGTCCGATGTGGCGGAGGAGTTGGATGCCGCCGCGGCCAGCGGGCTCGGCACCTGCCAGCTGGTCCGGCCGGCTGACGGCGCGGTGCCGTCCGGCCGCCATCGGGAGGCAGCGGATTTTCCGGCCGTTGCGGCGCTTTGCGGCCTTCCTGCCACGCCCTGACGGCCTCTGTCGCAATGCAGCATCCCGGCGGGTGACATCGGCCGCCAGGGCGCGCTAGATGCCGACGGCTCGAGACGGGTAGGCCCGGGGCGGGAGTACGCGACATGATGACGACCTATACCGTCGCGGAAGGCCGCCTCGCGATGCGGGACGGCATCCTGCCCGTGGGGGATCTGGCGGGTGCCGTCTGGATCGACCTGCTGAACCCCACGCCGGAAGAAGGCCGCGCGGTCAAGGACGCGCTCAAGCTGGAAATCCCGACGCGGGAGGAGATGCAGGAGATCGAAAGCTCCTCGCGCCTCTACCGGGAAGACGATGCCCTCTTCCTCACCGCCAATTTCCTCTATGGCGTGGAGGGCGGCGAATACGGGTCGACGCCGATCACCTTCGTGCTGTCGAACAGCGCGCTCGTCACCGTGCGCTACGCGACGCCGAAGGCCTTCAGCAGCTTCGCCCTGCGCTGCCAGCGCAGCCCCGGCCTGCTGGCGACGCCGGATGCGGTGATGCTGCACCTGTTCGAGCAGATCGTGGATCGCCTGGCGGATATCCTGGAGCGTGTCGGCAGCGACATGGACCGCGCCTCCGCCGCCTCCTTCCGCTCCGCGCGCAGCAAGGTGAAGGCGACGACGCGCGACCATGATTTGCGGGAGGCGCTGATCACCCTGGGGCAGGTCGGTGAAGTGACCACGCGGGCGAATGAGACGCTGCTGGGCCTGACGCGCATCCTGTCCTTCGTGGGGGCGGAGAAGGCGACCGCGGTGCGGAAGGAGAACCAGAGCCTGCTCAAGACCCTGGTGCGGGACGTGCGCAGCCTGGTGGACCACGCGGCCTTCCTGAACGGCAAGGCGAACTTCCTGCTCGACGCCGTACTCGGCATCCTGAATGTCGAGCAGAACGCGATCATCAAGACCTTCACGGTCGCCTCCGTCGCGCTGATGCCGCCGACGCTGATCGCCAGCATCTACGGCATGAACTTCCGGCATATGCCTGAGCTGGACTCGACCTTCGGCTACCCGGCGGCGCTGCTGCTGATGGTGTGCTCGGCGGCGCTGCCGATCCTCTATTTCAAGCGGAAGGGCTGGCTCTGAACCTGGTGCTGGCCCTTGTCGCGGCGGTGCTGCTGCTCTCGGCCGGCGCGGCCCTGGCCCAGCCCGCCTGCCCGCCCCGTGGTACGCCGGCGCTGAATGTCAGCCTCTCCGACCCCGAGCCGCGGGTGCTGCCGCCCCTGCCGGCCTGGCAACTGCGCCAAATCGCGGAGGGGGAGGAGGCGGAGATAGGGCCCCCGCTGCATCACCTCGGCCTGACATTGTCCCGCGTGGAATGGCGGAGCGAGATCACGGTGCGCAGCGGTACCGCCGCCGCGGGCGCGGTCTGCGCCGTGCCGTCGGAGATCCGGCTGACGCTGCTGCATGCCGAGCACATCATCCGCCTGGCGCGGGAGATTCCCCGCGGCGGCTGCCTGGCCGGGGAGGTGCTGGCCCATGAGCGCCGCCATGCCGAGGTGAACCGCCGCACGCTGCGGGAGGCCGCGGACGGGCTGCGCGCCGCGGCGCGGGCCTGGGCTGCGCGGGCGGAAGCCCAGGCGCCCGATGTCGGCGCCGCCGCCCTGCTGCTGCAGGACCAACTGGCCGCGGCGGTGGAGCCGGTGCTGGAGCGGCTGCGCAACGCCCGCAACGCACAACACGCCCAGATCGACACGCCCGAGGAATACCGTCGCCTCGGCCGCGTCTGCCCGGGCGACCAGCGGCGCATCCGCTTCACCTTCGGGGCGCATTGAGCCGCGCTTTGCCTGCTGCTTGGGCAGCGCCGCGCCAGCCCGCGTGAAACCCCCGCCCGTCCCGGATTGACCCGCGCTGCCGCCGGTGGGAATGGCGAGGGCAGACACCGCCAGAGGTCCGTCCATGCCCGAAATCCCCCCACCTGCTACGCATTGCATTCCCGCCAAGCCGGAAACCATCCGCTGGGGCGCCTTCGATGCCAGCTTCGCCCCGGTGGCGACGGTGCAGTCGGGCGACCTCGTCGTCCTCGAATGCGTGTCCGGCGCGCCGGAGGTGATGCCCCCAGCTTCTTCGGGCCTCGTGCCGCCGGCGGCGCTGACCGCGATCCATGCCAGCAAGCCGCCGCGCCTCGGCCCGCATATCCTGACCGGCCCGGTGGCGGTGGCGGGCGCCGAGCCCGGTGATGCGCTGCGCATCGACATCGAGCGCATCGATTTGGGCTGCGACTGGGGCTTCTGCGGCTTCCGCCCGCTGGGCGGCACGCTGCCGGAGGATTTCCCCTACCACCGCATGCTGCACATCCCGGTGGACAAGGAGACGATGACGGGGAAGGTGCCGGTCGGCCCCGGCGTGACGCTGCCCCTCAGCCCCTTCTTCGGCGTGATGGGCGTGGCGCCGCCCCGGGAATGGGGGGCGATCAGCACGAAGGAGCCGCGCGCCCATGGCGGCAACCTCGACAACAAGGAACTGACGGCGGGCACCACGCTGTGGCTGCCCGTGCATGTCGCCGGCGCCAATTTCTCGGCCGGTGACGGCCATGGCGTGCAGGGCGATGGCGAGGTCTGCATCAACGCGCTGGAGATGTGCCTGACCGGCCATTTCCGCCTGACGCTGGAAAAGGGCGGGGGCGCCAAGGACCCGATCCTGAAGTTCCCCAAGGCGGAGACGAAGACCCACTACGTCTCCATGGGCATGAACGAGGATCTCGACCTCGCCATGAAGCAGGCGCTCAGGGAGATGATCGCCTTCATCGTGGCGCGGATGAACGTCTCCGCGGCCGATGCCTACCAGCTGTGTTCGCTGGCGGTGGATTTCCGGGTGACGCAAACCGTGAACGGGGAGAAGGGCGTTCATGGGTTGCTAAGGAAGGGTCTTCTGTTCTGAGATTCTGCCCGGCCTGAAGGCAGGGCGGGAGATTCGTCCCGCTCTGTCCACAGGATTCATGCGCCGTTGACCACTCCACAACTTGTGGTCGCCCCCTCCGCTGGACTACTCTATGTTGTGTCTGGGGCGCAGCGGGAGACTTCGATGGATTGGTCTGCGGAAGCGATTGAGCGGCTTAGGGCGCTCTGGGCGGAAGGCCATTCGACGGCCGAGATCGGGCGCCGGATGGGTGTTTCCAAGAACGCCGTGGTCGGCAAGGCGCACCGGCTGAACCTGCCTGCGCGGCCAAGCCCGATCCGCCGCGAGGCGGTGGCCGAGAAGCCCGCCGTGGCGCCCGTGCGCGCCGCACGGCCCGCGAGCCCGGCGCCGCGCAGCACCCTGTCGCCGAGCCCCGCCCCCATCGCCGCCGCCGCGCCGACGCCGGCCGCGACCATGACGGCCCCCGCCGCGCCGACGGCGGTGGTGCGCGCCTTCCCGCGCCTGGGCTCCGCCCGGTCCTGCTGCTGGCCGATCGGGGAACCCGGGACCGCCGATTTCCGCTTCTGCACGGCGGAGGCGACGTCCGGCAAACCCTACTGCACCCAGCACGCGGCCGTGGCCTATGTGAAGGCGCGTGACCGCCGCGAGGATGCCGCCTGACATTCGCCTTCTGGCGTGAACAGGGCCGGGTGCCGCAGGGCCCCGGCCCTTTTCATGACCGGCCTTTTTCATGATCAGCTGATGGGCGGCCGGATGCCGACGATGGCCGCGGTCGATTCGAGAAAACCGGTGGCGTAGCCGCTGTCCTGCCAGTACGTGTCCAGGAAGGCCGCGATCAGCGTGTGGTCCCGCACCACGAAATGCCCGTTATTGGCATCGAAGAAGTGGAAGCGGTTGTCCTTCGCGTGCCGGACCGCGATGGCATGGGTGCCGCCCGTGCCCGTCACGGTGATGCCGTAGCAGCCATAGGCCTTGGCCGCGATGGAATGGATGAAGGCGCCGGTCAGCATCGTCGCCCGCGTCGCCCGCAGCCCGTCCGATAGCGTCAGCTGGAAGGGCCCGCCGGCCGCGATCCAGTAGTCCAGCCACTTCGCGCCGTTGCTCGTATCCGACAGGGTCTGCGCCATGGTGGATTTCCAGGGCGGGTTGTCGCAGGCCTTCGTGCCGTCGAAGGGGAAGTTCTTCCCCTGGTATTGCAGGGAGATCCAGGTGGCGGCCAGGCCGATGCAGTAGCCGTCGGTGGAGGTGCCCCAGGGCCCCGGCTCCGTCATGGCCGGCGTCTGCGACTGGTTCATGGCGAAGACCAGTTGCCCCTTGGCCTTGGCGGCGTTCTGCAGCGCGTTCCATTGCATGGCGGCAGGCCTTCCGGGGTAGCGCAGGCTAGGCCCCCCTGTTCGCGGCCGCGATGGGCGTTCTGTTTCAGCTGTTTCGCGCGGTCCTGCTTCAGGCTGCGGGCAGCGTCACGATGAAGCGTGCGCCGGTGATCGTGCCGGCGGCGTCTCGCTTGTTCTCCGCGCTGATGCGGCCGCGCAGCCCTTCCACGATCTGGCGGCTGATCGACAGGCCGAGGCCGGAATGCTGGCCGAAGCGCTCGCCGCTCGGCCGTTCCGAATAGAAGCGGTCGAAGATGCTCTCCAGCTTCGCGTCGGGGATGCCGGGGCCTTCATCCTCCACGATGAATTCCACCATGTGGCCGGTGGGGCGGGCGCGGACGACGACATGCCCGCCCTCCGGGCTGAAGGAGATCGCGTTGCCGATGAGGTTGCGGAAGACCTGGACGATGCGGCCTTCGACGCCGCGGACGATCAGGCCCTCCGACGGGGCCTCGATCTCGACGGCGGGGTCCTCCTCGTCCCGCGTGGCGGCGTGGAGTTCGCCGAGTGCCGCCAGGATCGGCGCGCAATCCACGGGCTGGGCGATGGTGCGGGACAGTTCGGCATCGACGCGGGAGCTGTCGGCGATGTCGTTGATCAGCCGGTCCATGCGCACGGCATCGTCGGAGATGATGGCCAGCAGCCGGCGCTGCTTCACCGGGTCCTCGATCCGGCGCAGCGTCTCGATCGCGCTGCGCACGCTGGTCAGGGGGTTGCGGAGTTCGTGGGCGACATCGGCGGCGAAGCGTTCATTGGCGTCGATCCGCGCCCAGAGCGCGCGCGCGGCCGTCTGCAGGTCCCGCGCCAGCACGCCGATTTCATCCGGGCGTTCCAGCAGCGGTTTCGGCACGCTGCCGCCACGGCCCTCGCCTTCGCGCATCGCGGCCGCCGCGCGGGCAAGCTGCAGGATCGGCGTGGCGAGGGTGCGGTTGAGGTAGGTGGAGAGCAGGACCGTGAGCACCAGCGCTGTGGAGAACAGCGCCAGGACGGAGACACGGATGTCGAGCAGCCTGGCATCGACTTCCCGCGCCTCCCGCGTCAGCAGCACGATGCCGACCGATGCCGCGCCGCGGCGGGCGGGCTCCGCGACGGAGACCAGCAGGCGGCCATCGGCGGTGCGGCGGATATAGGGGCGGACGCCGCCTTCCAGCGCCAGGCGCAACTCCTCTCGCCGGTCGCTGCCCGCTTGGCCGCCGCCGAATTCGGGCTGCCAGTCGAAGGATGGCGCATCGGGGTTCACATCCACCACCACCTCGTCCCGCGCCTGGCGGGGGAGGACGGTCAGCAGCCGGTCATAGAGGCCCGCGACGGTGCCGGCGAAGGCACCGCGGGGTTCCGGCGGGGGCAGGGGTTCGGTGACGATGGCGCTGCCCGGGCCTTCCCGCACGCGGCTGTCGGCCACCATCAGGCCGGTATTGTCGAAGAGCCGGGCCTGGGTGTTGGGGGATGGTTCCACCAGGCGGCGCAGCAGCGGGCGGGCGGCTTCCGGCACCAGGATGGTGCGGTCGTCCCGCGGGCGCGTCGCGGCTTCCCCGATGGCGGCGGCGTAGATGCGGGCCTGGGTGCGCAGCGCCTCCACCTCCGCCGCCAGCAGCCCGTTCTGGTACTGGTCGAGGTAGAGGAGGGAGGCCGCCAGCAGCGCCGGCGGCAGGGCGTTGAGCAGCAGGATCCTGCGCAGCAGGGGCGAGAGCCAGCGCCGCTTCTTGCGTTCCGTGGTGGGAAGGGCGGGGGCGCCGCCGGCATCCGGCATTTGTCTTCAGTGTCTCCGTCGCGTCTTCGACAGTAACGCCGATCCTCATGGCGGCGCCATGGCGACCCGATGGGAGACAGGTTGCGCAGGGCGCGGCCTTGTCCAAGACTCGCGCCAACCAAGGCGAAGGGGAGGATGCCGATGCTCGGGCTGATGCAGGACTGGCCGCTCAGGATCCACCGGCTGATCGACCACGCGGCGCGGCACCATGGCGGCCAGGCGGTGGTGAGCCGGAGCGTGGAGGGGCCGTTCCACCGCACGGATTACCGCACCTTGCGCGTGCGGTCGTTGCGACTGGCGCAGCGCCTGGTGCGGGAAGGGGTGCGGCCTGGCGACCGGGTGGCGACGCTGGCCTGGAACACCTGGCGGCATATCGAGGCCTGGTACGGCATCACCGGCGCCGGCGGCGTCTATCACACGCTGAACCCGCGGCTGTTCCAGGACCAGATCGCCTGGATCCTGAACCATGCCGAAAGCCGGCTGATGATGCTGGACCTCAGCTTCGTCGCGCTGGCGGAAAAACTGGCGCCGAGCCTTCCGCATGTGAAGCGCTACGTGATCCTGACGGATGCCGCGCATATGCCGGCGACGACGCTGCCCGGCGCGGTGGATTATGAATCCTGGCTGGCCGAGGCCGATGGCGATTTCGACTGGGTACCGGGCGAGGAGAATGACGCCGCCGGGCTCTGCTACACCTCCGGCACCACCGGGGAGCCGAAGGGGGTGCTGTATTCCCACCGCTCCAACATCCTGCACGCCATGGCGAGCACGGCGGCGGACATGTTCGGGCTGCGGTCGGTGGACAAGGTCATGCCGGTGGTGCCGATGTTCCACGCCAATGGCTGGTGCCTGCCTTTCAGCGCCGCGCTGACGGGGGCGGGGCTGGTGATGCCGGGACCGAAGCTGGACGGCGCCTCCATCCATGAGGTCATCATGCAGGAAGGCGTCACCTTCACCGCCGCGGTGCCGACCGTGTGGCTTTCCCTGTTGCAGCATCTGGAAGCGACGGGCGCGGGGCTCGGTTCGCTCAGCCGCGTCATCATCGGCGGCAGCGCCTGCCCGCGCGCGATCACGAAAGCCTTCGCGGATCGCGGCGTGAAGGTGATGCATGCCTGGGGCATGACGGAGACATCGCCCATCGGGACGATCTGCGGGATCAAGCCGGCGGTTGCGGATCGCGACGCGGAAGGGATGCTCGACCTGCAGGAGACGCAGGGCTTTCCTCCGTTCACGGTGGATATGCGGATCGTCGGCGACGATGGCGCGGAGAAGCCGTGGGATGGGGAGACCTTCGGAAACCTCCAGGTGAAGGGGCCGACGGTGACTGCGGGCTACTTCAAGGCTGCGCGCGATTCACTGACGGCGGATGGATGGTTCGAGACGGGCGACGTCGCGACCATCGACGCCAATGGCTACATGCGCATCACCGACCGCACCAAGGACGTCATCAAGTCCGGCGGCGAATGGATCTCCTCCATCGAGCTGGAGAATTTGGCGGTGGGGCACCCGGATGTGGCGGAAGCCGCGGTGGTGGCGGCACGGCATCCGAAATGGGATGAGCGGCCGCTGCTGATCCTGGTGCCGAAGCCGGGACGGGTGATCGAGAAGCAGTCGGTGCTGGACCACATCGCTCCGCATGTCGCGAAGTGGTGGATGCCCGACGATGTCGTGGTGGTGGCGGAGATTCCGCATACGGCGACAGGGAAGATCCTGAAGACGAAGCTGCGGGAACAGTTCGCAGGGCATTTCGGGGTTGCGTGAGGCGGGGAAGGCGCTGCCTTCCCAGGACCCCATCCGCCAGGGGCGTGACGCCCCTGGACCGTCTTCAGATCTTGCCGCCATCCACGACGAAGTATTGCGAGGTGACCATGGCGCTGTCCTCGGCGGCCAGCCACAGCACCATGCGCGCGATGTCGGGTGGCATGACCTTCCGCTTCAGGCTCTGGCCCTCCAGGTGCTTCGCCACCGCCTCCGGCGTCGCCCAGAGTTCCTCCTGCCGTTCGGTAAAAACCCAGCCGGGCACAACCTCATTCACCCGGATGCCATCCACGCCGAGGTCGCGCGCCAGTCCGCGGGTCAATCCGCGGACGGCCGATTTGGCGGTGGTGTAGGCGGGCATGCCGCCCTGGCCGCCCATCCAGCTGACGCTGCCCATGTTGATGATGGACCCCGCCTTGGCGGCGCGCATCGCGGGGGCCACGGCCTGCACGCAGAAGAACATGTGGCGCAGGTTGGTCGCCATGCGTTCGTCCCAGTAGTCGGGCTCCACCGTTTCCAGCCCATGCCGGTCGTCGCGGGCGGCGTTGTTCACCAGCACCTGCACGGGGCCCAGCGCCTCCGCGATTCGGGCGATGCCGGCGCGGAGGGCCGCGATGTCGCGGAGGTCGCAATGCACGAACATCGCGCCGGTGGCCTCCGCCACCTTCCGCCCATGCGCGTCGTCGAAATCGAGGAAGGCCGGCTTCGCGCCCTGGTCGGCGAAGGCGCGCACCATCTCCGCCCCGATGCCGGAGGCGCCGCCGGTGATGAGCACGACCTTGCCGGAGAGGCTGGGGTAGCGGGCGTACTGGTTGTCGGCCATGCGCGTATCCTTGGGTGCGGGGCGCCAACGCGGCGGCGCGCCTATTGTTGCTGCGCGGGCAGCACCGGCTGAGGGTCCAGCCAGGTCTGGTACCAGGACAGGCTGAAATGGAGGTGCGGGCCCGTCACGCGGCCCGTCGCGCCCATCTCCGCGATGCGCTCACCGCGCGCGACGGCGGTGCCGACCTCCACCAGGCGGCGGGAGAGATGGGCGTAGAGGGTGTTCACCCCGTGCCCGTGATCCACCACCAGCAAATTGCCGAAGAAGAAATGCTCGTCGGAGAGCGTCACGCGCCCGCCGAGCATGGCGTGGATGGGCGTGCCCACGGGCCCCGCGACATCCAGCCCGTAATGCGGCTGGCGGGGCTGGCCGTTGAGGACCCGCTGGCTGCCGAAGATGCCGCTGATTCGGCCGCGGGCGGGCCAGGTGGGGCTGTCGGCGAAATCGGCCAGGGTGCTGTCCGTGGCGCGGGCGGCGGCCAGCTTCTCGCGCTCCGCCAGGATGCGGCGCAAGGCGGTCTCGTCCGGCGTGACCTGGGCGGGGGGCAGGCCGGTGATGGATTGCACGTCCCATTGCCGGCGCTCCACCGTGATGGCGCGGGTCTCCGCGCGGCCGCCGGGATGGGTGATGAGGAGCGTCGCTGGCGCGGCGTGGTCGCGTCCGAAGCCGAAGGCGAATTTGCCCGAGTTCGAGACGCGGATGGCGCGGCCATCGAGGGCGAGCCGCGTGCCTGGGGCGGCATCGCCCACGATCAGCGCCCCCTGGCGGGCGGGGGCGGACCAGGTGACGGCGGCGGCGGGGCGGGCCAGCAGCAAGGCCGGTGCTGCCAGCAGCAGGCGGCGGGCGATCACAGCAGGCTCTCCTGCGCCGGGGGCTTCGGCTTCGCGCGCGGCTTCGCCTTCGTGGCGTCGCCATCCGCGACCGCGGAGATCGCGCCATCGGCGAAGGCGATGGAGAGCTTCGATCCGGTGCCGACATCGGCAGCGCGGGTCAGCGTCTGGCCATCGGCATCCCGGACCAGCGCGAAGCCGCGGGCGAGGACCGATTGGTAGGAACCGGCCTCCAGCCTGGCAGACAGCCCTTCCAGGCGTTCGCGCTTCTGGCGCAGCAGCGCCTCCACGGGTGCGGCGGAGAAGGCCTGCAACGCACGGGCACCACGCTGGCGCTGGACGATGCGGGCGAAGGCGGCGGCTTTCCGTCCATCCCACAGCGCGATGGCGTGGCGGCGCGCCTCGATGCCCGCTCTGGGATGGGGGACGACCAGGGGGGCAAGGGCGGCGCGGCGGTTGGCGATGAAGCCGGTCAGCGCGCCAGGCAGGGATTCGCCGGCCTCATCCAGGCGGCGGCGCAGGTCCAGCACCCGGGCGGGCACATCCGGCAGACGGCGTTCGAGGCGGAGCAGCACGGTCTCCGCCGCCCGCAACTGGCGCACCACGGCACCGCGCAGCCGCGCCTCCCGCTGGGCCAGGTCTGCCAGCAGATCGGCCCGGGCGGGCACGGCCAGTTCGGCCGCGGCGGTCGGCGTGGGCGCGCGGCGATCGGAGGCAAAATCGATCAGGGTCGTGTCGGTCTCATGCCCCACCGCGGAGATCAGCGGGATGGGGGAGAGGGCGGCGGCGCGGACCACCACCTCCTCGTTGAAGGCCATGAGGTCTTCCAGGCTGCCGCCGCCGCGCGCCACGATCAGCACATCCGGGCGGGGGATCGGGCCGCCGATGGGCAGGCGGCCGAAGCCTTCGATGGCGGCGGCGATCTTCTCCGCCGCGCCCTGGCCCTGGACGGGGACAGGCCAGAGGATCAGGCGGCGGGGGAAGCGGCGCAGGATCGTCGTGCGGATGTCCTGGATGACGGCGCCGGCCTCGCTGGTCACGACGCCGACGACCAGCGGCAGGCGGGGGAGGGGGCGCTTCCGCCCCTCATCGAAAAGCCCCTCGCCCAGCAACTTCTTGCGCAGCATCTCGATCCGGGCGAGCAGCGCGCCTTCGCCGGCGAATTCCAGGCGGTCGATGACCAGCTGGTATTTCGAGCGGTCGGCATAGGTGGTCAGCTTGCCGGTGGCGATGACCTCCACCCCGTTCTCCGGCTGGACCGACAGGCGGCTGACGCTGGTGCGCCAGACCACGGATTCCAGCTTCGCGTTCTCGTCCTTCAGCGACAGGTAGATGTGGCCGGAGGGGTAGCGCTTGCATTCCGTGATCTCGCCCCGGACGCGGACGCGGCCGAAGGCGCCTTCGAGCGTGCGGCGGATGGCGCCGGCGATCTCGCTGACGGCGTATTCGGGAACGTTGGTCGAAGCGGGGGGCGGCGTGTCCATGGGCGGACCCTATGCTATCCGGCGGTATGCGCGGAACCGGCCGTGCGGTCTTTTCTGTGTGTGCGGGGGCATGGCGCGATGCAGGTGCTGGTGGTGGGCAGCGGCGGGCGGGAACATGCGCTGTGCTGGGCGATCGCGGCATCGCCCCTGATCGGCAAGCTGTATTGCGCCCCGGGCAATCCCGGCATTGCCGAGATCGCGGAATGCGTGGCGATCGGGGCGGAGGATATCCCGGCCATCGTCGCCTTCGCGGTGGATCGGAAGATCGACCTGGTGGTGGTGGGGCCGGAAGCGCCGCTGACGCTGGGGCTGGCGGATGCCTGCGCGGCCGCGGGGATCAAATGCTTCGGGCCCGGCCGGGATGCCGCGCGGCTGGAAGGCAGCAAGCAGTTCACGCGGGAAGTGGCGGATGCGGCCGGCGTGCCGGGGGCCCGCTGGCAGCGCTTCGACAATCCCGCCGCCGCCCGCGCCTACGTCGGCGCGGAGGGCGCACCCATCGTCGTGAAGGCCGATGGCCTGGCCGCCGGCAAGGGCGTGGTGGTGGCTTCAACGGTGGAGGAGGCGGAGGCCGCCATCGCCGACATCATGGAAAGCCGCATCCATGGCGCGGCCGGCGCCACCGTGCTGATCGAGGAATGCCTGATCGGCGAGGAGATCAGCTTCTTCGCCCTCTGCGACGGGGAAACCGCCCTGCCGCTCGGCGCCGCGCAGGACCACAAGCGCGTCGGCGATGGCGATACCGGCCCGAACACCGGGGGCATGGGCGCCTATTCCCCCCCGCCCGCCTTCACGCCCGCGTTGCAGGCGCAGGTGATGGCCGAAATCATCCAGCCGACACTGGCGGAAATGTCGAGGCGAGGGACGCCCTTCAAGGGCGTGCTCTTCGCGGGACTGATGCTGACGGCGACGGGGCCGCGCCTCATCGAGTTCAATGTCCGCTTCGGCGATCCCGAATGCCAGGCGCTGATGCTGCGCCTGCGGTCGGACCTGCTGCCCGCGCTTTTCGCGGCCTGCGACGGCACGCTCTGCATGTTCGACCTGAACTGGGATGCGACGCACAGCCTGGTGGTGGTGATGGCGGCGGAGGGCTACCCCGCCAGCCCGCGCAAGGGCACGGAGATCCGGGGGCTGGAGGCGGCGGCGCAGGTGCCGGGCGTGCAGCTGTTCCACGCCGGTACGGCGCGGCGGGACGACGGCGCGCTGGTCGCCAATGGCGGCCGCGTGCTGACCGTGGCGGGCACGGGGAAGACGCTGCGGGAGGCGCGGGACGCCGCCTATGCCGCGGTGGATTCGATCGACTGGCCGGGCGGCTTCTGCCGGCGGGATATCGGCTGGCGGGCGCTGTAGCGCCTCAAGCCGCCAGCAGCGCCCGCAGCCTTTCCTGGATCAGCGCCGTCGCCGCCGGCCCGTCCAGCGTGGCGAAGACGGCGGGGCGAAGGCCCTGGACATAGACGGCCATGATGGCCTCCACCGCCGCCTCCGGCGCGACCGGGCGGATGGCGCCTTCCGCGATCCCGTCCCGGACCAGGGCGGCCAGCGCGTCCCGCGCCGGCTGCAACTCGGCCAGGTTGTCGGCCTCGCTCTCCGGCGGCCAGGTCCAGGACAGGCCCTGGAGCGCGGCCAGCAGGCGGGGGCGGCGCAAATCCATCGCGGCCTGGGTGGCGATGAAGCGGTCCAGCCGATCCAGCGCCGGGGCGCATTCCGCCAGGATGCCCATCAGCACCGGCCATTGCGGCGCGTTGTGCCGCGCCACCACCGCCATCAGCAGCCCGGCCTTGCCGGCGAAATAGCTGTTGATCAGGGAAGGGACGACCTTCGCCGCCGCCGCGATGTCGGAAACGGAGACATTGTCGTAGCCGGCCTCGCTGAACCGCGCCTCCGCCGCGTCCAGCAGGCGCGCCTTGGTCTGTTCGCGCTGCTGGCTGCGGGATTCGGACTCATACCGTTTCTTGCGGGAGGCGATCGATGGGAACACGAAAACGGCTTCCTGGAGGCGGTGGCACCATGCTGTGTTGCTATTTTTCATTCAAGGAATATGTTTGTTGAACATATTCGATAAACATGAGCAAAGTTCTCGGCGCCAGGACCGGTCGCTTCGCCGGTCCCGGCTGGAGAGGATTTCGACATGGTTCCCCATGCCCTGGCGTCCCCTGGTCCTGTCGCGGCCCGGCCGGACCCGTCCCTGAGCCGCGCCATCGCGATCGAGCTTCGCCGCCTGGGCCAGCGGTCGGATGCGGCGCCCGATGCGCTGCATGAGCTGCTGGCGATCCTGTTCCTGGACCGGCAGGACCTGCCGGCGGCGGAGGTCGGCCGCCGGCTGGCGGCGGCGCTGATGCTCGGGGATGCCGAGGCCGCCTGGGCCGCTGCCCGGTGCGGCCGCCGCTGCGCCGCGCCTTGACGGCGCGGGGTCGCCGCCATGCGCAGCGTAGCCATCAGCATCGACAGCCGCTTCGCCACGGTCCTGGTCACCGTCACGGGCGACCTGGAGGGCGCGGCCTTCGTAGAGGCGCTGTCGGCCTGGTTCAACCGTCGGCCGCTTGCCGCGGCGCTGGACCGGCTTTACGACCTCACGGCCTTCACCGGTGTGGTGGGACAGGATGATCTGCGCGCCCTGGCCGCGCGGCTGCCCGAAGGGGCGCTCACGCCGCAGGCGCTGACCGTGATCGCGACGCGCGACCGCTTCTTCCCGGTCTGGGTGCGGATGCTGCAGCTGCTGGCGCCGGGGCGGCATTATCTGGTGGAGCCGACTCTGCCAGCGGCCTGGGCGACGCTGGCGATCTGGCAGGACATGCGGCTGCGCGACGCGCAGCGCCGGCGCCCCCCGTTGCAGGGGCCGTGAGCTACGCCTCGGCCTCCGGCCAGGTGAAGCGCTGGTGCTCCAGGTAGTCGAGGCGCGCCAGCAAATCATCCGTCGCGCAGGCCATGACGGAGACGAGGCCGATGCCGACCGCCCGCCCCTCTGGCGTGCCGTCGGGGGCCAGGGCTTCCGGCGCCGAATGGGCTTCGATCGCCAGCTCGATCACGCCCTCCACCGCCGGCAGTTCCAGGGCGGCGATGGCGTCCTCCCGGGGTGCGAGCGTCATGGCCATCGGATCTGCGCCGCGCGGGACCAGGCGGATGGATTGCGCCGTGGCCGGGGCGCGGAGCAGCAGATGGAGGCGGATGCGGCCGGTGGTGGACGAGGAAGGCCCCAAGGAAGGAACCGAGGCGGGCAGGACCAGGCGCAGCGCGGCGCGGCCGCCTGATTCCAGCGGGCGGGTCCAGCAGCCCCAGCCTTCGGGCGCGTGCCAGCCCTCCCCGTCGCGCAGCGCCTCCGCCAGCAGCGCCATGGGGCCGGGCGCGGCAAAGCCGCCGGTGCCCAGGCGGATGATGGTGCCCAAGGGGATGGCCAGCGGGGGCGCGGGGGGGGCGGCATTCTCCCGCGCCAGGCGGCCCAGCACCGCATCGCCGATCGCCTGCCAGCTGCGCAGCGGCGCGGCGGCGGCCTTGGCCTCGGCCGCCCTGCGGAAGCCAGGGTCGAAGGCCAGTTGCTCGATCTTGGCGATGAAGTCGGGCTCGCTATGCGGGCGGAACAGGATGGCGGCGCCGCGCCCGGCTTCCGGCAGGGCGGAATGGTCGGGGGCGAGGACCGCCTTGCCCTGGGCGATCGCCTCCGTCACCGGCAGGCCCCAGCCTTCATGGTCGGAGTTGTAGAGGACGAAGAGCGCGCGGCGATACAGCAGCGGCAGCGCGGAATCCGGCACGTCCGGCAGCAGCAGCACGGCATCCCGCAGCGCCGGCGCGCCGCGCAGCAGGGCCAGTACGGCATCGCCCATGAAGCCGGTGCGGCCGGCCAGCACCAGCAGCGGCAGCTTGCCCGCACCATGCTTGCGGATCAGCGACAGCCAGGCGTTGAGGACGAAGAGGTGGTTCTTCCGCGATTCCAGCGTGCCGAGGAACAGCGCATAGGGCCGGCCCGCCAGGGCATTCACGCCGGGATGGGGCGCGGGGTCGCGCGGGGTGGGATCGCGGGGTGCGCCATCCAGCCCCACCACCATCATCGGCGGCAGGGGGAAGGCGGGCAGGTGCCGTGCCTGGAGGCGGCTGATATCCCCCGCCGTCGCGGCGGAGACCGGCAGCAGCAGGTCGGCATGGGCGGCGAGGCCGGCGAACCAGCGGGCGAACTGGGCGGCGGTCGCCGGTGGCGAATGTTCCGGTACCACCAGCGGGCCGCAATCATGCACCAGGGGGGCGTGGCGCAGGCCGAAGCGAGCCTTCGCGAGCCGCAGCGCCAAATGGTAGTTGGCCAGCCACCAGGATGAACCGGGCACGACCAGCCAGGCGCCTGCGGGGAAGGCCAGGTCGGGTGCTGCCTCCACCGCCTGGCGAGCGACGGCGACGGCCTGTTCCCAGGCGGGCTCCCGCGGATCGGCGCCGCTGCGGGACAGGCTGGCCAGGCGGTTGAAGGCTTCCCGCGGCAGGGCGCGCCAGCCGAGCGTGTCCGGGTTGTAGACCGCGAGGATGACGCGCGCCGCCGGCCCGCCGCCGCGTAGCGCCGGCCCGACCAGTTCCAACTGCACCCGCTGGATGCCGGATGGCGCGCGGTTGCTGCC
The DNA here is from genome assembly GCF_051859025.1 of Falsiroseomonas sp. Classification (GTDB taxonomy): domain Bacteria; phylum Pseudomonadota; class Alphaproteobacteria; order Acetobacterales; family Acetobacteraceae; genus Falsiroseomonas. The sequence continues at coordinate 149,565 of NZ_JBHYGL010000034.1, read as the reverse complement.
GAACCAGGAAAGCAGGTCCGTCAGGTCGAAGACGACGCAGAGATCGCCGACGAGGGAGAGCTGGGCCTCCGGCGGTTCCGCCGCGGCGACCTCAGGCTGGCCGAGCAGTTGCGACACCTCCCGCCAGGCGGCGTCGTCGGCGGGCTCCATCTCCAGCGCGCGGGAATAGGCCAGGCGGGCTTCCGGCAGGTTGCCGAGCAGCTTGAGGGCGTGGCCGATCTGCATCTGCAGATCGGCATCCCCGGGCCTGCCCTGTTCCGCGCGGCGATAGGCGCCGAGCGCCGCCTCCGGGTCGCCCGCTTCCTTCAGCGCGTGGCCGTACTGGATCCAGGCGGGCCAGTCATGCGGGCGGCCGGCGAGCCAGGCGCCATAGGCAGCGGCTGCGCCCGGCCAGTCCCGCGCATCACGGAGGCTATCCGCCAGGCGCAGGGTGGCGCGGGCATCGCCGGCGCCGCGTTGCGTGTCCGGGCGCGGCGCCGGCGGCTGATCCTGCCCCATGCCGCCTCCCTTCGGGTCAGGCCCGGCCGTAATTATCCTCGAGCCGGACGATGTCGTCCTCGCCGAGGTAGGGGCCGGACTGCACCTCGATCAGCGTCAGCGGGATCATGCCGGGGTTCTCCAGGCGATGGACGCAGCCGAGGGGGAGGTAAACCGACTCGTTCTCCCGCAGCAGGATGCGCTCCCCGTCGCGTTCCACCACGGCGGTGCCGGCGACGACGACCCAGTGTTCCGCGCGGTGGTAGTGCTTCTGCAGCGACAGCTTGCGGCCCGGCCGGACGGTGATGCGCTTCACCTGGAAGCGGCTGCCATGGGCCACGCCTTCATACGCACCCCAGGGGCGGTAGACGCGGCGGTGTTCGGTGGCTTCCTTGTGGCCGCTGGCCTTCAGCTGCTCCACCATCTTCTTCACGTCCTGCGCGCGGTCGCGATGGACGGCGAGGACGGCGTCGTCGGTGACGACCAGCACCACATCCTCCAGCCCCACCACGGCGGTGAGGATCCCCTCGGAGCGGACATAGCAGCGCTTGGACCCCAGCACCGCGGCATTGCCCATGGCGGCGTTGCCGTCCTTGTCCTTCGGCGCGATCTCCCACAGCGAGGCCCAGGAGCCGACATCGGACCAGCCGGGATCGCAGGGCACGACGGCGGCGAGCGCGGTGCGTTCCATCACCGCATGGTCGATGGAGATGGAGGGCGCGTCGCTGAAGCTGGCGCCGAGGCGCACGAAGCCCAGGTCCCGCGCGCCGCCGGCCACCGCTTCCCGCGCGGCGGCGAGAACGCCGGGCGCATGGGCGGCGAGTTCGGCGACCAGCGTCCTGGCCGTGGCGACGAACATGCCGCTGTTCCAGAGATGGCGGCCGCCCGCCAGGAAGGCTTGCGCCGTCGCGGCGTCCGGCTTCTCGACGAAGCGGGCGACCTGCATCGCACCCTCGATCCCCGCCAGGGGCGCGCCGGATTCGATGTAGCCGTAGCCGGTCTCGGGCGCGGTGGGGCGGATGCCGAAGGTGCAGATGCGGCCTTCGCGGGCGGCGAGTGCCGCGGCGGTCAGGGCATGGCGCAGCGCGGGCACGTCCTGCACCGCGGCATCGGCGGCCATGATCCAGAGGATGGCGTCGGGCGCATCCTCCCCGATCAGGATCGCGGCGGCGGCGATGGCGGCGGCGCTGTTGCGGGCGCTGGGCTCCAGGATGATGCGGCTGTCTTCCGCGCCGGCTTCGCGCAGCTGTTCGGCCACCAGGAAGCGATGCGCTTCCCCGCACACCACGACGGGGGGCGCGAAGCCGGGCGCGCGGGCGCGGGCGGCGGTTTCCTGGAGCATCGTGCCCTGGGACACCAGCGGCCAGAACTGCTTCGGATAGGCTTCCCGCGACAGCGGCCAGAGCCGGCTGCCGGTGCCGCCCGACAGGATCACGGGCACGATCTGGTCAACGGCGCCACGGGTGGATGCGGTGGAAGAGCCAGTCGGCACGGCATCGGTCGGCATGGATCGTGGAACCTCGGTGCTGCGGCGGTGTCCGCCGGTATGTCGCAGGGATTCGGAAAAAGAAAGGCAATGACGCGGCAGGAGCATGGTGCGTGGCTTCGGCGGGTGGGGCCCTCAGCGGACCAGCAGCACCAGCCCGATGACGATGGGCGCAGCCAGGATGGCGATCGCGATCGCGCGCAGCAGCAGTGCCGCGGCATGCGCCACCACGATTCCAGCGCCCGAGCCGCCCCGCGCCGGGGCTGCCTCCGCCTGTTCGATGCGATCCGTCGGTTGCATGGTGGCCCTGCCCTTGCGCGCCACCGGATCAAGCATCAACCGATGGGCTGCGTCCAGCGTAAGCTGGGGCCGCGCAGGTTGCGCGCGACGGCGTGATCGATGTTGACGGTGGGTTGGCGCCGGTGGGTTGAGGGTGGCGGGTTGACGGCGGCCGGGCGGGCTGGGCTTAACCGGCTGGCTCGAACGCCGGGATCGCGATGGGAGACGGAAGACGGTGCTGAAGCCTCGGATCGCGATCGACGGCTACAACCTGGCCCTGGACCAGGGCACGGGGGTCGCGACCTATTGCCGCAACCTGACCCAGCGCCTGCACGCGCTGGGGGCGGAGGTGGGGGTGCTCTATGGCCAGAAATCCTCCAGCGGCCGCGATGACCTGCTGCGGGAGGTCGGGCTGTATGACGCAACGCCGCGCCCCCTGCCCCCCCGCCAGCAGGCCTATGAGGATTTCCGCGCGCGGCTGAAACTGGCCATGGGCCCGATGGCGCGGGCGGTGCCCCGGACCGATCGCGTGGTGCTGCGGGGGCTGGAGGCACGGCTGCCCCAGGCGGACCGGCTCTGGAACATACCGGGCCTGTTCCGCGCCGCGGTGCAGCGCGCGGCGCCTGGCCGGAAGTTCGGCCGCGTGCGGCTGCCGGACCGGCAGGATGTGATGCACTGGACCTTCCCGCTGCCGCTCCGGGTGGAGGGGGCGCGGAACATCTACACGATCCATGACCTGGTGCCGCTGCGGATGCCCTACGCAACGCTCGATTCGAAGCGCCGCTACCTCGGCACCATCCGGCGCATCGCGGCGGAGGCCGATCACATCGCCACCGTCTCCGAAGCCTCGAAGCGCGACATCGTGAACCTGCTGGGGGTGCCGGAGGAACGCATCTCCGTCACCTACCAATGCGTGGAGATCCCGGCGGCGCTGGCGGAGAAGCCGGAGGCGCTGGCGCGGGCGGAGGTGAAGGGCGCCTTCGGCCTGGAATGGGGGGGCTACTGGCTGTTTTTCGGCGCGATTGAGCCGAAGAAGAATATCGGCCGGATCATCGAGGCCTACCTGGCCTCCGGCAGCCCCTGGCCGCTGGTGATCTGCGGCAAGCATGGCTGGCAGGTGCGCCAGGAACTGGCGCTGCTGTTCGAGGATGACCACCGGCAATTCCCGGAGGACGCCCGCTTCGACGGCCCGCAGGGCATGACCCGCAAGCTGCGGGACCGGGTGATCCTGCTGGACTACGCGCCCTTCCGCCTGCTGGTCAGCCTGATCCGCGGCGCGCGGTCCCTGCTGTTCCCTTCGCTGTATGAAGGCTTCGGCCTGCCGGCGCTGGAGGCGATGCTGCTGGGCACGCCGGTGCTGACCAGCAACGTCGCCTCGCTGCCGGAGGTGGTGGGCGATGCGGCGCTGACGGTCGACCCCTACGACACGCGGGCGATGGCGGAGGCGATCCAGGCGCTGGATTCGAATGACGATCTGCGCGCGGAGCTGTCCTGGCGCGGGCCCCGCCAGGCGGCGCTGTTCGACGCCGCGCATTACGACGCCCGGCTGGTGGAGATGTACGCCAAGCTCGGCATCACGCTGGGGGCCGGCGGGGAGTGACGCCGGGCCACCGGCCCGAAGTGTCATGCCGGGTCCACTGTTGGCAGGGCGCAACGAAGTTTTAAGAGGGATCGAGGCGGGATCGGAAGATTTGCGTGGCCGTTGACCCTTCGTTGACAAAAGGTGGTCCAGGCTACCCCCGGCGGCCTGCCGACCTTGATGCGCTGTACGGCGTACCGCTCGACCCAACCCGGGTGGACGACCACGAGAGAACCCGAAAGCCACGGAGCCTTGTCCGGCTGGACGCCGCGAGCGCAGTGCGCCTTCGACTGCTAGTGGTGGCAGCGCAGCAAGGGCTGGGGGTTGCGCGATATGTTTATTCGGAACTTCCCATTCTCTGGGTGATTGACCAGGGTGGGACGCTTTGGTTCGCCCTCGAGGAGGTGATCGATGCGGCGACCCACGCCTTCGTCTCGCCGAGATTGCGCGGTACACCCACAACCCCCTCGCAGCAGCGCCTGGGCCACCCAGCGTTGCTCGGGGGCGAAAAGGGCCGTATCGGCGGCGAAATCATCTTCGACCTAGGGGAGCGGCCATACCGCTGGTTCATCACGAACGCTTCTGGCCGCTATGGCCTTCGCGCTGGCCGCGAGCATATCCACCTCGAGAATGCGGCGAAATTATTCAGCGGTCATGACATCGACGTCGTGGCAAGCTTCATTCAGCCGAGAAGGGGGTCTTCTTGATGAGCGATCATGAGCCCGCAATGACAATAGATCGTCTGCACCGTCTGAGGCCGAGCGACATATCCCGCATGGCGCGAAAACTTCACGATGATCGATTTGCTGATCATGTCATGTTGATATTTTCAGAATATTTGGCGCAATTACCCAATTCTCCGACGGCCGTTGATCTGGACGATGTCACACGAATCGCGCTGCAGTTGAATCAGGCAGGCTTCTGGGATCGCGTCGACCCGCGCGCATTCCTCCGGCGCCATCGCATGACGATGGATCACACGGTGCAGGCGACGATCAGCGACGCGCTCGGCATCGGTATGCATGTGGCGGAACCCGTCCCTGTCGCAAGCACTGCCGCCGCCTGAGGCCCGATCCGATCACGCCAGGATGGCGTGATCGGATCGGGTTTCCGGTCTGGTCAGTGCGCACGCAGGAACACCACCCGCGCGGCGCCGTGTTCGCGCATGGCGACCTCGGAAAAACCCGGCGCGTCCAGCGCTTCATCCCGCCCCAGCTCCGCCACCACCAGCGCGCCGGGCGCGATCCAGCCGGTGGCGGTGAGCGCCGAGAGGGCGCGGGGGACGAAATCCTGGCCATAGGGCGGGTCCAGCAGCACCAGGCTGCAGGGCTGTGCGGCGGCGGGGGGTTTCAGGGCGTCGCCGGCGATGATTCGGGCGCGCGCATCCTCCCGGCACGCCGCGACGTTGGCGCGCAACATAGCCAGCGCGGCGCGGTCGCGTTCGATGAAGGTGGCGTGGGCGGCGCCGCGGCTCAGGGCTTCGAGGCCGAGCGCCCCGGTGCCAGCGAAGGCGTCCAGCACGCGCACTTCCTCCACCACCGCCCGGCCGGCCCAGGGGGCGTGCCAGAGCATGTCGAAGACGGCCTGGCGGACGCGTTCCGCCGTCGGGCGCGTGGTCTCCCCGGGCGGGGCGGAGAGCCTACGGCCCCGATGGCTTCCGGCGACGATTCGCAACATGCTTGGGCCTCGGTGGCTCCGCATTGCGGGCGCGGGGGATGTTTTCGGGGCGCACGCGCTTGGGCTTCGCCGGCGGTGCGACCGGCGGGGGGGCTGCGGCGGCGGCGGCGGCCGCTTCCTCCTGCTCCCGCCGGCGCTTCTTCTGCGGCGCTTCCCCGATGCCGAGCTGTTCGCGCATCACCTTGGGGTGCACTTCCTCGACGCCGCCCTTGGGCAGGGTGCCGAGCTGGAAGGGGCCATAGGCCGTGCGGATCAGCCGGGTGACGTGCAGGCCGAGATGCTGCATCACGCGCCTGATCTCCCGGTTCTTGCCTTCCTTCAGGCTCACCGTCAGCCAGGCGATGGCGCCGCGGCGGCTGTCGAGCCCGGCCTCGATCGGGCCATAGGCGACGCCATCCACGGTGATGCCGCGGGCGAGTGCGGCCAGCGACTTCTCATCCACCACGCCATAGACGCGGACGCGGTAGCGGCGGAGCCAGCCATTGCTGGGCAGTTCCAGCTTGCGCGCCAGTTCCCCGTCATTGGTCAGCAGCAGCAGGCCCTCGCTCGTCAGGTCGAGGCGGCCGATGGAGACGACGCGGCCGATGGCCGGTGGCAGGCGTTCGAAGACCGTGGGGCGGCCCTGCGGGTCCTTGTGTGTCGTCACCACGCCATCGGGCTTGTGGTGGCGGAACAGCCGGGTGCGTTCCGCGGGCTGCACCGGCTTGCCCTCGACGCTGATGCGGACGCCCTCGGCGACGAAGGTGGCGGGGGTGGCCACCACCTTGCCGTTCATCTTCACCTTGCCCTCGGCGATCAGCTTCTCGGCGTCGCGGCGCGACGCGATGCCGGCGCGGGCAAGATACTTCGCGATGCGCTCGCCGCGTTCGGCCTCAGGGGTGTCAGGGGAGGCGACGTCTTCGATCTCGTCGGTCACCGGCAGGCCTCCACGAAAGCGGCGAGGATCACGGGGTCCCGCGGGTCCACCGCATATTCGGGATGCCACTGCACGCCCAGCGCAAAGCGGTGGCCGGGATGCTCGATGCCCTCCACCACGCCATCGGGCGCGCGGGCATTCACCAGCGCGCCGGTGCCGGGGGTGGCGACGGCCTGGTGGTGGGAGGAATTCACGGCCAGGCGGTCCGTGCCAACGATGCGCGCCAGCAGCGTGCCGGGGGCGACCGCGACCTCATGCCCCGGCTCGTGCCGCGGATTGAGCTGTTCATGGGCGAGCGCGCCCGGAACCTCGTCCGGGATGTGCTGGATCAGCGTGCCGCCGAAGGCCACGGCCATCAACTGCTGGCCGCCGCAGATGCCGAGCACAGGCATGTCGCGCCGCAGCGCTTCGCGCGTCGCGGCCAGTTCGAAATCGGTGCGGCCGGGCTTGAGCGTCACCTTGGGGTGCGGCGCGCCGCCGCCCCACAGCGCCGGGTCCACGTCGAAGGCGCCGCCCGTGACCAGCAGGCCATCGATGGCGTCGAGGTAGTCCGCCGCGAGGTCCGGGTGGTGCGGCAGCGCCACGGGCAGGCCACCGGCCTCGATGACGGCGGAGAGGTAGTTCTGGCGGAGCGCATACCAGGGCAGCTTCGACCAGCCGCCGGCGGGTTCCGCATCCAGGGTGACACCGATGACCGGTCGCTTTTTCATGCGCGTTGCTAGACCGCGCCGCCGTGCCGGGGCAAGCATCGCGGCCATGCCAAGCGGCCCCACACCGATGGAAATCGCCCTCGACGCTGCCCGCGCCGCCGCCGCGCGGGGGGAAGTGCCCGTGGGCGCCGTGGTGACGGATGCCGCGGGCCGCGTGCTGGCGGTGGCGGGGAACGAGGTGGAGGCACGGCGCGACCCCTCCGCGCATGCGGAAATGCTGGCCCTGCGGGAGGCCGCGCGGGTGACGGGCGACAAGCTGCTGCCGGAGGCGACGCTGACCGTGACGCTGGAGCCCTGCGCCATGTGCGCCCAGGCCATCGCCTTCTTCCGGGTGAAGCGGGTGGTCTTCGGGGCCTATGACCCCAAGGGCGGCGCGGTGGAACACGGCCCGCGCCTGTTCGGCCAGCCCACCTGCCACCACGCGCCCGAAGTGATCGGCGGCGTCAGGGAAACCGAGGCGGCCGCGCTGCTGAAGGACTTCTTCGCGGCGCTACGGTAGCGCGCGGTGGACGCCCGTGGCGCGCGGGTCCCATTGCCAGGGCGGGTCGGGGCGGACCGGAATCGCCCCCTGGAAGCGGGGCGGGGGGCGGTGCTTCTCCTCCCCCGCCAGCACGGCCTGGCCGCGATCCGTCAGTGTCCAGCTGTCGCCAGGGGCCAGCAGGCGCAGCGGGCCGGCGGACAGGCGCCGGTGCAGGTCGACCAGCATCAGGTCGGTCTGCGGGTAGGTGGCGTCCATGGCGTGCTGTGCCCGCATCACGGCGGGCAGGGTGCTGGCGCCATCGGCGACGGCGCGCAGCACCTGGCGCTCCGTCAGCGCCAGGCGGTCCGCGCGCCAGGGCAGGTCCTGCAAGTGCCGGCGCATGGCGTGGGCCAGATGCGGCAGCGGGCTGGCACGGCGCCAGAGGCGGTCCAGCGCCTCCGGGTCCGGATCAGCGAAGGCGGCCCAGGCCTCGGCGCCGGCCTCGAGCTGGAGGGGCGTGACCGGCACCGGTTCCAGCGCGGCGAGCTCGGCGTCGGACAGCACCATGAAGGGGCGCTTCCCGTCCGCCGGCATCAGGAACAGCCGGCCATCGAGCCCGCGGCGATCCGCCAGCAGCGACAGGACCCGGATCAGCACGGCCTGGTCCCAGAGGTCATGCTCGAACCACAGCAGCACGCGGTCGAAGCGGTCCAGCGCATTGAGGGCCATGTACTCCCGCCCCAGGCGCAGCCGCGCTTCCTGGAGATCGACCTTCGCATGCAGCGCGATGACGCGGGCGCGAAGGCCGAGATAGGCCATCAGCGCGTCGTCATTCACCGCGCCGACGCAGACGGGGTCGCTGATCGCCAGGTAGTCCCCCGCCCAGCCGCTGGCGGCCAGGCGGGGGCGGAGGTCATCGCCGCAGCGGATATGCGCCAGTGTCGGCGCCGCCGTGCTCAGAGACGCCGTGCTCAGAGACGGAGGCCGAGCCGGCGGATCATCTCCCCTTCCGTCGCGAAGGTGCGGCGCGCATCGGTCGCGTATTCATCGGGGCCGAGATACATCGGCGCCATGTCGAAGCGGTCGAGCACAGCCATATGCGCGGGATCGTAGAGCGCTTCCTTGAAGGCGTCGTGCAGCACGCGAACGACATCGGGGTTCATGCCCTTCGGCCCCGCCAGGCCGTAGGGGCTGGCGCTGACGATATCGATGCCCGTCTCCCGCAGCGTCGGCACGTTCGGGAAGCGCTTGGCGCGATCCGCGGACCAGGTGACCAGCAGCTTGAGGCGGCCGGCCTGCACCATCTCCGACCAGCCGGAACTGTCGGCCAGCGCAGTGGTCTGCCCGGCGAGGAGGGAGGTGACATTCTCCGCGAAGCCGCGGAACGGCACATGCACCCAGTCGATGCCGCGGGTGCCCGCGATCTGTTCCATGGTGATGTGGAGCGAGGTGCCGACACCGGGCGTGCCGTAGGTGACGCGGCCGGGATTCGCCTTCGCGTGGTCCAGGAATTCCTGGAAGGTGTTCCAGGGCGCATCCGCCTTCACCACCACGCCGAACAGATAACCCGTGAGGTGGATGATGTAGGTGAAATCCTCCAGCGGGTTGAACAGCGCGCGGCTTGCCATCTGCGGATGGCGGAAGACGCTGATCGGCATCTGAGTGATCACATAGCCGTCATTGCGTTCGTTCAGCACCTGCTGCGCGCCCAGCACGCCGCCGGCGCCGGCCTTGTTCTCGATGATGACGGGCTGGCCGAGGCGGCGCGCGGCCTGTTCGGCCAGGACGCGCATCTGGATATCCGTGGTGCCGCCGGCGCCCCAGGGGACGATCAGGCGGATGGGCCGGTCGGGGAAGCGGCCCTGGGCGCGGACCGCCGGCGCGGCGAGCAGCGTGGCACCGAGGCCGATTGCGGTGCGGCGGCCGAATTGGTGGGTCATGGTCACGAAGCCTCCCTGGATGGTGCCGGCCTCTCGGGGCCGATTATCGGCATCCTGCCTATCGCGACCGCCGCCCTGCGGCAACAGAAAGGGCGCTGACCTTTCGGCCAGCGCCCCGTTCCGCCCGGCGGTGCGTGGTGGATCAGTTCGCGAAGACGCGGGCGGACAGCGCGGTCTGGAAGATCATGTTCAGCAGGTCGCGCGTCAGCTGGAAGTTCTTCGGGTCAAGCCGGGGCAGGGCGATCAGCTCGTCGCCGGGCTGGGGCGGTTCCGTCGGCTCGAGGATCAGCTCCCCGCTCGCGCGCCGGATCATCAGCTGGTTGTCGCCGCCGCGCTCCGCCAGGCCACCGGCCGCGCGGATGAAGTCCTGAGCGCTCATGTTCGGGCGCCAGAGCACGGCCTGCGGCGCCGTCACCTCGCCGGAGACGAGCACGGTCTGGACGCGTTCCGGGATGACGATGACGTCGCCATCCTCCAGCCGCACATCGGCGCAGCGCCCGCCGCGATCCATCACGACGAGCCGCCCTTCTGGCCGCGTCCGCCGCGCCCGGCTGATGTAGCTCGACACCAGCTGCGCCTCGGAGGCCCGGACCTCCGCGACGCCAGTGGTGGGGGAGACGGTGAGGAAAAGCTGGCGCTCCAGCCGGTCCATCGCCTCCGTGATCACGCGTGCCTGCTGCGCGGCGATCGAGGGACGCAGCAGGAAGATGCCGCGCGTGTTGGCGAGGTTGGGATCGACCGAGATGTAGTCGAGCACGGTGCAGAGCGTGACGTCCCGGTCGGTGATCAGGACGGAGGGGCCGATGCGGCTGCCCTCCACCGAGACGCGGACGGTGGGCGGCGGTGCATCCGTGATGAAGGTCACGACGTCCTGGTCCATCAGCTGGACGCCCGCCAGTTCGCGCACCGTCGTGTAGCGGGAGAACGGCTGGCTGTTGCGCGTGCCGCGGATGACGGCATTGGTCGCGGAGGGCAGGGGGGCGGCGAGGCGGATGAGTTCCGACCCCGGCATGGTGCGGCCCGTCACCTCGAACAGGAAGTTGTTGCGCACGGCGCCATCGGCCCCGACCATCGCGCCCTGCGCGGGCACCAGGATGGTGTCGCCCTGCTGGAGCGACAGGGTGGGCAGTTCGCCGGAGAGCAGGAAGCGGTAGAGGTCGATGCGCGCGACGGTGCGGCCGCCGCGCGTCACGGTGATGTCGCGGTAGGAGCCGCGGCCGGGATCCACGCCGCCCGCGCGGGAAAGGTAGTCGAGCACGCTTTCCGAGGCGGAGCCGAGATGGCGGCCCGGCATGCGGACCTGGCCCGTGACGAAGACGCCGACCTGGCCGGCGGAAAGCAGCACCGCATAGACCTGGACCTGCTGCGAATAGACGCGGCGGACCTCGGTTTCCACAACCCGCTGAACGTCGCCGGCGCGCGCACCGGCAAGGCGGATGGGGCCGACCTGGGGGATGAAGACGTTGCCGTCCGTGTCCACCGTCGTGACGATGGAGGCTTCGACGAAGCCCCAGACGGTGATGGAGACGCGGTCGCCGGGCAGGATGGTGTAGTTCGGGTTCGGCGTGTCGGAGGCAGCGGCCCCGCCGCGGGTGAAGAGGGCGGAGCCGAACACGACGGTGGCCGGGCCCGGGAAGCGCCCGGGTTCGCCGATCGGCCCGACCGCGATCGGCCCGCCTTCCGCCGCGGTGGCGGAACCGGCGCGGGTGGTGGAGATGAAGTCCCCGGCGGTGAGCGCCGGGAGCGCGCTGCCCTGGGCGGTGCTGCCGGCGGCCTGGGCGGGCTGGGCCGCCTGCGGCGTGGCGGTGGTGGCGCCCCGCGTCGATGGCAGCGAAGGCGCCGAAACCTGCGCATGCACCGGGGTGGGGATGAAGGCAGGCAGCAGCAGCGACGCCGCCAGTAGCCAGCGCAACAGCGCCTTCGCCGCCGCGGGGCGTGCCGTGGTCATGGGGGAGGCAGTATCCGTCATGTCAGCTCGCATGTTCCCGGGCGCCCGCCACCATCAGCCAGCCGATCCCGAACAGGATCGTCAGCCCGGCGAAGACGGTGAGGGTGTTGAATCGTGCCTTGGGGTAGAGGGCGCGCTCGGGCAGGTTGGGCTCCACCACCCGCATCAGGAACACGGCCTGGCGTTGGGCGTCGGCGCGCGCATTCTCGAGCGAACTGATGGCGGAGGTGAGCTGCTTTTCCGCGAATTCGCGTTCCAGCTGCAGGCGTTCATAGCCGGAAAGCTGCTGGGTGAGCCCTTCCTCACCGCGCGTGGAGCGTGCGCGTTCGGCGCCGATCTGCGCGATGAGGGCGGCGATGCGGTTGTTCAGCACCTGGATCTGCGGGTTGTCCGGCCGCATGAAAGCGCGCTTTTCCTGCAACTCCGCGCGCGCCTGCGTCAGCAGGCCTTCGAGCCGGGAGACATTCTCCACTGCCGCGCCGGCGGTGCGGGTGGGGTCGAGCGCCTGTTCGCGTTCGCGAAAGGTATTGAGGGCTTCGCGGGCGGCGAGGACGCGGCGTTCGGCGATGTCCACCTCCTCCCGCGCCACGCGGATGGTGTCCGCCGCAGTGCGGGCGGAGAAGCGGTTGACCAGGTTCTCCGACAGGGCGATGAGCGCCTCCGCGATATCCTTGGCGTCGCCGGGGCGGTAGGCGAGGACGCGCAGCGTGGTGATGTTTGTCTCGATATCGTAATTGACCGTCACGCGACCGCGGTAATAGCGGAGGAGGCGCTCGGCCGCCGGATCCTCCGAGCGGAGGCGGGAGACCAGGTCGGCCTCTGGCCGCCGCCAGATGGCGACGAGGTCGAGCGACTGGCGCAATCCCGCCAGCGCATCGAGGCTGTCGATGTAGGCCGCCACGGCGCGTGCTTCGTCCATGCCGCCGCGGCCGCCGCCGCCGGTGACGGCAGCCATGATGCCGCCCGCGGCGTTGCCGCCACTCGCCCCGCGGCCGCGGACGAGAAGCCGCGATTCCGATTCGTAGAGGTCCGCGGCGTAGGTGACGTAGTAGGTGCCGACCAGCAGCGTCGGCAGCAGGACCAGCAGCAGGTACCAGCCCATGGCGGTCTTGGGCAGCAGGCTTCGCTGCCTGCGTCCCTTCTGCGCCACGCGGGGCGGCAGGCGCTGTTCCTCGACCCCCGTGGCGGGAAGGGTTTCAGAGGGCCTTATAGGTGGCGACAGCTTCATCGATGTCCTCGAAGAAGGTCAGGCTGCCATGGTTCAGCACCGCTGCGGTCCGGCAGTAGATCTTCAGATGTTCAGGCACATGGCTGACCAGGACCAGTGTACGGCCCCGGGTCTTCTGTGACAGCTTTTCCTGGGCGCGGGCGACAAATCGTGCATCGCCCGCCGCGGTGATTTCGTCGATCAGGTAGCAGTCGAAATCCACCGCGAAGGACAGGCCGAGCAGCAGGCGCCCCATCATGCCGGCCGAATAGGTGCGGACAGGCATGTGCATGTAGCTGCCGAGCTCGGCGAAATCCTCGACCTGGTCCAGCACGTCCCGCACGTCGTGATCGTAGATCCGGGCGATGAATCGCGCGTTGTCGGCGCCCGTCAGCGCCGCCTGCAGGCCGATCCCGTGCGCCAGGGGCCAGGAGACGGACATCCGCCGTTCGATACGGCCGGCGGAGGGGTGTTCCACCCCGGCCAGCATGCGCACCAGGGTGGATTTGCCGGTGCCGTTGCGGCCCAGGATGCCGACGGCATCGCCCGGGCGGATCACCGCGTTGACGTTGCGCAGCACCGTCTTCCGGCTGCCGCCGCGCACCTCGTAGTGCTTGGAGACGTTGTCGAGGATGATCACCGGCCGGCCCGTCAGAATTCGAGCTTGGGCCGCACGGCCCGGAGCGCGGCAAGGCCGAGCAGGTTGAGGATCACCACACAGGTGATCGCATATTGCGTGTCGAAATAGGTTGCGGTCAGCTCTCCGAACATGCCTTCGCGCACCATCTCATGCATGCTGACCTGCGGGTTCCACAGGAACACCTCCCGCCAGCTCGGCGGCAGCCTTTCCAGCGGGATGAAGGCGCCCGAGATCGGGAGGGAGAGGTAGGTCAGGGGGTGGACGAGGCGGTCCACGACCTCCCACCGGGCGGAGGCGGCTGCCGCCAGCATGGACAGCCCGTTGGCGAACAGGAAGATCAGCAGCAGGCCCAGGGCCAGCAGCGGGATGTCCGCCGGCACCATGTCCACGAGCCAGGATGCGCCGCCGACGACCAGCACCAGCACCGCCAGGACCGCCCCGGCTTCCAGCAGGTTTCGCGCGATGATCACATCGGTCAGGCGGACCTGGCGATGGTACATCAGCGTCATGTTCGCCTCGAAGGCGGAGGTCGATCGGTTGATGATGGCGCGGAAGGCGAAGTAGGGCGCGTAGCCGACGATGTAGAAGAGGAAGACGGGGATGTCGCCCTTCCCGTCGGGATGCCAGACGTAGTGGATCAGCCCGATCGCCGAGGCGAGCATCAGCGGTTCCAGCACCAGCCAGACGAAGCCCAGCTGGCTGTGGCCGAAGCGCGTGGACAGTTCCCGCATCGCCAGCGCGTGGATCACGCGGCCCTGGATCCGGAAGCCCTTCCTGATGAGGGCGATGCCCCGGGGGCGTTCCGGCAGGCCGATCCCGTCGCCGGCCGTGCTGCTCACGGACGGGGGATCCCGCCGCCGCGCAGCAGCATCCGCGTCTCCGCCCAGCTGCCCTCGGGCGTCGCGCAGATGACGCGCGCCCTTTCGCCCGCGGAGGTCACGACGGCCACTTCGCGGCATTCCCGGCCGCTGGCGGCGTTGTAGGCGCGCACCAGGCGCGCGGTTGCAGACTGGCCATCCGCCAGCGTGATGCGGTCCTGGGATCCCGGCTGCGCCCGGGCCGCGAAGGCAAGGACCGGGTCGGCCGGCACGGCCGCGGCCGGGGGGGCGGCGGGTGCCGCCGCCTGGCGGCTGAAGGGCCAGGCTGCCGTCAGGCCGGCGCAGCCCGGCAGCACCAGGATGGTAGCCAGCAGGCCCATGGCCAGGCCCAGCCTGCCCTGGCGAGATGCAGCCCGCCCGCCCTGGCACGGCTCGGCCAAGGAGCTTCCAATCACGATGGCTTGCTTCATGGGAGCGGAGTTTAGCGGAACTACCCGGCTGACGCAAAACGCAAACCACCCTCGAAACGGCCGCCCCGGGGGGGCGGGCCGGGGGGGCGACTACGGGGGGGCGACGCCGGGGGGCGCCCGATGGGACGCCGGATGCTAGGCTGCCGGTGTGCCGGAACAAGACCTATCCCCAACCCCCTACGGTCCGCCCCCCGGTCCGCCTTTGGGGCCGCTGCGCGTGCCGGCGGCGGCGCTGGCGGCGCTGCCGCACCTGCCCGCCTTCTGGCCCGGACGACAGCTGCTGCCCGCCGGCGAAGGGCCGCCTGACGTGGCGGCGGAGGGCATGGACGCGCCCTTCCTCTGGACCCCCGGCCCCTTCCAACCCGCCCGCCTCGGAGGGCGCGAGGTGCCGGTCCTGCTGGTCATGGGGCCGGGGCCGGACCCCGTCGGCGCCGCCCTCGCACGCCCCGCGCCGGTGCCGTTCCTGGCCCTGGCCCGGCAGGTGATGGCGGCGGTCGCGGCGGGGCGGATTGGCGGGCCGCCGGGGCTGGACGACCCCGGCGCGGCGGCGATCGGCCTGCCGCCCGGGCGTGCCGCGCTGGTGATCGGTGGCGGCGAGCATCCTGGGCCCCCCCCTGGCTCTGCCGTGCTCCGGGCGGCGGATCCCTTCGCCGATGACGTGGCCACCCCTTCGGACATCCCGGGGCGCCTGTCCCCCTGGACGCTGCTGGATGCGGCCGCCTCGGTCCATGGTGCGTCCCGGCCCCTGGCGCTGCTCGCGCTGGCCGCCGGGGTGCGGGTGGCGGATGGGCCGCTGGCCGGGGCTGATCCGGTCGCGGCCTGGGCCTCCATCCTCGCCGCCACCCGGGCCGCCGACCCCTTCACGCGGCAGCCCTGCTCGATCGGGCACGCGCTGTCGATCCTGGCGCTGTGGCGGGAGCGGGAGGCGGAGGCGCGCGGCGTCGCCGCCTGCCTCGGCGTGCACCCCTACAAGCGGGACCGGGTGCGCGCGCTGCTGGCCTCCAGCGCCCCGGCGCCCAGCTTCCACGGCCGCGTGGCCCCGGCGCTGGCGGCCGCCAGGGCACGGGGCGGGGCGCTGCTGGCCTGGGCGGCCTCCGCGCCGCCAGGCCTGCGGGACCGCTGCCGGGCGGCGGGGGTGGAACTCCGCTGGCTGGAGGATGGCTTCATCCGCTCCGCCGGGCTCGGCGCAGCCTTCCGGCCCGGGGCGTCCTTCGCGCTTGATGCCGGGGGGGCCTATTTCGACCCGGCGGCGCCGAGCGACCTCACGCGCCTCCTCGAGGCCGGGGATTTCGCGCCGGAGACGCTGGTGCGCGCGGCGGCGCTGCGCCAAGCCGTCGTGGCGCGCGGCATCACCAAGTACAACCTCGGCGGCACGCTTCCGGCGATCGCGGCGGCCCCGGGGCGGCGCGTGGTGCTGGTGCCGGGGCAGGTGGAGGACGATGCCTCCGTGCGACTCGGCGGCGGCGCCATCCGCCGCAACATCGACCTGCTGCGGGCGGTCAGGGCGGCGGAGCCCGATGCCTTCCTGGTCTACAAGCCCCATCCGGACATCGAGGCCGGGTTCCGCCGCGGCCGCATCCCGAAGGCGGAACTGGCGGGGCTGGCCGACCAGGTGGTGGAGCAGGCGCCGATGGCGGCGCTGCTGGACCGGGTGGACGCCGTGCATACCCTGACCTCCCTGACGGGGTTCGAGGCGCTGCTGCGCGGCCTGCCCGTGACCTGCTGGGGGATGCCCTTCTATGCGGGCTGGGGGCTGACGCAGGATCGCGGCGCCCTGCCTTCCGGCGCGCCGCCCCGCACGCGGCGGGCGACGCTGGACGAACTCGTCGCGGCGGCGCTGATCCTCTATCCCCGCTGCATCGACCCGCTGACGCTGCTGCCCTGCCCGCCGGAGGTGCTGCTGGACCGGATGGCGCAGCCGGGGTTGTTCCCGCCCGGCCGCCTGTCCGCGATTCGCGCGGCGGAGGGTTGGCTCAGGCGCGGCATCGCGCGGATCAGGGGGTTGCGATGAAGGAAGCGCGCAGCGTCGTCATCTCCGGGGCCTCCCGCGGCCTGGGCGCGGCACTCGCCCGGCGCTTCGCTGCGCCGGGGATGCGGCTGCTGCTGCTCGCCCGGTCGGCAGCGGCGCTGGAAGTGGTGGCCCAGGAATGCCGGGCCGCCGGGGCCCTGGCGGAGGCCGTCGTGCTCGACGTGACGGATGCGGCCGCCGTCGCCGCGGCGCTGGCGGCCTTCGAGGCCGCGGGGCCGGTGGACCTGGTCATCGCCAATGCCGGCACCTCCGCCGGCCGCGCGCCCGATGGCACGCCGGAGGATCGGGCGGCGGCTGCGCGGCAGGTGATGGTGAACCTGGTCGGCGCGATCAACCTGGTGGCGCCGCTGCTGCCGGGGATGCGGGCGCGGCGATCCGGGCAGGTGGCGCTGGTGGCCAGCATCGCGGGCTTCCGGGGCCTGCCGGATTTCCCGGCCTATTGCGCCAGCAAGGCCGGGCTGATCGCCTGGGGGGAGGGGTTGCGCGCGGCGGAGCGGGGGCGGGGCATCTGCGTCACGGTCATCACCCCGGGCTTCTTCCGCAGCGCGATGGGCGACCGCTTCCATGGCGCGCGCCCCCTGCTGCTGGGGACGGAGGAAGCGGCGGGCAAGGTGCACCGCGCCCTGCTGGTCGGCGTGCCGCGCCTGGGCTTTCCCTGGCCCATGGCGCTGGGGATGCGGCTGCTGGGCCTGCTGCCGCCCTGGATCGGCGACCGCGCGGTGGGCCTGATGCGCTTCCGGGTCAGCCCGGAGGAAGCGCCGCCCCCGGCACCGTGACGGGCGGCAGGAAGGCACCGACGCGATCCTCGTGCAACGCGCGGGTCGCGGCGGCGACGGCGACGGCGCGTCCCTCCTTCCCATAGAAGACGCCGCGCAGCTGCGTCGTCGCCTGCAGGGCGGCGAGGAAATCGGCGCGGAAGGCGGGATCGGGCGCGGCCGCTTCCGTCCAGAAGCTGTCGAGCGTTCCCTGGTGCGCCAGGCCCGGCAGGTCCCACACCGCGATACCCAGCGCCTTCACCGGCTTGCCGAACACCACGGCCTTCAGCCCCACCGTGCTGTTGATCGTGACCAGCCCCCGCATGCCATGCACCATCTCGTCCAGGCTGCCATTGTGGGCGACATGGACGCGCCCGGAGAGGCCCTCCGCCGCCGCCAGCCGGCCGATGCGCGTCGTCCAGCGCTTCACGCAGGGGTCCAGGGGATGGACCTTGACCAGCAGATGCCCCTCCGCCGGCGCATGGGCGGCGAAGGAGCGCAGCGTCTCCGTAATCGGGGTGTCGAGGTCGGGGTAGCGCGAATAGGCGCGGACCGAGAAATCGGTCTCCATCTGCATGGCGAAGAGCCAGAAGGGGCGGTCGCCGATGGCGGCCAGCGCCCTTTCGCCTTCCGCCCGCTCCGCCCGCCGGCGCAGCAGGCGGCGGGCGATACCCCAGTAGGTGGCCAGGGGGTGGTGCAGCTGGTGGGACCGGTAGTGGCGGAAGGGCCAGGGCGCCAGGTTGGCCAGGTTGTAGATCACGTCCCACGCGGCCTGGCGGCCGAAATCATCCTTCAGCCGCTCCGTCAGGTCCGCCGGGGGCAGGGACCGCGCAAGGGCGGTGATGCGCGCGGGGTCGCGCGGGAAGCGGCTGTCGCCGCCCATGCCGTCGCGCTCCAGCGTGATCCAGTCCGGGCGGAAATAGCCGAAATCAGTCACCACCACGGCGATGCCGCGCGTGGCAGCGGCGGCGATGGCTGCGCGGTGATAGGCGCGTTGCTCGCCCAGCAGGAGGATGTCCGTGATGCCGTGGCGGTCGAGGTAGGCGGCGATGAAGGCCGGCCAATCCGCCGGGCGGCCCTGGTAATGCGCCGCCGGCGGCTGCCCCTCCACCCGCCCCCAGAACAGCCGGTCCCCGAAGCTGAGGTGGATGCGGTGGATGGCGTGGCCCTGCGCGGCAAGGCCGCGCGCGACCTCCAGGAAGAAGGGGCTGATCGGTCCCTGCAGGAACAGGAAACGGCGCGGCCCGGGGCGCGGTGGCGCCGCCGCGATGGCGATGTCCCCGCGAATCCTGGCCGACGGCAGGGCGTCGGGCGGAAGCATTGGGGCCATAGCCACCATCGGCGGGGCACCTGTCAATGCCACTCGGCACGGCAGCGGTTTCGTCGTGCTTCAACCCTCGGTGGGCGAATGGGCGGGCATCGCCCAAAGCCGCCAGCGCCCGGTGACGGGCGCGGGCAGGCGCGCCATGGCGTTGAGCATCGCGGCATTGTCCTCGAGGATCCAGGAGATCTCGATCCGCCGCCATCCCCGGCGCGCCGCCAGCCCGAAGGCGGCATCCAGCAGCGCCCCCATGGCGAGGGCGGAGGCGGGGTGGCGGCGGAAGGCGCGGGTGATGCCCAGCATCGGGATCCGCGCCTGGTCCGCGCCTGCCGGGATGCGCCCTGCCAGGGCGGCCAGCAGCCGGGCCCAGCCCAGGGGCAGCAGCCTGCCGTCGCGCGGCAGGGCGGCATCGATGTTCGGCACCAGCGACAGCAGCCCGACCGGCTTGCCGTCCCAGGCCGCGATGAAGACCTGCCCCCGCCACAGCAGGGGGCGGAGCAGCGTGGCCAGCGTCTCGACCTCCGCCGGGCCGAGTGGCACGGCGCCCCAATTGTCTGCCCAGGCATCGTCGAACAGCGCCGCCACCAGCCGGACCTCCGCCGCGTAGTCCGCCCGGCGAAGCCCGCGGATGGACAGGCGGGCCATGTCCGGGGCGCGCGCAGCGGCAAGGCGGGCGAAGCGGGTACGGTGGCGTTCGGTGGCCAGGTCCACGGTGCAGGCCAGCACGTCCTTCACGGGCCGGAGGCCCGCCGCATCCAGCGCCGCGGGCAGCCAGGGCGGCGTCGCCGGCATGCGCAGCATCGGCGGCCGGTCGAAGAAGCCGGCCTGGGCGCCGACCTCGTGGTTGATCGTGAAGGATAGCGGGCCGAGCAGCGCATCCCGCCCGTGGGCGGCCGCGAAGCCCCGGGCGGCATCCAGCAGCGCCCGCAGCACCGCCGCATCCTCCTCCACCGCCAGGAAGCCGAAGGTGGCGGGGGCGGCGGGGTCGTGGGGCACGCAGGCGGCGATCCGCCCCACCGCGCGCCCATCCCGCCAGGCCAGGAACCGCGCCACGTCATGGGTGGCAAGGAAGCCGTTGGTGGCGGGGGCGAAGAGGCGCCGTTCCTCCCACCGCAGCCGGGGGCCCCAGCCGGCTCCTTGCAGGCGCGCGGGCAAGGCGTGGAAGGCGGCTTCCTCCGCGCGGCCCCGGGGCGGCCGGGTCTCGATCACCCCGCGAGATCGGCGGGGGAGATACCGTCATTCGCCGCCACCAGCGCGGCGACGGCGTCGCGGATGTCGCGTTCCTCATGCTCGGCGGAGATGAAGAAGCGCAGCCGCGCGGCTTTTTCCGGCACGGCGGGGAAGATGATCGGCAGCGCGTTCACGCCGCGCTCCAGCAGGGCCGCGGAAACGCGGACGGCGCGCACCGAACTGCCCAGCACGACGGGCACGATGCCGAGGCCGGCGGAGGCCCCCGTATCGAAGCCCCGGGCGCGGCAGAGGTCGCGGAACAGCGTGGCGTTCGCCTGCAGCTTCCCCACCCGCCAGGGCTCCGCCTGCATCACCTCCAGCGCCGCGAGGGCGGAGGCGGCCAGCGGCGGCGCCAGGCCCACCGAATAGACGAAGCCCGGCACGGTGTGACGCATCCAGTCGATCAAATCGGCCCGGCCGGTGATGTAGCCGCCGCAGGCGCAGAGCGTCTTGGACAGCGTGCCCATCCAGATGTCGACCTCCGAGGGATCGATGCCGGCGGCCTCGAAGGCACCACGGCCGGTGGCGCCGACCACGCCCAGGCCGTGCGCGTCATCCACCATCAGCCAGGCATCATGCTTGCGCGCCATGGCGACAAAGGCGGCGAGGTCCGGGACATCCCCGTCCATGGAGTAATGCCCCTCGACGATGAGGAGGGCGCGGGCGGCGCCGCGACGTGCGGCGGCCAGTTCGCGTTCCGCCGCGCGGGCGTCGTTGTGGGCGAAGGTGACCCGGCGCGCGCCGGACAGCTTGGCGCCCTCGGCCGCGGAGTTGTGGATGGCGGCGTCGTGCACGATGACGTCGCGCGGGCCCATCAGGTGGCCGATGACGGTGACGTTGGTGGCATGCCCGCTGACGAAGGCGAGCGCGGCTTCCGCCCCGTAATGCCGCGCCAGCGCCGCTTCCAGCGCCCCATGCACCGGCCTTTCGCCCGAGACGAGGCGGGAGGCCGAGGCGGAGATGCCGTAGCGGGCCATCGCCGCCGCCGCCGCCTGGTGCAGCCGCGGGTCGCCGTTGAGGCCGAGATAATCGTAGGAGCCGAAATTGATGACGTCCCGGTTGCCGATCAGGCTGTGCGCGCCGGCACGGCCTTCATGGGCGCGGAAGAAGGGGCTTTCGATGCCGAGCGCCGCCATCCCTTCCTGCACCAGGCCCCAGTCGCGCAGGTTCTGGATGCTGCTGAAGCCACGCCCATCCGTCGTGCCCTGCGCGTCCTGCCCCTCTCGCCGCCGGGCGAGGCGCTGCACCAGCGCGAGCCGCGCGGTGGCGGAAAGGCCGAAGCCGTGTCCCCGGACCATGCGTCAGGCCTCGGCCGACCGGTGGTGGCGCTGCGCGCCGGGAAAGGGACGTTGGCGCTGTGCGCCGGGCCAGGGAAGGTGGCGCTGTGCGCCATCCGGGTGTGGCGTCACTGCCATGGTCGCGTGCCGAACCCCTCAGGTGCTGTGCGGCCGGGCCTGGGCCGGTGGTGTCGCCCCTCATTCCGCGGCGCGGATATCGCTTCGCTGAGGTTCGAAGGCTTCCATCAGGGTGGAGATGGTGGCTTCCGTGTCCGGCTGCGCGATGGCCGCCGCGGCGATCTGCCGTGCCAGGGCCCCCACCGTCAACTCCTCGCTGAGCGCGGAGAGCGCGACCTGCACGCCGAGTCGCTGTTCCAGCCCGCCGCGCAATTCCATGGCGCCGAGGCTGTCGAGCCCGAGCGCCGTCACCCCGGCATCGGCGCCGACCCCTTCCGGCGGCAGGCGCAGGATGCGGGCGATCTCCTCCTGCACCAGGCGGAGCACCAGCGCCTCCGCCTCCGGCCGCGGCAGGCTGGCGAGGTGGGCGCGCAGATCCT
This sequence comes from Falsiroseomonas sp., assembly GCF_051859025.1. Taxonomy (GTDB): domain Bacteria; phylum Pseudomonadota; class Alphaproteobacteria; order Acetobacterales; family Acetobacteraceae; genus Falsiroseomonas. The sequence continues at coordinate 127,789 of NZ_JBHYGL010000034.1, read as the reverse complement.
CCTGCGCCGGCGCGGCGGCGGCGGGGCCCGCCAGCGCGGCCAGCATCGGCTCCTGCATGATCGGCAGGGCCAGGCGGCCTTCGGCGGGGCCGAGGCGCACCACCATCGGCGTGGCATCGCCCGCGGCCAGCAGCGCCGGCAGCAAGGCCAGCGATTCCGCCGCCGTCATGGCGGCGACGCCGAGGCGCCGGTTGAGCCGGCCGGCCTTGTCCCCATCGGCCGCGAGCATGCCGACATCGGTGATCGGCCCCCAGGCCACGGCCAGCGCCGGGCGGCCGGCGGCGCGGCGGCGGCGGGCCAGGGCTTCCAGCGCTGCATTGGCGGCGACGTAGTTGGACTGGCCGGGGTTGCCGAAGGCCGTGGTCGCGCTGCTGAACAGCAGGAACAGCGCCAGCGGGTCCGCCGCCGTCAGCCGGTCCAGATTCTCCGCCGCTACCAGCTTCGGCGCCAGCACGCGCTGGAAGCGGGCGGCATCCATGGCGGTGGCGGCGCCGTCATCCAGCACGGCGGCGGCATGCACCACGCCGCCGATCGGCCGGCTGGCCCTGATGCGCGCCAGCGTCGCCGCCAACGCATCCGGATCGGCGGCGTCGCAGGCATGGATGGCGGCGCGGGCGCCCAGCGCCGCCAGGTCGCGCAGCGCATTCGCCTGTTCGCCGGATGCCTCCGCGGCGATGGCGCCGTGCCGGCTGATGAGGGCCAAATGGCGCGCGCCCTGCGCGGCCAGCCACTTGGCCGTGGCGAGGCCGAAGCCGCGCGTGCCGCCGACGACGACGATCGTCGCCTCCGCCGGCGGCGCCCAGGGCGCGACGGCGGCGGGCTGCGGCGCGGGCGGGCGGATCACCAGCTTGCCGATATGGGTGGAGGCCTGGAGGGTGCGGAAGGCGGCTTCCACCTCCTCCGGCCCGAAGGCGGCATGGGGCAGGGGCAGGAAGCTGCCATCCTGCAGGCCATCGCGCACCTTGCCGAGCAGCCGCGCCGCGACGCCGGGGCGGGCGCGCGGCAATTCGTCCACATCCACGGCGAAGTAGCTGGCATTGCGGCGCAGCGGGCGGATCGGCGCGCGGCGATTCTCCACATAGTCCCGCTTGCCGAGTTCCACGAACCGCCCGAAGGGCTTCAGCAGCGACAGGCTGCGTTCCATCGCATCGCCGGCGAGGGAGTTGAGGACCACGTCCACGCCTTCCGGCCACTGGGCGCGCAGCGCGTCGGCGAAGCCGGGGTCGCGGCTGTCCAGCACCAGCTCCGCCCCGGCGGCGCGCAGGAAGGCGCGCTTGGCGGGGCTGCCCGCCGTCATCGCCACGCGGGCGCCGATCTGCTGCGCGACCTGCAGCGCCGCGAGGCCGACACCCCCGGCGCCGCCATGGATCAGCACCGCCTCCCCCGCCTGCAGCGCGGCGCAGGATTCCAGCGCATGCAGCGCGGTCAGGAAGGCGACGGGAATGGTCGCGGCTTCCTCGGCGCTCAGCCCATCCGGCAGCGGCGCGATCGCCTCCACCCGGGTGATGGCGCGGGCGGCGAGTGCCGCGGGGGCGAAGCCGAAGACGCGCGTGCCGGGCCGGATCGCGACACCGGGGCCGGCGGCGGTGACCGTGCCGGCGCATTCCATGCCAAGGGTGGGGCCGGCGAAGCCGGCTTCCAGCACTTCCTCCGGCAGCAGGCCCTGCGCCCACATCAGGTCGCGGAAATTGAGGCCCGCGGCCTCCACCGCGATCGCGACTTCCCCGGGGCCGGGTGCGCGGCCAGCCGGGAGGCCAGGCATGGCTTCCCAGCGCAGCGTGCCCAGCCGGCCGGGCTGGCCGATGCCGAGCATGAGGGGACCGGCCGGCGGCGGCGGCACCACCGGCTGCAGGCGCGGAACCAGGCGCTGGTCGGGGCCGAGCGTGACCTCCGCCTCTGCCGCCGGCGAATCGAGTTCGGCGGCCAGGCGCCGCGCCGCGGCGGCCGGCGCCATGCCGGGGGCGACATCGATGCGGCGGGGGCGCAGCGACGGCATCTCATTCGCCAGGACGCGCATCAGGCCGAGCAGCGCGGCGGCTTCCGGGACGTGCTGGCCCTCGGCGGGCTGCTGGCCGCCGCTGGTGGCCAGGATGAAGCCGCTGGCCTGGCCCTGCGCGGCTTCCGCCAGGCGCGTGATCGCGGCGAGGGTGCCGGGCAGGCTGGTGGCGTCCGGGCTGGCGCAGCACAGCAGCCGCACGCCGCTGAGCGCGCTGGCATCGATGGCGGCGCCCAGCACGCCGCGCGCCACGCTGCCGCCGCGGCGCAGCAGGCGGGCGGCCAGGGCATCGGCCAGGGGCAGGGAAGCGGGGTCCGCCAGCAGCAGGGTCCGCGGCGGCGCGGGCGGGGCGGCGGCGGGGGGCGGGGGGGCCTCGCCCACCAGCAGCAAGGCGGGCCAGGGCGCACAGCCCAGCGGTTCCGCCGCCACGGCCCGGAAGCCTGCATCGGCCAGGCGGCCTGTCCAGAGCGTGGCGTCCGGCAGCGACCCGCCGCCCGATCCCGCGGGATCGGGGCCGAGGCCGCTCCACCAGGCCGGGTCCTGGCCGCAGACGAAGGTCCAGACGCGGCCGGGCAGGGGTTCGGCGAGCAGCAGCGCGCCCCCTTCCGCCAGTGCCCGTCGCAGCGCCGCCGCCATCGCGACCCCGGCCCGGGCGCGGGCCGCCGGGGCCAGCCCGATGACGAGGTCCGCGACCAGCGGCGGTGGGGCATCGGAGAGCGGGTCCCACACGGCACCCGTCAGGGCGCTGCCCGCAGGCAGGCCCGGCGGAAGGGCGGGCAGGGCGACATGGCCATCGCCGGCCGCCACATAGACCAGGGCGCGGCCCAGCGGCGCGATCCGCGCCAGCACGCGGCGCGCCAGCACGCCTCCGGCGGTGCCGACTTCGAGGATACGGATGGGCCTTGTTTCCGGCCAGGCGGCGGCCAGGGCACCCACCGCGGCGGCGACGGCCTCCGCCAGCTGCGCCATGGCCAGTCCCTCGGCCGGCGGCGGCGCGGGATCGCGCATGTGGCCGCGCAGCGCGTCCGGCAGCCGTTCCGCCGAATCGGCGATCCAGGCGAGGTCGAGCGCCAGGCCCGGCTGTTCCGCCAGCACGGAACGCCAGATGGCCTCGGCCGGCGGCAGGGCGCTATCGGGCAGCAGGCGGATGCCGCCGCGGGCCAGCGGCTCCGCCGCGCCATCCTCAATCAGCGCCCGGCGCAGGAAGGCGTGGTAGGGCGATGCCTCCGGCGGTGCGTCGGCATGGGCGGGATCGGCGGCGTAGAAGGCCTGCGCGGCCGCGGCGACATGCGCTTCCAGCAGCAGGGCGGCTTCCGTCAGGTCCATCCCCGCGGCGGCGGCCCGTGCGGCTTCCAGGGCCGGGGCCAAAGCGGGGGCGGGCGGCGCGCCTTCCGCGGCGGGGGCGAGTGCGATGCGCCAGGCGGCATCGGCGGCGGGGGGCGCGCCGGCCTGGCCGAACATCTGCGTGAACATCTGGAACACAGCGCCTTCCACCCGCGCCACGGCCTGGCCGGCGGCATCGCGCAGCACGGCGCGCGCGGTGACGGACCGGGCACCGCGACGGACCAGCGACACCTCCGCCAGCACCGGCGGCACGGCGCCCGGGCGCGCGACCACCCGGGCGAAGCGCACGGGGGCAAGCCCGATGCCCGGTGGCAGGCCAGCCTCCCCCAGCAGGCCGAACAGGCCCTGCAGCGCGCCGTCGAGGCGCGAGGGATGCAGCAGGAAGCCGGCATCGGGGGGGGCTGCGTCCGGCAGCGCCAGGCGCACCAGGGCGCGGCCCAGCCCATCGGCCGCGCGCAGGCTGGCCTCCACCCGTTCGACCGCTGAGAAGGCGGGGCCGTAGGTCAGGCCGAGGCTGGCGGCCAGGCCGCGGATGGCGGCGCCGTCGATCACCACGGCATCGGACAGGGCTCCGCCCGGCGGCAGGGCAAGGGCTGCGGCGGTCACCGCATGGGCCTCGCCTTCCGCATGCAGGGCCCAGGCGTCGCCGGACAGGCGGCGGCGGCTTTCCAGGCGGAAGGCCCCCGCGGCATCCAGCGTGCTGCGCACTTCCCGCGTCCGCCCGGGCTCCAGCGCCAGGGGGCGGAGGATGCGGAATTCCGCCACTTCCAGCGCGACGGCCTCGGGGTGGCGGGTTCGGGCGGCGGCCAGGGCCATGTCCAGCATGGCGGAGGCCGGCAGCACGGCATCGGGGCCCAGGCGATGGTCGGCCAGCCAGGGCTCCAGGTCGGTGTCGAGCGCGCGGGACCAGGTGCCGGGCTCGCTGCCCCGCCGGAAGCCGAGCAGCCGGTGATCCTGGTCCGGGTCCACCAGCCGCGCGCTTTCCACCGTGGCGGCATGCCAGGTGGGCCTGCGGTCGAAGGGCGTCAGCGGCAGGCGGCGCGCGGCCGGGTTGCCGGAACGGGGGGCGCGGAAGGCGGGGCCGCCGCGCGGATCGGCACCGCCCGCCACCAGGCGGTCCGCGATGCCAGGGAAGGGGTCCTGCCCCGCCGCGTCGCGCCGGCTGAGCGTGGCCAGGGGCGAGGCCTCCACCGCGGCGGCGCGGAACGTCTCCCGCATGTAGGATTGCAGGACGGGGTGCGGCCCGATTTCGACGAACAGCCGGGCGCCGCGGTCCAGCGCGGTACGCAGCGCGGCTTCGAACAGCACGGGCTGGCGGAGGTTGCCCCACCAATAGGCCGCCCCCGCCGCCACACCGTCCAGAGCCTGGCCGGTGACGGTGGAGACCATGGGCAGCCGCCCGGCCCCTGGCGCGAGATCGGCCAGGTCGGCCAGCAGGCCGTCCCGCACCGGGTCCATGGCGCTGCTGTGGAAGGCGAAGTCAAGGTCGAGCGGGATGAAGGAACGGCGCCGCCCTTCCGCCAGGGGCCGCAGCGCCGCCAGCGCGGGGCCGGGGCCGGCCAGGGTGACGGAAGCCGGGGCGTTCAGGGCCGCGACTTCCAGCCCCGCCGCTTCCGGGCCGAGTTCGGCGATCATCGCGGCCGCATCGGCGGCGGCGGCGCCGAGGGCCGCCATGCGCCCCACGCCCTGCATCCGCTGCTGGTGCCGGCTGCGCGCAACCACGAGCCGGGCGGCCGCCGGCAGGTCGAGGATCCCCGCGGCATGGGCGGCGGCGACCTCCCCCACCGAATGGCCGAGGACCATGTCCGCGCGGATGCCCTGCGCCGCCAGCGCGCCAAGGCTCGCGACCTGGATGGCGAAGAGCAGGGGCTGCGCGACATCGGTCGCGGCCAGATCGGCGGCGGAGACGCCGGCGCGCAGCATCGCGAGCGGCGACCAGCCGAGCAGGGGGGCCAGCGCGGCATCGACGGGGCGGAAGGCCCGGCGGAAGGCGGCGGAATGGGCCAGCGCGGCGCGGGCCATGCCTGCATGCTGCGCGCCATTGCCGCTGAAGACGAAGCAGGTGCCGCCGGGCGAGGACTGCGCCGCGCTGGCCACGCCCCCGGTCGCGGTGCCGGTCGCGGTCCCAGGCGCGGACCCATCTGCAGGCGGGCCTTCTGGCGTGCCGGCGGGGCGGCGCCAGGCGGCGATGGCGGCGGCCAGCGCATCGCCATCCCCGCCGCGCAGCACCAACCGGTGGGGCAGGAGGTCCCGGTATCGCGCCGCGCCGCGCGCCAGGGCGGCGGCGGCGGCGACATCCTGGCCCCGCAGCCGCGCCTCCCACCGCCCGGCCAGTTCCGCCAGCGCCGCGGCGGATCGGGCGGAGACCACCAGCGGCGGCATCGCGCCCGGGGGGGGGGCCAGGGGGCGGTCCAGGGGGCGGCCATCGGCGGGCACCACGGCGCGGGCCGGCGCCGGCCCCAGCAGGACAGTGGCGTTGGTGCCGCCGAAGCCGAAGGAATTCACCCCGGCGACGCTGCCCGGCGCCAGGCTGTCCAGCGCCTCCGCCTCGCCCACGACGCGCAGGTTCAGCGCGGCGAAATCGATGTTCGGGTTGGGGTTGGCCTGGTGCAGCGTTGGCGGGACGCGCCCCTGTTCCAGCACCAGCATCGCCTTCAGCAGGCCCGCCAGGCCGGAGGCGGGCTCCAGATGGCCGATATTCGTCTTGATGGAACCGATCGGCAGTGGCCGGGCACGGCCGGCAGCGGCCTGGCCGATCGCCCAGGCCTCGGTCGGGTCGCCAACCTGGGTGCCGGTGCCATGCGCCTCGAAATAGGCGAGGTCATCCGGCGTGATGCCTGCCTCGGCCATGACGCGGCGGATCAGGGTCGCCTGCGCCTCCCGGTTCGGCAGCGACAGGCCGATGGTGCGCCCGGCGCTGTTCACGCCGGTGCCGAGGATGACGCCCCGCACCGCATCCCCGGCCGCGAGCGCGGCATCGAGCGGCTTCAGCAGCAGGGCCACCGCGCCTTCCGCCCGCACATAGCCATCCGCCGCCGCATCGAAGGCCCGGCACCGCCCGGTGGGGGAGAGCATGCCGGCGCGGGAGAAGCCGATGAAGGCGAAGGGGGAGAGCAGCATCTGCACGCCCCCCACCACCGCCGCTTCCAGCCGCCCATCCGCCAGCGCCGCACAGGCGGCGTGGAGGGCGACCAGGGAGGAGGAGCAGGCGGTGTCGATCGTCTCCGCGGGGCCGCGCAGGTCGAAGACGTTGGTCAGGCGGTTGGACAGGATGGACAGCGCATTGCCTGTCATGAAGTAGCGGTCGGCGCCGCTGGTGTCGGGCAGGCGGAGTTCCGCGTAATCCGTCGCCGACCCGCCGACGAAGACGCCGACCGCGCGGCCGGCGATGGCGGAGGGGCGCCAGCCCGCATCCTCCAGCGCCTCCGCCGTCACTTCCAGCAGCAGGCGCTGCTGCGGGTCCATCTCCGCCGCCTCCCGCGGGGAGATGCCGAAGGCGCCGGCATCGAAGCCGCGCGCATCGCCGATGGTACCGGCGGCGAAGGTGTAGGATCGGCCGTATTCGTCGCGGCGCGGGTGGAAGAAGGCTTCCTTCACGAAGCGCTCGGCCGGCACCGATGTCACGGCATCCGTGCCGGCCGCCAGCATCGGCCACAGCGCATCAAGGTCCGGCGCGCCCGGCAGCCTGCAGCCCGCGCCCACGATGGCGATCGGCGCGGCCGCCCTGGCGGCGCCCTTCCGATTGCTCGGCGTGCCGGGCCCTGCGGCGCCGGGCCGTGTCGTCCGTTCTGGACGATCGGCGATCCTCATCGTGCCGCCCTCGCCCTGGTCAGTCGGCTGTCTTCGGCAGGCGGTGGTGACGGGACGGGGCGGGGCCCGGCGAAGCGGCGCCCAATGTCAGGTATGGCCTTCATCGCGCCGCCCGACGCCCGGTTCCGGCCGCGCCATGGCCGGCAGGGCAGGGATCAGGGATGGCTGGCCGATGGGCCGCTGCGCGAGGCGCACCATCAGCCGTTCAACCTCGATGAAATGCCGTTCCCAGCTCGGCGGCTTCCAGCCGGTCAGGCGGCCCATCTGGGTGCGGCGGCCGACGCTGTCCGACCGCGCGTAGTCCAGCACTGCCGAGCGCCAGGCGGAGCCGTCGAGCGGATCGAGGTAGTCCGGCACCGCGCCGCCCACTTCCCGCAGCGCGGCAAGATCGGACGCGATGGCGGGAACGCCGAGCGCCAGGGCTTCGGCCAGCGGCAGGCCGAAGCCTTCGGCGAAGGAGGGGAACAGCAGGGCGCGGGCGCCACGCAGCAGGGACGCGACCTCCCGGTCCGGCAGCGGGCCGGCTTCGCGCACCAGGCCATCCAGCGCGCTGCAGCGCTCCAGCATGTCCAGCACGTTCTCGTTCTCCCACCCACGGCGGCCGACCACGACCAGGCGCGGCGCCGCCGCGCCATGGGTGCTGGCGAGCTGCCGCCAGAGGTTCAGCAGCAGCAGGTGGTTCTTCCGCGGCTCGATCGTGCCGAGCACGACGAAATAGGGACGGAGCGCGACCGGCGGCGCTTCCACCATCGGCGGCGTGACGCCGAGCGGCGCGACCGCGACCTGGGGCGGGGAGGGGCGGGCGCTGAGCCAGGGCATCAGCTCCGCCGCCGTGGCGGCCGAGTTGACGATGATGGCGTCCGCCAGCGCGGCGGTCGTGACGATGCGGCGGCGGTGCTTCTCCGCGTGGCCGGCGCGGGCGAATTCGGGATGGTGCAGCGGGATCAGGTCATGGATCAGGGGCACGAAATGGCAGCCCTGGCGGCGCAGCGCCGCGATCCGCGCGGGGCGTTCCAGCGCCCGGTGGGAGACCAGCAGGAAGCATTTCGGGCCCGGCCGCCGCAGCGCTTCCACCAGCGCGCCGCGGCCGAAGGGCAGGGACAGGCGGGCGCGGCGCGCGGCGCCGGTGGCGATGCGCGTCCCGCTCTCCCACGCCTCCTCCAGCGCCGTCACCAGTTCACGGACGAGCGAGGCGGACAGGGCGGCGAAGCCCAGCAGCGGAACTTCCGCGACGAAAGTGCATTCAGAGGGGGCGAGATTCGCCCAGTGCCGCGCATAGGCCAGTTCGACACGGTCGATACCGGATGGTGCGCTGCGGTGCGCAACGCTCAGCAACCGGGAGATGTCGAGGAAGACGTGCATGCCTATCGCTTCCCTCGCCAGGGAGATGCCCGCCACCCGAAGATATTCGCCTGCTGGCGGGCCAAACTGCTGATCTCCTTGGCAAGGAAGTCAATCCGGTAGCGGATGGAGCTTCCCCGCGGCACACATTAGTGTGTCACAGTGTGCACCGCGTCAATCTCTTTTTTTCAACGAAACTGAAACCTTCCCGCCTGGCGTGTAGATTTCGCGTCATGGTTGTCAGCCCTGGTGGCGGCCTGAACCTGCGATCGGCAAGGGGTGCAACCCCGTTCCGTCGGGCGCGCGGCCCCATCATTCAGTCCTGGTCGGGCCGGATCACGTTCGTGTCAAGGCCGAGAACCAGGACGTCGCGCATCGTCTCCGCGCTCTTCCGCCGGATGTCGTCCCAGGCATGGGGCGTGTGGAAGGCGCTGTGGGGGGTGATGACAACGCGCCCCTTGAGCCATTCCTCCTTCGCGCGATAGGCGGCCAGCAGCCCCGGCACCGGGTCCACCGGCGGTTCCACCGGAATGACATCAAGCCCGGCCCCGGCCAGGTGGTTCGACCGCAGCGCCGCTTCCACGGCATCGATGTCGAGGCTGGTGCCCCGCGCGGTGTTCACCACCACCGCGCCCTGCGGCAGCCAGGCCAGTTCCCTGGCACCGATCAGCCCGCGCGTGGTCCGGGTGTCCGGCACATGGATGGAGAGGATGTCGGAGCCGCGCATCAGCTCCTCCAGCGACCGCGCCCGCTGGATGCCGAGCGCGCGATCCACGCCGTTCGGCAGGTTCGGGTCGAAGAAGCGGACCTTGAAGCCGAAGGCCTTGGCGCGCAGCGCGACGGCGGTGCCGATGCGGCCCAGGCCGACGATACCGAAGCCCTGTTCCTGCGCGCGCTTGATCAGCGGGCTGTCCACGTAGCGCCAGGCGGCCGGGGGCGATTCGCGCTGCAGGTCGTGGTGCAGGATCACGCCGCGGGTCAGGGCCAGGACCAGCGACATTGCGTGGTCCGCCACTTCCATCGTGCCGTAGTCCGGCACGTTGCAGACGGTGATGCCCCGCGCCGCGCAGGCCGCGCGGTCCAGCCGGTCATACCCCACGCCCATGCGCACCACGACCTTGAGCTTCGGGAAGCGGGCGATGTGCTGCGGGCGGAGCCAGTGGCGGAAGATCAGCAGGCCATCGACGCGGGCGCAGAGCTCGTCCGGCAGCATGTCCAGCGATTCGGTATGCGGCGCGCCGCCATGCAGCACCTGCACCGCCGGGCCGAGGACCTCCTGCTCCAGGATCGTGTCGGGATACATGCCCTCGGGCTCGAGGACGGTCAGCTGCGCCACGCGATGCACTCCCCCTGGGCCGGCTCTCCCGGCTGGTCTGCCGCACCATCACCGGTTGGCGGCGGCATCGCAACCGGGGGGGCGGGAGGGCAGCCATGCAGGCAGCGGTGCCGCCCGGATGCCGGAACGACGAAGCCGCCTGGACGGTGGTCCCGGCGGCTTCGATCAGGCGATCCCGGAACGAATCCCGGGAGGTGGTTGGATCAGCGGCGCCACCAGCCCCGCTTGCGCGGGAGGTCCGCCTCCGTCCCCTCGCCCAGCACGATCGGGGCGACGGGCGGCGCGGCCACGACCTCGGGCACGGCGGGCGCCGGTTCCGTGACAGACGGGGCCGCGACCGGCGCTTCGGGAGCAGCCGGTGTCGGGGCAGCCGGTGTCGGGGCAGCCGGTGCCGGGGCGGGTTCCGGCGCGGGCGGCTCCGCCGGGGTGAAGCTGGCCTCGGCCTTGGCGCTGAAACTTGCCTCCACCGCCGCGACGGGCGCCTCGGCAGCGGGGGCTTCGGCGACCGCAGCCTCGACCACCGCAGCCTCGCCCACCGGGGCATCGACCACCGGGGCCTCCGCTGCCGCCTGGGAGACCGGCGCGACTTCGGCAGCGGGGAGTTCGGCAGCGGGGGCTTCCACCACCGCGGCTTCCACGGGCGCAGCTTCCACGGGCGCCGGCGCCACGATCGGCTGGCGACGGGTGGTCACGGCGCGGGCGGCCGCTTCCTCCGCCGCTTCCATGGCGGAGAAGATGTCGTCCATGTGCCCGGCGAAGGGATCCGCCGGCGTCGGCGCGCGGCGCGGCGGGGGGGCGGCGGCGATCGGGGCTTCATCGCCCACGGCCTCCTCGCCCTCGCGCCGGCGGCGGCCACCACGACGGCCGCGGCGGCGACGGGCGGCGCCCTCATCCTCCGCGGTCTCGGTGGTGGCCTCGACGGCCTCCGCTGCCGGGGCTTCCGCGACGGCGGGCTGCGCCTCGGCCGCCACGGTCACCTCGGGCGCCTCGTCGTCCTCGCCCTCATCCTCGGCATTGACGCCCTCGGCGCCACCCTCGGTCGAGCCTTCCGGGCGGCCTTCCAGGCCCTCCCGACGGCCACCACGGCGGCGGCGGCGGCGGCGGCGGCGCTGGCCCTCGGCGGTGGATTCGCCCTCGGCCTCCGGCGCACCGTCGCGCGGGGCGCGTCCCTCGGCCGATTCGGCACGGCCTTCACCACGCGTCTCCCCGCGCGATTCCCCGCGCGATTCCCCTCGGGGCTCGCGCGGTTCGCGGGCTTCGCGGGGCTGCCGGGGTTCGCGCTGCTCGCGGGGCTCGCGCTGGCGGGGCGGGGGCGGGGCCTCCTCCTCCATCTCCTCCAGCGTATCGACCTCGGCCTCCTCCGGCTCCGGCGCGTAGTCCATGCGCAGCGCGCTGGGGCGTTCGGCGATGGCGTCGGGGTTCTGGGCGCGGGTGCGTTCGATCCGCAGCGCGGGCGGGATCAGCGTGTCATCCGGCTGGACCAGCACCGACATCGCGTATTTCTGCTCGATCTGGCCGAGCCGTTCGCGCTTGCGATTCAGCAGCCACAGCATCACCGGCATGGCGACATGCACGACGATCTCGGCGGCGCGGCGCTTGGCGCCTTCCTCCTCGATCGCGCGCAGCACCTGCAGGCCGCTGCTTTCCACGCCGCGCACCAGGCCGCGGCCCTGGCAATGCGGGCAGGCGACATAGGCGTGTTCGACGACGCTGGGGCGCAGCCGCTGGCGCGACATCTCCAGCAGGCCGAAATGGCTGATGCGGCCGACCTGGATGCGGGCGCGGTCCTGCTTCAGCGCTTCCTTGAGCCGGCGTTCCACCATCCCGTCATGCTTGTTCGACTCCATGTCGATGAAGTCGATGACGATGAGGCCCGCCAGGTCCCGCAGACGCAGCTGGCGCGCGACCTCGTCGGCCGCCTCCAGGTTGGTGCGCAGCGCCGTGTCCTCGATGTGCCGGTCGCGGGTGGCGCGGCCGGAGTTCACGTCGATGGCGACCAGTGCCTCGGTCTGGTTGATGACGATGTAGCCGCCGGACTTCAGCTGCACGGTCGGGCTGTGCATCGCGTCCAGCTGCGCGTCCACGCCGTGGCGGGCGAACAGCGGCACGCCGTCCCGCACGGGCCGGACCTTGCTGGCATGGGCCGGCATCAGCATGCGCATGAATTCGCGGGCGTCGTTGTAGGCGCCCTCGCCATCCACCAGCACTTCCTCGACGTCCTTGCCGTAGACGTCGCGGATGGACCGCTTGATGAGGTCCGCCTCCTCATAGATCAGGGCGGGGGCGGAGGAGGCGAAGGTGCGCTCCCGGATGCCGTCCCACAGCCGCAGCAGGTATTCGCAATCCCGCTTGATCTCGGGCTTCGGCCTGGCCGCGCCGGCGGTGCGGACGATGAGGGACATGCCCTGCGGCAGGCCCTGCTCGTCGATGATCTCCCGCAGCCGCTTGCGGTCCGCGGCCGAGGTGATCTTGCGGGAGACGCCGCCGCCACGGGGCGAGTTCGGCATCAGCACGGAGAAGCGGCCGGCCAGCGAGATGTAGGTGGTCAGCGCCGCGCCCTTCGACCCGCGCTCCTCCTTCACCACCTGGATCAGCATGATCTGCCGGCGCTTGATGACTTCCTGGATCTTGTAGTGGCGCAGGAAGCGGGGCGGGATGCGGCGTTCGCGCGCGTCATCCTCCGTCGTGCCGCCGACCGTCTCCGGCGGGGGCGCATCGGCGTTGCCGACGCTTTCGTACTCGTCCTGGCCCCGGTCTTCCTGGCTGCCATTCTGGTCGTCGCGGGCCGCATCCTCCGCCGCATCGGCAGCGGCTTCGGCGGCGTCGCGTTCGGCCGCGGCGGCATAGGCGTCGTCGGCGGCGGCCTCGGCCGCCTCCGCGCTCTGCTCGACGGGGGTCGCATGGGGCTGTTCGGCGGGCTCGGGAGCGGGGGCGTCCGGCGCCGCTTCGGCCGAGACCTCCTCATGCCGGACCTCCGCGGGGGCATCCGGCTCCGCGGCCTCGGCCTCCAGCTCCGCGGTCGCGGCGGCTTCGAGCGCGCCGTTCAGCGCGGCATCGATGTCGCGCGCCGCGTCCTCGGCGTCCTCGCGCTCCTGCTCCTCAAGCGCCTCGGCCTGCTGCATCTCGATGAGGCGCTGCCGGTCGGCGACGGGAAGCTGGTAGTAGTCGGGGTGAATTTCGCCGAAGGCGAGGAAGCCGTGCCGGTTGCCGCCGTATTCGACGAAGGCGGCCTGGAGGCTGGGTTCGACCCGCACGACGCGGGCGAGGTAGATGTTGCCCTTGAGGGGCATCCTGTTGGCCGACTCGATGTCGAAGGCTTCGAGCCGGTTGCCGTCCAGCACCACCACCCGGGTCTCTTCCGGGTGTGATGCGTCGATCAGCATGCGCTTGGTCATGGGTGAGGGGACTCCGCACCGCGCTGGCCTGGGTTTCCGCCCAGTGGCCGGCAGCGGCGGCAGGTGGTGGCGGGGCCCGGGAAGCGACGGAATCGCGGCAGGAGAGTTTCCATGCGGCGGCGATCCGGTCCTCTTCTCGGCGGGTCGGCCTGGCGGCACGACCCTGTTGGGTTCATTGGGAACGATTGGCCCGGGAGTGACCCCTGGCAGACCGTTCCCGGCGGGCGCGCCTCGCGCTGCCCCGGAAACCCTTCAATCGGCAGCCCCCTTGAGCTGGTCTCCCGGACGTGAGGTCCAGGCGGGGGCGCCGGTTGCAGGCGCAATCGGGCGGGCGGCGTGGGCATGGAACGCATCGCCCCGAACCGTGTCCCCCGGGGAAGTCCAGGGGTCAGCCAGCAGGAAGGATGCGCCGCATGCGCCGCGCCGGCGGGATCGGGGGCCGCGGCACCTGGCGAAATGCGATGAGGGGCGGCGCCCCATCACCATGCCAGGACTAAGGCCACCACTGGCGCATCACCGGCCGCGATCTCGCGGCGAGATGCGGGCCGGGCGGCCGCGCGAACACAAGGACCCCACCAGCGGCTGACGCCACCGGGGCGACCCACCATAGGCGGTGCAACCGGGGGCCACAAGGCGCCGTGGCCATGCGGGTCGCTTTGGCCTCGAAGGACCACCCAATCGCCGATTTGTGCGCAGGACGCAAACCGCCACCGGGCCGCGACCCGGCGCCGAACAGGCCTTCCTGTTGAAGCGCGCTCTCAACGGATGCTGGCAAGTGACGGGCATGCCATGGCATCATGGTTGCGTTCCGGCGCCGGGGGGCGGTGCCGGCGCCTGCGGGGGACCACCCGACACCATGCTGGGTCGCCGTGCCTTGGCGAGCCTCGCGCTCGCCTTCGCCGCCCTGCCGCCGCCGCGGCCGGCCGAAGCCGCCGTGACGGATGCCACGCTGGAACCGGCGGGTGACGGCGCGCGCCTCACCCTCATCCTGCCCGCGGGCACGCGCTGGCGGCTTGCCGCCGCCACGGACCCGAATCGCCTGGTGCTGACCACGCCCGGCAGCCCCTGGCGCGGCCCGGCCAGCCTGGGCAGCGCCGGCCCTATCCGCCGCGCCGTCGCGGGACGCGGCGGGCTGAGGCTCGACCTCCTGCGCCCCGCCGCGCTCAAGCGGGTTGAGGAAACCCGCGGGCGCCTGGTCATCGACCTGGAACCGACCACCGCCACCAGCTTCGCCCGCCTGGCCGCCGCCGGCCGTCCGCTGGCGGAAAGCGCCACGGCCACGGCTTCCAACCTCGGCCGTTCGCAACTTGGTACCTCCCAGCCTGGTACGTCCCAACCCGGCAACGCCGCCCCGCGCAACCCGGCGCGTGCCGGGCCGCTGCCGCTGGTCGTGCTCGACCCCGGCCATGGCGGGCGGGACCCCGGCACCATCGGCACCCAGGGCACGCAGGAAAAGCGCATCGTCCTGGCCGCGGCGGAAGAACTGCGGAAAGTCCTCGAATCCGGGGGGCGCTGCCGCGTGGCCATGACCCGCAGCAACGACCGCTTCGTACCGCTGGGCGACCGCGTGGAATTCGCCCGGCGCCGGCAGGCCGCCCTCTTCGTATCGCTTCACGCGGACAGCGCCCCCGGCGCCCGCGGCGCCTCCGTCTACACGCTCGGCGACAGCTCGGACGCCCTGGCCGGGGCCCTTGCACGACGGGAGAACCTGGCCGACCGCGCCGGCGGCCTGCGCCTGCCCTCCGTCTCGCCGGAAGTGCAGGCCATCCTGCTCTCCCTCATGCGGGCCGAAACCCGGGCCGGCAGCGCCCGCATGGCCGGGCTGGTGGTGGACGAACTGGGCGGCGACGTGCCCCTGCTGCCCAATACCCACCGCCAGGCCGGCTTCGTGGTACTGAAGGCGCCGGAAATCCCCTCCGTCCTGGTGGAAATGGGCTTCCTCAGCCACCCCGCCGACGAAGCCGCCCTGCGCCGCCCCGACCACCGCGCGAAAGTCGCCCGCGCCCTCGGCCGCGCCATCCATGGCTGGCTGGCACGCGCGGGAACGGCGGAGGCTCTGGCGGCGGGGTAGAGGGAGGGCGCGCTGGTGGCCCCGGAGAGGGGCCGCCGGCCCCTCTCCGGACGTTGCGGCAGTGCCGCAACCCCGCGCCAGGGGCCAGCGGGCCCCTGGACCCCAGGTTTAATCGATGGGTGATGGGAGGGGCATGGAACGCGCACTCAGCCAGAGCGCGCGCGTGGCCCCTCCCATCACCCATCGATCGAAGGGGGATCGAAGGGGCCGCTGCCCCTTCGCGGGGAAGGGGTACGGGGAAAGGGCGGAGCCCATTCCCCGGGCAACCGGCGCGCCTCCCGCCTACACCCCTCGCCAACCACCCCGCCGTTATCCTGCGCTGCACAACTGGCCGTGACCGGGCTGCATGCCCATGTCGAGTGTTGCGCATGTGCCCCCGGGGCCGGGACAGTGTATGGAGCGCGCCATGGATACCCCTGATCTCCGCGCCGAAGGCCCGATGGTGGGCGGAAGGCCTGCCGCGTCCCCAGCACCCGAGGCTTCTCCGCCGCCGGCCAGGCCGCCGCGGCGCAAGCGGCGCTGGTTTGTCGGCACGGTCGGTTTCCTGATGAAGACCGTCATCGTGCTGGTGGTGGCGGTCGGCCTGGCGGGGGCGGGGGCGGCCTGGTCGCTGTACCGGAATGCGGTGGCGGAGTTGCCGGATTACCGCTGGCTCGCGGATTACCAGCCGCCGCAGATGTCGCGCATCTATGCCGCCGACAGCCGCCTGATGGCGGAGCTGGCACAGGAAAGGCGCGTCTTCATCCCGATCGAGGCGATCCCCCAGCGCCTGCAGCAGGCGTTCGTGTCCGCGGAGGACCAGCGTTTCTGGACGCATCATGGCGTCGATCCCATCGGTATCTTCCGCACGGTGATCACGAATGTGGAGGCGATCGGCAGCGGCCGGCGCCTGGCGGGCGCTTCCACCATCACCCAGCAGGTCGCCAAGAACATGCTGGTGGGGGCGGAGCGGTCGCTGACCCGCAAGGTGCGGGAGGCGATCCTGGCGCTGCGCATCGAGCAGGCGATGCCGAAGTCCCGCATCCTGGAAATCTACCTGAACGAGATCTTCCTGGGCCAGCAGGCCTATGGCGTGGCGGCGGCCGCGCAGAATTACTTCAACAAGTCGCTGGATGAGCTGTCGCTGGCGGAGGTCGCCTTCCTGGCGGCGTTGCCCAAGGCGCCCAACAACTACAACCCCGTCCGCTTCCCCGAAGCCGCCAAGGCCCGGCGCGACTGGGTGCTGGAACGGATGGCCGAGGATGGCGCCATCACGCGGGAGGACGCCGCGCGCGCGCGGGCCGAGGCCCTGGTGCCGCGTCCCACCCGCCGGCCCGACATGGTCGCGGTCGGCCAGCACTTCACGGAGGAGGTGCGGCGGGAGCTGATCACCCGCTTCGGCGTGGACCAGACGACGATGGGCGGCCTGGTGGTGCGGACCTCGCTGGACCCGAATTTGCAGGCGGAGGCCGAGAAGGCGCTGCGCACCGGGCTGCTGGACTATGACCGCCGGCGCGGTGGCTGGCGCGGCCCGGTGGCGCGGATTTCCGCCAGCCCGACGGAATGGCTGCCGGCGTTGCAGGCCGTGCCACGGCCCGCCGGCATCCAGCCTGGCTGGCGCCTGGCGGTGGTGCTGGAGGTGCGGGACCGTGAGGCCCGCATGGCCTGGCTGGAGCGGCCGGATGCCCGCACGGCGCCGCAGCCGCGGACCGGCACGATGTTCCTGGATGACATCGCCAGCTGGGCACGCGTGGTTCGGGATGGCCGCATGGCGCCCCCGCTGCGCCGGATGCAGGAAGCGCTGAACCCCGGCGACGTGGTGATGGTGGAAACACTGCCGGCCGTGGCCGCGAATCCGCCCCGCACCCCGGCCCGCCCGGAACGCCTGATGCTGCGCCAGATGCCGGAGGTCGAGGGCGCTGTCGTGGCACTCGACCCCAATACCGGCCGCGTGCTGGCGATGGTGGGCGGCTATTCCTTCGAGCGGTCCTGGTTCAACCGCGCGTCGCAGGCGATGCGGCAGCCGGGTTCGTCCTTCAAGCCCTATGTCTTCCTCGCGGGGCTTGAGGCCGGGATTCCGCCCAACCAGCTGCTGCTGGATGCGCCGGTGGAGATCATGACGCCGCAGGGCATGTGGCGGCCGGGCAATTACGGCGGCGGCGCGGCCCAGGGCTGGGTGACGATGCGCAGCGCGCTGGAACGCAGCCTCAACCTGGTGACGATTCGCCTGGCGCAGCAGGTGGGGATGCCGGCCGTCGCCGATGTCGCCAACCGCTTCGGCGTCATCCCCAACATGCCGCGCGTGCTGGCGATGTCGCTCGGCGCCGGGGAGACGACGGTGCTCCGCCAGGCCGCCGGCTATGCCAGCTTCGTCAATGGTGGCCGCCAGGTGATCCCGACGCTGATCGACAGCGTGCAGGACCGGCATGGGCGCCTGGTGTGGCGCACCGATGCGCGGGAATGCAGCGCCTGCGGCGCGGACCCCACGGGCCAGCCGCCACGTCTGAACGATACGCGCCGGCAGATCGTCGATCCCGTGACGGCCTTTCAGATGACCAGCCTGCTGCAGGGCGTGGTGCAGCGCGGCACCGGCACCCGGGCCGGCGAGGGTCTGGGCCGCCCGGTGGCCGGCAAGACCGGCACGACCGACGAATACAAGGATGCCTGGTTCGTTGGCTTCACGCCGGACCTCGTCGTGGCGGTCTGGGTCGGTTTCGACGAACCCCGCACGCTGCGGCTGCTCAGCGAGACCGGCGCCGATGTGACGGGCGGGCGGCTGGCCACGCCGATCTTCCGGGACGTGGTCGCGGCGGCGACGCAGGGCTCGCCCCCCATCCCCTTCCGCGCGCCGCCGGGGGTCGCGCTGGTGCGGCTGCAGCTGGATAACGGGCAGACCATCCTGGAAGCCTTCCGCCCGGGCACGGAGAACAGCGCGCGGCCGCCGACCGACCCGCTGGCGGGTGGCGCGGGGGGAACCGCGGCGGCTGGCCTCGACAGCAATCTGGGCGGGCTCTACTGATCCGCCCATGCGCGCAGACGCCGAAAAGCTGAAGACCGAGATCGCGGACAGCCTTGCGCTGCTCCGCGCCCATCTGGATTGGGATGTCGCCACCAGGCGGCTGGAGGAGCTGAACGCCCGCTCCGAGGACCCTGACCTTTGGAACAAGGCCGATGTGGCCCAGGCGCTCATGCGCGAACGCAACCGCCTCGCCGCCCAGATCGAGGGCGTGCAGAAGCTGGAACGCGACGTCGCCGACGCGCTCGAACTGGTGGAGATGGCGGAGGCCGAGGGCGACGTCGCCATGGCCGATGCCGCGGTCGCCGACATGAAGGCTTTTGCCGCGGAGGCGAAGCATCGGGAGATCGAGAGCCTGCTGTCCGGCGAGGCCGATCCCAATGACGCCTATCTGGAAGTGAATGCCGGCGCCGGCGGGACGGAGGCCCAGGATTGGGCCGAGATGCTGCTGCGCATGTACACCCGCTGGGCGGAGCGTCGTGGCTACAAGGTCACGATGACGGAGCAGTCGGAAGGCGAGCAGGCCGGCATCAAGTCGGCCACCATCCAGGTCACGGGCTCCAACGCCTTCGGCTGGCTGAAGACGGAGACGGGCGTGCACCGCCTGGTGCGCATCAGCCCCTTCGACGCCGCGGCGCGTCGCCAGACCAGCTTCGCCAGCATCTACGTCTACCCCGTGATCGACGACAAGATCGAGATCGAGGTCAACCCGGCCGACATCAAGACCGACACCTTCCGCGCCTCCGGCGCCGGCGGGCAGCACGTCAACAAGACCGAATCGGGCGTGCGCTTCACCCATATCCCGACCGGCATCGTCGCGGCCTCCACCCAGGACCGCAGCCAGCACCGCAACCGCGTCATCGCCATGGATATGCTGAAGGCGCGGCTCTACGAGCTGGAACTGCGCAAGCGGGAAGCCATCACGGCGGGGATCGAGGCCGGCAAGACCGATATCGGCTGGGGCCACCAGATCCGGTCCTACGTGCTGCAGCCCTACCAGATGGTGAAGGACCTGCGGACCGGCGTCGAGAAGGGCAACCCCGACGCGGTGCTGGATGGCGAGATCGACGAATTCATGGCGGCCGCCCTCGCGCTTCGCGTGGGCACCACCCGCTCGGACGCCAGCGCCAAGGCGGATTGATGACCGGCACCGCGCTTGTTGACGCGGCGCGGGCGCTGGATGCGGCGGGGTTCATGCCGCAGAAATCGGGGAACCTGTCGCTGCGGGATGGCGACGGCTTCCTGGTGACGCCGTCGGGGCTGCCCTATGCGGCGATGGCGGCGGCGGACCTCGTTCCCTGCGGGCTTGATGGCGCGGTGAAGGGCGGCGGGCGGCCTTCCTCCGAATGGCGGCTTCATGCGGCGATCTACCGGGCGCGGCCGGATGCGATGGCGGTGGTGCATACCCACAGCCCGATGGCGACCGCCCTGTCCTGCGCCCGGCACCCCATCCCGCCCATCCACTACATGATCACCCTGGCCGGGGAGGGCGGGCGGCGCGGCATCCCCTGCGCCAGCCACGCCACCTTCGGGACGCAGGCGTTGGCGGAGGCCGCGGTGGCGGCACTGGGCACCGGGCTGCGCGCCGTGCTGCTGGCGAACCACGGCGTGGTGGCGCTGGGCGCGACCCTGGCCGGCGCGGTGGCGTTGGCGCGGGAGGTGGAGAATCTGGCGGCGCAATACCTGGCGCTCCGCGCGGCGGGGATCGACCCCGTGCTGCTGACCCAGGCCGAACTGGCGGAGGCCGCCGCGATGCTCGGCGATTACGGGCGGCCGATATGACGCCGGCCTGGCAGCCGGCGCCGGCGCGGCTCGCGGATGGCGTGCGGGTCTATGCCATCGGCGATGTCCACGGCATGGCGGACCGCCTGGCCATGCTGCATGGGATGCTGGCGGCGGACCTCGCCGCCCGGCCGGTGGCGCGGGCGGTGGTGCTGCATCTCGGCGACTATGTGGACAAGGCGGGCAGTCCCGCCGCCGTGCTGGACCGCATCGCGGGATATGCGCCGCCGGGCGCCGCCGTGGTCAATCTGCTCGGCAACCATGAGGCGATGATGCGCGACGCCCTGGCCGGCGACAGGGCCGCGGCGGATGACTGGTTGTGGTGCGGCGGGCGGGAAACCTTGGCGAGCTATGGGGTGGAGGCCGGGGCCGGTGCCGAGGCCTGGCGCGCCGCCATCCCCGCCGCGCACCAGGCGCTGCTGCGGGATGGCCTGGCGCTGTGCCATCGGGAGGGCCCCTATTTCTTCGCCCATGCCGGCATCCGCCCCGGCCTGGCGCTGGAGGTGCAGTCGGCGGAGGATCTGCTGACCATCCGCGGCTCCTTCCTTCATTCGGAGGTCACCCACCCCGCCGTGGTGGTGCATGGCCATACCGCCCGCATGGCACCGGAAATCCGGCACAACCGCATCAACCTGGATACCGCCGCCTTCTGCGGCGGGGTGCTGAGTTGCGGGGTGCTGGAGGCGGACCGGATCGGCCTGCTGACAGCCTAGATGCAGCGAAGGCCCCGGGGGTTTCCCCCCGAGGCCTTCCATTGCTGCCGGCTGACCGGCTGCGATGACGTGGTGACTCGCCTACGCGATGGCGCCGGCGATGATCCAGGTTGCAGTCGCGGTGGACGCCTTGGGGCAATGAGACACTGGATCACCTCCTTTCGGTTGTTGCGGGACGGCCGTGAGGATGGGGTGCGGGGGCGGGGGCTGCAAGGAAAGTTTCGCGGCCGCTCAGGCCGAAAGGCCGATGGCGCGCAGCCGGAGGCGCGGCGGCCGGCCCGGGCGCGGCGCGCCGGCCTGGAGGTGGAGCGCCATCTCCGTCGCTCCCTCCCTCGCTGGCAGCGGCACGGCCATCACGCCGCGGCCTGGCACGGGCGTGGCGGGCAGGAGCAGGGTGTCATCCCAGGACGCGAGGAGGGCGGGCCGACGCGTCGGGGCCGGGGCCTCCACCTCCAGCAGCAAGGTGGCGGCGGGTCCGGCTTCCAGCGGGATATGCAGCATCGCCTGGCGCGCGGAGACCCAGGCGCCTTCGGCGTCCGGCGCGGCGAAGCCGGTGCCGAGGCAGGCGATGCCCGGGCCCCAGCCCTCCAGCCGCCGTGTCTCGCCGGGGCGCAGCCTCGCGTGTGGCGGCATCGCGTAGCCGAAGGCCTCCGCGAAGCCGGCGCCGCGGCGGGCGATGTCGGCGGCCTGGCCTGCGGTCAGCACCGTCGCGAACTTGCCGGGCAGGCCATCGCCGACATGGCCGGGGTGCCAGTGGCTGGTGCCGTCATGCGAATGGGCGGTGGGATTAGGGCCGAGCGCACCGGCCTCCAGCATGGCGGCGATGCGGGTCCGCACCGCATCCGGCGTCAGATCGTCAAAGACCCGGCGGCGGAGGCGGGAAGAGGGCTTCAGGCCGAGGAAGCGGGCGATGCGGGCCAGCGTCGCGTGGTCCTGGCTGAACCCGTCCTCATACCGCAGCACCAGGCAGGGCACGGCATCGGGCAACAGCGGCAGCGCCTGGCAGGTCTGCTCGACGCGGTCGCGGCATAGCGCGTAGTCGAAGTGGAAGCGCGCCATCAGCGATGCCACGGCATCGCGCGGATCGCGGATGGAGAGGATGGCGCGGCCCCCGCCTCGGGCTGCCAGCCAGCGCAGCCCGCGGGTCGGCGCATGGGTCTTCAGCAGCAGCGGCGCGGCGGGATCGACGGCCCGGGGCAACTGGTCCGGGCTGTCGGCGAATTGCCGGTGGATGTGCTGGTGAACGGGGCCGTATTCCGCTTCCATCAGCGCGTGGACGGCATTGTACAGCCAGGTGGAGGCACTGCCGTATTGGCCGGCGCAGAGGATGATCGGCGCCGGCCCCGCCACAGGCTTCAGCCCCCCTTGGCCTGGGCGCGCAGTACGTGCTTCTGGATCTTGCCCGTGCTGGTCTTGGGCAGTTCCGCGAAGACCACATGGCGCGGCACCTTGTAGCCCGCCAGCATGGTCTTGCAGTGGGCGATCAGGTCTTCCGCCGTGGCTGCGGCGCCGGGCTTCAGTTCGATGAAGGCGCAGGGCGTCTCGCCCCATTTCTCATCCGGCCGCGCCACCACGGCGGCCACGGCGACCGCGGGGTGCTTGTAGAGCGCGTCCTCGACCTCGATGGAGGAGATGTTCTCGCCACCCGAGATGATGATGTCCTTCGACCGGTCCTTCAGCTGGATGTAGCCATCGGGGTAGGTGACGGCGAGGTCGCCGGTGTGGAACCAGCCGCCGGCGAAGGCCTTCGCCGTGGCCTCCGAATCCTTCAGGTAGCCCTTCATGACGACGTTGCCCTGCATCATCACCTCCCCCATCGATACGCCATCGGGGGCGATCGGCGCCATGGTTTCGGGGTCCATGACGCGCAGGCCTTCGAGGGCGATGTAGCGCACGCCCTGCCGGGACATCAGCGCGGCCTGTTCGGCGGCGGGCTGCGCATCCCAGTCGCTGTTCCATTCATTGACGACCGAGGGGCCGTAGCATTCGGTCAGGCCATAGACGTGGCAGACGGCGAAGCCCGCTTCCTTCATCGCGGCCAGCACGGCGGCGGGGGGCGGCGCGCCGGCCACCACGAACTGCACCTGATGGGGCAGGGGGCGTTTCTCGGGCTCGGCCGTGCCCAGCAGCGTCGCCATGACGATCGGCGCGCCGCACATATGCGTCACACCCTCCCGCGCCATCAGATCCCACATCGCATTGCCGCGCACCGCGCGCAGGCAGACATGCGTGCCGGCCTGGGCGGTGACCGTCCAGGGGAAGCACCAGCCGTTGCAATGGAACATCGGCAGCGTCCAGAGATAGACGGGATGCTTGCCCATGCCGGCGGAAAGCACGTTGCCCACCGCCAGCAGCTGCGCACCGCGGTGGTGATAGACCACGCCCTTCGGCCTTCCCGTGGTGCCGGAGGTGTAGTTGAGGCTGATGGCGTCCCATTCATCGCCCGGCATCGGCCAGGCGAAGGCCTCGTCGCCCGCTGCGATGAAGGCCTCGTAGGGGATGGCGCCGTCGAGGTGGTTGGCGCGGGCGGCGTCGCTGGCCTCCGGGTCATCGACCTCGATCACCAGGGGCTTCGCCTGGCATTGCGTGAGGGCCAGGCGCAGCAGGGGGACGAATTCGCGGTCCACGACGACGACCTTCGCCTCGCCGTGGTCGAGGCAATAGGCGATGGTTCCGGCATCGAGGCGGGTGTTCAGCGTGTTCAGCACGCCGCCCGTCATCGGCACGCCGTAATGGCATTCCAGCATCTCGGGGATGTTGGGCAGCAGGGCGGCCACGGTATCGCCGCGCCCGATACCCTTCTGGCGGAGCGCATCGGCCAGCTTCACGCAGCGTGCGCGGAGTTCGGCGTAGTTGCGCCGCACCGCGCCATGCACCACGGCGGTGTGGCGCGGGAAGACCGCGGCGGCGCGTTCCAGGAACAGCAGGGGCGTCAGCGGCTGGTGGTTGGCCGGAACGCGGGGCAGGGCATCGAAATCGGCAGCGGCCATGGTGCGTCGGTATCCCTAGCGATCGCGCCAGACGGGCTGGCGCTTGGAGAGAAAGGCGCCGATGCCCTCGGCGGCATCCTCGGCCATCAGATTCTCGGTCATCACCCCGGCAGCATGGGCATAGGCTTTCTCCAGTGGAAGCCCGCGCTGGTGATGGAAGGCCGCCTTGCCGATGCGGACGGTGTGGGCGCTGCGGGATGCGATGCGCGCCGCCAGCGCTTCCGTGGTGGCTTGCAGGTCGGCCGGCGGCACCACGCGGTTCACCAGGCCGATGCGCCGCGCTTCCTCCGCACCGATCATCTCCCCGGTCAGCAGCATTTCCATCGCCGGCTTGGCGGCCACGGCGCGGGAGAGGGCGACGGCGGGGGTGGAGCAGAACAGGCCGATATCGACACCCGGCGTGCAGAAGCGCGCCTGGTCCGAGGCCACCGCCAGGTCGCAGGTCGCGACCAGCTGACAGCCCGCGGCGGTGGCCACGCCCTGGACCTCCGCGATCACGGGCTGGGGCAGGGCGACGATGGCCTGCATGAGCGTCGCGCAGCGCGTCATCGCATTGTCGAAGAAGCCGCGGCCCCCATCGGGATCGCTGCGATGGGCAGTGATCTCCCGAAGATCGTGGCCCGCGCAGAACACCGGCCCCGCGGCGGCCAGCACGACCACGCGCACCGATGCATCATCCGCCACAGCGCGCAACGCATCCAGCACCGCGCCCATCATGGCGAAGGACAGGCTGTTGCGGGACTCCGGCTTGTTCAGCGTCAGGCGCGTGATGCCCGCCTCGCTGTCCTGCCGCAGCAGCAGGGGCGTGGTGCCGTCCGGCATGGCTATTTCTCCGCCTGCTTCAGTACGTCGCTGATCTCGTCCAGGATGAGGGGGTCATCGATGGTGGGTGGCACGGTATAGCTCTCCCCATCGGCGATCTTGCGGATCGTGGCGCGCAGGATCTTGCCGGACCGGGTCTTGGGCAGGCGCTGCACCACGCGCGCTTCCCGGAAGGCCGCAACGGGGCCGATGCGGTCGCGCACCATGGCCACCAGTTCCTTGGCGATCTCGGTCTCCCCCTTGGTCGAGCCGGCCTTCAGCACCACGAGGCCGAGCGGCGCCTGGCCTTTGAGAGAATCCTTCATGCCGACCACGGCGCATTCCGCGACATCGGGGTGGGCGGCCAGCACTTCCTCCATGGCGCCGGTGGACAGGCGATGGCCCGCGACATTGATGATGTCGTCGGTGCGGGACATCACCCAGACATAGCCATCCCCGTCCACCATGCCGGCGTCGGAGGTGTTGTAGTAACCGGGAAACGCCTCGAGGTAGGCTTCCCGGAACCGCGCATCGGCGTGCCAGAGCGTCGGCAGGTTGGAAGGCGGCAGCGGCAGCTTCACCGCCAGCGTGCCGATCTGCCCGCGCGGCACTTCCTGCCCCGCTTCGTCCAGCGCGCGGAGATCATAGCCTGGCGCGGGCTTGCCGCCGGAGCCGGGACGGTTGGGGAAGAGGCCCAACCCCCGGAAATTGCCGCTGATGCTCCAGCCCGTCTCGGTCTGCCACCAATGGTCGATGACGGGCTTGCCGAGCAGCGCGGCGGACCATTCGGCGGTTGGCGGATCGCAGCGTTCGCCCGCCAGGAACAGGGCTTCCAGCGCAGAGAGGTCGTAGCGCGCCAGCAGCGCGCCCTCGGGGTCTTCCTTGCGGATGGCGCGGATCGCGGTGGGTGCCGTGAACAGCACCTTCACGCGATGCTCGGCGGCCACGCGCCAGAAGGCGCCGGCATCCGGCGTGCCGACGGGCTTGCCCTCGTACATCACCGTCGTGCAGCCCGCGAGGAGCGGCGCATAGACGATGTAGGAATGGCCGACGACCCAGCCGACATCGCTCGCGGTCCACATCACGTCCCCGGCCTTCAGGCCGTAGAGCATGGACATGGAATTCATCAGGGCCACCGCATGCCCGCCATTGTCCCGCACGATGCCCTTCGGCTTCCCCGTCGTGCCGGAGGTGTAGAGGATATAGAGCGGGTCCGTCGCCGCGACATCGGTGCAGGGCGCGGGCGCCGCCGCGGCCTCCGCTTCCAGGAAATCCACGTCGCGGCCGGGCGTGAGGTCGCAGGGGTGCTCCGGGCGCTGCAGGATCAGGCAGTGGCCGGGCTTGTGCGGGGACAGCGCGATCGCGGCATCCAGCAGCGGCTTGTACTTCACCAGCCGCCCCGGCTCGATCCCGCAGGAGGCGGAGATGATCGCCTTGGGCTGCGCATCCGCGATGCGGGCCGAAAGCTCCGCCGCCGCGAAGCCGCCGAAGACCACGGAATGGATGGCGCCGAGCCTGGCGCAGGCCAGCATGGCGATGGCGGCTTCCGGCACCATCGGCATGTAGATGATGACGCGGTCGCCAGCCCCCACGCCCCGCGCGGCCAGCGCGCCGGCGACCCGCGCGACGCGGCCGAGCAGTTCGGCATAGGTGAAGCGGGCGCTCCGGCCGGTGATGGGGCTGTCCCAGATCAGCGCGGTCTGCGCGCCGCGGCCGGCCGCCACGTGGCGGTCCAGCGCATTGTGGCAGGTGTTGAGGCGCGCATCGGGGAACCAGCGGCCATAGACGCCTGCCTCGCCATCGAAGATGCGGGTGGGGGGCACGGCCCAGTCGATGGCTCGCGACGCGTGGCGCCAATAGCCTTCGGGGTCCGCGCGCCAGGCGGCGTAGACGTCATCATAGCGGCCATCCATGGCGGCGTTTCCCCTTCTGGCGCCGGGTGGGCCCGCGGCTGATTGGCGCAGAGAGTGCCGCCGCCGGGCGCCTTCGCGCAACCATGCCAGCCTGGCTCCGGTGCGCCCTTGATGCAGGACAAGAAAAAGGCGCCGGGGTTGCCCCCGGCGCCGTTCAACCCGTGCGGGATGCCCGGATCAGCGCGCCTTGCGGAAATCCGCGGCGCTGGCCGACCCATCCGCGTTGGTCGCGAAGATGTCGCGGTCCTTCGTCTCCGGCACCATGAAGAAGCCGATGACGACGGTCGCGAGGGCGATCACCACGGGGTACCAGAGGCCGAAATACACGTCGCCGGTCTGCGCGATCATCGCGAAGGCCGTCGCCGGCATCAGGCCACCGAACCAGCCATTGCCGATGTGGTAGGGCAGCGACATGGAGGTGTAGCGGATGCGCGTCGGGAACAGTTCCACCAGCGCCGCCGCGATCGGGCCATAGACCATGGTGACGTAGATCACGAGCAGCGTGAGGATGCCGATCAGCACCGCCGGCTGTTCGCGGAAGACGTCGAAGGGACCGGACATCTTGACCACGGTCGCGTTGGACGCCGCCGGGTAGCCCGCCGCCGTCACCGCGGTACCAAGGGCGGCCGCGAAGTTCGGCTGGTCCGACGACACGGTCTGGTTGCCGATGGTGACGCGCACGCCGGTCTGGCCCGGCTTGTTCTCCACGGAGTAGTTCACGGACAGCCGGGCGAGCGCGGCCTTGGCCACGTCGCAGGGCTGGGTGAAGCGCGCCGTGCCCGTCGGGTTGAACTGGAAGGAGCAGGTGGCCTTGTCCACCTCGACCACCGTGGTGATGGTGCGGTGCGCCTGCGTCAGCGACGGGTTGGCTTCCGCGCTCATCAGCGAGAAGAGCGGGAAATAGGTGAGGGCCGCGATCAGGCAGCCGCCGAGGATGATCGGCTTGCGGCCGATCTTGTCGGACAGCCAGCCGAAGAACACGAAGCCGCCGGAGCCGAGGATGAGCGACCAGGCGATCAGCATGTTGGTGGTGAAGCCGTCCACCTTCAGCACGGAGCCCAGGAAGAACAGCGCGTAGAACTGGCCGGTGTACCAGACGACCGCCTGGCCCATGACCAGGCCGAGCAGCGCGAACAGCGCGATGCGAGCGTTCTTCCACTGGCCGAAGGCCTCGCCGATCGGCGCCTTCGAACCCGTGCCCTCATCCTTCATCTTCTGGAAGGCCGGGCTTTCCTGCATCTGCATCCGGATCCAAACGGAGATGCCAAGCAGCACGATCGAGATCAGGAAGGGTACGCGCCAGCCCCAATCCGCGAAGGCGGCCTCTCCCAGGAAGGAGCGGGTGGTCAGGATGACGATCAGCGACAGGAACAGGCCGGCCGTCGCGGTGATCTGGATGAAGCTGGTGTAGAAGCCGCGGCGCCCGTTCGGCGCGTGTTCCGCCACATAGGTGGCCGCGCCGCCGTATTCACCGCCCAGCGCCAGGCCCTGCAGCATGCGGAGCACGATCAGGATGATGGGGGCGAGGATGCCGATCTGGTCGGAGGTGGGCAGGATGCCGACCACGAAGGTCGAGGCGCCCATGATCACGATGGTGACGAGGAAGGTGTACTTCCGCCCGACGAGGTCGCCGAGGCGGCCGAACACCAGGGCGCCGAAGGGGCGCACCAGGAAGCCCGCCGCGAAGGCCAGCAGCGCGAAGATGTTGCGCGTGCTCTCGTCATACATGGAGAAGAACTTCGCGCCGATGACGGCCGCGAGCGATCCGTACAGGTAGAAGTCATACCATTCGAAAACGGTGCCGAGGGAGGAGGCGAGAATGACCTTCCGCTCCTCCTGCGACATTGGTCGCGCGGCCCCGCCGGCCGCGGCGTGCGATGCAGACATCCCCCATCCCTTCTTTCGCGGGCACGCCAGCCCGCCAGCATTGTTGCGGTGCCCCGCGCTATGCGCATGGCGCGCGCTGGGTTTGATCCCGGCGCATGGCGCTGTTCATGCGGGGGCGGGCATGGGGGAGCAATGCGCGTTCCGGTTAATTCGTGTCCAGAAATCGAGTTGGGGGCTCTGAAACTGTAACATATTGAATTCTAGTAACTTGCTTTACCGCAATGACGGGGCGAGCAATTCCTGAACCAGCGCCGCCGGATCGAAGCCGCGCTCCATCTCCTGCTGGGTGGAGACGATGTGGAAGCGCAGCGCGCCCCGAATCGATGGCGTCTCCCCGATCCGCTGGTCGGGGTGGATGGGCAGGGTGGCCAGCAGGGGGGCCTCGGCCGTCAGCCGCAGGCGGTCGGCGCTGGCTGGGGACGATTCCTGCGCGGTGGCGAGCAGGCGGGGCAGGCCCTCCTGCGCCGCGTCCAGCGCCTCCCGCTCCGCTTCCGGGGAATCGGCGCCGGCCAGGATGGCACCGCCGATCGCCGCCAGGGCGGCGGCCAGCCTGGCTTCCTGGCCGCCGGCATGGGGGCGCAGCCAGGATTCGGCCAGCACCGCCACATCCCCCACCGCGGCGGCGTAGGTCTGCCACCGGCAATGCGCCAGCGCGGCCAGGAAGTCAGGGTCGGCGAAGGTCTGGCGTTCATGCCGCCCGGCCTTGACGCGGCAATAGTCGATGACCGTCTTCTGGGCGACGAAGGCCGCCTGGCGTTCCAGGAAGGCGGCGAAGGCCGCCGCATCGCGCCCGCGCGGCGGGCGGATGCGGTCCCGGAGCCACGTAAGCATCGACAGGTTCCTCCACAAGGCGCAACGATGTTGCATGACAGCCCGGACACGTGATAGCCGCACTGCTTAATTATATTTCATCGCCCCTTCGGGCGGGGAAGCGTTCACGCCGCCGGAAAGGCCGGCGGCGCAATGGGGAGAGAGCGGGATGCCATTGGTAGATAATGCCGACGATCCGAAGGGGGCGACCGTCGCCGCCACGGATCAGATCAATGGGGCGGCCTACTGGAAGAAAACATCGGGGCTCATGTGGACAGTGCTGGCGATCTGGTTCGTCGCCGGCTTCGGGATCCATTTCTTCGCCACCGCCCTGAACCCGATCCACATCCTGGGTTTCCCGCTCGGCTTCTACATGGCCGCCCAGGGTAGCCTCATCATCTTCGTCGTCGGCCTGTTCTGGTTCGCCAAGCGCCAGAACGAGATCGACGAGGAATTCGGCGTGCAGGAGGACTGACCCCATGTCCACCAGCGCAGGGGAAAAGGACCCCTTCATCGCCCAGCTCGGCAAGATCTATGCCGGCTACACCGGTGGCTTCGCCGTCTTCGTCATCCTGCTCGCGATTCTTGAGCAGATGGGCGTGCCGGACAAGATCATCGGCTACCTCTTCGTCGTCCTGACCATCGGCGTCTATGCCTATATCGGCATCATCAGCCGCACCGCCGCCGTCGCCGAATACTACGTGGCCGGCCGGCGGGTTCCCGCGCTCTACAACGGCATGGCCACCGGGTCCGACTGGATGTCGGCGGCCAGCTTCATCGGCATGGCGGGCAGCCTCTATGCCCTCGGCTATGGCGGCCTGGCCTTCATCCTGGGCTGGACCGGCGGCTACATGCTGGTGGCCATCCTGCTGGCGCCCTACCTGCGGAAGTTCGGCCAGTACACCGTGCCGGACTTCCTGGGGGCGCGCTTCGGCGGCAACGTCGCCCGCTCGCTCGGCGTCCTGGTCCTGCTGACGGCATCCTTCGTCTATGTCGTGGCGCAGATCGTGGGCGTGGGCATCATCACCCAGCGCTTCCTGGAAGTCTCCTTCCTCACGGCCGTCTTCCTGGGCCTGGCAGGCATCCTGGTCTGCTCGATGCTGGGCGGCATGCGTGCCGTCACCTGGACCCAGGTGGCGCAGTACATCATCCTCATCATCGCCTACCTCATCCCCGCCATCCTGATGTCCATGAAGGTCACGGGCGTGCCGGTGCCGCAGCTGATGTACGGCTTCGCGCTGGAACGGATCGAGGGGCTGGAGAACGGCTTCCGCGCCGCGGGGATGACACCCCCGCCCGGCGTCACCGGCTGGCACACCGCGCCCTTCATCGGGCCGAACGGCGCCTTCTCCTGGTCCGCGGCGCTCAACTTCTTCGCGCTCGTCTTCTGCCTGATGGTCGGCACCGCGGCGCTGCCGCACATCCTGATGCGCTACTTCACCACCCCCTCGGTGCGCGAAGCCCGGCAATCCGTGGCCTGGTCGCTGTTCTTCATCTTCCTGCTGTACTTCACGGCGCCGGCCTATGCGGCGTTCGGCAAGCTCGAGATTTACCAGACCATCATCGGCCAGCCGATCTCGGCGCTGCCGGAGTGGATCAAGAACTGGCAGATCGTGTCGCCCTATGGGGTGCCATGGGTGAACATCGTCGACGTCAACCGCGACGGCATCGTGCAGTGGGGCGAATTCCGCATCCACCCGGACGTGGTCGTGCTGGCGACGCCAGAAATCGCGGGCCTGCCCTATGTCATCGCCGGCCTGGTCGCCGCCGGTGGCCTGGCGGCCGCGCTGTCCACCGCGGACGGCCTGCTGCTGGCGCTGGCCAACGCGCTGTCGCATGACGTCTACTACAAGATGATCGACCGCAACGCGCCCACCGCGAAGCGGCTCATCATCTCCCGTGTCCTGCTCGTGCTGGTGGCCATCCTGGCGGCCTGGACGGCGGGCAATGCGGGGGCGGACATCCTGTTCCTGGTCGCCTGGGCCTTCTCCATCGCCGCCGCGGGGCTTTTCGCCGCGCTGGTGATGGGCGTCTGGTACAAGAAGACGACGAACGCCGCGGCCTGCTGGGGCATGGCGGTCGGCTACGTCTTCACCTTCGGCTACCTGATCTGGACGGAGTTCTACGGCCTGTCCTTCGTCGAACTCTTCGGGACGAAGGAAGCCATCCTGGCCGCCGCCCGGCAGACCGCGGCGCTGCCCGCGGCCGATCCGGCGCTCAAGGCCTATGCCGCCGCGCTGGTCGCCAATGCGGGCCAGATCACGGATGGCGCGATGTCCTGGTTCGGCCAGCTGATCCTGACGACCGACAGCGTGGTGCTGCGCGGGCGGACGGTGGCCAGGCTCTGGACGCTGAACAACATCTCGGGCGGCATCGTGGGCGTGCCGCTGTCGTTCCTCACCATCTGGCTGGTGTCCAAGTTCACCACGGCGCCGAGCCAGGCGATGCAGGACTTCATCGACGACATCCGCATCCCCAAGGGCGGCGTCCGCCTGGTGGACCGGAAGGAAGCCGTCGAGTAGCCATCCCGCCCGGAAGGGTGGAAAACCGGGGCGGCCGCGGCGACGCGGCCGCCCTTCCTGTTTCGACGCCAGTGCCGCCTTCACGAACGCCGCAGGGGAAAGACCGCGCCGTGCAGCCCTTCATCGCCGACCATCTCGGCTTCTGGATCCCGATGTATGTCCTGGCCCTGACGGCCTGGGCCTGCCTCGGCCGCTTCATGATGCAGGTCATCGTGCCGCATGACAGCCCGAACTACATCTGGCGCGGCTTCCGGCTGCTGACGGATTGGGCCGTCTGGCTCGCCCGCCGCGCCGTGCCGTCCTATGTCGAGGGCCGGTTCCTGCCGCTGGTCGCGGCATGCTGGCTGTTCGGCATCCGCCTGGTCGGCGGCGTGCTGATGCTCTCCGCCGGGCTCGGCCCGCGGATCACGCCGCCGGGCGCGGGGTGAACGCGATGACGCCGCAGAACCTCTTCGTCGTCGTCGTCGGCCTGTGCCTGATGAACGGCCTGGTCAGCCCGGTGCTGCCGGTCATGATGGCGCTGCATCCGGTCTGGCTGCCGGAAATGCTGCCGCCCACGAACGAGATCGTCTTCTATGGGGCGAGCCTGATGGTCTCCACCGGCACGCTGCTGCTGGCCGGGCTGCCGGCCGCCATCCTGGAACGGCTCGGCATCGGCCTGACCCAGGCCATGCTGGCCTGGGCCGCCGGGGCGGGGTTGCTGCTGCTGCTTGGCATCGCCTGACGCGCGTCAGCGCCCCCGGATCAACGCCCCGGGATCAGCGCCAGACGAAGTCGTTGACGCTGCAGGTCTCGATCCGTCGGCGCTCCGCGGGCCGGCCATCGGCATAGACCACGCGCATGTCCACGGCGCAGCCACGCCCGGCGGGCAGGCTGACCTGCAGGCGCTGGCCGGGCTGGAGGATGTTCTGCCCCAGCCGGTCCCCGCCCCAGTTGTTGTCCGTGGACAGGGAGACATAGACCTCCCGGATCGTCAGGCCGGTGCCGTTGACGAAGTAGAAGCTCGGGTTGCCCGCGACCGTCGCGCCCGCGCCGCCCCCGCCGATGCTGGCCCCCGCGCCGGCGCCGGACCGGCCGAAGACGATCTGGCTGAGGTTGCAGGCACCTGCATCCGGCTTTCCTCCCCCCCGCCCTGGTAGGTCACGCGCAGGTCGAGGATGCAGTCGCCGAAATTCGGCGTCACCCAGACCCGCTGGCCCGGCGGCAGCACGGAGGTGCCGAGGATGTCCGGCCCCCAGTCGGAGACGCGGGAGGAGGAGACATAGGCGCGCTCGATCACGCGGCCCGTGTCGTTGACCAGCCAGAAGCGGTTCTGCGCCTGCGCGGTGCTCGCGCCGAGAAGTCCGGCGAGCAGGGCGAGGCAGGCGATCAGGTGGCGACGCATGAAGGGACCTCCCGGGATGCTGAGCGTATCGAAAGGTATCGGAATGGTTCTGGCAACAGGTTAGCGTCGGGCCGGTCGGGTCCGACGGGGCGCGACGGCTGCCGCCTGCGGATCGGACCGGGATGCCGCGATGCACTTGAAAGTTGCATTTGTTCGCTTGCGGGATCATGTTGGCGACGCTGCCGTCGCGCCCGGGTTGGGCGTGCCTGGGGTTCATCATGTCGCTTGATACGACCAGCTCCGATGCTGCCCTCCGTCTCTCCGCCGCCATCGATGAGATGCGCGCGGAAGTGACGGCGACGCGTGCCGTGCTGAAGGCCGTGATGGCGGAAGACGGCGCCGCGGTGGGGCCCCTGGCTGAACTCGCGGAATCCGCGAGTCGGCTTGTCGGCTTTGCCGGGGGCGACTCGACGGCGGGCAATTCAGCGGTACCGGCGGAATCCGATCCCGACGTGGCGGGCGACACGGGCGTTCCCGCCCACCCCATGCGGCGCATCACGGATTGGGCCGAGGGCGTGCTGCATGCCCTGCCGCCGGGCAGCCACATCGTCACGCGGCGGCGGTCCGAACAGTATTGAATCTGCTCGATTGAAGGCGCGGGCACCCTGCCTGCCCCGGGCCGGACGGTTCCTGGACCGTGGCAAATCGGCATCGCCTTTCCGCCACATGTTGCAACAGCGCCACGCCGCGGTGGCGCAGCCCCGGCTTCCCCGGCTAGGCTCAGGCCAATGATCAGGCTCGTGCCCCCTCGCCGTGCCGTCCTCCTCGCGGTGGCCCTCCTGTCGGCCTGCGCGGCGGCGGGCACGCCCGTCCCCGCCACCGCGCCCGCCCAGGCCCAGCCCGCCGAACCCGGCGGCGTCTTCGGCACCTACCTGGCCGGCCGCTTCGCGCAATCCGAGACCGATACCCGTACCGCCGCGGATAATCTGCTGGACGCGCTGCGGCGGGAACCGGACCAGGCGGAACTCCTCAACCGCGCCTTCGCCGCCGCGCTGCTGGATGGCCGGCCGGATGCGCTACGCCTGGCGCGGCGCCTGCCGGACAACCAGGCCGCCGCGCTGCTGCTGGTGGGTTCGGAAGCCGTGGCCGGCCGCTGGGACCGCGCGGAGCAGCGCGTGCGCGCCCTGCCGCGCCAGGGGCCGTCCCAGATCCTCCAGCCGCTGCTGCTGGCCTGGGTGCAGCAGGGCAAGGGGCAGACCGACGCGGCCGTCGCCACGCTTCGCCCGCTGGCCGAAGGCGGCCGCCTGCGCGGCATCCACGCCCTGCACCTGGCGCTGATCGCCGATGTCGCCGGCCGGCCGCGGGAGGCCGAGCGCGCCATCCGCACCGCGCTGGCGGAAACACCCGAGCCATCGCTCCGCCTGCTGCAACTCTCCGCCGGCATCCTGGCCCGCAGCGGGCGGGAGGCCGAGGCGCTGCGACTGATGGAGGCGCTGGGCCGCGGCCTCGGCGATTTCGCCATCGCCGCCGGCACGGACCAGGCGCGCCGCGCGGTCATCGCGCAGCGTGGCGTCGTCTCCGCGGTGGAGGGGATCGCGGAAGCGCACCTCGCCTTGGCCGCCGCGCTGCGCCAGCAGGGGGCCGGGGAGGGCGCGCTGATCCTGGCGCGGCTGTCGCTGCGGCTGCGGCCCGCCTTCACCCCCGCGTTGCTGCTGATCGCCGAAGCCTATGGGGAGGAACGGCACCCCGGCACCGCCCATGCCGTGCTTGAACAGGTGCCCGCCGCCGATCCGCTGGCGCGCGTGGCCGCGCTGCGCCGTGCCGCGCTGCTGGACCGGATGGACCGCGTGCCGGATGCCGAGGCCGCCTTCCGCGCCATCGCGGCCGAAGTGCCGAACGCGCCCCAGCCTTTGGCGCGGCTCGGCGACCTGCTGCGCGCGCGCAACCGCTTCGCCGACGCCATCGCCGCCTATGATGGGGCGCTGGAGCGGGTCGGCACGCCGACCGCGGCCGAATGGCCGCTGCTCTATGCCCGCGGCATCGCGCATGAACGCGCCGGCGCCTGGCCGCGCGCGGAGGCTGATTTCAAGCAGGCGCTCGAGCTTTCGCCCGAACAGCCCTACGTCATGAACTACCTGGCCTATACCTGGGTGGAACAGGGCAAGGACCTGCCGGCGGCGCGGCGCATGCTGGAACGCGCCGTGGAACTCCGGCCGAATGACGGCAACATCGTCGACAGCCTCGGCTGGGCGCTGTTCAAGATGGGCGACCTGCCCGGCGCCATCCGTTGGCTGGAACGCGCGGTGGAGCTGGAGCCGCGCAACAGCGTCATCAACGACCATCTCGGCGATGCCTATTGGGCGGCGGGGCGGGAGAGGGAGGCGCGCTTCCAATGGACCCGCGCCCTCGGGCTGGAACCGGAGCCGGCCGACCTCGTGAAGATCACGGCCAAGCTGCGGGACGGGCTGCCGGCATCGGCCACGCCCACCGCGCAGCGCGCGGACTGACCGGGCCGCGCCGGACCGGATGATCGGCTTCGCCCCCACCTTTGCCCCGGCCAAGGTGAACCTGACGCTGCGCGTTACAGGCCGGCGCGCCGATGGCTATCATCTGTTGGACAGCCTGGCGGTTTTTGCCGGCGTGGGCGATGTCGTCTCCGCCACGCCGGCGGAGGGGCTGACCCTGTCCCTGGCCGGGCCGGGCGCGGAGGCCCTGCGGGCGGAGCCCGACAACCTGGTCCTGCGCGCCGCCCGCGCGCTGGCCGACACCGCCGGGGTACCGGCACGGGCGGCCATCATTCTCGAAAAGCACCTGCCGGTCGCTTCCGGCATCGGCGGCGGTTCCGCCGATGCGGCGGCCGCGCTGCGGGTGCTGGATTCGCTGTGGGGCACGGGGCTCGGACCGGCCGGGCTGCGGAACATCGCGGCGGGGCTCGGCGCCGATGTGCCGGTCTGCGTCGAAAGCCGGCCGATGCGCATGCGCGGCGTGGGGGAGGTGCTGGACCCGGTGCCGCCCCTGCCGCCCTTCGGGCTGCTGCTGGCCAATCCGCGCCTTGCCCTGGCGACGCCTGCCGTCTTCAAGGCCCGCGCGCCCGGCTTCTCACCGCCAATCGCCTACCCGGAAGCCTGGCGGGATGCCGCGGCGCTGGCGGATTGGCTGCGGCCACTGGGCAACGACCTGGAAGCGGCGGCGGTCTCCCTCTGCCCCACCATCGCGGCGGTGCTGGCCGCCATCGGCGCGCAGCCCGGCTGCCTGCTGGCGCGGATGAGCGGCAGCGGCGCCACCTGCTTCGGCCTGTTCGCGGCGCCGGCCGCGGCCGAGGCTGCCGCGGCGGCCCTGCCTGCTTCCTGGTGGCGCTGGGGCGGGGCCGAGGTGCGGCGCGCCGGATGATCGCGCGATCGCCGGGCCGGGTGGCGCCCTGCGATGCCGGCTTTCCCGCTGCCGCACGGGGTCCGCTTCGGCCCTGGAGCCCACGGATATCATCCTTGGCGATGGGGAGATGATGCGCATGCGATGGCTTCTCGCCCTGGTGCTGCTGGCGGGACCGGTGCGGGCGGAGACGCCGCCGGTGCCACCGATGGCGGAGCGATTGCTGCCCGGCGAGCGGGACGGCTTCGTCACCGACGCGGCGCGCGGCTGCTGGCTCTGGGTCGGCGGGCTGTCGGACCTCGCGGCCGATGTCGAGGCGCGATGGAGCGGTGACTGCCCCGACGGACCTGCCGAGGGTGCCGGCCGGGCCCTGTTCCTCTGGCGGGAGGGCCGCACGGTGCGCGGCATGATCTACGAGGGCGTGATGAAAGGCGGCCGCCCGGACGGCCGCGGTGCCCTGGCTTATCTGCGCAACGGGGAACCCACGATGACCGAAGCCGGGGACTACACGAACGACGGACTCGTGCACGGCCGGGTGGAGGTGCTGGTGCAGGGGCTGGTCTACGAGGGCGCGCTATCGGACGGCGTGCCGCACGGCCCCGGCATGCTGCGCAGCGCGGGGGGAAGTGTTGCCGGCATCTGGGCCAGGGGCTGCCTTCCCCTGCCGGGTGGAGCCTGGGCGGCCTTCCTCCGTCCCGAGGAAGGCTGCGCGCCAGTCGAGGATTGATCCCGCCGCGGCGCGCGAGGCGTCGCGATCCACGAAGGATGCCCTACCGCCCCAGCCAGGCTTTCAGCCGCGCGGGCGCCTGCACCATCGCCGCTTCCGGCCCGCAATAGCTGAAGCGCAGGAAGCGGCTGCCCCTCTCGCGGTCGAAATCCACCCCGGCGGAGGCCGCGATGCCCGCGCCCTCCAGCATCCCGGCGCAGAAATCGAGGCTGTCATTCGTGAGGTGCCCGACATCGCACCAGAGGTAGAAGGCGCCGTCGGCGGCCGCGATCCGGTCGAAGCCCGCCGCCGGCAGGCCTTCCAGCAGTGCGGCGCGGGCGCGGGCATAGCCGGCCTTGTTGGCCTCCAGCTCCTCCACGCAGTCGAAGGCGGCCTCGGCGGCGACCTGCGCGACATGGGGGGCGCTGATGAAGAGGTTCTGTGCCAGGCATTCCACCGGGCGGACCAGGTCCTCCGGCAGCAGCAGCCAGCCGATCCGCCAGCCCGTCATGGAGAAGTATTTGGAGAAGCTGTTCACGACGATGGCGCTGTCGCTGAACGCCGCGGCCGTGCTTTCGGCGACGGTGCCGTAGGACAGGCCGTGATAGATCTCGTCCGACACCAGCCGCACGCCATTCGCATGGCACCAGCGGGCAATCGCCGACAATTCCTCCGGCGACAGCATGGTGCCGGCGGGGTTGCAGGGGCTGGCGACGATCAGCCCGGCCGGCAGCGGGTCCAGCCTCTCCAGCATGGCCAGCGTCGGCTGGAAGCGGGTGGCGGCATCGCAGGGCAGCAGCTGCGGCACCATGCCGAGCGCCGTCAGGATGTTCGCATAAGGCGGGTAGAAGGGCGCGGCCATGGCGATGCGGTCGCCGGCATCGAAGGCCGCGAGGAAGGCCAGCGGGAAGGCGCCGGACGCCCCCACCGTGACGGCGATGCGCGAAGGCGAGACCGCCACCCCGTACTTGTCCCGGTAGTGCCCGGCGATGCGGGCGCGGAGCGAGGCCAGGCCGAAGGCTTCCGTATAGCCCATCGGGTTGCCGGCCTGCAGCGCGCGGATGGCCGCTTCAGCCGCGCCACGGGGCGCGCCGCTGCCGGGCTGGCCGACCTCCATCCGCAGGATTCCGGGCGACCCTGGCGGCAGCGACGCGGCGCGGGCATTCGCGGCCGCGATCACGTCCATCACCAGGAAGGGGGGCGCTTCCGCCCCCCGCCCCGTCTTGAGAGCCATCAGCGGTCCACGGCGCCGATGGCGAGGCCCATGCCGCGCGGATCGGTCAGCGAGTAGCAGCTGTTCGGATCACCCGGCAGGTAGCGCGGGCAGGCCATCAGATTGCCCCGGCCAGGATTGGGCACGCCCGCGAAGGTGGCATCCTGCGGCGCATTGCGCAGCGCCTGGGCCAGCGGCGCGGCGGCAGCGATCGGCGCGGCATGCTGCCCGCTGCCTGCGCTGGCGGCACGGAAGGTCCGCAGCGGCGCGTTGAAGGCGATGGCGGCGGAGAGCAGCGGCGGCTGCACCTGCCCGATGCCCGGCGCGGCTGCCAGCAGGATGCCCGTGCCCGGCGCCACGCGCCCCGTGCCGAAGAGGTTGTTCATGGTGAAGGCGCAGGACACCGCCATGCCGTCCCGGTCCACCACCACCAGGCTGGTGGTGGCCGGCAGCACCGGCCAGCCCTGGTCGGCCGGAAGCTGAGCCGTCACCAGCGCCATTGGATCGCCACCGCGTTCCCGCCAGGCGCGGGCCACCGCCACGCCGCGCAGCGCCGCCGCATCCGGCGTGGCGCCGGCGGACAGCGCCGCGAAGGCGGCCGCGGTGGCCAGGCCGCCATCGGCCGGCGGCGGCAGGAAGGCCACGCTGTCATTGCCCGAGCGCAGGATCAGCGGCGCCGCGACGCTGGGGACGGAGGCGCGCATTTCCGCCACCGTCAGCCCGCCGCCGGCGGCGAGGGAGGCTTCGGCCACGCGCCGTGCCAGCCCGCCCTGGTGCAGGTCCCCCACCCCCGCGGTGCGCAGCGAACCGAGCGTGGTGCCGAGGTCCTGCTGCACCATCGTGGCGCCCGCCGCCAGCGGCTGGCCGCCGGGGCCGCCGAAGACCGCGGCCGCGCCGGGGTCCGCCATCAGCGGGCCGGCGACGGCGGCGATGTCAGCGGCCAGGGCACGGCTGACCTCCACGCCGAAGCGGGCCGCCTGCTCGGCCGGGGCGATCAATTCCTCGAAGGGCCGGACGCCGCCGCGGGCGTGAAGGGCGAAAAGGCCGCGCGCCAGCATCGGCACGGCGGCGGGGCGGTCGGCGCCGGGCGGCGTTGCCTCCCGCGCCCCGGGCAGGAACAGGATGGCCTCGGCTTCCGCCCGGCGGGGCGCGAAGAGAAGGCAGGCGCCGCCGCCGCCAAGCGCGGCGCGGGAGGGCTGGGTGACGGACAGCATGAGGCCACCCGCCACCGCCGCATCGGCGGCGGACCCGCCGGCGGAGAGCGTGTTGCGTGCGATCAGCGCGGCGCGCGGATCATCCGAGGCGGCGGCGCCGACGAAGCCACGGACGAATCCTGGCTGGCCGGGCTGCAGGGCATTGGGGTCCGGCGCGAAGGCGCTGCAGCCGGTCAGTGCCAGCGCCGCCAGGGCGGCGAGGGCGGGGTGGGAAGCGGACGCCTTGCGCGCTAGCCTTCGGCCCATGCCGCGCCGCTCGTCCCTCGCCAGGCCCCCGGTCCCGGGAAGACCAGCTTCCGCCATGGTCTTCGCCGCCATGGTTGCCGCCCCGAAGCTGGTCGTCATGCTGGTCGTCCTCGCCCTGCTCGCCGCGCTGGTCGTCCCTGGATCCGCCTCGGCGCAGT
This sequence comes from Falsiroseomonas sp., assembly GCF_051859025.1. Lineage (GTDB taxonomy): Bacteria > Pseudomonadota > Alphaproteobacteria > Acetobacterales > Acetobacteraceae > Falsiroseomonas. Next base: position 87,853 of record NZ_JBHYGL010000034.1, on the reverse strand, counting down.
CGGCGGCGTCACGCATCGTCACCATCCGGGACGCCGAGACCGAAAACCTGGTCCGGCGCCTGTCCCATCCCCTGCTTCGTACCGCGGGGGTGGATCCCGGCCTGGTTCGGACCACGCTGATCCAGGACCGCGCCATAAACGCCTTCGTCAGCACCGGCAACCGGCTGTTCATCCATACAGGGCTGATCCAGCAATCCACCAGCGCCCTGGAACTGGTCGGCGTGCTGGCGCATGAGACCGGGCACATCGCCGGCGGGCACCTGGCCAGGCTGCCGGAGGAGATGCGCAACGCCATGCTGCGCAGCATCGGCGCCATGCTGCTGGGCGGCGCGGCGGCCGCGGCCAGCGGCCAGTCCGGCGCCCTGGCGGCGGGGATGCTGGGCGGCCAGGCCAGCGCGATGGGGGAATTCTACGCCTTCACCCGCAGCCAGGAACAGGCGGCGGACCAGGCGGGGGTCAACTACCTCGATCGCCTCGGCTGGTCGTCCCGGGGGCTGGAGAGGCTGCTGGAGCGGCTGCTGGACCAGGAACTCCTCGCCGTCGGGCGGCAGGACCCCTATTTCCGTACCCACCCCCTGTCCCGCGACCGGCTGGAATTCATCCGCGAGCACCTGGCGCGGTCCCGCTTCGCGGAGGCGCCTTTTCCCGCGGAGCTCGACGCCGCCTTCGCCATGGTGCGGGCCAAGCTGGACGGCTTCATCGATTCGCCCCTGCTGACGATGCGCCGCTACCCCGAAAGCGATACCGGCGCCCCCGCCCGCTACGCCCGCGCCATCGCCCAGTTCCGCTCCGGCCGGATCGCGCCCGCCGTGGCGATGGTGGATTCGCTGATCGCGGAACAGCCGACCATCCCCTGGCTGCATGAGCTGAAGGGCCAGATCCTGTTCGAGGGGCAGCGGGTGGCCGATTCGCTGGCGCCCTACGCCACCGCGGCGCGGCTGGCGCCGGAGGAAGGGCTGATCCGCCTGAGCCATGCGCGGGTGCTGATGGAACTCGGCCAGCCCGCCCAGCTTCGCCAGGCGCTGGGCGAACTCGATGCCGCGAGGCGCACGGAACGCGACAGCGCCTTCCTGTGGCGCCAGCTGGCGGTGGCGCATGGCCGGCTGGGGGAGATGCCGCTGGCGGATTTGGCGCTGGCGGAGGAGGCGATGCTGCTGGGCGATGCGCTGGCGGCGCGGACGCTGGCCGCGCGGGCGGAGGGGGGGCTGCCCCCCGGCCCCATGCGGCTCCGCGCCTCCGACCTCAAGAATGCCGCGCAGCCGGAGAACCTGCCCCCCCGGCGCCGATGAGGGCTGGCGGTGACAGCTGGCGGTGACAGCTGGCGGTGACACCGGGGCCCCGGCTGGGATAAGCACAGGCATGACCCGATCCCCCCTGCGTGTCCTCCTCGCCCTCGGCCTGGTCCTGTTCGCCGGCGGTGCGCCGGCCCCCGCCCAGGGTCAGTCCCAGGCCCAGGAAGCCCAGGGTTTCACCGCCGGCCAGCGGGCCGAGATCCTCGGCATCCTCCGCCAGGCGCTGCGGGACGACCCGACCATCATCCGCGAAGCCCTGGCCGGGCTGGAGGAGGCGGACCGCCGCGACCGGAGCGAGGCGCAGCGCGCCGCCATTGCCGGCAATGCCGATGCCCTGTTCCGGGACGCCGCCGACCCCAGCAAGGGCAATGCGCGCGGCGATGTGACCATCGTCGAGTTCTTCGACGCGCGCTGCGGCTACTGCAAGCAGATGCAGCCCGCGATGGACGCGCTGCTGCGGCGGGACCCGAATGTCCGGGTGGTGCTGAAGGACCTGCCGATCCTGGGCCCGAACAGCGTCCTCGCCTCCCGCGCCTTGCTCGCGGCGCAGCGGCAGGGGCGCTACGTGCCCTTCTACGACGCGCTGCTGTCCCTGCGGACGGAGCCGACCGAGGCGGTGCTGCGCCAGCAGGCCGAACGGGCGGGGCTCGACTGGTCCAGGCTGCGGCGCGACATGGACGACCCCGCCATCGGCGCGCGGATCGAACGCAACCTGGCGCTGGCGCAGCGCCTCGGCATCGAAGGCACGCCGGCCCTCATCATCGGCAACACCCTGGTGCCGGGCGCGATCGAGCTGCCGGCGCTGGAGCGGCTGGTGGCGGAGGCGCGGGCAGGGCTTACCTCGCGGTAGTCTCAATCAAGGGTAGAAGATGGACTTTCTTTAAGCGCCCCCGGGCCGGATTGCCGGGCGGTCACCGCCGTATAGACTGGCCCCCAAGGGGGAATCCGATGGGGGCGGGACCGCAGGCGGTCGAGGTTCTGGCGCGGCTGGTGGCATTCGATACCACCAGCGCGCGAAGCAACCTGGACCTGGTGCGCTATGTGCAGGCCGAACTCGCCACGCAGGGCGTGGAAAGCCGGCTCGTCCACGACCCCGTGCAGGACAAGGCCGCGTTGCACGCCATCATCGGTCCCGCGGTGCCGGGGGGCGTGGCGCTGTCAGCCCATAGCGACTGCGTGCCGGTGGCGGGCCAGGCCTGGACTGGCGATCCCTTCGCTCTGCGCCACCAGCACGGGCGGCTGGTCGGCCGCGGATCGGTGGACATGAAGGGCTTCTGGGCCTGCGCCATGGCCGCGGTGCCGGGGCTGCTGGCCAAGGGGCTCAAGCGGCCCGTGCATCTGTGCCTGAGCTTCGATGAGGAGACGACCTTCGCGGGCGCCCCGCTGCTGGTGGGCAGCCTGGGCCAGGCCGCGCCGCCGCCCGAATTCTGCGTGGTGGGCGAGCCCACCGGGATGACGCCGGTGGTCGCCCACAAGGGCTACGCCTCCTGGAATGTGCGCGTCACCGGCCGGACCGGTCATTCCAGCCTGACGCACCGCACCGCCAATGCCCTGGAAGCGGCGGCGGAAGCGGTCGCCTGGCTGAAGCGGGATGCCCGCCGCATCGCGGCCGATGGCAAGCAGGCGGCGGGGTTCGAGCCGCCCTGGAGCACCATCCACACCGGCACCTTCCAGGCCGGCACCATCCTCAACATCGTCCCGGACCTGGCCGAATTCGTCTTCGAGGTCCGCAGCATCCCCGGCGAGGATGGCCGCCTGGTGCTGGCTGCGCTGGAGGCATGGCTGGCGGCGGAGGTGCTGCCAGGGCTGCGCGCGGCGGCGCCGGATGCCGGCTTCACCTTCGCGACCCGCTGCTACGCGCCGCCCTTCGAACTGCCGGCGGGGTCGGCGCTGCTGGGGCTCGCCCAATCCTGCGGCGCGCGGGGTGGCGCGCTGCGCGTGCCCTACGGCACGGAAGCCGGCGTGTTCCAGCGGGCGGGGATCGACAGCATCGTCTGCGGCCCCGGCCAGGTGGCGCAGGCGCACCAGCCCGATGAATGGATCGAGGAGGCCGAGATGGCGGCCTGCTGCGCCTTCATCGACCGGCTTGGCGACGCGCTGGCGGCATGAGCATGATGACCGGCGACCTGACCCAGGGCCTGCCCCGCTTCGACCTGCCCGACCTGGCCGTGCGCCTGCCGGTGCCCGACATCGCGCCGTGGCGGGCGGGGAATGTCGGCATCCCCGGCGTCTGGACCCAGGCGGCGGCGGAGGCGGGGCCGCATCTCCTCATCAGCACGCTGGTGCATGGGAACGAGATTTCCGGCGCGCTGCTGGCCACGCGCTGGCTGCGGGAAGGCGTGCGGCCGCGGCGGGGGCGGCTGACCTTCCTCTTCGCCAATTTGGCGGCCTTCGACCTGTTCGATCCCGCCGACCCGACGGCGAGCCGCTTCGTGGATGAGGACATGAACCGCCTCTGGTCGCCGGTGGCGCTGGCGGGGGGGCGGCGGTCGGTGGAGCTGGAGCGCGTGCGGGCGCTGCTGCCGGTGGTGCGCCAGGCGGATGTGCTGCTGGATCTGCATTCCATGCTCTGGCCGTCCGACCCGTTGTTCCTGACGGGGACGGGGCTGGAGGCGCGGGCGCTGGCCCGGCAGATCGGCACGCCGCCGCTGGTGGTGGGGGATGATGGCCATGCCGCGGGGCTGCGGATGATCGACCATCCCCGCTTCGCCCAGGATGGCGGCCGCGGCCTGCTGCTGGAGGCCGGGCCCCATTGGCAGCCGGAGACACTGGCGCAGATGGAGGTGGCGGCCGCGCGGCTGCTGCGGCTGCTCGGCATGGCGGAGGATGGCGCCCCGATCGCCGCCGAGGCCCAGGCCGCCCCCGGCCGCGTGGCGCGCGTGACCCGCACGGTGACGGCGGCGACGGGCGGCTTTGCCTTCCTGCGCGACTATCGCGGGGGGGAGGTGATCCCCCGCCGCAACACGCTGATCGCGCTGGATGGGGAGGCGGAGATCCGCACCCCCCATGACGATTGCCTGTTGGTGATGCCGAGCCCCCGCGTGATGCGCGGCCACACGGCGGTGCGGCTGGCGCGGTTCGAGGGGTAGCCATCTGGTCCCGGTCCAGGGTCCGGTTGGACCCTGGCGAGGGGGTGCAGGGGGAGCAGCGCTCCCCCTGCGGCAGCCTGAACTGCCCGCGGTCAGTTCGCCAACGGGTCGGCAGCCTCGATCAGCGGCTTCCAGCGCGCGATCTCCGCCCGCCAGAATGCCTGAGCGCCTTCCGGCGTCGTGCGTTCCCCACTCGCCGGCCCGCTGCCGAGGTCGCCCATGCGGCGGATCACCGTCTCGTCCCGCAGCGCCGCGTGCAGCGCGCGGTTCAGGCGGTCGATCACCGGGCGGGGCGTGCCGGCGGTGGCGAAGAGCATGTTCCAGCCGGACATGCGCATGGCGGGCAGCCCGGCTTCCGCGGTGGTGGGCACGCCTGGCAGGGCGGCGGCGCGGTCCGGCGTGCTGATGGCGAAGGCGCGGATGGAGCCCGCGCGGATCTGCTCGGCGTTGTTCGTCGTCTGGTCGCAGCCCAGGTCGAGCGTCCCGCCCACCAGATCGTTCATCACCAGCGCATTGCCGCGATAGGGCACCAGCGTCACGGGCGTGCCGATGGAGGCCATGAGCAGCAGGCTGCAGAGATGGCTGGTGGAGCCGACGCCGGCATTGCCGAGGTTGAGGCGCCGCCCGTCCCGCCGCACCAGCGCCACCATCTCCGCCAGATTCGCGGCGGGGAAGGTGGGGCGGGCGATGATGGCCATCGGGACCTCATTCACCAGGCCCACCGGTTCCAGCGCCAGGGGATCGAAGCTGAGCTGGCGATACAGCGTCGGTATGGTGGCCTGGGCCAGGCTGCCGAACAGGATGGTGTGGCCGTCGGGCCGGGCGGCGGCCACGCGGGCCTGCCCGATGGACCCGCCGGCGCCGGAGGCGTTCTCCACCACCACGGGCTGGCCGAGATCGGCGCCGAGCGAGGGCGCGATCAGGCGCGCGACCACGTCGGCGGGGCCGCCCGGCGCGAAGCCCACCACCATGGAGATGGGGCGCGTGGGATAGGCGGGCTGCGCGGCGGCGGTGCCGGCGGCCAGCACCAGGGCGAGCAGCGCCCCGCTTGCCGTCTTGAACATCGTGATCCTCTCCCGGTTCGTTGCCGGGAAGGTTCGCGGTATTGGCGCCGCCCGCAAGGGCGAAAATCCGCCGCATGGCGGGAACGGATGCGTGAAGGGGAATGCTACCCCCGCCGCGCGCCCCGCAGCGCCAGCCAGCAGGCGCTGCCTGTCGCCGCCATGGTCAGCGCCGTGCCGATGCCCGCGCCGTATTCCACCAGCCCGACCACGAAGGTCATCAGCGCGCCGAAGCCCATCTGCAACGCGCCGACCAGGGAGGATGCGGTGCCCGCCAACTGCGGCTTCGCACTCAGCGCGCCGGCGATGGCGTTGGGCTGCGTCATGCCGTTGCCGACGCCGACCAGCACCATGGGCACGAAGAACACCAGGATATGCGGCGGGAAGGCCAATTGCCCGACCACGGCGCCGATGGACCCGACCACGGTGATGGAGGTGCCGACGCTGAGCATGCGCAGGATACCGAGGCGCTTGGACAGCACCCCCGCCAGCCAATTGCCGGCCGCGAAGAAGACGGAAATGGCGGCGAAGCCGATGGCGAACTGCACCGGCGTGTAGCCCATGCCCTGCACCACGACATAGGGCGCGCCGCCAAGGAAGGCGAAGAACACGCCGGTGGCGCAGGCCGTCAGCGCCGCATAGGCGCGGAAGACGGGAATGGCCCAGAGGCTGCGATAGGCCGCGAGGATGGCGAACAACCCGGGCAGTGGCTGCGGCGCGGGCAATGTCTCCGGCAGGCGCTTCCAGGCGACCAGCGCGAGCGGCAGGCCGAAGACCAGGCATGCCCACATGCTGGCCCGCCAGCCCAGCGTCTGGTCGAGGTAACTGCCCAGCAGCGGCGCCAGCATCGGCGCGATGGTCATGCCCATGGTGACGTAGCCGAGGACGGAGGCCGCCTGGTCCCGCGCCCAGACGTCGCGGATCACCGCACGCGCCAGCACCACGCCGGCGCAGGCGCCCATGGCCTGCAGCGCGCGGGCGATGACCAGCGACCCGATCCCCCCCGCCAGTGCCGCGCCGAGCGAGGCGACGGCATAGAGCGCCAGCCCCCCCATCAGCAGCGGCCGCCGCCCGAAGCGGTCCGACAGCGGCCCGTAGATCAGCTGCCCGACGCCGACGGAGAGCAGGTACAGCGTGACCGTCAGCTGCACCGCGGAGGTGGAGGCGCCGAAATCCCGCCCCATGGAGGGCAGGGAGGGCACCAGCACCTGCATGGTGAAGGGCCCGATGGCGATCATCGCGACCAGCAGCCAGATCGGCGGGCGGGGTTTTTTCAGATCGGCCGAAACACCCGGCGCGCCGGGGAGGGGCATCGTGGCCGAGGGCGGCTGGGGGTTCTGCGTGTTCACTGGCACCAGAGTAGGCACCGCCGCCCCCCTGCACAGGGGCCATATTTCGCAGGTCGCCCCCGCGCCGGGCGGGAAGCGTGCCCCGCTACCAGCGAAGCCCGGTCAGCGCGGCCACGGGCGTGACACCCTCCGCCGCCGCGACCGCGGCCAGGCGGTCGCCATCCGGCGCCTCCCCATGGGCATGGGCGGCGAGGCCCGTCAGCGCCCAGACGGCATCGATCCCGGCCGCCTGCGCGCCGGCCAGGTCCGTATGCGGGCTGTCCCCGATGGCGACCAGGCGCGCGCGGTCGGCGATGCCCAGAGCCTCCATCACCGGGTCATAGACCGCGGGGTCGGGCTTGCCGATCTCGATCGCCTTTGGCCCGCCGAGGGTGACGTAGAGGTCCGCCAGCGCGCCGGCGCAGATGATGTGGCGGTCGCCCACCATCACATGCCGGTCCGGGTTCACGCAGACCATCGGCAGGCCGCGCGCGGCGCAGGGGGCAAGCTGCGCGGCATAGGCGCCCGCATCCTCCGCGCCGCGATCCGGGTCCGGGCCGGTGTTCAGCACGAAATCGGCCTGGTCGAGGTCGGTCACGATGGAGACGCCGCTGTCCCGCACCACGGAGAGGTCCCGTTCCGGCCCGATATGGATCGCCCGCGTGCCGAGCGCCGCGAAGGCCGGCGTGTCCCGCCGCGCTAGGTGCCGCCAGGCGATCTCGCCGGAGGTGACGATGGCGGTCCAGTGGGCGCTATCCAGCCCCATGCCCGTCAGCAATTCATGCACCACGAAGGACCGGCGCGGGGCGTTGGAGAGGAAGACGATCCGCTTGCCCTGGTCCGTCAGCCGCGCCAGCGCATCCGCCACGCCGGGATAGGGGCGGCGGCCATCATGCACGACGCCCCAGATATCCAGGATGAAGCCGTCATAGCGCGGCGCCAGGCTCCGCACGCCATCGAGGATCTTCATCGCGCATCCACGCCCACGGCTTCGGCGACGCTGGAAAAACCCTCGCGCCGCATCGCCGCGGCCAGTTCGCGCTTGATGCGGGGGATCAGCGCCGGCCCGTCATAGGCGAAGGCGGCATAGAGCTGCACCAGGCTGGCGCCGGCCTTGATCTTCTCCAGCGCATCGGCGCCGGAACCCACGCCGCCGCAGCCGATCAGCGTCAGGCGCCCCTGCGTGACCTTGGCCACGCGCTTCAGCAGCGCCGTTGCCGCTTCCCGCAGCGGCGGACCTGAAAGCCCCCCCGCCTGCGACTTCAGCGCGGATCGCAGCGGCGCCGGGCGGGCGATGGTGGTGTTGGAGATGATGAGGCCCTGGATGCCGTGCTGCAGCGCCGATTCGACGATGGGCTCCACCGCGCCCGGCGACAAATCCGGCGCGATCTTCACCAGGATCGGCGGGCGGGGGCCGGCGATGGCGTCCCGCGCCTCCGCCAGCGCCGCCAGGATGTCCCGCAGCTGCTGCTCCCCCTGCAGGTCGCGCAGCCCCGGGGTGTTGGGGGAGGAGACATTGACGGCGACATAGGCGGCATGGGGCGCGACGGCGGTGTAGAGCGCTGGATAGTCCCGCAGCGGCGCGGCACCTTCCTTGTTGATGGCGATGTTGCAGCCCAGCACCGCGGGGCGGGGGCTCGGCAGATGGGCGAGGCGCGCCAGGAAGGGGGCGAGGCCCGCATTGTTCATGCCCATGCGGTTGATCACCGCCCGGTCTTCCACCAGGCGGAACAGCCGGGGCTTCGGATTGCCGAATTGCGGCTTGGGCGTCACGGACCCCGCTTCGACGAAGCCGAAGCCGAGGCGCATCAGCGGCGCGATCGCCACCGCCGATTTGTCGAAGCCGGCGGCAAGCCCGATCGGGTTGCGGAAGCGCAGGCCGAGCGCCTCCGCCGCCAGGATCGGATCGTCCGGGGACCGGTCGGCGCCGGCCAGGCCGAAGCGGAGCGCGCGCAGCGCCAGGTCATGCGCGCGTTCGGGATCGATGCCGCGCATCAGCGGCATGAGGGTGGAGGCTATGCGGGGGGTCATCGCCGCGGCTTGTGCCCCGGCGCGCGGGGAATGGGAAGCGGGAAGGTCGCGCGGGGCTGTGCTGCGCTTCGGGCGATGGACAGCGCCGCGCCCGGCGGCCAGAAGGGCGCCTGGAATCCCGGGGGGAAAAGCGTGCGCGGTCCCGCGCTGATGTTCGGCGCGATCCTGCTGTTCGGCGTGCTGGATGCCAACAGCAAGCTGCTGGCCGACCACCATGCGATGGCGCAGGTGCTGCTGGTGCGATTCGTCGTGCTGCTGGTCCTGGTGCTGCTGCTGCTCCCCCTCGCGCCGCGGCTGATGGGGAGGCTCTCCACCCGCCATCCCTGGCTGAATGCGGGCCGCGCGCTGGCCATGCTCGGCAGCGCCAGCTTCTTCTTCCTGGCCTTCCGCGACCTGCCGCTGGTGGAGGGCTACCTGGTCTTCTTCACCGCGCCGCTGATCGTGCTGCTGGCCTCCGCCCTTTTCCTGCGGGAAAGGGTCTCGCCACTCGCCTGGGTGTGGTGCGCGGTGGGGTTCGGCGGCGTGGCGATGGCGCTGGCGCCGGGCTTCGCCAGCGGGCTCGGCAGCGGGCCCTTGAGTGGCTACCTCTACGCGCTCTGCGGGACGGGGACCTATTCCGCCGTCTTCATCCTGAACCGGCAGCTGCGGGACGAGCCGGGGATCGCCCGCGTGCTGTTCTGGCCGGCGCTGCTGGGGCTGCTGGTGATGACGCCCTTCGGCATCGCCGAATGGCAGCCGCCGACGGCGATGGGCTGGGCGCAGATGATCGCCGCGGGGATGACAGTGGCGGCGGCGACGGTGATGATCGCGGAAGCCTTCCGCCACGCCCCGGCCGCGCGGCTGGCCCCCATCAGCTACACCGGCATCATCTGGTCGGTGGCCTTCGATGCGCTGTTCTGGGGCCACGCGCCCGCGCTGGTCACGCTGGCGGGCGCGGGGCTGGTGGTGCTGGCCTGCGTGATGAGCGAGCGGGCGGCGCGGCGGTAGGGGCCACAGCGGCATCACGTCGAGGACGAAGATCCGCGTCACCGTGCCGCAGCCGAAGGAATGTGGATCGCGAATGCCTCTGGTCGCGTGCGCCTTCGCGGATGCCGGCGATGCCGTCCAGCGCGCCGCCGGCGCACCCCGCATCGTCCGAGAGTTCGTGACGACGGCGATGGCCAGAGCAGGCTTCAGCCCGCAGTCCCGACGCCGGTGCCGCCATGGTGCCTATTCGCGTGCTGGTTCGAGCGCGAATGATCCAAAAAAATCTAACGCTGATTTTTGGGCCGTGTCGGCTGATGCCCTGCCGCCACGGGCATTTCAACGTGATGTGATCACAAAGCAGTTATTGCGGGCTGCCGGCCCTGGAACGACTTGGCGATGCTGATTCGCGATTGCTAAATTCGAATTCTGAAGTGTGAGAGGATTCTCGCGATGGCGGCGGACGTCAATATTCTTGACTATGGAGCGAATGGGGATGGCGCATTCAACAACACCCCAGCATTCATCGCGGCCATCGCCGCGGCGGGTTCCGGCGGCTCGGTTCGCGTTCCCGCCGGAAATTTCAAGGTCGACGGGGAGACCGTCATCACTTTTAGGGTGAGGATTTTCGGCACCGGCACGATCTCCCGCGATGGCACCTCCGGCGCAAACAGATTCCGGACTTCCAATGCGCCAGACGTCGAGTTTCAGGGTTTGAGGTTCGAAAGCAGTTCGAACACCGCGGGAGGCTATTGGATCTATGCGGATGCTGGGACGGCCCGGCTTTCCGTTCGGGACTGCGCCTTCAAGGGTGGCCTCGCCATCGGCGTCGATGGCGCCGGCGCGACGGCGATCGAGAATAATGTCTTTCAGGACCTCCGGGTCGGCGTCGCGGTCGGCCCGCTCGCGGGGTCGACTGCATCGGTCGGCGTTGTTATCACGGGCAACCGGTTTCTGAAGACAAGGGACGAGGGCGTCGACCTGAACCGGAATTTCAAGTCCGTCGTCGTTTCCTCAAATTATTTTCTGGAGTGCCACCTCGACTCGGCAGATCCGTCGCTCGGCGAGGTCATCGATATCGGTGATCCCTCGAGCACCGTTCAGTCCGATGTGACCATCTCTGCCAACGTGATCGACGGAGGGGGTACGAGTCCGGGCGGCATTCGCGTCAAGGGCGGGGTGAAGCAGGTCACGATCCTCGGCAATACGATCACAGGGCTTCGGCCGAACCGATGGGCTGCCGTGATCCTGGACACCGCCACGGACGTCGTCATTCATGGGAATACCGTGGAGGGCTGCAGCCGCGGCGTTTCTGTCAACGGCGCATCATCGGCATCGCGCGTTACTGTGTCCGGTAACATATTCAGGAACCCCGTCCTCGGCGCCATCAACATGCAACTGGGCTCCGGCAGTCGCGACATTACCATATCGGGCAATACCTGCGATGGCGGCGGAGTCGCGACCGAGCAGGGGATCAGGCTGTCAGGGGCAGCAGGGAGTCTGATACAGAGCAACAACGTTCGCGGCTTCGCCCAGCAGGGCATCCTGGTCGGCACTGGGAGCGAGCGGACGCAAGTTATTGGAAACAACACCCATGGCTGCCTCCACGGCGTCGATATCCTTTCCTCGGTTACGACTGTCAGGGGCAATATGGTCTTGGACTTTGCCCAGATCGGCGTTTACGTAAGGCCGAACACCCAGTTCGTGACAGTGTCGGAGAACAGCTGTTTTAATGGAAATAATGACAGCAGCCCTTCCGGTTGGGCGATATTGCTAGAGTCGGGCGCGAATTTTTCAAAGGTTACCAATAACACCTGCATCGACCTGCGTGCTCCCGGAACCAAGAAGCAGTTCGGAATTTTTGTAGCTGGGTCTGTTTCGATGCTGGTCGCCGACAACATCAGTACGGAAAATGCCCAGAATCTGAATCTGGGATTCGGCGGCCCTCTCTCCAATTCAATAGTGACCGACAACGTGACCTGATCGGCGGTTGACCGGTTATCGGCCAAGGGAAGGTGGGGGCGTCATCGGCATCCATGCGGCCTGGTTGCGCCGGAATCGCTGACCGAGATCCAGTGCCGGGGCTGACGAGAAGCTTGGCTGGCAGGCGGAGGCACTGGCGCATGCCGGCATCCCCCCCGCAACCTGCGACCGCCAGCGCCAACCGGTGACAGTTCAGCGCGGCAGGAAGGGATTGGTCCGCCGTTCCTCGCCGAAGGTCGATCCCGGGCCATGGCCGCACAGGAAGCGCATCTCGTCCCCCAGCGGCAGCAGCTTGGTGGTGATGGAGCGGATCAGCGCCTCATGGTCGCCATAGGCGAAGTCGGTGCGGCCGATGGAGCCACGGAACAGCACATCCCCCACCACCGCGAAGCCCAGCGCCACGGAGGTGAAGACCACATGCCCCGGCGCATGGCCCGGGCAGTGCAGCACGTCGAAGCTCTGCCCGGCGATGGAGACCGTGTCCCCTTCCTCCAGCCAGCGATCCGGCGTCACGGATTGAAGGTCAGGCGCGCCGTATTGCGCGCCCTGGGCGGGGATATTGGCCAGCAGGGGGGCATCGTCGCGGTGCGGTCCCTCCACCGGCACCGGCGTGCCCTGCTTCGCCTCCAGCGCCAGCTTCAGCGCCGCGGCGCCGCCGGCATGATCCAGGTGCCCATGGGTGATGAGGATGCGGTCCACCGTGCAGCCCGCGCGATCGATCGCGACCAGGATGCGGGGGACGTCGCCGCCGGGGTCGATCACCGTGCCGGTGTTGCTCTCCGCGTCCCAGACCAGGGCGCAGTTCTGCTGGAAGGGGGTGACCTGGATCTGGGCGGCTTGCAGCTTGGGCATGGCGCCAGGGGTGCCGCGCCCGTCGCCTGGCGTCAACCGGGTGGCGTCAACCGGGTGGCGTCAACCGGGTGGCGTCAACCTGGCGCGGCGCCTTCGCGGGGTTCGCTGGCGATGCGGGCGAAGGCGCGGCGGGCTTCCTCGGCGGAGGCCGCGCCGGGGGCGCCGGCGCGCACCTCCTCCCGGTTCCACATCCAGGACCTGGCCGGGTCCTCCAGCATGTCCCAGTCGGGGAAGCTGCGGAACGGCGCGTCGCCGCACCACAGCAGCGTCACCTCGATATGGCGGTCATCGCGCAGGATGCGGCCGAAGGTGGCCGTCACCTTGCTGCGCGGGCCTTCCAGCATCTGCATGAACAGGTCGTTGCGGCAGATCAGCGCGCCGGTGATGCCATCCGCCCGGTTGCGGCGGCGCGCCGTCATCAGGATGTCGTCCAGCGTATCCCCGCTGAATCCGAAGGGGCGGGAGGCGTAGATCAGCTGCATCAGGCGCATCGGCCAGCGGTCCGGACGTTTTCAACAGTCTGCCCATGAAGCGCCGTCTGCGACCAGGGGCTCAGCGCCGGCCGAACAGCTTCTCCAGCTCCGCCTTGCCGAGGCGCAGGACCGTCGGGCGGCCATGGCTGCAGGTGGCGGCGCGGGGCGTTGCCTCCATCTGGCGCAGCAGCGCCGCCATCTCCGCGCCCTTCAGCCGGCGGCCAGCGCGAATGGATCCATGGCAGGCCAGCCGCGCGACGGCGGCATCGAGCCGCGCTTCCAGCGCCAGCGCCTCATCCATCTCCGCCAGTTCGGCGGCGATGTCGCGCAGCAGCGGTGCGGGTTCGGGGTTGCCAAGCAAGGCGGGCAGGGCGCGGACCAGGATGGCGCCGGGGCCGAAGCCCTCGATCTCCAGCCCGAGGCGCGAAAGCTCGGCCGCCTTGTCCAGCAGGCGGCCGACATCGCGGGCGGGCAGTTCGACCACGGCGGGCAGCAGCAGGGGCTGGGCGCGGACGCCGCCTTCGACGAGTTGCGCGCGCAGCGCCTCATGCACCAGGCGTTCATGCGCGGCGTGCTGGTCCACCAGCACCAGGGAGCCGTCCGGCGCCTCCGCGAGCACATAGGTATCGAGGATCTGCGCCAGCGGCCGGCCGAGCGGCCCATCCTCCGGGAAGTCGGGCAGGGGCTCCGGCGCGGGCGCGGGTGCGAAGGCGAGGGGGAGCGAGGGCGGGCGGGGGGGCCTGGCCACCGGGCCGGGCGGCGGGCGCCAGCCCGGGAAGACGGGGACCGGCGCCTCCGCGAAGCCCGGCGCCGGGCTGTAGACGGGCGCGTAGGAGGGCACGGCAACCGGCTCCACCGCCCATCCATCGGATGCCACCCCATCAGGCGCCAACCCATCCGGCGCCGCCCCCTGCGCGCCGACGGCAAGCGCGCGGCGGAGCGCCGAGATCATCAGCCCGCGCACCCCATCGGAATCGCGGAAGCGCAGTTCCGTCTTCATCGGATGGACGTTCACATCGACCGCTTCCGGCGGCACATCGAGGAACAGCGCCGCCGCCGGGAAGCGCCTGGCCGGCACCAGGTCCCGGTAGGCGACGCGCAGCGCGGTGCGCAGCTGGGGGTCGCGCACCGGGCGGTTGTTGACGACGAGGTGCTGCGCCTCCCCGGTCGCGCGGTGATGCGTCGGCAGGCCGGCGAGGCCCGTGAGCGTGATGCCGTCCCGCGCCGCCTCCACCGGCACCGCGGCGGCGGCGAAATCGGCCCCCAGCAGGGCGGCGATGCGGCCGGCGCGGTCGGCGGGCGCCAGGTTCAGCGCCTGGCGGCCATCGACGGTGACGCGGAAGCCCACCTGCGGCCAGGCCATGGCCAGGCGCTCCACCGCCGTGACCGCGGCCTCGGCCTCGGTCCGGGGGGATTTCAGGAATTCCCGCCGCGCGGGGGTGGCGTAGAACAGGTCCCGCACCTCCACCCGCGTGCCGGGCGGGCCGGCGGCCGGCGCCACGGCGGATTTGCGGCCACCCTCCACCGTGATGGCATGGGCCGCGCCCCCACCATTCCCTGAGGTTCCGTTGCGGGAGGTCAGCGTGAGGCGCGCGACGGCGCCGATGGAGGGCAGGGCCTCACCCCGGAAGCCCAGCGTCGCGATGCGGAACAGCGCCGCTTCCTCCGGCAGCTTGGAGGTGGCGTGGCGTTCGACGGCGAGTTCGAGGTCATCCGGCCCCATGCCGCCGCCATCATCCTCCACCAGGATGCGGCCGATGCCGCCTTCCTCCAGCGTCACGGCGATGCGGGTGGCGCCGGCGTCCAGCGCGTTCTCCACCAGCTCCTTCACCGCGGCGGCCGGACGCTCCACCACCTCGCCGGCCGCGATGCGGTTGGCGGTGGTCTCCGGCAGCAGGCGAATCCGGGGGGCGGGGGCCATGGCAGAGAGATGCGCCGGGGCGGGGTCCGCGGGCAAGGCCCACGAAGATCAACGCTGGCGGCCCGCGCCCAGACCATCAGCGCAGCCTGGCGCAACAGTACAGGGCGCGAAGGCAAGGGCGCGGATGCGCCCGCCCGTCACGCCGCTGGCGTGCCCTTGGCACGATGTCGCTGGCGTGCCCCTAGCACGACGTCTGAGGGCATGAAAAAAGCTAAGCCCGTCCGGCGAAGCCGGACAGCGCCGCGGGGTCCACATGCAGCTTGCCCAGTGCCTGGCGCCAGAGGTCGCCGGCATTCTGGCGGAAGAGCAGGGCCTGGTCGGCGGGGACGTTGAGCCAGGCATTCTGCTGGATCTCGGCTTCCAGCTGGCCCGGTCCCCAGCCGGCATAGCCCAGCGCCAGGAAACCCTCCTTCGGCCCGCCGCCGCCGGCGATCGCCTTCAGGATGTCCACGCTGGCGGTCAGGGCCACATCCTCGCTGACCCGCAGGCTGCCCTCCGTCTCCCAATCCGCGCTGTGCAGCACGAATCCCCGCCCGCCCTCGACCGGCCCGCCGGAGACGAGCCGGATGCGGCGCTGCGGCGGCACGGAGTCCAGCCCCAGCTGGCCGAGCAGTTCGTCGAAGCTCAGCCCCTCCAGCGGCTTGTTCAGCACGATGCCCATCGCGCCCTCCGCCGAATGGGCGCAGAGGCAGATCACGCTGCGGGCGAAGCGCGGATCCTCCATGGCCGGCATGGCGACCAGGAGCTGGCCGGCGAGATAGCCTTCCTCGACAAGGGGAACGGCCGGCGGGGGCGGGGCTTTGGGGGCGCGGCGTGCCATGGTTCAACAGAACATGGCGGCGGCCCCGCCGGGCCGCAAGCATGGCGCATCGCGGCGGGCATCACGGAATGCCGGGCCAGGTTCCCCCGATGGGGTTCCCCCATGCAGTTCCATGGCCGCCCTGCATGCCGGCCCCGCATGGACGCGCCCCCCCGATCCGCCGTATGTCAGCAGTCACAGAGGGAGATTCCGCGATGACGATCCAGGTTGGCGACAGCATTCCGGCCGTGAAGATCATGCAGGCGACCGCGGAGGGGCCGAAGGAGGTCTCCACCGAGGAGCTCTTCAAGGGCAAGACCGTGGTGCTGTTCGGCGTCCCCGGCGCCTTCACGCCCACCTGCTCCGCCAAGCACCTGCCGGGCTTCGTGACCCAGGCGGAGGCGCTGAAGGCCAAGGGCGTCGACACCATCGCCTGCATGTCCGTCAACGACGCCTTCGTGATGGGCGCCTGGGGCCGCGACCAGGGCATCACCGACCAGGTGGCGATGCTGGCCGATGGCTCCGCCGTCTTCACCAAGGCGCTGGGGCTGGAACTGGACCTGATGGCGCGCGGCCTCGGCCTTCGCTGCCAGCGCTTCGCCCTGGTGGCGAAGGACGGCAAGGTGACGCATGTCGCCGTCGAAGCCGCCGGCGCCTTCGAGGTTTCCAAGGCGGAAGCCATCCTGGCGGCGCTCTGATGCCGCCGGCCGCCTACGCGTTGTTCGCCTGGCAGGCGGGGTGGGTCTTCACCCTGCGCAGCCTGCAATTGGCGACGGACCCCGTGCAGGCGGCCTCCACCCTGACCGCCATGATGGCGGAAAAGCAGAAGGCCTTCGCCGACGGCGCCATCGCCGCCGGCGCGGCCATGATGGCGGGCGCCATGCCCGATGCCGTGGCCGCCGCCGCGCTCCGCCCGGCCCAGCGCCGGGTTGCGGCGAATATGCGGGCGCTGAAGAAGTCCGTCTGATACGCTGGGGAACTAATGCGCGCCTTGTCCGCTGATCGCGGATGAGGCGCGGCCCCATCCCGTCGGCGCCCTGCCGGCCGATGACCCGAGGCTTCGTTCACCCCCTCGGTTGCCATTTGGCTTCCCCTTCACGCCCCATCGGCAGGCCCCAACGGAGTATCCGCCATGCGCATCAGCGCCGGCTGCGAGATCACCTATGACTGCCCGCAGCCCACGCCGATGGCGCTGATGCTGCACGCCCATCCCAGCCGCGTCGGCGACCTGATCGGCCCGCAGGAGATGCGCTTCGACCCGCCGGTGCCGTTCCGCACCTATCACGACAGCTTCGGCAATTTCTGCACGCGCATCGTGGCGCCGGCCGGGCGGATCACCATCAGCACGAAGCTGCTGATCCAGGACAGCGGGCTGGTCGAGGGTACGGTGCCGACGGCCCGCCAATGGCCGCCGGAACAATTGCCGGATGAGATGCTGCTCTGGCTGCTCGGCAGCCGGTATTGCGACACGGACAAGCTCTCCAACCTCGCCTGGAACCTGTTCGGCCAGGGGCCGACGGGGTGGGCGCGGGTGCAGGCGATCTGCGACTACGTCCACAACCACATCGCCTTCGGCTACGAACACGCCGATGCGACAAGGTCGGCCAGCGAGGCGCATGCGGCGGGCCGCGGCGTGTGCCGGGACTACGCGCATCTGGCGGTCGCGCTGTGCCGCGCCGTCAACATCCCCGCGCGCTACTGCACGGGGTTCCTGGGCGACATGGGCACGCCGCCGCCCTGGGGGCCGATGGATTTCGCCGCCTGGTTCGAGGTCTACCTTGACGATGCCTGGCACACCTTCGACGCCCGCAACAACACGCCGCGCATCGGCCGCATCCTGATGGCGCGCGGGCGGGACGCGACTGACGTGGCGATGGTGACGAGCTTCGGGCCCTGCACGCTCTCGGGCTTCACGGTCTTCACCGACGAGGTCGCGTGAATCCTGTCGCCTGGGTCGAGAACGCGGCCGGCGTAGGCGATGTGCTGCTGGTCTGCGAACACGCCTCCCACTGGATTCCCGATCGATACGGCGACCTCGGCGTGTCCGAGGCTGATCGCCGGCGGCACATCGCCTGGGACATCGGCGCGGCGGCCCTGGCGCGGGGGCTGGCGGCGCGGCTGGACGCCCGGCTGGTGCTGTCCGGCGTCTCGCGCCTCGTCATCGACTGCAACCGGCCGCCCGGTGCGCCATCCTCCATCCCGCTGCGGAGCGAGGACACCGACATCCCCGGCAATGCGGGGCTGACGGCGGCGGAGGTGGCCTTCCGCCAGCGCGAGTATTTCGAGCCCTTCCGCGCCCTGGTGGCGGCGCAGATCGCGGCGCGGCGGCCGGCGATGCTGGTCGGCGTGCACAGCTTCACGCCCATCTTCCGCGGCGTGGCGCGGCCCTGGCATGCCGGGGTGCTGTATGCGCAGGCCCGGACGCTGGGGGAGCGCCTGGTGGCCGGGCTGCGGGCGGACCCGGCGCTGGTGGTGGGCGCCAACGAACCCTACCGCATCGAGGCCGAGGAGGATTTCACCGTCCCCGTCCATGGCGATGCGAAGGGCATCCCCGCCGTGCTGCTGGAAGTACGCCAGGATCTGCTGGCGGATGAGGCGGGCGCCGAGGCCTGGGCGGAAAGGCTGGCGCCCCTGCTGGGGGTGGCTGTTGCATTTTAGTCACTAAACGCTTTTAGTCCCTTTAGTCCTTTTAGCACCTTTAGTGCCGTTTTTGGGGGTGCCGGGCGCCTCTCCAGCGGTGATGAGGGGAACATACCGGAACCATAAGGGTCGGGGCCAGTGATTTCAGCGCTGGCCGTCCCATCGGCTGATCTCCGCCTGGGCCAGCCCGCCGACCCGCGCATGGGGCCGCCCGCCCGTGGTCATGGCCAGGGCAAACAGGATCTCCTCCGGCCGGGGCGCATCCGGCACGGTGCAGGAGATGCCGTCGAAATGGCTGCGGACATAGGCGGCGTTGCGGTGGTGGATGGGCAGGTCGAGCATGGCACCCATCGGCCCGACCTTGGTCATCGACGGCACGATGGACAGCGCCTGGCCCAGCAGCCCGCGCATCGCATAGCCCCCCGCCACATGCCACAGCGCGCCGTGTTCCAACTCACCCGCGCTGCCGACGATGCCGCCCTTGCCATAGGCCTCGATGCGCGCGGGATCGCCGCCGAGCCCCGCCAGCAGCCTTTCCGCCACCATCAGGCCGATCGGCTTCATCGCCTCCATCATCCACATCAGGTCGGGCTCGTAGCGGCCGGCGAAGGGGTTGCGCAGCACCACGGCGCACCAGCCCTTCAGGATGGGGGTGGCCAGCACCGGGCCGCCATCATGGCGCACCTCCTCCACGCAGAGCACGGTCTTGCGGATGACGAGGTCCTGGCTCACGCGGGGGTCTCCAGTGCGAAGGGCCGGCCCAGGATGCGGCTGGCGCCCGCCAGGCGCAACGCGGCGGCGATGATGAGGCCGTCCCGGATGAAGCCGGCGGCGGTGGCGGCGCCGGCATCGAGGGCGGTTTCGATCTCGCTCGCACTCAGCGCGCCGACATCGGTGGTGACAAGGCGGGTGCCGAGATCGCTGTCGGGGTCGAGGGAGCAGGCGGGCGCGCGCGTGATGGCGGGGCTGTCCAGGTCGGTGGCGTTGGCGATCAGCGTCGCCGCCGCATCGGCCGTGGCGGCATCCCGCGCCAGCACCGTGACGGCATCCGCGATGCCGAGCGAGAAGGACCGCCCATGACGCCCGGAGGTGGCGATGCCGCCCACGCCATCCCCGCCGCGCAGGCGCAGCGCGCCGTCGAAGCTGGCGAGGCGCGGATCGAGCGCCAGGCCGATGGCGAGGCTTTCGCCGGGGGCGGCGAAGACGGCGATGTCCCCGCCATCATTGACGAAGGCGCGGGCCAGACCCGGCGCGGCGGCGCGCATGGTGGCGAGGAGGTCGTCCGCCACCGCACCGGCGACGGCGGCCATCGGCGTGATGAACAGGCCGCGCGCGGCGAAGGGCGCGCAGGCCGCATGCATCCGCCGCGCGACGGGGCCTTGCGGCGCCTCGCCCACGGCTTGGCGCAGCAGCGGCAATTCGCCGACCAGCGTGGGCAGGATGGAGGGGAAGCGCGCGAGCGCCGCCTGTTCCGCCAGCGCCGCGCCGCTGCCCCAGGCACGCAGCACGACATCGATGGGGCCATGGTTCAGGTGCAGCCGCCCATCGGCCAGCCGCGCCGCCTGCATCGCTACCGCGCGAAGGGCCAGGGATTGGCGGCGTCCCAGCCCTGGATGCGCAGCCCATCGCCCAGCCCGCGCAGCAGCGTCTCAACCGGCACGATATCGCCCATATGCCCGCCGAGCCGCGCATAGAGGTCCCGCGGCAGGGTGAATTCGATGGGGGCGACCAGGGCGGGTGTCGGCACATGGCCGAAGCTGCCGCGGGGCATGCGCAGCACATCCGCCATGATGGTGATGCCGCCGCCGGGCCAGAGATAGACGGGCGCGCCACCCATCGTCACGCGCACATCGCCGGAGGCCACCGCGCGCGTCAGCAGCACGGGGTTTTCCGTGACCCCGGCGCGCAGGCTGCCGCCTGCGCCGGCCATGAACAGCACGGTGCAGAGCGAGGGTTCGCAATTCTCCCCGATGCGGTCCACCACCTGGCGCACGGCGTCGGGCATCGCCGCCGGTTGGGGCTTGAGATCCTCGTCCAGCACGCACCACAGCGCATCCTCCCCGGTCGTGGAGGTCATCAGCAGGCGCAGCCCGGGCCAGGCGATCTTCGGGTCGATGCTCTCGATGATGGCGAGCGGATCGGTGATGTCGGTGCCGCCCCAGCCCATGCCGGGCCGCGCCACCTGGAAGTAGCGGCCGGGGGTGGATCGGCGGCCGCGCACGCGGATGCCGGCGGGGCGCATGGACAGCACCTTGCCCGCCTGGTGTTCCGTCAGCACGCCGGTGATGTGGTCATCGACCACGATCACCTCATCCACATGGCCCTGCCATTGCTGCGCGAAGATGCCGACAGCCGCGCTGCCGCAACCGACGCGCATGCGGCGTTCGGGCACGCCATCCACGATCGGCGCCTGGCCTGCCTGGACGATGACGCTGTGGCCGCCATCGATGGTGAGTTCGACGGCCTCGCCTTCGCAGAGTTTCAGCAGCGCCTCGCAGGTGACGACGCCTTCCTTCTTGCTGCCGCCGGTCAGGTGATGGACGCCGCCGAGGGAGAGCATCTGCGACCCGTATTCGGCCGTGGTGACATGGCCGATCTGCTCCCCCTTCGCGCGCACGGCGGCGGTTTCGGGGCCGAGGTGCCGGTCCGTGTCGATCTTCACCTTCACGCCGCAATAGCTGAACATACCCTCCGTCACGACGGTCACGGTATCGACTCCGGCATGTTCGCTGCCGACGATGAAGGGCGCGGGCTTGTAGTCGGGATAGGTGGTGCCGGAGCCGATTCCGGTGATGAAGGCGCGGGACGGATCGAGCAGTTTCCCATCCCATTCGGCATCGGCGAAGGGCACGACGGCGCCGCCGGAATCGACGACATGGGCCAGCGCCAGCGCGGGGTCGGTTCGCACCAGCACGCCATCCTGGTTCGCGTAGCGCGAACAGGCGCCGCTGCGGCCCGGGCGGATGCGGCACAGGACGGGACAGGCATCGCAGCGGATGATGCCGCCATCTTCCGCGGCCCCGAATTTCTTCGAGCGTGCCTCCGCGGAGATGTGGTCCTGGCTCATCGCATGGCTTCCCACAAGCGGTGCGGCAGCACGGGCACGCGCGTGATCCGCACCCCCGTCGCGTGGCGGATGGCGCCGAGGATGGCGGGGGCGGTGGGGACCAAGGCGGGTTCACCGACTCCCTTGGCGCCATAGGGGCCCTCGGGCTCCGGGTCCTCCACCAGGTGGATGCGGATGGCGGGCACGTCGCCGGCCGTCGGGATCAGGTAGTCGTGCAGATTCTCGGTGCGGCCGGGGATGTATTCCTCCATCAGTGCCAGGCCGAGGCCCTGGGCGATGCCACCATGGATCTGGCCGAGCACCAGGTCCGGATTGATGGCGCGGCCTACATCCTGCGCGGCGACGATCTCCTCGACCTTGATGGTGCCGAGTTGCGTGTCCACGCGCACCAGCGCGATCTGGGCCGCGAAGCCGTAGGTGGCATAGGGGATGCCCTGGCCATCGGCGTCGAGCGCGGTGGTCGGCGGGTCGTAGCGGCCTTCGGCATCGAGATCGGCGGGCAGGGTGGCGAGGTCGATGCCGCGCGCGGCGCCGGCACTGTCGGTGATGGTGAGTGTGGTGCCGGTGAGCGAGATCCGCGCATCATCGCCCGCATTCGCCAGTTGCAGGATCTGCGCCCGCAGCGCCTGCCCGGCCTGCATCGCGGCGCGGCCGCTGACGAAGGTCTGGCGCGATGCGCTGGTCTTGCCGGCGTCATGCGTCAGCGCGGTATCGCCCGTGACGATGTGCAGCGCGGCCACGGGCAGGCCCAGCGCATCGGCGAAGATTTGCGCGATGACGGTGGTGCTGCCCTGGCCGATATCGACGGCGCCGTTCCACAGCGTGAGGCGCCCGTCGCGCGCCAGCGTGGCGCGGATGCGCGACGGGTTGGACATGGAGGTATTGCCGCAGCCATACCACATGCAGGCGATCCCGGCGCCGAGCCGATGGCGTGGGTTCTCCGCGTTGTGCGCGGCAACCTTCGCCAGCATCGCATCCCAATCCGGCTTCAGCGCATCGAGGCATTCCGGCAGTCCGGCGGAGGCATGCAGCACCTGGCCGGAATGGGTGGCATCGCCGCGGGTGAGGGCGTTGCGCCGCCGGATTTCCCAGCGATCCATGCCGAGTTGCAGGGCGAGATCATCGACCAGCGATTCGGTGGCGATGGCGGCCTGCGGCACGCCGAAGCCGCGGAAGGCGCCGGAGGGCGGTTCGTTGGTGTGGATCGCGCGCGCATGGGCCCGCACATGCGGCACGCGATAGGGGCCGGCGGCATGGACAGGCACGCGGTTCGCGACCGTCGGGCCCCAGCTGGCATAGGCGCCGGTGTTGAAATCGCCCTCCAGGCTGTAGGCGAGGAATTTTCCTTCAGTGTCAGCCGACATGCGGGCGTGAAGCTGGGCGGGGTGGCGCTTCGTTGAACTCGCCATGCTTTCGGTGCGGCTGTAGGTGACGCGCACCGGGCGGTTCACGTGCCGCGCCGCGATGGCCAGCACGGGCTGCACGGAGACATCGAGCTTGCCGCCGAAGCCGCCGCCGCAGGCCGAGGGGATGATGCGGACCGAGTCTTCCGGCGTGCCGAGCACGCGGGCCACTTCCTCCCGGTCCATGTACGGCGCCTGGGTGCAGGCGATGATGTCCATGCCGTCCTCGCGCGGAATGGCGTAGCCGGCCTCGGGCTCGATATAGGCGTGCTCGACGAAGGCGGTGGTGAAGTGGCCCACCGCGGTGGCGGCTGCGGTTGCGTGGGCGGCGTCCGGATTGCCGCGCGCCAGGCGGCCCTGGACGAGGATGTTGCCGGGGGCGTGCGCGTGGAGCAGGGGCGCGCCCGCCGTGCGGGCGGCGGCGGTGCCGATCAAGGCGGGTTGTGGCTGCCAGGCGATCGGCAATTCGGCGTCCCGCACCGCCTCCACCGCCGCACGATCGCCGACCAAAGCCAGCACGGCTTCACCGCGATATCGGACGAATCCATCCGCCAGCACGGGCTGGTCCTTCAGCGCGGGCATGATGCCGAAGGCGTTGAGGCCGGGGACATCGGCCGATGTCAGGATGGCAGCCAGGCCGAGCGTCACGCGCGCGGCGTCGAGGTCACCCAGCGTGAAGCGGGCGCTGGCATGGGGGGACCGCACCACGCGCAGCCACAGGGCATCCGCCGGCGCGCCATCCGCACCGTAGCGTTCCGTGCCCAGCACCTTCGGCCAGCCATCGAGGCGGGCGATGGAGGCGCCCACGGCCTCGCCAGCGGCGGCCTCCTGCTCCACGGGGGCGAAGCCGCTGGCGGCGGCCAGGATGGCCTCCACGATCTTCTGGTAGCCCGTGCAGCGGCAGAGAACGCCGCCGATGGCGTCCCGCACGCCCTGCGCATCCGGCGCGGCTTCGCGCAGCAGCAGGTCGGCGGCGGCCATGATCATGCCGGGGGTGCAGATGCCGCATTGCGCGGCGCCATGGGCCATGAAGGCGGCGCGCAGCCTGGCCAACAGCGCGCCCGCCTCGCCCGACTGCATCTCGATGGTGGTGATGCTGGCGCCTTCGGCCTGCGCGGTCGGGACCAGGCAGGCGCAGGCCTGGGCGCCGTCGATCAGCACGGTGCAGGCGCCGCAATCCCCGGCCTCGCACCCCACCTTGGTGCCGGTCAGGCCGAGGCCTTCGCGCAGCGTGTCCGACAGCGGCGCGAAGGGCGCGGCATCGGTGCTGGCGGGCGCGCCGTTCAGGGTGAAGGCGATCATTCCCCGAACTCCCAGAGCAGGTCGCGCAGCAGACGCAGCGCGGCATCGCGGCGATAGGCGGCGGTGGCGCGGATGTCGTCGATGGGGGAAAGGTGGTCGAGGTGCCTTGCCTCCGGCACCTTGTCCGCCTGGTAGATGGAGGTGCCGCGCAACTCGCCCTCAAGCACCGGCAGGCGCTGTGCCGTCGCGGTGCAGGCGCCGATGGAAAGGCGCGCCATCAGGATGCGGCCATTCTCGTCGATGTCCACGACACCCGCCACCATGGCGATGGAGATGACGAGGTAGTGCCGCGCGCCGAGTTTGCGGAAGCCGCTGATGGCGCGAGGCATCTTCGCAATGTGCAGCGCCACCGCGATCTCGTCGTGGCCCAGTGCCGTGGCGCGATAGCCCGTGAGGAAATCGGCGACGGGCATCATGCGCGTGCCATCGGGGCCCGCGATCTCGACAGTGGCGTTCAGCGCCAGCAGGTTCGGGATGCCGTCGCCGGCGGGCGATGCGGTGACAAGATTGCCGAGGATGGTGCCGCGATTCTGCACCTGCACGCCGCCGACCTGCCGCGCCGCCTGGCGTAGCCCGTCGAATTGCCTCGGCAGATCGGCGCGTGCGACCTGCGACCAGGTGACGAGGCAGCCGATCCGCCAGCCATGCGCGTCTTCCTCGATGTCGTGCAGGCCGGGGATGGCGGTGATGTCCAGCACATCCTTGTGCGTGGGATCGCCCCAGGCGCGGCGATTGGCGGCGGCGGGGTATATGTCGGTCGCACCGGCCAGGATCGCGACATCCTCGCCGGCGCGGATGGCCAGCGCCTCGGTCAGCGTCGCGGGACGATGGTAGCGGATCATGCGCGCGCCCTTCGCGCAGCCGTGGCGGCCTCATCCACCGCGCCGTCGCGCAGCACCACGCCCCAGAGCGATTCAGCCTGCGCGCTGGTGTAGGTGCCGCGCGTCACGTCGCGCGCGACGAGGGCAGGATCGCGGGTGAGGGGATCGCCATGGCCGCCGCCGCCGGGGGTCATCACCTCCACCCGGTCGCCGGCGCGGAGCAGCAGGCCCTGGTCCTTCGACAGATGCGCCGGGACGGTGGTGGTGCCGTCGCGGTGCAGGCGCACGACGTTGCGCGCCCCATCGCCGCCGCCGCGCACGCCGGGCGGGCCGAAGCGGCCATGGTCCATCACGAAGCTGGCCCGCGCCTCGCCGCGCAGCAGCTCGATCTCGTAATGCACGCCGAAGCCGCCGCGATGCGCGCCGGCGCCGCCACTGCCCTCATGGATCGCGAAGCGGCGGAACAGGATGGGGTAGTATTGTTCCATCACCTCGACCGGCGCGGTCTTGCTGATGCCGATGGTGGAACAGCCATTGGTCAGGCCATCCGCATCCCCCGTGGCGCCATAGCCGCCGCCGGTGATCTGGTACATCACATAGCCGGCCTTGCGCGCGGGATCGAAGCCGCCCAGCGCGAAATTGCCGGAAGTGCCGGCGGGTGCCGCCCAGATGTCGAGCACCGGGGCGAGGGCGAGGAACACCGCCTCCGCCACGCGCTGGGAGACCTCGGCCGCGCAGCCGGAGACGGGGCGGGGGTAGCGGGCATCGAGGAAGGTGCCCTCCGGCCGCATCACGCGCAGCGGCGCGAAGGTGCCGGCATTGATCGGCACATCGGGGAAGATGTGCTTCATCGCGAGATAGACGGCGGAGCAGGTCGTGGCCCAGACGGAATTCATCGGGCCCTGGCAGGGTGGCGAGCTTTGCGACAGGTCGAAGTGAAGTTCATCGCCCGTGCGCGTGATTGTCAGCGCGATGCGCAAGGGTTCGTTGACCACGCCATCGGAATCGACAAAGGCCTCCGCGCTGTAGCTGCCTTCGGGGATGCGGCGGATCTCGGCGCGCATGCGATCCGCGGCGCGATCGCTGATGCCGGCGATGGCGGTGCGCAGCGTCGCCAGGCCGTAGCGGGCCACGATCTCCCGTAGCCGCTGTTCGCCGACCAGGAGTGCCGCGGCCTGCGCCTTGATGTCGCCGATGCGCTGTTCGGCCACGCGGATGTTGGACTGGATGATGGACAGGATCTCCCGGTCCAGCACGCCGCGCTTGAAGAGCTTCACGGGGGGCAGGCGGAGGCCTTCCTGCTCGACCTCCGTTGCGTGAGCGGAAAAACCGCCGGGAACCATGCCGCCGATATCCGGCCAGTGGCCGGTGTTCTGCAGCCAGCAGAACAACTCCCCTTCCACGAAAAAGGGCAGGGCGAAGCGCACATCCATGAGGTGCGTGCCGCCGAGATAGGGGTCGTTGACGATGTAGATGTCGCCGGGTTCGGGCGCCGCGACGGCGCCTTCGCGGATCAGGCGCACCAGATGGGCGGCGGAATGCGCCATCGTGCCGACGAAGACGGGCAGGCCGAGTTCGCCCTGCGCGATCAGCGCGCCATCCTCCGCCGCGTAGATGCCGTCCGACCGGTCATCGGCCTCCGCGATGACAGGCGAAAAGGCGGCGCGGGAGAAGGCGATGTCCATCTCGTTGCAGACCTGCTGGAGGCCCGCCTGGATGACGGCGAGGGTGAGGGCATCCATCATGGCGTCACCCGGAGATTGCCGATGGCATCGACGATGGCGCGCGATCCCGGTTCCAGCACTGTCGTCGCATCCGCCTGCTGGATGATGGCGGGGCCGGCGAGCACCGCGCCTTCCGGCAGCTTCTCCCGCTGCCAGACGGCGGCGCGATGCCAGGCGCCATCGGCATACAGATCGCGGTCGCCGATACGCGCGGCGTCGATCCCGCCCCGGCGCGCCTCGGGGTCCAGCAGCGCGGAAAGCGGAAAGGAAGGCCGCCGGCCGATGACGGTGGTCAGCAGGTTCACCAGCACGGCGCGGATCTCCGGCAACTCCACGCGGAAGCGGGCGAAGTAGGCGGCCTCGAAGGCCTGCTGGATCTCCGCCAGCGTCATGTCGTCGCGGGGCAGCGCGACGCGGATGAGGTGCGTCTGTCCGCGGAACTGCATCTCCGCGCTGTGCAGCACGATGATCTCCTCCAGCGCCGGCGCATCGGCCTGGATCGTCGCGATGCCGCGTTCGCGCTGCGCGGCCAGTGTCGTGGCAATCTCCTCAACGGGGATCTCGAACAGGCCGCGATTGATGGTGTTGACGAAATCCTGGCGAAGGTCGGCGACCAGGCAGCCCAGCGCATTCGTCAGGCCGGGGCGCGCAGGAACCAGCACCTCCGGAATCCCGATCTCCCGCGCCAGCGCCACGGCGTGCAGCGGGCCGGCGCCGCCGAAGGCGAACAGGCAGAAATCGCGGGGGTCGTGGCCCTTGGAGAGCGAGACCAGGCGGATCGCGCCGGTCATGTGGACATTGCCGAGGCGGATCACCGCCTCCGCCGCCTGCTCCACCGTCATGCCGAGCGGGCGCGCCAGGTCACGCGCGAAGACTTCCCTGATGCTGTCTAGGGAGACGGCATCCTTCACCGCCAGCAGCCGCGCGGGGTCGAGCCTTCCGAGGATGATGTTCGCATCCGTGATCGTCGGCCGCGAGCCGCCGCGGCCATAGCAGATCGGTCCCGGCGTGCTGCCCGCGCTTTCGGGACCGACGCGCAGCATCCCCGCGCGGTCCAGGCTGGCGATGGAGCCGCCGCCGGCGCCCACCGTCCGCACATCGACCATGGGCAGATGGATCGGCAGCCCATAGGCGATGGAGAGTTCGGCGGAGACCTCCGGCACGCCACCCGCGATCAGCGCCACATCGGTGGAAGTGCCGCCCATGTCATAGGTGATGGCGTTGCGCAGCCCGCTCTGCGCCAGCGTCGCCGCCGCGGCCATCACGCCGGAAGCGGGGCCGGACATCACGGTCTTGGCGGCGTCGCGCGACACCAGGCGGGCGGAGACGGTGCCGCCATTGCCATTCATCACCAGCAGGTCGCGCCGGTGGCCGCGCTCCGCCAGCTTCTTCTGCAGCCGCGTGATGTAGCGGTCCAGCACGGGCTGCACGGCGGCGTTCACGGAAGCGGTCGTGCCGCGTTCGTATTCCCGGAATTCCGAAAGCAGTTCATGGCCGAGCGTCACATGCCCGTTCGGCCAGATGGCGCGCGCGATCTCCCCCGCGCGGCGTTCATGCGCGGGGTTCGCATAGGCGTGGAGGAAATGGATCACCAGGGATTCACATCCCGCCGCCGCCAGCGCGCGCACCTCGCCTGCCACGGCGTCTTCGTCGAGCGGCGTGACGACGGCGCCGCGGGCATCCATGCGTTCCGCCACTTCGCGGCGGAGTTCGCGCGGCACCAGCGGCTCGAACCCGCCTTTCAGCCCATAGGGGTTGGGCCGCGTGCGGCGGCCGAGTTCCAGCACGTCGCGGAACCCCTGCGTCGTCACCAGCCCGACCTTGGCGAGTTTCCTTTCCAGCACGGCATTCGTCGTCGCCGTGGTGCCGTGGATGATGAGGTCGAGCGTCGCGGGGGTGGCGCCCGCGGCCTCGATCGCGGCGAGCACGCCATCGGCCTGGTTGGCGATGGTGGTGGGGACTTTCGCCAGGTGGATGCGGCCATCTGCCCCGCGCAGCAGCAGGTCGGTGAAGGTCCCGCCTACATCGATGCCCGCGATGACCATGCCCTCAGGCGCCGGGCGGGCTGTCATACCGTCAGCCATGTCGCCCGCACCTGTTCGTCGTTTTCCAGCGCTTCCATCGTGCCGGTCCAGCGGATCTCGCCACGCTCGATGACGATCGCGCGGTCCGCGACGGCGGCGGCGAAATCGAGGCTCTGCTCGGAAAGCAGCACGGCGATGCCTTCCTCCTTCATCCGCAGCACGGCCTCCGCCATCTGCTCGACGATGACGGGGGCGAGCCCTTCGGAAGGTTCGTCCAGCAGCACGGCGTCGGGGTTGCCCATCAGGGTGCGGGCGATGGTCAGCATCTGCTGTTCGCCGCCGGACATGGCGCTGGCGCGGCGGCCGCGCATTTCCGCCAGGTTCGGGAAGAAGGACCAGAGGCGCTCCGGCGTCCAGGGCGCGCGGCCGCCGCGTGCAGGGCGGCGGCCGACCTCCAGATTCTCCGCAACCGTCAGGTCGGTGAAGATGCGGCGATCCTCCGGCACATAGCCGAGGCCCGCGCGGGCGATGCGATAGGGCGCCCAGCCCGTGATGTCGGCGCCGGCGAAGCGGATGCGGCCCGCGCGCGGCGGCAGCATGCCCATGATGGCCTTCATCGTGGTCGATTTGCCGGCGCCGTTGCGGCCCATCAGCGCCGCGACCTCGCCCCGGCGCAGCGTCAGGTCGACGCCGAACAGGATCTCCGCCGGGCCATAGCCGGCCTTGAGGCCGGTGACGTCGAGGACGAGGTCATCCATGCGCGGCGCGCCTGGCCCGCAGCGCGGCCTTGTGGCCCGAGGTGCCGAGATAGACGCGCTGGACCTCCGGGTTCGCGCGCACCTGGTCGGGCGCGCCCTCGGCAATCACCTCGCCCCGCACCAGCACCAGGATGCGGTCGGCATGGGCGAAGACGGCGTCCATGTCGTGTTCCGTGAACAGCACGCCGATGCCGCTGCCGCGTGCGATATCGGCGGTGAGTTGCATCAATGCGGCGCGTTCGCGGGGCGCCATCCCGGCCGTCGGCTCATCCATCAGCAGCAGGCGCGGCGCGGCGGCCAGCGCGATGGCGAGTTCCACGCGCTTCACATCGCCATAGGCGAGTTCGCCGATTGGGCGATCGGCATCGGCTTCCATGCCGACGCGGGCCAGGAGCGCGAGGGCTTCGTCGCGATAGAGCGTGGCGGCATCCGCCACCACATCCCGCGTGCGGCCGTGATGCGCGATCAGCGCCATCTGGACATTGCCCGCGACGGACATCGAGAGAAACGTCTGGGCCACCTGGAAGGTGCGGCCGACGCCCATCCGGCAGATCTGGCGGGGCGGCTGGCCGGTGATGTCCTGGCCCGCCAGCACGACGCGGCCGGTATCGGGGCGCAGCTGGCCGCCGACCATGTTGAAGGTGGTGGATTTGCCCGCGCCATTCGGGCCGATGATGGCCAGCATTTCGCCAGCAGCCAGCGCGAAGGTGACGTCATTCGCGGCGACGACGCCACCGAACTTCTTGTTCAGCCGCTCCACCGAAAGCAGCGTCATGCCCGCCCCCGCATGGAAGCGAAGGCGCCGCCCAGGCCGCGCGGGAAGATCAGCACCAGCGCGATGATCGAAGCGCCCAGAAGGAACCGCCAGAAATCCGTCAGCGGCATGAAGATGTCCTTGATGGTGTGGAAGGCCGCCGCACCCGCGACCGCCCCCATCACCGTCTGGATGCCGCCGAGCAGGATCATGGCCAGGAAATCGACGGAAAGCGGGATGGCCAGCAGCGTCGGGTCGATGGAGCCCTTGGAGAAGGCGTAGAGCCCGCCCGCGAGACCGGCCGCAGCGCCGGCGAGCGTGAAGGCCAGCCATCGATGGGTGCGGACATCGATGCCGATCGCATCCGCGCGCTGTTCCGAATCCCGCGCCGCCCGCAGCGTGGCGCCGAAGGGGGCGTAGACCACGCGCCGCAACGCGATGATGCCGAGGATGGCGCAGATGGCGACGACGTAGTGATAGACGTGGCGCGAGGATGCCCAGGCGCTGGGCCAGACGCCAACCACGCCATTGTCGCCGCCCGTCACCTCCACCCATTGGAAGCAGACGGCGTAGGCGATCTGCGCGAAGGCCAGCGTCAGCATCGCCAGATAGATGCCGGACAGGCGCACGACGAAGAAGCCGAACAGGGCGGCGAAGGCCGCGCCCGCGATGGGGGCCGCGACCAGCGCGGGTTCCATGGGCAGCCCGCCCTTCGTCACCAGCAGCCCCGCGGCATAGGCGCCCAGGCCGAAATAGGCGGCGTGGCCGAAGCTGACGATACCGCCATTGCCGATGAGGAAATTCAGCGAGAAGGCGGCAAGGGCGAAGATCAGCACCTCCGTCGCCACCTTCACTGTGTAGGTGTCGCCGAAGACGGGCACGGCCAGCATGGCCGCGATGGCGATGGCGGCGATCAGCTTCTCCGCCCAGCCGAAGCCGCGAATTGACAGAATGCCCTCCGGCAGCGCGGCGCGCCCGGCGGCGGCTTCCGGGCGGCCGAGCAGCCCCCAGGGCTTCACCACCAGCACCACCGCCATCAGCAGGAACACCAGCACCAGCGTGATCTTCGGAAACACCAGCACGCCAAACGCCTGGAGCTGTCCGATCAGCACGGCGGCGAGGAAGGCACCGGGCACGCTGCCCATGCCGCCGATCACCGTCACCACGAAGGCCTCCGTGATGATGGAAAGGTCCATCTGCGATGACGCCGACACCCGGGGAATCTGCAACGCCCCGCCGAGGCCGGCGAGCGCGGCGCCGAGGAACAGCGTGCCGGTGAAGAGCATCGCCTGGTTGACGCCAAGTGCGCCCACCATTTCCCGGTCCCGGGTCGCCGCGCGGATCAGGATGCCGAAGCGCGTGCGGTGCATCAGGAGCCAGAGCAGGCCGAGCACCGCGGGGCCGATGACGATCAGGAACAGCTCATAGGCCGGGAATCGCTGGCCTAGGATCTCCACGCCATGCCGAAGGCCCGGCGCGCGCGGCCCGGGAATGTCCACAGGCCCCCAGATCTTGAGGACGGCATCCTGCACCATCAGCACCACGCCGAAGGTGGCCAATAGCTGAAACAGTTCCGGCACCTTGTAGAGCCGGCGCAGCAGCAGAAGCTCCATCAGCACGCCGAGCACGCCGACCGCGATGGCGGAGATCAGCACGCCCACGAAGAACAGCGTGGGCGAACGGTCGATCTCCAGCAGCCAGGGCACGACCGTGACGGCGATATAGGCGCCCAGCATGTAGAAACTGCCATGCGCGAAATTGACGATGCGCGTGACGCCGAAGACGAGGGTGAGGCCCGAGGCGATGATGAACAAGGCCGAGGCGCTGGCCAGTCCCGAGAGGGACTGGACCACGATGAAACCGATATCCATCGATATCAGCTGCGGCGCGCGGCGCGCACCTCGGCTTCCGGGAACATGAAGTCGGCGCCGTCGGCGTAGCGGACATTGCGCATGGCGCCATTGCGGCCGCGCAGCACCGTCTCCCCCACCCAGGTGCCCATGGTGCCCTGCTGGTCGATGCCGCGCATGGTGACGTTGCCGACGACGGTATCGGTGCGCAGGTCCTTGAAGGCGTCCACCAGCACTTCGCTGTCGATGGAATTCGCCTTGTTGAGCAGATTCGCCACCACCTGCGCGGTGACGTAGCCCAGCAGCGAACCCTTGCGCGGCGTGTCGTTGAAGCGGGCGCGGTAGGCGTCGATGAAGGCCTTGTGCGGGCCATCCGTGATCTGTTCCCAGGGATAGCCGGTGACGATCCAGCCCTCCGGCGTCTCATCCCCCAGCGGGATCATGTATTCGGGCTCGCCCGTCAGCAGGGACAGCACGAAGCGGCGTTCGAACAGGCCGCGTGTGTTGCCCTCCCGCACGAAGGCCGTCAGGTCGGGTCCGAACAGCACGTTGAAGATGCCATCGGGGCGCGCCTGGGCCAGCGCGCCGACGGTGGCGCCGGCATCGACGCGGCCGAGCGCCGGATATTGCTCCGCCACGATCTCCGCGCCCGGGATGCTGGCGGTGATCAGGCGCTTGAAATTGGCGGCTGCGGACTGGCCGTATTCGTAGTTGGGCGCGACAATCGCCCAGCGCCGGGTGGTGCGGCCGCGCGCGGCTTCCGTCAGCATCCGCGTCTGCATGTAGGTGCTGGGACGCAGGCGGAAGGTGTAGCGGTTGCCCTGCGCCATGGTCAGCGCATCGGTCAGCGGCTCCGTCGCCAGGAACAGCTTCTTGCGCTGGTTCGCGAGGTCCGCGACGGCGAGGCCGACATTGGACAGGAAGGTGCCGGCCAGGAAGGCGCAGCCCTCCCGCGTCAGCAGATCCTCCGCCACGCGCACGGCGTCACCGGGTGTCGATCCATCGTCGCGGAAGACGAATTCGAGGGGCCGGCCCCCCATGACGCCACCCGCGCGGTTGATGCCATCCACCGCCAGCTGGATGGCGTTGCGGTAGGGGACGGAGAAGGCGGCCATGCGGGAGTAGGAGTTGAGTTCCCCCACCTTCACCGGCGCGCCCTGGGCCTGCGCGCCGCGCGCGCGGATCAGCGGCGCGGAGGCGATGCCGGCGCCGGCCGCCAGTGCCGCGCGGCGCGTGAAGGAAATGCCAGCCATGCCAGGCCCCCATCGGTTCGTTCGCGTGGGAGCATCGCGCGCAAGCGGGGCAGTCGTCCAGACGCTTCCTGCGGCGGCCCTACAGGTCGCGCCGCGTCAGCACCAGCAGCGTATCCTCCCGCCGCCGCAGGATCGCCTCGGCCTCCACCGGCACCACCGCGCCGTCCAGCCGCAATTCGCGCAGCGGGAAACGCGCTTGCATGCCGGCCAGCGTCTCATCCGGCGTCCGGCAGCGGAAGGCGTTGAATTCCATCAGCACGATGATGGCGGGGCTGGCATCCAGCAGGCGGGTCATGCCGGCCCAGGCCTGTTCCTCCGCGCCCTCGATGTCGATCTTGATGAGATCCACGGGGCCGGCGACGACATCATCCAGCCGCATGCCCGGCACGGCGATCTCGACCATCGCCTCCCCCGGCGGCAATCCGGCGCCGGCTTCGACCACATGGCCGTTCTTCGGGTCCGACGCCATGAAGCGGAACTGGACGGGTTGGCCGCTGGTGGCGCCGGCGGCGATGCGTTCGACCCGCGCCGTGTGCCAGAAGCCGTTCAGCGCCAGGTTGCGTTCAGCGAGTTGCGCCAGGCGGGGATTGGGCTCCACCGCGACGATGCGGCCCGTGGGGCCGACGAGATGGGCGAGCAGGACGGAGAAATAGCCGAGATTGGCGCCGACATCGATGGCGACCATGCCCGGTGCCGCGTGGCGCAGCATGAAGGTCGTCGTCCACATCTCCCAATAGCCATCGAGCATGAGGTGGGGGGAGAGCGCGATGTCGCGCCCATCCACCAGCATCTTGAAGCGGCCGAGCACGCGGCAGAGGATGATGGAGGGTTCCACCGGCACGGTGTGGCAGCGGATGCGGACCGCCTTCTCCAGCGCCGACGGCACCAATGCGCGCAGATCCTCATCCGCCAGCAGGGAGCCGTCCGCCGCGGGCGCGGGCCAGGGCGGGTCGGCGGCGGGGGGTGGGCGCCTGCCCTGCAGCCGGCGGAGGAGGCTGCGCCACGCGGATCGGCTTTCCGTCATCCCGCCGAGCCTCCGACCATCGCCGCCTGCATCCGCCCGCCCCCATTGCCGCAACCCTGCCGGCCCCGGCTTACCGGCTGCCCGGGCGGCGCACAACGCAGGAGCGAACCGGGCGTCCGGGCTTCGCTCGAATGGGGGCGGCTTGGCGCGGCGCCGCGCCGGGCGCCATGCTGGGCGACCAATCCAACGGGGGACTCGGGTGATGTTGCGCAACTGGCTGCTGGGCGCCTGCCTGGCGCTGACGGGAATGGGCACCGCGGCGGCGGGGCCGAGCTTCGATGCGGTGAAGGCGCGGGGCAGCGTGATCTGCGGCGTGAACCAGGGCGTGGCCGGCTTCTCCGCCCCCGACAGCCGGGGCGAGTATCGCGGGCTTGACGCCGATTTCTGCCGTGCCCTGGCGGCGGCGGTGTTCGGCGATCCGTCCAAGGTGCGCTTCGTCGCCACCTCCTCCCAGAACCGCTTCACCATGCTGCAGTCGGGTGAGATCGACGTGCTGGCGCGCAACGCCACGCAGACGCTGGTGCGCGACACGGCGCTCGGCCTCAACATGGCGGGGGTGAATTTCTACGACGGCCAGGGCTTCCTGGTGCGGCGATCCTCCGGCGTCGCCTCCGCGCGGCAGCTGGATGGCGCGACGGTCTGCATCCAGCCCGGCACGACGAGCGAACTGAACATCACCGACTATTTCCGCGCTAACAACATGCGCTTCACGCCGGTGCTGATCGAGCGGCCGGATGAATTCGTCGCCGCCTATGCCGCCGGACGCTGCGACGCGATGACGCAGGATGCGAGCCAGCTGGCATCCTACCGCGCCACCGCGCTGCAGAATCCGCAGGACCATCTGCTGCTGCCGGAGCGCATCAGCAAGGAACCGCTCGGCCCGATGGTGCGGCATGGCGACGACCAGTGGTTCGACGTGGTGAAGTGGGTGCTGTCGGGGCTGATCGAGGCCGAGGAACAGGGCATCACCCAGGCCAATGTCGAGGCCCGGCTGCGGGACCCGAACCCCGGCGTGCAGCGCATGCTGGGCGTGACCGCCGGCTTCGGCCGCGCGCTGGGCCTGGAGGAACGCTGGCTGTTCAACGCCATCAAGGCCGTGGGCAATTACGGTGAGAGCTTCGAGCGTCACCTCGGCTCCGGCAGCCCGATCGGCCTGCAGCGGGGGCTGAACGACCTGTGGACGCGGGGCGGCCTGATGTACGCGCTGCCGCTGCGATGAGGGCGCGGGCCTGAGCCCGCCGGGCTCAGGCCCTGGCCCGGGTCGCGAAGGCCTGGGCGCGCGCCCAGCCCAGCCGGAGCGGCTGGAAGAGCACCAGCGGCGGCAGTGCCAGGCCGACCAGGAAGGCAAGGGGCGGGGCGAAGAGCCCGCCATCGCCGATGCGGCCGAGCAGCCCCGTCAGCGCCGTGGCGGCAGTCGGGGGCTGGGAAGCCGGGGGTTGGGAAGCCGGGGGGTCAGCAGCCGGGCGGCGAAGAAGGCGGGTATGGCGGCCTGCCGCAGGGCCGCCGGCGCGGGGCGCGGGCCCCGCTTCAGCGGCGGCGGTGGGGCGCGGCGTGGCCAGTCCGTCGGCCGGGCCCGGCCGCGTGCCGCCGGGGGGGCGGGCGGCTGAGGCGAAGCGGGGCAGCCGGGCTTTTCGGCCATTGTCTCCTCGCACCCCGGGCATCCATGCTGGATCAGCGCCGCCCCGGGGGTGCCTGGGCACCCCTTCTCGCGATTCGCTCCCACCAGGCAGCCTCGGCCGTCCGGTACGCGCGCTCTATCCGGATCGCGCAGGGAAAGGACGTTTTGCGCAGTCTTCGAAGCCAGTCTTCGACGGCGCGGCGGGGTCAGCCCCCGTCGCGGTCGGTCCGGCCCAGGCTGGCGCGGGGGGATTCGCCGAAGGCGGCGCGATAGGCCTGGGCGAAGCGGCCGGGATGGGTGAAGCCGAAGCGCAGCGCCAGGTCCGTGACGGTATCGCCCGGCGCCGCGGCCCGCAGCGCGTCCCGCACCGCGGCCAGGCGGGCCTGGCGGATCGCGGCCATCGGTGTCGTGTCCCGGAACCGGCGGAAGCCTGCCTGCAGGCTGCGCACGCTGCACCCGGCGGCGGAGGCGATGTCATGCAGCGCCAGCGGCGATTCCAGATGCGCGCGGATGTACTCCTCCGCCCGCCGCACGATGCCGGGGGTGGCGGTCGCGGCGTTGCGCAGCAGGTGGAGGGAATGGTTGTGGGGGGCGGCGTTCAGCAGGCTGTAGAGCAGGAGGTCGGAGAAGGATCGCCTGGCGAGGTCGCTGCCCGCGAAGGGAAGGGGGGCTGCCACTTCCTCCCGCATCAATCGCAGCAGGCGCAGCAGGCCCTGGGCCTGGGGGGAATCCCAGCTGAAGACCGGATCGAAGGCGATCTCCTGGTCGATCGGCCCGTCCAGCAGCGCGGCCAGGCGCCGGCCCAGGCTTTCCGCCCCGACCCAGAGCGCGATGCGTTCATGGTCGCCGGCCGCGGCCAGGGTCGTGCCGGGCGCGCCGCGATAGACCAGCCCGACCCGGGAATCGACTCCCTGCGCCGCCCGCACGCCCGGCGCGCCGGAGAAGGCCAGCGCGCCGCGGGTGACGGCGGTGAGGCAGTAGCCCGCGATGCCGCCCTGCTCGATCGTCAGCCGGGCGGCCAGGCGATCGGCGATATAGGCGACGTCCAACTCCCCGATGCCGCTGGCGCCCCGGACGGCGAGGGCGCGGGCCGCGCCCTCCGTCCCGCGCGCGGATCCGTCCAGCCGGTAGCGCAGCGTGCGGTAATGCGGGTTGGCGAAATGCGGCTGCAGTTGCGGCCAGTAGGTGCCGCCTTCGAGGTCCCGCAAATCGGCGATGCGCGCCAGCTTGAAGCCACCCCCGGCACCCTGATCGGGGGCTTCGTCCAATGGCCCTGCTCCAGCCGTCTGCGCCACCCAGGGTCGACAGAAAGCCGACAGGACACGCGGACGGGTTGAGTGTCGGCGTAACGCGACGCTTCCGTCAACGAGACAATAGCCGTCGGGGGTGCGCCGGCCGGGCGCGGCGCCGGGGGCTGGATGTGAGCGGGGTTTGTCGTGGCAAGGCGCCAGGCGGGGGATGTGTGCCGCCGGGCCGCTACCCCGCTTCCACCCGCGCCCGCGTCGCCAGCACGTCGGCGCGTTCGTTCATCGCGTCGCCGGCATGGCCGCGGACCCATTTCCATTCCACGTCATGCGGCTTGGCGGCTTCCAGCAGGCGCTGCCACAGCGGGTAGTTGGCGACCGGTTCCTTGGCCGCGTTCTTCCAATTGTTCCTGACCCAGCCCTTGATCCAGCGTTCCATGCCGTTGCGGACATATTCGCTGTCGGTGTGCAGCACCACGCGGCAGGGGCGCTTCAGCGCCTCCAGCGCCGCGCAGGCGGCGGTCAGTTCCATGCGGTTGTTGGTGGTGGCGGGGTCGTGGCCCGTCAGCTCCTTCTCCATCTCCCCAAATTTCAGGATGGCGGCCCAGCCGCCCGGGCCCGGATTCGGCTTGCAGCCGCCATCCGTCCAGATCTCCACCAGGGGACGATCGTCCCCCCGGGGATCGATGCGGGGGTCAGACTCCGAGGGCACCGGCGGTCTCGGCCTGGGCGAAGAAACGCAGCTTTCGCAGGTATTCCAAGGGATCCTTCCGGGTCACCAGCGCATCCGCGGGGGTATGCGTCCAGTCATAGAGGCGGGTCAGCAGGAAGCGGATGGCGGCACCGCGGCACAGCACCGGCAGCGCCGCGCGTTCCGCCAGCGACAGCGGGCGGACGCCCTCATACGCCGTCAGCAGGGCTCGCGCCTTGGTGACGTTGAACATGCCATCGGCTTCGAAGCACCAGGCGTTCAGGCAGACGGCGATGTCGTAGGCCAGCAGATCCGTGCAGGCGAAGTAGAAGTCGATCAGCCCGGAAACGCGCGGTCGCCCGGCGGCATCGTCCAGGAAGAAGACGTTGTCGGGAAAGAGGTCCGCATGGATCTGGCCGACCGGCAGCACCCCGGCTTCCGGCCAGGCGGCCAGGATGCCGGCGAGGTGGCCATCCAACTCGGCGACCAGGCCGGGCGAGACCTCATCGCCGCGGTCCCGGCAGCCTTCCAGCAGCGGCGCCCAGCCCTTCGGGCCCAGCGCATTCGGGCGGTTGCGCGGGAAATCCCCGCTGGCGTCATGCAGCCTGGCCAGGGCCTCGCCCAGCGGCGCCAGATGGTCCGGCCGGACCCGGCGCGGCCAGACGCCTTCCAGGAAGGTGCAGATGGCGGCCGGGCGGCCCGCCAGTTCCCGCAGCGACACGCCATCCCGCCCGCGCAGCGGCACCGGGCAGGCCAGGCCGCGCGCCGCCAGATGGTCCATCAGGCCGAGGAAATAGGGCAGTTCAGCCGGATCGACGCGCTTCTCGTACAGCGTCAGCACATAGTCGCCGCGATCGGTGCGCAGCGCGTAGTTGGAATTCTCCACCCCCTCCGCGATGCCGCGGAAGGCGAGGAGGCCGCCGATGTCGTAATCTCTCAGGAAGGCGCGCAGCGCCTCGTCCGAGACCTCGGTATAGACCGCCATGGAGGGGGGCTATTCTGCTGCGTCAGGCTGGACGCCGGGCTGGGAGAGTCCGGGCGGCAGGCGGAAGACCACCTTCTCCTCCGCCACCACCACTTCCTCCACCGCCAGGGTGAAGCGGGTGGCGAGTTTCGCCAGCACTTCCTCCACCAGCACTTCCGGGGCGCTGGCCCCGGCCGTCAGGCCGATGGTGGTGCAGCCATCGGCGATGGCGGGGTCGAGTGCCGCGCCGCGCTGCACCAGCACGGACCGCGCCGCGCCGGCGCGCTTGGCGACTTCCGCCAGCCGCACGGAATTGCTGCTGTTCGGCGCGCCGACGACGATCACGAGCTCCGCCCCCCGGGCCGCGATGGCCTTCACCGCCGCCTGGCGGTTGGTGGTAGCGTAGCAGATGTCCTCCTTCGCCGGGCCGGCGATGTCCGGGAAACGGCGCTGGAGGATGGCGACGATATCGGCGGTGTCATCGACCGAGAGGGTGGTCTGCGTCGTGTAGGCCAGCGGCAGGTCGGAGGGGGCCTCCACCGTCTCGGCATGGGCGGAATCCTCCACCAGCGTCACGGCGCCGGGGGGAAGCTGGCCCATGGTGCCGATGACCTCCGGATGGCCGGCATGGCCGATCAGCATGATGTGGCGGCCGCGGGCGAAATGGCGCTCCGCCTCCCGGTGCACCTTCGACACCAGGGGGCAGGTGGCGTCGAGGGCGAAGAGGTTCCGCTTCGCCGCCGCTTCCGGCACCGCCTTCGGCACGCCATGGGCGGAGAAGACGACGGGCCGGCCGTCATCGGGGATCTCGTCCAGTTCCTCGACGAAGACGGCGCCCTGGCGTTCGAGGCTTTCGACCACGAAGCGGTTGTGCACGATCTCATGCCGCACATAGACGGGTGCGCCGTGGCGGCGCAGCGCCTCCTCCACGATCTTGATGGCGCGGTCCACGCCGGCGCAGAATCCGCGCGGGCCGGCCAGCAACACGTTCAGCCGGGGCTTCGTCTCATCGGGCATCGGGGCTTCGGAGGCTCGGCTTCTAGGTGTGGGGCGGGGATGGGCATAGGGGATAGTCGGGCGGCGCCCGCGATGCGATAGACGCAGCGGGTGGCGCGGCGCCACCTTACCGGCCGCGGTGACGGGTTCAAAGGGGGAGTGCTCCGGCATGACGCAGCCAGGGTTCCGGTCCGTTGTGGCCAAGGGTGTGGCGGTGGTGGCGTTGCCGGCGATGCTGGCGGCCTGCGGTGGCAGCGAATCGACCAGCAACGTGCTGACCGCCGGGCAGGCGCCCTGCCCGCGTATCACCATCCTGGCCGATGGCGCGGACCTGACCCAGTATGTCGCCGGCGCGCCGCGGGACCTGACCACGATGGTGCTGGATGCGCGGATCGCGGGCTTCGACGCGGTCTGCGACTATGCGTCGCGGGACCGCCGGGCGCTGGATGTGCGCGTCACGCCGCGCTTCCAGGTGGAACGCGGGCCGGCCGCGCGGGGCGGCAGCCTCGACCTTCCGTGGTTCGCCGCGGTGTCGGATGCCGGCGACACGGATGTGATCGAGCGCCAGGCCTTCACGGCGCGGGCAGCGATGGCGTCGAACCAGACCCGCATCAACACCAATGGCCAGGCGGCGCGGCTGCGCCTGCCGATCGGCGATGGCGTGTCCGCCGGCAACTACGTGGTGCGCATCAGCTTCCAGCTGACGCCGGACCAACTGGCCCAGAACCGCAGCCGCGGCCCGCGCTGAGGCGGGCCACGGCCGAGGCTAGTGGCCAGGGGTAACGGGGATCAGCCGTCCCGTTGCTTCCGGGCGGCCAGCGCCGCCGGGCGGCTCACGCAGGCATCAAGCCAGGCCTTGGCCTTCGGGAAGGCGCTGAAATCGAAGCCGTTGGACCAGGCGCCGTAGAGCACGGCGGCCAGGTTGCAGTCGGCGATGGTGTAGGTGGCCCCCAGCAGCCAGGGGCCGCCCTTGGCCAGGTGGCCTTCCAGCACCGCCAGGCGCGCGGCGACGCCTTCCGCCCCCGCCTTCGCCACCGCCGCGTCCCGCTGGTCGGCCGGCTTCAGATAGGTGTTGTAGGCCCACATCCCGGCCGAGGGCTCGACCTCCGTCGCCGCCCAGAAGGTCCATTGCAGGACGCGGGAGGCATCGTCGCCCGTGGGCATCAGCGGCGCGCCGGCCTTGGCGGCGATGTGCAGGTTGATCGCCAGGCTTTCGAACAGCGTGAGGTCGCCATCCGTCATGGCCGGCACCTTGCCGTTCGGATTGACGGCCGAGATGGCATCCTTGAGCCCCGGGCCGAAGCCGATCGGGATCACTTCGTAGGGCAGGCCGGCTTCCTCAGCCGCCCAGATGCAGCGGAAGGCCCGGCTGCGCGCGATTCCATGGATTTTCAGCATGGTCGTATCCTTTCCCCAGTAGGTTGGGGAAGGGTTTGCTCCGCTTCGCGGCTGGCGACAACCGGGGCCGGCTATTCCTCGCCGGGCCCGCGTCGCCGCAGATCGGGACAGGGCGTGCCGTCGCGGCGCGTGTACATCGCGGGCTCGCCGAAGCCGGGGGCCAGCATGTCGATATCCGGATAGACGGCGCCGTCACCCTCGATCCGCGTGCCGATCTCCAGCACCAGCGCGCTGGGCGCTGTGGTTGCGGAGGTGGTGGCCATCCGGGTGGCCGGCCTTAACAGGCTGCGGAAAAACGGGACGGGTCGGCTGGACGGCGCCTTTCCGCGCAGGATTCGGGCCAACCCCCTTTGGCGCTTGCCACGATGCAACCACATCGTGTCTGCGCGTCATCCTTTCCTGCACGAAAATTCGCTCGCCCATCCTCAGCCGCCCGTCCTTCCGCAGCCTGTTAAAGCCCGCGGCCTCCCCGGCCTTCAGCACCTCCTCCCCCGCATCCGTCACCAGCGTGACCTCACCGGCCAGGACGAAGACGAATTCGTCGGAGAGGGTCTGCCAGTGGCGCTGGCTGGACCATGCGCCCGGCGGCAGCCGCAGCAGGTTGACGCCGAACTGCGTCAGCCCCGCGGCGTCGCCCAGTTTCGTGCGCGCCCGGGCGAGGCAGGGGGTGTGGAAGGGCGGCGGGTAGAAGGTGCCCACCACCGCGTCCAGGGTGGCGGGATTGATGCGCCTGGCCATGCCGTTTGTCCTCCTCGGGTCGGGGGGCATCACAGCATGGCCGGGTGCTGTCGCGTCAGTGGTGATGGCCGGCTGCGGCCGGACCGCGTGCACCCGCGGATTCGACGGTGAGTTCCACCTGCACCTCCCCCGCCCGTTCGAAGACGAGCGTCACGGGAATGCGCTCGCCCTGCCGCAGCGGGGCGGTCAGGCCGATCAGCATCAGGTGGAAGCCGCTCGGCCGCAGCTGGACCTCGCCCCTTGCCGGGACCTCGATGGCGGGCACGGGGCGCATGCGCATCACGCCATTGTCGTGGATGTGGGTGTGCAGTTCCACCGTGCGGGCGATGGCGGCGCGGGCCGACACCAGGCGGTCCGGCGTGGGGCCGGCGTTGCGCAGCGTCATGAAGCCGGCCCCCGTGCCGCCCTGGCCCGCGGCGCGGGTCCAGGGGGAGGCGACGGTGACGCCTTGCTGCTGGGCCGAGGCGATGCCGGGGACGAGCAGGATCGCCGCGCCGATGGCGGCGCGGCGGGTCAGGATGGTCATGGTGTTCCCCTCAGCCCAGCAGGTCGAGTGTCAGGCTCTGCACGCCGGCGCGGCCTTCGATCCGGCCCGCGAGGCGCGCCAGGTTGGCGGCGATGCGGGCGCCGGCGACGGGATCGCCGGTGGTGCAGGTGTTGTTGGCGATGGTCAGCGCGCGCTGCATCGCCATCCGTTCCTCCGCCGTCGCGTGTTCCATTGCGGCGGCGAGGGCCTGGCGGGCGGGTTCCAGCGCGCCGTCGCAGACGGCGGTGAGGTGGGCTTCCATCGCCTCCGCATCGCAGGCGGCGGCGGGGCGTGGGGCGAGGCTGGCTGCCCCAGCGGCGGCGAGGGCGGCGAGCGGCAGCAGGCGGCGGGTCTGGTCCATGGTCCGGGTCCCCTTCAGTTGCGCGGCGCCAGGCGCAGGGCCGGCGCGGGCATGCGGTAGTCCGTCACGCGGCGGCCGGGTTCCGGGATCTCGACCCAGGCGGCCTGCTTCCCATCCGGGCAATCCTGCACGACGGGAATGTAGAGCAACTCGCCGGCCCGATCGGGCAGGCGCATCCGCACGATGAACTCATCGTAATGCGCGTCTTCAAGGCTGCCACCCTCCCAGATCACCTCAGCGACCGGGGGCGCGGCGCCGTGGCCTGCGGCGGCGGGGGCGGTGGCGCGGGGCACGGTGCGCAGCGTCCAGCCGGCCTTGGGCATGGGGCGGGCTTCCGTCACGCCTTCCGGCAGGCGGACGGTGACGCGGATGGTGGGCGCGCCCTCGCAGCCATGGGGCACGCGGAAGACGGCGCGGTAGGTGGAATTGGGCGGGGCCTGCTGGATTTCCAGCGTGACATGGGCCTCCGCGGCGAGCGGCAGGCAAGC
This sequence comes from Falsiroseomonas sp., assembly GCF_051859025.1. Taxonomy (GTDB): domain Bacteria; phylum Pseudomonadota; class Alphaproteobacteria; order Acetobacterales; family Acetobacteraceae; genus Falsiroseomonas. The sequence goes on along the minus strand of NZ_JBHYGL010000034.1, from coordinate 44,417 downwards.
GAGCAGGCCGAGGGTGGCGGCCGCGATGATCGAACGGGACATGATGGGTTCCTGAAGCCGTTGGGCATGCCGGCGCGGGGCCGGCGGGCATGGACGGGGTTCAGGAGGTCGGTGGCGCCCGGGGCTGGGGCTGGCAGCGCGGCGGTGGTGCCGGGCTGGGGGTGGAAGGCGCCGGCGGCTGCGGCGCCTGCACCAGCAGCAGCGGTGCGACCAGGCTGACGGGCGGCGGCGGCAGGGCCACCGTGGCGGGGCCGGCGCAGACGGGGCAGATGCCCGCGGCCGGATGGGCGGGCACGGGGGTGGCGGGGTCCGCGCCATCCTCACCCGTCGGATCGGCCGCGATGGGCATCGCCAAGCGCTGGATGCCGTCCGGCGTGCAGATCTCCAGGTGGAGCAGCGCTTCCGGGGATGCCATGCGCAGGCAATGGCCGAATGCCGTGCCCCACTGCAGCAGCAGCAGGATGGTCAGCAGGCGGATCAGGGCGGGTCGCAGGCGCACGGCGGTGCCATAGCATCGCGGCACCCCAAAACGGAAGCGGCGCGCACCCCGGGGGATGCGCGCCGCCATCTCAGGCCCCTTCCGGGTGCGGATTGCTATTCGCGGCGGACGCCGACGAACTGCAGCAGCAGCTGGAAGATGTTGACGAAGTTCAGGTAGAGGCCGAGCGCGTCGAAGACGCTGCGCTTGCCGGCTTCATCCGTGCCTTCGGCATAGGCGTATTCCAGGTAGTCCGCCTTGATCCGCTGCGTGTCGTAGGCGGTGAGGCCGACGAAGACCACCACGCCGATGACGCTGATCGCGAAGTGCAGGGCGGAGGACTGGATGAACATGTTCACCAGGCCCGCGATGATGATGCCGATCAGGCCCATCATCATGAAGCTGCCCATCCGGGTCAGGTCCGCCTTGGTCGTGTAGCCGTAGAGGCTGACCGAGCCGAACATCGCCGCCGTGATGAAGAAGGTCGAGGCGATGGAGGCGCCCGTGTAGATCGCGAAGATGTTGGACATCGACGCGCCCATCACGGCGCAGAAGACCCAGAACAGCGCCTGCGCCGTCGTCTTGCTCATCCGGTTGATGCCGAAGGACAGCACCAGGATGAAGGCGAGCGGGGCGAACATCGCGACCCAGCCGAGGATGGTCGGCACGGTGCTGACGCCGCGCGGACCGCGGACGACCTGGTAGAACAGCGCGGCCACGTCGGGGTTCGACGAGATCAGGTAGGCCACGATGCCGGTCATCAGGAGGCCGGAGGCCATCCAGTTGTAGACGCGCAGCATGTAGCTCCGCAGCCCTTCGTCGAGCTGCGCCTGATCAACGGCCGCGGACCGCCCGAAGGGCTGGGTCCAGGCCGACGTGCCCGTCTGAAAGCGGTTGTCGGGACCGAAAGCCATGGTTGCTAAACCTCCTGCGGGGCGAGGGTGAGAGCCGCCCCGGCATGCGCCATCATATGGAGTTTTCGTAATCCAGATCAACCCGCACGGCGCGGTCTTCCGCGGCGTCCCGGGCTGCGGGCTGTAGAATCTGGTACGGAGGCGCCCTACGCCGCGCCCTGTACCCAGTAGCCCTGGTGGGGGACGGCGCCCTCGGCCTCCAGCGCCGGGCCCACCACCTCCACCGACTCGGCCGCCGTCGCCAGCACCGCGCGGCAGGAGAGGTTGAGGCCGGCGGTATGGGGCTGGGCGTTTCGCAGATGCAGGATGGCGGCGGCGGACAGGCCGTAAACCACCCTGCCGATGCCGGTGTAGAAGATGGCGGAGGAGCACATGGAACAGGGCTCGCCCGAGGAATAGATGGTGGCCGCCCGCAAGGTGGCGCGGGGGATGCCGGCGGCGATCACGGCCTGGCAGGCATTCATCTCGCTGTGGGCGAGCGTGCCGCCGCCGCCCGCCCCCTGGGTGGACAGCCCCTCCGCCAGGATGGCGCCATCGGCGGCGACCACCACGGCGGAGAAGGGGCGGTCGCCCCGCGCCCGCGCCTTGCCGGCCAGGGCATAGGCGTGGCGGAGGCGGGCGGCATCGTCCGCCGAAAGGGCGGCTTCGGGAAAATGGTCCATGCCCCCGATGAAGCCCGAGACCTACTCGTTCCGCAACAGCGGCGCCGGCCGCGCCCGCAGCGCCAGCGCCGTGCCGATATAGCCGAGGCCGAGAGTCAGCAGCACGCAGCCCGCCACCGTCACCGCCAGCGTCCCCGGCAGGAAGACCCAGGGCGCGTTCATGACGAAGTTCATGACGGCCCAGGAAGCCGCGGAGCCCGCCGCCGCCGCCAGCAGCCCCGCCACCAGGCCGAGCAGCCCGAATTCCACCAGCCAGGCGCCCCGGATCTGGCTGCGCGTGGCGCCGATGGTCTTGAGGATGACGGCATCCCGCACCCGCGCCCGCTGACCCGCGGCGACCGCGCCGGCCAGCACCAGCATCCCCGCCAGCAGCGTGACCGATGACGTGGCCTGGAGTGCCACGCCGACGCGGGACAGCAGCCCCGCCACCGCTTCCAGCGCATCCCGCACCCGGATGCCGGAGACGTTGGGGAAGGCATCGGTGATGGCGCGCAGCACCGAAACCTCCTGCGCCGCGTCGCTGCGGACCGTCGCGATGTGGGTGTGCGGCGCGGCGGAGAGCAGCCCGGGCGACGCCACCATGACGTAGTTGATGCCGAGGCCGCGCCACTGGATCTCCCGCAGGCTCGCGATCTTCAGGTCGATGTCGCGGCCGAGGACATTCACGGTGAGGGTGGCGCCGATGCCGATGCCCCAGCCGCGGGCGATGGCGGCGTCGAAGGACACCAAGGGCGGGCCGCTGTAGTCGGCCGGCCACCACTGGCCCTCCACCAGGCGCGTGCCCTCCGGCGGGGTCGCGGCATAGGTCAGGCCGCGGTCGCCGCGCAGCGCCCAGCGCGTCTCCTCGGTCGCGTTCACCTGCTCCGCCGGCGTGCCGTTCACGGCCACGACGCGCGCCCGGAGCGAGGGCACGCGGCGGACATCGTCGACGCCGGCCTGGGCGCGGGCGATGCGGTCGAATTCCTCCGCCTGGTCGTTCTGGATGTCGATGAAGAAGAAGCTGGGGGCGGCGCGCGGCAGCTGGTCCGCCAACTGGGCGCGGAGATTGCCCTCGATCGTCGCGATGGCGGCCAGCGTCGTCAGGCCGATGCCGAGTGCCACCAGCATGGTCGGCGTCGGCGCGCCGGGGCGATGGAGGTTGGCGAGGCCGAGGCGGAAGGCCGGGCGCCGGATACCGCGCAGCCCCCGCGCGAAGCGCATGAGGCCGGTGGCGCCGAGCCGGAACAGCAGCAGCGTCACCGCCGCGCCGCCGCAGAAGCCGAGCGCGAATTTCGGCTGTTCCGCCGTGCCCACCACCAGCGCCACCAGCGCCAGCGCCGCCAGCAGGTTCGCCAGCAGGATCGGGCGGGACGGCCAGCCCGGATTGGCGGTGACGAGGTCCCGGAACAGCGCCGCCCCCGGGATGCGCTGCGCGCGGCCGAGCGGCCAGAGCGCGAAGGCCAGCGCCGTCAGCAGCCCATACAGCGCCGCCAGCCCCAGCGCGCCGGGGTAGAAGCCGAGCCTGGGCGGCACCGGCAGCGCGCCGGCCAGCGCCTGCGCCGCCAGCCACGTCACGCCGGACCCCACGACGAGGCCGATGGCGATGCCGATCGCCGCCAGCACCAGCACCTGGATCAGGTAGGTGGCCAGGATGGTGCCCGATGGCGCGCCGAGGCAGCGCAGCGTCGCGATGGTGCGGCCACGGGCCTCCAGCCAGGCGCGTACGCCGGTGGCGACTCCGATGCCACCCACCAGCAGGGCGGTGAGGCCCGCCAGCGTCAGGAAGGCCGCGGCGCGGTCCAGGAAGCGGTTCACCCCCGGCTCCGCCTGGTCCGAATAGCGGACGCGCCAGCCACCATCGCCCATCGCGGCCTGCCAGGCGCGGCCGAAGCTGCGGGCCTCGGTCCCCGGCGGCAGCAGGGCGCGGGTGTCGTAGTTCACCAGCGATCCCGGCTGCACCAGGCCCGTGGCGGGCAGGGATTGCGCCAGGATCAGCGCGCGCGGGCCCAGCACGGCGGGGCTCGCCACCCGGTCCGGTTCCTGCGCGATGGTGCCGATGAAGGTGAAGCTGGCCTCCCCGATGCGGATCGCCTCGCCAGGATTGATGCCGAGTCGATCGACGACGGAGGCTTCCAGCGCCACGGCGGGGCGGCCGGCCTGGGGGGCGAGCGTCGCGCCCGTGACGGTGGAGAAGTCGCCGATCAGCGGCCAGGCGGCATCCACCGCCTTCAACTCCACCAGGCTGCGTTCGCCGTTGGGGGCCACGGCCATGGCGCGCATCTCGATCACCTCGGAGACGCGGGCGCCGCGGCTGGTGGCCCAGTCCAGGGCTTCCCGCGACAGGGGGCGGTAGGCGACGCGGACCTCCACATCGCCGCCCAGCAGCCGGGCGCCATCGGCGGCCAGCCCGGCCTTGGTGGCGGATTGCAGCGTGCCGACGGCGGTGATGGCGGCGACGCCCAGCGCCAGGCAGGCGAGGACGATGCGGAGCGAGGCGAAGCCGCCCCGCAATTCCCGCCGCGCCAGGCGGAAGCCCTGGCGGACATGGGTCAGCATGGGCCTATTCCGCCGCCATGCGCAGGCCGTTGCCGCTGTCATTTGTGATGCGGCCATCCTCCATCCGCACCTGCCTGCCGCAACGCTCCGCCAGCGCGGGGTCATGGGTGATGAGGATGAGGGTGGTGCCGAGGCGCTCCCGCAGCCCGAAGAGCAGGTCCATCACGACGCCGCCCGTGGCGCGGTCCAGGTTGCCGGTCGGCTCATCCGCCAGGATCAGCCGCGGTTCCGCCACCACGGCGCGGGCCAGCGCCACGCGCTGCTGCTCGCCGCCCGACATCTGGCCGGGGTAGTGGTCCAGGCGATGGCCGAGTCCAACATCCTTCAGCGCCGCCGCCGCGCGGTCGAAGGCATCACGCCGCCCCGCGAATTCCAGCGGCATCGCCACATTCTCAAGCGCCGACATGGTGGGGATGAGGTGGAAGGCCTGGAAGACGATCCCCACTTCGTCCCGACGGAAGCGGGCGAGGGCGTCCTCGTCCATCGCCTTCAGGTCCTGGTTCGCGACCTGGAGGCTGCCCGCGGTGGGGCGTTCCAGCCCCGCCAGCAGCATGAGGAGCGATGTCTTGCCTGACCCCGAGGGACCGACGATGCCCACAGCCTCCCCCGCGCCGACGCTGAGGTCGACGCCGCGGAGCACATGGACGGGGCCGGAGGCGGCGGCGGCGGTGAAGACGAGGCCGTTCGCCGACACCAGTGCCTGGGGATCTGACATGAAGTCCTCGCAAGGTTTGGCCCGATATGGGCGCCGCGCTGCGCTGCAAAAGGCCATGGCAGGTTGCGGATTGTTGCTGGCGGCGCGCCCTGCGGTAGCACAGGGACAGGAAATCCGCCTGCTGATGCTGGGGGACAGCATCACCGCGGGCTTCGGCCTGGCGCGGGGAGAAGGCCCGCCGGCGCGGATCGAGGCGCTGCTGCGGGCCAAGGGGCGCAATGTGCGCCTGCTGGATGCCGGCGTGTCCGGCGACACCACGGCGGGCGGCCGCGCGCGGCTGGAATGGGCGCTGGCGGACCGGCCCCATGCCGTGATCGTGGCGCTCGGCGGCAATGACGGGCTGCGCGGCCTGACGCCCACGCAGATGCGGGGCAACCTGGTCGCGATCCTGGATGCGCTGGCCCAGCGCCGCCTGCCGGTGCTGCTGGCGGGCATGATCGCGCCGCCCAACCTCGGCGCCGAATACGGCCGGGAATTCGCGGCGGTGTTCAGCGATCTGGCGCGGGACCGTCCCGATATCGTGTTCTACCCCTTCCTGCTGGAAGGCATCGCCGGCGACCCCGCGCTCAACCAGCCGGACCGCATCCACCCCACCGCACGGGGCGCACAATTGCTGGCGGAGCGCATCCTTCCTGCCATCGAAACGCTACTGGACCGGGTGCGGCCTTTGTAGTCCGCTGGGGCTGCCCCGGATTCGGAGCGCCTGCCGATGCTGCGTCTGTTCGTTGCCCTCTCCCTCCCCTCCCTGGTCAAGGCCCAGCTATCGGCCCTGTCCGGGGGCATACCGGGTGCCCGGTGGGTGCCGCCGGAGAATTACCACCTCACGCTGCGCTTCATCGGGGAGGTGCAGGGCTGGCAGGCGGAGGAGGTGGACACGGCGCTGGCCGCCATCCGATGCCCGCGCTTCGACCTGGCGCTGGCCGGCGTCGGCACCTTCGAGAAGGCGGGCCGGATCCAGTCCCTGCATGTGACGGCGGAGCGGTCGGACGCCCTGACCCGCCTGCAGAACAAGGTGGAAACCGCCATGCAGCGGATCGGGCTGGAGCCCGAGCGCCGGCGCTTCGCCCCCCATGTGACGCTGGCGCGGACGGACCGGGCGGAGACGCACAAGCTGATCGGCTTCGTCCAGGCCCACAGCCTGTTCCGCACGCCCCCCGTGACCGTGGAGCATTTTACTCTCTTCTCCTCCTTCCTCGGGAAGGAGGCCGCGCATTACGTGCCGGAAGTGGAATACGAGTTGGCGTGATCGACAACGGCTGGTGAGCGTTGCGGGGCCCGGGCGGCCCGCCTGGTGACTGGCCCGCGGCAGCCTATCAAAAATACCCTTCGCGTTTTTTGCGTTCCATGGAGGCTTCCTGGTCGCTGTCGATCAGGCGGCCCTCGCGTTCACTTTTCCGGCTGTCGCGGATTTCGGCCAGCACTTGGTCGATGGTCTCCGCCCGGCTTTCATGGGCGCCGGTCAGGGGCCAGTCGCCCATGGTGCGGAAGCGGACCCACATCGGTTCCACCGCCTCCCCGGGTTCCAGCGCCATGCGGTCGTCGTCGCGCATGATGAGGGCGCCGGAGCGGCGGACCATGGGCCGTTCGGCGGCGAAATAGAGGGGGACCACCGGGATGTCCTCCGCCGCGATGTAGTCCCAGACGTCGAATTCGGTCCAGTTGGAGAGGGGGAAGACGCGCATCCCCTCACCGGGGTTCAGGCGGGTGTTGTAGAGGCCCCAGAGTTCCGGCCGCTGGTTGCGCGGTTCCCAGGCATGGCCGGCGGTGCGGTGGCTGAAGACGCGTTCCTTGGCCCGCGCCTTCTCCTCATCCCGCCTGGCGCCGCCCAGGGCGGCGTCGAAGCCATGCGCGTCCAGCGCCTGTTTCAGCGCCTCCGTCCCCATGACGTTCATGTGGAGCTGGGAGCCGTGGGTGAGGGGCCCGATGCCGCGCGCCAGGCCATCGGGGTTGGTGTGGACGATGCAGGTCAGGCCGAGTTCGGCCACGCGGCGGTCCCGGAATTCGAGCATCGCCTTGAAGTCCCAGCCCGTCGCGATGTGCAGCAGGGGGAAGGGCGGCTTGCCCGGGGCGAAGGCCTTCATCGCCATGTGCAGGACGACGCTGCTGTCCTTGCCGATGGAATAGAGCAGGACGGGATTGCGGAAGCTGGCCGCGGTTTCCCGGATGATGGCGATGCCCTCGGCCTCCAGGCGCCGGAGATGGGGCGACAGGCGGCTGGGTTGGGCGTCGGGCATGGTCCGGGGGGCTCCGGGGCCGGGCCTCAGGCGGTGATCCTGAGGCCCGGCGTTGTAGTCAGGTGACGGTCTTGAGACCCGGCGTCACCGTCAGGTGACGGTCTTGAGAAATGTCTGCAGCTTGTCGGCCGCGGCGTTCTTGTCCGTGCGGTCGATGGCGGCGAGTTCGGCCGCCAGGCGATCCAGCGCCTGTTCGTAGATCTGGCGTTCGGAGAAGGACTGGTCCGGCTGGCCGGCATTGCGGTGCAGGTCGCGGACCACTTCGGCGATCGCCAGCGGGTCGCCGGAGTTGATCTTCGCCTCGTATTCCTGGGCGCGGCGGGACCACATGGTGCGCTTGATACGGGCGCGGCCACGCAGGACTTCCAGGGCCTCGTTCATCATCTCCGCGCTGGCGAGCTTGCGGAGGCCGGAGGAGGCGGCCTTGTTGACCGGGACGCGCAGCGTCATCCGGTTCTCCTCGAAGGTCACGATGATGACCTTGAGGGACATGCCGGCCACCGGCATTTCCTCGATCCCCTGGACCTGGCCGACGCCATGGGTGGGGTAGACGACATGGTCGCCGGCGTGGAACTCGACCGGCGGGCCCTTGGGCTTCGGCGGCGGGGGCGGGGAGGGGGCGTCATCCCCTTCCTCCACCACCGGCTGGCGGGGTGCGGGGCGGGGGGGATAGACCGGCGGGCGCGCCGAGGCGGCGGCGGCGGCGGTGGGGCGGGGTGGCGTGCTGCGGTTCTGCATCGGGGGGGCCTGGCGCGGCGCGGCTTCGGGCGCGCGGGCGGCGGGCGTCGCGACGGCGGCCGGGGCTTCGGCCGGCGCGGCCTTTGGTGCCGGCATCTCGGCGGCCTTTGCCACGGCTGTTTTCGCCTCGGGGGTCTTGCCCGCGGGGTCCTTGGCCTTCGGCGGCGTCGTGGCGGGGGTCTTGATGGTGGTTGCCTTGCTGTCAGGGGTCTTGGCGGCGGGCGCTGCCGCCTTCGCCGGGGACGCTGCCTGGGGCTTCACGGCGGGCCTGGTCTCAGTGGGCTTGGCGGCGGCCTTGCCGGGCGGCTTCGCCACGGCGGCAGCCTTGGCGGTGGCAGCCTTGATAGTGGCCGCCTTGGCGGTGCCAACCTCGGCGGTGCCAACCTCGGCGGTGCCAACCTCGGCGGTGCCAACCTCGGCAGTGGCGGCCTTCGGCTTGGCGCCGGCCTTCGCGGCGCCCGTCTGCGCCTGGGCGGTTTGCTTCATCACGCCACCCGCTTTCCATGCCGCGTCACGGACGACCTGCCACGTTGCATCCCCCGCTGGGGGATGGCATCGCGGGCGAGGCCCGGTCGCGGGCTTGTCATGAACCCGATGAGGGGGAAACGCGCGGCGATCCGTGTCGTTTTCCCGATCCCATTGATAACATAACACAAACCGGCGTGCGTTTCCACCCCCGCCCCGGCCGGGGGAGGCGCGGGTGCGGGCTTGCTCGCGGCGTGGCGCGATCCGGGTTCAGGGGGAGCCGGGATTGGGGTCGAAGAGGTCCTTCTTCCCCGGCTTGTCCTTCCATTCATCCGCATCGGCGGGCGCCTGGCCCTTGCGGGTGATGTTCGGCCATTGCGTGGAATAGGTGCGGTTCAACTCGACCCAGGGCGTCGCCTTGTCGTCGCTGTCGGGCAGGATGGCTTCCGCGGGGCATTCCGGTTCGCAGACGCCGCAATCGATGCATTCGTCGGGATGGATGACGAGCATGTTCTCGCCCACGTAGAAGCAGTCCACCGGACAGACCTCCACGCAGTCCATGTACTTGCACTTGATGCAGTTCTCGGTGACGACGTAGGTCAACTGCGCCTCCGGCGGAGATGCGTGCCGCGCCCCTGCGGCGGCTTTCGTCCGCGCCATGCCAGCAGCGCGGAGATGACGACATGGCCCGGCGCGCGACGCAAGGCAAGCGGGGTATGCCGCGCTGCGTGATCCAACGTCATCCGGAGTGGGGGTCAAACCGGATCGGAGAGATCGTCATAGAGCGCCCGCGCCTCGCTCGCAGGGCCGCGCCGCTCCGCCAGCGCCAGCACGCGCCAGACCCGCACGCGCCCGCCGATCGCCAGGGTCAGCACATCCCCCACGCGCAGCTTCGCATGGGGCTTGTCGGTCGGCAGGCGGTTGATGCGCACCCGGCCGGCCGAAACCTGCCGGGCGCATTCCCCCCGCGTCTTGGCCAGCCGCGCGCACCAGAGCCAGAGGTCGAGACGCTGGAAATCGCGCCCTTCCCCTGCCTCCATGCCGCGATCAGTCCTTCTTCAGCTTCAGCTGCGCCAGGACGGCGAAGGGCGAATCGGGCTTCGGCGCCGCGATCACCTCCCGCGGCCGGTCGCGCGGGCCGAAGCGGTCGCCGCCCCGGTCACCACCGCGATCCGGGCGAGGCCCGTCGAAGCGCGGCCGGTCGCCGCGCGGGCGATCGGGGCGCGGGCCATCGGGGCGCCGTTCCGGGCGGGGGCCGTCGAAGCGCGGCCGATCGCCCTGGGGGCGATCACCCTGGGGGCGATCCTGGCGCGGACGATCACCCTGCGGGCGGTCAGCCTGGGGTGCCGGCGGCTGGTCGCCGGCCGGCGCGGCATCCCGGGGCGGGCGCGGGCCGGAGTCGCGGCGCGGCCCGAAGTCCCGGCGCTGGCCATCGCGCTGTCCTTCCCGGGGCGGCCCATCCCGCCGCTGTCCTTCCCGCCGCTGTCCGTCCCTGGGCGGGCCATCGCGGCGCGGGCCGCGATCCGGGCGGGGCTGGCGCAGCTCCGGCGGGATGGGCGGGCCGAAATAGACGGGGCGCGGCGTGCCATCCGGCGCGGCTTCCGGGCGGGGGGCGCGCTGGCGGTCACCCTGCCTGTCGTCCCGGCGGGGACCACGCGCCTGCTCGGCCCGGCCTTCGCCACGCCCTTCGGCACGTCCCTCGGGACGGCGGGGGCCACGCTGCCCCTGGCGTTCGGGGCGGTGGACGCTGATGCGGGCGGGTGCGGGCGGGCCGAACTGCCCTTCCTCCAGCTCGCTGCCCGGCATCAGGCGGAAGCCCATGGCTTCCAGCGCCATCGGCAGCGTGTCGCCCTTCACGCCGAGGCGCGATGCCAGCCCTTCCGGCACCGGCGCGGGCGCGCGGCGCGTCAGGTAGCCGAGTTCCCCCGCGATGCGTTCCGCGACATCGAGGCGCAGCAACACGCGCCCCGCCGGCAGCCAGCCCGCCATGATGGCGAAGCCGGAGGGCCAGCCTTCCGGCCCGCGCGGCGTGTTGGGATCCTCCGGCGCCGGCAGCGGCACCTCCGGCAGCGTCACCGCCACCAGGCCGGGGTTGGGCAGCAGCGGCGTCGGGATGTTGCGGCGGAGCGCCCAGAGCTGGGCGCGCAGCTGCATCGCCCGCGGCTTCAGCACATCGGGCATATACAGCGCATAGCGCCCCGCCCGGATGCCGATGGCCTTGAGGCGCGTCCGCAGATCGGCCGGCACCTCCCGGTCCGTCGCGCCGGGGGCCAGGCCCATATTCTCCCGCAGCCGGAAGGCCGGGCCGCGCAGCGTGTTGTCCTCGGCTGCCTTGGCCTCCATGGCCTCCAGCCCGCCGAGTTCCTTCTTCACCAGCGCATCGAGCCAGAGCGCGAGCTTGGCCCGCACCCTTTCGCGCTGCGTGTTGTCCAGGAATTCGGTGGCGATGACGTCCACATGGGGCTTCAGCGGTTCCGGCCCCGGGCGCAGCCGCGCGACCTCCGCATTGTCCCACATGACGCGGTGCTGGGGCGTCAGGGTGAAGGCCTCGTCCTTCGCCATCTCCAGCGCGGCCAGGCGGCGGGGCATCTCCTCCCGCAGCGCGCGGCGGGCGGCACGGAGGACGAGGCGCTTCTCCTCCTCCTTCGTCGCATCCGGGTCGGGGTGAAAGTGGAAGCCCTGCACCTTGCCGACGGAATGGCCTTCCACCAGCACGTCGCCCTGGCGGGTGACGGCGGAAAGAAGCTCCTTCTCCGTGTCGTCCAGGCTGCGGATCAGGTGCGCGGCGCGGCGGTCCACGAATCGGGCGATCAGGCGTTCATGCAGAGCGTCGCTGACCGCTTCCTCGGCGCGGCGGGCCTCGGCCTGCTGCGTCTCGGCGTCCGTCAGCCAATCCGCGCGGGCGGCGATGTAGGCCCAGATGCGGATATGCGCGAGGCGCGCCATCAGCGTGTCGAGGTCGCCCTCCACATTGCCCAGCGCGGCGATGTTGCTCGCCACCCAATCCGTGGGCAGGCGGCCTTCCTGCGCGAGATGCGTGAAGATCTTGCCGCAGAGCCTGGTGTGGCTGTCATCCGACATCTTGCGGAAATCGGGCACCTGGCAGGCTTCCCACAGCAGCCGCACGCGGGCGCGGCCCTGCGCCAGGCCGCGCGTCTCCACCTCCCGCGACAGCGCGTTGAGCGTGATGTGGTCGACCGCGTCATTGCCCTTGGCGAGGCCGGGCTGGGGCGGCGGCGCGGCCAGGCTGTCCAGCAGCCCGTCGATGCTGCCGAAATCGAGGTCGCTGTTCCGCCAGGCGATCTGGGACAGGGCCTCGAAGTGATGGCCCTCGATCTGGTGGGCGAGTTCGTCCGGCAGGGGCGGGCATTCGGCCGTGGTGCCGAAGGTGCCGTCCCGCATGCCGCGGCCGGCGCGGCCTGCGATCTGCGCCGCTTCCTGCGCGTTCAGGGCGCGCAGGGTGTGGCCATCGAATTTTTTCAGATCGGCGAAGGCGACATGGTCGACATCCATGTTCAGGCCCATGCCGATGGCGTCCGTCGCCACCAGGAAATCGACTTCACGATTCTGGTAGAGCGCCACCTGCGCGTTCCGCGTGCGGGGCGACAGCCGCCCCATCACCACGGCGCAGCCGCCGCGGCGCCGGCGCACGGCCTCCGCGATGGCGTAGACCTCCGTCGCGCTGAAGGCGACGATGGCGGAACGCGGCGGCAGCTTCGTCAGCTTGGCGTTGCCGGCGTGGGTGAGCTGCGAGAGGCGCGGGCGCGTCTCGATCTCGGCCTGCGGGACCAGGCGCTGCAGCAGGGGGCGGATGGTCTCCGCACCCAGGAACATCGTCTCGACCAGGCCGCGGGCATGCAGCAGGCGATCGGTGAAGATGTGGCCGCGATCCGCATCGGCGCAGAGCTGGATCTCGTCCACCGCCACGAATTCGGCGCGGCGGTCGAGCGGCATGGCCTCCACCGTGCAGGCGAACCAGCGCGCCTCCGGGGGGACGATCTTTTCCTCCCCGGTGATGAGGGCGACGTATTTCTCCCCCTTCGCGGCGACCATGCGGTCGTAATTCTCGCGCGCCAGCAGGCGCAGCGGGAATCCGATGATGCCGGAGGCATGCGCCAGCAATCGCGTGATGGCGAGGTGTGTCTTGCCGGTATTGGTGGGGCCGAGGACGGCGCGGACCCGGGGAGCGAACATCTGGCCGTGTGACCTTGTGGTATCGGACATCTGGTTGGTCGGCATGGTCCGTGGGGGAGGTGACGGGTGGCACGCCATCGCGGGCTTGGCAACCTTTGGGGCCGGATTGGGCCGGCAAGGGCCTGCCGTGCGGCCTGGCAACGAAGTGTAAATCTTCGTGCGGGAGGGTGGGCTCCTGGCCGGCCCCCCCGCCGCGCCAGCTGGGGCAGGAGGCCCTGCATGACCCATCCGCGAAGCCCGGCAGCCCTGCCGCGGCGGATACCATGGCTGATCGGCCTGGCCGTGGGCGCCCTCTCCCTGGCCGTTGCCTGGCTCGCCGCCGGCATCGTGCCGCAGGACCTGATGGACCCGGCGCCGATGCCGGAAGCCGAGCGCCTGGCCCTGACCGTGCTGGCCGTCACGGTCGCGGCACTCGCCATCCTGGCCGGGATCGCGGCCTTCGCCCTGGAATCGAGCCTGGAGCCCCCCATCGCGGCCCCCCCTGTCGCGGACACCCCCGTCGCGGACACCCCCGTCGCGGTCCGGCGGCCCCTGCCGGTGGCGCCGGCGCGGCACCATGCGCGCGTGGGCTTCAGGGAAGCGGCCTGACCCCCTTTCGCCGCTGACCCGCAACGGTCAGGTTGCGCGCCGTGACCCTTGCCGCGCGCCATGCCCTGATCTTCGCCACGCAATTCGCCGCGGTTGGCGTCATCCTGCCCTTCCTGCCGGCGGTGCTGGCGGGGCATGGGCTGTCGGCCGAACAGGTGGCGGCGGTGCTGGCGGTGGGGTCCGCGGTGCGGCTGGTGGCCGGGCCGCTCGGCGGGCGGATCGCGGATGCGATCGGCAATGCGCCGGCGGTGCTGGCGGCCTCGGCCGCGATCTCGGCGCTGGCGGCCTGCGGCTTCCTGCTGCCGGCGGGCTTTCTCATGCTGCTGGTGGTTCAGGCGGTGCACAGCGCGGCGATCGCGCCGATCGTGCCGCTGACGGATGCGGTGGCCGTCAACGCCGCGCGCGGGAAACCCGGCTTCGACTATGCGCGGGTCCGGGCCGCCGGCAGCATCGCCTTCATCCTGGCGGCGCTGGCGGGCGGGCAGGCGGTGGCCATCGCCGGCACCCAGGGCGCCGTGGTGCTGCTGGTGCTGTGCCTGGCGGGCACGGCGGTGGCGGCGCTGCTGCTGCCGCGCGCGGCCCCGGGCGCATCCCGCGCCGCGCGGGGCTGGGCGGGGTTCCTGGCGCCGCTGCGCATCCCGGCCTTCCGGCGGCTGCTCGCGGTCTCCGCCCTGATCCAGTCCAGCCACGCGCTCTACTACGCCTTCGGCACGCTGCACTGGCAGGCGGCGGGGCTGGGGGCGGGGCTGATCGGCGCGCTCTGGGCCACGGGGGTGGTGGCGGAGGTCGCGCTGTTCCTCTGGGGCCGCGGCATCGTCGCGCGGCTGGGCCCCATGGGGCTGTCCGTGGCGGCGGCGCTGGCGGGCGTGCTGCGCTGGGGCATCACGGCGGTCACGGTCGATCCGCTGCTGCTGTTCCCGGCCCAGGTGCTCCACGCCGCCACCTTCGGGATGCAGCATCTGGCGGCCATGGCGGTGCTGGCGCGGGTGGTGCCCCCGGCGGAGGCCGCGACGGCGCAGACGCTGCACGCCGCACTCGGCGTCGGCCTCTGGATGATGCTGGTGACGCTGGCCTGCGGCCCGGCCTATGCGGCGCTGGGGGGCGCGGGTTTCTGGGGCATGGCGGCGCTCTGCGTCCTGGCGGTGCCGGCGTCGCTGGCGCTGGGGCGCGCGCTCAGGCGGTGACGGAAGTGGGCGCGTCCCGCCAGGCGGTGCCGTCCCAGACCCGGGTCGCGACGCGGGCCTGCCCATCCTCCACCGTGATGCGGTTATAGGCGTTGGGCGTGCCGCGCAGCCGGGTCGAGGTTGCCGTCGCCGCCTGTACCAGCAGCATCCCCCCCTCGCCGACCGGCCTGATGTCGCCGAGGTGGAGATGCCCCGTCAGCACCAGCCCGACCCCGTGCCGCGCGAAGGCTTCCAGCGCCGGCGCCGCATTCCCCACCAGCCGCGCCGCCGGTGCCATGGCGGGCGCCACGAAGGGGTGGTGCGCGACGACGATGCGGAACAGCCCCGGCGGGATCGCCGCCAGCCTTGCCTCCGCATGGGCGAGGCGGGAGCGGGAGACGCGGCCGCGCGCCCAGTTGAGATAAAGCCCCCCGCGGCGCGCGGTGTTGAGCCCCACCACCGCTATCTCCCCATCCATGAAGACCGGCTCCGTCTCCGGCGCCACATGCCGGCGCCAGCGGCCATAGGGGTCGGTGAAACGCTCGATCACGTCATAGGGCGTCATGTCGTGGTTGCCTGGCACGGCGAGCATGGGCACGGGGATGGCACGCAGGAAGGTCATCGCCGCGATGAATTCCCGGTGCCGCGCCTGCTGCGTCAGGTCGCCGGAGATGGCGAGCAGGTCCGGCGGGTTCAGCGACAGGTCGGCCGCCAGCGCCGCGACGACGGAGGGATCCTCCGACCCGAAATGCAAATCCGACAGATGGGCGATGCAGCGCGCCATGGTCAGGATGCCATCGTCAGGCCAGCGCGGCGCCGGGGGGCAGCGCATCCGCCGCCGGTGCATCCACCGTGACCGGCGCCAGGCGGGGCGCGATGACGCGCAGCGCCGCGCGGTGGGTGCGATAGACCAGCGGCGGCGGCAGCAGCACGGCCTCCCCGTCATTCATCACGCGGAGCGCGGTGCGGGGCGTGTGGATCGTGACCTCCCGCGCCGTGCGTTCATGCACCAGCCGCGCGCCTCGCCAGGTGCCGAGGAACATCCCCACCATCAGCCGTACCCACCAACAGGCGCCGTAGCGCCGCGCGACATAGAGGGCGAGTTCGCCGCGATCGAGGCGGGGCTTGGCCATCACCTGGCCGAAGCCCTCGGCATAGGCGTTGTTCGCGACCGACAGCGCCCGCGTCCACAGCCGCACGCTGCGCCCTCCATCGAGCGCGACGCTGAGGCGCATCGGCCGGTGGTGCCAGCCCGCCCGCAAGGCGGCCAGCGCGAAGGCGACCCGCGTGCGGAAGGAGGCGCGGCCCCGGTGCCGTTCGCGGTGCCGGCCGAGCCAGGACGGCGATCCGATGACGGAGGAGCACAGAAAGAAATGGCCGTTCACCTCCGCCACATCGATCTCCCGGATCGCGCCATGGGCCAGCGCTTCCGCCGCCTCCGCGAGGTCCAGCGGGATGCCGAGGTCCTTGGCCAGCATGTTCATGGTGCCGAGCGGCAGGATGCCGAGCGCGGCCGGCCCGCCCATCAGCCGCGCCGCCGCCGCCGCGATGGTGCCGTCCCCGCCGCCCACCACCACCGCATCCGCGCCATGCGCGACGGCGTGATCCAGCCGTGCCAGCAGCCCGTCCGGATGTTCCGGAACCAGCACGGCATCGAGCCCCGCGGCCTCCAGGTGTCGCGCCACCTCAAGCGCGATCTGGTCGCGGCCGAGGGCGGAGCCGGAGGCGGAATTGATCACGACGGCGATGCGCATGAAGGCCGTAACGGATGCGGGTGCGTCGGGTTCGCCGGGGTTCAGGGCGCCAGGTGCTGCGTGGGGTCCATGGCGGCGTGGAGAAGGCGGAGGATGGCGATGCCGCCGCCTTCCCGGATGCAGAACAGGATGTGGGGGGAAGCGCTGCGCCGGCGCCCGGCGATCCAAAGGGGGTAGGCGCGGAACCCCTCGGCGATGTCACGGCGATCGACGCTGCCGATCCGGTCGGGCTCCGCTGCGACCAGAAGGGCGGCCCGGTGGATCAGGGCGGCATAGCTGTCGTGCTGGATGGTGCCGAAGTGGCGCAAGGTGTGGGCCAGGATGGCGCGTAGATCCTCGGCCGCCCGTGGGGCAAGCCGTTATCCGGGCGCGGTCACGCGATGCGTTCGGCTTCCGCGCGGACCTGCCGGGCGATGTCCTGGACCGTGAGGTCGGAGAACCGCCCCGCATCGGCCTCGATGGCGCCGCGCCGGACTTCCCGGCGCAGGATCGCCAGCTTCTCGCCATGCACCTGGTTCTCCTGGCGCAGGACGAAGAGGGCATCGCGCAGCGCTTCGCCGGCATCGGCGTATTCGCCCCGCGCCACCGCTTCCTCGACGAAGCGGGCCAGGGGTTCGGTCAGCTCCACGGTCAGGCTCGGCATCGCGCCCTCCTCCTGCGCCACTGTCCCGAAGCCGGGCCGGCGGTGTCAACGCAAATGGGCGGCCTGCCCCGGACGCGAAAGGGGCGCGGCCCTTGCGGACCGCGCCCCCTTCCAGCCCATCGGTGAAGGGTGGCTTACGCCGCCTTCGCCATGCCGCGCAGCACGTAGTTCAGGATGCCGCCATTGCGGTAGTACTCGACCTCATCCGCCGTATCGACGCGGCACATCAGCGTCGTCGTGTGCGTCGTGCCGTCGGCGCGATGGATCACCATCGTCACGTCCATGCGCGGCGACAGTTCCTCGATGCCCAGCAGGTCGATCGTCTCGGCGCCGGTGATGCCGAGGGACTTGCGGTCCTCGCCATTCTTGAAGACCAGCGGCAGCACGCCCATGCCGACCAGGTTGGAGCGGTGGATGCGCTCGAAGCTCTCCGCGATCACGGCCTTGGCGCCCAGCAGGAAGGTGCCCTTGGCCGCCCAGTCGCGGGACGAACCCGTGCCGTATTCCTTGCCGCCGAAGATGACCAGCGGCACGCCTTCCTTCTGGTACTTCATGGCCGCGTCGTAGATCGGCATCACCTCGCCCGAGGGCTGGTGCTTGGTCACGCCACCCTCGGTGCCCGGGGCCAATTCGTTCTTGATGCGGATGTTGGCGAAGGTGCCGCGCATCATGACTTCATGGTTGCCGCGGCGGGCGCCGTAGCTGTTGAAGTCGTTCTGGCGGACCTGGTGTTCCAGCAAATAGTCGCCCGCGGGGGACGCCTTCTTGATGGAGCCGGCCGGGGAGATGTGGTCGGTGGTGATGCTGTCACCCAGGCTCGCCAGGATGCGCGCGCCGTGCACGGACTTGATGTCCGCCACATCCATCGTCATGCCCGTGAAGTAGGGCGGGTTCTGGACGTAGGTGGAGCCGCTGTTCCAACGATAGGTGTCGCTGTCCGCATCGACGCGGATGGCCTGCCACTGCGCCGGTCCCTTGAAGACGTCGCCGTAGCGTTCCATGAACATCTTGCGGGTGACAACGGCGTGGACGGTGTCGTTCACCTCCTGCGTCGTCGGCCAGATGTCCTTCAGGAACACGGGCTGGCCGTCGCTGCCGGTGCCGATCGGGTCGGTCGTCAGGTTCAGCTTCACCGTGCCGGCCAGCGCATAGGCCACGACCAGCGGGGGCGAGGCCAGGTAGTTGGCGCGCACATTGGCGTGCACGCGGCCTTCGAAGTTGCGGTTGCCGGACAGCACGCTGGAGACGACCAGCTTGTTGTTCTCCACCGCATCCACGATCGGCTCCGCCAGCGGGCCGGAATTGCCGATGCAGGTCGTGCAGCCATAGCCGACCGTCTGGAAGCCGAGCGCATCGAGGTCCGCGGACAGACCCGCCTTGTCCAGATACTCGGTCACCACCTGGGAGCCAGGCGCCAGCGAGGTCTTCACCCAGGGCTTCGGCTTCAGGCCCTTGGCCCGCGCCTTGCGGGCCACGAGGCCGGCGGCGACGAGGACATAGGGGTTGGAGGTGTTGGTGCAACTCGTGATGGCCGCGATCACGACATCGCCGTGGCCGAGGTCATAGTTGCTGCCTTCCACCGGCACGCGCAGATCGGCCTTGTCGCCCGGCACGCCCATCGTGCCCGCCGCCAGGTCCTTGGAGAAGGAGGAGGCGATGTTGGACAGCGCCACGCGGTCCTGCGGGCGCTTCGGGCCGGCCATGGAGGGTTCGACCGTCGACAGGTCGAGTTCCATCGTATCCGTGAAGACCGGGTCGGGCGTCGTGGCGTCGCGCCACATGCCCTGTGCCTTCGCGTACGCCTCGGTCAGCGCGATGCGGTGTTCGTCGCGGCCGGAGATGCGCAGGTAGTCGATGGTGGTCTTGTCCACCGGGAAGAAGCCGCAGGTGGCGCCGTATTCCGGGGCCATGTTGCCGATCGTCGCGCGGTCGGCCAGCGGCAGGACATCGAGGCCCGAGCCGTAGAACTCCACGAACTTGCCGACGACGCCCTTCTTGCGGAGCATCTGCGTCACCGTCAGCACCAGGTCGGTGGCGGTGATGCCTTCCTTCAATTCGCCGACCAGCTTGAAGCCGATGACGTCGGGGATGAGCATGGCGATGGGCTGGCCGAGCATCGCGGCCTCGGCCTCGATCCCGCCGACGCCCCAGCCCAGCACGCCGAGGCCGTTGACCATCGTCGTGTGGCTGTCGGTGCCGTAGCAGCTGTCCGGGAAGGCGTAGGTGTCCGGCCCGTCCTGCGACGTCCAGACCACCTGCGCCAGGTATTCCAGGTTCACCTGGTGGCAGATGCCCGTACCGGGCGGCACCACGCGGAAATTCGCGAAGGCGGACTGGCCCCAGCGGAGGAACTCATAGCGCTCCCCATTCCGCTCGAACTCGATGTCCACGTTCTTCTGCAGCGAGTCCTTGGTGCCGGACACGTCCACCATCACGGAGTGGTCGATGACGAGATCGACCGGCACCAGCGGGTTCACCTTGCGCGGATCGCCGCCCAGCGTGCTGAGCGCATCGCGCATCGCGGCCAGGTCGACCACGGCGGGAACACCCGTGAAATCCTGCAGCAGGATGCGGGCGGGGCGGAAGGGGACCTCCTTGGTGGAGCTGCCCTTCTCAAGCCAGCCGGCGACGGCCTTGGCGTCGTCCACCGTGTAGCTGCGCCCATCCTCGAAGCGCAGCACGTTCTCCAGCAGCACCTTGAGGCTGTAGGGCAGGCGCGTGACGTCGCCGATCTTGGCCGCCGCCTCGGGCAGGCTGAAGTAGTTGTAGTCCTTGCCGTCCACCGTGAGGGTACGGCGGGTCTTCAGGCTGTCCTGCCCGATCATCCGCATGGTCCGGTTATCCCCGTCGTGGCACCGGGACCGGTGCGACCCCGGAAGCGGGGCGCCTTCCGCCGACCCAGGCGCGGTTTCGCCCGCGGCGCTTTCGCGACCGCAGCATCCGGCTTAAACCACAGGGAAGGGGGCCGGTCCATCCGGTGCGGCGTATCCCCGGGGGCATTTGGGGGGGTGCATGCTGGAAGGTCGGGACCTCGCCTGCTGGCGGGGCGAACGCGCGGTCTTCGCCGGCCTGTCCTTCACCTTGCCGCCCGGCGGGGCGCTGCTGTTGGTGGGTTCCAATGGCGCGGGCAAATCATCCCTCCTCCGGTTGCTTGCGGGCCTCGTGCCTCTCGCGGAGGGCGAGTTGCTGTGGCAGGGCGCCGATGCGCTGGCGGATCGCGTCGCCCATGCCGCCAGGCTCCGCTACCTCAGCCACCAGGACGCGCTGAAACCCTCCCTCAGCGCGCGGGAGAACCTCTCCTTCTATGCCCGGCTCTGGGGCGGCGATGTGGAGGCGGCGCTGGACGCCGTCGGTCTGGCGGAGCTGGCGGAACTGCCGGCGCGGGTGCTGTCCTCCGGCCAGAAGCGGCGCCTGGCGCTCGCAAGGCTCGCGCTGGCGCCGGCGCCGCTCTGGCTGCTCGATGAACCCACGGTCGGGCTGGATGCCGCCTCCGTCGAAAGGCTGGGCCTGCTGCTGGCGGCGCATCGCGCGGCGGGCGGCGCCGTGCTGGCCGCGACCCACCTGCCGCTGCCACTTCCCGGCGCGCTGGAGCTGCGGCTGTGAAGGGCTTCATGGCGGTGCTGGGGCGGGAGGTGCGGCTGGCACTCCGCCACCCCGGGGATGCGCTGGCGGCGGTGCTGTTCTTCGTCCTGGTCTGCGCCCTGTTCCCCTTCGGCATCGGGCCGGAGCCCCAGATCCTGGCCCGCATCGCCCCCGGCGCCCTGCTGGCGGCCGCGCTGCTGGCCGCGCTGCTGCCGCTGGACCGGCTTTTCGCGGCGGAGGCCGAAGACGGGTCGCTCGACCAGCTGCTGCTGTCCGGCCTGCCGCCGGCGCTGCTGGCCGCGGCCAAGGCGGCCGGGCATTGGGTGGTGACCGGCCTGCCCCTGCTGGCGGCGACGCCCGTGGCCGCGGCCATGCTGAACCTGCCGGTGGAGGCCTGGGGCACGGCCATGGTGGCGCTGGGCCTGGCCACCGCCATCCTGTCCCTGTTCGGCACGGCGGGGGCGGCGCTGACACTGGGTGCCCGCCGTGGGGGCGTGCTGCTGCCGCTCCTCGTCCTGCCGCTGTCCATCCCCGCCGTCATCTTCGGCGCCGCCGCCATCGAGGCCGCGGCCGCGGACATGGCCGCGCGCCCCTACCTGCTGCTGCTCGGCGCCCTGCTGGCACTGGCCGCCCCCTTGGCGCCGCTGGCGGCCGGGGCTGCGTTGCGGGGCGAGTAGAACCCTTGGACACTGCAACCGCAGATCGCTTGTTTTGACGGGAATGTGAATTTAGAACGAAGAGATGAGCCAATTCGATTGGCTGAGTCTCAATTTTAGTGCTGCTCCGAAGAGCTACCGTGACGGCACGGTGGCCCGGGGCGGAGAAGGGGGCCAAACCCCGCATGTGGTTGTGGGGCAATCCGCGCAAGGCCGCGCGGGCCGCCGACACGGGAGGCAATTCGACCACGGGTGATGCCGCGGTGGGGCATGATCCCTCGCGTCCCGCCCCCGTGCGCTTTCCCTGGGAATCGGCCGCGCGGGACGGCGCCCCGCCCTTCGCCGCCCCGCCCCTCGCCGCCCGTCGCCACGAACCCATCGCCCCCCGGCCGAGCCCCGCACCCCCCCAGCCCATCTTCCTGGCCGAAGCGGCGGCCCCCGGCTTCGGGGACGCCCCGCCGCCGCCGGACCCCGCGCCGTACGCCGCCCCGCACGCCGCTGCCTCATCCCCCGCTGCCCCATCCCCCGCGGAACCGCCCGCCGCCCATGCCCGCCCCTGGCGCGATGCGGCGGAAGCGCTGCTGCACCGGCTGGACCCGCCGAGCCTGGCGGAGCTGCGCGCGCATTGGCCGGCCTTCACGCTGCGGGCCGTCACCTATTCCGGCGCCATTCTGCTGGCCGGCAGCCTGCTGCTGGCGACGCTGCCGCCGATCCTGTCCGACACCTCCACCCGCGCGGTCGTCAACGCGCCCGTGGCCCTGGTGACGGCGCCGATCGATGGCGAACTGGACCGCCTGCTGGCGCAGCCCGGGGAAGCGGTCGGCCCCGGCCAGGTGCTGGCGCATCTGCGCAACGAACGCCTGGACCGATCGACGCTGATCGGCTTGCAGAACCAGACGGCCGGCACGCGCGTCGCGGTCTCCGGCCTCGAACAGCGCCTCGCCATCGCGGAATCCTGGGTGGTGACGCTGGAAGCCGCGCTCTCCACCCACCGGGCCCATGCCCTGCGCATGGCCCAGGAAGGCGAACGCGAGGCCCGCGCCAAGGTCGCCGCCGCCGGCGCCGCTGCGGCGGAGCAATCGGCCCTCGCCAACCGCCAGCGCATCCTCTTCGAACGCGGCGTGGTCACGGAAACCGTCTTCCGCATCGCCCAGATGCGGGAGCGTGGCGCGCGGGAGGAACTGATCGCCGCCGAGGCCACGCTGGCGCGGCGCGTGGCCGAGCATATCGCGGTGGAGACCGGCAGCTATGTCGGCGACGGGCAGGGCGCGCTCGGCGCGCTGGTGGAACGGCGGCGGGACACCATCCTCGAGATCAACCGCATGAAGGTTGAGCGCCAGCAGCTTGCCAGCAGCCTGGCCAGCCTGGAAGCGCAGACGCGGGTGGAGGAGGAGCGCTTCAACCAGCAGCGCGCCGCGCAGGCGGTCTCCACCAATGGCGGCCACATCCTGCGCGCCTTCGCCAGCCCCGGCCAGCGCCTGACGGCGGGCGACACCATCGCGGGCACGGTCGAATGCGGCCGCGCCTTCGTCGTCGCCATCTTCTCCGTCCGCCAGGCGCATCGCCTCGGCCTCGGCACCCGCGTGCGGATCGAGGCCGATGGCTGGGAGGAGACGCGCCACGGCGTCGTGGTGCAGGTGCTGCCGCGCACCACGGACCGCGTCGATACCGGCTACGCCGTGCCCTTCCCGCCGATGGAGCGGCGGGAGATGTATGTGCTGGTCGAATTCGACGAACGATCCCCCCGCCGCTGGTCGCGCGGCTATGAAAGCCGGCTCGCGCCCTCCGTCCCCTGCGACATCGGCCGCTGGGTGAGCGTGGAGGTGGATGGCAACTTCTTCGGCGACGTCACCACCACCGCCTGGCGCTGGACGCGCGGGCTGGTCGTGACGATCTTCGGCCGCGCGGAAGCATCCCCCATGCAGGATGCGACGACGCGTTGATCGGGGGCGCGCCCTGGGACCTGCAGGCGGCCCTGTCCTGGGGGGCGGGTTTCGCCCTGGCGGCGCTGCTGCTGGCGCTGCTGCTGGACCGCGCCCGTGCCTTCGACCGCGTGCTGTTCACGGGCTGCGCCATGCTGCCCATCCTGATCTACCTGCATTGGCGCATCACCCAGACGCTGCCGTCCTTCGACATCGCCTTCGAACCGCTCTGGGCGCGCTTCTTCCTGGTCTTCGAGACCATCTCCATCGCCTACACGCTGGGCGCCGCGATGATCATGACGCGCTGCTCGGCCGAACGTGTGCGCGCGCGGGCCGATGCGGCGGAGGCGCTGCTGGAAGCGCGCGGCGACTGGCCCGCCGTCGACATCTTCATCTGCACCTACAACGAGAAGCTGGAGGTGCTGGAGAAGGCGATCGTCTCCGCCCTCGCACTCGACTACCCGCCGGACCGCTTCACGGTCTGGGTGCTGGACGATACGCGCCGCGCCTGGCTGCGCGACTACTGCGATGAAGTCGGCGCCCGCTATTTGACCAGGCCGGACAACAAGGGCGCCAAGGCCGGCAACCTCAACAGCGGCTACCGGCAGACCGCGGCGATGACGAAGGCGCCGCTGATCCTGGTGCTGGACGCGGATTTCGCGCCGCAGCGGCAGATGCTGAAGCGCATGGTGGGGCTGTTCCTCGACCCCAAGGTGGGCGTGGTGCAGACGCCGCAATTCTACTTCAACCCCGATCCCATCCAGCACAACCTCGGCATCGCCGGGTCCTGGGTGGATGACCAGCGGGTGTTCTTCGACCTGTTCCAGCCCGCGAAGGATGCCTGGGGCTGCGCCTTCTGCGTCGGCACCGGCTTCATCGTGCGGCGCGACCTGCTCGACCTCATGGGCGGCTTTCCCGAAGGCGCGGTCAGCGAGGACATCTACCTGACCTATTCGCTGCTGCGCCGGGGTTTCGAGACGCGCTGGCTGAACGAACGCCTGTCGATCGGCCTGTCGGCGGAGGACATGGCGGAATACTGCACCCAGCGCGCGCGATGGTGCCTCGGCACCATCCAGGTGGCGCTGCTGCGGGATGGGCCCTTCTTCGGGCGCGGCTATACGCTGGGCCAGCGGCTGCATTACCTGCACGGCATGCTGCACTGGCTGTCCAAGCCCTTCCTGCTGCTGCTGCTGATCGGCCCCGCCATCTACTGGGTCTTCGGCGTGCCGGCCTTCCAGGCGGACCATGTGGACTTCGTGACCTACGGGGTGCCGGCGCTGGCCTGCTTCTGGGTCCATAGCGCCTGGATTTCCGGCGGCCGTTCGCTGCCCCTGTTCACGGAGGTCTCCCACGCCGTGGCCGCGCTGCCGGTGACGATGTCCCTGGTGGCCGCCGCGCTGCGCCCCTTCGGCCGGCCCTTCAAGGTCACGGCCAAGGGAAGGTCCCGCACGGCCATGACCTTCAACCGCGGCTTCGCGATCGGCTTCGGCGGCATCCTCGCCGCCAATCTCGGGGGCATCGCCTGGTCCCTGATGGGCCCTGACAACCCGGTGGAGGTGGCGGCGGAGGATGTGATGAACATCGTCTGGGCCTCCATCGCCATCGTGCTGGCGCTGGTCTGCCTGCTCGTCTCCTGCGAATTGCCGCGGCCGCGGGGGGAGGAACGCTTCGACGTCTTCTGGCGCCTGCCGGGAATGGTGGTGGAGGATTGTTCCGTCAGCGGCGCGCGGCTGCGCCTTGTAGACCCCGCCCGCACCCCCGCCATCGGCACCATGCTGGATCTGGTGCTGCCGGAGGTGGGGGCGGTGCGGGCGGAGGTGGTGCGCCTGGGTGCGCCCGGAATCGTCGGCATCGCATGGCGGGTCGATCCCGTGGTGCGGCGCCGGATCATCGCGCTGCTCTTCTCCCGCGCCCCCGACAACGTGGCCCGCGCCGGACGGCTCGGCGTGGCGCTGGGCGGGCTGTGGCGGCGGGTACGCGACCCCGATGGGCAGAAGGCGATCCGGCGCGGGTCCTGAGGGAACCCGGCGGCCTGCCGCCGCGTCTTCCTCCGCAACACCGCGTGAGGCCTGTCATGTCGTTCAGGGGAAAGCCGCCGGGATCAGGATCGGGGGAGATGTCGCGCCGCACCGCCGCGCTCCGCCCCGCCATCGCGCTCGACCCCGCCGCCGCCACGCGGGCGCGATCGCTCCGCCGGCAGGGGATGGAGCCCGCGGCCATCGCCGCCCGCTTCGGCGTGGCGCTGGAGGAGGTGGAGAAGGCGCTGGTGCAGATGCGATCGCCCCGGCCGGAGACGACGCGCGGCACGCTGAACGTGACGCTGGACGCGCATCGCCTGGTGATGGCGGAACGCCGCGGCGATGAACCGCTGTGGCGAACCATGGACAGGATGCTGGATGAATTGCTGCGGCTGCGCGCCGCCGCCGCCCGGCGTGGCCAGGCAAGGCGACGGGATGCCCCGCCGCCCGCCCTGCCGTTGCTGGACCCTATTCCTGGACGATGAAGGGCTTCGCGGCCTCGTCATAGGTGCCGTAGCCCAGGGTCGCCTGGTGCACCGCCGGCGGCAGCGCCAGCTCGCTCGCGGCCTTGCCGGCCTCCAGCGCAGCCAGGCCCGACTGGATGCCGGCAATGGCCGGGGAGAGCATGGCGGTGGGGTAGGTGCCGATCTTGAGGCCGAGCTGTTCCGCCAAATCCCGGTCCGGGATCAGGCGCGTGCCGCCTGGCGAGAGCACGGCGAAATGCGGCCGGCCCTTGGAAGCCTCCACCGCGCGGCGGATCTCCACCTCATCGGACGGGCTGTCGAGGAAGAGGATGTCGGCGCCTTCCTCCACATACATCTCGATCCGCGCCACGGCTTCGTCGATGCCGCGCGTCGGCCGGCAATCCGTGCGGGCGCAGATCAGGATGCCGCTTTCCTTCGCGGCCTGGACGGCGGCGCGGATCTTCATGCGCGCTTCCTCCCGCGGGATGCAGGGCTTGCCGGCGGCGGTCAGGGCGCGAGGTGTCACCTTGTCCTCGATCAGCACGGCCGCCGCGCCGGCACGGCCATAGGCGGCCACGGTGCGCTGCACGTTCATCGCGTTGCCGTAGCCATGGTCGCCATCGGCCAGGATCAGCGTCTTCGGCGCGGCGTTGCGGACCATGGTGAAGCTGTCGAACATCTCCCCGAAGGAGATGAGGTCGAGGTCCGGGCCGCCGAGCCGGCTGGCCGCGACGCAGGAGCCCGAGAGGAAGGCCGTCTCGAACCCCGCTTCCGAGGCGAGGCGCGCGGAAATCCCGTCCCACACCGCGGGCATGGTGAGCAGGCCTGGCTTGGCCAGCAGGGCGCGCAGGCGATCGGGCGGGGTCATGGCGGCTTCCTCAGTGATTGATTGAGGAAAGCCTATCCCCGGCACGGGCCCGGACCAAGCCGGGCGATGGACCAAAAAAAAGGCCGCCAACCCCAGGGGGTAGCGGCCGAGTCAAACAGGGAGGCTTCACGTCTGGGAGACGAAGGGGTTCGGGAAAGTGTCCCGAGTGACCCTGAGCCAGCGTCGCCGCCGGCACACCAACAACATAGTGCTGCGGTGCGGCATGGAGGATTGATGAATTGGCGGTAGCCGACATGCGCTGAACGCATGGGTAAGCGTGAGGCCTGCGCGACTGGAAAAATACCGGTGAGTTTTCTCAGTCCGCGGAATTTTTCTCAGTCACGCCGCCTTGTCCCGCGCGATGGAAAGGCTCAGGCCGCGCCGTTGATCCGCGACGGGGATGCCAGCTCCGCCACCAGGAAGTCGCGGAACACCGCGACGCGCTTGGAATGGCGCAGCTCCTCCGGATAGACGAAATACGCCTCGATCCGCGGTGCCTTCAGCTCCGGCAGCACATGCACCAGGCCGTCCAGCTCCTCACCCATGTAGTCGGGCAGGGCGGCGAGGCCGACACCGCTGCGCACCGCGGCCAGGATGCCGGGCAGGGAGTTCATCTCCAGCACCGCGCGGCGGGACGAACCCGGCCGGCGCCCTGCCTCGCTCAGCCAGTTCACGCTCTCCACCGGCGGGCGATAGTCGCCATAGACGATCATGCGATGGGCATCGAGATCCTCGGCCCGCTGCGGCATGCCCGCCGATTTCAGGTATTCCGGCGCCCCGCAGACCCGCCAGCCGAAGGTGCCGAGGTTCCGCTGGATCAGGTCCGGCTGCCGCGGCGGGTGCATGCGGATGGCGACATCGGCTTCCCGCATCGCGAGGTCGAGGTCGGCGTCATCCAGCAGCACCGTCAGCGTCACATCCGGGTGCATGGCCATGAAGCGGCGGAGCCGGGGGGCCAGCCAGACGCTGCCGAAGCCCGTCGTGGTCGTGACCTTCAGCCGCCCGGTCGGCCGTTCGCGGCTTTCCGTCAGCAGCGCCTCGGTCATCGCCAGCTTGGCGAAGACCTCCCGCACCGCGCGGTTCAGGGTCTCCCCCTGTTCGGTCAGGATCAGGCCCCGCGCATGCCGGTGGAACAGCGGGACCTGCAGGGCCTCCTCCAGCGCCTGGATCTGGCGCGAGACGGCGGATTGCGAGAGGTTCAGCGTCTCGCCGGCATGGGTGAAGGACCCGGCCTCGGCGACGGCGTGGAAGACCCGCAGCTTGTCCCAGTCCAGCGGCATGCCCGCGCGTTCTCCCAAGCTCTCGATTCGGTGGGCAGGCTGCCATGCAATGATGGCGCTTGAGTAGGCTCAGCCTGACTTCCGCGATAGGTTTTTTCCATCAGCCCGTCAGATCGTGCGAAAGCGGGCCTCAATTCCCGGCGGCAGGGCCGCAGAACTTCCCGGCGGCCGAGGCCGCCTCAATCCCACGCGGCGAGGGCGGGCGCATCGGCCGGCACATGGGCCAGGAACTTCTCCGCCTCCAGCGCCGCCATGCAGCCCGTGCCGGCCGCGGTGACGGCCTGGCGGTAGATGCGGTCCTGCACGTCCCCGGCCGCGAAGATGCCGGCGATGCTGGTCTGCGTGGTCCCGGGCTTCGTGACGATGTAGCCGTCCTGGTCCATGCCGAGCTGGCCCTTGAACAGCGCGGTCGCGGGATCATGCCCGATCGCGACGAAGACGCCGTGCACCGCCAGCTCCGACGTCGCCCCGGTCTTCAGGTTCCGCAGCGCCAATCCGCGCGCGACGGGCACGCGGCCGGACGGATCGGCCAGCACGCTCTCCACCGCCGTGTCCCAGACGCAGGTGATGTTCGCCTTCGCGAACAGCCGCTGCTGCAGGATCTTCTCGCTGCGCAGCGTGTCGCGCCGGTGGATCAGCGTGACGTGGCGGGCGAGGTTGGAGAGGTACAGCGCCTCCTCCGTCGCCGAATTGCCGCCGCCGACCACCGCCACGTCCTTGCCGCGGTAGAAGAAGCCGTCGCAGGTGGCGCAGGCGGAGACGCCGAAGCCCGACAGCTCCTTCTCCCCGGGGATGCCGAGCCAGCGGGCCTGCGCGCCCGTCGCGATCACGATCGATTCGGCCAGGTAGGTGGCGCCGCTGTCGCCCATGCAGCGGAAGGGACGGCGGGAGAAATCGACCGAGGTGATCACATCCTGCTCGATCGTCGCCCCCACATGCACGGCCTGCGCCTGCATCTGTTCCATGAGCCATGGCCCCTGGATCGGGCCGGCGAAGCCGGGATAGTTCTCGACCTCCGTCGTGATGGTCAGCTGCCCGCCCGGCTGCATCCCGGCCACCACCAGCGGCTGCAACCCCGCGCGGGCGGCGTAGATCGCCGCCGTGTAGCCGGCGGGGCCGGCGCCGAGGATCAGCAGGCGGGTCGTGATGGTCTGGGACACGGCAGGGAATCCGTTGCGGTCTGGGGTCTTGGGACCGGGATATCGGCCGCCCGGGGCGAATGCTCAACCTCCCATCATCAGCCATCTTGCCGACATGGTTCCCCGCAAGGATATTGCGCCCGCAACGCTGAACAGGACATTTCGCCCCACCATGCCGGACTCCGCTGCCCAGGACATCGACCAGGTGGACCGCCATATCCTGGCGGAGCTGCAAGGCGATGGCCGGATGACCAATGTGGAACTGGCCCGGCGCGTCGGCCTCTCCGCCCCCCCCTGCCTGCGCCGCGTGCGGCGGCTGGAGGAACAGGGGGTGATCCGCGGCTATCACGCGGACCTCGATCCCCATGTGCTGGGATGGCAGATCACCTTCTTCGCCCTGGTGGGGCTGGAGACGCAGAAGCAGGCCGTGCTCCAGGCCTTCGAGGCGATGGTCTGCGAATGGCCGGAGGTGCGCGAATGCCACATGATCCGCGGCGGCGGCGACTTCATGCTGCGCCTGGTGGCCCGCGACACGGCGCATGAGAACCAGCTGACCTCGCGCCTCACCGGCGCGCCCAATGTGCTGCGGGTGCAGACGCTGCAGACCATCCACACCGCCAAGGACCAGACCGGCGTCCCGATCGACCGGGAAGGCGCCGCGGGGTGACCTGGCGGCGCCTGGCCTGGCTGGCGCTGGCGCTGCTGCCCTTTGGCGCGCGGGCGGAAATCGTCCCCGCCGACTGCCCGCCCGGCCTGCCCGCCGGCACCACCTGCCTGCGGGGCCAGGACGCGAACGGCGCCTGGCTGCTGCTGGCCCGCCCCGCCACCTGGAATGGCGGCCTCGTCACCCACATCTTCGGCGGCCCCCGCATGACGCCGCCGGCGCGGGAGACGACGGATGAGGATTTGATCCGCTACCAGGAATTCCTGGCGGAGGGCTGGGCCTGGGCCTCCACCAGCCGCCGGCGGGAAGGCTTCGGCCTGCGCCGGGCGGGGGAGGATACGCTGGCCGCCACCCGCGCCGCGGAAGCCGCCTTCGGCCGCCCGCGCCTGTCCGTGCTGCACGGTCAATCCTGGGGCGGCGCCGTTGCGGCCAAGGCGATCGAGACGCTGAACGAGCGGGACGAGGAAGGCCGGCGCCCCTGGCAGGCGGCGCTGCTTACCTCCGCCGTGCTGGCCGGGCCGACGCGGGCCTATGACATGCGCGTCGACCTCCGCGCCGCCTTCCAGGCGGTCTGCGGCACGCATCCCCGGCCGGAGGAGACGCAATACCCCGTGACGCTCGGCCTGGCCCGGGGCGAGGTGATGGAGCGGGACGCGCTGATGGAGCGCTACCTCGCCTGCACAGGCGCCGACCTGGCGCCGGAAGCGCGGAGCCCGGCGCAGCGCCAGGCGCTGGGCGACCTGGTTGCGGCCAGCCGGATCACGGAATGGGCCATACCGGGCCACCTGTCCTGGGCCACCACGGTCTTCGCCGACATCGCCTGGCGGATGATGGATGGCCGCAGCGCCTTCGGGAATGCGGAGGTGCGCTACACCGGCACCAGCGACGACGCGGCCTTCAACGCCCGCGTGCCGCGCATCACGCCCGATCCCGATGCGCGGGCCGTGCTGGCCAGGGATGGCGACCCGATGGGGGGTATCGCGATTCCCGTGCTGACGCTGCACGGCATCGCCGACAGCACGGTCTTCGTGGAACACGCGGCCGCCTACCGCGCGACTCTGGAGGCCGCGGGCACCGCGCATCTGCTGGCGCAGGTCTTCGTCGATGATGGGGAGCACAACAAGCTCTCCGCCGCGCTCTACCCCGCCGCCCTGGCCGCGCTGGCCGATTGGGCGGAAACCCGCCGCCGCCCGACGCCGGGGGAGGTGCGCGGCCGCTGCGAGGCGCTGCGCGCACGCTACGCCGGCGAATGCCGGGTCCTGTCCGGCTACACGCCGCCATCCTGGGAGTCGCGGGTCAATCCCCGCTGAAGGAGGCCCCGCTGAGGAGCACCGCCGCCCGCCGCGCCAGGCTCTCCGCCGGCCAGTGTTCCTCGCGGTCGTAGTATTCCGCCATCGCCGGTACGCCTTCCGGCAGCACCACCCAGGGCTGCTTGGAGCTGACGAAAATGTGGATGTCCGGCGGGAAGGCGTCCGGGTTTTCCAGCGTGCCGACGCGGAGGAAGGCGAAGCGCGGCCCCGCGCCGGGGTAGTGGCTCCACAGCGCCACGCGGCAGTTGGGGCAGCGCATGATCTTCTGGCCACGACCGCTGTTCGATGGCGTATCGACGAGTTCCGGCGCATCGGCGGTCAGCAGGATGCGGTCCGTCTCGATCATCGCATTGGTGGCGAAGGCCGATCCCGTCTCCCGCTGGCACCAGCGGCAGTGGCAGCCATGGACGAAAAGGGGCTTCGAGGTGATCTCGTAGCTGACGCGGCGGCAGGTGCAATGCCCCCGCAAGGCCCTCAGCCCCGGCGCACGACGTAGGACGCCGCCTGCAGCGCGGAGATGATGGCATTGCCCTGCACGCCGTCCCGAACCTCCACCATCAGGTACAGCTCCGTGGACTGCACCGTGGGCGCGCCGAACAGCTGCTGGTGGTTCACCTCGATGACATTGCCGCCGAGCGCCGAGATGCGCGCGGCGATGTCCGCCAGCATGCCGGGCCGGTCGGGGATGTCGAAATGCAGCCGCAGGATGCGGCCATCCCGCAGCAATTGCCGCAGCAGCACGTTCGACAGCGCGCGGGCATCGATGTTGCCGCCGCAGACGGGAATGCCGACCGCCTTGCCCGCGAAACGCTCGGGAAAGGCCAGAACGGCGGCGAGGCCCGCGGCACCCGCGCCTTCCGCCACCAGCTTCGCACCTTCCGCCAGCATGGCGATGGCCTGTTCGACCGCGCGTTCAGGCACCACCAGCACTTCGGTGCCGAGCCGCTTCAACATGGCATAGGGCACTTCGCCGACATCGCGCACGGCGATGCCCTCCGCGACCGTCGGCCCGCCCACGGCGACCGGCTGGCCCGCCAGGCGCTGCGCCATGGCGGGGTAGCCTTCCACCTCCACGCCGAAGACCTGGATGCCCGGGCGCAGTTCCAGCGCGGCGGTGGCGCAGCCCGCCAGCAATCCACCGCCGCCCACCGGGATGGCGAGGGTGTCGAGCTGGGGGAAATCCTCCAGCATCTCCAGCGCAGCGGTGCCCTGGCCGGCGATGACGCCGGGGTCGTCATAGGGGTGGACGAAGGTCAGGCCATCCCGCAGCGCCAGTTCATGCGCATGGGCCGCGGCTTCCGCCAGCGTCTCCCCATGCAGTACCACGCGCGCGCCCCAGCCTTCCGTCCGCGTCACCTTCGTGGCCGGCGTGAAGCGCGGCATGACGATGGTGGCGTTGATGCCGGCCAGCGAGGCATGGCGCGCCACGGCCTGGGCGTGGTTGCCGGCGGACATGGCGATGACGCCAGCCGCCCTTTCCCGCGCCGTCAGCAGCGCGATGCGGTTGGCCGCACCCCGTTCCTTGAAGGCGCCCGTGGCCTGGAGGTTGTCGAGCTTCAGGTGGATGGAGGCGCCCGTGGCGCGCGACAGCGCATCGCAGCGGATGGTCGGCGTGCGGATGACGGCGCCCGCGATCCGCGCCGCCGCCGCGCGCACATCGGCCAGGGTGATGGAGATTGCGGTGGCGGTTTCCATCACCGGGGCGAGTGCGCGGACGGGCGACATGGGAAGTCTTTCAGACGAAGCGGACGTTCGCGATCTCATAGACCCGGGCGCCGCCGGGGGCCGGGACTTCAACGCTGTCACCGACCTTCTTGCCGATCAGCGCCTTGGCGAGCGGCGAGGAGATGGAGATGGTGCCCTTCTTCATGTCGGCCTCATGCTGGCCGACGATCCGGTAGGTCTTCTCCCCGTCCGTCTCCTCATCCACCACGGTCACATGCGCGCCGAAGCGCACCTGGTTGCCGGAGAGTTTGGATGTGTCGATGACTTCGGCGGAGGGGATGACGGATTCGAGTTCGGCGATGCGGCCTTCGATGAAGGACTGCTTCTCTCGCGCCGCGTGGTACTCCGCATTCTCCGAAAGGTCGCCATGGGCGCGGGCTTCCGCGATCGCACGGATCACGGCGGGGCGCTCCTCGGCCTTCAGCTGACGGAGTTCCTCCTCCAGCCGGGCGAGACCTTCGGCGGTCATGGGGAACTTCTGCACGTCGCGTCCTTCCTCCAGCACAATAAGCGGTGGGCAATCGATGGCGGTGGCAGCGTCACGGGCCCTGCCGGGTTCCGATCCTGCCGGCGGTGCCGCGCCCGGGAAACCGGGCCGGCACCATGCAAGCACGTTATGATCGGGGCTGGAACAGGCAAGGCGGGGAAGGGGGTCCACCCCCACCCCGCCCCGCCGGCTTGAACGGGCCCGCCCGCTCAGAATGAATGGGCAAAATAGGACTGGAGCGGCGCCACATCAAGGGTTCCACCCTTCAGCGCCGCGATGGCATGCACCGCGGCCCTGGCGCCGGCCAGCGTCGTGTAGTGCGGGATGCCGTGCGTCAGCGCGCTGCGGCGGATGTCGAAGCTGTCCGTCACGGATTGCCCGCCACTCGCGGTGTTGATGACGATCTGGATGGCGTCGGACTTCATGGCGTCCACGCAATGCGGCCGCCCCTCCGCCACCTTGTTCACCACCGTGCAGTCGATGCCGACTTCCCGCAGCCTGGCCGCCGTGCCGCGCGTTGCCATCACCTTGAAGCCCATCTCCACCAGGCGCCGCGCCATGCTGACGGCGCCGGCCTTGTCGCTATCCTTCACGGAAAGGAAGGCCGTGCCGGTTTCCGGCAGCTTCACGCCGGCGCCGAGCTGGGACTTCAGGAAGGCGCGTTCGAAGCTGAAATCGAGGCCCATCACCTCCCCGGTCGACTTCATTTCCGGGCCCAGGATCACGTCGACATTGGGGAAGCGGTTGAAGGGGAAGACCGCTTCCTTCACCGCGACGTGCCGCGACACGGCCGTGTCATCCAGCCCGAAGGCCTTGAGCCTGGCCCCCGCCATGACCAGCGCGCCGATCTTGGCGACCGCCACGCCCGTCGCCTTCGCCACGAAGGGCACGGTACGGCTGGCGCGGGGATTGACCTCGAGGACGAAGATCTCCCCGTCCTTCACGGCATACTGGACATTCATCAGGCCCTTGACCTTGAGGGCCTTGGCCATCGCCTCCGTCTCCGCCTTCAGCTCCGTCACGATGGCGGGGGGCAGGGAATAGGGCGGCAGGGAGCAGGCGCTGTCGCCGGAATGGATGCCGGCTTCCTCGATGTGTTCCATCACGCCGGCGACATAGACATCGCCGACCTCGTCGCAGATGCAGTCCACATCGACCTCGATCGCATCGGCCAGATACTGGTCGATCAGGATCGGGTTCTCGCCGGAGACCTTCACGGCTTCCGCGCCGAAGCGGCGCAGCTGTTCCTTGTTGTAGGCGATCTCCATCGCGCGGCCGCCGAGGACGTAGCTGGGGCGGACGACGACGGGGTAGCCGATGCGTTCGGCTTCCACCAACGCCTCATCCAGGTCGCGCGCGATCCCGTTCTGCGGCTGCTTCAGGCCAAGCTGCTTCAGCAACAGCTGGAACCGCTCGCGATCCTCCGCGATGTCGATCGCCTCGGCGGAGGTGCCGAGGATGGGGATGCCCGCCTTGTGCAGCGCCTGCGACAGCTTGAGCGGCGTCTGGCCGCCATACTGCACGATGCAGCCCAGCAGTTCCCCGCTTTCCTGTTCCTTGCGGATGATGGCGATCACGTCCTCGCCCGTCAGCGGCTCGAAATACAGGCGGTCGCTGGTGTCGTAGTCCGTGGAGACGGTCTCGGGGTTGCAGTTCACCATGATGGTCTCGTAGCCCGCATCGCGCAGCGCGTAGCAGGCATGGACGCAGCAATAGTCGAACTCGATCCCCTGGCCGATCCGGTTCGGCCCGCCGCCGAGGATGATGACCTTCTGCCGCGTCGTCGGCCGGGACTCACATTCCGGGGTGCCGAAGCCGCCCTCATAGGTCGAGTACATGTAGGGGGTGTCGGAGGCGAATTCCGCAGCGCAGGTATCGATGCGCTTGAACACGGCATGGACGCCGAGCTTGTCGCGCGCATCGAAGACAGCGGCTTCCGTCATGCCCGCCAGCTTCGCCAGCCGCTTGTCGCTGAAGCCAAGCGCCTTGAGGGTGCGGAAACGCTGCGCCGTCTTCGGCAGCCCCTCCGCCTTCACCACATTCTCGGCATCCACGATCTTCCCGATCTCCCGGATGAACCAGGGATCGAAGCGGCAGGCCTCGTGGATCTCCTCCACGCTCATCCCCGCGCGCAGCGCCTGCGCCACGACCAGCGCGCGATCGGGCTTCGGCGTGGCCAGCGAGGTGCGGATGGCGGCATGCGATCCATCGCCCGGCACCTCGATCTCATCGAGGCCGCTGAGACCCGTCTCCAGCCCCCGCAGGCCCTTCTGCAGGGCCTCGGCGAAGCTGCGCCCGATGGCCATCGTCTCGCCCACCGACTTCATCGACGTCGTCAGCGTTGCCGGCGTGCCGGGGAATTTCTCGAAGGTGAAGCGGGGGATCTTCACCACGACGTAGTCGATGGTGGGCTCGAAGGAAGCGGGCGTGACCTTGGTGATATCGTTGGACAACTCATCCAGCGTGTAGCCGACAGCCAGCTTCGCGGCGACCTTGGCGATGGGGAAGCCCGTCGCCTTGGAGGCCAGCGCGGAGGAACGGGAGACGCGCGGATTCATCTCGATGACCACCATGCGGCCATCGACGGGGTTGATGCCGAACTGGACGTTCGATCCGCCGGTATCGACGCCGATCTCCCGCAGGCAGGCGATGCTGGCATCGCGCATCCGCTGGTATTCCTTGTCGGTCAGCGTCAGCGCCGGCGCGATCGTCACGCTGTCCCCGGTATGGACGCCCATCGGGTCCAGATTCTCGATGGAGCAGATGATGATGCAGTTGTCCGCGCTGTCGCGGACCACCTCCATCTCATACTCCTTCCAGCCCAGCACGCTTTCCTCGACCAGCACCTCGGTGGTCATGGAGGCATCGAGGCCGGAGGCGACGATCTGCTCGAACTCCTCCCGGTTATAGGCGATGCCGCCGCCGGTGCCGCCGAGCGTGAAGGAGGGGCGGATGACGCAGGGCAGGCCCACGAGTTCGAGCCCCGCGCGCGCTTCCTCCATGGAATGGGCGATGGCGGAGCGGGGGCTCTCGATGCCGATCTTGCTCATGGCATCGCGGAACTTGAGGCGATCCTCCGCCTTGTCGATCACCTCGGCCTTGGCGCCGATCAGCTCGCAATTGTACTTCTTCAGCGCGCCGGAGGCATCGAGCTTGAGGGCGGTGTTCAGCGCGGTCTGCCCGCCCATGGTCGGCAGCAGCGCGTCCGGCCGTTCCTTGGCGATGATCTTCTCGACGATCTCGGGCGTGATCGGCTCGATATAGGTCGCATCCGCGAGCCCTGGATCGGTCATGATGGTCGCGGGATTGCTGTTGACCAGGATGACGCGATAGCCCTCCGCCCGCAGCGCCTTGCAGGCCTGCGCGCCGGAATAGTCGAACTCACAGGCCTGGCCGATGACGATCGGGCCCGCGCCGATGATGAGGATGGACTTGATGTCGGTGCGCTTCGGCATGTCAGGCTCCGGTCGATTTTGCTTGGCGCCGCGCGCTCATCAGCAGCAGCGGCAGGATCAGGGCGTGGGGCACGGCCCAGAAGAAGAAGGCGAGGGTGGCGACATCGCCCATCATCAGCGTCGTCGCGCCATGCACGGCGACGGACAGCGCGAAGGCCGAGACGGCCGCGCGCACCGGCGGATAAAGCCGGCGCAGCGACGATGCGACGGTGAAGAGCACAAGCCCCGAATAGGCCAGGGCGAAGATGCCAAGCGCGATGTCCATCATGCCTTGCTCTCCGTTGCCAGTTTCACCGCCAGCAGCGCCAGCGCGCCGCCCAGCACCCAGCGCTGCACCGCCATCCAGAAGGGTTTTGTCGACAGGAACCGCGCCGTGCCGGCGGCGCCCCAGACCAGCACCGCATCCCAGGCCGTGCAGACGGCGATCTGCACGAGGCCGAGCACCGCTGCCTGCATGAACAGGCTGCCGCGATCGGGGTCGAGGAAGGGCGGCAGCACCGCCATGTAGAACAGCGCCACCTTCGGGTTCAGCGCCGCCGTCGCGAAGCCCACGATGAACAGGCGCGCCGCCGGTTCGCGCGGCATCGGCCGCGGGCTGAACAGGGGCTGCCCGCCGGGCCGCACGCATTGCCAGGCCATGAACATCAGATAGGCCGCACCACCCAGCCGCAGCACGTCCCAGGCATAGGGCACCGCCAGCAGCGCCGCGGTGATGCCCGCCGCCGCGCAGACCATGATGGTCAGCGATCCCGCCTGGCACCCCGCCAGCGACACCATCCCCGCCCCGGCCCCCTGCGCCAGCGAACGCGAGACCAAATAGAGCATGTTCGGCCCCGGCGTGACCGCCAGGCCGAGCGACAGCAGCGCGAAGACGAGGATCGTGTCGGCGGAGGGCATGACCCGCGCCTCAGCCTGCCTTGTGCGTCTCGATCATGCCGACGAAGCGACGAAACAGGTGGTGGCTGTCCGTCGGGCCGGGGCTCGCTTCCGGGTGGTACTGCACGGAGAAGGCCGGGTACTTCGCGCTCGCGATACCCTCATTCGTGCCGTCGAACAGGCTCCGATGCGTCACCGTCACGCCGTCGGGCAGCGACTTCTCATCCACCGCGAAGCCGTGGTTCTGCGACGTGATCTCGACCTTGCCCGTCACCAAATCCTTCACCGGCTGGTTCGCGCCGCGATGGCCGCGGTCCAGCTTGTAGGTCGTGGCGCCGAGCGACAGGGCCAGCAGCTGGTGGCCCAGGCAGATGCCGAAGACCGGCACGCCCTTGGCCAGCACGCCCTGGATCGCCGGCACCGCGTATGCACCGGTCGCCGCGGGGTCGCCGGGGCCGTTCGACAGGAACACGCCATCGGGGTTGTGGCCGAGGATCTCTTCCGCCGTCGCCGTGGCCGGCACCACCGTCACGGCGCAGCCGGCCGCGGCCAGGCAGCGCAGGATGTTGCGCTTGGCGCCGTAATCCACCGCCACCACCTTGTGCTTCGGCGCCGTCTGGGTGGCGTAGCCCTGGCCCCAGGCCCATTCGGCCTCGTCCCAGCCATAGGTCTGGCGGGTGGAGACCTGCTTCGCGAGGTCCATCCCCTCCAGCCCTGGCCAGGCCTTGGCCTGGGCCAGCAGCGCGGGGATGTCGAAGACGCCGTCCGCGGGGTGGGCCAGCACGCCATTCGGCGCGCCGCCATCGCGGATGCGGGCCGTCAGCGCGCGGGTGTCGATGCCCGCGATCCCGGGGATGCCGTGGGACTTCAGCCAGTCATCGAGGTGCCGGGTGGCACGGTAGTTGGAGGCCTCCGTCACATCCTGCTTGACGATCAGGCCGCGCGCCGCGGGGGTGATGGCCTCGATATCCTCGGCATTGGCGCCGACATTGCCGATATGGGGGAAGGTGAAGCAGATGGTCTGCCCGGCGTAGGAGGGATCGGTCAGCACCTCCTGGTACCCGGTCATGGAGGTGTTGAAGCAGATCTCCGCCACGGTCGTCGCATGGGCGCCGAAGCCGCGGCCCCAGAAGACGGACCCGTCGGCCAGCACGAGCGCCGCAGTGGCGCCTTCGGGGGTCGTGGTCGTCTGGGTCACCGGGGCGGTCTCCATGCGGGGCTTGCGGGGGGCGGTGTCGCCGGTCGGGGTGATGCCCTGGGGCAGGTCGGCCAGGGTCAGGCCTGTGGCGCCCAGGATGGCGGACCAGTGCTTGGCCGGGATGGCGCGGGCCTGGCGCCACTTGCGCACAGCCTCCGTCCCGATGCCGAGGCGCTGGGCCGCCGCTTCCGCGCCGCCCAGCAGGGTGATGACGTCATCGACCGTGCGCATGGCCGGTCCTATGTGGGAAAAAACTTCCGCCTGCAACCCGAGTCTGTCTCTGGGAATATTTTTCCCAATCGCTCCCCCATGCTACAGCCATCTGATCAAGGAGGATTTCCCATGGCCGACGATCTCCGCAGCCGTTTCACCGAGGCTCTCAAGGCCGCCATGATCGGCAAGGATGCGCCGAAGACCTCTGCCATCCGCATGATCACGGCCAAGCTGAAGGATGCCGACATCGCCGCCCGCCCCTCCGGCGTGGAGAAGGTGTCGGATGACCAGATCGTCGCCATGCTGCGCGGCATGGTGAAGTCCCGGGCGGAGAGCGCCACCATGTACCGCCAGGGCGGCCGCCCCGAACTGGCGGAGAAGGAGGAGTTCGAGATCGCGACGATCGAATCCTTTCTTCCGTCGCAGATGGATGGCGCCGCCATGGAAGCCGCCGTGGCCGATGCCGTGGCGGAATCGGGTGCGACCTCCGTCAAGGAGATGGGCAAGGTCATGGCCGTGCTGAAGGCCAAGCACGGCGCGGTGCTGGACATGGCCAAGGCCGGCCCGCTGGTGAAGGCCAAGCTCGGGGGTTGAAGGACGGGGGCTGGAGGACGGGGGCTAACCCCCCCGCCCCGGCAGGACCAGGCCCTCGGCGCCCACCAGGATCGCCCCGCGCAGGTCGGCGCGGCGGAGGTCCGCCATGGTCAGGGTGGCGTCGGTCAGGTCGGCGCCGGCCAGCGCCGCCTCCCGCAGATCGGCCTGGGTCAGGTCGGCATCGGGCAGCCGGGCTTCCGCCAGATCCGCCCCCACCAGCTTCGCCCGAACCAGCCGCGCGCTGGTCAGGTTGGTGGGCCAGGTGTGGCCCTGCTTCAGCGTCATCGGCCCGGCCGCGGCCTTCGTCAGGTCGGCCTCGTTCAGCGATGCGCGGACCAGGCTCGCGCCGCGCAAATTGACCCGCGCCATCTTCGCCCCGCGCAGATCAGCGGTGTTCAGATCCGCCATGGCCAGCACCGTGCCGGTCAGGTCGCAGCCGCGCAGCACAGCGTGCTTCAGCACCGCCGCCGCCAGGTT
Organism: Falsiroseomonas sp.; assembly: GCF_051859025.1. Lineage (GTDB taxonomy): Bacteria > Pseudomonadota > Alphaproteobacteria > Acetobacterales > Acetobacteraceae > Falsiroseomonas. Next base: position 4,406 of record NZ_JBHYGL010000034.1, on the reverse strand, counting down.
CACCCCGGAAAGATCGGTACCCGCCAGGTCGCAGGCGGAGAAATCGGCCCGCTGTCCTTCCCGCCCGTTGCTACGGATCCACTCCTGGTGGAGCGCCACGGCCTGGCTCACCGCATCCTCCAGATTCTCCAGCCGACGCGTCATCGCCGCGCCATCCAGGATGGCGGAACCCAGATCGACCTCGTCCAGCAGCGCGCCCAGCAGATTGGCGCCGGCCAGGTTGGTGCGGCGCAGCAGCACCCGGCTGAGGATCGCCCCCTCCAGCACCGCGCCTTCCAGATTGGCCTCCGACAGGTCCGCCCCTTCCAGATTGCAGCCGCTGAGGTCGGTGCGGCTCAGGTCGGCGCGGACGAAGACTGCCTCCCGCAAATTGGAATCGCGCAGATCGGTCTGCACGATGAAGGCGTTGGAGAGCTTGGCGCGGGTCAGGTTCGCATTGGTGGCGGAGGCCTCCGACAGGTCCCCATGCCCGTCCATGGTGGTGGCGGGCACCAGTTCACCCCCCTTGCTGCGCACCAGGTGGCCATCCCGCAGATCGGCGCCCGTCAGGTCGGCGCGCATCAGCCGGGCACCGAGCAGGGAGGCGCCGCGAAGGTCCGCCTTGTTCAATCGGGCCCGCGTCAGCTCCGCCTTCCGGAGGTTGGCGCCGAACAGGCAGGCATCGCGCAGATCCGCCCCCGCCAGCATCGCCCCTTCCAGCCTGGCGCCGGTCAGGTCCGCGCCGGCGAGCACCGCGCCGCGGAGATCGGCATGGGCGAGGTCGGCGAATTTGAAGGCGGCCCGCCTGCCGCCGCGTTCACCACGGAGGTGGCGGGCGTGCAGCGCCAGCGCAGCCGCGATCTCCGCCGCCGAGACGGGGTGGTAATCCACCGCCATCGCCTCCCGCCAGCTCGGGCCCGTGGATGCCGAAGTCGGGCGGGCCATGGAGGGGGCCATGGAGGGGGCCATGGAGGATGGCAGGGGGGGGAGATGGGTCACGTCCCCCATGCTTGGCGCCGAAGCCCTGAAGAATTCGCTACGCCCTTCCTTGCGGCGGCGCACGGTATGCTAAGGGGCCGGCATGGCGCTGCCCCCGCAATTCCTGGACGAGTTGCGCGCCCGCACCCCGCTGGCGCCGCTGATCCAGCGCAAGACCCGGCTGACGAAATCAGGCCGGAACTGGAAGGGCTGCTGCCCCTTCCACGGGGAGAAAACGCCGAGCTTCTACGTCTATGACGACCATTTCCACTGCTTCGGCTGCGGCGCGCATGGGGATGCCATCACCTTCGTCATGAAGGCGGAAGGCCAGGGCTTCCCGGAGGCGGTGGAGCGCCTGGCGCAGGAAGCGGGGCTGGAAGTTCCGAAAGCCACCCCCGAAGCCGCGGCGCGGGAACGCGCGGCGAGGGACCTCTACGGCGTGCTGGAGGCCGCATCCCATGCCTTCCAGCGGCGGCTCCGGATGCCGGAGGGGGCGGAGGGCCTGGCCTATCTCCGCCGCCGCGGGCTGAGCGAGGAGACGATCGCGCGCTTCGGCCTGGGCTGGTCCGGCGGCGGCCGCGGCGCCATCGCGGCGGATCTGAAAACGGATGGCATCACCCAGGAACAGCTGGCGGAAGCCGGGCTGATCCGCGAACGCGAAAGCGGCGAGGGTTATTCAGACCTTTACTTCAACCGGGTCATCTTCCCCATCCGGGACCGGCGCGGGCGCGTCGTGTCCTTCGGCGGGCGCATCCTGGGGGATGGCCAGCCGAAATACGTGAACGGGCCGGAAACGGCGGTCTTTTCCAAGCGCCGCAACCTCTATGGCGTGGACATGGCGCGGGAAGCCGCCTTCCGGGGCGCGGCGGTGGTGGCGGTGGAGGGCTACATGGATGTCATCGCCCTGCACCAAGCCGGCTTCGGCGGTGCCGTCGCGCCGCTCGGCACCGCCCTGACCGCGGAACAGATGGAGGAGCTGTGGCGCCTCAGCCCCGAACCCGTGCTGTGCTTCGATGGCGATGGCGCCGGCGCCCGCGCGGCGGCAAGGGCGGCGGAGGCGGCGCTGCCGCTGCTGACCACGGAACGCAGCCTGCGGCTGGCGACCCTGCCGGCGGGGGAGGACCCGGACACCCTCGTCTCCCGCCGCGGGACGGCCGGCTTCCAGTCGGTGCTGGATGGCGCGCGGCCGCTGTCGGAGGCGCTGTTCGGCCTGCTGACCGAAGGCCGCCCGGCCACCACGCCCGAACAGCGCGCCGGGCTGCGCAACCGCCTGGCGGAGGTGGCGAACCAGATCGCCGACAAGTCGCTGGCGGCCGAATATCGCCGCGCCCTGCTGGACCGCTTCTTCGAAAGCACCCGCGCCCAGAAGCCCGCCTTTGGCGGCGGCGGAGGGGGTGGCGGCTTCAGTGGAAGCGGGCGCCCCGGTGGCCGCAAGGTGGTGGTGCCCCGGGTGCGCCCCGCCATCACGCCCGGCCGCGTCCGCATCGCCCAGTCCCGCGCGCTGATGGCCATCACGCTCCGCCACCCCTGGCTGTTGCCGGAGGTGGAGGAGGTCTTCGCCGGGCTGGAAATGGGCGACCCGCAGCTGGCGGATTGCCGCGCCTCGATGCTCCTGTGGCTGGCAGGCGGCCATGAACTTGACTCCATCGGCCTGATGGACCAACTCGCCCGGGATGGGTGGGGGGAGCTGGTATCGGCCTTGCTGCGGGATCCGGGCCTGCCGGAGGCCGCCAGCCCCGATGCCCAGCCGAAGGACGCGCTCGACGCCTGGTGGCACTTCTTCGGGTTGCTGCGGGGCGAGGCGGAGCTGGAGGAGGACCGGGTGGCGGCACAGCGCGACTGGGACGCAGCCAGCGACCCCGCGGCGCAGGCCCGGGCGCAGCAGCGCCTGATCCGGCTGTCGCAAACCCTGGCCGCCGTGCGGCGCGGCGAGTGGGCGGAAATGGATGGAGCCGAGGCCGCGGGCGACGCGGCCACCGGCGGTGGGCATTGACGTATTGAAGGTCTTAACGCGCTTCCGCCTGCCACGGGCAAAACCCCGCGGCCTGTCGTTGCGCCGTTGACGGAGCGGATGAAGGCATGGCGAGCAAGGTCGCAGGTGGCGCCGAAACGGCAGAAGGCCGTGACGAGGCGGTTGAGGGCGTGCTGCTCGATACCCTGACCGCCGCGGTCAAGAAGCTGGTCGCCCGCGGCAAGGAACGCGGCTACGTCACCTATGACGAGCTGAACGCCGCGCTGCCCTCCGAACAAGTGTCCTCCGAGATGATCGAGGACACCATGGCGATGCTGAGCGAGATCGGCATCAAGGTGGTGGAATCCGAGGAATCGGAGGATGGCGAGGCCGCGGTCGACAAGCCCGCCGCCAAGGCCGACGACGACGACAAGGATGAGGAAGAAAGCGGCGGCAATGTCGATGAGGCCAATCTCGGCCGCACCGACGACCCGGTCCGCATGTACCTCCGGGAAATGGGCTCGGTCGAGCTGCTGTCGCGCGAGGGCGAGATCGCCATCGCCAAGCGGATCGAAGCCGGCCGGGACATGATGATCGGCGGGCTGTGCGAAAGCCCGCTGACCTTCAAGGCCATCGTCGCCTGGCATGACGCCGTCAACAATGGCCGCATGCTGCTGCGCGACGTCATCGACCTGGAAGCCACCGCCGGCGCCAATACCCCCGAAGGCACGCCCCCGCCGGAGGAGGAGTACGAGGAGGGTGACGAGGCCGCGGAAGGCGTCGGCCTTTCCCTCTCCGCGCTGGAAGAAAAGCTGAAGCCGGAAGCGCTGAAGGCCTTCGAGGAGATCGAGGGCGCCTACAGCAAGCTCTACAAGCTCACCTCCAAGCGGATGGATGCCTATACCTCGGGCGGGGAGCAATCGGCCCGCAGCGAGAAGACCTATGAGAAGCAGCGCCAGGAACTGGTGGCGCTGGTGGAGAAGGTCCACCTCCACAACAACCGGATCGAGGAGCTGGTCGACCAGCTCAAGGGCCTGAACCGCCGCCAGACCATGCTGGAAGGCCAGGTCCTGCGCCTGGCGGAAGCGCAGAAGGTCAAGCGCGACGAGTTCATCGAGCAGTGGCGCGGCAGCGAGCTGGACCCCGCCTGGTTCGACCGCATCTCCAAGCTGCAGGGCAAGGGCTGGAAGGCCTTCGTCGCGCGGTCCAAGGACGATGCGGAAGCGATCCGCGCGGAGATCGCCAAGGTCGCCGCCGATACCGGCCTGCCGGTGCCGGATTTCAAGCGCGTCTATGCCACCGTGTCGCGCGGCGAACGCGACATGACCCAGGCGAAGAAGGAGATGATCGAGGCGAACCTCCGCCTGGTGATCTCCATCGCCAAGAAATACACCAATCGCGGCCTGCAGTTCCTGGACCTGATCCAGGAAGGCAATATCGGCCTGATGAAGGCGGTCGATAAGTTCGAATACCGCCGCGGCTACAAGTTCAGCACCTA
>NZ_JBHYGL010000033.1:0-10151 GCF_051859025.1 Falsiroseomonas sp. | reverse complement strand
ACCCCATCCGCCAGGGGGGAGACCCCCCTGGACCATCTTCAATTGCCGACGGTCCAGGGGCGGTTCGCCCCTGGCATGGGGGGTACGGGGGGAACGGCGTTCCCCCCGGGCAGCATCAGCGCCCCAGCACCCGCCCCGCCACCACATCCAGCTTTGCCATCAGCGCCGGGTCCCGCTTCTCCGGCGCCGTGATCAGCGCGTAGTCCAGCGCCCGGTCGCACCCGGCCTCGCACGGCCCGCGCTTTGCCCCCAGCCGCGGCACCACATCCGCCACCAGCGCCCGTGCCTTGTCGGCGTTGGAGAACAGCACCTTCACCACCTGGTCCACCGTCACCGCCTCATGGTCCGGGTGCCAGCAGTCGAAATCCGTCACCATGGCGACGGTCGCGTAGCAAAGCTCCGCCTCCCGGGCCAGTTTCGCTTCCGGCATGTTGGTCATGCCGATCACGCTGCATCCCCATTGCCGGTACAGCAGGCTTTCCGCCTTGGTGGAAAACTGCGGCCCCTCCATCACCAGGTAGGTGCCCCCCCGCGTCACCGGCAGGCCGAGCGACACGGCCGAAGCCTCCAGTGCATCGCCGAGCCGCGAACAGACGGGGTGGGCGACGGAGACATGACCGACGCAGCCCGTCTCGAAGAACGACTTCTCCCGCGCGAAAGTGCGGTCGATGAACTGGTCGACGATGACGAAGTGGCCCGGCGGCAGTTCCTCCTTCAGCGACCCCACGGCCGAGAGGGACAGAAGCTCCGTGCACCCCGCCCGCTTCATAGCGTCGATATTGGCGCGGTAGTTGAGGGCGGAGGGCGGCGTGGGGTGCCCCCGCCCGTGCCGCGGCAGGAAGCGCACCTGCACATCGCCCAGCCGCCCGTGCAGGATCTCGTCCGAGGCCTCGCCCCAGGGGCTCTCCACCCGCTTCCATTCGCGGTCCTGCAGCCCGGGAATGTCATAGAGGCCGGAGCCGCCGATCAGGCCGATGACGGGGGTGATGAGGTCGGACATGCGGTGCTCCTGCGGCTGCGCCCGGCTTCTACAGGACGCGCCACGCATGAAAAAGGGCCGCTCCCTTGCGGGGGCGGCCCTCTCGAACCCGGTCCCTTTCGGGAAGGGGTCAGTGCTTCACATCGGCCCAGACCTTGCGCTTCACCGCGTAGGTCAGCCCGCCGAGGATGATGAGGAACAGGATGATGCGGATGCCCATGGCACGCCGCTTCTCCGCCTCGGGCTCCGCCGCCCAGGCCATGAAGGTGGTCACGTCGCGCGCCATCTGGTCCACGGTCGCCTCGGTGCGGTCGGCATATTCGACCTGCCCGGGGTTCAGCACGTTCGGCATCGCGATCTGATGGCCGGGGAAGTAGGCGTTGTAGTTCATGCCGTCCATCAGCGTGAAGCCGGCGGGCGGGTCCACGTAGCCCGTCAGCAGCGCGTGCATGTAGTCGGCGCCGTTGAGGCGGGCCTTCACCATCACGGACAGGTCGGGCGGATAGGCGCCGTTGTTCGCCGCGCGCGCTGCCTGTTCATTGGCGAAGGGGCGGCGGAAGCGGTCGGACAGGCGGGCCGGGCGTTCGAACATCTCGCCCTGGTCGTTCGGGCCGTCCACCACCTGGAAGGTCGCGGCGATGGCGCGGACCTGTTCCTCGCTCAGCCCGATCTCCAGCAGGTTGCGGTAGCTCAGCTGCCGCATGGCGTGGCAGGCCGAGCACACTTCCTTGTAGACCTGGAAGCCGCGCTGCAGCGACCCGCGGTCATAGACCCCGAAGAAGCCTTCGAAGCTGAAGCGCGTATCGGGCAGGGTGATCGCCGGCCCGGCCGCCTGGGCCGGGGCGACGCTGAGGAAGGACGCCGCGCCGAGGACCAGCGCGCCGACCAGGTTGCGGAAGCGGGACATCACGCCTTCTCCATCGGCTTGGCCATGGCGCCGGCGGGCAGGGGCCCACCGCCGCGCAGGACGGGCAGGGCGATGCTTTCCGGCAGCGCCAGCGGCCGTTCCAGCCGGCCCAGCAGCGGCAGGATCACCAGGAAGTAGGCGAAGTAGTAGGCCGTCGCGATCTGGGAGATCAGGACATAGGGCTGTTCCGCCGGCTTGCCGCCCGCCCAGCCCAGCACCACGAAGGCAATGCCCCACAGGAACAGCGCCCACTTCGCGATCGGGCGGAACCGCATGGACCGCACCGGGGAGGTATCGAGCCAGGGCAGGATGAACAGCACCGCGATGGAGCCGAACATCAGCAGCACGCCACCCAGCTTGTCCGGCACCGCGCGCAGCACCGCGTAGAAGGGCAGGAAGTACCATTCCGGCACGATATGCGCGGGCGTCACCAGCGGGTTCGCCGGGATGTAGTTGTCCGGGTGGCCGAGCATGTTCGGCGTGAAGAACACCAGGAAGGCGAAGACGATGAAGTAGACCACGAGGCCCACGCTGTCCTTCGCCGTGTAGTACGGGTGGAAGGGCAGGGTGTCCTGCGGGCCCTTCGGGTCGATGCCCAGCGGGTTGTTGGAACCCGTGATGTGCAGCGCGGCCACGTGCAGGAACACGACGCCCGCGATCACGAAGGGCATCAGGTAGTGCAGGCTGAAGAAGCGGTTCAGCGTCGGGTTGTCGACGGAGAAGCCGCCCCACAGCCAAGTCACGATGTACTCGCCCACGATCGGGAAGGCGGAGAACAGGTTGGTGATGACCGTGGCGCCCCAGAAGGACATCTGGCCCCAGGGCAGCACGTAGCCCATGAAGGCGGTGGCCATCATCAGCAGGAAGATGACGACGCCCAGGATCCACAGCAATTCGCGCGGCGCCTTGTAGGACCCGTAGTAGAGCCCGCGCCAGATGTGGATGTACACGACGATGAAGAACATCGACGCGCCATTCATGTGCACGTAGCGGATCAGCCAGCCGTAGTTCACGTCGCGCATGATGCGCTCGACGCTGTCGAAGGCGTAGCTGGTGTGCGGCGTGTAGTTCATCGCCAGGAAGATGCCCGTCGCGATCATGATCATCAGCGTGACCATGGCGAGCGCGCCGAAATTCCAGAAGTAGTTGAAGTTACGGGGCGTCGGAAACGTCCCGTACTCCTTCTGCATCATGGTGAAGATCGGCAGCCGCTGGTCGACCCAGCGGATGACGGGGTTGGAGATGGTGCTGTCGTGAAGGCCGATGGCCATCTTGCCTGGCTCCTCGGGGGTTGCGGGGCTTACGGGCGGGCGCGGACCATACCGCGCCCCGGCGCCGTCAGCCGATCCGGATCTGGGTGGGAGAGGTGAAGCTGTATTCGGGAACCGCAAGGTTCGTGGGCGCCGGCCCCTTACGAATGCGGCCCGATGTGTCGTAGTGGCTGCCGTGGCACGGGCAGAACCAGCCATTGTAGTCGCCGCGCGGGTCGGACGACTTCTGGCCCAGCGGCACGCAGCCGAGATGCGTGCACACCCCAACCACCACCAGCCACTGGTCGCGCTGGACGCGGCCCTGGTCCGGCGCGGGGTCCTTCAGCTCGGAAAGCGGGGTCGCGCGCGCGGCCTGCACCTCCTCCGCCGTCCGGTTGCGGACGAAGACGGGCTTGCCGCGCCACATCACTGTCACCGCCTGCCCGGCCGCGATCGGCGCCAGGTCCACTTCGGTGGAGGACAGCGCCAGCACGTCCCGCGCCGGGTTCATGGAATGGATGAACGGCCACACCACCACGCCCACGCCCACCGCGGCGAAGGCACCCGTCGTCAGCATCAGAAAGTCCCGTCGCGTCTCCCCGGAGCCCTCGGCTCCATGGGCCGCTTTGGCGGGCGCCATCGTCTCGGCCATGTCGTCGTCCCCTTCCGGTCTCCGCGCGCCAAGAACGCCCGGGCCAACCGCCATCGTCGCGCAGATTTCGCGCCAGAAGGTGAACGCCAGAGGCCGGCACTGCCCGAACAGGGGCGCGCGCAAGCCGGGGCTGCCACCAACGACGCTGCGCCCCCTATAAAGGGTGGCTTGCGATGGTGTCCATCCGGCGGCCACCCTGAAATCGCAACAGCTTCACCGGGAAAGCGCCCGGCACCGTCACTTCCGGGCCAGGATGGGCATCCTCTTCATCCCCTGCCAATCTTCCGGTCATGGCGCGCGACTGGCGCGCCCATCGAGGCCATGGCGCGGCGCCTCGCCGCGCCGATCGAGGACCGCCCCCAGGATGACTGAAACTCCCGCTCCGCCTGCCGTCACACCCCCCACGCACCCCATGGTCGCCCCCGCCCGCGCCTGGTTCGAAAGCCTGCGCGACCGCATCTGCGCCGAATTCGAAGCCATCGAGGACGAATTGTCCTCCGGTCCGCACCTGGCCCTCCCCCCGGGCCGCTTCACCCGCACCGCCTGGGACCGCCCCGAAGGCGGCGGCGGCGTCATGGGCGTGATGAAGGGACGCGTGTTCGAGAAGGTGGGCGTCAACGTCTCCACCGTCTTCGGCGAATTTTCCCCGGACTTCCGGAAGCAGATTCCCGGGGCGGAGGAGGATCCCCGCTTCCTCGCCACCGGCATCTCACTGGTCGCGCATATGCGCAGCCCCCGCGTGCCGGCCGTGCACATGAACACCCGCTTCATCCTGACCACCAAGGGCTGGTTCGGCGGCGGCGGCGACCTGACGCCGATGGATCACGCGGCGCCCCATTCGAAGGAGGACGCCGCCACCTTCCACGCCGCCTACAAGGCCGCCTGCGACCGCCACGACCCCACCTACTACCCCCGCTTCAAGCAGTGGTGCGACGAGTACTTCTTCCTGCCCCACCGGAACGAGCCCCGCGGCCTCGGCGGCATCTTCTACGACTGGCTGGGCGACCGCACGCCGGGCAAGGGGGTCGAGAACGACTTCGCCTTCACGAAGGATGTCGGCCAGGCCTTCCTCGACGCCTACCCCGCCATCGTCCGCCGCCGGATGCATGAGCCCTGGACGGAGGCCGAGCGCGCGCACCAGCTCATGCGCCGCGGCCGCTACGTGGAGTTCAACCTGCTCTATGACCGCGGCACCATCTTCGGCCTCAAGACCGGCGGCAATGTGGAGGCCATCCTGATGTCCCTGCCGCCGGAGACGGGATGGCCGTGAAGCCGTAACAACGCTCGACATCGCGGCGCGCCACGCCAAGATGCCGGCCATTGCCCTGGGGAAGCCGCAATGGCCGAGATCACCGTCAACGGACAGGCGCGCCGCGTCGATGTCGAAGGCGACACCCCCCTGCTCTGGGTGCTGCGGGACACGCTCGGCATGGTCGGCACCAAATACGGCTGCGGCGTCGCGCAATGCGGCGCCTGCACCGTGCTGCTGGACGGCGTCGCCACCCGGTCCTGCCAGCTCCCCCTCGACGCCGTCGCCGGCCGCGCCGTCACCACCATCGAGGCGATCGAGGCCGATCCCGTCGGCGCCCGCCTGGTCGCCGCCTGGGTGGCGCTGGATGTCCCCCAATGCGGCTACTGCCAGTCCGGCCAGCTGATGGCGGCCACCGCCCTGCTGAAGGAGACGCCGAAGCCGGATGAGGCCGCGATCGCCGCCGCCATGACGAATCTCTGCCGCTGCGGCACCTACAACGCCATCGCCGCCGGCATCCGCCAGGCATCGGAGGCCGCGTGATGCCGGCCCCCCTCAACCTGTCCCCCCTCAACCTCTCACGCCGCGGCGCGCTCGGCCTGGCCGGCGGCCTGGCCCTCGCCCTCGGCCTGCCCCAGCGCCCCGCCCGCGCCCAGGCGATGGGCGGCACGCAGCACGCCCGGAAGGTGCCGGCCTATCTCACCATCAAGCCCGATGGCCGCGTGATCCTGCAGAATCCCTTCGCGGAGGGCGGCCAGGGCATCCACACCGCAGTGGCGCAGTTGGTGGCGGAGGAGCTGGACGCGGACCTCGCATCCTTCACGGTGGAGACCGCCCCCGCCGGCGCCGACTACCAGGTGCTGTTCAACGGCACGCGGCGCGTCACCGGCGGCAGCTTTTCCATCCGCAACACCTACGCCCATTTCCGCATCCTCGGCGCCACCGCCCGCGCCATGCTCCTCCAGGCCGCGGCGCAGCGGCTTTCGGTGCCGGTCGCGAGCCTTTCGACGGAACCCGGCTTCGTCATCCACCCCGGCGGCCGCATCCCCTATGGCGATCTGGCGGAAGCCGCCGCCGCCCTTCCCATACCCGGGGATGCCGAGCCCAAGCCCGCCGGCGCGGCCTTCCGCCTGATCGGCAAGCCGGCGCCCCGCCTCGACACCCGCGCCAAATCCACCGGCCAGGCCCGCTACGCCATCGACATGCGGGTCGATGGCATGCTCCAGGCCGCCATCCTCCACGCGCCGCGCGCCGGCGCCGATCCCGGCGCGGTGCTGAACGAGGCCGCGCTGAAGGCCATGCCGGGCGTGCATTCCGTGCACCGCCTGCCCGGCGCCGTCGCCGTCCTGGCCGACAGCTTCTGGCGCGCCCGCCGCGCCGTGGAAGCCGCGCAGGTCGCCTGGACCGCCGTCGGCGGCCAGCCCGTGGTGCCGGAGGATTTCTCCAGTGCCTCGATGCTGGAGACGCTGCGCTCCCAGGCCGATGCCCCGGGCAACCCGGCCAGCGACACCCAGGGCGACGCGCCCGCCATCCTCCGCGTGGCGACCAGGACCATCACCGCCGATTACGACGCCCCCTACCTCGCCCACGCCCAGCTGGAGCCGCCCTCCGCCACCGTGCGCTTCAACGCCGATGGCACGCTGGATGTCTGGACCCCGAACCAGGCCCCCGAACAGTTCCGCGCCATCGCCGCCCGCGAATCCAGCCTGGCCGAGGACCGCATCCGCATCCACACCCCGCTGCTGGGCGGCTTCTTCGGACGGCACTTCACCTACGGCACCATCCACCCGATGAACCAGGCCATCCGCCTGGCCCGCGCCGCCAACCGCCCCGTGAAGGTCATCTGGACGCGGGAGGAAGAGTTCGCCCGCGACGCCTACCGCCCCATGGGCTTGGCCCGCCTGCGCGCCAGCCTGGGCCCGGATGGCCGGATCGAAGCGCTGCACGCCACCATCCCCGGCGAGGGCCCGGTGGCCAAGCATTTCGGCACCGCGCGCCTCGGCAACCCGCCGCTGGATACCAGCGCGGTGGAGGGCGTGGCCTTCAAGCCCTACGCCATCCCCAACCGCCGCATCGAATGGGTCCACGTCCCCCACCCCATCAATGTCGGCTTCTGGCGCTCCGTCGGCCATTCCATGAACGACTTCTTCCTGGAGGCCTTTCTGGATGAGGTCGCGGAGGTCGCGGGCCAGGACCCGCTGGCCTTCCGCCGCGCCCACCTGTCCCACTCCCCGCGCCACCTGGCCCTGCTGGACGCCGTGGTGGACCTCGCCGGCGGCTGGCGCCGCGGGCCCTTCGAGGCGCCGGACGGCACCCGCCGGGCGTCAGCCCAGCCCGCGCTCCGCGCGAGGGGTATCGCCATGGCATCCCCCTTCGGGACGGAGATCGCGACCATCGCCGAGGTATCCCTGCGGGACGGGGAGGTCGTGGTCCACGACCTCTTCATCGCCATCGACCCCGGCAGCATCGTCAACCCCGCCATCATCCGCGCCCAGGTCGAGAGCGCCGCCGCGATCGGGCTGTCCGCCGCCTGCTTCGAGGAGATGAGCTTCGAGGATGGCCGCCCCATCCCCCGCAACTTCGACACCTACCGCATCCTGGCGCGGGCGGAGATGCCGAAGGTCCATGTCCGCATCCTGGAATCCGGCGCCCCCATGGGCGGCGTCGGCGAACCCGGCACGCCCGGCATCCCCCCCGCCATCGCCAACGCCATCGCCGCCCTGACCGGCCGCCGCATCCGCAGCCTGCCCTTCGCCAAGGAACGCATCGGCGCGGCGTGAGGGCGCTACCGCCGCCGCTTGGTCAGGATGGGTGGCGGCACGCCGCCGATCTCCCGCAGTTCGGCCTCCAGCGCATCATGCTGGCGGCGCAGATCGGCCACATGCGCGTCGCGCTGCGCCATCTCCCCGGGGGTCTTCATCTTCCAATCCTGCGCGCGCTGGATCTCCTCCCGCTTCGCCAGGATCATCTCCTTCAGCTGTTCCCGCCGCGCGATCCGCTCCGGCGATTCAGGCTCGGGCTCGGGGCCGGGCGGATCGGCCGTGATGCCGTGGCCGGGGCCGGCGGTCAGCACCGCCTCATCCTCCGGCCAGAAGGCATCGGACGCCGCCAGCCCCTCGAACAGCCGGATCAGGCGGGACCAGCGGACCGTCTGGTCGGCAAAGCCCATCCCCGCTGCCCGCAGCCCGGCGCCGCGGCCGACGCGCACCCGCCGGTTGCCCCAGCGCGCCTCCCCCTGTTCCAGGAACAGCGCCGCCACGGCGGGGCCGTGGGTTTCCGCCAGGAAGGCCTCCACGTCAGCCATGCGGGGCGGGCGGGACAGGCCGCGCCGCCAGTCGCGCCAATGCGCCATCACGTCACGCGCATCCAGCAGGATCTGCAGCTTCTCGAAGGCCCGGTCGTTGAAGGCTTCCGCCACCCACAGCCAGGCCCAGCGCAGCAGGTAGAACAGGCCGAAACCCGCTTCCGCCACCGCCACCCGGCCGCGATGGGCGACCGCCCATAGCACGGCGCCGGCCAGCACGAAGGGCGCCATCTCCGGCGGCGGATCGGCCAGCACCAGCCCGGCGAGTGCCGCCGCGCCCAGCATCGCCGCCACGCCATCCACCAGGACCAGGATCAGCGACGCAACCTTGAGACCCCGCCGCGCGCGCCGCCGACGTGGCGGCCGTTCCGCGGGGGCGGCGATTGGCCGCTGCCGGGGCCGCCGGCCGCCGGGACCATGGCCGAAGGGACCCTGGCTGCCGGGACCGTGGCCAAGGGGCCGCTGGCCCTGATAGGTCGCCAGCGTGGCCCGGGACCGGTCCAGCAGTGCCGCCACATCCGCGCGCTGCCCGGCCAGGCCGGATTGCTCCAGCCTATCCACCAGCGTCTGCAATTCGGAAAGCGACTGGACCTGCGCCGCCATGCATACCTCCGGCGTTCCTTGTCCACCGTCCGGATTAGCCTTCCGTGAACGCCCCGCGCGGCAGGCTGTCTGGCCCTGCCCGCGCCAAGCCTCTATCCTGGCCCCAACAAATAGGGAGACATCCGGAATGACGACGCGCCGCATCCTGCTCGGCACCAGCCTCGCCGCGCCCTTCATCGCCACCACCGGGGCGCTGGCCCAGGTGAACGCGGCAGCCGCCTGGCCGAACCGGCCCGTCCGCGTGATCGTCCCCTGGCCGCCCGGCGGCTCCACCGACGTGCTCTGCCGCCTGCTCTGCGAACAGATGCAGCAGAGGACAGGCCAGTCCTTCGTGCTGGAAAACCGGCCCGGCGCCGGCGGCAACATCGGCGCCGACGCGCTGGCGAAGTCGGCGCCCGATGGCTACTCCATGGCCCCGCTGACGCTCGGCGCCTGGCACATCAACAGCTTCCTCTATTCCCGCCTGCCCTATGACCCGCAGCGGGATTTCCAGCCGATCTCGATGCATTGGGAACTGCCCAACGTCCTGGTCGTCTCCGCCCAGCACAATCCCGCGAACAATTTCGCGGAATTCCTCGCCTGGGCGAAGGCGCAGCGGCAGGGCATCTCCTATGGCTCCCCCGGCGTCGGCACCACCGCCCACCTCTCCGGCGCGCTCTTCACCACCCGCCTGCAGATCGAGGGCACGCATGTCCCCTTCCGCGGCGCCGCCCAGATCATCCCCGCCATGCTGTCGGGCGACCTCAATTGCGCGCTCGACAACCTCGCGAGCTATGTGCCCGTCATCCAGGAAGGCCGCATGAAGGCCTTCGCGGTGACGGGGGCGGAGCGTTGGCCGACGCTGCCCAACGTGCCGACCATGGCGGAGGTCGGCGTGCCCGACTTCGTCATCACCTCCTGGTGCGCCATGGCCTTCCCGGCCGGCGTCCCCGCGCCGATCGTCGAACGCGCCTCCGCCCTGATCCGGGAAGTGACGGAGCCCGCGGCGATGCAGGAACGCTTCCTGCGCGCGGGTGCCAAGGGCGTGTTCAGCACGCCGGCGGAGGTCACGGCACGGGTCGCGCGGGAACGGCCGGTCTGGCAGGAAGTGGTGCGGATTTCGGGGGCGAGGCTCGACTGAGTCCCGGGGAAGGCGCCGCCTTCCCCGGACCCCATCCGCCAGGGGGCAGAGCCCCCTGGACCATCATCAATTAGAGACGGTCCAGGG
>NZ_JBHYGL010000032.1:0-13013 GCF_051859025.1 Falsiroseomonas sp. | reverse complement strand
CCTGCTTGGTGCGTTCGGATTGCAGTTCGAGGCGCGTCAGCTTGGTGACGCCATCCACCAGCCGCGCGACTTCCTTGCCGAAGCGCTTTTCGAGGTCGGCAAGACCGACCTTCGTGTCCTCCGCCACGTCATGCAGCAGCGCCGTGACGATGGAGGCGCTGTCGAGGCGGTATTGCGACAGGATGCGCGCGACGGAGACGGGATGGGTGATGTACGGGTCGCCATTGTCCCGCTTCTGGCCCTCATGCGCGGCCTTGGCGGTGGCGTAGGCGGCCTCGATCGTGGCCGCGTCGGCGCGGGGGTCATAGGCGACGACATCGCGCGCCAGATCGGCGCCGGTGCTGTCGGAGATGCCGGCGGCCAGGCCCTCGGGCGCGAAGTTGGGATGCGGGCCGGGCGCGTTCATGCCCGGCCTTCCCCTTGGTCCGGCTGCGCCGGGGTGGGGACCGTTGCCGGGTTCGCGGGGGTGCTGCCCCCGCGGCAGGCTTTCGCGGTCAGCGCTTCCCGCCGAGTTCGGCGGCGATCGCCGCCTCGATGTCGTCGGCGGAGAGGTCTTCCAGGCCGGCGCCGTCGGAGATCTGTTCCTCGTTCACGTCCATGACGCCGAAGATGTTCTCGTCGGTGGCGATGAGGTCGAGGACCTCCTCCTCCGCGGGCTCCGGCTCCGGCGCGCGCTGCAGGGACTTGACCAGGTCGGCCTGGAGCAGGCCGAGATCGACGGTTTCCTCGGCGATCTCACGCAGGGCCACGACAGGGTTCTTGTCGTTGTCCCGCTCGATCGTCAGGTCCTCGCCCCGGCTGATGTTGCGGGCGCGCTGGGCTGCGTGCAGCACCAGTTCGAAGCGGTTGGGCACCCGAAGGATGCAATCCTCGACCGTGACGCGTGCCATGGCGGCTCCAGTTCAGTAAACCGCGGGGTGAGCAGGGCCTGTCCGGGCGCGGATGCGCACGGACGGACCCCTCCCCGCCTCTGGTGAACCTCCGATCTAGCCATCCGGGCCGCCGGATGCAAGCGGGGTTCATGCAAACGCCAGGCCGGGCAGCAGGGCCAAGGCGGGGGGCGGGACCGTCAGGCGATCGGCCGTGTCCCCTCCTCCCCCACCGCCGCCAGCAGCGCGGCGGCGGTGGCGCGGAAGCGCGGATGCACCCAGCCCGGCGCCACGTCGCAGAGCGGCGCGAGCACGAAGGCGCGCAGATGCGCCCGGGGATGCGGCAGCACCGGGTCCGGCGCATCCCGCACCAGCCCATCCATGCCGATGATGTCGAGGTCGAGGGTCCGCGGGGCATTGGGGAAGGGCCGGACCCGGCCGAAACGCTGCTCCACTGCCTGCAACGCGGCCAGCAGCGCCGCCGGCGCATCCGCCACATCCCCGCTGCCCATCCGCCCCAGCAATGCCACCCCGTTCACATAATCCGGGGAGGATGGGGAGGGCGGTACCGGCGCCGTCGCGAACCAGCGGGACAGGGCGGCCAGGCGATAGCCCGGCAGGCGATCCAGCGCGGTGGCGGCGCGGCGGCAGGTCTCGATGGCCGGGGCGCCGTCCGGCCCGGGCAGGTTCGCGCCGATGGCAATGATGATCAACTTCATGGGTTTCCTGAACCGCAACGGTGGCGCTGCCGGCGTCTTCCGGTATTTTCCACCCTCTTTGAGCGAAAGATCATCCGGTGCAGTTCGATTCTCAGGAGAGGCTGGGCCTGTTCGTTGATGGCGCGCATCTCTACGCCGCCTCCAGGAACCTCGGCTTCGACGTCGATTACAAGAACCTCCTCGGCTTCTTCCGGCGGCATGGCCGGCTGATGCGGGCGTCCTACTACACGGCGCTGCTGGAGAATGACGAATACTCGCCGCTGCGGCCCCTCGTCGACTGGCTGGGCTACAATGGCTACAGCGTCGTCACCAAGCCCGCCCGCGAATTCACCGATGCCGCGGGGCGGCGCCGGGTGAAGGGGAATATCGAGGTCGAGATGGTGGTCGATGTCATGACCCTCGCGCCGCGGCTCGACCATGTCGTGATCGTGGCCGGGGATGGCGATCTGCGCAGGATGGTGGAGGCGGTGCAGCAGCAGGGGCTGCGCGTTTCCGTGCTGTCCACCATCCGCACCCAGCCCGGCATGGTGGCGGATGAGCTGCGCCGCCAGGCGGACCAGTTCATCGACCTGGCCGACCTGGCGCCCGACATCACCCGCCGGCAGCTGGACCCGCGCCCGCGCATGGTGCCCGCCCCCCGCGCCCCCGAACGCCCCCGCGCCACGCCGGCCGAGCCCTTCCGCGACCCGGTGGCGGACCTGCCGGAGTGAAGCCTGCCCTGGACGCGGCGGAGCCATCGCGGGACGCGGCAGAGCCATCGCGGGACTGCCCGCTCTGCCCCCGCCTGGTGGCCTATCGGCTGGAGAACCGGGCGAAGGAGCCTGGCTGGCACAACGCGCCGGTGCCGAGCTGGGGCGGGCGGGATGCGAAGCTGCTGGTGCTCGGCCTCGCGCCTGGTGTGCGCGGGGCCAACCGGACCGGGCGCCCCTTCACGGGGGACCATGCGGGCAAGCTGCTCTATGCCACGCTGCTGAAATACGGCCTGGCCGAGGGCGAATACCGGGAGGATCCGCGCGACGGCATGACCCTGAAGGGCGTGCGGATCGTGAATGGTGTGCGCTGCGTGCCGCCGCAGAACCTGCCCACGCCGGCCGAGATCACCACCTGCAACGCCTTCCTGAAGGCGGAGCTGGCACAGCTGACGAAGCTGCGGGCGATCATCGCGCTGGGGCTGGTGGCGCATAACGCTCTGCTCAAGGCCTATGGGATGCCGATGTCGCGGCTGAAATTCGCCCATGGCGCGGTGCATGCGCTGCCCGATGGCCGGCTGTTGGCGGACAGCTATCATGTCAGCCGCTACAATACGAATACCGGCCGCCTGACGACGGAGATGTTCGAAGCGGTAACCGCCGATGTGATAGGCCGCATCGCGTAGCCGATCCGGAGCCGCGCGCTTGTTCGAGGATTTGCGGCAGGGCCGCCCTTCCCCCTTCGGGCCCGAGGCCGACGCGCTGCTGCGCGCGATCGATGCGCTGGCCCCGGCCGAGGAGCGCCGCGCGACGGAAGCTATGCTGCGCGCCTGGCCGCGCCGGCCGGATGGCGGGCCGCAAGAACCGGAGGCACTGCGGGACGGCTTGGCGGCGCTGGCCGCGGACCTCGCCGCCGCGCGGCGCGCCGATTGGTTCGATGCGGCGAAGGAGGCGATGCTGCTGGGCGGGCTGGCCGTGCCGGCGGGGGCCCTGGCCTACCTGCTGCTCGCGCTGTCGCTGCCGGAGGAGCAGGCGCGCGAACTCTGGAAACTTCTGCCCCTGGCTGTCGGGGCGCCCGCGCTGGCCGGCGCCGTGTTCGGCTTCACCCAGGCACGGCGGCCGACACGCCGGCGCCGCGCGGTGCATGAGGCGCTGAAGGCCCTGGTGATCGGCGGCATGGCCGGCGGTGTCGGCGGGCTGTTCCTGATGGTGACCATCATCGATGCCGCGGGCGCGGTCGCGGCGTTGCTGGAGGCCTCGCCGGTCGTGACAGCGGCGATCATCCTGTCCATTTCCGCCCTGGGCGGTGCCGCTGCCGCCTGGTGGCGCGCTGGCTGGGCGCAGCGGCGCTGGGACGCATCGCGCGCGGGGTGAAAGGGCGACGCGGCGCGCCGCCCCGTCAAGCTACCGCATACCGAGGAAGCTCAGGATGGCCAGGACGATGACGACGGCGCCGACGATGTAGACGATGCTGTTCATGGGATTCGCTCCGTTGCTGATGCCGCAACAACGGAGGTGACGGCAGAGAGTTGCGGCGCCTCGTTACACGAGAGGCCTGCCCTCCAGCGCCGCTTCCACCGCTCGGGTCAGGACGGGGCTGTCCGGCTCGGTGCTAGTCGGAAACGCCCGCACCGACCGCCCATCCCTTCCCACCAGGTATTTATGGAAATTCCACCGCGGCGGGCCGCCGGCGCGGGAGGCCAGCCAGGCAAACAGCGGATGCGCCGCCGGGCCGCGCACGCTGGTCAGCGTCGCCATCGGGAAGGTGATGCCGTAGGTGGTCTCGCAGAATTCCCTGATGCGCGCGGCATCGCGGCTTTCCTGGTTGAAATCGTTCGACGGCACGCCGAGCACGAGGAAACCCCGCGCCTCATACCGGTCATGCAGCCGCTGGAGCGCGGCGTATTGCGGGGTGAAGCCGCAGAAGCTGGCGGTGTTGACCACCAGCATCGCCCGGCCGCGGAAATCAGCCATCGGCAGCTTGCCACCCTCCAGGCTGTCCAGCGTGAAGTCGAAGGCGGTCTGCGACGGCTGGGCTTCCGCCTGGGTCGCCATCAGGAGCGGCGCCGCCAGCAGGACACGTCTCGATACCTCACGCATACCGTTCCTCCTGCCACGGGTCGCCCCGGTTGCTGTAGCCGCGCACCTCCCAGAAGCCGGGGCGGTCCTCCCGCAGCAATTCCACCCGGGTGATCCATTTCGGGCTCTTCCAGAAATAGAGGTGCGGCACCACGAGCCTCACCGGGCCGCCATGCTGGCGTTCCAGCGGCGCGCCCGCCCAGGCATGGGCGAAGAGGTTCTCCGGCCTGACGAAATCCTCCATCGCCAAATTGGTGGTGTAGCCGTCATAGCTGGTCAGGGAGACGAAGCGCGCCTCATCCTTCACGCGCGCCATGGCCAGCAGGTCCGGCACCGGCACGCCCTGCCAGGAATTGTCGTAGCGGGACCATTGGGTGACGCAGTGGATGTCGTTCACCCTTTCCTGCTGCGGCAGGGCCATGAATTCATCGAGCGTGAGGCGCAGCGGCGCGGCGCACAGGCCCTCCACCCGCAGGCGGAAATTGGCCCGGTTCACATCGGGCTGCACGCCGAGGTCGAGGACCGGGAAATCATTCACCAGGCGCTGGCCCGGCGGCAGGCGGTCACGTTCCGGCGTGCTGGTCGTACCGGTCAGCAGGCGGCCATCGCGGGCCCAGCCCTGCTTGGCCGCCACCAGCTTGTCCCGGACCTTGCCGGCCAGCGGGACGTCGTCCTCTTCTGCCATCTCGTTGCTCCTCGGCGGCGTTACTTGTCGTTGCGCCGGCTGGATGCAAGCCTGATGCCATCAGCGTGTCGCAGAACGCCTGGCAAGCCCGATGCCATCAGCGTGTCGCAGAACGCGATGCATATCCATTCGCGGTCAGGAAGGCCTCCACCACCGGGCCCCAGGCGGCGCTGCCGCCCGGGCCGAAGAACAGGGAATGACCGTCGCGCCCGAAGGGGCCCAGCACCTCCAGCTCCGCCGCCCCGCCCGCCGCGGTGAAGGCCTGGTGCATGGCCAGCGCCAGATCGGGGTCGAAGAAGCTGTCATTGGCCGTATAGACCCAGAGCATCGGCAGCCTGGCCGCCCGCCCATACTCCCCGGCCGCGGAAACCAGGCGTTCCGGCCGGCAATTGGTGTTGGGCCGCCCCTGCGCCCAGCCGCCGCGCCCGCCCGCCATGCTGACGAAGGCGCCGACCATGGGCGGGTCCTCCGCCGCCAAGGCCATGGCGCCCCAGCCGCCGGCGGACTGCCCCACCACCAGCACACCCTCCGGCCGGATGTCCGGCAGGGCGATGGCGAAATCGATCGCAGTGCGGATGTCCCGCGCCGTCTCCCGCCCCGCCGCCGCGTAAAAGGGGTCGGAGCAGCGGCCGTAACCCTCCGCCCAATCGCCGCCCGACTCCCCATAGCCACGCCGCAGCGGCAGCAGCACGGCGAAGCCGCGACGGGTGAACCAGGTGACGGCCTCCGATCCGCAATCCGCCAGCCGCGCCGTCGCCCGTTCCGAAGCCTGGGCGGGCGATCCGTGGTTGATGACGGCCAAGGGCACCACGCCCGGCACGCCAGGCCGGCAGAGCTTCACCACGATGGTCTGGAAAGCGCCCGGGACCGGGACGCTGTGCGTCTCCTGCCGTCCTGGCGGCGCCCCCATCGGCATTGCGGCACAGCCGGCCAACACCAGCGCGAGAACCACACCTGCCAGCCGCATGCACGCCCCCGGGATCAGCGGGGCGAGCGTGGCGCCGATGGGGCGGGGATGTCGAGGGGCTGGCGCCGGTGGCCCGGGGAATGGGCTCCGCCCCTTCCCCGTACCCCTTCCCCGCCAGGGGCCAGCCGGCCCCTGGACCCCGGGCTTTGGATCGATGGGTGATGGGGGTTCGAAGGGGCCGCTGCCCCTTCGCGGGGAGAGGTTCGGAGAGGGGCAGCGCCCCTCTCCGAGGCCCACCAACGCTACCCCCGGTTCCGCATCAGCCGCGCCTTGTCGCGCTGCCAGTCGCGGTCCGCGATGGCGGCGCGCTTGTCGTGATTCTTCTTGCCTTCGCCCACGCCGAGCAGGACTTTCGCCATGCCGCGATCGTTGAAGTGGATCTGCATGGGCACCAGGGTTACGCCGTCCCGCGCGATGGCGCTGGCCAGTTGCACCATCTGCTTCTTGTGCAGCAGCAGCTTGCGCGGCCGGCGCGGTTCGAAATTCGCGACGAAGCTGCCCGCCTGCCATTCAGGGATGTAGGCGTTGAACAGCCACATCTCCCCTTCCCGCTCTCCAGCCCAGGCCTCGGACAGGGTCGCGCGGCCGGCGCGGAGGCTTTTCACCTCCGGCCCCACCAGCAGCAGGCCGGCTTCGACGGTGTCTCCGATCTTGTAGTCGTAGCGCGCCTTGCGGTTCTGCGAGGCGATGCCGTGGCTGATCAGGCCTTTCTTGCGGGGTTCCGCCATATTGTACGGGCGACTGGGCGCGGGGCGCTCAGTTCAGCAGCCCTGCTCCCGTCATCGCGGCGCGCACGCGCGCCTTGGTGGAATCGGATGTCGGCGCGAGGGGCAGGCGGCAATGGTTCGTGCCACGCCCGAGCAGGCTGGCGGCGTATTTCACCGGCCCCGGGGAGGTTTCGCAGAACATCGCGTCATGCACCGGCACCAGGCGGTCCTGGATGGCCATGGCTTCCGCCACGCGCCCGGCGGCCCATGCATCGTGCATCTCCCGGCAAAGGCGCGGCGCGATGTTGGCGGTGACACTGATGCAGCCATGGCCCCCGGCGGCCAGGTAGGAGAGCGCGGTATGGTCCTCACCGCTCAGCTGGCAGAAATCCGGGCCGCAGGCGGCGCGGGTGTGCAGCGGGCGGGTCAGGTTCGCGGTCGCGTCCTTCACGCCGACGATGTTCGGGTGCTTCGCCAGCCGCGCCATCGTCTCGACCGTCATGTCGATCACGCTGCGGGGGGGGATGTTGTAGATGATGATGGGCAGGTCGGCGGCATCCGCGATCGCCATGAAGTGCAGGTACAACCCTTCCTGCGTCGGCTTGTTGTAGTAGGGCGTGACCACCAGCGCGGCATCGGCGCCGGCGGCCTTGGCGTGGCGCGTCAGTTCCACCGCTTCCGCCGTGCTGTTGCTGCCCGTGCCGGCGATGACCGGGATGCGCCCGGCGGCCGCCTTGATGGCGAGGTCCACGACCTGGTGATGCTCGGCGTGGGACAGTGTCGGGCTTTCGCCGGTGGTGCCGCAGGGGATGATGCCCTGGGTGCCCTCGGCGATCTGCCATTCGACGAAGTCGGAGAAGGCTTTCGCGTCCAGGGACCCGTTGGCCTGCATGGGCGTGATCAGCGCGACCAGCGATCCCCTGAACATCTTGCTTCTATCCATGCCTCGTGTGGGGCGTGGAACCTAGTGGCGCGGCCGCGCCGGAGCAAGGTCGGACGGGACACCCACCTCCCCCTGGGGAATCCCCGCCGCTTCGGGTTATGGTCCCGGCCCATGCGCCGCATCCTGATCCTCCTGCCCCTCCTCCTCCCGCTTCCGGCCGCCGCCCAGCCCTGGGCGAGCGAGGGGGCGCGCGTCGCCGGCCGCCAGGCCCTGGCCGCCGCGCAGCAGAACCGGTTCCTGGAGGCCGAGAGCGTGGCGCTGGCCGCGGACCCGCTGGCGCGCAAACTCGTCGCCTGGTGGCGCATCCAGGCCCGCGGCTCGGGGGCGAGCGCGCGGGAGATTCTGGCCTGGCTGGAGGAGAACCCCGCCTGGCCCTTCCCCGAGACCATCGCCCGCCGCGCCGAGGAATTGCTGGTAGCGGAGGCCGATGACGCGCTCGTGCTGCGCCACTTCACCCGCAACCCGCCCCGCACGCTGGATGGGGCGCAGCGCTTCGCCAATGCACTGTCGAATAGCGGCCAGGCGGCCCAGGCCGTGCCGATGCTGCGCGCCGCCTGGCGGGACGGTCCCGCCGATGCCGCGACCGAGGCCACCTTCCTGGACCGCAACGCAGCCATCCTGACCGCGGATGACCATTGGCGCCGCGTGGACCGCCTCATCTGGGAGAACCAGGCCACCCCCGCCGGCCGCACCATGCCGCGCCTGGACCCCGCCCGCCGCGCGATCGCGGAAGCGCGGCTCGCCTTCCGCGCGGATCGCGAGGGGGATGCGCGGGCGCGCGACATCGGCGTGGCGCATGACCGCGCCCGGATGCTCCGCCGCAAGGACCGGGATGCGGAGGCCGCCGCCGTCTGGATCGCCGCCGAGCCCCTGCAGCGGGACCTGGCGCCGGAGGCCGCGCGCTGGATCTGGCAGGAACGGCAGATCCTGGCCCGCAAGCTGCTGCGCCTCGGCGATGCGACGAACGCCTATCGCGTCGCCGCCGGCCATGGCCAGGCCGAACCCGGCGAGGCGCGGCAGGAGGGTGAGTTCCTGGCGGGCTTCATCGCCCTGCGGCGGCTGGGTGACGCCGCCAGCGCGCAGCGCCATTTCGCGCGCGTGGCGGAGGGCAGCGTCTCCGTCATCACCCGCGCCCGGAGCGCCTATTGGCAGGGCCTCGCTCTGGCCGCGCAGAACCGCATGGCGGAGGCCCGCGCCCAATGGGCGGAGGCCGCTTCGCTGCCGACTGCCTATTACGGCCAGCTCGCCAGCCTGGCACTGGGTGAGGCCCCGGCGGCGATGAGCGCGCGGATCACGGGCCATCCCTCCCCTGCCCCGTCCACCCAGGTCGCGACCGATTTCATCGGGCGGGAGATGGCGCGGGCCGTCATCACCCTGGCCGATCTCGGCCAGTCCGACCGCGCGCGGGTGTTCCTGCTGCGGATGGAGGACCTGGCGCCGGATGCGGCGGATCGCTGGCTGATCGCGCGGCTGGCGGTGGCGATCCGGCGGCCCGATCACGCCGTCTGGGTGGCGCGCCGGGCGGGCGCCGATGGCGTGATCCTGCTGGAGGATGGCTGGCCGGCCCCCTACCCCGCGCCGCCAAATGGGGCGGAGGCCGCGCTGGTGAACGCCATCACGCGGCAGGAGAGCAATTTCGACCTGAGCGCGGTGTCGTCCGCCAATGCGCGGGGGCTGATGCAGCTGCTGCCCTCCACCGCGGCGCAGGTGGCGCGCCGGCTCGGCATTCCCCACCAACTGGGCATGCTGACGACGGATGCGGGCCACAACATGCGGCTCGGCAGCGCCTACATCAACGACATGCTGGCGCGCTACGGCGGCGCGATGCCGCTGGCGGCGGGGGCCTATAATGCGGGTCCGGGCCGCGTCGATGACTGGCTCGGCACCTATGGCGATCCGCGCGTGGCCTCCGGCCCCGATATCCGCGACTGGATCGAGCAGATCCCCTTCAGCGAGACGCGGAACTACGTGCAGCGCGTGATCGAGAATGTCGTCGTGTACCGCGCGAAGAACCAGGACACGGCGGGGCTGCCGCATCCGCTGGCCGCGCTGCTGGAGGGCAGGCCGTGAGGGTTTTCTTCAACGCCCGGGACGGGCTGCGCCTCTCCGCCCAGGATTTTCCCGGAGACCCGGCGCGAACGCCGATCCTCTGCCTGTCCGGCATCACGCGGACTTCCGACGATTTCGCCACGCTGGCGGCGCGCCATGGCGGCAAGCGTCGGGTTCTCTGCCTGGACCATGCCGGGCATGGGGAGAGCGCGCGGCCCGACCAGCTTTCCCGCTACGCCATCGAGGAAAGCCTGCGCGACGTGCTGGACACCATGGCGGCGCTGCATTGCCACCGCGCGGTCTTCGTCGGCACCAGCTTCGGCGGCATCCTGACCATGGTGATGGCGGTGCTGCGGCCCGGCGCCATCGCGGGCGCCGTGCTGAACGATGTGGGGCCGGTGCTGGAACCCGTGGGGCTCGACCACGTCCAGAACTTCGTCGCCCGCGATCCCGCGCTGCCGACGCTGGAACGCTGCGTGGAACATTTGAAGGGCGTGCTGCCGCCGCTGACGATCGATGAGGAAGGCTGGCGCCGCATGGCCGCCGGCACCTATGCGCGCGGCGATGACGGCCGCTGGCATCCACGCTGGGACATCCGCATCGCCCAGGCCATGTCGGCCGGCGGCACGCTGCCGAGCCTCTGGGGCCCCTTCGGCGCGCTGGCCCATGCGCCGACGCTGCTGCTGCGGGGGGAATTGTCCGAACTGCTCTCCGCCGAAACCGCGCAGCGCATGCGGGACGAGCATCCCCGGCTGGAATTCGTGAACATCCCCGGCACGGGCCATTGCCCCACGCTGGAGGAACCGCTGGCCGTCGCCGCGCTGGACCGTTTCCTGGACGGCATTGCGTGACGCCGGCCCAGCGGGTGGCAACCCTGGTCGCGACGCTCGGCGGCGCCGGGCGGCTGCGCCCCGGCCCCGGCACCTGGGGCAGCCTGGTGGTGCTGCCGCTGGCGCTGGCGGGGCCGGCCTGGTGCCTCGGCCTTGCCGTCGTGATCGCCATCGCGGGCTACTGGGCCGCGACCCAGGTGCTGGACGAGCGGACGGAAGACCCCGGTTGGTTCGTGGCGGATGAGGGCGCGGGGATGCTTCTGGTGCTCGCCGCCCTGCCCGAAGCGACGCTGCCGGGCGTGTTCCTGGCCTTCGCGCTGTTCCGGGCGCTGGATATCGTGAAGCCCTGGCCCATCTCCTGGGCGGACGCACAGCCAGGGCCGCTTGGCGTCATGCTGGACGATGTGCTCGCGGGGCTGATCGGCGCCGCGGGACTCCTCGCCTTCACCCGCTTCTATCCGGGGATTCTTGATTGATGCTGCCCGACACCACGCTGGACGATGCCGCCGCGCTGCTGGCGGAACTGCAAGCGGCGGAGGAGACGCTGGCCACCGCCGAAAGCTGCACGGGCGGCCTGATCGCCGCCGCACTGACGGCGGTGCCCGGTTCCTCCGCCACCGTGCTGGCGGGCTTCGTCACCTATTCGAACGAAGCGAAGGCCAGCATGCTCGGCGTGCCGCCCGCCACCATCACAGCCGTGGGCGCGGTCAGCGAAGCCGTGGCCCATGCCATGGCGGAAGGGGCCCGCGCCCGGTCCGGCGCCACCATCGCCGTGTCCTGCACCGGCATCGCGGGGCCTGGCGGGGGTTCCACGGAAAAGCCCGTGGGCCTGGTGTTCATTGGCGCCGCCAATGAGTCGCTCACGCTGGTGGAACGCCATGTGTTTCCCGGCGATCGCGCGGCGATCCGCGCCGCGACCGTCGCCGCCGCCTTCGCCCTGATCCGACGCCTGAAGACCGGAGTGTAGTGATGGATTTGACCGACAAGCTGCTGGCCGCGATCGACGCGGACCACGACGCCGCGGTGGGGCGCCTGGTGGAATGGCTGCGCATCCCCTCCATCAGCGCACAGCCCGACCACGCCGCGGATTGCGTCCGCGCCGCCGAATGGGTGCGGGACCAGCTGACCGCCATCGGCTTCACCGCATCGCTCCGCCAGACGCCGAAGCACCCCGTGGTGGTCGCGCATCATCCGGGGCCCGCTGGCGGCGCCAAGGCCCCCCACCTGCTCTACTACGGCCATTACGACGTGCAGCCGCCGGACCCGCTGGAGCTCTGGACCAGCCCGCCCTTCGAGCCCGTGATCGTGGACGGCCCCCATGGCAAGCGGGTGGTCGCGCGCGGCGCGGTCGACGACAAGGGCCAGACGCTGATGTGGATCGAGGCGATGCGCGCCTGGCACGCCATCGCCGGCGGCCCGCCCTGCGCCATCACCGCGGTGATCGAGGGCGAGGAGGAGATCGGCTCCCCCAACCTCGCGCCCTTCATGGCGGCGAACAGCGCGGAGCTGAAGGCGGATGTCGCCATCATCAGCGATACGGGGATGTGGGACATCAACACCCCTGCCCTGTCCACCCGCCTGCGCGGCATGGTCTTCGTGCAGCTCGACATCAAGGCCGCGAACCGGGACCTGCATTCCGGCATGTATGGCGGCAGCGCGCTGAACCCGAACAACCTCATCACGAAGATCCTCGGCGACCTGCATGACAGCGAAGGCCGCGTGCAGCTGCCGGGCTTCTATGACGGCATCCCGGAAGTCTCCCCGGAACTGCGCGCGCAGTGGCAGGCGCTCGGCTTCTCGGAGCACGATTTCCTCGGCGCCATCGGGCTTTCCGTGCCGGTGGGGGAGAAGTCTCGCGGGGCGCTGGAGCGCCTCTGGGCACGTCCCACCGCCGACATCAACGGCATCTGGGGCGGCTACACCGGCCCCGGCAGCAAGACCGTGATCCCCAGCGAGGCGCACGCCAAGATCACCTTCCGCCTGGTGCCCGGCCAGCACCACGACAAGGTCTTCGACGCCTTCAAGGCTTTCGTCCACGCCCGCCTGCCCGCCGACGCCACCGCCAGCTTCCAGGGCGGCAGCGCCAGCCCGGGGATCGAGGTGCCCGCCGACAGCGCCTTCATCCACGCCGCCCGCGCGGCGCTGGCCGATGAATACGGCAAGCCCGCCGCCATGATCGGCTGCGGGGGCTCGATCCCGGTCGTGTCCTCCATGAAGGAGGTCCTCGGCCTCGACACCGTGCTGATGGGCTTCGGGCTGGAGGACGACCAGGTGCACAGCCCGAACGAGAAGTTCGACATGCGGTGCTTCCACCAGGGCACGCGCAGCCACGCGCGGCTGCTGGCGCGGCTGGCCTCGGCGTAGGGGGCGCCGCGCGGGGGCGCTGCCCCCGCACCCCCGCCGGGGGGCGTGGCGCCCCCCGGACCCCGCCAGGAGTTTACATGCAGAAAGGGAGGGGGGCCGAAGTGCCCCCCTC
>NZ_JBHYGL010000031.1:0-16300 GCF_051859025.1 Falsiroseomonas sp. | reverse complement strand
CCCCACCCCCTTGGCGTCTGGCCTCCTGTCCCCATTATACTTTGTGCCGTGCAGTGGGGCGGGTGGGTGGGGGGGGTGGGGGGGGGGGCCCCCCCCCCCCCCAAGGCCGCCCATGACCTTCCACTGGTCCTGGGCCACCGTCTTCCTCCCCTGGATCGGCGCCGCCATCCTGGCCGCGATGCCCCCGCGCGGCCGCGTGCCCGCCTTCGTCAATCTCGGCGTCTCCGCACTCAGCCTGGTGCTCGCGCTGGTGCTGCTGGCGCAGCCTTTCGGCGTGCAGGGCTGGACGCGCACCGATGCGCTGAACCTGCCCTTCGTGCTGCTCTCCGCCATCGTCGGCTGCACCACCGCCGCCTTCTCCGCCGCCACCGTCGATGCCGAACGCTTCGACGACCTCCGCGCCCGGGCCTATCACGCGGCCTTCCAGGTCTTCATGGGCGCGCAGTTCCTGGCGCTGCTGTCGGACAATCTCGGCGTCATGTGGGTGGCGATCGAGATCGCGACGCTCGCCTCCGTGCTGATGGTGGCCGTGCATGGCACGGCCGCGGCGGTGGAGGCCGCGTGGAAGTTCTTCATCCTGTGCGGCGTCGGCATCGCGCTGGCGCTGTTCGGGACGATCCTGCTTTACCTGGCGGCGCAGCCGGTGGTGGGCGCGGGGGATCCTGGCCTGTCCTGGGGCGCCCTGCAGGCCGTGGC
Organism: Falsiroseomonas sp.; assembly: GCF_051859025.1. Taxonomy (GTDB): domain Bacteria; phylum Pseudomonadota; class Alphaproteobacteria; order Acetobacterales; family Acetobacteraceae; genus Falsiroseomonas. The sequence goes on along the minus strand of NZ_JBHYGL010000031.1, from coordinate 15,604 downwards.
GGCGCGCTGCGATCCGGGGGTGCTGAGCCTCGCCTTCGTGTTCCTGCTGGTGGGCTATGGCACCAAGGCGGGGCTCGTGCCGCTGCATTCCTGGCTGCCGGATGCGGAGGCCGAGGGCCCGCTGCCGATCAACGCCGTGCTGTCCGGCCTGCTGCTGAACGCGGCGCTGTTTGCCATCCTGCGGGCCAAGGCCATCGTCGGCGCGCATCCCGGCGCGCTGCCGCCGGGGCCGCTGATGGTGGGCTTCGGCCTGGCATCCCTGCTGCTGGCGGCCTTCGCGCTGTGGCGGCGGCGGGATGCCAGGCGGTTGTTCGCCTGGAGCAGCATCGAGCATATGGGCCTGGCGACCTTCGCCTTCGGCATCGGCGGCGCCGCCGCCAATCTGGCGGGGCTGCTGCACATGCTGGGGCATTCGCTGGTGAAGTCGGGCGTCTTCTTCGCCATCGGCGCCGCGGCGCAGATCAAGGGCAGCCAGAAGGTGGCGGATATCGGCGGGCTGGCGGCCAGCCATCCGGGGCTCGGCTGGGCGCTGGCGCTCGGCATCGCGGCGCTGGCGGGGCTGCCGCCCTTCACTCTGTTCGTCTCCGAATTCTCGATGGTGGCGGCGACGGCGGCGGCGCAGCCCTGGCTGCTGCTGCCGCTGGGGGTCGGGTTGCTGGTGGCGGCGGCGGCGCTGGTGACGGCGCTGCAACGGCTCTGCCTGGGCGAAGCCACGCCCGACCGGCCGGTGGAGGGCGCCTTCACCCTGCCCGGCGGCGTGTTGTGGGCCAGCATCCCCACCTGGCTGCATCTGGTGCTGGCCGCGCTGCTGGCGCTGGCCGCGCCGGCAGGCCTCGCGGCGCTGCTGCGCGAAGGCGCGAGGATGGTGGGATGAGCGGCGCGGCCTCCGCCTGGATCCGGCGCGGCGCGCCGCAGGGCTGCGTGCCCTTCGAACGATACCTCCTCGCGCCCGCCGCCTTCGGCGACCTGCGCGACGCGCTGCGGACGGAACAGAGCCTCGCGCTGCTGTCCTTCTGGGCGGAGCCGGGCTTCGTCCACGCGGCCTTCCTGGACGAGGTCGAGAACACGCTGCTGCTGGCGACGACGCCGGTGCAGGACGGGCGCTACCCCGCCCTGTCGCCCACCCGGCCCGGCGCGGTGCGGTTCGAGCGGATGATCCGCGACCTCTGGGCCTACACCGCGGAGGGCGGCGTCGATCTCCGCCCCTGGCTGGACCATGGACGCTGGCCGGTGATCGGGCCGAACTCGCCCAGGCCCGCGCGGCGCACCCTGCCCCCGGAACAGCCCGAATTCCTACCCATCGAGGGTGAGGGCTGGCACCAGATTCCCGTCGGACCCGTCCATGCCGGGATCATCGAACCCGGGCATTTCCGCTTCACCGTGCAGGGGGAGATGGTGGTCAGGCTGGAACAGCGCCTGGGCTACACCCACAAGGGCACGATCGGGCTGATGGTGGGGAAATCCCCCCGCGCCGCCGCCCGCTACGCCGCGCGCCTGTCGGGCGACACCACCGTGGCCCATGCGCTGGCCTTCGCCCTGGCGGCGGAGGCCGCGACCGCCACCACGCCACCGCCCCGCGCCATCTGGCTGCGCTGCGCGATGCTCGAGATCGAGCGGATCGCCAACCACCTGAATGATTGGGGCTTCGTCTGCAACGACGCCGCCTTCGCCTATCCCCATGCGCGTCTCGGCGTGCTGCGGGAAGGCGTGCTGCGCGCCAATGCGGCCGCCTTTGGCCACCGCCTGCTGATGGACCGCGTGATCCCCGGCGGGCTGGCGATGGAGATCCTGCCGGGGGGCATCGACGCCATCCTGGGCGCGCTGGCGGCGGTGGAGGCGGAGATGCCCGCGCTGGTCTCCATCTATGACAGCCATGCCAGCCTGCAGGACCGCGTGGTCGGCACGGGTTTCCTGAAGCCGGCACTCGCCGCCGCCTTCGCGGCGGGGGGGTATGTGGGCCGCGCCTCCGGCCGGGCCTTCGATGCCCGGGTCGCCCTGCCCCATGCGCCCTACGAATCGCTGGTGCCCGAAGCCGCGCTGCGGACCGAGGGCGATGTGGATGCGCGCGTGCGCGTGCGGATCGCGGAATTGTCCGAATCGATCGCCCTGGTTCGGGAAGCGCTGGCCGCGGCGCCGGACGGGGAGATCCACCACCCCCTGCCGCAGAAGGGCGGCGAAGGCATCGCCGTCGTCGAGGGTTTCCGCGGCGAGATCGTCACCTGGATGGCGCTGGACGATGGCGGGCTGATCCGCAGTGCCTTCCCGCGCGACCCGTCCTGGCTGCAATGGCCACTGCTGGAAGCGGCGATCGAGGGCAACATCGTCGCCGATTTTCCCCTGTGCAACAAATCCTTCAACTGCTCCTACAGCGGCGTCGACCTTTGAGGTCGCGGAAAGTCAGACCTTTGAGGTCGCGGGAAGTTCGACCTGTGACATCGCGAAGGTTTCGGGTGACAGGCGCGACCGCTTCGGTTCCTGTCGCCCCATGAGCGGCCGCCAGCACAGCAAGGCCAGCGCCGCCAAGGGCGCGACCGGCCAATTCACCGTCACGCTCTTCAAGCCGGGCCCGGGCCGCGGCGTGCTGGAACACTGGGCCTATGACGACCGCGCCCATGCGCTGGACGAGATCGGCTGGATCGTGGAGCGGGTGCCGCCCGGCACCGAACTGCTGCTGCGCGATCCCGAGGGCAATGACCTGCTTCGGATGGCACGCACGGCATGAAGACCTTCCACCGCCTGCTCTGGCCCAGACTCGCCCAGGGGCTGGTCGGCAAGCCCCTGACGGAGCCCGCGACGCCGCCACCGGATGAGGTGGTGGAGGCGCTGGCCGCGCGGGTGGAGGCGACGGCGCGCGCCAGGCTCGGCCGCTCCCTCTCCATCCGCCAGGTCGATGCGGGGTCCTGCAACGGGTGCGAGCTGGAGGTGAATGCGCTGAACGGCGTGCTCTATGACCTGGAACGGTTCGGGCTGCGCTTCGTGGCCTCTCCCAGGCATGCCGATGTGCTGCTGGTGACGGGGCCGGTGACGCGGAACATGCGGGAGGCGCTGGAACGCACGCGGGCCTGCACGCCGGAGCCCTGCTGGGTGGTGGCGGTGGGCGATTGCGCTGCGGATGGCGGCGTCTTCAAGGGCAGCTATGCGGTGGAGGGCGGGGTTTCGCCGGTGCTGCCGGTGGACCTGGTGATCCCGGGCTGCCCGCCGGCGCCGGCGCAGTTGCTGGAGGGGCTGCTGGCGCTGCTGGGGGCGCAGGAGGTGCCGAAGAAGGTGGTGGCGGGGGCGGCGGCGGAGCCGGGGGTGTGATGGTTGCCCGCAGGGGGACGCTGTCCCCCCGCACCGATCATTGTCCGCAGGGGGCGCTGCCCCCTGCACCCCCGCCAGGGTCCAACGGGACCCTGGACCGCGGGATTTTTGGCGCCACCAAACTGAAGACGGTCCAGGGCCGGTTCGGCCCTGGCGGATAGGGTCCGGGAAAGGCAGCGCGTTTCCCGGAATCACAAGCGCAAACATCCCTTCGGCAGCGCCGGCCACACGAACCAGGCCCCATTTGCATAAAGCCGCGCCGGCAGCCCCGGCGCCTGGTCCCGCAGCAGCACGAAGCCCACCCCGGATTCCAGCAGCGCCGCATCCGTCGCCCCCACCGCGCGGGCGAGTGACGCGGAGGGCCCGAAGGCGATGGCGCCCGGCGGGTCCACCACCAGCGCCAGCCCGGCCATGCCGCCGAACCAGGCGCCCAGCACCAGGGCCGCGCCACGCAGCAGCCGCCAGGCGCCGTCAGTAGTCATAGGCATGCTCAAAGGTCGCGCCGGCATCCCGCATCAGCCCGGCCAGCGCCGGCACCTCCACATCCAGGCCGATACGCCGCCAGCCAGGCCTGGACTGGATCGGCAGGGCGAAGACCTGGTCCCCGGGCAGCGACAGGCCCGCCGGCGCCAACACGGTGACAAGGATGCGGGGATTGCCCGCGATCTCCCGCACCTCCCCTCCCCGTTGCGCGATGCCGGCCAGGATTTCCGTCAGCGCGCGGTAGCGGGGGGTCTCGATGAGGGCGGCGCCGTCGTCGAAGCGGCGCAGCACCGTGATGCGTGGGTCGGCCTCCGGCTCCCCGCCCTGGATCACGCTGCGGATGCGCAGCGCCGCCGGCGCCACGCCGGCCAGCGCGCCGATCGCCTGCGCGTAGACCGCGCGGCCACCATAAAGCGCGCTGAGCCAGAGGCGGCGTTCGGCGCTGCGGACCACGCTGACCTCACCGAAGGGCGCTTCCTGCCAGAGGCGGGAAAGCTCGGTGCCGAAGGGGTATTCGTACCAGGGCAGCTGGCGGAGGAAGATCGCATAATCCTCCGCCACGCGGAGCGCGAATTCATCCTCCGGCGTGCGGCGGGGCCCTCGCGCCCAGGCGGTCAGGGCACCGATCGTGCGTTCATAGGCGCCGATCACCGCCATCTCCGCCGTGAAGCTGATGCCGATGACGTGGTTGGTGGTGGTCTGGTCCGCCGTCATGGCGCCGGTGCGCCCGGCCTCCCGCGTCGCCTGGCAGAGGCTGCGCCAGAAGCCGGCGATGGAGGCCAGGTAGTCGAAATCCGATTCGGAGGCCTGGCGCGCGACGCCGGCCATGTCCTCATAGGCGTGGACGATGAACCATTCGGGGTAGGTCAGGAAACTGTCGCCCGCGGCGCGACGCCATTCGGCCCCGCCGAGGTCATGGCGCGGCGGCGGGGGCGCGCGGTCCTGCGCTTCCGCGACGCAGGCGCGCTCCACCACCACCACGGGCGCTGCGGCCAACAGCAGCACGGGCAGCATCACCAGCGCGATGCGCCGCGCCCAGCGCCACCTCTGGCGCCTCATCCGCGGCGCGCGCCGAGCCATCCCGTCGCCATCCCGAAGCCGCCGAGCAGCAGATGCGGCAGGCTGGAGAGGAAGCGGATCATCACCGGCATGTCACGCGCGATGCCATGGATGAAAAGGCTGAGGTCGAGATAGCTGGCGCCGGTGACGACCCCGCAGACGCCATCGAGAAAGTAGAGCGTGCCGAAGATGCGGAGGAAGGAGACGGAGGCCGCGCGCCCCAGCAGCACGGCGGCCAGCGCCCAGAGGGCGGAGGCGAGGTGCAGCGCATCCTTGTAGATGTCGAGCCGGAACAGCCCGAAGACCCTTCCCTCCGTATCGACGAAGCCGGGCACATAGTTGGTGATCGCCGCGAAGAACAGCGCGGCGGCGAGCAGCGATGCGGCAAGGCGCGGGTTCATGCGAGATACGCATCCCACAGCGCGTGGCGGAACAGCAGGCCGGGATCGTAGTGGCGCTTGCGCTCCGCGAAAAACGCCGCGCGGGGATAGGCGCGGTGCATCTGGTCCCGCCGCGCATGCAGGCGATAGGGCAGGTAGAAGGCGCCGCCGAGGGCGATGACGCGCTCGACCAGGGCCTCCGTCATCAGCAGCATGTCGGCCTCCCCCTCCGCGGAGATGTCCTGGGAGAAGGACATGACGGCGGCGATGCGTGGCTCTGGCGCGTAGCAGAGCACGGAGGTGTCGTCCGCGCCGACATAGCGCAGCGTCACATTGATGAATTCCGCCGCCGCGGGGGGAATGATGTCCCGGCAGGCCTGGCGGAAATCCCGGAAGCGGGCGGGCGGGACGAAGTATTCGTGCAGGATGTCCGTGCGGCGGCGGGCGGTATTCGCCAGATTGGCCACGGGCTCGTTCATCAGCGTGTTGCGGGTGGCGAGGCCGGTGCCGATGGCGGGCACCAGGCGGGTTTCGGCCACCCAGCGCAGGCGCTTCGCCGTCTCGCTGCCGATCTGCTGGCGGTAGATGGCGTTGGAGATGCCGGTCATGGCGCCGTGATTGGCCGCCGGCGGCAGCGTGGCGGGCTGGGGCGTGGTGGCGCGATAGACCGTCAGGATCGCATCGTCGAACAGCGCATCCCGCGCCACCGAAAGCCGCCCATAGGCCATGGAGACGCTAGGGTCCCGCGCCACCAGCGGGATGAAGGCATCGGCGAAATCCGCGCCGGGCAGAAGCTGGGCGTAGGGGCGGAGCATCAAATTGGGCGTCACCTCGACATCGAGGTCGAGGATCACGCCCAACAGCCCGTAGCCCCCGGCCATGAGGCCGAAGAGTTCCGCGTTCCGGTTACGCGAACACTCCAGGATGGTGCCATCCGCCAGCATCACGCGGCAGGACCGCACCGTACTGGCGAAGGGGCCGTGCGGCACGGGCCAGCCATGGGCGTTGACGCTGAAGGTGGAGGCCGCGCCGAAATCGGCGTTGGACTGCATGACCTTGGGCGACAGGCCCTGCGGGTCCAGCCAGGCGATGATCTCGGCCCAGGTAGCGCCGGCGGAAACCCGGGCCAGGCCATTGGCGCGATCCAGTTCGAACCACGGCGCCGCCAGCGTGATGCCGGTGCCGTCGCGGGCGAGCGACTGCGCGCCCATGGAATGGCGGGCGGCGCCGACCACGACGGGGCGGCGCGCGGCGGCGGCCTCCCGCAATTCGGCGCGGAGGGATTCGTGCCACTGGCCGGCGCGGTCGGTCGCGGGGCGCCAGTGCCGGGCGACGGGCGTCGCGTTCAGGCGGCTGGCGTCGTTCATCACGACGCGGGCGGGCACGCCCTGCGCGGCGGCGATGCCGGGCAGCAGCGCGGCGGCGGTGGTCAGGGCATCCCGTCGGGTGATCGGCACGCGCACCTCCTGGCTGGCGGTGATGTTCGCGCGAAGCGGTGCGGCGGCAAAGGCCCAGGCACAAAGAACCGGGGGCCAAAGAACCGGGCCAAAGAAAGGGCCGGCCGCATCGCTGCGACCGGCCCGAAGGGGCCGACCCCGGGCGGGGGCCGAAGGCCACAAGGGCCTGGGGTCTCCACCAGATCGGCCTCGTCGGCGATGGCCTGCCGGGAAATGGCCAGCGCCGAAAGCGGGCGCCCCGTTGCGGGGCGCCGAAGTCTCAGCCCTGCCGGCTCAGCCGGCCGGGGTCTGGGCGGGGCGGTTGCGGCGCGCGGCGGCGCGCTGGGCATTGCGGTGGCGGCGGGCGGCCGCGGCTTCGCGGCGCTGGCGGCGCTGCGCGCGGGTCTGGGGCTGGCCGTCGCGGGCCGTGGCCACTTCCTCATACGGCGTGCCGTTGGGGGCGATGGGGCTGTTGGCGCTGGCCGGGGCCGTCAGCAGCATGGGTGCGCTGATGGCGGCGGCGGCGAGCAGAAGGCGAAGGGTCATACGCATGGGTGCGTTCCTGAATCCGGGACGTTGAATCGGTGTCGCTGGCGGCCGGGGGGAAACGCCTTCGAGTGACCGCCAGGGTGCACCCACGCCCCTCACACCGTGATGGGGCGCAACTGAAATCCATGTAATGCAAGACGCTTGGCGGGTGTCTTTCACCCGCAATCTCCTCAGATGAGGCAGAGCGCCTGGAGTTCGCGGCGCAAAGCCGGGGGCAGGGCCTCCAGCCCCGTCGCGGCCACGCCGCCGCGGGGCGCGTCGGCCGGCGCCGCGGCGGGTTCCAGGTAGCGCCAGCCCTGGAAGGGCTTCTGCGGCCGCGGTTCCACCAGCACCAGCTCGGGGTCGAGCACCAGGCCGGCGCAGCTGGTGCCATCGTCCCAGCGTTCCTCGCGGATGTCGATCACGCGCTGCCGCACGCGGATGAAGCCGGCAACCACCCAGTAGAGCGACCCGCCATCCAGCAATTCGGCCGCGCGCTTCGGCACCATGCGCGTCTGGTGGCGCAGCGGCGGGTCGAGCGCGGCGCGGCGCGCCTGGTTGGCGGCGAGTTCCGCCACCTCCTTCGGGCCGACGCAGAGTTTCAGCAGGTGCAGCATCGCCACGGCATGTGGCCGGCGGCCGAGTCCCCGCAAGCCCCCTTGGGCTTGCAAGCCGGTTACCCGCAAGCCCCCTTACGCCCAAGCCCCTTGGGCTTGCCCCGGTGGATGTTCCGGCTGTAATGCGGGCGGGATACAAGCAACAAACGGAGGAAGCGTCATGCGTCGCCGCCATATTCTTGCTGCCCCGGCCTTCGGCCTGGCGGCTTCGTGGCTTGCCAGCCCCGCCATCGCCCAGCCGCGCAACGCATCCTGGCCGCGGGCGCTGACCATGGGCACGGCGGCGCCGGGGGGGACCTACGCCCTCTATGGCCCGGCCTGGGGGCAGATGGCGCAGGAGGCGACGGGCGTCGCGATTTCCTACCGCACCACGCAGGGGCCGAACCAGAACATCATTCTGGTGAACCGGCGCGAGGTCGAGCTGGGGATGGTGACGATGGGCGTCGCGCTGCAGGCCTGGAACGGCCAGGGCGACTGGACCCAGGGCAACCGCTTCCGCGACATCCGCGCCCTGTTCCCGATGTACGACACGCCTTTCCACGGCATCGCGCTGAAGCGCAGCGGCATCACGGGGCATGCGCAGCTCGGCGGGCGTTCCGTCGGCGTCGGCCCGCGCGGCGGCACGCCGGGCACCTACTACCCGCAGATCCTGAACACGCTGGGCGTCCGCCCTTCCGCCGTGCGCTACGGGTCGGCATCCGACCTGGTGGGCCAGATCCAGGACGGGCTGCTGGATTGCTTCCTCTTCGCCTCCGGCGTGCCAGTGCCGGCCTTCAGCGAGATCGAGGTGCAGGCCGACGTGAACTACCTGGACTTCACGGCGGATGAGGTGCGGCGCCTGACGACGCAATTCCCGGAACTGTCGGCCGGCACGCTGCCCATGGGCACCTACCGGAAGCAGGAGAAGCCGCTGAACATCGTCGGCATGTACAACTTCGCCATCAGCCACCGCAGCCTGTCCGACGATCTGGCCTATGAGATCACGAAGTCGGTGCTCGGCCAGAATGCCCGCTTCCGCCAGGCCATCGCCGCGGCGTCGGAGACGCTGGCCGAGAACTGGACGAAGAACACCTTCCTGCCCTTCCACCCCGGCGCGGCACGCTACCTGCGGGAAGCCGGGCACGCGGTGCCGGACAGCCTTGTCCAGGCCTGAAGGCGCGGCTTTTTTCACACAACCGTGAGGCGCGCGGTCACAACCGCGCGTCGTTCACTGTCCGGCAAGGTGGGTTTGAGAGTTTCACGGGGTACCATTCTCCGGAAGCTCGAAAATAATGCGACTGATCCCGGACTTCACCGTGGGCCGCAAGCTCGCGGCATCCGCGCTATTGACCCTCGCGATGCTGACGGTCCTGACCGCGCTGGTGTGGCGCGCCACCACCGGCATCATCGGGCAACAGGCGGCCTCGGCGGAGACCGAGGCGGCGATGGACCAGTTGGAGGACGGCGCGGATACGCTGCGGGAAGTGGCGGTGCTGGAACGTGACCTGCTGCTGCTGCACCTTGAATCCGAACAGGCGCCGGCCTGGCAGAATGTCACCCGGACGCTGGAGGAAGGGCGGCGCCTGGCGCGTGAGGCAGGGCAGAAGCTCGGCGCCGGCGAAATGACCGCGGTGCTGCGGCGGCTTGATGCCGCGGCGGCAAGCTACGGCGAGGCGCTTGAACGGGTCTCGCAGTTGCGGCTGCAGATGATCCAGGCCCGCGACAATGAGCTTTTCCCCCGCGGCAGCGAATATGACAGCCTGTTCGAGGCAGTGGCGGCGGCGATCGGCTTCGACGTGCCGGCCGACCAGCAGGAAGACGCCCGGCAGCGGCTGATGACGGTGCACGCCGCGGTGAACGACACGCGGCTTGGCATCCAGCGCCTGCTGGCGACCGGGGAGGAAGCGCAGGTCCGGCGCATCCGCCGCGGGATCGCGCAGGGCCGCGTGCATGGCCGCGGCATGGCGTCCATCGAGGCGCCGCCCCGGGTGAAGGACGACATCAACCGCCTGATGGACCGCGCCATCGCCGTGGGCGAGGCCGCGGGCAAGGTGCTGACGGCGGGCGAGGAGATCGCCAAGGTCCGGCGGGAACAGGTGGAGCCGGCCCGCGCCGCGATGCGCGCGGCGATCACCGCCGTCAGCGAAGCCTCCACCCAGGTTTCCGCCGCCCAGCGCGCGCTGGTCATGGCGGAAGCGGAATCGGCCCGCCAGGGCACGATCTGGGCCGGGCTGGCCATCGCGGTGGTGCTGGTCCTGTCCGGCCTGCTGCTGGCCCGCGTGATCGGCACGCCGCTGCGCAGCCTGTCCGGCGTGATGCGCCGGATTGCCGATGGCGACGCGACCGTCGCCGTGCCGCACCGCACGCGCCGCGACGAAATCGGCGCCATCGCGGCAGCGCTGGAGACGCTCCGCGTCACCACGGGCCGGGCCTTCGCCCAGCAGCAGATGATCGAACAACTGCCGACCGCGGTGATGTCCGCCGATCCCAACGACAATTTCCGCATGACCTACATGAACGCGGAGACCAAGGCGCTGGTGGAGCGGCTGCGCCACCTGATGCCGGCCGATGCGGATGACATGATCGGCCAGTCCATCGACATCTTCCACAAGCACCCCGACCACCAGCGCGCGATCCTGTCGGACCCGTCCAGGCTGCCGCACACCACCCGCATCAAGCTTGGCGATGAAGTGATCGAACTCCGTATCTCCGCCATCCGCGACGCGGCCGGCCACTACAGCGCCGCCATGCTGTGCTGGAACCTGGCGACCGAGAAGGTTCGCCTGGCCGATACCTTCGAGACGGAGGTCGGCCAGGTGGTCGGCGCGGTGGCGGAAAGCGCGCAGCGCCTGCGGCAATCCGCCGTCGGGCTCAGCGCCTCCGCCGAGACCTCCGGCACGGAGGCAGCGGCCGTCGCCGCGGCGGGCGGGCGCGCCCAGGCGGATGTGCAGGCCGTGGCGGCAGCGGCGGAGGAGATGGCGGCCTCGGTCACCGAAATCTCCCGCCAGGTGGCGGAAGCCGCCAGCGTGGCGAGCCAGGCCGTGGCGGAAACCCGCGCCACCGACACCACCGTGCAGGGGCTGTCGGAAGCCGCTGCCCGCATCGGCGACGTGGTTCGGCTGATCGGCGACATCGCGGGCCAGACCAACCTGCTAGCCCTGAACGCCACGATCGAGGCCGCGCGCGCCGGCGATGCCGGCAAGGGCTTCGCGGTGGTGGCGAGCGAGGTGAAGACGCTGGCCGGCCAGACCGCCCGCGCGACGGAGGAGATCGGCCAGCAGATCGGCCAGATGCAGCAGGCCACCAGCCAGGCCGTCGCCGCCATCCGCGGCATCGGCACCACGGTGGAACGCACCAGCGAAATCGCGACCGCCATCGCGGCCGCGGTGGAACAGCAGGGCGCGGCCACGCAGGAAATCGCCCGCAGCGCGGCGCAGGTGGCGGAAGCCACCCAGACCGTCGCGACGGGGATCGAGGGCATCCGCGGCGCGGCCAACGCCACCGGTGGCGCCGCCAGCGCGGTGCGCGACGACAGCGGTGCGCTGGCCAGCCAGGCGGAACTGCTGCGCGCCAAGACGGACGGGTTCCTGCGGGCGGTGCGGGCGCTGTAGCCCGCAGGGGGCAAGGCCCCCTGCACCAACCGCTCCCCGCAGGGGGCCCTGCCCCCTGCACCAACCACTCCCCGCAGGGGGCCCTGCCCCCTGCACCCCCGCCAGGGTCCAACGGGACCCTGGACCGCGGGGTTATTGATGATGGTCCAGGGGGGTCTCCCCCCTGGCGGGCGGGGTCCGGGGAGGGCAGCGCCCTCCCCGCGCCGCCACGCCATTGCCTTGCCCCCCACCGCCGAACCGCCTAAGCCGCCCCTCCCCTTCCAGGCAGGAGCGCCAGCATGGGCATGAAGGTCGCGGTCGTCGGCGCCACCGGCGCGGTGGGGCGGGAAATTCTCAAGACGCTGGCCGAACGTTCCTTCCCGGTGGACGAAGCCGTGGCGCTCAGCGCCGGGCGCGGCGGCGGGCAGGAAGTCTCCTTCGGCGAGGATGAGGTGCTGAAGGTCCGCAGCCTGGAAAGCTACGACTTCTCCGACACCGATATCGCCTTCTTCGCCGCCGGCGCGGCGGTCAGCCAGGTTCACGCGGCGCGCGCAGCCGGCCAGGGCTGCGTCGTGATCGACAGCAGCAGCGCCTTCCGCATGGAAGCCGATGTGCCGCTGGTCATCCCGGAGGTGAACGCGAACGCCATCGCCCGCTTCCGCAAGCGCCGCATCATCGGCAACCCGACCGGCGCCACCATCCAGATGCTGGTCGCCCTCAAGCCGCTGCACGACATCGGCAAGGCCAGGCGCGTCGTCGTCTCCACCTACCAATCCGTCTCCGATGGCGGGCAATCCGCCTCCAATGGCGGGCGGGAGGGGATGGATGAACTCTGGACCCAGACGCGCGGCGTCTATGTGAACGAAACGCCGCCCGGCGAGCAGTTCCCCAAGCAGATCGCCTTCAACTGCATCCCCCATATCGGCGACTTCATGGATGACGGCGCGACGCGGGAGGAATGGGCGCTGGCCGCGGAAGCGCGGAAGATCCTCGACCCCGATATCGCGGTCATGGCGACCTGCGTGCGCGTGCCGGTCTTCATCGGCCATGCGGAAGCCGTGCATGTCGCCTTCGAACGCCCGGTGACGGAGGCCCAGGCGCGGGCCGCGCTGCGGGACGCGCCGGGGGTCATCATCCTGGATCGGCGGGAGGATGGCGGCTACGCCACCGCGGCCGAGATCGCCGGGGAGGACACGGTCTATGTCAGCCGCCTGCGCCGCGACCTGACGGTGCCGCATGGCCTCGCCTTCTGGTGCGTGACGGACAACCTCCGCAAGGGATCGGCGCTGAACGCGGTGCAGATCGCGGAGGAGCTGGTGGCCAGGAAACTCCTGGAGGATTGAGGGCCCCTACCCCCCCCGGAACATCGCCGCCACTTCGCGCGCCATCCAGGGCGCGGTGCTGAACTTGCCGCTGTCGACGGAGATGTAGCGGCCGGTGCGGCGGATGCCGAAGCGGTCCCGGCGATGCAGGCCGGCGGCGGGGTCGTTCAGGGGGCCGCTGCCGGGGGCAACAACCCAGATGCCCTGCAGGTCCATCTGTGCCGCGCCATCGGCCACGCGGCGCACCGCGGGCAGATGCTCGGCCAGGCCATCCAGGATGCGGTGGGCGAGGGCCTGGCGCGCAGCCTCATCCATCGCCGGCACGGGCGGCGGCGCGGGGTCGCGGCCTTCCGCCACCAGGCCCGCGGGGTACCAGGACAGGTAGAAATCCCGGTCGCCATAGGCCTTCACATCGCCGAACGGGCCGGTGCCGATCAGGGCATTGTCCTGCGCCACGGGTTGCGCGGTATGGACGAACAGCGCGTAGCGGTAGCGGTGGGTCAGCTCCGGCAGGGCCGCCAGGCCGATGCCCTGGTCAATCACGCAGCGGCCTTCCCACAACGCGTTCACCACGATGGTGAAGGGCCCGTCCGTGCCCGCATCGGTCTCGACCCGGAAGGGGCCATCGAGGCTGCCCTCCAGCCCTGCCTCCCCGTCCGGCCGCACGCCCAGCACACGGCTGCCGGTGCGCAGCTCGATCTTCGGTTCGGCAGCGAGCGCGGCGATGTAGCGCCGGGCGATCCAGCGGGAGGAGACGCTGCGTTCCGGCAGGCGCCAGGCACCGAGGATGGCGCCGCCTTCGGGGGCAAGGCCCGCCATCTCCGCCCCCGTCAGCGGCGTGGCGCCGCGCCGGGCGGCATCATCCCAATAGCGGCCGGCATCGGGATGGCTGCGGACAAGGTCCGACACGCGCCGGAAATAGGCCTCGATCCCGGGTTGCTGCACCACCGAATCGCGGTGCAGCAGGAAGATCTCGTCCCGCGACGTGGTGGCGCCGGCGATGGAGCCGCCGAGCAGTTCCTCCACGATGTCCTTGAACAGCAGCCCGCCCGTCAGCAGTTGCCGCGCGGTGCCGAGGCTGGGGTCGCCGGCGTAGAGGTAGCCAAGGTGGAGCTTGCCGTCGTTCCAGCCGCTCGATCCCTCGAAGGGCTGCCGCGCCTGGTCGAACAGGGTCACGCTGTAGCCCTGGCGGGCCATGAACAGCGCGGTCGAGCAGCCCGTGATGCCCGCCCCGAGCACCGCCACCCTGCCTGTTGCCCGCTTTCCGCGGCGTCGAGACGTCTCCATCAACAGGACGGTAGGCGGGCCTTTCGGCCGCGGCAAGGAAGGGGGGTGCGCCTTCAGAACAACAGCCGGAGGATGGTGCCGAGCGCGGCGCCGCCGGTCAGCAGCTTGTGCAGCACCTCCAGCGCCCGGCCGAAGCGCGGGCGGGCGGGGATGGCGGGCGGGTCCGGGCAGAGCGGCGCTTCCCGGAGGCGGGGGGCGAAGCGCGGCAGCGTGCGGGGCTCGGGCTTGCGCATGGCAATAGGATATCATTCCTGTCACCTTCATGCACGATTTGTCGGATGGACGTCTGTCCATGTTGCGCCGCGTTGACGCTATGGCGCGCTGCACCATAAAAGCATCCACAGGTGAGCGCGCGCCCAGCCTCGACGCCGGGCGTGCCATGAGGAGCGGGCGCCGCATGTCGATAATGCAGGATTCGCGGGAGGCGACCATGGTCGGTCGCCGGTCGGATGGCACGCCGGTGCGCCGCCCGTTGTCGCCGCATCTGCAGGTCTATGACATGCTGCAGATGACCAGCGCGATGTCCATCAGCCACCGGATCACGGGCGTGATCTGGAGCGGTGGCGCGGCGGTCATGGTGTGGTGGCTGGTGGCCGCGGCATCGGGGCCGGAGGCGTTCGCCACGGTTCAATGGTTTCTTGGTTCCTTCATCGGCATCCTGTTCCTGATGGGGCTGACGGGCGCGGCCTGGTTCCACACCCTGGCGGGGGTTCGCCACCTGCTGTGGGATGCGGGCTGGGGCTATGACATCCCGACGCTCTACAAGACGGGTCGGGCGGTGCTGGTGGGCACGGCGGTGCTGACGGCACTGACCTGGCTTGCCCTGCTGATGTCCTGGTGAGGTAGGCACGATGTCGCATTCCACTGGGTCGCATTCCACGGGCGAATCCCCCCGCCAGGCGCAGCTCCGCACGCCGCTCGGCCGCGTGCGGGGGTCGGGCTCCGCCAAGTCCGGCGTCCATCACTGGTGGGGGCAGCGCGTCACCTCCATCGCGCTGCTGCCGCTGACGATCTGGTTCATCGCCTCGCTCGCGACCTCCGCGGGCATGCCGCACCATGTGGCGCAGGCCTGGATCGGGCATCCGCTGAACGCCGTGCTGCTGCTGGCGCTGATCGGGTTGACCTTCCACCACATCGCGGCCGGGCTGCAGGTGGTGATCGAGGACTATGTGAAGCCGGAGGGTCGCAAGATGGCCGCCGTGCTCGCAGTGAAGTTCGCCTGCACGCTGCTGGCGCTGGCGGCTGCGCTGGCCGTTCTGCGCATTGCGGTCTGACACGACGCGCCTAGTTGATGATCTGGTGGCGCGGGCTACGGGGCCCCGCCTGATGAATGGACGGCATAGCTGATGAACGCCATCTCGAAGCCCTCGATCGGCAACGGTGCCTACCGCATCGTCGATCATACCTATGACGTGGTCGTGGTCGGCGCCGGCGGCGCGGGGCTTCGCGCCACCTTCGGCATGGGGGCCTCCGGCCTCAAGACCGCCTGCATCACGAAGGTCTTCCCGACGCGGAGCCACACCGTGGCCGCGCAGGGTGGCGTGGGTGCCGCGCTCGGCAACATGGGGGAGGATGACTGGCGCTGGCACATGTACGACACCGTGAAGGGGTCGGACTGGCTGG
>NZ_JBHYGL010000030.1:0-18032 GCF_051859025.1 Falsiroseomonas sp. | reverse complement strand
GCTCTGCCTCCTGGCGGATGGGGTTTGGGGAAGGCAGCGCCTTCCCCAACTCACCCGGCAACCAGCCTCAGCAACGCCGCCGAGGCCAACCGGCTATTCGCATCATCGCTCCGGCTCGTCAGCGCCACCGGCACCCGCAGCCCCAGCACGATCCCCGCACTCGCCGCGCCGCCGAGCAGTGCCAGTTGCTTCGCCAGCATGTTCCCCGATTCGATATCCGGGCACATCAGCACATCCGCCCGCCCCGCCACCGCGCTGACAATCCCCTTCGCCTTCGCCGCAGCGACGGAGACCGCATTGTCGAGGGCCAGCGGCCCGTCCAGCAACGCGCCCGTGATCTGCCCGCGATCCGCCATCTTGCACAGCGCCGCGGCATGCAGCGTGGACACCAGCTTCGCCGTCACCGTCTCCACCGCCGATAGCAGCGCGACCCGCGGCAACTCCACCCCCATCGCCGTCGCCAGCCCGATCGCGTTGCGGATGATGTCCGCCTTGGCGTCCAGGTCAGGGTCGATGTTGATGGCGGCATCCGTGATGATCAGCGGCCGCGGATAGAGCGGCGCATCCATGACGAAGCAGTGGGAGACGCGGCGTTCCGTCCGCAGCCCGGCCTCCCGCGCCAGCGCCGCGCCCATCAATTCGTCGGTGTGCAGGCTGCCCTTCATCAGCGCGGCCGCCCGCCCCTCGCTCACCAGGCGCACCGCGACCTCCGCGCTCGCATGGCTGTGCGGCGTGGCGACGATCTCGAAACCCGAGAGGTCCATCCCCTCCGCCGCTGCGCGGATGCGCGCCTCCGGCCCCACCAGGATCGGCGTGATCAACCCGTGGCCCGCGGCCAGCAGCGCGCCTCGCAGGCTTTCGGCGTCGCAGGGATGCGCCACCGCGGTCGGCACCGGCGGCCGCCCCGCGCAACGCGCCAGCAGCGCCGCCAGCATCCGCCGAGGCTGCGTGCCGAAGGGGCCAGTGAGGTCGCCACGCCGTTCGAGCGGCTCCGACAGCTCCGCGAAGCCCGTCAGGATGGGCGATCCATCGGCATGGCGCACGGCGCAGCGCAGATGCACGATTCCGGGATTGCCCGGCGCCTCCACCTCCGCGCTGATCACCACCTCATCGCCCTCGGCCAAGGTGCCGCTGAAGGAGAAATCCTCCCGCAGCAGCCGGCAGCCGGGCCCGGGCAGGCGCGTCAGCAGGAGCCTGGTCATCAGCGTCGCGGCCGCCCGCACCGCCAGCGCGGGGTCGTCGGACCCGATCAGCGCCGCCACCGGCGCCAGTTCGGACGCCAGCACCCGGTGGGTGACGCTGTCGCGCGTGCCGGGGGGAAACAGCGTGCCCATCTATTCGTCCCTCCGGGGCCGGGCCAGCAGCCTTCCCATCGCCTCCGCCACCGTCAGCCTGCCCGCCAGCAGATCCGCCACCGCCGCGCCGATCGGCAATTCCACCCCCGCCGCCGCCGCGCGGGCGACGATCGCCGGCGCCGTCGCCACCCCCTCTGCCACGCCCACCCGCGTCGCCAGCGCCGCCTCCAGCCCCACGCCCCGGCCGAGTTCCATGCCGAGGGAGGTGTTCCGGCTGCCCGGCCCCGTCGTCGTCAGCAGCAGGTCGCCGAGGCCCGACAGCCCCGCCGCCGTCTCCGCCCGCCCGCCGAGTGCCACCGCCAGCCGCGACAATTCCGCGAGGCCCCGCGTGACCAGCGCCGCCCGCGCATTCTCGCCCAGCCCCGCGCCGATCACGGCGCCGGCGGCGATGGCGATCACGTTCTTGGCCGCGCCGCCGACCTGCACGCCCATCGGGTCATCCCCGCCATAGAGGCGGAATCCGGCCGTCCCCAGCCGCTCCGCCGCCAGCGCCCGCAGCCCCGCATCCCGGCTGGCGATCACGGCGGCGGCGGGCAGGCCCTTCGCGACCTCATGCGCGAAATTGGGTCCCGACAGCACGGCGGTGGTGGCGCCTGGGCGGGCCTGGTCCAGCACCTCCAGCGGCAGCAGCAGCGTCCCCCGCTCCACCCCCTTGGCGCAGACGACCAGGTTCGCGCCGGTATCCGGCAGGGTTTCCAGCGTGGCGCGGAGGTGCTGCGCCGGCACCACCAGCAGCCACAGATCGGCCCCCGCCAGCGCCTCAGCAGCGGCCGTCACCTGGATGGCGGGGTGCAGCGCCAGCCCCGGCAGGTAGCGCGCATTCTCCCGCCCCGCCTGGATCGCCGCCGCCCGCGCCGCATCCCGCGCCCAGAGCGTGACGTCATTCCCCGCCCGCGCCGCCTGCTGCGCCAGCGCCGTCCCCCAGGCGCCCGCGCCGAGCACCGCGATCCGGCCTGAGCCCTGCATGAAATCCCCTATTCCGGCGTCACGCGGGTCACGCCCGCGCCGGCCCCATCCTCGCCGCGGGAAAGCCGGGGCAGCAAGCGTGCCAGGATGACAGCGGCCTGCTCCTCGAAGCCGAAGGGCGCGTTGGCCACCAGCAGCCCGCAGCCATTCAGCCGGGTCGGATCAAGCGGCTCCCGGATGACGATCTCGGCCGCGATGCAATCCGGCACCGCGGCATCCTGCAGCGCGTGGTGGAAGGCGCGGACCGGCGCGCGGTGCTTCACCGGATACCATGCGGCGACGATGCCCGCGCGGAAGCGGTGCCGCAGCCGGGCGATGGCGGCGGCCAGGCGGTCGAACTCTCCTTCCTGCTCGAAGGGCGGGTCGATCAGCACCAGGCCGCGGCGCTCCGGGAAGGGGGTCAGCGCCTCGATCGCCTCCCACGCATCCCGCTTGTGCACCGCCACCTGGCCGTCACCGCGATAGCGGGCGCGCAGCGTCGCGTGGTCCTCCGGGTGCAACTCGCACAGCGCCAGGCTGTCCCCGGGCCGCAGCAACGCCCGCGTGATGGCGGGAGACCCGGGATATTCGGCCGGGTATCCCAGCGCCTCCACCAACTGGAGATAATCGGCCAGCGCCGGGTCATCCGCGCCGGAGACTCGCCCGATCCCGTCCCGCCATTCCCCCGTGCGCTGGGGCTCGGGCGCGGAGAGGTCGTAGCTGCCGATCCCCGCATGGGTATCCAGCACGCGGAACGGCTTCGGCTTGGCCAGCAGCCCGCGCAGCAGCGCCACCAGCAGCGCGTGCTTGGCGACGTCGCAGAAATTCCCGGCGTGGAAGGCGTGGCGGTAATTCACGCCGGGGGGCTAGCGCCGGGGCGAAAGGCGCGCAAGCCGCGCGGCTCCGCCCCAGGCCGTCCCGGCCGCGCCCCGGCCGATGCGCGATCAGCGCGCCGTCACGGCCCCGCCCACCGCGCCAAGCCCCCCGCCCACCAGCGCGCCCGTGCCCGCATTGCCGGACAGGGACCCCACCGCCGCGCCCGCCCCGGCGCCCAGCAGCCCGCCACTCACCGCCCGCCCACCGGGCGAGGATCCGCAGGCGGCGACCGACAGGGCCAGAGCCACGACCACCACGAAACGAGGTGCGAAACGCATCGGCGTATCCTCCATACCTGTGCGGTGGTGGAACGCACGGCGCGCGATAAGGCTCCCTGGGCTCACACGGCGGTGACGGAAAGCTCCGAAAGCGGCCAGCGCGGCCGCGGCGCCTGGTCCAGCCCGTCCACGAGCCCCGCCCGCAGCCGCTCGATTCCCGCCCAGGCGATCATCACGGCGTTGTCGGTGCAGAGCCGGATGGGCGGCGCCACCAGCGGCAGCCCGGCCTTCTCCGCCACCGCCGCCAGCGCGGCGCGGATGCCCTTGTTGGCCGCGACACCCCCCGCCACCACCAGCGCCGTCGCATCCGGCGCCATGGCCAGGGCATGCGCGGCGCGGTCCGCCAGCGTGGCGGCGACGGCGGCCTGGAACCCCGCCGCCACATCCGCCCTACCCTGCTCGTCCAACCCTTTCGCGACGATATTCGCCACCGCCGTCTTCAGTCCGCTGAAGGAGAAGTCGCAGCCCGGCCTTCCCATCAGCGGCCGCGGCAGCGTGAACCGCCTCGCGTCGCCCGACGCCGCAAGCCTCTCCAGATGCGGCCCGCCCGGCCAGGGCAGGCCCAGCAGCTTGGCCGATTTGTCGAAGGCCTCGCCCACCGCGTCATCCAGCGTGGTGCCGAGCCTGGTGTGCCTGCCCACCCCCTCGACCCTCACGCATTGGCAATGCCCGCCCGACAGCAGCATCAGCAGGTAGGGAAACTCCAGCCCGCCCTCATGCACACCCGCCTTGAAGACACCGGGAAGGCGCGGCGTCAGCGCATGCCCCTCCAGGTGATTGATGCCGAGGAACGGCACCCCCGCCGCCAGCGCCATGCCCTTGCCGAAGGTCGCGCCCACGATCAGCCCGCCGATCAGCCCCGGCCCGGCCGTCGCCGCCACCGCCGCCAGATCCCTGACCCCGACCCCGGCTTCCCCCATCACCCGCCGCACCAGCCCCGGCAGATGCGCCAGATGGGCGCGGGCCGCGATCTCCGGCACCACCCCGCCGAAGGGGGTGTGCTCCTCAAGCTGGGAGAGCACCGCCTCCGCCAGGATCGTCCCATCCGCCCGCAGCAGGGCCGCCGCCGTCTCGTCGCAGGAGGATTCGAGCCCCAGCACCACGTCGCTGTCCTGCAACCCCCGCATGGCATTTGGCGCCTTCACCACTTTCACCTTCCCGATACCGGGCCTATGTCCCGCGGCCATGTCGGTAGCGCATCCCCACGCCCTGTCCCAGCCTCACCCCCATGCCGGGGTCAAGCCGCATATGCGGTCCCTGCCGCTCCGCGTCGGCACGCGGGGATCGCCGCTGGCGTTGTGGCAGACGCGCCATTTCCTCGACCTCATCACCCGCTTCTGCCCGGTGCTGCGGGATGCCAAGGCGTTCGAGGAACACGCCATCACCACCTCCGGCGACCGGATCCAGGACAAGCGCCTGGCCGATATCGGCGGCAAGGGCCTCTTCGCCAAGGAAATCCATGAGGCCCTGTCCGACGGCCGGATCGACTTCGCCGTCCACAGCCTCAAGGATCTGGAGACGGAGATGCCCCCCGGCATCGTCCTCGCCTGCACCCTGAAGCGGGAGGATGCGCGCGATGCCCTGATCCTCGGCCCGTCCTGCAACGCCCCTGACCCCTCCGACCCCTTCGCCTGCCTGCCAGCCGGCGCCGTGATCGGCACCGCCTCCGTCCGCCGCCAGTCGCAGATCCTGCATGCCCGCCCCGACCTGCGCGTTGAAATGATCCGCGGCAACGTGCAGACCCGCCTCGCCAAGGTCCGCGAACCCGGCGGCCCCACCGCCTCCCTCCTCGCGCTGGCCGGTCTCCGCCGCCTCGGCCTGGAAGCAGAAGCGGGTGTCGTCATCGACCCCGATGCCATGGTCCCCGCCGCCGGCCAGGGCATTGTCGGCGTCACCGTCCGCGCCGACGACACCGAACTGCATGAACTCCTCTCGGGAATCGAGGATCGGGAGGCCAAGGCCGTCTCCTCCGCCGAACGCGCCCTCCTCGCCGCCCTCGATGGCTCCTGCCGCACCCCCATCGGCGGCCATGCCCGCCTGCTGCCGGATGGCCGCCTGCACCTGACGGGCCTGGTCGCGCGCGCCGATGGCTCCTTCCTGCTGAAGCGCAGCCTGCACGGCCCGGCCTCGGATGCCGTCCGCATCGGCCGAGAACTCGGCGACAGCCTCCGCCGCGACAGCCCGACCGACATCTTCGGGTGACAGCGGTGCGGCAGGTGCTGGTCACCCGCCCCGAACCGGGCGGCGAGGAAACCGCCGCCCGCCTCCGCGCCCTCGGCCTCGCGCCGGTCCTGGCCCCCGCTTTGGTCCTGGAACCCCGCGCCTTCGCCACGCCCCCGGCCCAGGCCATCCTGATCACCAGCCGCGCGGCTGCCCGGGCGCTGCGGCCCCTGCCCCTGCCGTTGCTCGCCGTCGGCGAAGCCTCCGCCGCCGCCGCGCGGGATGCCGGTTTCGCGGATGTGACCGCCGCCGCCGGCACCGCCGCGGACCTCGCCCGCCTCGTGGCCGAACGCCTGCGCCCGGAAGCCGGCCCCCTGCTGCTCGCGGTGGGCGAAACCTATGCTCTTGATCTCGCGGCCGATCTCCGCGCCCGCGGCTTCCGCGTCCATCGCCGCATCGCCTATGCCGCCACGCCAGCCCTGACACTGCCGGAACCCTGCCGCACGGCCCTTGCCTGCGGAACACTCGAGAAAATCCTGTTCCACTCGCCTCGCTCGGCGGCCTGTGCCATCACCCTGCTCCAAGCCGCCGGCCATGCGGCAA
Source organism: Falsiroseomonas sp. (assembly GCF_051859025.1). Lineage (GTDB taxonomy): Bacteria > Pseudomonadota > Alphaproteobacteria > Acetobacterales > Acetobacteraceae > Falsiroseomonas. The sequence continues at coordinate 11,815 of NZ_JBHYGL010000030.1, read as the reverse complement.
CCCTGGCGGGGATGGAGGCGTTCGCGATCAGCCAGCGGGTGGCGGATGCCGCCGCGGCCGCGATCGCCCCCCTGACCTTCCGGGCGGTCCATGTCGCCGGCCGGCCGAGTGAAGACGCCTTGCTGGCGCTGCTTTCGGGCGGCGCCGCGGAACCAGCCGCGCCAGGAGCATCATGAGCGCCCCTCCCCCGCCCGCCTCCCTCCCGGAACGTCTGCGCCGCCTGCGGCTGGACCCGGCCGCCCTGCCCATCGCCGTGGCCGGCGTGGTGCTGGTCGGCGCCGTCGCCTGGCTCATCGCGCGCCCGCTCCCGGCCCCCACACCCCCCGGCAACCCCCTGGCGGCGGAGGTCGCGGAGCTTCGCGCCCAGTTGCAGCAGGTGGCCGGCCTCGACCGGCGCCTCGCCGCGCTGGAAGGCACCACCGCCCGCATCGCCGGGCTTGAGGCCCTGCCGCCGCGCATCGCCGCCCTGGAAGGCCTGGCGCAGCGCGTCACCGGCCTCGAAGGCCTGACCCAGCGCGTGACGGGCCTCGAAGCCCGCCCGCCCGTCGATCTCGCGCCGCTCCGCGACCAGGCCGCCGAAGCAGAACGCCGCGCCGCCGCGCTCGACGAGAAGCTTTCCGCCGTGGAGCGCATCGCCCGCGACACCGCCGCCCGCCCCGCCATCGATCCCACCCAGCTCGCCGCCCGTGGCGCGGTGGAGGCACTGAGCCAGCGCCTGGACCGCCTCTCCGACCGCACCGAAACCTCCATCCGCCAGGACGAGGCCCGCGCCGCCGCCGCCGCCACGCGGATCGAGGCGCTGGCGCGCGAAGCCGCCGCCCGCGACACCGCGCTGGAACAGGCCCAGGCCCAGGCCAGCCAGCGCATCGGCGCGACGGAGGCCGCGCTCGCCGGCCGCATCGCCGCGCTGGACCCGCGCCTCGCCGCGCTGGAACAGACCATCGCAACCCGCACCGCCACGCTGGAACAGGCGATCGCCGCCCGTGCCGCCGCCGCGGAAGCCCAGGCCGCCCGCCTCGTCGCCCTGGAAGGCGCCGCCCAGCGCCTGGCCGCCCTGGAAGGCCGCGCCGGCCGCATGGCGACCATCGACGCGCTCCGCGCCACCCTCGAAGCGGGCCGCCCCCTCGGCGGCGCGCTCGCCGGCCTGCGCGACGCGCCCGAAGCCCTGACCCGCTTCGCCACCGCCGCACCCCCGACCGAATCGGCCCTGCGCCTGGGCTTCGAGGACGCCGCCCGCGCCGGCCGCGCCGCCAGCGAACCCGCGCGTGAAGGTGCGGGGGTGCTGGACAGCGCCGTCAGCCGCCTCTCCGGCCTCGTCACCGTCCGCCGGGGGGAAGAAGTCCTCTGGGGCGATGCCGCCGCGGCCGAGATCGAGCGCGCCCGCCGCGCGCTGGATGCCGGGGACCTCGAAGGCGCCATCCAGCGCCTCGCCCGCCTCTCGCCGCCCGCGAAGGAGGCGATGCGCGGCTGGATCAGCCAGGCCGAGGCGCTGGTCGCGGCGCGCGCCGCGCTCCGCAGCCTGGCCGCCGGCTGAGGACGCCGCGATGCGCAGCGCCCTTCTCTACCTGATCCTGCTGGCCGGCGGCCTGGCCGGCATCCTCTGGCTTGCCCGTCTGGGTGGTGCGGTCGAGATCCGCGTGGCGGATGCGGAAATCCTGGTCAGCCTGCCGGTCGCCCTGCTGCTGCTGGCCGTCCTGTTCCTGGCCCTGCACCTGCTGCTGTCCCTCATCTCCTGGCTCCGCCGCCTGCCCGGCCGCCTCCGCGCCAACCGCGCGGCGAAGCACCGGGTGGATGGCGATGCCGCCCTGACCCGCGCCCTGATCGCACTCGCCGCCGGCACGCCCGACGTCGCGCGCATCGAGGTGAAGCGCGCCCGCAAGGGCCTGGGCGACACGCCCCAGACCCTGCTGCTGGCCGCCGAGGCCGAGCGCCTGGCGGGGCGGGAGGATGCGGCCGCCGAGGTCTTCCAGGCCCTCGCCGCCCGTCCCGATGCCCGCTTCCTGGGGCTCCGCGGCCTGCTCCGCCAGGCCATCCAGCGGGAGGATTGGCCGACCGCCCAGCGCCTGGCGCGGGAAGCGGAAGCCGCCCAGCCCGGCGCCGCCTGGCTGCGGCAGGAGCGGGAGACGCTGGCACTGCGCACCCGTGACTGGGGCGAAGCCCTTTCGCTGGCCGCCCCCGGCCCCACCCAGGCCGGCCTCGCTTTGGCGGCCGCGATGCAGGAAGCCGACCCTTCCCGCGCCATCGAACTGGAACGCCAGGCCTTCCAGGCCGATCCCGCCTTCGCCCCCGCGGCGCTGGCCTTCGCCGCGCGGCTGCGCGCCGCCGGCAGCCCGCGCCGCGCCCGGGCGACGCTGGAACAGGCCTGGGCCGCCCGTCCGCATCCCGACCTCGCCCGCGACTATCTGCTGGAGGAACAGGACCCACTGCACCGCGTGAAGGCGGTGGAGGTGCTGATCCACAACAACACCAAGCACCCGGAAAGCCACCTGCTGATGGGCCGCGCCGCGCTGGCCGCGGGCCTCACCGGCCGCGCGCGGACGGAGCTTGACGCCCTGGTCGCCTCCGGCCGCGCCGACCGGCGCGCCTACCTGGCGCTGTGCGACCTGGAGGAAGTTGAGAAGGGCGAGCTGCCGGAAGGCCGCGCCGCCCAGGCGCGCTGGCTGCGCGCGGCCGCGACGGCGGCGCCGGAGCCGCGCTGGCGGTGCTCCTCCTGCGGGACGGACCATGCGGATTGGGCGCCGGCCTGCCCGGCGTGCAACTCGGTGGGCACGATCGGGTGGACGAGCCCGCAGCAGCTGCCGGTCTAGGTGGCCTACCCCCACCCCAACCCTCCCCCGCAAGCGCGGGGGAGGGAGCAGGCCACGCCACTCGCGCCCCCTCCCCCGCGGTTGCGGGGGCTTGCGGCACTGCCGCAAGGCCGAAGGCTGGTCGGGGTGGGGGTCCGCACAGCCTTGAAGGATCGGGCATGACCGACTTCCCCCAACCCCTCGACGGCGCCATCACCCCCCGCTTCGCCGGCCCCGTCACCTTCATGCGTCTTCCCCAGGTCGAGGACGCCTCCCTCCTCGACATCGCCCTCCTTGGTGTCCCCTTCGACCTCGGCACCACCAACCGCACCGGCCCCCGCCACGGCCCGCGGGAAATCCGCAACGTCTCCTCCATCATCCGCCGCGCCCACCCCGTCACGCGCGTGGAGCCCTGCCGGCTGTGCCGCGTGGCCGATGCCGGCGACACGCCGACCAACCCCGCGGACCTGATGCAGTCCTTGCAGATGATCGAGGACCGCGTCGCCGAAATTCGCGCCACCGGCGCCTGGACCCTGGCACTCGGCGGGGACCACCTGATCTCGCTCCCCATCCTCCGCGGCCTGCATCGCGCGAAGCCCGGCCTCGGCCCGATCGGCATGGTGCATTTCGACGCCCATTCCGACACCAACGACACCTATTTCGGCGGCGCCCGCTTCACCCATGGCACGCCCTTCCGCCGCGCGATCGAGGAAGGGCTGCTCGACCCCACCCGCATCGTGCAGATCGGCATCCGCGGTTCGCTGTTCGACGCGACGGACATGCACTGGGCGCGCGACCAGGGCGTGCGGATCATCACGATCGAGGAATTCGACGATCTCGGCCCCGACGCCACCATGGCGGAGGCGCGGCGCGTGGTCGGCGACCAGCCCTGCTACCTGACCTTCGACGTGGATTGCCTGGACCCCGCCTTCGCGCCCGGCACCGGCACGCCGGAAATCGGCGGGCTGATGCCGCGGGAAGCGCAGCGCATGCTTCGCGGCCTGCGCGGCCTGCCCATCATCGGCGCCGATGTGGTGGAAGTCGCGCCGCCCTTCGACCTCAACAACGCCACCGCGCTGATCGCGGCGACGATGATGTTCGAGATCCTGTGCCTGATGGCGGAAGCCCGCGTCGCGGCGGGCTGACCGTGGCGCGGGGATTGCAGGGCAGGGGCACGCCACAAGGATGCCCCGCTTGCGATCCCTGCTCGCCTTCCTGCTGTTCTCCATGCTCGCGACGGGTGCCGCGCAGGCGCAGTCCCCCATCACCATCGTGGTGAATTTCGGCGCCGGCGGCAGCGCGGACCGCATGGCGCGCCTGATCGCGCCGGGGATGTCCGAAATCCTGGGCGCGCAGGTCGTGGTGAAGAACACCACTGGCGCGGCGGGCGCGATCGGCGCGCAGGAAGTGGCGCGCGCCAGGCCGGATGGCACGACGCTGCTGCTGACGACGACCGGCCCCATGGCCATCCAGCCGCATTTCCGGGCAGACCTGCCCTATCGCCTCGCGGATTTCGCACCGATCTGCCTGCTGGGCGACACGCCGGTGATGATGATGGCGGCCCCCGCCAGCGGGCTGCGCAGCGTGGCGGATCTCGTCGCGCGCGCGCGGGCCGGCAATGGCGGCCTCAACTACGGATCCGCGGGCCCGGGATCGATCCCGCATGTCGTCATGGTGGCACTGTCCCAGCAGGCCGGCGTGCCCATGACGCACATCCCCTTCCGCGGCAGCGCGGAAGCGATCATCGCCTTGCTGCGCGACGATGTGTCCGTCTATGCGGACCTGCCGGGCGGGCTGCGCGCCAACAACCTGGTGGGCCTCGGCGTCATGGCGGCAGCGCGCACGGCGGAATTCCAGGAGGTGCCGACGCTGCGCGAACAGGGCTTCGACCTGGTCTATTCCATCTGGGCCGGGCTCTACGCCCCCGCCGGCGCGCCGCCCGAATTCCTGGCCCGCGCGGAAGCCGCCTGCCAGCACGCGCTGCGCACCCCTGCCGCCATCGATGGCTTCGCCCGCATCGCGACGCCGATCACCTTCCGCGGCCGGCAGGATTTCGCAACCTTCCAGCAGGCCGAAGTCGAGAAGTTCCGCGCCGTGGTGCAGGCCGCCGGCATCCGGCCGGGCGATTGACGCACCGCGCCGCATCGTGACGAGGACGGTTCAAGAACAGTTAATGCCTGCCAGGGAAGCTGCGGACACCGCCCCCCTTCCCCTGGATTCCCCTATGCGCCTGCGCCTCGCAGCCCTGCTTCCCACACTTGTCGGCCTGGTGGCGCTGCTCGCGCTCGGCTCCACCGGCTTCGGCGCGCTGTCGCTGCGCCAGGCCTCCGACTCCCTCGCCCGCGTGTCGCATGAGGCGCTGGACCCGATGGTGCATCTGAAGGCGCTGTCGGATGCCTATGCCGTCAGCGTCGTCGATGCCTCCCACAAGGTACGCAACGGCGGCTTCACCTGGGAGGAAGGCGACAAGGCGCTGGCGGAGGCGACCGCCATCATCGACCGCGCCTGGCGCGCCGTCTCCACCATGGAACTCAGCCCGGCCGGCGCCGCGCCGATGGCCGATGCCCGCGCCCGCATCGCCGCCGCGCAGCGCCTGCTCGCCGATGTCACCATCATCATGCGGGACCGGGACGCGGCACGGCTCGATTCGCTGGTGCGCGAACGCCTCTATCCCGCGATCGACCCGCTGACCGAATCGATCGGCCTGCTGCTGGATGCGCAGATCGCCGAAAGCGGCACCCTCGTCACCGCCGCGCTGGCGGAGGCGCGGGAGGATGTGTGGGTCGCCGTCGGGCTGCTGGCCGCGATGCTGGCGCTGCTGGTCGGCGTCGCCGCCATCATCGTCGTCCGCGTCACGCGCCCCATCACCCAGGTCACGAACGCCACCCGCATCCTGGCCGCCGGCAGCCTGGACGGCACCATCCCGCATGGCGCCCGCGGCGATGAGGTCGGCGAACTCGCCCGTGCCGTCATCGTCTTCCAGGGCGGGCTGCGGGAAGCCGAGGCCGCCCGCGCCGCGCAGGAGGCAGCCCGCACCCGGGCCGAGGCGGAGCGCGCCGCGGCACTGCAGCAGATGGCGGAGAAGGTGGAGGCCGAGACCGGCCAGGCCGTGGACGTCGTCGCCGCGCAGATGAACGCCATCGCCCGCGATACCCAGGCCATGGCGGATAGCGCCGGAATCGTCTCCGCCGAAAGCGGCGCCGTCCGCCAGGCGGCCGGGGAGGCGCAGGCGAATGTCCAGACCGTCGCCGCCGCGACCGAGGAACTCGGCGCCTCCATCCGGGAGATCGTCGTCCAGGTCACGAACACCGCCAACGCCACCCGCAAGGCCGCCACCCGCGGCCAGGAAGGCCGCGCGAGCATCGAGGCCCTGTCGCGGGAGGTGGAGCGCATCGGCGGCGTCGCGCGCCTCATCGCCGACATCGCCGGCCAGACCAACCTCCTCGCCCTCAATGCCACGATCGAGGCCGCGCGCGCCGGTGATGCCGGCAAGGGCTTCGCCGTGGTGGCCAATGAGGTGAAGACGCTCGCCGCCCAGACCGCCAAGGCGACGGAGGAGATCGCCCGCCAGGTGGAGGAAGTGACCCGCGCCACCGAGAGCACCGTCAATGTGGTGACGGAGATGGCCGATGCGGTGGCGGAGGTGAACGGCGCCGCCACCGCCATCGCCGCCGCGATGGAGGAACAGGGCGCCGCGACGCAGGAAATCGCCCGCGCCATCAGCCTGGCCTCCCAGGCCGCGGGCAGCGTGAATGACGGCATCGCCCGCGTCGCCGGCCAGGTGGCGGATACCGGCATGCGCGCGGTGCAACTGCGCGAAGGCGCCGCCGCCGCCAGCGATGCGGTCGGCGCGCTGCGCGGCAAGCTGGTGAAGGTGGTGCGCCAATCCGCGCCGGAGGTCGATCGCCGCGCCGCGCCCCGCTACCCCGCCGATCTGCCCGCGCAGCTGCGCCTGCCGAATGGCGCCATCCGCACCGTGACGCTGATCGACCTGTCGGCGACGGGCTGCGCGCTCGATGCCGGTGCGACCCTGCCGCCCGTCGGCTCCGCCGTGTCGCTGCAACTGGCGCAGCCCGGGATGGCCTTCAACGGAAATGCCGTGGTGGTCGGCGCCGAGGACCGGCTGCGGCTCAGCTTCGTGTCGCTCGATGACCGGCAGCGCCAGGCGCTGGCGCAGATCCTCGCCTTCGTCGCCGTCAGGCAGGCGGCGTGAGGCTGAAGGCGGCGGGCCACGTGCCCGCCGCCACCCGGCATCAACCCTTCGCGACGGCCACCTGGGCCTTCGCCGCCGTCAGCATCAGGCCGCTGTCGTTCATGATGGTCGCCAGGTTGAACCCGCGCTCGAACATCTCCTTCGAGTACTGGCCCGTCATGGTGTGGATGCCGACCTTCACGCCCGCGGCCTGCGCGGTGGTGCGGATCTTGTCCAGCACCGCCAGGAACTCCGGCTCACGCCGATCCTGCAGCGGCGCCATGCCGAGCGAGAGGCTGAGGTCGGACGGGCCGATATAGATGCCGTCCACGCCCGGCACCCGCACGATGGCTTCGAGGTTGTCGAGCGCCGTCTTGGTCTCGATCATCGGGATGACGAGGATGTCGTCATTCGCCGCGTCGGTGTCGGCCGCGGCGCCATAGATGCCGGACCGGATCGGGCCGAAGCTGCGGCTGCCCTTCGGGGGATAGCGGCAGAAGGACACCAGGTCCCGCGCCTCCTTCTCCGTGTTCACCATCGGGCAGATCACGCCCTTGGCCCCGCCATCCAGGCACTTGCCGATGATCCCCGGCTCGTTCCACGGCACGCGCACCATCGGCGTCACGCCATGCGGCTGCATGCCCTGGAAGCAGGCGACCATGGACATGTAGTCCTGCACGCCGTGCTGGATATCGACCGTCAGGCTGTCCCAGCCCGCCTGGGCCATCACCTCGGCCGTGAAGCCGCTCGGGATGGCGAGCCACCCGTTGACCACCGGCTTCCCCGCCGCCCAGGCCGCCTTGACGCCATTTGCCATTGGATTTCCGTCCCCCCTTTGGGTTGTATGATGACAGGACAAGTGGGGACGCTAGGCCCGTGGACGGGGAAGCGTCAACGCAGCCTCCACGCCTTTGCCGAGCCGCCTTGCGCATGGCAGGGTGGCCCCCTGGGCGGGCCGGGTTGGCCCGTCCCCCCGGAGCTTCCGATGAACACCATCTCCCCCCGCCCCGTGGACGCCGTCATCGCCGCCGCCAGCGCCTTCCTCGGCGACCGCATGACCACCAATGGCGCCATCCGCGAACAGCACAGCCATGGGGAGGACAGTTCCACGCCGACGCTGCCGGACGCCGTCGCCTTCGTCGAAACCACGGAGGAAGTCAGCCGCCTCCTTGCCCTCTGCCACCAGCACGGCGTGCCCGTCGTCCCCTTCGGCGCCGGCACCAGCCTGGAGGGGCATGTGAACCCCGTCCGCGCCGGCATCTCCCTCGACCTCTCCCGCATGATTGCGGTGCTGGAGGTGAACGACCAGGACATGGACTGCCTGATCGAGCCCGGCGTGACGCGCCAGCAGCTCAATGAATTCCTGCGCGACAAGGGCCTGTTCTTCCCCGTCGATCCCGGCAGCCACTGCACCATCGGCGGCATGGTCGCCACCCGCGCCTCCGGCACCAATGCCGTGCGCTACGGCACGATGCGGGAGAACGTGCTGGGCCTGGAAATCGTCCTCGCCGATGGCCGCGTGATCCAGACCGGCGGCCGCACCCGCAAGGCCGCCAACGGCTACGACCTGACCAGGCTTTTCATCGGCAGCGAGGGCACGCTCGGCGTCGTCACCAAGGTGCGGCTGCGCCTGCACGGAATCCCGGAGGCGATGAGCAGCGCCGTCGTGCAATTCCCGACGCTGGCCGGCGCCGTGGAGAGCACGATCCAGGTCATGCAGATGGGCATCCCCGTCGCCCGCATCGAATTGCTCGACGACGACATGATGGCCGCCTCCATCGCCTTCTCGAAGCTGGACGGCTTCCAGCCCCTGACCACGCTGTTCCTCGAATTCCACGGCACGGAAGCGGGCGTGAAGGAACAAGCGGAACTGGTGGAGGCGATCACCACCGACCATGGCGGCAGCGGCTTCCGGTGGGAGACCGATCCCGCGGCGCGCGCGAAGCTGTGGAAGGCCCGCCACGACAGCTACTGGGCCGGCGTCGCCTGGATTCCCGGCCGCCGCGCGCTGACCACCGATGTCTGCGTCCCCATCTCCCGCCTCACCGAAGCGCTCGTCGGCGCGAAGGAGGAAGCGAAGGCGCTCGGCCATACAACCTGCATCGTCGGCCATGTCGGCGACGGCAATTTTCACCAGATGGTCCTCTACGATCCCAATGACCCGAAGGGCCTCGAAGGCGCCTGGGACATGGACCGGCGGATCGTCGCGCGCGGCATGGCCCTCGGCGGCACCTGCTCCGGCGAACACGGCATCGGCCTCGGCAAGCGGGAGTTCCTCGAAGCCGAGCATGGGATCGAGGCGATGGCCGTCATGCGCAGCCTGAAGGCGACGCTCGACCCCAAGGGCATCATGAATCCCGGGAAGATGTTCAGGAACTGAACGACCACCTCCCGCGCCCCGGCCACCACCCGGCCGGTGCGCGGCACGAATGACAAGACCGGGAAACGCCATGCCCGCCACGCCCGTCGCGCTGGCCATCCTGCTGCTCTGCACCGGGCACATCTTCTCCAACGCCGCCCGCACTCTGCCGGCCGTCGCGGTGGATGTGCTGACGCGCGACCTCGGCATCACCGCCACCGAACTCGCCCAGATCACCGGCATCTTCCCCGCCGCCTTCGCCGCCGTGATGATCCCGGTCGGCATCGCGCTCGATCGCTACGGCGTGAAGCGCACCAACCTGTTCCTGCTGACCGTCGCGGGCTGCGGCGCCGTCATGGCCGCACTCGCCACCGGCCCCTGGTCGATGGCCCTGGCGCAGGCCGTGCTCGGCGCCGGCTGCTCGGGCATGTTGATGTGCCCCATCACCTTCGCCGCCCGCGCGCTGACGGCCCCCCGCTTCGCGGTGTGGTCCGGCATCATCCAGGCCGTGGGCAATACCGGCATGCTGCTCTCCGCCAGCCCCCTCGCCCTGCTGATCGAGGCCGTGGACTGGCGCGCCGGCTTCTGGGCCTGTGCGGGGATCGCCATCCTCGCCATCGCCCTCGTCGCCCTGCTCGTCCCCTCCGACCGCCCCGCCCCCACGCCCCGCCGCGGCCTGGCGCATGATCTGCGGGAGGTCGGGCGCGTCGCCCTCACCCCAGGGCTGCGCGGCGTCATGGTCTTCACCTTCGCCAGCTTCGCCGCGGTGCTCGGCGTGCGCGGCCTCTGGGGCGGGCCCTGGCTGATGGAGGTGAAGGGCCTGGACCGCATCGACGCCGGCAATGTCCTGCTGGCCTGCACGGTCGCCCTCACCATCGGCCCGGCGCTGGCGGGCCTGGTGCTCAAGCGCATCGGCCATGCGCCGGCGTTGATGACCATCAGCCACCTGACCTGCGCCGGCCTCATCGCCCTGATCGTGGCCGGCGGCCCCATCGCGGGCTTCCTCGGCCTGCCCGCCATGCCCATCGCCTGGGACCTGGTCCTGCTGGTGCTGTTCGGCGCCATCATCTCCTTCCAGGTCCTCGCCTTCTCCCTCGTCCGCGGCGCGGTGCCGCCGGAGCAGACGGGCCGCGCGCTGTCCTGCGCCAACCTCAGCTTCTTCTTCGGCGCGGCAGTGCTGCAGGGCCTCTCCGGCCTGGTCGCGGGCTGGGGCGGCAATGGCGCGGCACTGCTGACCTTCGCGGTGGCGCTGATCATCTGCTCGCTCGGCTTCTGGGTGCTGCGACCCAACCGCTGAACCCTGCCCCAGTGTCAACTGGCAGCGCGGCCCGTCGCGGCACTAGCCTGCTCCTTCCGCGGGAGGCTGCGATGGGCAGGTTCGGCAAATACGTGATCCTGGTGGCCGCCGTGCTGGCGTTGATCACCACCATCCACAAGGGCCTCGTCCTCGCCGCCCGCGGCGTCGCGGGCGATACCCTGGCCGCCCCCGCCCAATCCACCTGTGGCGCCTGCCATTCCCGCGGCGCGTCCCGCTGACGGCTTTGGCGCCGGCCCGCCTTCGGGCTAGGCTGCGCCGAAGGAGAATCCGCCATGCTGCGCAGCATCCTCGTCGCGCTTGATGACACGCCCGGCGCCCAATCCGCCCGCGACGCCGCCTTCGCGCTGGCCCGCCGCACCGGCGCCGCGCTGACCGCCGCCGTGGTGCTGGACAACCCGCACACCCGCAGCGACCACGAGTTCGTCCCCATCGGCGGCGCCGCCTTCAAGGCCCGCCGCGACGAAGCCCTGGCCGCCCGGGCGGAGGCCGATGCCGCCGCCGCCCTGACCGCCTGCGCCGCCGTCGCCGGCGACACGCCCTACACCGAACTCCGCCTTCCCGACGCCCCCGAACCCGCGCTGCTGCGCGCCGGCGCGACGCATGATCTGGTGGTGATCGGCCGGGACAGCACGCTCGGCCGCGAACAGGTGGAGGACAACGTCGCCCCCGTCATCGAGCACCTGCTGATGGACGGTGCCCGCCCCCTGCTGGTGGTGCCCCCTGGCGCGACACTCGGCACCGAAGGGCCGGTGCTGGTGGGCTATGATGCCTCCCTGCCCGCCATGGCCGCGCTCCAGTTGTTCGCGCTGCTCGGCCTGGCGGAGGGCTCGCTTGTCCGCGTCGCCTCCGCCGCCGCGGACCGGGACAGCGCCGTCGCGATGGCGGAGGAAGCCTGCGCCTTCCTGTGCCGGCACGGCATCGAGGCGAAGCCGCTGCCCCTGGTCGGTGGCCGGCCCGCGGATTTGCTGCTGGCGGAGGCCGAGGGGATCGGCGCGCGACTGATGGTGCTGGGGGCGTTCGAGGAAAGCGGGCTGCGGCGGCTGGTTTCCGGCAGCGCGACGCATGTGCTGCTGCGGGATGCGCGGTGCCCGGTGTTCATTCACCACTGAGTCGCAGGGGGGCGCCGCCCCCCTGCACCAGTGGGTTCAAGCAGGGGGGCG
>NZ_JBHYGL010000029.1:0-18760 GCF_051859025.1 Falsiroseomonas sp. | reverse complement strand
TTCGGCACGGCGAGCCAAGGCCGCGGAGCGGCCGCCCGGCGCTTGAGGGCGGCAACAGAATACCAACGAGTCGCTGCAAGCTGCCTTTGGTACAAGTCACACCCGCCAGGGCAGCGTCCCCGCGGGCAGGCGGCGGCCGGCGAGCGTGGCCAGCGCCATCAGCGCCGCGCTCAGCAGCAGCGCGAGGCAGGAGACGGCGGCGGCGAGCGGCGACTGCCCGCTTTCCTGCAGGTTGAAGACCAGCACGCCGAGCGTCTGCGTCCCCGGGCCGTAGAGGAGGGAGGAGACCGTCACCTCATTCACCGCGGTCAGCGACACCAGGATGGCGCCGGCGGCGAGTGCCGGGGCGAGCGGCGGCAGGTGCACGCTGAACAGGCGGCGCCAGGCGCCCGCGCCCATGCCGCGCGCGGCCTCGTCCAGCGTGGGGTCCAGCCGCGCGGCGGCGGCGGCGACAGGGCGAAGCGCGAGGGCCTGGAAGCGGGTGAGGTAGGCCAGGCCGATCAGCCCCAGCGTGCCATACAGCGCGCCGCCCCCCGGCAGCGACAGCACCACCAGGATGGCGGCGACGCTGGTGCAGGCGCCGGGCAGCGCATAGGGCAGATCCGTTGCGGTGGTGGCGATGCGCACGGCGCGGGCGCGCATCGCCATGGCGATGGGCAGCGCCGCCAGGGCCAGGACCACCGCGGCGCCGGTCGAGAGCAGCAGCGAATTGCCGAAGGACCGCGCGGTCTGCGCGCCCGGCGCCACCGCGGTCAGGAAATGGCGGAGCGTCGCCGTCTCCGCCGACAATTCCATGCCGATGGCGGGCACCAGGGCAGCGGCCACCAGCGCCAGCATCGGCACCAGCAGCACGACGGCGAGGTAGAGCAGCACCATGGCAAGGGTCGCGGCCTGGGCGGGGGCGCGCAGCGGCAGCGCCGAGAATGGCAGGCGCCCGCCGCCCGGCGCGCGCTTCGCGGCGATGGCCTGCAGCACCAAGGCGGGCGCGGCCATGGCGGCCAGCAGCAGGGCGAGCGCCGCGGCCTGGGCCAGGCTGGCGGTGCCGCCCGCCGACAGGCGCTGCCAGATCAGCACGGGCAGCACCGGCACGCGGGCGGGGATGCCGATCAGCGCGCCGACGCCGAAATTGCCGAGCGCGGCCACATAGGCGAGGCCCGCGCCCGCCAGCAGCCCCGGCGCCAGCAGCGGCCAGACGGCGCGGCGCAGCGCCTGGTCCGGCGTGCAGCCCAGGCCACGCGCCGCCAGCACGACCTCCCCCGGCACGCGGCGCAGCAGGGCGGCGATGGCGAGCATGACCAGCGGCGTGGCCTGCACGGCCAGCAGGGCCACCATCCCGGCCGCGGAGTAGATCGGGTTCGGCGTGCCGATCGGCGGCGCCAGGTCGAGCGCCAGCAGAAGGGGAGAAGCCGGGCCGCCGGCCTGGATCCAGCCCAGCGCCATGACTTGCGCCGGCACCAGCGCGGGCAGCACGGCGCAGAAGATCAGCGGGCCGCGCGCCGGCAGGCCGCGCAGCAGCAGCGCCCAGGCCAGCGCGCCCCCCGCGGCGGTGGCCAGCGCCGCGGCGCCCAGCGCCAGGACGAGCGACCAGAAGGCGGCGCGCCAGGTGGCCGGGTCCGCCATGGCGGCGGGCAGCGCGGTGCCCGCCAGGCTTTCCGCCAGCAGCCGGGCCAGCGGCAGGGCGCCGACCAGCAGCAGCCAGCCGACCGCCAGCGCGACGGTCGCGCGGCCGGGGCCCTCCCTGGTCAATCAGCCGCCGATGAGTTGGGCGAAGCGGCGGAGCGTCTCCTCCTGCTCCCGCGCCGCGCGGGCGGCGTCGAAGGGCATGATGCGGATCGTGCGGGGGTCGGGGAAGCCGGCGGGCGGCGCGACCTCCGGGTCGATCGGCAGGAAGCCCTGGCGGGAGGCGAGTTCCTGGCCCTCGCGGCTCAGCAGGAAGTCGATGAAGGCGATGGCGGCGGGGGCGTTGCGGGTGGTGGAGAGGATGGCGGCCGGTTCGGTGATGGCGGAGACGCCGTCCTCCGGGAAGACGAAGCGGACGGGGGCGCCGTTGCGCTGTTCGCGGATGGGCAGGTAGTCGATGGCGATGCCGAAGGCGCGTTCCGCCCCCGCCACGGCCTGCATCACGGGGCCGTTGCCGCCCCGGGCCTGCACGCCGTTGCGGACCAGCTTTTCCACATAGTCCCAGTCCAGCGCCGGGTTCTGCACCAGCGCCGTCACATGGATGGCGGCGGCGCCGGAGACGGCGGGGGAGGGCATGGCGACCTGGTTGCGGGCACGGGGCTGGAGCAGGTCCTCCCACTTCCGCGGCGCGAAGGGCGCGCGGGCGTGGTGCATGATCCCCGTGGTGATGAGCTTGGTGCCGAAATAGGCGCGGCCGGGATCGACCTGGCCTGGCGGCGTGCCGGCGGTGGCGACCTCCGGGCTCGGGCGCAGGCGGCCCTCCGCGCGGAGGCTTTCGAAGGTCAGGCCATCGGCGAGGAGCAGGACATCCGGCCGGGGCTGGCCGGCGGCGATCTCGGCCCGCAGGCGCGTCATGATCTGGCCGGTGCCGGCGCGGATCCATTCCACCGTGACGCCGGGATGGCGGCGGCGGAAGGCCTCCACCGTCTGGGCCGCGTCGGGTTCGAGCTGGGAGGTGTAGAGGACCAGCGGGCCCGTGACGCCCTGTGCCAGGGCCGGACGGGCCAGGGGACGGGCCAGAAGGGCGGTGGCCGCGAGAGCCAGTGAGCGCCTGCCGAATGCCATGTCGTGATCTCCCCCGTGGTCCTGCCGTGTCGCCGGTCTTCCGGCGTGCTCGTCGCAGGCATCTACCGGCGTCCTCGGCTTCCGGGCAGGGGGGGTGTGTGAAGTTCCTGTGTCGGCTTGCCTCGCGGGGCATTGCCCCGCCGGGGGGCCTTGCGGCGCACCACCCCGCCGGGGGTCCCCCGACCCCCGGCGTGGTGGCAGCGGCATCAGGGTGGGGTCATGAAGTTGGCCGTGGCGCTGGCGCGGCCGATCAGGGACCGCATCTCCGGCGCGGTGTGTCCATCTTCCGCCGTCAGGGCTTCCATCGGGCAGAAATACTCATGCGGCTGCGGCATCTGGGACCGCGCGAAGCCGAGGTAGTGGCGCGACTTCAGGCCGTAGAGCACGCGGAGATCCCGCACCGGCAGCACCAGCGGTTCCGTCGGCATCTCCCGCAGCAGGCGGATCAGCTTCCAGCGCGGGGTCCGGTCCTCCGGCCCCACCCCCTCCAGCAGCCAGCGCAGCGGACAGACGACCAGGAGCGAGGTCGTCGAAGGCGCGAAGCGGGCGCGCTTGTCCTGGAGGTTGGCGATGGAGCCGCAGGCCTCGATGCAGAGGATGTCGGCGTAGCGATCCGCCGGGTCCGGGCTGAAATGCAGCCAGAGCCCGTCCGGGATGGTCCGGTAGGTGTTGGTGCCCGGCAGCTTGAGGAAGGGCTGGGCAACCAGGGTCGGCTCCCCCGGCCGTCCCCGCAGCCAGGTGCCGGGCTGCTTCGGCGTCACCGTCACGCCGGGTGGTTGCTGGGGCCACAGCCGCAACCTGGCCCTCACCAGTTCGTCCAGCACCTTGCCGGAGCCGATCCTGAGCATCTCACGCATTTGGTTTAATTCCCCCTGTGGATATCAACCCTGCATAGATAGATTCCCGGAACCCGTTGCTCTTTCAAGGCGTTTTTTCCGAATCCGTTAAGAAAATGCCTGTCTCGGTTGTAGAAGCGGCCGAGATGCGGCCCCTGGCTGTGCGGATGGCGGCCAGTTCAGCGCGCGCGGGCGACGTCCCCGCAATTGCGGAGATCGGGTTTTCCACAGGGATTCAATTGCTTGGCGGTCCGCCGCAATTGCCGGGCGCCCCGCCGCAATTGCAGGTCGGTGGATGGGTGGCCGCATGAAGCTTGCGCCGGCGGCAAAGCCGGATTGCCCGCGACGCAAGGCTCGGCGGCGGCACCCAGGCAGCGAAAAGCCCCGCCGGCGGGGCCGGCGGGGCTCTGGCAGGCTCGGCGGGGCTGGTGGTTCAGCCGCGGCTGGCGACCGGCTTGTAGTCGCGCTTGGCGGGGCCCGTGTAGATCTGGCGCGGGCGGCCGATGCGCTGCGACGGGTCCTCCACCATTTCCTTCCACTGGGACACCCAGCCGACGGTGCGCGCCACGGCGAAGATCACCGTGAACATGCTGGTCGGGATGCCCATCGCCTTCAGGATGATGCCGGAATAGAAGTCGACATTCGGGTAGAGCTTGCGGCTGACGAAGTATTCGTCCTCCAGCGCCACCTTCTCCAGCGCCATCGCCATGTCCAGCAGCGGCTCATCCTTGATGCCGAGCTCGCGCAGAACCTCGTGGCAGGATTCCTGCATGATCTTCGCGCGCGGGTCGAAGTTCTTGTAGACCCGGTGGCCGAAGCCCATGAGCTTCACGCCGGAGTTCTTGTCCTTCACCTTCTCGATGAAGGCGGGGATGTTCTCCACGCTGCCGATCTCGGCCAGCATCTTGAGCACCGCCTCGTTCGCGCCGCCATGGGCGGGGCCCCACAGCGCGGCGATGCCGGCGGCGATGCAGGCGAAGGGGTTGGCGCCGGTGGAACCCGCCAGGCGGACGGTGGAGGTGGAGGCGTTCTGCTCATGGTCCGCGTGCAAGACCAGGATGCGGTCCATCGCCTTGGCCAGGATCGGGGAGACGACGTAGGGCTCCGCCGGGACCGAGTTCAGCATGTGCAGGAAGTTGGCGGCGTAGCTCAGGTCGTTGCGCGGATACACGAAGGGCTGGCCGAGGGCATATTTGTAGGCCATCGCCGCGATGGTCGGCACCTTGGCGATCAGGCGGAAGGCCGCGATCTCGCGCTGGCGGGCGTCATTGATGTCGAGGTTGTCGTGGTAGAAGGCGGCGAGCGCGCCGACCACGCCGCACATCACGGCCATCGGGTGGGCATCGCGGCGGAACCCGTTGAAGAACTGCCGGATCTGCTCATGCACCATGGTGTGGTAGGTGACGCCCTTGCGGAATTCCGCGAGCTGGGCGGCGTTCGGCAGGTCGCCATTCATCAGGAGGTAGCAGACCTCGATGAAGTCGGAGCTCTCGGCCAGCTGCTCGATCGGGTAGCCGCGGTAGAGCAGCACGCCCTCATCGCCGTCGATGTAGGTGATCTGGCTCTCGCAGCTCGCCGTCTCGCCATAGCCGGGGTCGAAGGTGAAGACGCCGAGGTCGGCGTAGAGCTTGCGGATATCGACCACATCGGGGCCGATGGAGCCCGACAGGACCGGCAGCTTGGTGCTGCGGTTCGAGCCGTCGAGCGTGAAGGTCACGGACCCGTTGGGCGTTGTGGTCATTCTGCTGCTTCCTCGCACTCGGGGGTGGGTGCCGGGCCGCTTGCTCTCGGCACCGTTATGGTGCGGCGCAAGATAGGAGGCTGCGGCGCCGGTTGGCAACGTGGGGGGGTGTTCAAGCTTGCGGGGCCAGGATGCGCCCGCGGGTGTTACGCGCCTGTTGCCGAATTCGTCGAAAAGAATGGCGCGAGTTACGGCGCCCCGCAGGACACCCTCAGTTGCGGCGGCGCCATTCCTCGGGCCGCGTGAAGCCGCCGGCCCAGAGGCCGCGGCCGGCGGCACGGGCCGAGGCTTCGAGCGCCAGCATCCGCAGATCATCCCCATAGGCCAGCGCCCAGCCGGCCGTGACCAGCCCGCCATTCAGGTCCACGCCCCCGGCGGTGCAACTGCCGAGGCCACGGCCGAAGCGGTCCCGGCCACTGACGGTGCAGAGGACGGAGCGGCCATTGACCAGGCGGGACAGCGCCTCCGCCGCCGCCGCGCCGCAATCGAAGCCGAGTCCGGCCCCATCGGCGCAGGCCTGGCCGCGTTCCGGCGCATCGATGGCGGCGAGCCGGAGCGTGCGGTCGCCCAGGCGCAGCGTGTCGCCATCCACCACCCGGACCTCCGCCGCCAGGGCCGACCAATCCTGTTCCCGGGGGGCGGAGCCCATGAGATCCGGCGGCAGGCCGACGCCGGACAGCGCGCCGACGATCAGCGCGCCGGCGATGGCCATGATCGGGGCCCGCCAGCGGCGTGGGGAGGGGGCGGGGCGGAACAGTCGGCGATGTCGGGTCACGGGGCCGTGAGGGTAATGGGGTGGGGCCAACGCGTAACCCAGCGGACAAGGCGCGCGCAACCCATTCATTTATCTTCAATAATTGAGACGGGATTCCGGCGCTCAGCCTGGGTCCAGTCAGCCCTGGGTCCAGAAGGCCTCGGCGCGCATCAGCGCCTTCCAGGCCTTGCCGGCCCGCGCACGGGCGCGGCGGGACCGGGCCAGGACCCAGCCTTCCGCGACGCCGGTGGCCCAGTTTCCATCCTCGGGCCCCAGCGGTGCCACCAGCGCGCGGGCCACGGCAGCGTCATTGGCCAGGCCCATCTGTTCCTGCACCGCCGCCAGCCTCTCCAGGAAGCGCCGCCCGCGCTTGCGGCCCCAGAGGGGGGCGAAGAGCTCCGCCACGTAGCGCAGCCGCTTGCCGTCCAGCCGCAGCGCATGGAATTCGGCGTCGGGCAGGTGCTCGACCTCCGCCGCGGCGGCGGAAAGGCGGCGCCAGCGTTTCGCGAGAAGGGCGGCGGCAAAATCCTCGACCGCGCCGGCCTCCTCCGCCTGCCAGGGCGCGCAGGCCACCAGGGCGCAGAGGTCCCAGAGCAGCAGGCGGAAATCCGGGCTGCGGAGATGGGCGGCGAGGTCGGCATAGGCGAGGTCCCGGCGGTCCCGGGCGGCCACGAGCAGCGCCGCCATGCGGGGATCGCCGGGCAGGGCGCCGGCCAGTTCGGCACCGAGCCCGCCGAGGAAGACATCCCAGTCCCTTGCCGGGCCGAGCAGGGATGCCAGCGCCTTCAGCCTTCCATCCACCGACCGCAGCGCCGGGCCATCCACCGCGGGGCGGAAGGCGCGGATGGCGGAACGCAGGCGGCGCAGCGCCACGCGCATCTGGTGCACGCCGGCGGGATGCTGCCCGGCCAGCGCGATCGGGGCGTGCCAGGCGAGCACCGCGGCCAGGTGGCCGATGACGTGGCGGAGCGTGTCCTCCACCGACAAGGCGGGATCGAGCACCGGCGGGCCGAGGCGGGGCGGGCGGGGCAGGGCCCCGGTGCCGAGCGCGCGGGCTTCCTCCGCCAGGCTGGCCAGCGGCGGCAGCAGGGGGATGGTGGCGGCCAGGTCGCGCATGGTGGCCGCGACGGCATCCGCCGGGCCGGAGAGCATCAGCCGGGCCACGGGGCGTTCGGCATCGCCGAGGCGGAGCGCGCCGCGCAGCAGCCGCGCCTCCACCCCATCGGCGAGCGGCAGGGTGGCGCGGCGGCCGAGGAAGGCGGCCAGGAGGTGGTCGGCCTCCTCCGGCACCTCGTCCTCGGCCGTTCCGGCGGGGGTCGCGGGGCAGGCGATGGCGGTGGCGGGCGGCAGGGCCTGGACGAGGCGGGCGGGGCCGCCGCGCGTTTCCTCCACCGCCAGCCCGGCCTCGGCCAGGCGGCCATCCGCCTGGTCCCGCCATTCCAGCACCAGCGGGGCGGATCGCGTGGGGCCGGCGCGGCGGGCGGCGAAGGCGGGATGGCGGAGGAGGCGGGGGGCGAGGGTGGGGTCCACCACCGCCTCCCACATGATCGGCGGCCCTCGGTGCATGGCGGTCAGGCCATCGGGTCCGAGGCGTCGCCGGGTTCGGCGCCGGGGAGATCCGCGGGGGAGAGCACGCGCAGCAGGCGGCCGCCGCCGGCTTCCAACTGCCGCCAGGGTAGGGCGACAGCGAATTCGGTGAGGGTGCCGGTGGGGTAGGAAGCCGCCAGGCGCCGCACCAGCGGGCCGTCCCCCGCCATGGCCGCGGCGCCGGCCAGCGCCATCGCCAGGTCGTGCAGGCCGGGATTATGGCCGACGAGGAGGACGCTCCGCGCCGTTTCCCGCACGCCGCGCAGCACGTCGAGCAGCGAGGTCCAGGTGGTGAGGTAGAGGTCGTCCATCGGCTCGATCAACGGGGTGCCGTCGATGGGGGAGATGGCTTCGAGTGTCTGGAGGGTGCGGCGGGCGGAGGAGACGAGGACGATGTCGGGTGCCAGGCCGAGTTCGCGCATCGCCAGGCCCATGCCCATCGCCGCGCGCCGGCCGCGCGCATTCAACGGCCGGGCGTGGTCCGAAAGCCGCGGATCATCCCAGGAGGATTTCGCGTGGCGCAGCAGCAGCAATTGGCGCATCGCCGTATCCTGCCATGGCGGGGCGATCCTGTCTCCCGTCCCGGCTGTCGCCGGTGTGGGCACCCTTTCGCTGCCGCCGGGGCGGCCCATCTGATCGGCCGCAGGATTGGATGATGGGTTCATGACGGGTCAGGTGCTGGTCTTCGGGGCGACGGGCGGAATCGGGGAGGCGCTGGCGCGGCGCCTGGCGGCCCGGGGCGCGCGGCCCTTCCTGGTGGCACGGGGCGCGGCCCGGCTGGCGGTGCTGGCGGCGGAACTCGGCGCGGGCCATGCGGTGGCGGATGTGACGGACCGCGCGCAGGTGGCCGCCGCGGTGGCCGCCGCGGGCACGCCGCTGGCGGGGCTGGCCTTCTGCGTCGGCTCCATCGTGCTGAAGCCGCTGGCGCGGATCACGGAGGCCGATTTGATGGACGCCTTCCGGCTGAACGCGGCGGCGCCCGCGCTGGCGGTGCAGGCGGCCGCGACGGCGCTGGCGGCCCATGGGGGACAAGGAGGCGGTGGGTCCGTCGTGCTGTTCTCCTCCGTCGCGGCGCGGAAGGGGTTTGCCAGCCATGTCGCGATTGGCGCGGCGAAGGCGGCGGTGGAGGGCCTGACGGTGTCGCTGGCCGCGGACCTCGTGCCCAAGGTGCGGGTGAACTGCATCGCGCCGAGCCTGACCCGCACCGCGCTGGCGGAGCCGCTGACGAAAAGCCCGCAGATGGCGGAGGCGATCGCGAAGCAGCACCCGATCCCACGGCTCGGCGAGGCCGATGACAGCGCGGCGCTGGCGGATTTTCTTCTGTCGGAGGCCGCGGGCTGGATGACGGGGCAGGTGATCGGCGTGGATGGGGGGCGCGCGGCGCTGGCGGGACGCGGGTGATGCGGCGGCGTGCCGCGCTGCTGCTGCCGGCGGTGCTGATGGCTCGCCCGGTAAAGGCTGCGCCGGCGGCGGTGAATTTCCGGCTGATCCGCAACGGCACGGCCGTGGGGACGCACCAGGTGACGTTCAGGAACCTCGATGGCGGGGTGCTGGAGGCGCGGAGCCTGGTGCGGGTGGAGGTGAAGCTGATCGGCATCACCGTCTATCGCTACAGCCATGAAACGGTGGAGGCCTGGCGCGGCGACCGGCTGGTCTCGCTGGGGTCGCGGCTGGATCGCAACGGCACGCCGGGCTTCTCCGAGGCGCGGGCGGAAGGCGGGCAATTGCTGCTGCGCGGCTCGGCGGGGGAGGCCAGGCTGCCGGCGGAGGCGGCGCCGCTGACCTGGTGGCGAAGGGCGACGCTGACGGAAGGCGGGCCGCTGTTCGATCCCCGCCAGGGGCGGCCGGTGTCACCGCAGCTCAGCCGGGCGGCACTGCCGGATGGTGGGCTGCGCGTGGTGCTGGTGGGGGGAGAGGGCGCGGAGATCGCCTATGACGCCGCCGGCACCTGGGTGGGCTTCGCCACCACGGGCGAGGATGGCAGCGCCGTCCGGTACGAACGCGCATGACCACGCTGAGGGTGGTTCTGGGGGACCAGTGTTCCCGCGGCCTGTCGGCTCTGGCGGGCATCGACCCAGCGCGCGACCTGGTGCTGATGGCCGAGGTCCGGTCCGAATGCACCTATGTGAAGCACCACAAGCAGAAGATCGCCCTCGTCCTGTCCGCCATGCGGCACTTCGCGGAGGAATTGCGGGGGGAAGGGATCCACGTTGCCTATTCCCGCCTGGACGATGCCTCGAATACACAGACCCTGGCCGGCGAAGTGGCGCGCATCGCGCGGGAGGCCGGCGCCAGCCGCATCATCGTCACCCAGCCCGGCGAATGGCGGGTGCTGGAGGATATGCGCGGCTGGGAGCATCTGACCGGCCTGCCGGTGGATATCCGGGAGGATGGGCGGTTCCTGTGCTCCATGCAGCGCTTCCGCGCCTGGGCGGGGGAGAAGAAGCAGCTCCGCATGGAGTTTTTCTACCGGGAGATGCGGCGCACCACGGGGCTGCTGATGGAAGCGCCGGAGGAGCCGACCGGCGGGGCCTGGAACTTCGATGCGGAGAACCGCAAGCCGCTCGACCCCGGGGTGAAGCCGCCTCGGCCGCGTCGCTTCGCACCCGATGAGGTGACGCGCGGGGTGATGGCGCTGGTGGCGCGGGAATTCCCGGAGCATTTCGGCACGCTCGACGCCTTCGCCTGGCCGGTCACGGCCGGGGAGGCACGGCAGGCGCTGGATGATTTCGTGGCGCATCGCCTGGCGCGCTTCGGCGATTTCCAGGATGCGATGGCGGAAGGCGAACCCACGCTGTTCCACGCGCTGGTGGGGGCGGCGCTGAATTGCGGGCTGCTGGACCCGATGGAGGCCTGCCGGGCGGCGGAGGCGGCGTATCGGCAGGGCCGCGCGCCGCTGAATGCGGTGGAGGGCTTCATCCGCCAGATCCTCGGCTGGCGGGAATATGTGCGGGGCATCTACTGGCTGCGCATGCCGGAATATCGCGACACCAACGCGCTGGGCGCGACGCGCAGGCTGCCCTGGTTCTACTGGTCGGGGGAGACGCGGATGGCCTGCATGCGCGCCGCCATCACCCAGACAAGGGATCTGGCCTACGCCCACCACATCCAGCGGCTGATGGTGACGGGGAATTTCGCGCTGCTCGCGGGCATCGACCCGGCCGAGGTGAATGAGTGGTACATGGTCGTCTATGCCGACGCCTATGAATGGGTGGAATTGCCGAACACCCATGGCATGGCGCTGCACGCCGATGGCGGTGTCATGGCGTCCAAGCCCTATGCGGCCAGCGGTGCCTACATCAACCGCATGTCGGACCATTGCCGCGGCTGCGCCTATGACGTGAAGAAGGCGACCGGGAAGGGCGCCTGCCCCTTCAACTTCCTCTACTGGGATTTCATGGGGCGCCACGCCGAGCGCTTCGCCCGCAACCCGCGCATGGCCATGCCGGTCCGGACACTGGCGAAGATGGCGCCGGAGAAGGTGGCGGCCATGAAGCAGGAAGCGGCGGTCTTCCTGGCGGGGCTGGAGGCGGGGGCGGCTACGGAAAATCCCGCTGCATCAGCACGACAGGGGAGCCTCGATATTCCTCCACCCCCGCCTGCACCCAGCCGCGCGCCGCGTAGAAAGGTGCCTGGTCCGGGGTGAACAGCCAGAGGCGACGGACGCCCTGCGTCGCGGCCATCGCCTCCACCGCCTTCACCAGCGCCGTCGCCACGCCCTGCCGGCGCGCGGCTGATGTGACGAAGACGGAGGCGAGCCAGGGGGAGAGGTCGGGGCGCGCGGGCAGGTCATCCGTATCGAAGGTGGCGGTGCCGAGGGGAACGCCATCCCGTTCCGCCACCAGCGCGCAGGGGGCGGCGGGGCCGGTGGCCTTTCGCAGGAAGGCGGCCGTGGCATCCAGGCTGTGGCCGCCGGCCTGCCACCATTGCGCGTGCAGCCAAGCGGCGACGGCCGGAACATGTGGCGTTGCGGCGACGGGGCGGATCAGCAGGGGCATGGTGGCGATGGGCCTGCAGGGGAGGTTGCTCATTCCCCCACCCTGACCCTCCCCCGCAATAGCGGGGGAGGGAACACTCCCGTCAGGCGACCTTGCGGTGGTCTGCACCCGATTGCGCGGCGATCAGGGCGCGGGCTTCCTCCGCCGGCATGGCGCGGCCATAGAGCCAGCCCTGCACCTGGTCGCAGCCCTCCTGCGACAGCAGGCGGGCCTGCTCCTCGGTCTCCACCCCTTCGGCCACCACGGTCATGCCGAGGATGCTGCCGAGGCCGACGATGGTGGCGACGATGGCGGACAGGCGCGGATCATGGCCGAGGTCGCGGATGAAGGCGCGGTCGATCTTCAGCTTGCTGAAGGGGAAGCGCCAGAGATGGGCGAGGCTGGACCAGCCGGTGCCGAAATCATCCATGGCGATGGAAACGCCGAGGCCGCGGATCGCGCGCAGCAGCCGTTCCGTCTCCTCCCCATCGCGTTGCAGCAGGCTTTCCGTGACTTCCAGTTCCAGCAGGTGGCCGGGCAGGCCGGTGGTGGCCAGGGCGTCGGCGATGGTGCCGACCAGCCCGCCATGGCGGAACTGGGCGGGGGAGAGGTTGACGGCGACGCGTACCGGGGCAGGCCAGCGCGCGGCTTCCGCGCAGGCCGCGCGCAGCACCCAGGCGCCGAGCGGGATGATGAGGCCGCTGCGTTCCGCCAGCGGGATGAAGTCGCTGGGCGGGATCATGCCGCGTTCGGGGTGGTGCCAGCGCAGCAGCGCCTCGAACCCCACCAGCGCGTGGTCGCGCAGGCGGTATTGCGGCTGGTAGTGCAGCATCAGCGCCCCGTCGGCGATGGCGGCGCGGAGGTCACGCTCGATCTCCCGCTGCCGGCGGGCTTCGGCATCGAGGGCGGGTTCGAAGCCGCGGATGGCGGCGGCGGGTTCGGCGCGCGCGATGCCGAGGGCCTTTTCGGCGCGGTCCAGCAGGGTCTGCGCATCCTCCCCATCATGCGGTGCGATGACCAGGCCGATATCGGCGGCGATGGTGATGGAGAGGTCGCCCGGCAGGATGAAGGGGGTGGCGATGGCATCCGCCAGGCGGTCGGCCAGGCGGGCGGCGGCGGCGGCCTCATGCAGCACGGATTGGACGATGGCGAAGCGATCCCCGGCCAGGCGGGCGACCGTATCCTCCCGCCGCACGGCGCCGCGGAGGCGGGCGGCGATCAGGGACAGGACGATGTCGCCCGTGGCGTGGCCATGGGTCTCGTTCACCTCCCGGAAGCGGCGGAGGTCGATGACCTGGACGCCGACCTGCCAGCCCTGTTCCCGCGCCATGGCGAGGGCGTCGTCGAGCCTTTCGCGGAATTCGGCATGGGTGGCGAGGCCGGTGGTGGCGTCATGCCGGCGGAGGAACCGGGCCTGCGCCTCCGCGCTGGTCACGCGCTGGCGGCGCAGCGCCAGCCAGACGAGAAGGGCGAAGGCGGCGCCGCCGAACATGGCGATGGAGCCTTCCGCCAGGCGGACGGCGTCACGGAACAGGGCGCGGCGCGGCGCCTGGTCCAGCACCGCTTCCAGCATGCCGGCGGGGCCGGCGGCATCGCGCAGCGGGACGCGCGCGGTGACGGTGGTGGCGGCGGGGTCGGGCACGCCATCGCTGGCCAGAACCCGGCCATTGGCGGTCAGCAGGCGGAGTTGCAGGACATCGCCGCCGGCGCGGATCCCCTCCGGCATCATCAGGCCTGGATCGGCGGCGCCGCCGGCTCTCAGCAGGGCGGCGAGTTCGGGGCTGCGGCGGAGCAATTCGGCGCCGAGGCCCGCCACCCGGGCCTGGGCATCGGCGCGGAGCAGCCTTTCGGTCATCGCGGTACTGGCCAGCAGCGCCAGCGCCGTGACCAGCAGCGCGAGCAGCGCCAGCAGGGCCGCGAGGGGCGGGGTCGGGAAGGGCACGATCGAAGCCGGGCGGGCATTACGGGCCATGACGCCATGATGCGCCGCATTGATGAACCAGGGGTTGCGTGGTGTGACGATGCTCAACCGAGGCGCTTGCCCGATTTGCCGCAAGCGGGGGCGGGCCGGTATAGGTGCGCCGAGGCGGCGGGGCGGTGCCCTGCCCAAGACAGGGATACGGGGCGATGGCCGGCCATTCGCACGCGAAGAACATCATGCACCGCAAGGCGGCGCAGGGCGCGAAGAAGGCGCGCGCCTTCGGCAAGCTGATCCGGGAGATCACCGTCTCCGCCAAGACGGGCCTGCCCGACCCCGCCATGAACCCGCGGCTGCGGGCGGCGGTGAAGGCGGCGCTGACCTCGAACATGACGCGGGACACGATCGACCGCGCCATCAAGCGCGCCGCGGTCGGCGGGCCCGGGGAGGATTACCAGGAGGTCCGCTACGAGGGCTACGGCCCCTACGGCATCGCCGTGATCGTGGAGGCCCTGACCGACAACCGGAACCGCACCGGCGGCGATTTGCGGTCCATCTTCGCCAAGAATGGCGGCGCGCTGGGGGAGAGCAATTCGGTCGCCTTCCAGTTCGAACGCAAGGGCGTGCTGCGCTACCCCGCCGCCGCCGGCAGCGCGGATGCCATGCTGGAAGCCGCCATCGAGGCCGGCGCCGAGGATGTGGAGAGCGGCGAGGACGGGCACGAGGTGTCCTGCGCCGTCGAGGATTTCGCCACCGTCCGCGATGCGCTCGAAGGCAAGTTCGGCACGCCGGACGCCGCCAAGCTGGAATGGTGGCCCTCCACCACCATCGACCTGGATGAGGATCGGGCGCGGGAGGTTCTCAAGCTGCTCGACATCCTCGACGACCATGACGACGTGCAGAATGTCTATGCGAACTTCGAGGTCGATGCGGCGGCGATGGAACGCCTCAGCGCCTGAAACGCGGTAAAGGACGGGGATGGCCAACGCCCCGATTCGCATCCTCGGCCTTGACCCCGGCCTCCAGCACACCGGCTGGGGGCTGGTGGAGCATGACGGCTTCCGGCTGCGCTTCTGCGCGGAGGGCGTGATCTCCACCAAGGCGGGGGAGGATCTGCCGGACCGGCTGCTAGCGCTGCACCACGGGCTGGCGAAGGTGATCGCGGAGATGCAGCCGGATGAGGCGGCGGTGGAGAACACCTATGTCGCCCGCAATCCCGAAAGCGCGCTGAAGCTCGGCCAGGCGCGGGGCGTGGTGCTGCTGGCGCCGGCGCTGGCGGGGCTGCCGACGCGGGAATACGGCGCGATGGAGGTGAAGCGCGCCGTGGTCGGCAACGGGCATGCGGATAAGGTGCAGGTGCAGGCCATGGTGCGGCAGCTGCTGCCGGGCGTGACCTTCAAGCGGGCGGATGCGGCGGATGCGCTGGCGATCGCCATCTGCCACGCGCATCACCGCAGCACGCGGAATGCCTTCGCCCGCGCGGTCGCGAAGGCGGGCGCATGATCGGGTCGCTCAGGGGCTTCGTGGAGAGCGTCCAGGACGGCGGCTGCGTGCTGGACGTCAACGGGGTCGGCTACCTCGTGCATTGCTCCCGCAAGACGCTGGACCGGCTGACGGCGCGGGAGGGCGTCCAGAAGCTGCTGGTGGAAACGCGGGTCAGCCAGGACGCCATTACCCTGTTCGGCTTCCTCGACGCGCAGGAACGCGAGGCTTTCCTGGCCCTCATCGAGGTGAAGACCGTCGGGCCGCAGAAGGCGCTGGTGGTGCTGTCGGGCCTGACGCCCAACCAGTTGGCGCAGGCGATCGCGGCCAAGGAACGCAAGCGCCTGTCGGATGTGAAGGGGCTTGGCGCCGCGACCGCGACGCGGATCGTGGATGAGCCGGCGATGCAGAAATGGGCGGTAGGCCGCGCCATGCCGGATGAGGATGGCGTCGGTGCCGTGGCGATCGCCGTGCCGGTGGTGGCGGGGGTGGAGGCTGATGCGGCCTCGGCGCTTACCAACCTCGGCTGGAAGCGGCCGG
Organism: Falsiroseomonas sp.; assembly: GCF_051859025.1. Taxonomy (GTDB): domain Bacteria; phylum Pseudomonadota; class Alphaproteobacteria; order Acetobacterales; family Acetobacteraceae; genus Falsiroseomonas. The sequence continues at coordinate 3,180 of NZ_JBHYGL010000029.1, read as the reverse complement.
AAGCGGCGGCGGCGGTGGCGCGGGCGGCCAGGCGGCTGGGCGATGATGCCGGGCTGAACGCGCTGATCACCGAGGCGCTGCGGGAGATGGCGCCGCGATGAGTGATGAGAGAGTGACCGGGGGTACGCGGCAGGAGGAGGACGGCGCGGAAGGCTCCCTCCGCCCGCAAAATCTGAGGGAATTCATCGGCCAGAAGACGCTGCGGGAGAATCTGGAGGTCTTCATCGGGGCCGCGAAGCAGCGGGCCGAGGCGATGGACCATGTGCTGCTGTTCGGCCCGCCGGGCCTCGGCAAGACGACGCTGGCGCAGATCGTGTCGCGGGAGCTGGGCGTGGGCTTCCGGGCGACCTCGGGGCCGATCCTGCAGAAATCGGGGGATCTGGCGGCGATCCTGACCAACCTCCAGCCGCGGGACGTGCTGTTCGTGGACGAGATCCACCGGCTGCAGCCCGCGATCGAGGAGACGCTCTATCCTGCGATGGAGGATTTCTGCCTCGACCTGATCATCGGGGAGGGCCCGGCGGCCAGGACGGTCAGGATCGACCTGCCGCCCTTCACCCTGGTGGGGGCCACGACGCGGGCGGGGCTGCTGACGCAGCCGCTGCGCGACCGCTTCGGCATCCCGCTGCGGCTGCAATTCTACACCGTGGACGAATTGCTGCTGATCGTCCGGCGGGGGGCGGAAAAGCTGGCCTTCGCGCTGTCCGAGGACGGCGCGCTGGAGATCGCGCGCCGGTCTCGCGGCACGCCGCGCGTGGCCGGGCGGCTGCTGCGGCGCATCCGGGATTTCGCGCTGGTGACGGGGAAGGTCGCGGACCGGGCCATGGTGGATGGCGCGCTGGCCAGGCTGGAGGTCGATCACCTCGGCCTCGATGCGCAGGACCGCCGCTACCTCCGCCGGATTGCCGAACACCACAATGGCGGGCCCGTGGGGGTGGAGACGCTGGCGGCGGCGCTGGCCGAAAGCCGGGATACGCTGGAGGAAGTCATCGAGCCCTTCCTGATCCAGGAAGGCCTGGTGCTGCGCACGCCGCGGGGGCGGATGCTGGGGGAGCCGGGGTGGCGGCACCTCGGCCTGGCGCCGCCTGCCTCGATTTCGGCGCAACTCGACCTTCTGCGTGACATGCCGGCCCCGGACCCTGAGGCCTGATGACAGCGCATCGTTACCCCCTTCGCGTCTATTTCGAGGATACGGATGCCGGTGGTGTCGCCTATCACGCCAACTACCTGAAGTGGGCAGAGCGGGCGCGGACCGAATCCTTGCGCGCCATGCACTTGCCCCATGCGCTTATGATGGAGCGTTACGATGCGATGCTTGTGGTGCGGCGCATCGAAGTGGAGTATTCGGCCCCCACCCGGCTCGATGACGCCCTGATCGTCGAGACCCGCCTGCGTGCCATGGGCGCCGCCACCCTCGACCTGACCCAGACCGTGTTGCGGGAGGAGGAGGGGAAGGTGGCGCTGCTGGCGACGCTGGTGGTCGGGCTGGTGTGCGTCCGCGCTGGCGGGTTGCGCCCGGTGCGCATTCCCGCGCCCTGGCGGGACGCGCTGGCCGGGAATGCCGGGACGGACTGAGGGCGCGACACATAACCGGGGCGACCCCGGCGGCTGAGAAGAGGAGTTACGGCTTTGGGCAACGTCACCGCGCAGGCCCTGGCCCCCGTGGCGCACGACCTGTCGCTCTGGTCGCTGTTCCTGATGGCGGACTGGGTGGTGAAGGGGGTGATGATCTCGCTCCTGCTCGCCTCCGTCTGGGTCTGGGCCATCGTGTTCGAGAAGCTGACCACGCTGCGGCGGGTGAACCGCGCGGCGGACGGCTTCGAGGACCGGTTCTGGTCGGGGGGCAGCCTGGAGGACCTGTTCGCGAAGGAGGGCGAGGAACCCGCCCACCCCATCGCCGCCGTCTTCGGGTCCGCCATGCGGGAATGGAAGCGGTCCGCGGCGCGCAACCTGTCCTCCGAACTCGCGGTCACGGGCCTCAAGGAACGTGTGGAGCGCGCCATGGTGGTGGCGATCCAGCGGGAGATGGAGCGGATGGAACGCTGGATGGTGTTCCTGGCGACCGTCGGCTCCGCGGCCCCCTTCATCGGCCTGTTCGGCACGGTCTGGGGCATCATGAACAGCTTCTCCGCCATCGCGGGGATGCAGAATACCAGCCTGTCCGTCGTGGCGCCGGGCATCGCGGAGGCGCTGTTCGCCACCGCCATCGGGCTCATTGCTGCCATTCCCGCGACGATTGCCTACAACAAGCTGGCGACCGACCTGGCGCGCTTCGCCGGGCGGCTGGAGGCCTTCTCCGCCGAATTCGCCGCCATCCTGTCCCGCCAGTCGGAAGCGGCGGCGGAGCCTTCCCGCGGCGCCCGCCAGGCGGGGGACTGAACCATGGCCGGCGGGATGATGGGCGGCCGGTCGGGGGGCGGGCGCGGGCGGCGCGCCGCCTACCGGCCGATGAGCGAGATCAATGTGACGCCCTTCGTGGATGTCATGCTGGTGCTGCTGATCATCTTCATGGTGGCGGCGCCGATGATGACCGTCGGCGTGCCGGTGGACCTGCCGCGGACCAATGCCACGCCGCTGAACCAGGAACAGGAACCGCTGACCATCTCCGTGAATTCGGAGGGCCGGATCTTCCTGCAGGAGACGGAGGTGCAGATGGAGGCGCTGGTGGCGCAGCTCCGCGCCATCCTCGCCTCCCAGCCCACGCAGCAGGGCCAGCCGGAACGGCGCATCTTCGTCCGCGGCGACCGGGCGATCAGCTACGGGCGCGTGATGGAGGTGATGGGCACGGTGAACGCGGCCGGCTTCAGCCGCGTGGCGCTGCTGGCCGAACAGCCGGCCGGCGTGCCGGCCCGGCCCGCCGCGGCACCTGCCGCCGCCCCTGGGCCCAACCGCCCGGCGACGCGCTGAGAGGGAACGCGGCTTTTGTCCGGCCTGCTGCTGAACCCGGAGCCTGAGGACCGCGCCCTGCGGCGCTGGATCGCCGTGTCCTTCGGCCTGCACGCCATGCTGGCGGTGGCGGGGTTCATCTACGGCTTCGTGAAGCCGCTGCCGCCGCCGATCGAGACGGCTGTCGTGGTGGAATTCACCTCCCCCGTGCCGCCGACCCAGGCGCGGGGCGACCAGCCCGCGCCGACCTCCAACCCCGATCCCGTGCCGGCGCCGCCCGATGTGGCGCCCGTG
>NZ_JBHYGL010000028.1:0-21889 GCF_051859025.1 Falsiroseomonas sp. | reverse complement strand
GGGGACGCCGTCCCCCTTCACCCCCTGCCAGGGGCGAACCGCCCCTGGACCGTCGGCAATTGACGATGGTCCAGGGGGGTCTCCCCCCTGGCGGATGGGGTATGGGGAAGGCAGGGCCTTCCCCATGACCACCTTCACCACCCTCCTCATCGCGAACCGCGGCGAGATCGCCTGCCGCATCATCCGTACCGCCCGCGCCATGGGGCTCCGCACCATCGCCGTCTTCAGCGACGCCGATGCGCAGGCGATGCACGTCGCCCTCGCCGATGCCGCCATCCGCCTCGGCCCCGCCCCGGCACGGGAAAGCTACCTCTCCATCCCCGCCCTGATCGCCGCCGCCCGCGCGACGGGCGCGGAAGCCATCCACCCCGGCTACGGCTTCCTCTCGGAAAACGCGGATTTCGCCGAAGCCTGCGCCGAAGCGGGCCTGGTCTTCGTCGGCCCGCCCCCCGCCGCGATCCGCGCCATGGGCAGCAAGGCCGCCGCCAAGGCGCTCATGGACAAGGCCGGCGTCCCCCTCGTCCCCGGCTATCACGGGGCGGACCAGTCGGACGAAACCCTGCGCGCCGAGGCCGCGCGCATCGGCTTCCCCATCCTGGTCAAGGCCAGCGCCGGCGGCGGCGGCAAGGGCATGAAGGTGGCGCCGGACGCCGCCGCCCTGGACGAAGCCCTCTCCCTGGCCCGGGGCGAGGCCCGTGCCGCCTTCGGCGATGACCGCCTGCTGCTCGAACGGTACCTGACAAAGCCGCGCCACATCGAGATCCAGGTCTTCGCCGACAGCCACGGCCACGTCGTCCACCTGCATGAACGCGACTGCTCCATCCAGCGCCGCCACCAGAAGGTGGTGGAGGAAGCCCCCGCCCCGGGCATGACCGCCGAACGCCGCGCCGCCATGGGAAAGGCCGCCTGCGATGCCGCCCGCGCCATCGGCTATGTCGGCGCCGGCACCGTCGAATTCATATCCGAAGGCGACACCTTCGCCTTCATGGAGATGAACACCCGCCTCCAGGTCGAACACCCCGTGACGGAGGCGATCACCGGCCAGGACCTGGTCGAATGGCAACTCCGCGTCGCCATGGGAGAACCGCTCCCCCTGTCCCAGGCCGACATCCCGCTCCACGGCCACGCCATCGAGGTCCGCCTCTACGCCGAGGACCCGACGCGGGATTTCGCCCCCTCCATCGGCACGCTCCGGCACCTGCGCCTGCCGGACCACCTGCCGGGCATCCGCATCGATTCCGGCGTGCGCCAGGGCGATGCCGTGCCCATCCACTACGACCCGATGCTGGCCAAGATCATCGCCAGCGGGCCGGACCGCGCCACCGCGCTCCGCCGCCTGTCCCGCTCGCTGGAATCGGCCGCCGTCGCCGGCATCCGCAGCAACCTGCCGCTGCTGCGCGCCATCGCCGCGCATCCGGCCTTCGCGGCGGCCGATCTCGACACCGGCTTCATCGCCCGCCACGCCGCCACCCTGCTGCCCGAAGCCACCCCCGCCCCCCGCGCCGCCCTGGCCGCCGCCGTGCTCCGCCTGCTGCGGGATGCGGAGGCGCGGGACGAAGCGGACCCCCATTCCCCCTGGGGTGCGGCCAATGCCTGGCGCCTCAACGGCGATGGCTACCAGGATCTTCTTCTGTCGGACGGCGAGGCGGTGGTGATGCTCCGCCTGCATCCCGGGACGCGCATCGACTTCGCCGATGGCAGCGCCGCCCTGGCCGGCCTCCGCTGGGATGGCGATGTGGCGTCCTTCACTCTCGATGGCCGCGCCATCCGCGCCACCGTGGCGCGGGATGGCGACCTGCTGATGGTGGTGCTGGATGGCGCCACGCATGACCTCCGCTTCCTCGACCCCCGCGCCCCCTCGGGCGAGGAACAGGCCGGCGGCGGCCGCATCCTGGCCCCCATGCCCGGGCGCATCCTGCAGGTGCTGGCCGCGCCGGGGGATCGTGTCCCGCGCGGCGCCGTGCTGCTGGTGATGGAGGCGATGAAGGTGCAGATGCGCATCACCGCCCCCATCCCCGGCACCGTGCAGGCACTGCGCTGCCAGGTGGGCGATTTGGTGGAGGACGGCGCCGAACTGGTCGTTGTCGAACCCGATCCTCCCGCTTGACCGGAACCTCCCGCGCCCCGATGCTTAGGCACTGAAGCAATTCCGCCGCGGTCCACGCGGCGGGGAGGGGACGTCCATGACCATCCGCATCACGCGCCGCCTGGCGCTGGCCGCGCTCGCCACGCCCGCCCTGTCCCGCGCCGCCTCCGCGCAATCCGCGCGCAGCACCCGCATCGTCGTGCCCTATCCCCCCGGCGGCACGACGGACCTGACCGCGCGGCTGATCGCCCCCCGCGCGGCGGAACTGCTGGGCCAGAGCTGGGTGATCGAGAACCGCTCCGGCGCCAATGGCGCGGTGGGCGCGGATACGGTGGCCCGCAGCGCGGCGGACGGCACCACCTTCCTCTATTCGAATGAGGTGCTGACCGTGCTGCCCTTCGTGCAGCGCAACGTGCCCTTCGACCTGCAGGCGGATTTCACGCCGATCGCGCGCACCGTCGCCATCCCCTATGTGATCGTCGGCGGCACCGCGCTGGCGCCGCGCAGCCTGGACCAGCTGTTGACGGCCATCCGCACCAGGCCCGATGGCTTCTCCTTCGCCGGCTCCTCGCTCGGCTCCGTCGGCCAACTCGCCACCGCGGCGATCTGGCAGAAGCTGAACGTGACGACGACCTTCGTCAGCTACCGCGGCACGGGCCCGGCGATGAACGACCTCGTCTCCGGTGCCGTCAGCCTGTTCATCGCGCCGCTTGGCCCCTCCATGCCGCTGATCCGGGACGGGCGGCTGCGCGCCTATGGCGTGCTCTCCGCCGTACGGCAGCGGGTGCTGCCTGAGGTGCCGACCATGGTGGAGGCCGGCTTCGCCGACATGGTGCTGGATGGCTGGACCGGCATCTGGGGGCCGAAGGGCCTGGCGGCGGACATCGTCGCCCGCGTGAACGCCCAGGTGAACCAGGCGGCGATGGAGCCCGCGGTGAATGCCCGCATGGCCGATCTCGGCCTGACGCCGCTGGCGGAATCGCCCGACGCCTTCGCCCGCCACATCGCGGCCGAGATCCCGCGCAACCAGGCCCTCGTCGCCGCCGCCCGCATCCAGCCGGAATGAGCCCGCCCATGCTGACCCGCCGCCACCTGCCGGCCCTTGCCGGCCTGCTCACCCTGCCCGGGATCGCCCGCGCCCAGGGAAACTGGCCGGAGCGCCCGATCCGCGTGGTGGTGCCCTTCGGCGCCGGCGGGCCCACCGATGTGGTGGCGCGGCTGCTGGCGGAACCCGTCGGCGCCGCGCTCGGCCAGCCTTTGGTGATCGAGAACCGGGCCGGCGCCGGCGGCAACCTCGGCAGCCGGATCGTCGCCCAGGCGGCGCCGGATGGCTACACCCTGGCGCTCAACGCCTCCTCCCCCCTGGTAATCAACCAGTTCCTCTACCGGGACCTCGGCTACGACCCCGCCACCGCCTTCGCGCCCATCTCGATGCTCACCACGGGCCCGCTGCTGGTCGTGACCAATCCGCGCCTGCCCTTCGCGACCATCGGCGATTTGGTGGCGGAGGCGAAGCGCCGCCCGGGCGCGCTGAACTACGCCACCGCCGGCAACGGCACCGTCCCCCATCTGGCGACCGAGATGTTCCTGCGGGAGGCCGGCATCCAGATGACCAACGTCACCTACCGCCAGACGCCGGATGCCACGCAATCCGTCATGCGCGGCGACACGGCGGTGTTCTTCGACAGCCCGCAATCCATCCAGCATGTCCGCGCCGGCAGCCTGAAGGCGCTGGCCGTCACCACGCCGCGGCGCTTCGGTGCCTTCCCGGAGGTCCCGACCATGGCCGAATCCGGCGGCCCCGCCATCAGCGTGGAAGCCTGGTACGGCTTGCTGGCCCCGGCGGGCACGCCGGCGCCGATCATCGCCCGGCTGCATGATGTCTTCGCCACCGCCCTGAAGCGGCCCGAGGTGGCGTCCCGCATCGCGACGCTGGGCTTCGAGACGGTGGGCAACACCCCCGCCGAATTCGGCCGCTTCCTGGCGGCGGAGCCGCCGAAGTGGCGCGACGTCATCCGCGCCGCCGATGTCCGGCTGGAATGATGGGCGGAAGGCTGGGCCGCGCGCGCGTAACGACCATGTGATTCCCGCCTTGCGCCGCCGCAGGATGGAAAATGTCCTTTCCCATCCGTGGCCTGTTGTCTTGCGTGGTTGCGCATCCCGGGTGTTTTGCGCCTTCCGGTAGAGTGCCAGGATGACGACACCCCCTCCGATGCTGTAATCGGGGGCCTGGGTCGGGTGCCGGGGGCACTGCCGTCGCGACCCCCAGCAGAAGGTGCAGCGCCAGCGTGCCAGAAATCGTCACGCCATCGCGCCCTCCCGATGACAGCGGGTCCTGGTTCTCCCGCCGCCTGCTGTCCCGGCTGACCCTTCTCGCCCCCTTCCTCGCCCTCGCTCCCCTGGCCGCCTTCGGGCTGATGCTGGCGCTGGCGCTGGGGGCGGAGCGGGAGGCCGACCGGCGCGCCGATTTGCAGCGCGCCGCCACCGCGCTTTCCGTGGCGGTGGAGGCCGAATTGCGCGGCGGCATCCGGGTGCTGGAGGCGCTGGCCGGCTCCGCGGGCCTGGCCGCCGGGGATCTCGCCGTCTTCCGGGCGGAAGCGCAGCGCGTCATGGCGCGCGACGCGGCCTGGTTCACCCTCGTCCTGACGGATGGCGAAAGACAGCTGCTGAACCTCCGCTACCCCGCGGAAGCGGTCCTGCCGCCGCTGCGTGACCCGGCCTCGGTCGCCAGCGTGCTGCGCACCGGGCGTGCCTTGCCGAGCGGCCTGCTGGACGGCTTCGTGGCGCTGCGGGTGCCCGTGCGCGTCGAAGGCTCGGTGCGCTTCTCCCTGATGGCGGCGCTGGAGGCCTCGGCCTATGCGCGGGTGCTGGACCAGGCGGACATGCCGCGGGGCTGGTCGGCGATCCTGCTGGATGCGGAAGGGCGGATGATCGCCCGCGCGGCCAGCGGTGCCGCGGCGCCGGAGGATCTGCGCCCGGCCCTGGCGCAGCCCCGCCAGATTCTCTCGCTGGGCTCCCTCACGGCCTATGCCATGCCGGTCGGCGATTCGCGCTGGACGCTGGTGACCGCCGCCACGCCCGACACCTTCGCCGCCACCGTGCTGGGCTGGCTGGTCCTGGCCACCGGCGCCGCCGCGGTGCTGGCCGGCATCGGTGTTGTCGCCCGCATCGCCTCCCGCCACCGGGGGCAGGAGGCGATCCGCAACCGCAGCCAGGCCGAAGCCCTGGCCCGCGCCGCGGAGCAGGACCGCCGCCGCACCGACATGCTGGCGACCGTCAGCCATGAATTGCGCGCGCCGCTGACCGGCCTGCTTGGCTACACGGACCTGCTGGCCAAGGCCGACCTGCCGCCCACCGCCAAGTCATGGGTGGAGCAGCAGCGCCGCGCCGGCCAGGCGCTGCTGGCGCTGATCGGGGATGTGCTGGACTTTGCCCGGCTGGACGAAGGCGCGGTGGAGCTGGAAGAAGCGGATATCGAGATCGCGCAGCTGCTGGAGGATTGCGCCGGGCTGATGCGCAGCGTCGCCCAGCAGAAGGGGCTCGGCCTGCGGGTGCAGCTGGACCCCGGCCTGCCGCGCTGGATGCGGGGCGACCCGATGCGGCTGCGCCAGATCACGACCAACCTCATCAGCAACGCCATCAAGTTCACGGAGCGGGGGGAGATCGTGGTCTCCGCCCGGCTGACCGCCAGGCCGGAACGGATCGAGGTGGCCGTGGTCGATACCGGCATCGGCATCGCGCCGGAGGCCCTGCCCCGGATCTTCGACCGTTTCCGCCAGGAACGCGCCGATACCGCGCGGCGCTTCGGCGGCAGTGGCCTCGGCCTCGCCATCTGCCGGCGGCTGGTGGAGGCGATGGGCGGCGCCATCGGTGCGGAGAGCAGGCAGGGGGAGGGGAGCCGCTTCGTCTTCTGGGTGCCCTTCCGCCCCGGCGCCGCGCCGCTGGCCCCCGCGCATGACGCCGGGCTGCGCATCCTGGTGGCGGAGGATGTGGCCGCGAGCCGCCTGCTGCTGACGGCGGTGCTGGAACGCGCCGGCCATGCCGTGACGGCGACGGAAGACGGACCCGCGGCGCTGGCCGCGCTGCATGGCGCGACCTTCGACCTGGCGGTGCTGGACCTGCACATGCCGGGGCTCGATGGCTTCGGCGTCGCCGCCGCGCTGCGCACCCTGCCCGGCGAACAGGGCCGCGTGCCGCTGATCGCGCTGACGGCCGAACAGCCGGAGGAGGTGGAGCCCGCCTGCCGCGCCGCCGGCTTCGATGCCGTGCTGCGCAAGCCCTTCGAGACGCGCCGCCTGCTGGGCCTGATCGATGCGTTGCGCGGCAGGGCGGCCGATCCACACCCCACGGCGCGCAACGGCGAGACGGCGGAAGACCGCCGTGGCGTGCGGTCAGCCGGGAACGACTGACCGGCTGCGGTCAGCCACGCGGCGTGCGGCGGATGGGCGCGGCCTCGGCCGGGGGTGTGGCGCCGGCGGGGCGGCCGGCATCGAAGCCGAGGAAGCCGATCTCCGGCTGCGGCGCGCCGCCGTTCCCGGCCCATAGCGTGGCCGAGCGCGCCTGCGCCACTGCCGCCGCGGCCGGCGGCGTGTTGAGCGGGGCCGCCTGCCGGACCGGGCGCGGGGCCGCGGGCGGCGCGGCGCCGGGGCGGCCAGCGGCGGCCGGGGAGGGGGCCTGGGTGCCGCTGCGTGTCACGTCGCGGGCGGAAAGCAGGTAGAAGGCGATGTCGTTGCGCCCCTGGTCCACCGCGGCATCCAGCGCCGTCAGCCCCAGCGCATTCCGCGAATCCACATCCGCCCCGCGCGCCACCGCATCCCGCGCCGCGGCGATATCGCCCCGCGCCACCGCATCGAAAAGCGCGGCATTGGGGGAGAGGCTGACGGAGGGATCGCCCGGGATCGGCGCCACCGGCCGGCGTGCCGCGAGGCCCGGCAGGGCGGGTGCGGGGGCCTGCTGGGTGTTGGCGGCCGGTGGCGGCCGGATCATCTCCTGCGCGGCAGCCGGCGGCATGGCCATGAAGGCGCCGCTGGCCAGCAGGGACGGGATCAGCAGGGCGGACAGGCGGGTGTTGCGTCGCATGGGCCCCAACCTACGCACTTCCCCCGGGGCGAGGAAGGGCCCGCTCACCGGCAGCCCTCGCCGCGGGTGGAAAAGCCCTGCACCCGGCCGTCCTGCAATTCGAAGGTGATGTCGCAGCCGATGACCGCATAGCCCGGCGGCTGCGGCCAGGCGCCCAAGCGCGGTCCGAATCGGCCGTAGGAGGGCCCGAAATAGGGAATGGGGGCGGGCGAGGCCACGGCCACGGTCCGGCGCTGCTCGAATTGCAGGAAGCGCCGTCCCTCGGCCTCATGGATGCGCACCGGCACGCCGAGGGCGGCGACGAGGTCGCCCTCACCCTGGCCCATGAAGACCGACAGGCGCTGTTGCAGCGTCGGCCCCTGCGCGCAGGCACCGAGCAGGAGGAGGGCTCCGAGGGCGGCTTTCCGGATCATGCCCGGGATGTAGGGTGCCGCCCGTGCAACGTCACCGCCCCTCCCGCCGCCAGGCCACCAGCGCCAGGCCCAGCACCAGCGGCAGGGCCAGCCATGGCGGCAGCAGGGGCAGGGCGGTGATGCCGGTCACGGTATGGTCGGCGTTGCGGCGCAACCCGATCCAGCCGGGGCCGGGGGAAGCCCCGCCATGCTGGTCCCGCCCCAGCGCCACGCGGCGGAGTTCCGGCACCAGAGGCTGCGCATCGGCGCCGAGCCAGCGCACCGCGCCGCCCGTCGCCTCCGCCAGCGGGCGCAGCCGGGTGTCCTCGGCGCGGAGGTCCGCGACCTCCATCGGGTTCGGGGCTTCGGCCGCGGCGAAGGCGGTGCGGCGGCCATCGGCGGCCTGCCAGACGCCGGCCTGGAGGGCCGCCATCTCCACCACCGCGCGGCCACCGCCCCGTGCTTCGGGGGCGCGGCGGGTGATGCTGCCATCGGGGGCGGTGATGGTGATCTCGGGCGGCGGGCCGGCTTCCAGGCTGCGGCGGACGATCGTCAGGTGGCCCTGGTCGATCCGCGCCGTCAAATCCTCCTCCTCCAGCTCCGGCTCCTTCATCGTCCAGTGCGCGATGCGGCGGAGCAGTTCCTGCTGCGGCCCGCCGCCATCATGGCCGCGGGACCACAGCCAGATGTGATCGGACAGCATCAGGGCGACGCGCCCCTCGCCGACCCGGTCCAGCACCATCAGCGGCGTGCCGTTCGGGCCTTCCATCACGGTGCTGCCGGCCCGCGCATCGGCCCGCATGGCGCGGTACCAGCGGCCCCAGGTGGCGTCCGCCAGGCCGGCGCCCAGCACATTGGCGCCGGGCAGCCCTTCGGTCACGGGATGCCGCGCGCCGGTCTCCGTCACCATCGGCCTGAAGGGCTGTTCGAGCAGCGCGGCCTGCGCCGCACCCGCGCCGGTGGGCGGGCGGGCGGGCAGGATCTGGCCGAGCGGCGTGGAAGCGAGGCTCGTCGGCCCCGCGAATTCAGGCCCGACGGACATCAGCAGCGCCCCGCCGCCGCGCACGTAATCCGCGATGTTGCGCAGATAGACCGGCGGCAGCAGGCCGCGATTGGCGAAGCGGTCGAAGACGATCAGGTCGAATTCCCGCAGCTTGACCTGGAACAGCTCCCGCACCGGGAAGGCGATCAGCGCCAGCTCGTGCAGCGGCGTGAGGTCGTCCTTCTCCGGCGGGCGGAGAATGGTGAAGTGCACCAGGTCGACATTCGGATCGGCCTTCAGCAGCCGCCGCCAGGTCCGCTGCCCCGCATGGGGCTCGCCGGAGACGAGCAGCACCCGCAGCCGGTCCCGCACCCCGTTGATGGAGACGACGGCGCGGTTGTTGATCTCGCTGACCTCCCCGGGCCGGGTTTCGGCGGTGATCTCCACCACGGTCGGCCCGCCGCGCTCGATCGGGACCGCGATGCGGTGTTCGCGCCCGACGGCGACGGATTCGACACGCGGTGGCTGCCCATCGCGCCGGATGGTCAGGCGGGCGGCGCCACCGGGCGGCGCGCCCTGGTCCTCCACCACCACACGCAGTTCGACCGGCCGGCCGACGATGCCGAAGCCCGGCGCCTCCACCACGCGGATGCGGCGATCGACCTCCCCGGGCCGTCCCGGCAGCAGCAGATGAAAGGGGGCGTCCAGCGCGGGGGCGGCCGGGATGTCATGCACCTGGCCATCCGTCAGCGCCATCACGCCGGCCAGCCTGGCGCGGGGGATGTCGGCCAGCGCGCGTTCCATGGCGCCGAACAGCCGCGTGCCCTGGTTGCCGCCCTCCGGCACCTCCACCGTGCGGAGTTCCAGTTCCGGCAGGCGACGCGCGCGGGCCTCGATCGCCTCCCGCGCCGCGGTGATCTGCGCCTCCCGCGGGCCCAGCACGGCGCTGTCGCTGCGGTCCACCACCAGCAAAGCGATGTCGGGCCGCGTCTCCCGCGTCTCCTCCACCAGGCGGGGATTGGCGAGTGCCAGCACGAGCGCGGCGAAGGCCAGGGCGCGTAGCCAGATGCCCGGTGCCGGCGCCCAGCTTGCCGCGCCCGCGCTGTTCCGCACCACGCGCAGCAGCCCCGGCAGCAGCGCCACCAGCGCGAGCCCCGCCAGCGCGGCCAGCAGCCATAGCGGGATGACGGGCGCGAAATCGATGCCAGCCAGCGCCTGCTTCATGGGGTGGTCCCCTTACCCGGCCCGTACCGCTTCAATTCCCCAGCCTTTCCAGGATGGCCGGCACATGCACCTGGTCGCCCTTGTAGTTGCCGGTCAGCGCGTACATCACGAGGTTCGTGCCGAAGCGGTAGGCCAGGGTCCTCTGCCGCGCGCCGCCGGGGATGACGGCGTAGGGATTGTTGCCCCGCGCATCGATCGCCCAGGCGGAGGCCCAGTCATGCCCCCCGATGATGACGGGGCTGACGCTGTCATTCGCCCTGTCCTGTTCCCGCGCCACCCAGACGCTGCCCCCGGTGAAGCGGCCGGGCAGGTCCTGCAGCAGGTAGAAGGCGCGCCGCAGCACATGATCCTCCGCCACCGGCGCCAGCGGCGGGACCGAGAGATCCCGCGTGATCCGCCGGAGCGCCGCGCGCGAACCCGGGGAGAATCCCTCGCCCGATCCCTCATCCCGCGTGTCGAACAGGATGATGCCGCCATTGCGCATGAAGCCGTTCAGCGCGGCGGCGGCGGCGGCGCTCGGCGCGGTGGCATCGCCCAGCACGGGCCAGTACAGCAGCGGGAAGAAGGCCAAATCGTCGCGCCCCGGCGTGACCGGCAGCGGGTCCGCCAGCGCGGCCGCCGTCCGCCGGTTGACGAAATCCGACAGCCCGACCAGCCCCGCGCGGCTCACCTCATCCACCGCCGCATCGCCGGTGACGACGTAGCCGAGCCGCGTGGCCAGCGCCGCATTGCCGTCCTGCGCCATCGCCGGCCCGCCGAGCATAACGCCGAGCAGCACCGCCCCGGCCATCGCCCGGCTGCGCCCGCGCCCGACCAGCCCGCGCAGCAGCAGGGACAGGATCATGTCCACCACCAGCAGCAGCATCGCCGCCGCCAGCAGCCAGGGGCCGAGGTCCCGTTCCGCCGGCACGCCGCCGATGATCGTCGTGGCCGTGCCACTCGGAATGCCCGTCACCACCCGCGGCGCCGGCACGCCCGCGCCCAGGTTCAGCGCGCGGCGATGCGCGGCCTCTCCCCCCGCGCCGCTGCCGTACCAGCCCGGTGGGTGGCGCGGCGACGGCGCCTCGCTCTCGATCCGCGCGGGCGGAATGGGCTGCGCGCCGGGCTGGGGCGGGCCGAGCCGGCCGAAGCCGTCCAGCGTCTCGAAGGGCGGCAGGGGGGCTTCCCCATCGGCGCCGCCAACCCCGGCGGAGAGGGCGACCAGGCGCTTCATCATCTCCACGAACAACCCCGACAGCGGCAGGTTGGACCATTCGGCATTGGCGGTGACGTGGAACATCACGATCCGCCCCGCTCCCCTGTTGTCCCAGGTCACCAGCGGCGTGCCATCCGCCAGCCGCGCCCAGGTATGGCCGGTGAGGCGCGCGGAGGGTTCCGCCAGCACCTGGCGTTCCACCGTCACTTCCGGCGGCGGCATCAGCCCCTGGAAGGGCGAGCCCTCCGGGAAGGCGGCCAGCGTCTGCGGCCGTTCCCAGGACAGGGCGCCGCCCAATTGCCGTTCGCCCGCCCGCAGCGGCACCGGCATCAGCGTGTCCGGCGCCTCCGCCAGCCGCGGCCCGGCGAAGCGCAGCAGCGTGCCGCCGGCCTCGATCCAGCGCGTCAGCTGGTCCCGCTCCCGCCCCTCCGTGATGGGCCGGTCGGCCAGCACCAGCACCGAAAGCCGCCGCGCCAGCAGCGCCTCCACATTGCCGCGGCGCAGCTCCGCATGCGGGGCCAAGGCGCGGTCGAGGTAGAACAGCTCACCGATCAGCGGCACATCCGCCGCCGCTTCCTCCCCGCCCGAGATCAGGCCGACGGGCCTCCGGCGAAAACGTTCATCCAGCAGCACCGTGGCATTGGCGCCCGTGATGCCATCGAGGTCGAGCCGCACCACCTGGTTGCGGATCTCCAGCGGCAGCGGCATGGCGGCCTCGGCCTCCGTCGCCCCGGCCGGGATCGGCACCACGGCGCGGTCCAGCGTCCGGCCATCCCCCGTCCGGGCCAGCACCACGGCTTCCGAGGCGATGGGCAGCGGCGTCGTGCGGACCGTCAGCACCAGGCGGTCTGCCTCGCCGCGCGGCGGCGGCAGCACCCGCGTCGGGCGGCCGTCGGACCGCGCCAGGGTCAGCGTGCCGCCGGCGGCCAGGGCCTCGGCCAGGGCGCCGAAGCCGCGGGCCTCGCCGGCCTCATGCTCCACGCCGTCTGCGACGTAGAAGGTGGCGAAGGGGCCGGCATGCTGCGCGCGCCAGGCGGCCAGGGCCTCCCGCGCGCCGGGCCGGTCCGGCGCCCAGGGCTTGGGGCGCAGGGCGGCGAGGCGCGAGCGCAATTCCTCCGCCGGCATCAGGCCGGTGATGCGCGGGGCCTCGGGCACGGCGGGCGGCGCCGTCAGCAGCAGGGCGGTCCGGCGGCCGGTGCGGGCGGCGGCATCCAGAACGGATTCGGCGGCGGCCAGACGGTCCGGCCAATCCGCGGCCGCGGCCCAGCCATCATCGATGGCAACCAGCAGCGGGCCCTCGCCCCCCTCGCCCGCCGTCGCATTCCACACCGGACGCGCGAGACCCAGGATGATCAACGCCGCCGCGGCCAGCCGCAGCGCCAGCAGCCACCAGGGGGTGCGGGAAGGCGTCTCCTCCGGCGCCGGCAATTCCTGCAACAGGCGCAGCGCCGGGAAGGATTGCCGCCTCGGCGCCGGCGGCGTGACCCGCAGCAGCCACCAGAGAATGGGCAGCAGCGCGAGCGCCGTGAGCAGCCAGGGCGCGGCGAAGGCGATGGGGCCGAGCGTCAGCATGGGGTGGTGCCCGTCCAGCAAAGGAGCGACCCGGGGAGGGCGCTGCCTTCCCCGGACCCCATCCGCCCAAAGGGGAAGACGGGGGGGGGAGACCCCCCTGGACCATCGTCAGTGAAAACCTTCATTGCGGCGCCAGCGCCTGGTGCAGGGCCAGCAGCGCGGCCTCCGGCGGCTGGTCGGTGCGGTGCGTCGCGAAACTCCAGCCGGCGGCGGCGGCGATGGCGGCCAGGCCCGCGCGGTGGCGCGTCAGCCGTTCCAGATAGAGCGCCCGCACCGATTCCACCCGCGGCACCAGCGCGGCGGCCAGGCCCGCGGCCACTTCCTCGAACCGGATGCGCCCGGCATAGGGCAGCGTCTCCTCCGCCGGATCGATCACCTGCAGCAGATGGCCGCGCACACCCTGGGCGGAAAGCGCGCCGACCGCGCGGCGCGTCTCCTCCAGCTTCCCCCAGAAATCGCCGAACAGCACGGCACGGGCATGGCGGGCTATGCGGGGGTCCTCCGGCACCGGCGCCAGGGAGGCCATGGAATCCGCGATCTGCGGCAGCGCGCCCCGGCCGGCGAAGGGGCGGGGCAGGCCGAACAGGCGCACCCTCTCCCCACCCCGCAGCAGTAGCGCCGACAGCGCCAGCAGCAACAGGTCGGCGCGCAACTGCTTGGGCGGCACCTCCGGCCCGCTGCGCCAGGCCATGCCGGCATCCGCGGCGCGCCACAGCGCGACCGTCTGCGCGGCCTCCCACTCCGTCTCCCGGATGAACAGGCGATCGGACTTGCCGGACTGGCGCCAATCGATCCGGCTGGCCTGGTCGCCGGCGACATAGGGGCGGAACTGCCAGAAGGCCTCACCCGGCCCGGCGCGGCGGCGGCCATGGATGCCGGGCATCACCGTCGCCGCCACCCGCTCGGCCTCCACCAGCAGCGGCGGCAGGCGCGCGCCAAGCTGTTCCGCCCAGGGTATCGTCAGGCGGGCGCTGGAAGCCGGGGGGGGCGGGCTAGCCAAGCTGCGCCTTCAGCACATCGAGCACTTCCGGCAGCTTCACCCCATCCGCCCGCGCCGAGAAATTCAGCGCCATGCGATGCCGAAGAACGGGCTCGGCCAGCGCGATCACGTCATCGATGCTGGGGGAAAGCCTGCCCTGCAACACCGCCCGCGCCCGCGTCGCCAGCATCAGCGCCTGGGCGGCGCGGGGGCCGGGGCCATAGGCCAGGTGCTGGCGGATCTGCTCGATCTCCGTCGTCTCGGGCCGGGCGCTGCGGACCAGCTTCAGGATGGCCTCCAGCACCTGTTCCCCCACCGGCAGGCGGCGGATGAGGTGCTGGGCGGCGGCAAGCTCGCTGCCCGTCATCGCCGGCACCGGCTTCGCCTCCTTCGCGCCGGTCGTCGCCAGCAGCATGGCGCGTTCGGCGGCGAGGTCGGGGTAGCCGACATCGATCTCCAGCAGGAAGCGGTCGAGCTGCGCTTCGGGCAGGGGGTAGGTGCCCTCCTGCTCGATCGGGTTCTGGGTGGCGAGCACATGGAAGGGAGCGGGCAGGGGATGGACCTCCCCCGCGATCGCCACCTTGTGCTCCTGCATCGCCTGGAGAAGGGCGGATTGGGTGCGGGGGCTGGCGCGGTTGATCTCATCGGCCATCAGCAGCTGGCAGAAGATCGGGCCCTTGATGAAGCGGAAGTGGCGGCGCCCATGCGCATCCTCCTCCAGCACCTCGGACCCCAATATGTCCGACGGCATGAGGTCCGGCGTGAACTGCACCCGGCGGGCATCAAGGCCAAGCACCGTGCCCAGCGTCTCCACCAGCTTGGTCTTGCCGAGGCCGGGGACGCCCACAAGCAGCACATGCCCGCCCGACAGCAGGGTGATGAGCGTGCGCTCCACCACCGTTTCCTGCCCGAAGATGACGCGCCCGACCCCTTCCCGGACCCGGCCCAGGCGGTCGGCGAGGGATTCGGCCTCCCGGATGAGAGATTCCGCCTCCGCGGCGTCGGCCACTTCCACCATGCGGGTCAGGCTCCCTATATGCGGTGCGTTCGATATGGGGCGAGTATCCACCTCGCCCATCCCCGGCGCCACATCGCAGTGCATCAAAGCGTCACGCTTCGATGCCGGCGGGGGGCGGAGGGGGTCGATACGGGTGTGGCTGGGGAGCCAGGGGCCGAGAGGCCCCCAATGTGACGGGTCAGGTCACGGGGTGCGGAAGCTGTGATGAACGAAGCGCGACGTGACGGGGTGCCCAACGGGGCGCTGAAAAGCGTGCAGGCGACGGAGCGACAGGCACGGCCCATGGCCATGCCCCGCCTCAAGCAAAACTGCGGCGATTTCTCCATGCGGATCGCCAAGGACGGGACCTGGTTCTACCGGGGCAGCCCGATCGGGCGGAAGGAGCTGGTCTGCCTCTTCGCCTCCGTCCTGAAGCGGGAGGAGGATGGCAGCTACTGGCTGGAAACGCCGGTGGAGCGCGGCCGGATCGAGGTGGATGACGCGCCCTTCGTGGCGGTGGAAATGTGGTGGCGCACCTGCGCCGACCCCTTCGCCCCCCTCGGCGCCGCCGCGGCCGAGCCCCGGCAATGCCTGACCTTCCGCACCAACCTCGATGAGATGGTGACCGCGGATGCCGAGCATCCGATTCGCGTGACCATCGACCCGGTATCCCGCGAACCCCGCCCCTACATCACCGTCCGCCCGGGGCTGGAGGCGCGGATCAACCGCGCCGTCTTCTACGAATTGGTGGCCCTGGCGCAGCCGGAGACGGTGGAAGGCCGCGCCGTGATCGGCGTGTGGTCGGAAGGCGTCTTCTTCCCGATCGACGATGCGCCCACCGCGCAGCAGGACGACGAGGACGATACCTACGACCAGGCGGCGGAGTGACCGCCAAGCCTGGCCAGGCTCTCGTCACCCTCCCGAGCCTGCCGAGCCGGGAGGAGATCGCCGCCCGCCTCGCCGATCCCGCCGCGCTGGAACGCGGCCGGGACAGCACCTTCGCGGAGCGGGACATCTTCGTCATCCGCCCCAATGGCCCGGTGGCCGCCGCCGTGCTGATCCCGATCGTCTGGCACGACCATGGGCCGGGCATCCTGCTGACCTTGCGCTCCGACCGCCTCTCCTCCCATGCCGGCCAGGTCGCCTTCCCCGGCGGGCGGATCGAGGCGGGGGAGACGGCGGAGGCCGCGGCGCTGCGGGAGGCGGCGGAGGAGGTGGGCCTCGACCCCCGCCTGCCGCGGATCGTGGGATCGCTGCCGGAACACCTGACGGGCACGGGCTATCGCGTCACGCCCGTGGTCGCCTTCCTCGACCCGCCGCTGTCCCTGTCACCGGAACCCGGGGAGGTGCAGGCGATCTTCGAACTGCCCCTCGCCACCGTGCTCGATCCCGCCGCGCCGGCGCTGAAATCGCGGGAGGTGCGCGGGAAGATGCGGGACTACTGGGTCTGGCCCCATGACACCCACCTGATCTGGGGCGCCACCGCGGCCATGCTGATGGGCCTGGCGCGGGTGCTGAGGGGCTGAGGCGGGCGCCGCAGGTTCCGCCACGGGATGAAGCCCGCGGTCAGCACATGGGCGCGGGCCTGCGGCCATTGCGCGGCGGCGAGGGTCCGGGCGAGGGCGGGCGGGAGCGGCTTCATCGGCATCGGGCACCTTCCAGGTCGTGCCGGGAAGGCTAGGATCGGCGCCGGGACTGGGTCGAAGAGACGCTTCCTCTCGCCGCCATCGGCAACGCCTTTAGGAATGATCCGGTCATGATGGCGGTCGCCGACATCCTGCTGATGCTGCTGCCGCTGGGCCTGTTCCTGGCCTGGCGCAGGCTGCGGCCGCGCGCCGCCACCGGGCCCTCGCCGGGCCTGGTGCTGGCGCTGGCGCTGGGTGCGGCGATCGGCATCGGGGCGGCGATCTGGTTCGGCAAGGAAGGCGCGATGGGGCGTGGCGAGGCCTATGTCCCCGCCACCCTGTCCCCGGACGGCACCATTACCCCCGGCCATGGGGAGCCGCGCCGGTGACCGACGCGCCGCATGGCCGCATCCCGCCGCCCGGCTTCCTGGCGGAACCCGCCCCCGCCGCCGTGCTGGCCGCCCTGCCGGGCAGCCGGGCCGTCGGCGGCTGCGTGCGGGATGCGCTGGCGGGCGTCGCGGTGCATGACGTGGATGTCGCCGCCCCCCTGCCGCCGGAGGCCATCGCCGAACGGCTGAAGGCGGCGGGCCTCAAGGTGTTCGAGACCGGGCTCGCCCATGGCACCGTCACCGCCGTGCTGGCCGGGCAGCCGGTGGAGGTGACGGCGCTGCGCCGCGATGTCGCGACCGATGGCCGCCATGCGGAGGTCGCCTGGACCACCGACTGGGCGGAGGATGCCGCGCGGCGGGACTTCACCATCAACGCCATGTCCTGCGACGGCGAAGGGCGGCTCTGGGATTACTTCGGCGGCCGGGCGGATTTGGCGGCGGGGCGGGTGCGCTTCGTCGGCGATGCCGCGACGCGCCTGGCGGAAGACTATCTCCGCGCGCTCCGCTTCTTCCGCTTCTGGGCGCGGTATGGGCGCGGGGAGCCGGATGCGGAAGCCGTGGCGGCGATTCGCGGTGCGGTGGAGGGCCTGGCCCGGCGCATCGCGGTCGAGCGCATATGGATGGAACTCAAGCGGTTGCTGGAGGCCGCGGACCCCGTCGGCGCGCTGCTGCTGATGGAGGAAACCGGCATCCGCGCCGCCGCGCTGCCGGAGGGCGCCTCGCCCGCCACGCTCGCCGCCGGCCTGGCGCGCGGCCTGCCGCGGGACCCGGTGCTGCGCCTGGCGGTGCTGGTGCCGGAAGGCGCCGCGGACCAGCGCCTGCCATCCCGGCTCCGCTGGTCGCGGGATGAGGCGGGGCAATATGCGGCGGCGCGCGCGACCGGCCGCGTGCGGGGCTTGCTGGATGATGCCGCCCTGCGCCGCCTGCTGGCGGATGTCCCCCTCGCGCGGCTCACGGATGCGACCTGGGTGGCGGAGTCGCGTGGCGAATCGGGGGATTGGCCGGGGCTGCGCGCGCGACTCGGGGCGATGCCCGTGCCGGTCTTCCCGCTGCGGGGGCAGGATGCGCTGGACCTCGGCCATCGGCCGGATGCGCGGATCGGGCAGGCGATGAAGGCGGTGCGGGGCTGGTGGATCGAGGGCGGGTGCCTCGCGGACCGGGCGGCCTGCCTGGCGCGGTTCTCGGCCCTGCTGGAAGGGTCCGGGGCGGCGGACGGGCCCACCGCCCCGGGAAGGAAAAACCCGGGGTCCTGACTCCCTGGGCCTCACCGGAACGAATGAAGAACTAGCATCGGCCAGTCTGGGATGCAAGTCTTGACGGGCGCGCCGACATGGCCCTCGACGCGCGCTTGGACTACACGGCGCGCATGGCCCGACCTGCCTTCGATGCTGCCTCCCTGCCGCTCGTCCGGCGCCTCTGGCGCGACTACATCCGCCGCTATCCCGGCGGGGTGGCGATCGCCATCGCCTGCACGCTGGGCGTGGCGGGGACGACGGCGCTCTATCCGCTGATCATCCAGCAGGCCTTCAACCTGTTCGCGGAGGGCGATCCCCGCGTCGTCTGGGCGCTCCCGCCCGTGATCATCGCCGTCACCCTGGCCCGGGCGCTGACCATGTATGGCCAGTCCGTCGCCATGCAGAAGGTGGTGCTGAGCGTCATCACGGATCTGCAGCGCGACCTGTTCCGCGCGCTGACGCGCGCCGATCTTTCCGCCGTGGCGCGGGATGCCCCGGCCCGCCACGCCGCGCGCTTCACCACCGATGCGGCGCTGATCCGGGAGGCCCTGTCCAAGGCCATCAGCGGCATCGCGGATGTGCTGACGGTGGTGGGGCTGGTGGGGTCCATGCTGTGGATGGATTGGAAGATGGCGCTGCTGGCCTCCCTTCTCTATCCCATCGCCATCGTGCCGATCCTGCGCATCGGCAAGCGCATCCGCCGCGCCTCGGCCGGCATGCAGGACCGGGTGGGGGAGACCGCGTCGCTGCTGGTGGAAAGCTTCGGCGCCGCCCGCGTGGTGCGCAGCTACCGGCTGGAGGCGCAGGAGGAAGCGCGCGCGGAGGCCGCCTTCCTGCGGTTGCGGGACAGCCAGCTCGCCATCCAGCGCACCCGCGCCAGGCTGGACCCGGTGCTGGAGGCACTGGGCGGCTTCGCGGTCGCGCTGGTGCTGGGCTTTGTCGGCTGGCGGGTCTCGACGGGGCTTGGCACCATCGGCGACTTCACGGGCTTCGTGGCCGCGCTGCTCATCGCCGCCCGGCCGGCCCGCGCTTTGGGCAGCCTGAACGCGGCCTTGCAGGAAGGGCTCGCCGGCCTGTCCCGCACCTTCGCGAGTGTGGATGAGCGTCCGCGCATCCTCGATGCCGCCGATGCCAAGGCTCTGCCGCCGGGCGAGGGCAGCGTGGCGTTCGAGGGCGTGGGCTTCGCCTATGAGGGCGTGCCCGATGCCGCGCTGCGGGGGCTGAACTTCACCGCCGCACCCGGGCGCACCGTGGCGCTGGTCGGGCCCTCGGGCGCGGGCAAATCCACCGCGCTGGCGCTGGTGCCGCGGCTCTATGAGGTGACGGAGGGCGCGATCCGCATCGATGGCGCCGATATCCGCGGCGTGACGATGGCAAGCCTGCGCGACGCCATCGCCTATGTCGGCCAGGACGCCGTGCTGTTCGACGACACCGCCTTCGCCAACATCGCCTGCGGCCGGCCGGGCGCCACCGTGGCCGAGGTGGAGGAGGCGGCCCGCGCCGCCGCGGCGCATGATTTCCTCGCATCGCTGCCACAGGGGTACCAGACCCAGCTCGGCACCGGCGGTGGGCGGCTGTCCGGCGGGCAGCGGCAGCGCGTCAGCCTGGCCCGCGCGCTGCTCCGTAATCCCCGCGTCCTGCTGCTGGATGAGGCGACGAGCGCGCTGGATGCGGAGAACGAGGCGCTGGTGCAGCAGGCGCTGGAACGCCTCCGCGCCGGGCGCACCACGCTGGTGATCGCGCATCGCCTGTCCACCGTGCGGGACGCCGACCTGATCGTGGTGATGGAGGCGGGGCGCGCCGTGGAACAGGGAACCCATGCCGAGTTGATGGCTCAGGACGGGCTCTATGCCCGGCTTGTGCGAACCCAGGCCTTCTCCGCATGACGCGGTCGAAGGCCGAGGCGGAGGCGCTGCCGGACCCGGATGCGATCCATCCCATCCCCAACAAGCCGCGCATCGTCTTCCTGAAGCCGCTGCTCGACAGCTTGGCGGAGATCCGCAACGTCGAAGTGGGCGCCTTCACCTATTACGACGACCCGCTGCACGCCCGGGACTTCTTCCGGCGCAACCTGCTCTACAATTTCGGGGCCTCCGGCGCCCGGCTCCGGATCGGGCGCTTCGGCGCCATCGCGACGGCGGTGCGCTTCATGTTCCCCGACGCGATGCATGCGATGGAGGGGCCCTCCACCTACCCCTTCGGCATCCTGGGCGGCGGCTTCCTGGGCGCGCTGCCCTTCGCCGACTACCCCTTCAAGCCCGGGCGGGACACGGTGGTGGGCCATGATGTGTGGATCGGGCTGGAGGCGCTGGTGATGCCCGGCGTGCGAATCGGCCATGGCGCGGTGATCGGCGCGCGATCCGTCGTGGCCTCCGACGTGCCGGACTACGCCGTGGTGGCGGGCAATCCGGCGCGGGTGGTGCGGCGCCGCTACAGCGAGGAGGAGGCCGCGCGGCTGGTGGCGATCGGCTGGTGGGACTGGCCGGTGGCGCGGGTCGCCCGCGCCATCCCGCTGCTGGTGAAGGGCGGCGTCGCGGCGCTGGAAGACTTCGCCGCGCGCCAGCCGTGACATTTTAGTCGCTAAGGGCGTTTAGCCCTTTTAGTCCTTTTAGCACCGATTCAGCGGTGTTTTCTCCGATGAATCAGGCAAAGGTCTACCTGACCACCGTCACCGCGCGGCGGTTCTGCGCCCAGGCCGCCTGGTTGGAGCCGAGCTCGACCGGTCGGTCCTTGCCGTAGGAGATGGTCTGGATCCGCGTGCTGGCCACGCCATTGGCCACCAGCAGGTCCCGCGCCGCATTGGCGCGGCGCTGGCCGAGCGCCAAATTGTATTCGCGCGTGCCGCGTTCGTCGGCATGGCCCTCCACCGTCACCTGAACCTGGCGGTGGCGGTTCATCCACTCCGCCTGGCGGGACAGGATGGGGCGCTGGTCGGCGCCCACCTGCACCGAATCGGTGGCGAACAGAACGCGGTCCCCGATGCTGCCGGCCAGTTCCTCCTGCGAACCCGGGCGGAAATTGCCGCTGCCGGGGCCGCCCAGCGGCGACTGCCCGATGCCGCCCGCGCCACCCGCCCCGCCCGCGCCACCGCGGCCGGCCGCGGCCGCATCGGTGTCCGAGCTGGACGAACAGGCGGCGAGGCCGAGGGCCAGGCCGAGCACGGCGAGGGAGGCGAGCTTCATGGTGGGCAACTCCGCGTGTGGCGTTTCCCTGTGATCCCAGAGCGCGAGGGGCGCTTCAAGGGGTGCGGCGGGTCATTCCGCGCGGCCGCCAGGACGAAAGGACTATATTCCTTGGCCCGGCCGACCGCAAGCCTATTCGCGCTTCAGCACCCCATCCACCAGCCGGTCCGCCCAGGCCTTCGACCGGAAGCGGGCGCGGAGATCGGCCTCGTCATAGTCATCCCGCAGCCAGTCGAGAAAGGGTTTCGGGCCGTGGGTGGCCTGGTGGGCGGCGTAGTCCCGGAAGAAGGCGTCGAGGATGCCGGTGCGGCTGGCGGCGATGTGGCCGAAGCGCCAGTGCAACTGGCCCAGTGCTTCTTCCACCTTATGCCCATTCAGGATGAGCCAGATGCCGGCGACCAGGCCGGTGCGGTCGGCGCCCGACTTGCAGTGGATGAGCAGGGGTTCGGGCAGGGTGGGCAGCAGTTCCGCCAGCCGCAGGATGCGGTCCTTGTGGGGGGCGCCGCGGCTTTCGAAGGGCGCATCGGCATGGATCAGGCCGAGTTCGCCCGCCCTGGCCCGGCCCAGCGCGTCCGACCCGCAATCCTGCCGGTGGCCGCGCAGGTTCAGGACCGATTTCAGCCCGAATCGCCGCTGCGCCGTCGCCAATTGCCAGGGGAGGGGGTGGTTGGAGCGGTAGAGGCGGCCGCGCGCGACCTCCCCCCAATTGCGCCAGGAGATGCGCAGGACCGCGTGGTCCACGAGGAGGGAGTTGAGCCAGGCGCGCTGCCGGCCGGCGGGGGAGGAGAGGTCCACGGGTGGGATATGGCGGCTCGGCGTGCTGATGGCCAGCAGCGGGGCGCCGCCCCCCCCTGCACCGACCTGCCCAGCAGGGGGGCGCCGCCCCCCTGCACCGACCCTCCCAGCAGGGGGGCGCCCCCCCCAGCACCCCCCGCCCGGGGGGCCCCCCCCC
>NZ_JBHYGL010000027.1:0-22366 GCF_051859025.1 Falsiroseomonas sp. | reverse complement strand
GCCTGCGCGCTGCCCGTGCCGACCAGCCGTTCCACATTCGCAAGCCCCGCCAGCGAATAGGCCGCCAGCGCGGTGCGGACCGTATCCGCCGTTCCGCCCGCCGCGGCTTCCACCACAACGTCGAGCAGGCTGTCCACGACATGGACATCATTGCCCGCGCCGCCGATCAGCGTGTCATCGCCGAGCCCGCCCGTCAGCGTATCCGCGCCGCCCGCTCCGGTGATGGAATTGGCCAGCGCATTGCCCGTCAGCGCCGCATTCGTCGCGGTGCCGACCAGGTGCTCCACCTCCGCCGCCAGCGTGTAGGCGGTGAGGCTCACCCGGACCAGATCCGTGCCGCCATCCGCCAGTTCCAGCACCGCGTCGCCGGCATTGTCGAGCACATAGACATCATTGCCCGCGCCGCCGACCAGGCTGTCCGCGCCACCACCGCCATTCAGCGTATCCGCGCCGTCCAGCCCCTGCAGCGTATCCGCGCCGCCAGCGCCCGCGATGGAATTGCCGAGGCCGTTGCCCGTGAGGCTCTGCGCCGTCGTGCCCGAGGCCGTGCCGACCAGGTTCTCCACCTGGTCCGCCAGCGCATAGCCGCCAGCCATCGCCGTGCGGACGGTATCGATGCCGCCGCCGGCCAGTTCCAGCACCGCATCGCCGACGACATCGACGACGAAGAGGTCATTGCCCTCCCCGCCCACCAGGCTGTCCGCGCCCGAACCGCCATCCAGCGTATCCGCGCCCCCGAGGCCCGACAGCGTATCCGCGCCGGCCGTGCCGCCGGAAAGCCGGTCCGCCCCCGCGGCGCCGATGACGAGGTTGTTGCCGGCATTGCCGGCCAGGGTCTGCCCGCCATCGGAAAGGCCGAGCAGGACCTCGACCTCGGTCGCCAGCGTGTAGCTGGCCAGGGCGGTGGAGATCGTGTCGCCGCCCTGCCCCGCGGCCTCCAGCACCAGGTCGCCGGCGGTGACGATATAGGCATCGTCGCCCAGGCCCCCCGCCATGCTGTCAGCGCCCAGGCCGCCATCGAGCGTATCCTGGCCGCCGCCGCCCGCCAGCGTATCGGCGCCGCTGCCGCCGGTGATGCGGTTGTCGCCCCCATTGCCCGTCAGGCGCTGCGCGGTGCCGGTGCCGAGCAGGTTTTCCACCCCGCTCGCCAGCGCGTGGACGGCCAGGGCGGTACGCACCTCGTCGATGCCACCGGCATCGGCGATGGCATCAGCCGCGTCATCGACGATGAACACATCATCGCCCAGCCCGCCAACCAGGCTGTCCGCGCCCGCGCCCCCATCCAGCGTATCGGCGCCCGCCGTGCCGGTGATGCTGTTCGCATCCGCATTGCCGGTCAGCGCCTGCGCATCACCCGTGCCCGCCAGCCGTTCCAGCCCCGTGGCAAGCGCGTAGGCAGCCAGCCCGGTGCGCACCTCGTCGATGCCACCGGCATCGGCGATGGCATCAGCCGCGTCATCCACGATGAAGACATCATCGCCCAGCCCGCCAACCAGGCTGTCCGCCCCCGCGCCACCATCAAGGGTATCGGCGCCTGCCGTGCCGATGATGGTGTTCGCATCCGCATTACCGGTCAGCGCCTGCGCATCGCCCGTGCCGACCAGCCGCTCCAGCCCGGTTGCAAGCGCGTAGCCTGCCAGCCCGGTGCGCACCTCGTCGATGCCACCGGCATCCTCGATGCCGTCAGCCGCGTCATCCACGATGAAGACATCATCGCCCAGCCCACCAACCAGGCTGTCAGCGCCCGCCCCACCATCCAGCGTATCGGCGCCCGCCGTGCCGGTGATGGTGTTCGCATCGGCATTGCCGGTCAGGGCCTGCGCATCGCCCGTGCCCACCAGCCGTTCCAGCCCAGCGCCGAGGGCATAGGCCGCGAGCCCGGTGCGGATTTCATCGATGCCGCCCGCATCCTCGATGGCATCGCCTGAATCATCCAGGATGAACACATCGTCGCCCAGCCCGCCAACCAGGCTGTCCGCGCCCGCCCCACCATCCAGCGTATCGGCGCCCGCCGTGCCGGTGATGCTGTTCGCATCCGCATTGCCGGTCAGCGCCTGCGCATCACCCGTGCCCGCCAGCCGTTCCAGCCCGGCGCCGAGTGCGTAGGCGGACAGCGCCGTCTGCACCTCGTCCGTGCCCTCATTGACCAGTTCGAGAAGCACGTCACCCGCATCCACGGCGGCATAGGTGTCGTTCCCCGCGCCGCCCAGGAGGCTGTCCGCCCCCAGGCCGCCCAGCAGCACATCGCCATCGGCATCGCCCTGCAGCGTGTCGTCACCCTCGCCACCGCTGAGGAAGTCATCGCCCTGGCCGCCCTCCAGCAGGTCGGCACCCCGGATGCCATAGACGCTGTCGGCACCGCCCTCGCCGCGGGCCGTGTCGTTGCCGACGCCAGAGACGATCCTGTTGTCGGCCGCATTGCCCACCAGCGACTGCCCCGTCGCCGCGGTGCCGCGCAGATCCTCCAGCGTCGATCCCAGCACGTAGCCCGCCAGCGACGTCGAGACCCGGTCGGTGCCCTCCGCCTCCGCCTCGATCACCAGATCATCCGCACGGTCGACGACGTAGTTGTCGTCGCCCAGCCCACCCACCATCGTATCCGCGCCGGCCCCGCCATCCAGCGAATCATGACCCGCGGCGCCGCCCAGGCTGTCCGCGCCCAGGCCCCCGAACAGGCTGTCATTCCCTACCGCGCCATCCAGCGTGTCGTCGCCCGACGATGCCTGGATGTTGTTGTCGCCCCCATTGCCGGCCAGCGACTGCCCCGTCGCCACCGTGCCAAACAGGTTCTCCAGCCCGGAGACCAGGGCGTAGCTCGAGAGGGAGGTGAAGACGCGGTCGGTGCCCTCGCCCTCCACCTCGACGATCGTCTCGCCGAGGTGGTCGATCACATAGCTGTCGTTGCCCGCGCCGCCTTCCAGCGTATCCGCGCCCAGCCCGCCATCCAGGTAGTCATTGCCATCGAGGCCACGCAGGCTGTCCGCGCCCAGCCCCCCGAACAGGCTGTCATTCCCCGCCGCGCCGTCCAGCGTATCGTCGCCGGAGGAGGATTGCAGCCGGTTGCCGGCCGCATTGCCCGTCAACAACTGGTTGCCCGTCGTCGTGCCCAGCAGGTTCTCCAGCCCCGCCGCCAGCCCATAGGTCGCCAGCGACGTCACCACCCAGTCGGTGCCCTGGCCCTCCACCTCGACGATCGTCTCGCCGATATGGTCGATCACGTAGGTGTCGTTGCCCGCGCCGCCTTCCAGCGTATCCGCGCCCAGCCCGCCATCCAGGTAGTCATTGCCATCGAGGCCACGCAGGCTGTCCGCGCCCAGCCCCCCGAACAGGCTGTCATTCCCCGCCGCCCCGTCCAGCGTGTCGTCGCCGGAGGAGGATTGCAGCCGGTTGCCGGCCGCATTGCCGATCAGCGACTGGTTCCCCGCCGCCGTGCCGGCCAGGTGCTCCAGCCCCACCGCCAGTTCGTAGGCCGCGAGCGACGTCACCACCTGGTCGGTGCCCTCGCCCTCCACCTCGACGATCGTCTCGCCGATATGGTCGATCACGTAGGTGTCGTTGCCCGCGCCGCCTTCCAGCGTATCCGCGCCCAGCCCGCCATCCAGGTAGTCATTGCCATCGAGGCCACGCAGGCTGTCCGCGCCCAGCCCCCCGAACAGGCTGTCATTCCCCGCCGCGCCGTCCAGCGTGTCGTCGCCCGACGACGCCTGGATGTTGTTGTCGCCTCCATTGCCGCCCAGCGACTGCCCCGTCGCCGCGGTGCCAATCAGGTTCTCCAACCCGGCGCCCAGGGCGTAGCTCTCGAGGGAGGTCAAGACCCGGTCGGTGCCCTCGCCCCCCACCTCGACGATCGTCTCTTCGACATGATCGACAACGTAGGTGTCGTTGCCCGCGCCGCCCGCCAGCGTATCCGCGCCCAGCCCGCCGTCGAGCAGGTCGTTGCCCTCGCCACCCGACAGGCTGTCGGCGCCGGCACCGCCGATGAGCTGGTCATTCCCCGCCCCGCCATCGAGCGTATCGTCGCCGCCATTGCCCCGCAGCGTGTCATCGCCCGCCGCGCCCGCCAGGCTGTCGCTGGCCGCGCCACCCTGCAGCACATCGGCGCCACCCAGGCCGGAGACGGAGGCCGCGGACGCGCCGCCCGTGAAGGTATCGGGCCCTTCGGTCGGGCCGGCGGCGCTCCAGCTCATGGCGTCTCATTTCCCGAGGCAAGTCGCAGATCTGCATCGATCTCCGCCAGGCCCTATCTCCAAAGTCGCAAATCGTCTTGTCAGGAACCAGCAACCAATGGTTGCATTTATGATTCATCCCGTGTCGCGGGGCGGGCGATCCGAGGCAAAACCGGGGAATCGCGTCGGTGGCGCGCTCACCAGGATGGCGACGTCGACGCGCCCGCCAATCGCCCCAAGGGGGAGTTGCCCACAACCGGATGGGGGGCCCCAGGGAAAGCCAGGATGATGGCCAAGAAAAAAGGCGCGCCCGGCATGGCCGGACGCGCCTTCGATCTGGGTGGCCGTTCAGGCCGCCGGGGGCTGCGACGCCCCCGCAGGGCTCACAGCCCGCGGCGGCGCTTCGCCTTCAGGCGCTTCACGGCGGTGGCCAGGCGCTCCTTCAGGTCGGCGCCCTTGAGGTTGGCCAGGGCCTTGCGGCGCTTGCGGTTGACGACGCGGAGGAGCGGCATGGCGGAAGGCCCTTCTTGCTCATTGGGGATGGATGCCGGGCCCAGATAGCCCGGACGCCCGCCCAGGACCAGCCGGCAAACCGCCCCCCTCCACCGCCCCCCTCCCTGGCCCGTGATCCGAAACCCTTGACGCTCCCGCCCCCGGGCCCTAGGGGCCGCGCGCGTCAAACCAGGGTCACACAGCGAAAATGGCTCTCGCCTTCACCTTTCCCGGCCAGGGCAGCCAGGCCCCCGGCATGGGCCGCGACCTCGCCGCCGCCTTTCCCGCAGCGCGGGAGGTGTTCCAGGAAGTGGACGACACCCTCAGCCAGAAGCTCTCGAAGCTGATGTTCGAGGGCCCGGCCGATGAACTGACCCTGACCGCCAATGCCCAGCCCGCGCTGATGGCCGTCTCCCTCGCCGTCGTCCGGGTGCTGGAGAAGGAAGGCGGCTTCGCGCTGCGCGACCGCGTCGCGCTGGTGGCGGGCCATTCGCTCGGCGAATACGCCGCACTCGCCGCCGCCGGCACCTTCAGCCTGTCCACCGCCGCCCGCCTGCTGCGCCTGCGCGGCGATGCCATGCAGCAGGCGACGCCGCCCGGCACCGGCGCCATGGCCGCGCTGCTCGGCGCCGAATACGACCAGGCCGCCGCCATCTGCGCCGCCGCCGCCCTGGACCCGGAGACGGGGAAGCGGGAGGTCGTCGAGATCGCCAACGACAATGGCGGCGGGCAGATCGTCATCTCCGGCGCCGCCGCGGCGGTCGATCGCGCGATCGAGGGTGCCAAGGCTGCCGGCGTGAAGCGCGCCATGAAGCTGCCGGTCTCCGCCCCCTTCCACTGCGCGCTGATGGCCCCGGCCGCCGATGCGATGGCGGAGGCGCTGGCCGCCGCGACCATGGCCGCCCCCGCCATCCCCGTGGTGGCGAACGTCACCGCCGCGAAAGCCACGGACCCCGACACCATCCGGGACCTGCTGGTCCGCCAGGTCACGGGCACGGTCCGCTGGCGCGAATGCATCCTGGCCATGGGCAGCATGGGCTGCGACAGCTTCGTGGAGGTCGGCTCCGGCAAGGTGCTGACCGGCCTGATGAAGCGCCTGGCGCCGGAAGCCCGCGCCACCGCCATCAACACCCCCGCCGATATCGAAGCCTTCCTCAGGACGCTGTGACGCCCTCCCTCCACCTGACGGCGACGCCCGATCCGGCGGAGGAAGCGGCCGCGCGCGGCGCGTTGCGGGATGCCAATGCGGCAGCCGGCTTCCCGCATGACAGCCGCCCCCTGCTGGTGATGCTGCGGGGCGAAGCGGGCCAGGTGGTGGGCGGGCTGGTCGGCCGCACCGGCTGGTCCTGGCTTTATGTGGAGAACCTGGCCGTGCCGCCCGCGCTGCGCGGCGGCGGCTGGGGCGCCCGCCTGCTGGCGGCGGCGGAGGCCGAGGCCCGCGCCCGCGGTTGCATCGGCGCAAGGCTCGATACCTACACCTTCCAGGCCCGCGGCTTTTATGAAAAGCAGGGCTACCGCGTCGTCGGGGAAATCCCCGACTGCCCCCCGGGCCAGACGCGCTTCACCATGATCAAGCGCCTGGATGCAGGCGGGGAGACACGCTGATGTTCCGTCTCGACGGCAAGGTGGCGCTGGTGACCGGCGCCACGGGTGGCATCGGCGCCGCCATCGCCACCGCCCTCCATGCCCAGGGCGCCATCGTCGCCATCACCGGGCGGCGGGAAGCCGAATTGGCTGCGCTGGCCGAGTCGCTTGGTAACGAGCGCGTCCTGGTGGCCACCGCCGACCTCGCCGACCCCGCCGCCCCGGCCGCGCTGGTGGAGAAGGTGGAGGCCGCCCACGGCTCCCTCGACATCCTCGTGAACAATGCCGGCTTCACGCGGGACATGCTGGCGCTGCGCATGGGCGATGCCGATTGGAACGCGGTGCTGGAGGTGGACCTGACCGCCCCCTTCCGCCTGGCCCGGGCCGCGCTGCGCGGCATGATGAAGCGGCGGTCGGGGCGGATCGTCTCCATCGCCTCCATCGTCGGCGTCACCGGCAATGCGGGCCAGGCCAATTACGCCGCCGCCAAGGCGGGCCTCATCGGCATGTCGAAGTCGCTCGCCCAGGAAGTGGCGACTCGCGGCGTGACGGTGAACGTGGTCGCCCCCGGCTTCGTGAAGACGGCGATGACGGAAAACCTGCCCGAGGCCGCCCGCACGGCGCTGATGTCCCGCATCCCCACCCAGCGGATGGGATCGCCCGAGGACGTCGCCGGCGCCGTCGCCTACCTGGCCAGCGCGGAGGCCGCCTGGGTCACGGGCCAGACCATCCATGTGAATGGCGGGATGGCGATGATCTGAGCTTGCCGATTCGGGGTGTGGTCCAAAAGGGCATCACCGGGGGCCTCACTGGGGGGCCATCCGCGGACTGCCGGCAAAAAAGGCAGGGTCTGCCCCCGCCTTTCCACCGGTTCCACGCCCCGGGCGGCTTGCGCGGCGGCTCCGCCTAGGCCAGATGACGCATCCATGTTAAGCGGCGCCGCCCCGGAACCAAGGGCCGGGCGCGCACGCATCGCGTTCGCAGCACGGCACTTACCAGCAGGAGATATCGCGGGATGAGCGACACCGCCGACAAGGTGAAGAAGATCGTCGTGGAGCACCTCGGCGTCGAGGAATCCAAGGTGACGACGGAAGCGTCCTTCATCGACGACCTGGGCGCGGACAGCCTCGACACGGTCGAGCTGGTCATGGCCTTCGAGGAAGCCTTCGGGGTCGAGATCCCGGACGACGCCGCCGAGAAGATCACGACCGTCAAGGACGCGATCGACTACATCGAGAAGCAGAAGTCCGCCTGAACGCAGGCAACGGCTCGGCAGGGTAGGGGGTCCAGGGGTGTTCGGTCATCTCACGACGCCGCGGCGCGTCGTCGTCACGGGGATGGGCATCGCCTGCCCGCTCGGCCTCGGCGTCGAGAATGTCTGGAAGCGCATGCTGGCCGGCGAAAGCGGGCTGGCGGCGATCCAGTCCTTCGACGTCAGCAACCTGCCGGCGAAGATCGCCGGCCAGGTGCCGGTCGGTACGAAGGCGGAGGGGAAGCTCGACATCAACGAGTGGATCCCCGTCAAGGACCAGAAGAAGATGGACCGCTTCATCCAGCTCGCGCTCGTCGCGGCGCAGGAAGCGGTCGAGGATAGCGGCTGGATGCCTGGTCCCGACCAGGAGGAAGACCGCTGCCGTACCGGCGTCATGATCGGGTCGGGCATCGGTGGCCTGCCGACGATCTATGAAGCCTCCCTCCTGATCGCGCAGGGGAAACAGCGGCGCATCTCGCCCTTCTTCATCCCCTCCGCGCTGATCAACCTGGCCTCCGGCCATGTCTCGATCAAATACGGCTTCAAGGGCCCGAACCACGCCGTGGTCACGGCCTGCGCCAGCGGCGTGCATGCGCTCGGCGATGCCGCGCGCCTCATCGCGCTCGGCGATGCCGAGGTGATGGTGGCCGGCGGCGCCGAAGCCGCGGTGGCGGAAATCGGCATGGCCGGCTTCTGCGCCTCCCGCGCCCTCTCCACCGCCTTCAACGACGCCCCCACCAAGGGCAGCCGCCCCTGGGACAAGGACCGCGACGGCTTCGTCATGGGCGAAGGCGCGGGGGTGGTCGTGCTGGAGGAGCTGGAGCACGCCAAGGCCCGCGGCGCCAAGATCTACGCCGAGGTCATCGGCTACGGCATGTCCGGCGACGCCTACCACATCACGGCCCCGACCGAGGACGGCGACGGCGCCTTCCGCGCCATGCGCGCGGCACTCCGCGACGCCCGCCTCGCGCCCTCCGACATCCAGTATGTCAACGCGCACGGCACCTCGACCCCCATGGGGGACGATCTGGAACTGCAGGCGGTGGAGCGGCTGTTCGGGGATGAGGCGAAGAACCTCGCCATGTCGTCCACCAAGTCAGCCATCGGCCACCTGCTGGGCGCGGCCGGCGCGGTGGAGGGCATCTTCTCCATCCTCGCCATCCGCGATGGCGTGGCCCCGCCGACGCTGAACCTGGAGAACCCCTCCCGCGAAAGCCCGATCGACCGCGTGGCGCTGGAAGCCCAGCCGCGGAAGATCGACATCGCGCTGTCCAACAGCTTCGGCTTCGGCGGCACGAACGCCAGCATCATCTTCAAGAAGGCGGCCTAGCCGCCTTCCCGAGGGCGGCGCAGCCGCCTTCCTGAAATTGGCACAAACCCCGCGCGGAGTTTGACGCGCGGGCGCCTTGCCAGACCGGTGCCGCGGCGCCACCACTAGACCATGCGCCGCCTCGTCGCCCTCCTCCTCGTCCTGTTCGTCGTCGCCGGCCTCGCCGGGGGTGCCTGGTGGTGGGCGGATCGCGCCTGGACCGCGCCCGGCCCGCTGGCCGAACCGGCGCAGGTCGTCGTCCCGCGCGGCGGCACCGCCATCATCGCGGAAGCACTTGCCGAACGCGGCGTGATCGCGGACCCCCGCGCCTTCCTCGCCGCCGTCTGGCTGACGCGGTCCCAGGGCGCCGTCCGCGCCGCTGAATTCGCCTTCCCCGCCCGCGCCAGCCTGCGCGACGTGCTGGAGATCCTCCGCAAGGCCCGCCCCCTGCAGCGCCGCCTGACGATCCCGGAGGGCCTGACCGCCCGCCAGATGGCCGCCATCCTGGAACGCGCCGAGGGCCTGACCGGCGAGATGCCCGAAATCGCCGAGGGCGAGATCCTGCCCGAGACCTACAGCTACCAGTTCGGCGATACCCGGGCCTCCGTCATCCGTCGCGCCGAACAGGCCATGGACCAGGCACTCGCGGAAATCTGGGCCGCCCGCCAGCCCGGCCTGCCGCTGGCAACGGCGCGGGAGGCGCTGATCCTCGCCTCCATCGTGGAACGCGAGACCGGCCGCGGCGACGAACGCGCCCGCGTCGCCGGCGTCTTCATCAACCGGCTGCGGCGCGGGATGATGCTGCAATCGGACCCGACGGCCGCCTATGCCGCCGCCGATGGCGGGCTGCTGGAGCGCCCGCTGACGCGCGCGGACCTCGACCGCGACCACCCCTTCAACACCTACCGCATCCGCGGCCTGCCGCCCGGCCCGATCGCCAGCCCGGGCAAGGACAGCCTGCGCGCCGTGACCAGGCCGGAGGCGACGGACTTCATCTTCTTCGTCGCCGACGGCACCGGCGGCCACGCCTTCGCCCGCACGCTGGAGGAGCATAACCGGAACGTGGCGCGGTGGCGGGAGATCGAGCGCGGGCGCGCCTCGGCCGCGCCGCGGTGAGGGGCGCGATCGGCCAGGGGGGAACGCTGTTCCCCCCGCTACCCCCCATGCCAGGGTCCAGCCGGACCCTGGACCGGGATCAATTAACGATGGTCCAGGGGGGTCTCCCCCCTGGCGGATGGGGTATGGGGAAGGCAGCGCCTTCCCCATGACACCCATCACAGGCCCCACCCTGTGGTGGCGCCTCCTTGTCATCGGCGGCCTCTGGGGTTCCTCCTTCCCCCTGCTCCGCCTGGTGGCGATGGAGATGTCGCCCTTCGCCCTCGCCGCCTGCCGCGGCGGCTTCGCCGCACTCGGCGTGCTGGCCTTCCTGGCCGTCACCGGCCAGCTGCGCGGCGGCGGCTGGGGCGTCTGGCGCGCGGCGCTCGTCCTCGGCACCTGCAATGGCTGGGTACCCAACCTGCTGACGGCGCTGGCTCTCGACAATATCGAGGCCGCGCCCGCCGCCCTGATCCATGCCGCGACACCCTTGCAGGTGGCGCTGATGGCGGCCGTGCTGCTGCCGGGGGACCGGCCGGGCTGGCGGGGCGTGGCGGGGCTGCTGGTGGGGTTCGTCGGCATCGCCGTCCTGCTCGGCCCGGCGGCGATCAACGGAAGCGCCTCCTTCACCGGGGGGCTGCTGATCCTGCTCTCCGGCGCGTCCTATGCCGCCGGCACGCTCTATGCCCGCATGGCCCGGCCTGGCGCCTCCGGCCAGCTGGTGCTGGGGCAGCAGGTGGTGTCGGGGCTGGTGGCGGGGATGCTCTCAATCCCCTTCAGCGGCACCGGTGCCTATGACCAGCCGGCCTGGGTCTTCGGCGTGCTGGCCGTGCTCGGCATCCTCGCCTCCGCCATCCCGCTGACCATGTTTCTCCGGCTGCTGACGCAAGCGAGGGTCACGGATGCCGCCATGGTCGGCTACATCCAGCCGCCCTTCGCCGCGGGCGTTGGCGCGCTGCTGCTGGGGGAATGGCCGGCGGCGGGGGTGATCCTCGGCGGCCTGATCGTGCTGGCCGGCGTGTGGCTCGCCACCTCCCGCCCCGCCCCCAGGAAGGCCCCCGCCTGAGCCTTACGCGGGGGCCCCCGCCTGAGCCTTACGCGGGGGCCCCCGCCTGAATCTGGACGCGGGCGCCCCCGCCATGCGCTGATGTCCCAACCATCCAAGGGAGGCGTGCCATGCCCATCGGCGGGATCGAGCACATCAACATCTGGGCCGTGGACCTCGACGCCACCATCGCCTTCTACCGGGACGTGCTGGGCCTGCAGCCGGGCGACCGCCCGCCCTTCGATTTCCCGGGCGCCTGGCTCTATGCCGGCGGCGTCCCCGTCATCCACCTGGTCGGCCCCCGCGCCGCCGACGCCAACCGCCCGCCGCGGCGCGCCCAGCCCACCGGCCAGATCGACCACGTGGCCCTGGCCGCCACCGCCCTGCCCGCGATGCGCGCGCGCCTGGAGGCCCATGGCCTGGCCTTCCGCGAACAAATCGTGCCGCGCGATGGCGTGACGCAGTTGTTCGTCACGGACCCCAACGGCGTGGTGCTGGAGTTGAATTTCCCGGCCAGCGAAACGGGGAGCTGAGCGTCCCCTACCCCTCCCGCGGCTTCGCCGGCACCACCGACATCATCGCGTTCCGCCACGAAGGCGGCAGCGCCCCCACCACCCGCGCCACCGCGTATAGCCGCCGCGGATAGGCCACCCGCACCCGCCCCGCCGCGATGCCATCGAGCGTCCGCGTCGCCGCCCGTTCGGGCGTCATCAGCAGCGGCATGGGGAAGGGATTCCGGGCCGTCATCGCCGTGCGGATATAGCCCGGGCAGACCGCATGCAGCCGGATGCCACGCCGGCGCTCGCTCGCGTCCAGCGCCTCAGCCCATCGCTGCACCGCGGATTTGCTGGCGCAATAGGCCGGCGCGCCCGGTGCCGCGACGAAGGCGGCGATGGAGGCGATGACGGCGATCCGCCCCCGCACGCCGCCCTCGCCGGGCGCCTGCCCGGCCATCAGTTCCATCGCCGGCAGCGCCGTGTTCAGCACCCCGCCGAGGTTGGTGGCGAAAATTCGGGAAACCTGGTCCGCCGGCTCCGTCTGCCCGCCCGTGCCGCCCGAAACCCCCGCATTGGCGATCACCAGATCGAGCCTGCCCGCCCCCGCCACCCAGGCCGCCATGCCCGCCTGGTCCGTCACGTCCAGCACCGCCGGGCTGACGGCCGCGCCCCGCGCCACGCAGGCCGCCGCCACCTGGTCCAGCCGCGCCCCGTCCCGCCCGGACAGATGCAGCGTCACGCCCGGCGCCGCGCAGGCCTCCGCCAGCGCCCTTCCGAGGCCACCGGTCGCGCCGGTGATCATCACGTCACGCCAGGGGTATGTCGCCACCTTGCCCTCCTCCGCCGCACGGGGGAAAAACCCCCATGAGCAAGCTCGCTTCGATGACCGGCTTCGCCCGAGAGGGCGGCACCCTGCCGGACGGCACCTCCTTCGTCTGGGAACTCCGCAGCGTCAACGGCCGGGGGCTGGACCTGCGGCTGCGCCTGCCGAACGGCCTGGACGCGCTGGAACCCACGCTGCGGGAGGCGCTCTCCAAGCGCCTGAAGCGCGGCAACGTCTCCGCGACGCTCACCGTGAAGCGGGAGGAACGCGCCCCTCGCCTGACCCCCGACCCCGCCGCGCTGGAACAGGCCATCGCGCTCGTGATGTCCGTCGCCGCCCGCATCCCCGGCGCCGCGGCGCCGAGCCCGGAGGCGATCCTCACCCTCCCCGGCGTGCTCCGCGCTGAAATCGTGGAGCCCGACGAGGCCGCCGAGGAAGCCCGCCGCGCCGCCCTCGCCACCGCCTTCACGACCACCCTCGATGGCCTGGTCGCCTCCCGCGCCCGGGAAGGCGCGCAGCTCGCCGCCATCCTGGCGACCTTGCTGGATGAGATCGCGGCGCTGCGGGAAGCGGCGGCGAAGGAAGCCGCCGGCCAGCCCGCCGCCCAGCGCGCGCGCCTCATGGAGAATCTGGCGAACCTCCTGGGCGAAGGCGACCTCCGCGCCCGCGTGCCGGAGGAACGGCTCGCCCAGGAAGTGGCGATGCTGGCGCAGCGGTCGGATGTGCGGGAGGAGCTGGACCGCCTCTCCGCCCACATCGCGGAAGCCCGCAACCAGCTTAAATCCGGCGACGCCATCGGCCGCAAGCTGGAATTCCTGACCCAGGAATTCGTGCGGGAGGCCAATACCCTGTGCAGCAAATCCGCCAGCACGGCCCTGACCCGCATCGGCCTCGACCTCAAGGCCGCAATCGAGCGGCTGCGCGAACAGGCGGCGAATGTGGAATGAATAAGACCCTCCCCGCCCGCCGCGGCATCTGCCTGGTCCTCGCCGCCGCCCCCGGTGGCGGCAAGACCAGCGTGTCCCGCAAGATACTGGAGACGGAGCCCGACCTCTCGCTCTCCGTCAGCGCCACCACCCGCGCGCCCCGCCCGGCCGAAACCGATGGCGTCCACTACCATTTCAAGACGCAGGAAGCGTTCGAGGCGATGGTCGCCGGCGATGAGCTTCTGGAACATGCCGGCTTCCTCGGCCGCCGCTACGGCACGCCCCGCGGCCCGGTGGAGGACGCGCTGGCGCAGGGCCGCGACGTGCTCTTCGACATCGAATGGCAGGGCCATCGCCAGCTGAAGGAAAAACTGCCGGAGGATGTGGTCGGCATCTTCCTGCTGCCCCCCTCGATGGAGGAGCTGGAACGCCGCCTCCGCGGAAGGCAGCAGGAGAATGAGGCCGAGATCGTGAAACGCCTGGCCATCGCGCGGGAGGAGATGACCCACTGGTCGGATTTCGACCACGTGCTGGTCAACCGCGATTTCGATGTCTGCGTCGCGGAAGTCCGCGCCATCCTCCACGCAGCGCGCA
The DNA here is from genome assembly GCF_051859025.1 of Falsiroseomonas sp. GTDB lineage: Bacteria > Pseudomonadota > Alphaproteobacteria > Acetobacterales > Acetobacteraceae > Falsiroseomonas. The sequence goes on along the minus strand of NZ_JBHYGL010000027.1, from coordinate 8,583 downwards.
CCACCCGCGCCCGCCAGCCCTGGCTTCCCGGCTTCGTCGATACGCTGCTGGGAAGGTAGCGTCGCATGGGGGGCGTTATCGAGGTCGTCCTCCCGGTCTTCGCCCTCATCGGCCTCGGCTTCATCGCCGGCCGGCGCGCCCTGCTGCCGCGCGCCGCCTTCGATGGCATGTCCGCCTTCGTCTTCGGCCTGGCCGCGCCATCGCTGATCTTCCTCGGCGGCACCAGGCCACATGACAGCGCCGGCGGCGCCGCGGCCGCGCTGCTGACGGGCGGCGTGCTGGTCTTCTTCCTGGCCACCTGGGCGGGGCGCCGCTTCTTCCGCATGGGGCTGTCGGAAGCCGCCTTGTTCGCGCTGGCCTGCGTCTTCGGTAATTCGCTGATGATGGGCGTGCCGATCATCGTCGCCGCCTTCGGCCAGGCCGGCGTGCCGCCCATGCTCGGCATCCTGGCGCTTCAGACCATGGTGCTGCTGGGGCTGGCCACCATCGTCACGGAAATGGGCCTGAACGAACACGCACCCTGGCGGCGCGTGCTGGTGACGACGGCACGCGGCGTGGCGCGGAACCCCGTGGTGATGGCGGTGGTCGCCGCGCTGGTCTGGACCACGCTCGGCCTTTCCATGCCCAGCCCGATGGAGCGCACGCTGGAATTGCTGGGCGCCGCGACGCCGGCCGTCGCGCTGTTCTGCCTCGGCGGCGGGCTTTCCGCCATCAGCGGCCGCGCGGCCTGGCAGGAAACGCTGACCATCATCGTGGTGAAGCTGGTGGCGCTGCCGGGCCTGGTCTGGCTGATCGCCATCGCCATGGGCATCACCCCCATCGAGACCGCCGTCGCCGTGACGATGTCCGCGCTGCCGACCGGCGCCAACGCCTTCATCTTCGCCCGCCGCTACACCATCGGCATGGACCGGTCGGGCGCCGCCGTCGTCATCACCACCGCGCTGTCGGTGCTGACCTTGTCCGTCCTGATCGGCCATTTCCGAGGAACGCTGCCATGACGCTGGTGATCGAGCCCGGCTGGGTCTGGGATGCCGAGAACGGCCTCCGCACCGGCCATCACGTGGTGGTGCAGGGCGGCGCCATCGCCGATGTCACGCCGCATCGCCCGACGATGGACGCCGAACGCATCGAGGCCCCTGACTCGCTGCTGATGCCGGGCCTCATCAATTTGCACAACCACGCCATGTCCGGCCCCTTGTTCCGTGGCCTGGCCGATGAACTCGCGCCCGGCGACCTGCCCGGCCACATCGTCTTCTCCCTCCTCATGCCGCTCGGCGATGTCGCGGCCGCGCTGATGACGGAGGAGGATATCGGCGACGCCGTGGAGATGGCGCTGCTGGAGGGACTGCGCAGCGGCACGACCGGGCTTCTCGATGTCTATCGCGTGCAGCAATGGCCCTTCATCGAACGCGCCAAGCGGATCGGCCTGCGAAGCTGGTCCTGCCCCTATCTGTTCAGCGAAACCGTGGGCATGGGCGCCGACGGCAAGCCCATCTACACGCCAACCGACAACACCGGCTTCGAAGCCACGCTCGACCTGTTCAAGCGCTTCGACGAGGGCCCCCGCGGTGTCACCCGCGTCGGCTTCGGCCCGCATGGCCCGGACAGCAACACGCCCCAATTGCTACGTCGCGTCGATGCCAAGGCGCGAGAGCTGGACACCATCGTCTCCATCCACGCCGCGCAGAACTTGATCGAGATCGAGCGCGTGAAGGCGGCGCACGGAACGGGCTCCATCGAACATCTCCGCCGCCTCGGCCTGCTCCGCCCGGGCGTGGTGCTGGCGCATGGCATGTTCGCGACCGATGAGGAGATGGCGATGATCGCGCGCGAAGGCGCGGCGCTGGCCTCCTGCCCCCTCGCCTTCGCGCGGTCCGGCCGCTTCGTGCCGCTGGCGCGGATGGAGGCATCGGGCCTTCGCCTCGGCATCGGCACGGATGGCGTGACCCTCGACATGCTGCACGAACTCCGCAGCGCCGCCGTCTTCGCCAAGGTGCAATCCGGCACGCCGCATGGCCTTGCGGCGCCGCGCATCCTCCGCGCCGCCACGCGCGATGCGGCGCTGGCGCTGGGCCGCGACGATCTCGGCCTGGTGGCCAAGGGCGCCCGCGCGGACCTCGTGATGTTCGACCTCAGATCGTCGCGCTACCAGCCGGTCTGGGACCCGCTGAAATCCCTCATCACCAATGGCAGCGCCTCCGACCTGACGCTCGCCATGGTGGAGGGCCGCGTGCTGCTGCGGGACGGCAAGCCCACCACGGTGGACCCCGCCGCCGTCACCCGCCGCGGCCGCGCCGCCATCGAGAAGGTCTGGCGGGAAGCGGCGAAGCGCGGTGCGATTCCGGCATCGATCGCCGCGCGGGCCGCGATACCGTTGCAGGGATAGGCCGCTTCTCCCTAGGCTCTCCCGCAACAACGGGAGACCTCGCGATGACCGTACGCCTGACGCGCCGGCTGCTGCTGGCCGCCACCACAACAGCCGTGCCCGCCATCGCTTCTGCCCAGGCCCGCCGGCCGCTTCGCATCGTCATCCCCTTCCCGCCTGGCGGCGCCGTCGATGGCCTCGGCCGCCTGCTGGCGGACCGCCTGGCGCCGGTGCTGGAGCAATCCGTGGTGGTGGACAACCGCAGCGGCGGTGGCGGGTTGATCGGCGCCGATGCGGTGGCCAAGGCGCCGCCGGATGGCACCACCATCGGCGTCATCGGCGCCGCTACGCTCTGCGCCGCGCCCTTCCTGCAACAATCCATGCCCTTCGACGTGGCGCGCGACTTCCGCGCCATCAGCCAGATCAGCGACAGCGCCGTGCTGCTGGCCGTGAACACGCAGGTGGCCGCCCAGCGCGGCTGGACGGACATGGCCGCCCTTCTCGCCTGGTGCCGCGCCAATCCCGGGGTCTTCAAGGTCTCCCACGCCGGCGCCGCCACCGTCAGCCACCTGATGCTCGCCGCGCTGTCGGCCCAGGCGCGCGCGGAGTTCAACCAGATTCCCTATCGCGGTGGCGCGCAGATGACGGCGGATCTGCTGAACGGCACGCTGGAAGGCAGTGCGGACCTGCCCACTGCGCTGGTGCCGCAGTTGGAGGCCGGCCGCATCCGCATCCTCGGCACCTCCTCCGGCCAACGCCTCGGCATGCTGCCGGCCATCCCCGCCTTCAGCGAGACGCCGGGCCTCCAGGGCTTCGACATCCGGTCCTGGAACATGATCGTCACGGCCAGCGCGACGCCCGCGGCGGAGGTCGAGCGCATCGCCGCCGCCATCCGCCAGGTGGGATCGACGCAGTCGTTCAAGGACGCGATGCGCCCGCTCGGCTACGACGCGGTGGTGAGCGAGAGCACCGCCGCCGCCGCTGCGCTCATCACCAGCGAGACGCCGAAATGGCAGCGGCTGGTGGAGGTTTCGGGCGCACGGGTGAACTGAAGGAATTCAACCCTCTCCCCGCTGGGGAGAGGGCTTTTCGACTCCGACCTCAATCCGCCGTGGCGCCCACGGCCTGGATCACCGTCCGCCACCGCGCGCTCTCGGCGGCCATGAACTCGGCAAACTCCACCCGCCCCATACGCCGCGGCACCGATCCGCCCGTGGCGATCCGCTCCCGCAGCCCCGGTTCCTCCATCGCCGCCAGCAATTCCGTCTCCAGCCGCGCGAGGATCGGCTCCGGCACCCCGGTCGGCGTGCACAGCCCGAACCACCCGGTGGAGACGATCTCCACGCCCTGCTGCTGCATCGTCGGCAAATCCGGGAAGGCCGTCACCCGTTCCGCGCCGCTCACCGCGATCGGCCGCATCCGCCCCGTCTGCGCCATCTGCGTGACGGCGGAGATGGATTGGAACAGCATGTCGATCCGGCCCTCGATCAGGTCCGTGTTCATCTGCCCGCTGTTGGTATACGGCAGATGCTGCATCTGCAGCCCCGTGATCATCTGGAACTGGCTGCCCGCCAGATGCTGCGACGACCCCGCGCCCACCGACCCGAAATTGATCGGCCGGTTCTGCGCCCGCGCCCAGGCGATGAACTGCTGGAGATTCTGCGCCGGTACCGATGGCGGGATCACCACGATGTTCGGCACCAGCGCGATCATCCCGACCGAGGCGAAATCCTTCTCGGGATCGAACTGCATGTTCCGGTACAGCCACTTGTTCGCGGCATTCGCGGCGATGGAGGCCAGCCCCACCGTGTAGCCATCCGGCGCCGCGCGGGCGACCGCCGTCATGCCGATATTGGTCCCGGCGCCAGGCCGGTTGTCCACCACCACGGGCTGGCCGAGCCGGGCCTGCATGCGGTCCCCCACCAGTCGGGACAGCACATCCCCCGCGCCGCCGGCCGGGCCGGGGTTGATCCAGCGGATCGGCCGGTTCGGCCAGTCGCCGGTCTGCGCCGCCGCCACCCCGGGCAGCAAAGCCGCGCCACCGGCCGCGAGAAGGGCGCCACGCCGCGTCAGCATGGGCTGGGACATCGTCTTTATGCTCCTGGAACCTTGCCGCGGAGGGTGGGGTTGTATCCCACCCCTGTGCAAGACCGCCAGGACGGTAAATCATCACGCCGCCGGCCGGCCCCTGCCACGCACCGTGGCAGGCTGCCCGCCGGGTTAGCGGAATGGAGAGCCTCCGATGGGTGACGTGCTGGGCTGGCGTAGCAAGTTCGGGGTGATGGGCCCCTCCACCAACACCGTGGTGCAGCCGGATTACGACATGATGCGCCCCGCGGGCGTCACCAACCACTACAGCCGCATCTACACCCCCAATGCCGATGCCATTTCCAACGAGACCTTCCTGGCCGGCGCGCGCCTGATCGGCAACAACACGCTGGATGCCGTGAAATCCGTCATGACCTGCAAGCCGGACCACCTGGTCATGGGCATGTCGGCGGTCACCTTCTTCGATGGCGCCAAGGGCGCTGACGCCTTCGTGAAGCAGGTGGAGGATGTCTCCGGCCTGAAGATCAGCGTCGGCAGCCATTCCTGCACGGCGGCGATGAACGCCTATGGCGGCGTGAAGAACATCTCCATCATGTCCCCCTACTGGCCGGCCATGAACGAACAGGTGGCCCGCTACTTCACCGACATGGGCTTCACGGTGAAGAAGGACATCGCGATGCACTGCCCGTCCTGGACCGGCATCGCGGAAGTCACGCCGAAGCAGTGCGTCGATGCCATCAAGGCCATCGATGGCGATGACGTGGACGCCATCGTCCAGGTCGGCACGAACCTGTCGATGGTGAAGCTGGCCGTGATGGCGGAGATGTGGCTCGGCAAGCCCGTCATCGCCATCAACACCGCCACCTACTGGCACGCGCTCCGCACCATGGGCATCCAGGACAAGGTCGCGGGCTGCGGCCCGCTGCTCGAACGCTTCTGAAACCACCCGCCGCGCGCGGCGTTTCGCCCATGCATCCTTTCAGGAAGCGTGAGAGATGGAACGCCGCCGCTTTCTCCTCGCCGGGTTCGCCGGCACCCTGGCTCGCCCCGCCGATGCCGCGCGCAGCACGCCCCCGCCGGAGATGACCCGGCCGGAGGAACCCCTGCTGGGCGATGTCGAGGCAACGGTGGAGGACATCCAGTACGGCCCGCCCGGCCGCGGGCGGGGTCGCCGCCACCGCTGCTGGATCGAGACCCGCCGCGTGCCCTTCCGGGACCGCTGGGGCCGCCTGCGCTACCGCATCCTGGAACGGGAAGTCTGCCGGTAGGCCCTACAGGTTCCGCCGTGCCGCCCGCAGCGTCGGCAGCCCGATGCCGGTGGATTGGAACCCGCCATCCACCGCCAGCACCTGGCCGGTGATGTAGGACGCCTTGTCGCTGCACAGGAAGAAGATGGCCTCCGCCAATTCCTCCTCCAGCCCGTAGCGGTTCAGCGGGATCGCATCATGGTAGTCGCGGCGGATTTCCGGCGTGTGCACCGCCTTGGCCATGGCGGTATCCACGGGCCCCGGCGCAACGGCGTTCACCCTTATGCCGAGGCTGGCGAGTTCCGCCGCCTGCTGCTTCGTCAGATGCGCCAGCGCCGCCTTGCTGGTCCCATAGGCAACCCGCAGCGTGGAGGCCCGCAGGCCGGAGATGGAGGTGATGTTCACCACCGCGCCCCCGCCCCCCTCCGCCATGATCGGCGCCGCCGCCTGCACCGTCAGGAAGGGCCCCGTCAGGTTCACCGCCAGCACGCGGTTCCATTCCTCCAGCGTCGTTTCCAGCATCGGCTTGAACACCGCGGTGCCGGCATTGTTCACCAGCGCGTCCAGCCGCCCGAAATGCCGCGCCGCGCCTTGCACGGAGGCCACGACCGAGGCCGGGTCCGCCACGTCGCAGACCAGCGCCAGCGTGTCGTCCGGCGCGGCCAGGGCCGCCATCGCCCCATCCAGCAGCCCGGCATCGAGGTCCAGCAGCGCCACGCGCCACCCCTCCGCCAGGAAGCGCTTCGCGGTGGCAAGGCCGATGCCCCGCCCCGCGCCCGTCACCAGCGCGACCGGTGATGCCATGGCGATGTTTCCTCCGTGTCCCCGCGCCATCGAACCATGGCGCGGGGTCAGCCGGAAGCCTTACAGGGCCAGCGCCGCAGGCTTACAAAGCCAGCGCCGCCGCCACGCGCTTCGCGAAGCCCACGGGGTCCCGCGGCACGTCGCCATCCTGCAGCCGCGCCAGATCCAGCAGCAGCCCGGCTTCCTCGGCCAGCGAAGCATCCCCCGCCGCCTTCTCCGCCAGCTTGCGGATCAGGGGGTGGCGTGGATTCACCTCCAGGATCGGGCTGCCCGCCCCGGCGGCGCGGCCCGCGCGCTTCAGCAGGCGCTGCATCTGCAAATCGGGCCCGTATTCCGGCGCGGCCAGCACCACGGCGCTGTCCACCAGGCGGTCGGTCGCGCGCACCTCGCTCACATCCTCCCCCAGCGCGTCCTTCACCAGCGGCAGCAGGCGGGACAGGTCGGCGGCTTCCTCCTGCTCCACCGCCTCGGCCACCACCTTGGACAGGTCGATGCTGCCCTGGGTGATGCTGCGCAGCTTCTTATCCTCGAAGCTGTCGAGGCGTTCCGGCCAGAAGGCGTCGATATTCTCCGCCATCAGCAGCACTTCGACACCCTTGGCGCGGAAGCCCTCGAGCTGCGGGGAATTGGCGAGCGCGGCGGCGTCGTCACCGGCGAGGTAGTAGATCGCCTCCTGCCCCTCCTTCATCCGCGCGACGTAATCCGCCAGCGTGGTCCAACCTTCCACGGCGGATGACTTGAAGCGCAGCAGCCCCGCGAGGTCCTTGCGGTGCTCCGCATCCTCCCAGACGCCTTCCTTCAGGACCGGGCCGAAATTCTCGTAGAACTTCGTGTATTCCTCGGCATCCTTGGCCCGCGTCTTCAATTCGGAGATCACGCGGTTCGTCACGGCGCGGCGGATGCGCGCCAGCACCGGCGTTGCCTGCAACATTTCCCGCGACACGTTCAACGGCAGGTCTTCCGTATCCACCACGCCATGGACGAAGCGCAGCCAGGGAGGCAGCAGCTCGGCCTCATCCGTGATGAACATGCGGCGGACATGCAGCCGCACCTTGCTGTCCCGTTCCCCCTCCACGGCCTGGAAGGGCTTCATGCCGGGGATGAAGAGCAGCGCGGTGAAGTCGATCTGCCCCTCGGCGCGCCAATGCAGCGTGGCCCAGGGCTCGTCGAAGACGTGGCCGAGGTGGCGGTAGAATTCCGTGTAGCGTTCCGGCGTGATTTCCGACTTCGGCTTGCGCCACAGCGCCGTGCCTTCGTTCGCCGGCTCATCCTGGCCGTCGCGGGCGACGGTGATGGGGATGGTGATGTGGTCGGCCCATTTGCGGATGATCGATTGCAGCCGGAAGGGCTCCAGGAACTCCGTCGCGTCTTCCTTCATGTGCAGCACGATGTCGGTGCCGGCTTCCGCGCGCTCCGCCGGCGCCAGCGTGTATTCGCCGCGGCCGTCGGAGGCCCAGAGCCAGGCTTCCTCGCTGCCCGCGCGGCGCGACGTCACCTCCACCCGGTCCGCCACCATGAAGGCGGAATAGAAGCCGACGCCGAACTGGCCGATCAGGCTCGGCTTGTCGGTCGCCTGGGATTCGGAGAGCGACTTCGCAAAGGCCAGCGTGCCGGACCGGGCGATGGTGCCGAGGTGCTGGGTCAAATCGGCCTTGGACATGCCGATGCCGGTGTCGCTGATGGTCAGGCGCCGGGCGTCCTTGTCCGGCACCACGCGCAGCGACGCATCGCCCGGCAGCATGAGGGCGGGATCGGACAGCGCCTCGAACCGCCGCCGGTCCACGGCATCGGCCGCATTGGCGACCAGCTCGCGGAGAAAAATCTCGCGTTCGGAATAGAGGGCATGGACGACGAGATCGAGAAGGCGCCCGACCTCGGCGCCGAATTCATGCCGTTCCACGGTCTCGCTCATGGTGATGTCCCCTGTGGTGAGAATTCTGGGCGGGCGGCGATATGCGGGGCCGCGGGCTTGGTTTCAACCGTGGGGGAACGCTGTTCCCCCACACCCCCATGCCAAGGGGCAGCGGCCCCTTGGAACCCTTCAATTGACGATGGTCCAGGAGGCTCTGCCTCCTGGCGGATGGGGTTTGGGGAAGGCAGCGCCTTCCCCAACTCACC
>NZ_JBHYGL010000026.1:0-23722 GCF_051859025.1 Falsiroseomonas sp. | reverse complement strand
GAGGATGACTGGCGCTGGCACATGTACGACACCGTGAAGGGGTCGGACTGGCTGGGTGACCAGGACGCGATCGAATACATGTGCCGGGAAGCCATTCCCGCGATCATCGAGCTTGAGCATTTCGGCGTGCCCTTCAGCCGCACCGAGGATGGCAAGATCTACCAGCGCCCCTTCGGCGGCCACATGCAGGATTACGGCAAGACGCCCGCGATGCGCGCCTGCGCCGCCGCGGACCGCACGGGCCACGCCATCCTGCACACGCTGTACCAGCAGGCGCTGAAGGCCAATTGCGAGTTCTTCGTCGAATACATCGCCCTCGACCTGATCATGGATGATGAGGGCGTGTGCCGCGGCGTGACCGCCTGGTGCCTGGAGGACGGTTCGCTGCACCGCTTCCGCGCGCAGTCCGTCGTGCTGGCGACAGGCGGCTATGGCCGCGCCTATTTCTCCTGTACCTCCGCCCATACTTGCACGGGCGATGGCGGCGGCATGGCGCTGCGCGCCGGCCTGCCGCTGCAGGACAATGAATTCGTCCAGTTCCACCCGACCGGCATCTACGGCTCCGGCTGCCTGGTGACGGAAGGCGCGCGCGGCGAGGGCGGCTACCTCACGAACAGCGAGGGCGAGCGCTTCATGGAGCGCTACGCGCCGACGGCGAAGGATCTGGCGTCCCGCGACGTCGTCTCCCGCGCCATGTCGGTGGAGATCCGGGAAGGCCGGGGCGTGGGCCCGCTGAAGGACCACATCCACCTGCACCTGGAACACCTGGGTGCCGACCTGCTGCATGAACGGCTGCCCGGCATTTCTGAAACCGCGAAGATCTTCGCCGGTGTGGATGTGACGAAGGAGCCGATCCCGATGCTCCCCACCGTCCACTACAACATGGGCGGCATTCCCACGAACATCCACACGGAAGTCCTGAACCCAACGGCCCAGGACCAGGATCGCGTGGTGCGCGGGCTGATGGCGGTGGGCGAGGCCGCCTGCGTCTCCGTCCATGGCGCCAACCGCCTCGGCACCAATTCGCTGCTCGACCTCGTGGTGTTCGGGCGCGCCGCGGCGCACCGGGCGGCCGAGACGATCAAGCCGGGCGCGACCCAGGCGCCGCTGCCGCCGGGCGCTGGCGAATCCTCCTTCGCCCGCTTCGACAAGATCCGCCACACCAAGGGGTCTTCCACCGTCTCCGACGTCCGCCTGCAGATGCAGCGGACGATGCAGGAGCACGCGGCGGTGTTCCGCACCACGGAACTGCTGGCCGAGGGCGTGAAGAAGATGAACAAGGTCGCGGCGGGCTACGAGGACATCAAGATCGCCGACCGCAGCCTGATCTGGAACAGCGACCTGCTGGAGGCGCTGGAGCTGGACAATTTGATCGGCAATGCGCTGACCACCGTGGTCGGCGCCGATGCCCGCAAGGAAAGCCGCGGCGCGCATGCGCATGAGGATTTCCCGGACCGCGACGACCAGAACTGGATGAAGCACACGCTCGCCTGGGTGGATGACAAGCGGAACGTCAAGCTCGACTACCGCGACGTGAAGATGCGCACGCTGACCAACGAAGTGCAGGTCTTCCCCCCCAAGGCCCGCGTGTACTAGGAGCCCGATGGATCATGGCGACCTTCACGCTGCCGAAGAATTCGACGATCTCGAAGGGCAAGCACTATCCCGCGCCGCATGGCGCGAAGAAGGTGCGGGCTTTCAAGATCTACCGCTGGAATCCGGATGACGGGGAAAACCCGCGGACGGATACCTATGACATCGACCTCGATGCCTGCGGGCCCATGGTTCTTGATGCCCTCATCAAGATCAAGAACGAGGTCGACACCACGCTGACCTTCCGGCGGTCCTGCCGGGAAGGCATCTGCGGCTCCTGCTCGATGAACATCGACGGGATGAACACGCTCGCCTGCCTCAAGCCGATCGAGGATGTGAAGGGCGACGTGCGGATCCATCCGCTGCCGCACATGCCGGTGGTGAAGGATCTGGTGCCCGACCTGTCCCAGATCTACGCGCAGCTCCGCAGCGTGGAGCCCTGGCTGAAGGCCGACACCCCCCCGCCGCCGGATGGGGAGCGCCTGCAGTCGAAGGATGAGCGCGCCAAGCTCGACGGGCTGTGGGAATGCATCCTGTGCTTCTGCTGCTCCACCGCCTGCCCCTCCTACTGGTGGAACGGCGACCGGTATCTCGGCCCGGCCGTGCTGCTGCAGGCCTATCGCTGGATCGCGGACAGCCGCGACGAGGCGACGGGTGAGCGGCTGGACGCGCTGGAGGATCCCTTCAAGCTCTACCGCTGCCACACCATCATGAACTGCGCCCGGACCTGCCCGAAGGGGCTGAACCCCGGCCAGGCGATCGGCGAGATCAAGAAGATGCTGGCCGAGCGCCAGGTCTGAACGACCACGCCCTGCACTGACGAAGGGGCCCGCCGGCGACGGCGGGCCCTTTCGTGTTTCAGCGCAAGTAGGGATCGAGCAGCGGCAGCGACAGCAGGGCGGAAGCAGCGATCATCGCGTAGCAGGCGCGGCGGAAGACGACGGGCGACATGACGGTGAACAACCGCGTGCCGACCCAGGTGCCGAAGGCGTAGGTCGGCGCCGCCACCAGCAGCGGGCCCAGCAGCGCCGCGGTGAACAGCCCCGCGATGGCGAAGCCGGCCGCGGTCAGGAAGCCGCTGGCGGCCAGGAACAGGTTAAACACGGCGCGAAGCTTCGCGGGTGGCAAATGCCGCCCCAGCAGCCAGGCCATCACCGGCGGCCCCGGCACCAGCGCGACGCCCGCCAGCACGCCGGCGACCGACCCCACGCCGACCGCGGCGCCCCGGTGCGGCGTGGCCGGGAAGCGCAGGCCGGAAGCCGCCAGCACCAGCAGCGCCAGGATCACCCCCGCCACCAGCCAGCGCAGCGCCAGCGGGTCCGCCAGCGCCAGCGCCGCGATGCCCAGCGGCAGGCCCAGCAGCACGCCCAGGCTGAGCCAGCCGACCTCCGCCTTGTCCGCCAGGCCCCAGGCACCGCGCAGCAGCAGGATCATCGGCACGAAGTCGATCACCAGCAGCAGCGGCGCCGCCAGGCGCGGCCCGATCGCGAAGGCGGCCAGCGGCATGAAGACCAGCGCGGCGCCGAAGCCGGAGAAGCCGCGGGCGATGCCGCTGGCCAGCGAAGCCAGCACCAGCGCCGCGAGCGGCATGCCTTCCGGCAGCGTCATGTTCGCCGGAACACCACCAGCAGGTTGTTGGCGGGCAGCGCCGTGACCGCCGGCGCCCCGAAGCCGGCGGCGGCGGCCAGCGCGGCGACCTCCTCCAGATGGCGGAGGCCCCAGGCGGGATCGCGGGCGCGCAGGCTGGCGTCGAATTCCTCGTTGCTCGGCGCGGTCGCCACGCCCTGCCGGCGATAGGGGCCATAGAGAATCAGGGTCCCGCCCGGCGGCAGGGCGCGGGTGGCGCCGCGCATCAGGCCCTCCGTCGCCGCCCAGGGGGCGATGTGGATCATGTTGATGCAGAGCACGGCATCGGCGGCGGCGATCGGCCAGGCCGCGCTGGCATCCATGGCGATGGGGGCTCGGACATTGCCGAGGCCCTGGCACCAGGCGGCGATGCTGGCGCGGTTCTCGGGGTCGAGGTCCGTCGGCTGCCAGTCCAGCGCCGGCAGGGCGGCGGCGAAATGCGCGACGTGCTCCCCCGTGCCGCTGGCCACTTCCAGCACCAGGCCGCGCGGCGGCAGCAGGGGGCGGAGTTCCGCCAGGATGGGGTCGCGGTTGCGCAACGTCGCGGGGGCGTATCGGCGGGGATCATCGCTCATCCCCCCGCCATCCGCCCATGGCGCTTTCGCGTCAACCGGCAACCGGGCAGGGCGTGCCCCGTTCCAGTCCCGGCGCCCCCATGGGCGACCAGGAGGAAACGCGATGACGCATCATGGCCCGCTGCACCAGGTGCAGGAACAGATGAGGGTGGTCGGCAGCGATGGGGAGGAGGTCGGCACGGTCGATCACCTCGATGGCGAGCGGATCAAGCTGACGCGGGATAACAGCGGGCAGCACCACTACCTCGGCGGCGACAGCGTCGCCTCGGTCGCCGACGGGCTGGTGCGGCTGTCCATGCCGGCGGCGCAGGCCAGGCGGCAATGGCAGGCGGAGGGGATGGACCAGGGCACGAACCCCGCCATGAACCCGGCGATGAACCCTGCCATGACCGGCGCCACCCAGGGCCAGCGCACCATGCTGGGCGCGGCGGAGGCCGGGCGCGGCGGCGGGCAACGGATGGGCCAAGGTGGGATGACCCAGAAGCAGGGCGACAAGCCGGTGGTCGGCGGCGAGGGCGGCGCGGATGACGCCACCGGCGGCACGGGGCCGACGCGCGACCCCATCTGACCGCCGGAACGACCTGTGGAACGACCGCGGCAACCGATTGCACTCCCCGGTCGTGCTGCGCCATGCTCCCGCATCCCGGTGGCCATCCGAAGAGCGCACCGGAAGGGAGAGATACATGGTCCGCACATCGCTCATGGCGGCCGGCTTCCTCGCCGCGCTGGCTACATTTCCGGCACTTGCCCAGGCCCCCGCGCCCGCCCCGGTACCGGGCTGGGCGGTCGGAAGGCCGGAGGGGTCCACCCTCGCCCCCCATGCCCCGCGCCTGACGGTGACGCCGCCGGACCAGGTGCCGGTGGCCGCGCTCCGCCTGCCGCCGGGGTTCCAGGCGGAACTCTATGCGCATGGCATCCCGGGCGCGCGGATGATGGCGGAAGGGCCGAACGGCACGATCTTCGCCGGGTCCCGCGCCATCGGGCGGGTCTATGCCGTCCGCCGCAACGCGGATGGCACGACGCGCACCAGCATCGTGGCGCAGGGCCTGGCCCAGCCCAACGGCCTGGTGATGATCGGCAACAGCCTGTTCGTCATCGCGGTCAACCGCGTGCTGCGCTACGACAACATCGAGGCCAACCTCGACAACATCCCGCAGCCCGTGGACCTGACCGCCGCCTTCGGCCTGCCGACGGAACAGGAGCACGCCGGCAACCACCACTGGAAATTCGCGTCGCTCGGCCCTGATGGGCGGATCTATACGAATGTCGGCGTGAACTGCAACGTGTGCGAAACGGATCGTGACAAGTTCGCGCTCCTCGTCTCCTTCAACCCCGATGGCAGCGACCGGCGGATCGAGGCGCGCGGCGTGCGCAACAGCGTCGGCATGGCGCACCACCCGGTCACGCGCGAACTCTGGGCCACCAATAATGGCCGCGACTGGGCGGGGAATGACTGGCCGAACGACACGCTGCATCGGGTGCGCCGCAGCGGGGAGGATCACGGCTTCCCCTTCTGCTCCGCCGGCAGCGCGGACCCGCAATTCAATGCGGGCCGGGCCTGCAGCGAATTCGTGCAGCCCGCGGCGCTGCTCGGACCGCATACCGCGGCACTCGGCATGCGCTTCTACACGGGCACGATGTTCCCGGAGCAGTACCGCAACCAGATCTTCATCGCCCGCCGCGGGTCCTGGAACCGGGAAAGGCTGTCGGGCTTCGACATCGCGGTGGCGCATCTGGACGCGCAGGGCAATGTGACGCGGCTGGAGGAATTCATGACCGGGCTGCGTGACGACGCCAACCAGCGCTTCCTCGGCCGTCCGGTGGATGTGCAGGTGGCGCGCGATGGCGCGCTGCTGGTGGCGGATGAGCAGATGGGTGCGATCTATCGCATCACCTATCGCCAGTGACCCTGGCGAGACTTCTGGCGGCGGCCTTCCTGGCCGCCGCCTTTCCCCTGACCGCCCTACCCATAACTGCCCAGGCCGCGGATGCCGCCCGGGGCGCCACGCTGGCGGCGCAGAATTGCGCGAACTGCCACGGCGCCAATGGCCGCAGCCAGGTGCCGGGCGTGCCGTCCCTGGCGGGGCAGCCCGCGGATTTCATCACCGTGCAGATGATCCTGCTGCGGGAGGGTATCCGCCAGGCGCCGGCGATGAACCCCTTCGCGCAGGGGGTGCCGGACCGGGATATCGAGGATCTGGCCGCCTTCTTCGCCAGCCTGCCCCCCGGCCCGCCGGATGACCGCGCGCCGAGGGATGAGGCGCTGTTCGCCGCCGGCCAGGCGCTGACCGGGCCGCGGCACTGCGCCACCTGCCATGTCGCCGACTATGGGGGCCGGGCGCAGATCCCCCGCGTGGCGGCGCAGCGGGAGGAATACCTGGTGCATGCCATGACGGAGTATCGCGACGGCCGCCGCTCCGGGGTGGATACGCAGATGAACTCCGCCGTGATCGGCCTCAGCAACGCCCATATCGCGGCGCTGGCGCATTTCCTGGCGCATCTTGATTGAAGGCCCGGGTGCCCTTGGGCACCCGGGTATCCAGGCTCATGCCAGGCGGCGATCCGTCACGCGGACCGCGCTGCGGGTGCCGGTGCGCGCACCCAGCACCGCCGCGACGGCGCCAAGCAGCATGGCGGCGAAGATCCAGTAGGCCCCGACCGCCGCGCCATTGGCCGCCGCATCGGCCGCGGCGCGCGCGCGCGCCTCGGCTTCCTGCGCCACGCGGGTGGCTTCCGCCTCCAGGCGTTCGACGCGGGTGCGGGCTTCCTCCGGCGCCACGCCGTATTCGGCGGCGACAAGCTGCGCCAGGCGGTCCCGCGCGCCCGGGTCGGCAGTGCCGCTGGTGACGCGGTTGCCGATGATCTGCGCCATTTCAGCGCGGCGCTGGTCGCTGTTCATCGCCGCGGGGTCGCCGCCGGTCTGCAGGCCGGTCTGCAGCCTTTCGGCCATGGCGCGCGGATCGATGGTCGAAGCGGCGGGGGCGACGGCGGCAATCGCCTCCCCGGCCCCCTGGCCCAGGCCCTGGGCGGCGCTGCCGACCATGCGGCTGATGCCGCCGGCCGCGCCGGCCGCGGCATTGCCCAGCAGCACGGCGGAGATCAGGAAGCCGATGGCCCAGACGGACAGGCCATGCAGCACGCCGTCCGTGTCATCCGCCGTGCCCGACAGCCGCGCCGCGACATAGCCGCCGACGGCCAGGCCGATGAGGTTGGCGACCAGCAGCCAGATGCCACCGGCGATGCCGAAGGTGCCGGCCGACGGCGTCTCCCCCATCGTCACGGGATCGATCGTGGTGGCGCCGATGGCGAGGCCCAGCACGTTGAACATGGCGCCGACGGCAACGGCGACGACGCCGCCGGCGATGACGGCGCCCCAGGAAATGCGGCTGGGCAGGGCGGGTGCGCCTTCCGGCGCGATGCCTCCGGTCATGCCCTGGCCGGTCATACCTTGGGCGGTGGCGACATGGGTCTGCATGGAAATATCCCCTCGGCTGAAATGCCGCCCTCGCAACGCGGGCTGGCGGGGGAGGTTCGGGGCAGGCTTCGCCCTGCGAAGGTTGTTCCGCAGATTGTGGGCGCGGGAGCCGGATTTTTTCCCGCCGGAAACTTGCGGTGCCGGCCTTCCAGGTTCACACCGCCGCATTCCCGCCATGTCCCCCGGGAAGAGTGAGCTGCGATGCAGGTTTATCTGCCGATCGCCGAGATGTCGGTTGATGCCCTGCTGCTGCTGGGCATCGGCTTTGGCGTGGGCTGGCTCTCGGGCCTGTTCGGCGTCGGTGGCGGCTTCCTGCTGACGCCAATCCTGATCCTGATCGGCATCCCCGCCCCCGTCGCGGTCGGTTCGGGCGCGAACCAGACGCTGGGTGCCTCCGTGTCGGGGCTGATGGCGCAGTGGCGGCGCGGCAATGTCGATGTCCGCATGGGGACCGTGCTGCTGGTGGGCGGCTTCGCGGGGTCTATCCTCGGCGTGCAGCTGTTTGCCTGGCTGAGGCGGGCGGGACAGGTCGATCTGGCGGTCGCGATCTTCTACGTCGTGGTGCTGGGCACCGTCGGCGCGCTGATGGTGCGGGAAAGCCTGACCGCCATCCTGCGGCGGCGCCGCGCGCGGCCACGGCGGCTGCACGAGCATTTCTGGATGCACGGGCTGCCGCTGAAGATGCGGTTCCGGAAGTCCCGCCTCTACATCTCCGTCATCCCGCCGCTGCTGATCGGCTTCGCCATCGGCCTGCTCTCCGCCGTCATGGGCGTGGGCGGCGGCTTCATGCTGGTGCCGGCGATGATCTATCTGCTCGGCATGCCGACGGCCGTCGTCATCGGCACGTCGCTGTTCCAGGTCGTCTTCGTCACCGCCAATGTCACCTTCCTGCAGGCCATCCAGGTCGGCAGCGTCGATATCGTGCTGACCTTGCTGCTGCTGGCCGGCGGCGTGGTGGGCGCGCAGATCGGCGCCGCCATGGGCACGAAGCTGCGGGGGGAGGAGACGCGCGCGCTGCTGGGCGCGCTGGTGCTCTCCGTCGCGCTGGCGCTGCTGTGGGACCTGCTGCGGGTGCCGGAGCAGCTTTTCGTCATCGGCCCCGCGCCGTGAGGCGCGTGCTTGTTCCGGGCACCGTGAGGCGCGTGCTTGTCCCGGGCGCCGTGAGGCGCGTGCTGGCGCTGCTGCTGATCCTGGCCTTTCCCGCCACGGCGCAGGTGCCCTCGCCGCCGCCTGCAGCCCCCCCGACCCTCGCGCCGCCCGCCCTCGCCGCCCAGCTTTCCGTCTCCACCATTGAGGTGACGACCGCCTTCACGGGTGGCGAGATCCTGGTCTTTGGCGCCACCGAACGCCTGATCGGCGCGCAAGGCGATGAGGTGGTGGTGCTGGCGACGGGCCCGACCACCTCCCTCGTCGTCCGGCAGAAGGTTGAGATGCTGGGCGCCTGGATCAACGGCCCCGCGGCCCGGTTCAACCGGGTGCCGACCTATTGGGCACTGGCCTCCACCAGCCCCGTGGCGACCCTGCTGGATGGGGTGGAGCGGCAGGACCTTCGCCTCGGGCTCGACCTGCTGCCGCTGGTGCAACTGGGCGCGCGGGGGCCGCAATTCCGCGCGGCGCTGGCCAGCCTCAAGCAGGATGCGGGGCTCTGGGTGGACCAGGTGAAGCCGGTGGAGGTCTCCGGCGGCCGGCTGTTCCATGCCAGGCTGCCGCTGCCGGCGACGGTGCAGACGGGCCCCTATCAGATCCAGGTGATGCTGGTGCGGGAAGGCCGCGTGGTGGCGCGGCAGGAATTGCGCATGGATGTGGTGCGCAGCGGCACGGCGGCCTGGATCGCCGACGTCGCGCGCGGCCAGCCCGTGCTGTATGGCTTGGCCTGCATCCTGCTGGCGGCCTTCGCCGGCTGGGTCGGCAGCGTGCTGTTCCGGAGGGGCTGATGCCGGATGATCTGACGGATGAGACGGCGGCGGCGGCGAAGGCGCGGCGCGACCGCGTCTTCCTGGTGGTGGTGGATGACAGCCCCGAACGCGGCGTGGCGCTGCGCTACGCCTCCCTGCGCACCAAGAAATCCGGCGGCCGCGTGGCGCTGCTGCGGGTGGTGGAACCCGCCGGCCAGGTGGAATGGGCCGGCGTCGGCGCGCTGATGGCCGAGGAACGGCGGGAGGAGGCGGAGAAGCTGCTCTCCGTCCTGGCGGCGGAGGTGCATGACATCACCGGCGGCCTGCCCATCCTGCTGATCCGGGAAGGGGAGCCGCGCGACGAATTGCTGGCGCTGCTGGAGGAAGACCCCCGCATCTCCATCCTGGTGCTGGCGAGTTCGACGGCCGGATCGGGCCCCGGCCCGCTGATCGCGGCGCTGACCGGGCGCTACGCCGCCAAGCTGCCGGTGCCGATGACCATCGTGCCGGGCGCGCTGAGCGATGCGGAACTGGAACGCGTGACGTGAAGGCCATGCCCGCGCCATCGGGCTGCCGTTGCGCCGGGCGGTAAAACGGACCACATAGGTCGGGTATCGCCAGTCAAGCGCGGAAGCCAGTCCCGATGTTCATCGAAACCGAAAGCACGCCGAACCCGGCCACCCTCAAGTTCATCCCAGGCCGGGATGTCATGGGCGGCCGCGGCACCGCCGACTTCACCGCGGTGGCGGAGGCCGATGGCCGTTCGCCGCTGGCCGCGCGGATCTTCGCCGTCGGCGATGTCGCCCGCGTCTTCCTGGGCAATGACTTCGTCACCGTGACGAAGATCGAGGATGCGGATTGGCAGCTGCTCAAGCCCCGCGTGCTCGGTGCGGTCATGGAGCACTATCTGGCCGGGCTTCCCACCATGGAAGGCGAGGACGAAGCCGCGGAGGCCGAGGATTTCGAGGCCGAGGACGGCGAGATCGTCGCCCAGATCAAGGAATTGCTCGACACCCGCGTGCGCCCGGCCGTGGCCGCGGATGGCGGGGACATCGTCTTCCGTGGCTTCCGCGAAGGCATCGTCCGGCTGCGGATGCAGGGCGCCTGCAGCGGCTGCCCCTCCTCCCGCGCCACCTTGAAGCACGGGGTGGAGACGATGCTGCGCCACTACGTGCCGGAAGTGGTGCGGGTGGAGCAGGTGGAAGCCTGACGACCCGGGGCTGAGGGGGGCGGATTGGCCGGCGCGCCGCGCCGGCCTATCTCATCCCGGCAGAGACCTGCCGGAGCCGCCTTGCATGAACGACCAAGCCCCCGCCGTCGCCGCCAGCCCGGAAGCCGCGCCGCCGCGCGGGCTGGATGACCAGGCGCTGGACCTCCTGTTCCGGGAAGCGCGCACCCATTACGCGTGGCAGGACCGGCCGGTGCCGGAGGCGAAGCTGGAGGAGATGTACAACCTCCTCCGCATGGGGCCCACCAGCGCCAATTGCAGCCCGGCGCGCTTCGTCTTCATCCGGACGTCGGAAGGCAAGGCGCGGCTGAAGCAGGTGCTCTCCCCCGGCAATGTCGAGAAGACGATGAAGGCGCCGGTGGTCTGCATCGTGGCGCATGACCAGGCCTTCTACGACAAGCTGGGCTTCCTGTTCCCGGGCGCGGAGCTGCGCGGCTGGTACGCCGACAACCCCGCTTTGGCGGATGCGACGGCGCTGCGCAACGGCACGCTGCAGGGCGCCTACCTCATCATGGCGGCACGGGCCGTCGGGCTGGATGTCGCGCCGATGAGCGGCTTCGACAACTACCAGCTGGACAATCTGTTCTTCTCCGGCACCCGGTGGAAGTCGAACTTCCTGGTGGCGCTGGGGCATGGCGAGCCCAGCGCACTGCCAGCGCGGGGGCCTCGGCTGAGCTTCGACGAGGCCTGCCGCTTCGAGTAGCAGGGGTGGGGGGCCGGTTTCGCGGCCCCCCATCCCGACATCACGCCGCCTGGGCGCGCCCCGCAGCCGGGTCCAGCCGGTACCCGCCGCCTTCGGTCACCAGCAGCCGGGCGTTGGACGGATCCGGCTCGATCTTCTGGCGCAGGCGGTAGATGTGGGTCTCCAGCGTGTGGGTCGTCACCGCGCTGTTGTAGCCCCAGACCTCGTTCAGCAGGATCTGCCGCCCGACCGGCCGCCCGCCGGCGCGGTAGAGGTACTTCAGGATCGCCGCCTCCTTCTCCGTCAGCCGGATCTTCCGGTTCCGCGCGGCTTCCAGCAGAAGCTTGGCGGAGGGGCGGAAGGTGTAGGGGCCGACGGTGAAGACCGCGTCCTCGCTGTTGTCGAAGACGCGAAGCTGGGCGCGCAGCCGCGCCATCAGCTCGCTGACCCGGAAGGGCTTGGCGATGTAGTCGTTGGCCCCGGAATCGAGGCCGCGGACGATGTCCTGTTCGCCATCGGCGCCGGTCAGCATCAGGATCGGCATGCGCAGGCCCTGCTTGCGAAGACGCGCGCAGAGTTCCCGCCCGTCACCGTCCGGCAGGCCGATATCGAGGACGATGGCATCGAAGCGCGCATCATCCGCCGCCAGCCTGGCCGCGGCTTCGGCGGCCGTGGCGGCCTCCGACGCAACGAATTCACCGTCATGAGCCAATTGTTCCGCCAGCGTCTGCCGGAGGGCTTCGTCGTCGTCCACGACGAGGATGGGGCGTGGACCGGCCATGGTAGCTCCCGTATCTGTGAGGCGCCTTCACAACGGGCGCGGTGCGCATCGGTTTCACGCAGCCGTGCCTGAATCTCGCGAATTCGGGACGCGACACGCGATCTGCTCGTCCCAATCTTGCCCGAGGCGTCATGCGGGGAGCAAGCCTCGTGACCATTACGTCACGATCACCCTCGCTTGA
The DNA here is from genome assembly GCF_051859025.1 of Falsiroseomonas sp. Lineage (GTDB taxonomy): Bacteria > Pseudomonadota > Alphaproteobacteria > Acetobacterales > Acetobacteraceae > Falsiroseomonas. The sequence goes on along the minus strand of NZ_JBHYGL010000026.1, from coordinate 11,686 downwards.
CGGGCAGAACGTTTTTCTTGGGGTACCGCCCCCTCCCAAACGCCTTCCGCACGCCACATTCGGGCGCGCCAATGGGCGAGTACCGGAACGCCAGATGATGAAAACCACTGCTCCCCTCGCATCACAGATGCGCGATCACGGCGTCGGCCCGAATGCCGGGCCAGAATCCGGCGATGCGCAGGTGGCGGCACTGCGGGCCGTGCACCGGGTTGCCAGCGAATTGCGCCGGGGCACGCCGGTGCTGGTGCGCGGGCCGGAAGGTGCCATCGTGATCGCGGCGGCGGAGACGGTGTCCGCCCGCGGCCTGTCGGACATCGCTACCGCCGCGATCGGCCCTGCCCTGCTGCTGCTGGCGCCCGTCCGCGCGGCCGCGGTGCTGCAGCGCCCGGTGCCGCAGGCGCTGGCCGCGGCCAATGCCGGGTCGCCGCCCGAAATGGGCGTGGTGGCGCTGCGCCTGCCCCCCGGCCTGATGGACCCCGCCGCGCTGAAAAGCCTGGCCGACCCCACCGCCGAACGCCTGCTGCCGGTGGAGCCCGAGCGCGCCACCCTGCCGCCGCACGCCCTGGCCGCCATCGGCCTGGCCAAGCTGGCGCGGCTGCTGCCCGCCCTGGTCGCCGCCCCGGCGACGGAGGCCGCTTCCCTCCGGGCCGGCCTGCTGGCGGTCGATGCCGCCGATATCCTGTCCTACCCCACCGGCGCCGCCCTGACCCTGGCCCGCGTGGCGGAGGCGCGCGTACCGCTGGAGGATGCGCCGGAGGCCCGGATCGTCGCCTTCCGCGCCGCCGATGGCGGGATCGAACACTTGGCCATCCTGGTCGGCCAGCCGGAAGCGGCGCTCGCCGCCGGCACGGCGCCGCTGGCCCGCATCCATTCCGAATGCTTCACCGGTGACCTGCTGGGCAGCCTGCGCTGCGATTGCGGGCCGCAGCTGCGCGGCGCCATCGCGCGGATGGCGAAGGACCCGGCGGGCGGCGTTCTGCTGTATCTCGCGCAGGAAGGCCGCGGCATCGGCCTGGTGAACAAGCTCCGCGCCTATGCGCTGCAGGATACGGGGCTCGACACGCTCGATGCCAACCGGGCGCTGGGCTATGGCGCGGATGAGCGGAATTTCTGGGTGGCGGCCGAAATGCTGCGCGCGGTCGGCATCGGCCGGGTGCGGCTGCTGACCAACAACCCCGACAAGCTGGCGGGCCTCGCGGCCTGCGGCATCGGGGTGGAGGGGCGGGAAGCGCATCAGTTCGAGGCCAATGGCGTGAACGACGCCTACCTCGAAACCAAGGCGCGGCGCTTCGGGCATCTGCTGGCCTGATGACCTCGGATACCGGCTATGCCCGCGTCCAGCCCCAGGGCGATGGGAAGCGGGGCCTGTTCATCCTCGATGGGCTGGTGCTGCGCTGCGCGCTCGGCAAGGGCGGCGTCCTTCCGGCGGTGGCGAAGCGGGAGGGGGATGGCGCGACGCCCGCGGCGGTGATGCCGCTTCGCCGCGTACTGTATCGCGCCGATCGTGGCGCCCCGCCACGCTGCGCCGTGCCGGTGGAACCGCTGTCGCCGACCGATGGCTGGTGCGACGATGCCGGCGACCGCGCCTATAACCGCCCCGTCCAGCTGCCCTTCGACGGGTCGCATGAGCGGCTGTGGCGCGATGATGCGATCTATGACGTGATCGGCGTGCTGGGCTGGAACGACGCGCCGGTGGAACGCGGCCGTGGCAGCGCCATCTTTCTGCATCTGGCGCGCGAGGATTTCTCCCCGACCGAGGGCTGCCTTGCCCTGGCCCCGCGCGACCTCCGCGCCGTGCTGGCGGCGGGGCTGCGCGGGATCACGGTGCTGGAGGGCTGAGCCTCAGGCCTTCCGGCGCCGGAGGCTGCGAAGCGCCTCCCGCAGATCGAGCCCGCCCAGCAGCTGCGCCGCGCCGAAATAGGTGACCAGCCCCGCGCCGATCAGCAGCGCGAGGCCCCCGAAGCGCGCCAGCCCGTGTTCCAACGGGAAGATCGCGGCCTGCAGCGCCAGCAGCACGGCGGACATGACCAGCGCGGCGGCGACCAGCCGCGGCACCGCGCGCCGCAGCCGCCGGTCCAGCACCAGCCGGCGGCGGCGCACCAGCAGCCAGCCCAGCACCAGCACATTCACCCAGGAAGCGAGCGAGGTCGCGAGCGCGATGCCGACATGGCTGAGATAGCGCGTCAGCACGAGGTTCAGCGCCAGGTTCAGCGCCACGACGAAGATCGCGACCTTCACCGGCGTCGCGGTATCGCCCCGGGCGAAGAAGCCGGGCGTCAGCGCCTTCACCAGCACGAAGGCCGGCAACCCCGCGGCATAGGCGATTAGTGCCATGGAGGTCGCGGCCGTGGCCGCCGCGTCGAAGGCGCCGCGTTCGAACAGCGTGCCGATGATGGGCCTGGCGACGCAGGCCATGGCGAAGGCCGCGGGCAGCGCGAAGGCCAGCGTCAGCTCGATGGCCCGGTTCTGGCTACGATGGGCGGCCAGCGCCTTGCCGGTGCGCAGCTGCCGGGACAGCAGCGGCAGCAGCGCGGTGCCCACCGCGGCCCCGATGACACCCAGCGGCAATTGGCTGATCCGGTCGGCGTAGTAGAGGAAACTGACCGCCCCCGCCGGCAGCAGCGACGCGATGATGATGCCGATGGCGAGGTTCAGCTGCGTCACCCCCGCGCCGACCAGCCCCGGGCCCATCCGCCGCAGCACGCCGCGCACCTCCGGCGTCAGCCGCGGGCGTGACAGCGGGTTGATCACCATCCCCGCCACCCGCGCTGCCACGATCAGCATCAGCAGCTGCACCAGGCCCGAGGCCACCACGCCCCAGGCCAGCGCATGGGCCGGCGTCGCGACATAGGGCGTCAGCCCCAGCAGCGCCGCCATGGAGATCAGGTTGAACAGCACCGGCGCCGCCGCCGCCGCCGCGAAGCGGTCCATGCCGTTCAGCACGCCCGACACCAGCGCGGCCAGGCAGATGAACAGCAGGTAGGGGAAGGTGATGCGCGTGAGTTCCACGGCCAGCGGGAAGCGCACCGCCTCCCCCACGAAACCCGGCGCCAGGACGAACAGGAGCTGCGGCATGAAGATGATGCCGATGGCGACCAGGCCACTGAGCGACAACGTCATCAGCCCCGCCAGCGAATTGGCCAGCGCCCGCGCCTTGGCCGGCCCGTCCAGCGCATAGGCGCCGGCGAAGGCGGGGACGAAGGCGGCGTTGAAGGCGCCCTCCCCGAACAGCTGCCGAAACAAATTGGGCAGGCGGAGCGCCACGAAGAAGGCATCGCCGATCGGCCCGGCGCCCAGGCGGGCGGCGATCAGCATGTCCCGCGCGAAGCCGAGGATGCGGCTCGCCATGGTCCAGCCGCCGACGGTGAAGATGCTGCGGAGCATGGGGCCGGTGTAGTCCGGAAGACCGGGGCGGGGAACCGCGCGAGGCGGATGGTTCATGCGCCGTTATCGTCGCGGGCCTTGAGGCCACCCATGCCAAGCGATCGCGCCCGGACCGCGCGCTGGCCGGCGTGCTGGGCGTCATCGGCTGGGACCCCGCGATGATCCGCAGCCTCGGCCCCCTCACCATCGCCATCGCCGCCCCCGCCATGCCGGGGGTGGATGCGGCGCGCCTTCGCCGCGACAGCGGTGCCTTCATCGTGCTTGCCGCCATCGGCCGGGCCGCCTGCGCGGCCCGGATCGCCTCAGAGCGGATCGCTTGAACCCGGATCGCCCGAACACGGAGCTCGCTTCCATGAACCTCGACCAGCTGCGCCGCGACACCGCGCGGATCCTGCTCTCCGCCCTATGGCTGATGGTGCCGGGCCTCATGCTGGTAGCCTCGCTGGGCGGCGGCGGCGCTGCTGGCGGCCCAGGCGGGGGTTGCGCATCCCGCTGCCCGCCCGGTCATCGCGGTGGCGCTGATGGTGCAGGTCTCCGTCCTGGTCTGGGTCGCGCCGGTCGCCCTCCGGCTCGACATGCCCATGGCCTATTTCGCGGGGCTGGCGGTGGTGGCGGGGCTGGTGGACCGGCGGGCCATCATCTTCGCGACCCTGACCGTGGCGCTGCACCGCACGGTGCTGAACGAATTGGCGCCGATGATCGTCTTCGGGGGGGAAGGCACGCTGCTGCGGGCGGCCGTCCATGCCGGCATCCTGGTGGCGGAAGCCGCCGCGCTGATCGCCCTGGTCGGCAGGTTGCAGACTGCCTTCGCCAACGCCGGCGCGGCGCTGGAGGATGCGGAAGCGGCGCGGACGGCGGAGAAGGCCGAGGTTGCCCGGCGGCTGGAACGTGACGCCGCCGCGGCGGCGGAAGCCAGGGTCGGCCGCCATGCCCTGGCCGAGCAGGTCGAAACCCAGGTCGGCGGCGTGGCGGGGGATGTGGTGTCCGCCGCCGCCGCGGGGATGCAGACCGTGGCCGGTGCCGCGCAGGTCGCGGGCCGCGCCTCCACCCAGGCGCGGGAGACGGATGCGCTGGTGAACGGCCTGGCGGAGGGCGCGGCGCGCATCGGCCAGGTCGTGCGCCTCATCAGCGACATCGCCGGGCAGACCAACCTCCTCGCCCTCAATGCCACGATCGAGGCCGCGCGCGCCGGGGAGGCCGGCAAGGGATCTGCCGTGGTTGCCGGTGAAGTGAAGGCGCTGGCGGCGCAGACGGCCAAGGCGACGGAGGAGATCGGCCAGCAGGTCTCCGCCATCCAGGCCTCCACCGCCGAAGCCGTGAAGGCCATCCGCGGCATCGCCGATGTGGTGGGGGACATGGATGCGGTCTCCGGCGCCATCGCCGCCGCCGTGGAACAGCAGGGTGCCGGGACGCGGGAGATCGCGGGCACCGCGACCCGCGTGGCCAGCAGCACCGAAGCCGCTGCCCAGGCGGTTGCCCAGCCGGAGAAGGCGATCGGCACCACCGGCGCGGCCGTCGCATCGCTGGAGGAGACGGCCCGGCGCCTGGACCAGGGCGCGGCCGCACTGCGCCAGATGCTCGGCGCCACCGTGCAGGGGCTGCGCGCGGCGTGACGCATGGACCGGGGGGTTCGCCCCCCGGTGCTTGCGTGGGGGCATCGGGACGCCTAGGTGGTGGGCGCGTTTCGAACGCCTCCCCTTCCCGATCCGCCACCCCTACTGGCCAGTTGGGCCTGAGATCCAGATCACCACCGACATGAGCGACAAGCAGGATACCCCCACCCCGGCCGACACCGCGGCCGAGGCCACCGCCGCGACCGAGGGCGCCGCCAACGCGGCGGCCCAGCCCACCGACGCGGAGCGCATCGCGGCGCTGGAAGCCGAATTGTCCCAGATGCGCGACAAGTGGCTGCGCGCGGAAGCCGACAACGCCAACCTCCGCGCCCGCGCGAAGCGGGAGGCGGAGGATGCGCGGCTCTACGCCGTGCAGAAATTCGCCCGCGACGTGGTGGAGACGGCGGAGAACCTCCGCCGCGGCCTCGACAGCCTGCCGCCGGCGGCGGAGGACGAGGCCGAGCTCCTCGCCAAGCTGCGCGGGGGGTTCGAGGGCGTCGAGCGTGGCTTCGTCACGATGCTGGAACGCCACGGCGTGCAGAAGCTGGACGCGAAGGGCCAGCCCTTCGACCCAGAATTCCACCAGGCGATGGCGGAACAGCCGGCGCCGGAAGGCGTGGAGCCCGGCACCGTCATCCAGGCCTGGACGCCGGCCTGGACGCTGCATGGCCGCCTGCTGAAGCCCGCCATGGTGGTGGTGGCGGGCAAGTAGCCTGGCCACCCCGCGTGACATCGCGCCGGCCGACCTGCCGGCGCTGAACGCGTTGAACAACGCCCATGCGGCGGCTGTGAACGCACTGTCCGCCGCTGATTTCGCGGCGCTGGCGGCGGTTGCCCTCAGCGCGCGGATGATCGAGGGCGCGGATGGCGCCCCGGCGGCCTTCCTGCTGGCGCTGAGCCACGAGACACCAGCGCAGGGCCCGAACCACGGCTGGTTCCTCCAGCACTTCCCCGCCTTCGCCTATATCGACCGGGTGGTGGTGGCGCAGCAGGCGCAGGGCCAGGGGCTGGGCCGGGCGCTCTACGCGGACCTCCGCGAACAGGCCCGGGCAGCAGGGCTGGCGATCCTGGCCTGCGAGGTCAACCTCGACCCGCCCAACCCAGGCAGCATGGCTTTCCACGAGAGGCTGGGGTTCCGGCCGGCGGGGGAAGCGACGGATCCGCGGAACGGGAAGCGGGTTCGGTACCTCACGGCAGGTCTCTAGGGCCTGTGGACATTTGGCCCGGGATGCGATCGGCGAGTGGATTTTCGTGCCTGGCAGGCGGGGGCGGGGCGGCGATGGGGTTCCATCGTCGCCCTGACCCCAACGCCCCAGGCGCGGAAAGACGCCGCCGAGCGCGCCCGCAGCCAAGTGTCCACAGGCCCTATACCGCCGCAGGGGGAGCGCTGCTCCCCCCGCCCCCCCCACGCCAGGGTCGAGACGACCCTGGACCGTCTTCAGTCAGGGTGCGGCCTTCCGGCGGTTGCGGCGCATGCGGACCCAGACCAGGCCCGCCACCACCGGCACCAGCGCCGCCAGCAGCATGTCCGCCTTGAACCCGCCCAGCGGCAGCGGCTTCAACGCATAACCCGCCAGCGACAGCACGTAATACGAAATGCCGGCGACGGAGAGACCCTCCACCGTCTCCTGCAGCCGCAGCTGCGCCCGGCCCGTATCGGCCATGGCACCCAGCAATTGCTGCGTCTGCGCCTCCTGCGCCACGGCGACACGGGCGCGGAGCAGATCCACCGCGCGGCCGCAACGGACGGAGAGGTTGGCGATGCGCGTGCCCGTCGCCTCCACCGTCGCCACGGCGGGGTCGAGGCGACGCTCCAGATATTCCGTCAGCGTCGGCAACCCATGCAGCCGCGTCTCCCGCAGCGATTGCAGGCGGCGGCCGACGAGCGCGTGATAGGCGCGCGTGCCGCTGAACCGGTCCGCCGTCTCTGCCGCCAAACGCTCGATCGTGGTGGCGAGGTCGGTCAACTCCTCCAGCGCCGCCCGTTCCTCATCCAGCTTGTCGAGGCCAGGGAGGCGGGCGGTCAGCGCGGCCAGCCCCGCAGAGGCGCGGGCCAGTTCGGCGGAACAGGCGCGGGCCTGGGGCAGCGCCAGCAGCGCCAGCAGCCGGTAGGTCTCCACCTCCCACACCGCCTGGGCCAGGCGGCCGGCCAGCGCGGCGGTCATGCCGTGGTCCTGCAGCAGGATGCGGGTGAAGCCATCCGCGCCGGGGCGGAAATCCGTCCAGGCCGTGGCGGCGCCGGCGGACAGGCTGGAACCCGCCAGGTTGTCCGGCACGAAGCAGCCGGGCGGCGGCGGCTCATCCTCCCCGGCCGTGCGGGGCACGGCGATATGGGCGGCCACCAGCGCCCGGCCCGGCAGTTCCGCCAGCCAATCCGTGGGCACGGCCTCGATCGCCGTATCCTCGAAGGGGTCGGGGGCGCCGGCATCGGGGCCGGGGCGCAGGAAGGTCCAGCCATCGAATTCGGTGTGGCGTTCGTAGCGCAGCGTGAAGCGGCCGAAATCCGCCATCACGAAATCGGCGCCGGCCGCGGGCGGCGTCACGCCATAGCGGCGGCACAGCGTCTCCAGGTGGCGGATCGCGGCGCCGCGGTCGGCCCCCGCTTCGCGCAGCATGGCGAGCCGGCTGATGGTGACGGGGGTGGCGAGCGGCAGGGCCGGGCGGGCATGAAGCTCGCCGGCCAGGAGGTCGCGGTCGGGATGCAGGGGGAGGGTCTGGATCATTGGCCCCCGCAATCTACACAAGGCGGGGCAGCGCCGGAACGAGATAAGCGTCCCCCGCGCCACAGCCGGACCACCGCGCCGCAACTTCAGCGCGCAAAGCCTGAGTCCTGGGCTTCACCCCCTTGCCCGGGGCCACTGCGATGAATATGTCACGCTCATCCACACACCCACATCCGGCAGGGGCCGGGCGCGGTGCCTTCAGGGGCCGCACCCTCGCCGCCGCAAGAGGAGCCAAATCGGATGAGCAAGGTCATCGGTATCGACCTCGGTACCACCAATTCCTGCGTCGCCATCATGGAAGGCAAGGACGTCCGCGTCATCGAGAATGCGGAGGGCGCGCGCACCACGCCGTCCATGGTCGCCTTCGCCAAGAACGGTGAGCGTCTGGTCGGGCAGAGCGCCAAGCGCCAGGCCGTGACCAACCCGACCAACACCCTCTATGCCGTCAAGCGCCTGATTGGCCGTCGCTTCGACGACCCGATGGTGTCGAAGGACAAGGGCCTGGTGCCCTATTCCATCGCCCGCGCGCCGAATGGCGATGCCTGGGTCGAGGTGGAGGGCAAGACCTACGCGCCGCAGCAGATCAGCGCCAACATCCTGACCAAGATGAAGGAGACGGCCGAGGCCTATCTCGGCGAGAAGGTGACGCAGGCCGTCATCACCGTCCCCGCCTACTTCAACGACGCCCAGCGCCAGGCGACCAAGGAAGCCGGCTCCATCGCGGGCCTTGAAGTGCTGCGCATCATCAATGAGCCGACGGCCGCCGCGCTGGCCTATGGCATGGACCAGAAGAAGGGCGGCACCATCGCGGTCTACGACCTCGGCGGCGGCACCTTCGACGTCTCGGTCCTCGAGATCGGCGACGGCGTCTTCGAGGTGAAGTCCACCAACGGCGACACCTTCCTGGGTGGCGAGGATTTCGACGCGCGCATCATCGACTACCTGGCCGATGAGTTCCGCAAGGAACAGGGCATCGACCTGCGCGGCGACAAGCTTGCCCTGCAGCGCCTGAAGGAAGCGGCCGAGAAGGCGAAGATCGAGCTTTCGTCGTCCAAGCAGACCGAGGTGAACCTGCCCTTCATCACCGCCGATGCCTCCGGGCCGAAGCACCTGGTGATGCAGATGACGCGGGCGAAGCTGGAAAGCCTGGTCGATGACCTGATCCAGAAGACGCTCGAGCCCTGCAAGATGGCGCTGAAGGATGCGGGCCTGACCGCCGGGGAGATCGACGAGGTCATCCTGGTCGGCGGCATGACGCGCATGCCGAAGGTCATCGAGATCGTGAAGCAGTTCTTCGGCAAGGAACCCGCCCGCAACGTCAACCCGGACGAGGTCGTCGCCATCGGCGCCGCCATCCAGGGCGGCGTGCTGAAGGGCGACGTCAAGGACGTCCTGCTGCTCGACGTGACCCCGCTGAGCCTGGGCATCGAGACGCTGGGCGGCGTGTTCACCCGCCTGATCGAGCGCAACACCACCATCCCCACCAAGAAGTCGCAGGTCTTCTCCACGGCCGATGACAACCAGTCCGCGGTGACCATTAAGGTCTTCCAGGGCGAGCGGGAGATGGCGGCGGACAACAAGCTGCTCGGCCAGTTCGACCTGACCGGCCTGCCCCCGGCGCCGCGCGGCGTGCCGCAGGTGGAAGTGACCTTCGATATCGACGCGAACGGCATCGTCTCCGTCAGCGCGAAGGACAAGGCCACCGGCAAGGAACAGCAGGTCCGCATCCAGGCGAAGTCCGGCCTGTCCGACAACGACATCGAGCGGATGGTGCGGGAGGCCGAGGCCAATGCCGATGCCGACAAGAAGCGGCGTGAGGCGGTGGAAGCGCGCAACGGGCTCGATGCCCTCGTGCACTCCACGGAGAAGACGCTGAAAGAAAGCGGCGACAAGGTCCCGGCCAATGAGAAGGCCGAGGTCGAAGCCGCGATCGCCACCGCGCGCAGCGCGATGGAAGGGCAGGATCTGGAGGCGATCAAGGCCGCCAATGACAGCCTCTCCCAGGTCGCGATGAAGATGGGCGAGTCGCTCTACAAGGCGCAGGCCGCGGCGGGCGATGCGGCCGGCGCGGCTGGCGGTGGCCAGGGCGCACCGGGCGGCAACCCGAACGACAAGGTGGTGGACGCCGAGTTCGAGGAAGTGGACCCGAAGAAGAAGAAGCCCTCGTAAGGCCGAGGCTTCCGGATCGACCGGTCTCCGGCGCGCCCGGCTTCCGAAAGGGGGTCGGGCGTTGCCTTGTTGAAACAGGCTTGTTGAACACGCTGCCCTGCGGGGATCACCCCCGGGCGGGTCAGCCAGCGTGAGGACTTGGGGCCCCATGGCCAAGCGCGACTATTACGAGGTCCTGGGCGCCGCCCGGGACGCGAGCGAGGAGGACCTGAAGAAGGCCTACCGCAAGCTCGCCATGCAGTACCACCCCGACCGCAACCAGGGGGACAAGACCGCCGAGGGCAAGTTCAAGGAATTGAACGAAGCCTATGACGTGCTGAAGGACGCCGAGAAGCGCGCCGCCTATGACCGCTATGGCCATGCCGCCTTCGAACAGGGTGGCTTCGGCGGGGGCGGCGGTGGTGGTGGTGCCGGCGGCAACCCCTTCGGCGGCGCCTTCGAGGACATCTTCGAGGAGATGTTCGGCGGCCTCGGCGGCCGTGGCCGCGGCGGGCGTGGCCCCGTGGGCCGTGGCGCGGACCTCCGCCAGCAGGTGGAAGTCACGATGGAGGAGGCCTTCGCGGGCGCGAAGAAGACCATCCGCGTCCCGTCCTCCGTGGTCTGCGAGGCCTGCAAGGGCACCGGCAGCGAAGGCCCGGCGGCCCAGGCGGCACAGACCTGCCCGACCTGCCAGGGTGCGGGCAAGGTGCGCGCGCAGCAGGGCTTCTTCCTCATCGAGCGCACCTGCCCGACCTGCTCCGGCTCCGGCCGCATCATCAAGAACCCCTGCAAGGTCTGCGGTGGCCAGGGCCGCACCCAGCGGGACCGCACGTTGGCCGTGACCATCCCGGCGGGGGTGGAGGACGGCACGCGCATCCGGCTTTCCGGGGAAGGCGAGGCCGGGCTGCGCGGCGCGCCGGCGGGCGACCTTTATGTCGATGTCGGCGTGAAGACGCACCCGATCTTCCAGCGGGACGGCGCCAACATCTTCGTTCGTGTCCCCCTGCGGATGACACAGGCGGCGCTGGGCGGCGGCGTGGAGGTGCCCGTCATTGATGGCGGGCGCGCCCGCGTGACGATCCCGGCCGGCACCCAGACAGGCGACCAGTTCCGGCTGCGGGGCAAGGGCTTCTCCGTGCTGCGATCCGCGGCGCGGGGGGACATGTATGTCCAGGTGGCGGTGGAGACCCCGCAGAACCTCTCGAAGCGGCAGCAGGAGCTGCTCGCCGAGTTCGAGAAGGAATGCGAGAAGACCGGCCGTTCAAGCCCGGAATCGGAGGGATTCTTCGCCAAGGTGAAGGAATTCTGGGACGGGCTGAAATAGGCTTTTTCCTGACACCTGCGTGACCACGCCGCCGGGCTGCAACCCCGGCGGTGCGGCCCCGTTGAGACCCCGACCGCCGCATCCCCCCATCGGCGGTCCAGGCAGGCGGCGGCGCGGTCTCAGGTCCCACCCGCGTCGCCGCCCGCCCCCCCCACCGATCCTCCCCCCACCGATCCTCCCACGTCATCGCAGGAACCGCACTTAGGCGCTTGACCCGGCGCCATGGAATGCGGAAGGGATCGGGCATGCGCTTCGCCCGTCCCGCTGTCCTGTCGGTGCTGCTGGTCGCCCTGTCCGGGGGCGTCGCGTTGCCACAATCCAGCATCGCGCCGGGCCAAGGCACGCTGGCACCGCCACGGCCCGTGCAGGCGACGCCGCCTGCCGCGCCGCCACCTGCTGCCAGCGCGCCCGCCCCCAGCCAGCCCGCCGCCCGCCCGCCGGCGCAGCCGCCCCGCCCGCCCCAGCAGGGCCAGGCCACACCGCCGCGCCCGCCC
>NZ_JBHYGL010000025.1:0-39975 GCF_051859025.1 Falsiroseomonas sp. | reverse complement strand
GCTCTGCCTCCTGGCGGATGGGGTTTGGGGAAGGCAGCGCCTTCCCCAACTCACCAGCGAAGCCCTCATGCCGGCGGCTCCTCCCCCCGCGCCCGATGCAGGAAGGACGTATCCAGCGTCTCCAGCCGCCCGCGGATCTGGAAGACGACGACGCCGCCGACCACCGCCACCATCAGCACCAGCGCCGCCGTGGACAATTCCACCACCAGCGGCATCCCCGTCACGGCGACGGCGCCCAGGATCAGGCCGTTCTCCAGGCTCATCAGCCCGATCACCTGGCTGATGGCGTTGCGCCGCGTGATCATCATCAGCATGCCCAGCAGCACGACGGACAGCGCCAGCGCCAGATCCTCCCTCGTCAGCGCCTGCGCCTGCCCCGCGGTGATGGGCAGCACCACCAGCACCGAAAGGCCGACCAGCGCCACCGCCGCCACCAGCGAAGGCCCCACTCCCAGTGCCGGCTCCACCGCCCGCTGCAAGCCGAAGCGCCCCAGCACATGGCGCAGCGCCAGCGGAATCAGCACCGCCTTCGCCACCACCGCGATCACCGCGGTCACATAGAGCCCCGCCGCCCCCTGGATGTAGCCCTGCCAGGCCGCGGCCGCGGCCAGCAGCGCGCCCTGCACCGCGAAGGCGTTGATCACCGCGTCGATCCGCCGCTGGTAGAGCAGCACGAAGGACAGCAGCAGCACGCCACCCCCCAGCAGATGCGCGATGTCATAGGCGGGCGATCCGAAGGTCATGCCAGCCTCGTCGAGACAAACAGCAGCAGCGCGCCCAGCAGCCCCAGCAGCAGGGCCGCGCCGAGGAATTCCGGCACCCGGAAGACGCGCATCTTGGCGATCGCGCTCTCGAAACAGGCCAGCGCCAGGCACAGCACGCCGATCTTGGCCACGAAGGCCAGCAGCCCTACCACCCACGCCACCGGCGCGAAGCCCGCGGGCGCGGTGCCGAAGGGAAAGAAGATCGCCGCCAGCAGCGCCAGCCACAGCGTCAGGCGCAGCGCCGCCGCGGCCTCCCACAGCGCCAGGTGGCGGCCGGAGGCTTCCAGGATCATCGCCTCATGCACCATGGTCAGTTCGAGGTGCGTCGCCGGGTTGTCCACGGGGATGCGCGCATTCTCCGCCACCGCCACCGCCAGCAGCGCCACCAGCGCCAGGCCGAGCGAGACGCGCAGGCCCAGCGCCCCCTCCTGGAAGGTGCCCGCGATGGAATCGAGCCCGGTGGTCCCGGCCAGGATCGCGAAGCTCATCACCGCCAGCAGAAGCGCGGGTTCCGCCAGTGCCGCGAAGCTCATCTCCCGCGCCGCGCCGAGCCCGCCAAAGGCCGTGCCGACATCCAGCCCCGCCAGCGCCATCGCCACCCGCCCCAGCGCCAGCAGCCCCGCGATCAGCACGAGGTCCGCGAGCGGCGCGAAGGCCATGCCCCGCGCGAATGACGGCACCAGCGCCACCGCCGCCAGCGCCGCGCCGGCGCCGAGATAGGGCGACGCCCGGCTGATCCAGCTCGCATTGTCCGCCAGCACCGGCCGCTTCAGCAGCAACTTCCGAAAGTCCCGCAACGGCTGGAGGGGGCTGGCGCCGATCCGCCCCATCATCCGCGCCTTCAGCCAGCGGATGACGCCGACGACGAGCGGCGCTGCCACCAGCATCAGCGCCAGGTGGATCGCCTGGGTCAGCAGCCCCGCCAGGAAGGCCATCATCGCGCCTCCAGCCAGGCGATCAGCGCCAGCAGCGCGACCAGCGTGCCGAAGGGCAGCATCAGGCATTGGGCGAGGGTCAGGTCCCGCAGCCTTTCCGTCCGGACCACGATCGCGTCCCGCAGCCGGGCCAGGGGCGCCAGCAGCAGTCGGTCCGACGGGTCGCTGAACCCGGCCTCGATCCGCGCGGGGGATGGATCGCCGGGCGGCGGCATGGTCACGCCCTCATGCACCGCCAGCACGGGGTTGCCCAGCATCCGCCGCAGCGGCTGGCCGAGCCCCGCGGCACTCGGCTGGGTGATCGGGTCGCCGAAGGGCAGGTGCTGCGGGGGCGCGATGAAGCCGCAATCCCAGGCCGGGCTCCGCGCCACCCCCGCCGGCGCCCGGCGCTTGACGGCGAAGACGATGGCCGCCCCCAGCACCGCCAGCAGCAGCGCGATGCCGATCGGCATATAGGCCCCGGCGCCATCGCCGACGCGGATGGCGCCGATCGTCGCGCGTTCCGTCACATCCTGCCGCACCAGCCCCTGCAGCGCGCCTTCGGCCAGGGACAGCATCGGCCCCGGCAGCAGGCCGAACAGCACCGTCAGCCCCGCCGGCAGCAGCAGCGCGGCGCGGGCGAACCAGGGGCCGTCCTGCGCACCGGCCGCCCGCGGCGTCCTCGGCCGGCCGAGGAAGGCCAGGCCGAACAGCCGCACCATCGCCGCCGCCGCCAGCGCCGCCGCCAGCGCGGCCAGCGCCGCCACCCCCACCGCCAGCACCTGGAAGGCGAGGTCACCGACCCGCCAGGCCGCCAGCAGCGCCTGCAGCAGCAGCCATTCGCTGGCGAAGCCGGACAGCGGCGGCAGGCTCGCCGCCGCCCCCACCCCCACCAGTACCGCGGCCGCGGTCCAGGGCATGGCGTGGATCAGCCCGCCGAGGCGATCCAGGCGTCGGGAGGCCGCGCCATGCAGCACCTCCCCCAGCCCCAGGAACAGCAGCGACTTGAACATGGCGTGGTTCAGCGCGTGCAGCAGCGCCGCCCCGGCCGCCAGCCCCGCCAGCGCCCCCAGGTCGGCCGCGCGGAAGGCGCAGGCCAGGCCGAGCCCGATGGCGATCAGCCCGATATTCTCGATGGTGGAACAGGCCAGCAGGGTCTTGCTGTCCTCCTCCAGATTGGCGCGCAGCGCCCCCAGCACGGCGGACGCCGCGCCCAGCACCAGCAGCGGCACGCCCCACCAGATCGGCTGCGCGGGGCCCGACAGGTCGAGCAGCAGCCGCGCCAGGACATAGACGGCGACCTTGGTCATGGCGCCCGACATCAGGGCGGAGACATGGCTCGGCGCCGCCGGATGGGCCAGCGGCAGCCAGGCATGGAGGGGAACGAGCCCCGCCTTGGCCCCCGCGCCGGCCACCACCAGTGCCAGGATCGCGGCGGCGCGCCAGCCCTCCGGCGGGGCTTCGCGCATGGCGGCGAAGGCGATGTCGCCCCCCACCGCCAGCAGCCCCACCGCCGGCACCAGGCAGATGCCCGACAGGATCGCGAAGATGAGGTAGAGGCGCGCCGCCCGCCGGTTCTCCGGCCGGTCGTGGTCGGCCGCGACCAGCGCCCAGGAGGCGAGGGACATGCCCTCGAATCCCAGCAGCAGGGTGAAGCCGTCGGCGGCCAGCAGGGTCAGCGCCATGGCGGCCAGGAACAGCGGGTAGGCCGCCAGCACGCGGGCGGGGGCGTGGCTGTAATGGGCCAGGGCGAACAGCGCCGAACAGGCGCCCGCCAGCCCGAGCAGCAGCAGGAACCAGGCCGACAGGCCATCCAGCGCCAGCAGCATCGGCGCCCAGCTTCCCGGCATCAGCGCCCGCGGCGCCGGCGCGCCCCCCAGCAGCGCCGCCAGCCCGCAGCCCGCGAAGACCAGCGCCGCCAGCAGCGACCCCCCATGCACCAGGAAACCGACCGGCAGCCCGACTGGCAGCCCGACTGGCAGCCCGCCCGGCAGCCCCCGGCCGGCCGCAAGGACCGGCACGATGGCCAGCACCACCAGCAAAGCCAGCGTGAGGGAGAGTGCCGTCAGCACGGCGGGGTGGCGGGGGGCATCACGGCGGCGACGATACGCAGCCAGGCGCCGGGGCAGAAGGGGGAGGGTGGATCATGGACACCCCGCAACGGTCCGGCCATGCCCCCGGTTGCATCCCCGCCCGCCTGCCCCTGAATGACCCTCCCCTGAATGCCCCTTGGCCTGGGGGGACCTGCGGGGCTAGATGGCGCCACTCGGCGCCCCGGCGCCCAAACCATCGAAATCCAGGGAGTGCGCCCGTCTCCATGGGCCCCTTGCTCGCCTTCAGTCGCGGCGTCGATGCCATGAATACAGCCTTCGGCCGCCTGGCCGATTGGCTGGTGCTGCTCGCCTGCCTGGTCAGCGCGGGCAATGCCTTCGCGCGCTATGGCTTCTCCTCCGGCTCCAATGCCTGGCTGGAGGTGCAGTGGTACTTCTTCGCCGCCGTGGTGATGCTGGGCGCCGCCTACACATTGTTCCGCAACGAACATGTGCGGGTGGACCTGATCTATGGCTCGATCAGCGAAAGGGCGCGGATCTGGGTGGATGTGGTCGGCATCGGGCTGTTCCTGCTGCCTGCGATGGTGCTGCTGGCCTGGATGACCTGGCCCTTCTTCGTGGAAAGCTGGATGCGGGCGGAGACCTCCTCCTCCCCCGGCGGGCTGATCCGCTGGCCGGTGAAGCTGCTGCTGCCGCTGGGCTTCGCGCTGATGGCGGTGCAGGGGCTGTCGGAACTGGTGAAGCGCGTGGCCATGCTGCGCGGCATCCGGCTGGAAGACGGCCGCATCCACGCCAGCTACGCCCGGCCCGAGCAATAGGCCCATGCCCCACCGCAACACAACTTCGGCCGCCAGCGGCGGCCCGCGCACAGCGCTCGCGCGTGGCCCCGCGCCACAGCGCTTAGGCGCGAAGGCAAGCCGGCGGATGCCGGCGCCCGTCACGCCGCAGGCGTGCCTGCGGCACGACGTCTGAGGGCACGATGAACATCCTCTCCTATATCGCGTCGATCCCGCATGAGGATCTGATGCCGCCGCTGATGTTCGCGGGGCTGATCGTCTTCCTGCTCATCGGCTTCCCGGCCGCCTTCTCGCTCGCCGCCGTGGGCCTGTTTTTCGGCTTCATCTCGGTCTCGCTGGGCTTCTTCCCGGAAGCCTGGATGTTCAACCTGCCGCTGCGCATCTTCAACATCCTGTCGAACGACCTGCTGCTGGCCATCCCCTTCTTCACGCTGATGGGCGCCATCCTGGAACGCTGCGGCCTGGCGGAGGACCTGCTGGAAGGCACCGGGCAGCTTTTCGGCAAGGTGCCGGGCGGGCTTGCCTATGCCGTCATCATCGTGGGCGCGATCCTGGGCGCCATCACCGGCACGGTCGCGGCCAGCGTCATCGCCATGGGCATGATCAGCCTGCCCATCATGATGCGCACGGGCTACGACATGCGGATCGCGACCGGCGTCATCGCCGCATCCGGCACCATCACCCAGGTCATCCCGCCGTCGCTGGTGCTGATCGTGCTGGGCGACCAGCTCGGCCAGAGCGTCGGCGACATGTATGCGGGCGCCATCGGGCCCTCCATCCTCCAGCTCGCGCTGTTCATCGCCTTCATCGCGCTGGTCAGCATCTTCGCGCCCCATAAGGTGCCGCCCCTGCCGGATGATCTGCTGGAGCCGCGGACCTGGCGCCTGTGGTGGCGCGTGCTGAAGGGCATGGTGCCCAGCGTCGTGCTGATCTTCATGGTGCTGGGCACGATCTTCATGGGCCTGGCGACGCCGACGGAAGCCGGCGCCATGGGCGTGATCGGCGCCATCGCGCTGGCCGCCATCAACCGGCGCCTGACGCGGCCGCTGGTGCGCGAAGCCATGGGCACCACCATGCGCATCACCTCCATGGTCATCTTCATCCTGATCGGCGCGACGGTCTTCTCGCTCGTGTTCCAGGGCGTCGATGGCGGCATCTGGATCGAGCACCTGCTGGCGCAGCTGCCGGGCGGCCAGACCGGCTTCCTGATCTTCGTCAACATCTTCATCTTCTTCCTGGCCTTCTTCCTCGATTTCTTCGAGATCGCCTTCATCGTCATCCCGCTGCTGGCCCCGGTCGCGAAGAACCTCGGCATCGACCTGGTGTGGTTCGGCGTCCTCATCTGCATCAACCTGCAGACCAGCTTCATGCATCCGCCCTTCGGCTTCGCGCTGTTCTACCTGCGCGGCATCGCGCCGAAATCGGTGCTGACGCGGGACATCTACTGGGGCGCTGTGCCCTGGCTCGGCCTGCAGCTCATCCTCGTCGCCATCGTGATCTTCTGGCCGGAGAGCGTGACCTACTGGCTGGACCGCGCGCCGCTTCAGGACCCGAGCACCGTCATCATCGACCTGCCGCCACCACCCGCGCAGCCGGACATGCCGGCGGTGCCGATCTTCCAGTAGGGGGGTTCCGATGATCCTCACGCCCATCGCCCATGTCCGCGGCGGAAGGGCGGAGGCCCTGGACGATGCCTGGGACGGGGTGGAGGCCGAGATCCTGCTGGACCCCACCCAGCTCGGCCCCGATGCCGCGCTCGGGCTCGATGCCTTCAGCCATGTCACGGTGGTCTTCGTCTTCGACCGCATCGACCCCGCGAAGGTCGAACGCAATGCCCGCCACCCGCGCGGGCGCCAGGACTGGCCACGCGTCGGCATCCTCGGCCAGCGCGGATCGCCGCGGCCCAACCGGATCGGCGTCACCACCTGCGCGCTGCTCGGCGTTCAGGGGATGGCGCTGCGGGTCCGGGGGCTGGATGCCATCGACGGCACGCCCGTCCTCGACATCAAGCCGCACATGACGGGCTTCGACCCGCGGGGCGAGGTGCGGGAGCCCGATTGGGCGCGGGCGATCATGCAGGGCTATTGGTAGGGCGCCAGCGCCTCCAGCCCGCGCAGCGCGAGGAACGGCGTTAGATGGAGCGGATACCCGCTCACCGCAGCGCCCAATCCCCCCAGATCGTCTTCGCGGCTTCGGTCTTCTCCTGCCTTTCCTTCAGGTGGTTCGGCTTCCCCTTGCCCCCCACGGCGTTGGGGCCGAGGTTGATGGCCTGGCTGACCTTCAGCGCATCATCGACGTCCGCATGGTCGTTCAGCTTGTGCCGGGTCCAGAACCAGGACGCGGTCTTGAGGGCGATTTCCGCATCCTTCGACACCAGCTGCGGCTGCGCCTCCAGCGGCAAATCCAGGGCCTTGCCGGCCTCCCGGTAGTTGCCGCGCCCGGTCAGCTGGATCAGCCCCCGCCCGCGATAGGTCCAGCCATCGCCGGAATCGACGCCGCCATTGCCGTTGCGGTTGGCATAGACGGTGTTGGCCAGCTCCTGCGGCTTCCTCTTCTCCGCCGCGTCGCTGTCGGCCAGGGCCGTCTCAAGCGCCTTCTTTTCCTCCGGCGTCTTGGCCTCGCCCAGCTTCAGCGTGATGGCGTCGTGGCGGGTCTTCCGGTCCTCCGGCAGGAAGGACTTCGCCTGTTCCTCCGTCAGGTATTTGCCGTGGGTCGCCAGCAGTCCCGCCAGGGAGTTGAAGACGAAGCCTTCGTCCAGCTTCTGGAAGGACGAACTCTCGATGCAGCATTGCGCGAGGAAGTGGGAAAGCCGCAGCCCGCTGCGGCTGATCTCATGGAACCACAGGGCGCCGGATTTCGATGCGGCGACCAGCGCGTCGAAGACGCGGCGCTGCGTCCCGGGCAGGGTCTTGCCCTGGCCGACCAGCAGCAGCAGGTCTTCCTCCGTGATCGGCACATCGGCCAGCTGCGGCACCGGCGTGTCCGCCGGCGGGAAGCAGCTGATGGGCAGGTGGCAGCCCAGGCCGGGCCGGGGCATCACCGCCGGGCATGCATCCCCCAGCGGGTTCGCCCGCCAGTCACCCCCCTCGAACGTGAAGACGCCCCCTGGCAGGCCCATTCCCGGCGCTCCCTGTTCCGCCGCCGCAGCATAGGCGGTGCGGCTACAGCATCGCCAGCGCGCGCTTGCGCCGGGGCGGCGGGAAGGCCTGGTCCAGCGCCGCCAGATCCTCCGCCGCCAGGCGCAGGTCGCGCGCCGCCGCGTTCTGCCGCACATGGGCGGGGTCCGCCGCCTTGGGGATGGCGATCACGCCCGGCCGGGCCAGCACGAAGGCCAGCGCCACCTGGGCGGGCGTCACCCCGTGCCGTGCCGCGATGGCCTTCAGCGCGGCATTCCGCAGCAGCGCGCCGCCCTGGCCCACGGGCGAATAGGCCATCACCGGCATCCCCCGCCCCGCGCAGAAGGGCAACAGGTCGAACTCCACGCCGCGGGCTTCCAGGTTCCACAGCACCTGGTCCGTCGCGCAATCCGCCAGCGCCGGGCCCAGCTCCTCCAGGTCGTCCACATCCAGGTTGGAGACGCCCCAGCGCGCGATCCTACCCGCCGCGACGGCCTTCTCCATCGCCGCCACCGTTTCCGCCAGCGGAACGCCGCCGCGCCAGTGCAGGAGATACAGGTCGATCCGCTCCACCTTGAGGCGCTTCAGGCTGGCATCCAGCGCCAGCGGCAGCTTCCGGGCGGAAGCGTTGTGCGGATAGACCTTGGAGACGAGGAAGCAGTCATCCCGCCGCCCCGCGATCGCCTCCGCCACCACCTCCTCCGCGCCGCCCTCGGCGTACATCTCCGCCGTGTCGATCAGGGTCATGCCGAGGTCGAGGCCGAGCCGCAGCGCGGCCGCTTCCGCCCGCCGGTCGGACCCCCGTTCCCCCATGTGCCAGGTCCCCTGGCCGAGTGCCGGCACCGCCGTGCCATCCGCGAATCGCACCTGTGTCATGGAACCTTGACCTCCATCCGCCTATCTTCGCCGTCATGAAGACCGCAGCAAGCCACGCCCTTCTCCTCGCCCTGCTGGCTGGCCCCTTGGCCGCGGGCCCCGCGGCCGTTCTTTTCGCGGTCCCCGCGGCCGCCCAACCGGTGACGACCCCCGCCGCCGTCCCGCCGGAGGAGATCGGCAGCTGGCGCCTGTCCTGCATCACGGACCGGATGACGGACCGCGCGGATTGCCTGCTGCGCCACCGCGAACCGGTGGAGCGCGCGCAGGGTGCCGGTGGTTCATCCCTGGTCCTGGAAGTGCAGGACCGCGGCGGCCGCCTGGTGCCCGTGGTCACCGCCCGCGACCTGACGCTGGAAGCTGCCGGCCGCGGCCTGCTGGCCGTGACGGGCACCGCCCAGCTCCGCTTCCCCCCCAACCGCTATTTCGAGATGCCCTGCACGCTGGAGGGTCGGACGCTCGCCTGCGCGCCCAAGGCGGAGGATGCGGCCCGCGCGGCGGAGGAACTGCCCGCCGCCGGCGCTGCCCTGGTCCGCGTCACCGGCCTCGGCGCCGCGACCGCGCAGACGGAGCCGGTGGAGTTGCGGTTGGAGCGCACGCGCGATGCCCTGGCCCGCTACCGCGCCCGGGTGCCGGAGGGCACCGCCCCCCAGCCCCAGCCCAGCGGCCTGACGCTTCCCGAAATCCTCGGCCGCTTCCAGCGCCTGTTCGGCAACTGAGGACGGTCCAGGGCCGGTTCGGCCCTGGCGAGGGGGCGCGGGGGCGCAGCGCTCCCCCCCCTTACACGACCTTGGACGGGTCGGTATTGCTCCCACAAACCACCACAGCCACCCGCGCCCCCGCCGGCGGCACGAAGGCCCCGGTGGTCAGCGCCGCCAGCGCCGTCGCGCCCCCCGGCTCCGCCACCAGGCGCATCGCCTGCCACAGCCGCTTCTGCGCATCGAGGATCGCCGCATCCGGCACCAGCACGGCCCGCGCCACGTGATGGCGCGCGACCTCGAACATCAGCGCGCCCACCTGCCGCGCGCCCAGGCTGTCTGCCGCCAGGCCGCCGACGGGGCAGGGGACGGGCCGGCCCTCCCGCAGCGCGGTCGCCAGCGTCGGGCAGCCCTCGGGCTCCACGCTGATGACCTCCGCGCCGCGGCCCGCATACCAGGCGGCGATGCCGCCGATCAGCCCGCCGCCGCCGGTCGCCACCAGCACATGCGTCGCCTCCGGCGCGTCCTGCCACAATTCCAGCCCGACCGTGCCCTGGCCCGCCAGCACCTCCGCCTGGTCATAGGCATGGACGATCATGGCGCCGGTTTCCGCCGCCCGCGCCTCGCTCGCCTCCCGCGCCTCGTCATAGGCGTTGCCCACCTGATGCAGCGTGGCGCCATAGGCGCGGATGCGGTCGGTCTTGGCGGCCGGCGTCGGCACGGGGCAGAAGACCTCCGCCCGGTGGCCCAGCGCGCGGGCGGCATAGGCGACGGCCGCGCCGTGGTTGCCGCCCGAAGCGGTGGCGACGCCGGCTTCCGGCACCGGCAGGGACAGCATCCGGTTGAAGGCGCCGCGCGGCTTGAAGCTGCCCGTGGCCTGCAGCAATTCCAGCTTCAGGATCAGAGGGATGTCGAGGCCGAGGTCGCCGCCGCCCATCCGCATCACCGGCGTCCGCCGCACGTAAGGCGCGATGCGCCCAGCTGCTGCCTCGATGTCCGCTGCCTGGATATCTGCTGCCTCAATCATCGCCACGCTGCCATTCCCCGATGCAGCCGCGCAGGCTGGCAGCCCCCCTTCGCCGAGGCAACCGCGCCAATCCTTCCCGCTGCCATCGGCGTTCATTTGACTCCCGCCACCTTTCTGCCATGGTCCGGCCCGCCATGAATTGGGGGTCTTCGGACCGCTATGCCGCTGCACGGGTCCTGCGTGGCCCTGGATGATGATGGCGTGCTGATCCTGGGGCCCTCGGGCGCCGGGAAATCCGACCTCGTGCTCCGCCTCCTCGGCCTGGGCTGGAGCCTTGTCGCCGATGACCAGGTGGAGGTCGCGGCGGAACAGGGCACGCTGATCGCCTCCTCCCCCGCCCCGCTCCGCGGCATGCTGGAAATCCGGGGCCTCGGCCTGATGCGGGACCTCCCCGCTTCGGCCAGCGCGCCCCTTCGCCTGGCGATCCAACTGCGCAGCACCGCGCCCCCCCGCCTGCCCGAGCCCGCCCAGTGGACGGCGCATGGCGTCGCCCTGCCGCTGGTGGCGTTGCGCGGGCTGGAACCCTCGGCGCCGGACAAGGTCGCCTTTGCGTTGAAAGCCGCGTGTGGCCGCGCCGCCATGGCCGCCGGCGCGTTTCCCGCGTGATGGACACGCCCCTGCCGCCTGCCCGCCCCGTCGTCCTCGTCTCCGGCCTGTCCGGCGCCGGCAAGGCCTCCATCCTCCGCACCTTGGAGGATCTGGGGTTCGAGACGGTGGACAACCCGCCGCTGACGATCATCGAGGAACTGGTCGGCGATGGCGCGACGCCGCTGGCCATCGGCGTCGATGCCCGCACCCGCGGCTTCGACGCGTCGGAAGTGCTGCGCGTGGTCTCCCGCCTCCGGCTCCGCCCGGATGTCGCGGTTAGCCTGGTCTTCGCCACGGCGGAGGCCCCGGTCCTGCTGCGTCGCTATTCCGAAACCCGCCGCCGCCACCCACTGGCCCCGGGCGGGGCGATGGGCAGCCGGGTGGAGGAGGGGATCGCCCGCGAATCCGCGCTGCTGGCCCCCCTGCTGGATGCGGCCGATGTGGTGCTCGACACCTCCGACCTGCCCCTGCCGGACCTTCGGCGCCAGATCGAACAGCGCTTCCGCCCGGCCAATGCCGCGGGGCTCGGCATCGGCATCCTGTCCTTCGGCTTTCCCCGGGGATTGCCGCGCGAAGCCGATCTGGTGCTGGACGTCCGCTTCCTGCGCAACCCGCATTACGACCCGGCGCTGCGCCCCATGACCGGTCGCGAATCCCAGATCGCGGCATTTGTCGAGGCCGATCCCGCCTTCCTCCCATTCTGGGACCGCATGACGGGCCTGCTGGACCTGCTGTTGCCCCGCTACGTCGCGGAGGGGAAGAAGTACCTGACGCTCGCCTTCGGTTGCACCGGCGGGCGTCACCGCTCCGTGCTTGTGGCGGAGCGCATGGCATCCCATTTGACCTCGCTGGGTTGGCGGGTGGACCTGATCCACCGCGAACTCGCTTCCTCGGCCGCCACCCATGCCCCAACTGCGCAGGGGGCGGTCGCTGGAGAAAATCCTGTTGCGGGGCGGGAGGCCCTGTCGCACTCATCATGATCGGATTGGTCCTCGTCACCCACGGCCGCCTCGCCGAGGAACTGCGTCTCGCCATGGAACACGTGGTGGGCCCGCAAGCCTCGGTCGCGACCGTCTGCATCTTCCCCGAGGACAAGCTGGAGACGCGGCGGGAGGATATCCGCGCCTCCATCGCCGGCGTGGAACAGGGCGATGGCGTCGTGGTGCTGACGGACATCCTGGGCGGCACGCCCTCCAACCTCGCCTTCCAGCTCTGCGACCACCGCACGGTGGAGGTCATCGCCGGCGTCAACCTGCCGCTGCTGGTGAAGCTCGCGAAGATCCGCGGCTCCGAGCCCCTGGCGGAGGCCGTGGCGCATGCCACTGCCGCCGGCCGGAAATACATCGCCTGCGCGGCCGACATGGCCGAGGCCCCGAAACCGAATGGCACCCCCCCCGATGGCTCCACCCCCAATGGGTCTTCCCCCAATGGGTCTTCTGGCGGCCATGCGCGCGACGCCGGAGGCACTGCATGAACGAATGGCCGGATGAAGCGGGGGAGGCGAAAGCCAGCCCCCAGCCGGGCGCTGCCCTGATGGCGGAGGGCGAAGGACCCTGCGGTTGCGACCCCTCCGGCGGATTGGTCATGCGCAAGACGATCAAGATCATCAACAGCCGCGGCCTGCACGCCCGGGCGGCGGCCAAGCTGGTCACCGTCGCCGAACGCTTCTCCGCCTGCGTCAACGTCTCTCGCCACGGGCAGACGGTGCCGGCCTGCTCCATCATGGGGCTCATGATGCTCGGCGCCGGGCAGGGGAGCGAGGTGGTGGTGGAGGCCGAGGGCTGGGACGCCAAGGAAGCGATGGACGCGATCGCCGGCCTGATCGAAGCTGGCTTCCATGAAGACTGATAAGCTCACGGCCGGATGAAGACCGACAAGCCCGACAAGGCGGAAGCGAAAGGCGGCGCGGTTGCCGATCGTCGTGCCGCGCGCCGGGTGAAGGAAACGGTCATCCGGGGCATCGCCGTGTCCCCCGGCATCGCGATCGGGCCGGTCTTCGACACCACCGAACCCCCCGCCGAGGCACCGCGCCGCAGCATCGCGGAAACCGCGGTGGATGCGGAAAAGCAGCGCCTGGCCGCCGCCGTCGCCGCCAGCCGCAAGCAGGTCGCCAAGCTCAAGATGCGCCTCGGCGTGCTGCCGGAGGAAGCGCAGGAGGAACTCGAACCCCTCCTCGACGCCTACGCCATGATGCTGGGCGACTCGCGCCTGATCCGCGGCGCCCGCAAGCGCATCGAATCCGGCCTTCTGGCGGCGGAAACCGCCGTGGCGGATGAAGCCGACGCGATCGCCGATGTGATCCTGGCGGCCAAGGACGACGACAAGGCCGGGCTCCGCCGCCGCGCGGGCGAGGTGCGGGAGATCGCCCGCCGCCTGACCCGCAACCTCACGCAGAACCCCTTCCGCAGCTTCAAGGATGTGCCCGAGGGCGCGATCCTGGTAGCGGAGGAAGTGACCCCCGCCGACGCCGCCCTGCTGGACCCCGCCCGCATCGCCGGCGTCGCGACGGAGGAAGGCGGCGCCGATGGCCATACCGCCATCATGCTCCGCGCGCTGGGCATTCCCGCCGTGCTCGGCGTCCATGGCCTGACGGAAGCCGCCAGGCGCGGGGACCAGATGGTGCTGGATGGCGCCGCCGGCACCATCGCGCTGCACCCCACCGCCGCGACCCTGGCCTGGGCCAAGGACCAGGTCGGCGTCTATGCGCGGGAACGCACCAAGCTCGCCAAGCTCCGCCGCCTGCCCTCCATCACCACGGATGGGGAGGAAGTGGAGCTGCTGGCGAATATGGAGATCCCGGCCGAACTGCCGCTGATCGCCCAGGCCGGCGCCCAGGGCATCGGCCTGCTGCGCACCGAATTCCTGTTCATGAATCGGGAAGACCTGCCGGACGAGGATGCGCAGGTCGCGGCCTATGCCCCCATCGTCGAAGCCATGGCCGGCGACCCCATCACCATCCGCGTCCTCGACTGGGGCGGGGAGAAGGAGATGGAGGCGCTGGCCGCCGGCGTCCCTTCCCAGACCAGCGCCAACCCCGCCCTCGGCCTGCGCGGCATCCGGATGCTGCTGAAGCGGCCTGAATTGCTGGAGGCGCAATTCGCCGCCATCCTCCGCGTGGCCGGCCGTGCCCCCGAAGGCGCGGTGCGCGTGCTGCTGCCCATGGTGACGATCCCGGCCGAGGTGAAGGCGGCGCGGGAGGTCTATGACCGCGTGGCGCGACGCCTGCGCCGGCGGGGGGAGAAACTGCCGGAGAAGCTGCCCGAGCTCGGCGCGATGATCGAGACGCCGGGTGCGGCACTCGCCGCCGATGCCATCGCGCTGGAGGCGGACTTCTTCGCCATCGGCACCAATGATTTGGCCATGTACACGCTGGCCGTGGACCGGGGGGATGCGGAGGTCGCGCATCTGTACGACCCGCTGCACCCCGCCGTGCTGCGCCTGATGCAGTTCGCGACGGAAGCGGCGCTGCGGCTGCGCATGCCGGTTTCCGTCTGCGGGGAGATGGGCGGCAACCCCCGCCTGGTGCCCCTGCTGCTCGGGCTCGGCATCCGCTGCCTGTCCATGAATGCCAGCGCCATCCCGCGCGTGAAGCAGGCTGTCCGGTCGCTCGACATCGGCGATTGCGCCCGCTTCGCCCGCCGCGTGATGGAACAATCCGACCCCGCCCGCATCCGCGAACTGGTCGATGGCTTCGCGACCGGGGTGACGGAACGGGGCTGAGTGACCGTTTGAGAATACTGGCGGCTGAGGGTTCGCGAGGGATTTTTCCGTCCCTGGCAGGAGCCGGGCGCGGCCGATGCTGGTTGCATCGGCAAGTCCGGCGTCACGCCGCAGGCGTGCCTTCGTCACGAGGCAAGGGGCGGAAAAGCCCAGCGAAACCGACCCGCCAGTGTTCTCAAACGGTCACTGAGCTTCACCGACTTCCAGGGTGCCACCCCGTTTCGCATGATTGTCGCCGCCGGCCGCCTCGGGCCCGCCTTCTACCTCGCCGGTGATTCCTTCCCCGACGATGTCGGGGTCGAACGCGCCCTCGCCCCCCGCCTCTCCCCCCATCTCGGCGGCTGGATCGGGCAGGAAGCGCTGGTGGCGGCGGGAGGGCGCTTCGACCCCGACATCGCGGCGCGCGCGGCACAGCTGGAAGCGATGCTCCCGGAAGGGCCTGCCTTGTCCCGCATCGTGCTGATCGGGCGATCCTCCGGCGCGCGGGTGGTGACGCAGGTCGCCTGCCGCCGGCCCGTGCTGGCCGTGATCTGCCTCGGCTACCCCTTCCGCCGGCCCGGCGCGGCGGAGGATCCGGAACGCTACGCCCACCTCGCCCATCTTGCCGTGCCGACGCTGATCCTGCAGGGCAAGCACGACGCATACGGGACGCCGGAGGTGGCGCGCGGGCTCTGCCTTTCCCCCTCCATCCGGCTGGAGCCGCTGGAGGCGGACCATCGGCTGCGCCTGGCTTCGCCCGGCTGGGACGCCGCCTGCCGGCTGATCCGCGCCTTCTGCGGCATGGCGGTGCATGGCCTCACGGGTTGATGACCGTGCCGCCCCTTTCCCGCCGCGATCATGCCGCGCCGGCGCCCTGCCGCCTGGGGAGGCTCCCCCGACTGCCACGGAAAGGGGATCGCCATGCCGCCCATCCGCCGCGCCGCCGCCACCGGGCTGCTCGCCCTGTGGCTTTCGCCCCTACCGGCCGAGGCCGGTGGCCCGACCTCGCCGGCCGAGACGGCGACACCGGCCAGTGAGATGCGCCCACCGGCACCGCTGGAGAGCTGGCGGGAGAGCCAGCGCCGGCTTGATCACGACAGGCGTGACCCGAACAGGGCGGGGGAGGGTGGCTGAAACGCTGGCCTTTCGCCAGTGATCCTGTTATGTTCCAGCGATTCCAGCGATTCCAGCGGCCTCGCCACGCCCGCCCGCCGAAACACCGGCACGTTGAATCGGTGCTAAATGTGCTAAAAGGGCTTAATCGGCTTTAGAATTGAGGCCGGACGCCGCCTCAGGCGATCCCGTCCGGTGCCCGGATACCCGGCACCACCGGGACTGGCAGCACGCCGATCCCGGGCCTGGCGAAGAGGAAGCCCTGCATCGCCCGCACCCCCATGGCGTGCAGCGCCCGCATCTCGCCCACCGTCTCCACGCCCTCCACCACCGGTACCAGGCCGAAGGAGTTCAGCTGCGCCAGCGTCAGGCGCACCTGCTCCATCCGCCGCGGATCGAGGTCGAGGCCCATGATGACCTCCCGCGCGATCTTGGCGCCATCCGGCCGCCAGGCCATCAGCAGGGGCATCCGCGCATGGCCGGTGCCGACATCGTCCAGCGCGATGCGCAAGCCCCGGCGCTGCAGGGCGCCGAGTTCGAGTGCCAGCGCCTCCGGGTCCTCCACCGGCTCCATCTCGCTGATCTCGAACACCAGCCGGTCCATCGGGAAGCCCAGCG
Source organism: Falsiroseomonas sp. (assembly GCF_051859025.1). GTDB lineage: Bacteria > Pseudomonadota > Alphaproteobacteria > Acetobacterales > Acetobacteraceae > Falsiroseomonas. Next base: position 23,717 of record NZ_JBHYGL010000025.1, on the reverse strand, counting down.
CCGCCGCGTCATCGGCCGTGCGGCGGACGCCGAAATCGGGGTGGGAGACGCAGCCGGGATAGAGGTTGAGCGTCAGCGCCGCCGTGGTGGCCGGCAGGCCGAGGCGCAGCGCCTCCTCGATCGCCGCGCGGCGGATCTCGGCATCCACCCGGTAGCGGTCGGGCAGCGGGACGGCGGCCAGCACGCTGCCCGCCGATTGCCCGGCACGGCCCCGCACCAGCGCTTCCTGCGCGATGGTCAGGCCGGTCTCGACATCCACGATGGGCTGGAAGGCGATGGCGAAAGGGGGGGCGAGGGGGAACGTCACTGCGCGACACTCTGTTCCACACCTTGTCCGGACACGCCAGGGTTCCGGCGCCCAGTCCCGTGTCGCCGGGTTGCGCAATGTCGCCCCCGGCCGCACATCCGCCCGATGGCATCCCCCGCCGGCACCGGCCGATTGATCCTGATCCTCGGCCTGGCCTGCTTCGCCGCCAACCTGGCCATGCGGTCGCTCGACCCGCTGGTGGGCGTGCTGGCCGGTGAGTTTCGCACCACGCCGGAGACGGTCGCGCTGCTCGCTACCGCCTTCTCCCTCCCCTATGCGCTGGTGCAGCCGGTGCTGGGGCCGGTGGGCGATGCAGTGGGCAAGCGCCGCGTCATCCGCGCCTGCCTGGTGGTGCTGGCGCTTGCCCTGGTCGCGCATCTTTTCGTGACGGACCTCGCCACCCTGGCGGTGCTGCGGATGATCGCCGGCGCCGCCGCGGGCGGCACCTTTCCGCTCTGCATCGCCACCATCGGGGATCGGGTCCGGATCGAGGATCGGCAACTCGCGCTTTCCCGACTGCTGGTCGCGGGGCTGACGGGCTCCGCCGCCGGCGCGCTGGTGGCGGCGGCGCTGGAGCCGTATATGGGCTGGCGGGGCGTCTCCCTGCTGTGTGCCCTGGCGGCGGTGGGCGCGGTGCTGGTGCTGCGGCCCGATGCGGGGGAGGCGCCCGCGGCCCCACGGCGCCTGAACCTGGCGGAGGCGCTGGCCCGCTACCGCCAGCTCTGGTCGCTCCGCGCCGCGCGGGTGCTCTATGGCAGCGTCTTCATGGAGGGGATGCTGGTGTTCGGCATCTTCCCCTTCATCGCCCCCCTGGTGATCGAACGCGGGCTGGGCGGGCAGCGGGAGGCCGGGCTGGCCGTCGCCGCCTTTGCCGCCGGCGGCTTCCTCTTCGCCGCCCTGGCGCCGGCCATGCTGCGGATCGGCGGGCAGCGCCTCACGCTCCGCTATGGCGGCTTCGTCGCGGCCTCCGGCATGGTCGCGCAGGCGCTGGCGCCCAGCGCCTGGGTGCTGGTGGCGGGCTGCCTAGTGCTCGGCCTCGGCTTCTACATGATGCACAGCGCGATCCAGACGCGGGTGACGGAGGTCGCGCCCATGGCCCGCGGCAGCGCGGTCGCGATGCATGCCTTCTGCTTCTTCATGGGCCAGTCGCTCGGCCCCGCCGTGATGGGGCTCGGGCGGGGCGCGCTGGGGGCGGAGCCGCCGCTGTTCATCGCGGCGGTAGGGCTCGCCTGTCTCGGTCTGTTCCTGGCCCGATCAGGCCGTCCCAGGCCGGGTTGAGGTTCGCGATTCGCCCCGTTGATGGAACGCAGGGTGAATCGGAACAGGCAGGGGCCGGACAGTCGGCCATGGAATCAAGGTCCTGGCCCGAGTCGCCGGAACGAATCGCTGCCCCGGGCCGGATGTTCCCGCCCCACAATACTTGGGGGGCGCGTTCCGATTCGCACCACAAGCGTGTTCCCCGAGTCGCAGCCGAGTCGCGGAACAGCTTGATCCGACTCAGAAATCCGTCGCGCGGCCCTTCTGTTCCCAGTCGCCATAGCGCGTGGGCTCCGGCCCCTTCGGCCCGCCAATCTCCTTCGGCAGGGGGGCCATGCGCATCGGCTTCTCTCTGGGCGGATCACCCACCGGCGCCGGCGGCGGCTCCCCGGGCAGGGGCATGTCGCCATCCGGCGGCGGCTGGATCACCGGTGGCGGCTCGGAAGGCGGCTGGCCGGGGGGTGGGCCGGGCGGGTTGCTCGGCGGAATGGGAAGCTGCTGGGCCATCGGGCCGTGATTGGCATCGGTCATGCCCCACATGTAGGACCTCCTCGCGCAGGTGCAGACCCCTTCAACGCATCGCGCGGCGGAAAGACGGAGGCACCGGGCGATCATGAGTGGATATCTGCGGACGGCCGTGCTGCTGGCGGCGATGACGGCGATCTTCGTGGGCGTCGGCTTCGTCATCGGCGGCCAGCAGGGCATGGTCATCGCCTTCCTGGTGGCCTGCGGGATGAATGTCTTCGCCTGGTGGAACAGCGACCGCGTCGTGCTCGGCATGCACAACGCCCAGCCCATCGGCCCCGCCGATGCACCGCGGCTTTTCGCCATGACGCAGGCGCTGGCCACGCGGGCGGGGCTGCCCATGCCTGCCCTCTATGTGATCCATGAGGACCAGCCCAACGCCTTCGCCACCGGCCGCAGCCCGGACCGCGCGGCGGTGGCGGTGAATACCGGCCTGCTGGATCTGATGCCGGAGCGGGAGGTGGCGGGCGTGATCGCGCATGAACTCGCCCATATCCGCAACCGCGACACGCTGATCATGACCATCACGGCCACCATCGCGGGCGCCATCGGCATGCTGGCGCAGTTCGGCTTCCTGTTCGGCAGCCGCAACAGCGAGGGCCGTCAGAACCCCTTCGGCCCGATCGGCGCCATCCTGCTCGTGGTCCTCGCCCCCATCGCCGCGATGATCGTGCAGATGGCGATCAGCCGGTCCCGGGAATATGAGGCCGACCGCGTCGGCGCCGAGATCGCCGGCGACGCGGAGGGCCTGGCCAACGCCTTGATGCGGCTGGAGGGCTACAAGCAGGGACGGGTGAATGAGGCCGCGGAAGCCAACCCCGCATCCGCCCATGTCTTCATCATCAACCCGCTCTCGGGGCTGCGGATGGATGGGCTGTTCTCCACGCACCCCAGCACGGCCAGCCGCGTGGCGGCGCTGCAGGCGCTGGCGGGGCGGGTCGGCCCGCCGCCCGGTGGCTCCGCGCCGCCGCGCCGGATGCCGCAAGCCGGCCCCGCGCGCCCCTCGATGCAGCCTGGCCCCTGGTCCAACCCCGGCGGGCGGCGGAACCCGTGGGGCTGATCCTTCGTTTGCCCCGGCGTTCCCTCGAAGGACCGCCGGACATGCAAGCCCCCGAAGGCTGGCGCCGCCTGCCCATCCTGGTGCGCTTCCTGCTGTCCCACGCCGCGATCGGCTTCGGCATCTCCGCCGTCGCCACCACCGCCTTCGTGCTGGCGGACCCCGGCGGCGCAGGGGGCATCCTGCTGAATGCCGCTGGCCATTGGTGGCCGGTGGTGGTGCTGTGGTTTTTCCTCGGCCTCACCTTCGGCAGCGCCCAGATCGGCGCCGCGACGATGCTGCTGGCCGAACGGCCGGAGAAGCCGCGCCGGCCGGGCGGCGGCAACCGCGCCCCCGCCTTGGTGCCCGTTCCGCTCCGGCGCTGAGGCTCAGCGCGGCTTGCGGATTCGGGTGGACCAGATGTGCCAGAAATATGTGCCGAGGATGCCGGCGACCACGACATAGGCGAAGGGCTCCAGCCACCCCTCCACCTGGTCGTAATGGTCTTCCATGAAGTAGCCAGCGCAGATCAGGAAGGTGATCCACACCGTGCTGCCGATGGTCGTGTAGAAGTAGAACAGGCCGCGCGGGATGCGGATCAGCCCGGCGGGGATGGAGATGACGGTGCGGATGCCGGGCAGCAACCGGCCGAAGGACAGCGCGAAGGGGCCGTATTTCCGCAGCGTATCCTCGGCCTTGCGGAGGTCGTCCTCCCCCACCGCGAACCAGCGGCCGTAGCGGCCGACCATGGGCCGGATGCGGTCCGCGCCGATGGCGCGCGACAGTTCGTACCAGAAGACATTGCCCAGCAGAGTGCCGACGATGCCCGCGATCAGCGCCAGGGTGAAGGACATCTGCCCCCGCGCGGCCGCGAAGCCCGCCAGCGGCATGATCACCTCCGACGGGATGGGCGGGAACAGGTTCTCCAGGAACATCAGGAACAGCACGCCGGGCCAGCCGCCGGCGGCCACCACGTTCGTCACCCACTCGATCATCCACCCACTCCGTACAGCACGATCGCCACCCGGCGGCCGCGGGAATAATTGAAGCCGGCCACGGTGCCGCGTTCCTGCGGCACCAGGCCGAGGGCCGCCGCTTCCGCCCGGAAACGCGCTTCCTCCCGGTCCGATACGGCGGCGAGGCGCCCGGGTTCCCCGGCCAGGAAGCGCGCTGCTTCCTCGCCCCCCCGCAGCAGGCGGATCTCGGAGCCGAGCGCGAACATCAGGCTGGGTTCGTGATAGCCGGTGATGCCGAAGCGTTCATCGGGCAGCCCCGGCGCTGCCTGATGGACCAGCGCCGCCAGGCGCGGCGAGATCCAGGGCGCCGTCATCCCCGGCAGCACGCCGCCCAGCACGACGGCCTGCAGGGGCACGGCCAGCAGCACCGCCAGAAGCGCGGCCCTTGCCGGCGCGCCATCCCGCAGCATCAGCCAGACCCCCGCGGAGAACAGCGCCGCCGCCGGCAGCGCCAGCAGCGCCACCAGGGAGACACGGCCATCCGCCAGCACCGGCAGCGCCACCGCGACGGCCGCGATGCCGAAGGCCACGACGATCGCCACCACCAGGGAGAAGACGGAAAGCCAGCGCGGCGGCTGCCGCCGCAGCGGGTCCAGCGCCCAGGCCGCGGCCAGCAGCATCAGGGCCGGATAGGCCGGCATGGCGTAGTGCGGCAGCTTGGTCGTCACCGCCTCGAACATCAGCCAGACCGGTACGGCCCAGGCGAGGAGGAAGCGCGTGGCGGGTTGCAGCCGGTCCGTCCAGGCGCCGGGCGCGGCGCGCAGCACCAGGAAGGCGGCGGGGAAGGCCGCGACGCCGAAGCTGAGGAAATAATAGCCGGGCGGGCCCCAATGATTCTCATCCGCGCCGCCGACCTTGTTCAGCATGTCGCCGCCCAGCGCATCGGCGATGAAGCGGCCCTCGGTCGCGATGGTAACGGCGATGAACCAGGGCGCGGCGGCCAGGACCATCAGGGGCAGCCCCCAGCCCGGGCGCAGGGCGCGCAGCCAGGGCGCGCCGGTCTTCCAGCCGCGATCCGCGGCGAACAGCGTGATACCCGCCAGCAGCGGCACCGCGGGCCCGATCGGCCCCTTCAGCAGCACCGCGCCCCCCAGCACCAGCCAGAAGCCGGCCGCCTGCCGGGCGCTGAACTGCCCTGGCGCCAGGTAGGCCCGCCCCATCAGCCCCATCGCCACGACGATGGTGCCGAGCAGCGCGGCATCGGTCTTGGCGATATGCGTCTCCACGCCCAGGACGAAGCATCCCGCCAGCATGGCCGCGCCCAGGAAGGCCGCCCGCCGCCCGACCAGCGACCGCCCGAAATGCGCCGTGGCCAGCACCGCCAGCATCGCGCCGAGGAGGGAGGGGATGCGATACGCCCAGATATCGGCCCGGGTGCCGAGCCGGAGGCCCTCCAGCACATGCACCGAGGTGGCCTGGGCCCAGTGGATGCCCGCGGGCTTCTTGTTGCGCTCCACCTCGCCCAGGCGGATCCGGACGTAATCGCCGGTCTCCACCATCTGCCGGCTGGCCTGGGCGAAGCGGCTTTCGTCGCGGTCCCCGGCGGGGATGGTGAAGAAGCCCGGCAGCCAGAGCAGCAGGCACAGCAGCGCGAGCCAGGGAAGCGGGCGGCGCGTCTCCGGCAGCCTGTCGAGGAAATCGCGCAACGCTTGCATCGCGCGGCCCTAGCACGGCGCGGGCCGGGGGGCCATAAAGCGCCGCTCATGCCCCCCAGCACCCCCACTCGCGCACCCCGACGCAACCAACCCGGCAAGCAGGCGCCTGGCGTGCTGACGCGCAACGCCGCGCTCGCGCTCCTCGCCGCCGTCTTCGAACGCCGCCGGCCGATCGAGGAAGCCCTCGATGCCCTGCCCGCGGCGCTGGAGGCGCGGGACCGCGGTGCCGCCCACCGCATCGCCGCCGCCGTGCTGCGGCGCGCCGGCAGCCTCGATGCCGTGCTGGAGCCCTTCCTCCGCCGCGAACCGCCGCCCGTGGTGCGTGCCGCGCTGAGGATGGGGGCGGCGGAGCTGCTGCTGCTCGGTACCCCCGCCCATGCCGCCGTCGCCGCGACGGTGGAGGTGGTGCCCCGCCCCTTCGCCGGCCTGGTCAACGCCGTGCTCCGCAAGGTGGCGGCCGAGGGTTCGCTGGAAGGCCTGGACGCGGAGCGGCTGGATACGCCTCCCTGGCTCTGGTCCACCTGGCATGCCGCCTATGGCCCCGCGGTGCGCGCCATCGCCCGCGCCCACCAGGTGCCCGCGCCGCTCGACATTTCCCTCAAGCCCGGCGCGACGCCGCCGGAAGGGGCGGTGGAACTGCCGACCGGCAGCTGGCGCCTGCCCGCCGGCACCCGGGCGGCCGACCTGCCCGGCCTGGCCGAGGGGCATTTCTGGGTGCAGGACGCCGCCGCCGCCCTGCCGGCGAAGCTGCTGGCGGTGAAGCCCGGGGAGCGCGTGGCGGACCTCTGCGCCGCCCCCGGCGGCAAGACCGCCCAGCTTTCCGCCGCCGGCGCCGCCGTGACGGCCGTGGAACGCGACCCCCGCCGCGCCGCCAGGCTGCGGGAGAACCTTGCGCGGCTCGGCCTGGATGCCGTCGTGCTGGAAACCGATGCCGCAACCTGGCAGCCCGATGGCGCGGGCTTCGATGCCGTGCTGCTGGATGCCCCCTGTTCCGCCACCGGCATCATCCGCCGCCATCCGGACATCCCCCACCTGAAGCGCGTGGCGGACATCACCGCGCTCGCGGAAACCCAGGCGCGGCTGCTGGAACAGGCAATCCGCCTGCTGCGCCCCGGCGGCCGCCTGGTGCTGGCCACCTGCTCCCTCCAGCCCGAGGAAGGGGAGGCGCATCTGGCGCGGGCCGAGGCGCTGGGCCTGGTGGCCGATCCGATCCAGCCCTCGGAACTGCCGGGGCTGGAGGAGGCGATCACCGCCCGCGGCACGCTCCGCACGCGGCCCGACCTCTGGGCCGATCGCGGTGGGCTGGATGGCTTCTTCGCCGCGCGTTTTCGGCGGCTTTGAGGGGTTCGGGCGGAAGATCCTTCTCAGCAGGCCCGCCCCTGGCGTGATCCGAAAAAATTTGTTCTAAAGTTTCGGCAGCGTTACCCGGGACACCCAAGGCATGGCCACCGCCGAACTCGACCGCATCGACCGTGAGATCCTCCGCCTGCTGATGCAGGACGCCGCCCGTTCGCTGGCGGAAATCGCCCAGGAGGTGGGGCTGACCCCCACCCCCTGCTGGAAGCGCATCAAGCGGATGGAGGAAGCGGGGGTCATCACCGGCCGCGTGGCGCTGGTGGATGCCACGCTGGTCGGGCTGCCGATCTCCGTCTTCGTCTCCGTGGAAACGGGCGACCATTCCGCCGACTGGATCGCCCGCTTCGCCGCCGCCGTGGACAGCCTGCCGGAGATCGTGGAGTGCTGGCGGCTCGGCGGCGATGTCGACTACCTGCTGCGCGTCGTGGTGCCCGACATGGCGGGATACGATGCGTTCTACCGCCGTTTCGTTGCGGCAGTGCCGAGCCTGCGCAAAGTGACCGGCCGCTTCGCCATGGAACGCGTCAAAAGCACGACCGCCCTGCCGATTTGAGGGGGTGCAAGGCCCCCCGCCCGGTTTCCCCGCGGGGCGGTGGCGGGTAGAAGCGGAACTGACATGTCCTCTTCACGCCCCATCCGCATCGCGCCCTCCCTCCTCGCCGCCGATTTCGCGCGGCTGGGCGAGGAAGTGGCTGCCATCGAGGCCGCTGGCGCCGATTGGCTCCACCTCGACATCATGGACGGCCATTTCGTCCCCAACATCTCCTTCGGCCCATCGGTGGTGAAGGCGCTGCGCAAGCACGCGCGGATGCCCTTCGACGTGCACCTGATGATCGCGCCGGCGGACCCCTACCTCGCGGCCTTCGCCGATGCGGGGGCGGACCTCATCAGCCTGCACCCGGAAGCGGGGCCGCATCTGCACCGGTCGCTGCAGACCATCCGCGCGCTGGGCAAGAAATCCGGCGTGGTGCTGAACCCCGCGACGCCTGTCGGCGTGGTGGCGGAGGTGATCGACCTGGTGGACCTGGTGCTGGTGATGTCGGTGAACCCCGGCTTCGGGGGCCAGTCCTTCATCCGCACGCAGCTTTCCAAGATCGCGACGCTGCGCGGCATGATCGAGGCCTCCGGCCACGAGATCGCCCTGCAGGTCGATGGCGGCGTGACGGCGGTGACGGCGAAGGATTGCATCGCCGCCGGCGCCGATGTGCTGGTGGCGGGCACCGCGGTGTTCGGAACGTCTGACTACGCCGCCGCCATCACCGGCCTGCGCGGATAAAGGGAGACGCCATGATCGGGGGGGTCCTTCGCGGCGCGCGCCGCATCCTGGCGAATCTGAAACCGATCAAGGTGCCGGACGGCCCCGCGCGGTCCTTCCGCGACCTCTGGCCCGGCGATGCCGCGCGCGGTGCCCGCCTGCTGCGGGGCGAGTTCGAGGTGCAGGGCACCGTCCGCCCGCTGCGGCCGCAGGATGCGGATGGCGGCCCGGGCGATTGGGGCGGCGGCGGCGGTTCGGCCGCCTGGCGCAGCGCGGCCCATGGCTTCGCCTGGCTGCGGGACCTTCGTGCCCTCGGCACCGACGCCGCCCGGCTGCGCGGCAGGGCGCTGACCGCGGATTGGCTGGCACTGGCCAGCCATGAGGCGCTGGCCGAGGCGCCGGAAGTGGCGGGTGCGCGCATCTCCGCCTGGCTCGGCCATTGGGATTTCCTGGCTGCGACGGCGGAGGACGGGTTCCGCAAGCAGTTGATGCAGCGCCTGGCCCAGGATGCCCGCGGCGTGGTGGCCGGCCTGCCGGCCGAAGCCGCGCATCGCGGTGCGCTGGTCGCGCTGAAGGGCGGCATGGCGGCCGCCGTGGCGCTGGAGGAGGAAACCTGGCTCGCCCGCTGCGTCCGTTTCCTGCCGCAGGAGCTTGAACGCCAGTTCAACCCGGATGGCGGCCATGTGGAGCGCAGCCCGACCGCGCAGCTGTTGGCGCTGCAGGATTTGATCGAGATCCGCAACCTGCTGCATGGCGCGGGGATCGAGGCGCCGGCCCAGCTGGCCGGCACGCTGGACCGCGCGGCCCCCGCTTTGCGCCTGTTGCGCCATGCCGATGGCGGTCTGTCGCTGTTCAACGGGACGCGGGAGGAACAGGCCGCGATCATCGATTTGGTGCTCACCCAGGGCCAGTCCCGCGGCCGCGCGCCGACCCACCTGCCGGAAACCGGCTTCCAGCGCCTTTCGGCCAGCCGCACCCTGGTGATCGCGGATTGCGGCGCGCCGCCCGGTGCGCGGCGGGATGCGGCGCCGGGCGGGTTGCCGCGCGGCGCCGACCGCAACGCCCATGCCGGGACCCTGTCCTTCGAGATGTCGGTGGGTCGCGACCGCCTGATCGTGAATTGCGGCGCCGCCCCGGCCGCGGAGGGCGAATGGCGCGACGCGCTGCGCGCCACCGCCGCCCATTCCACCCTGGTCCTGGCCGACACCAATTCCAGCGAGCTGAAGCCCGAGGGGCTGGGCCGCCGCGTGGAGCAGGTGGAGGCTGACCGGCAGGAAGCCAATGGCGCGCAGTGGCTGGAGGCCAGCCATGATGGCTGGGTCCGCCAGTTCGGCCTGCGGCACCGTCGACGGCTCTACCTCTCGGAATCCGGCGACGACCTCCGTGGCGAGGATGTGCTGGAGGCGGAGCGCGACGTCGCCATCCCCGGCTTCGCCGTGCGCTTCCATCTGCACCCCACCGTGGTGGCGAGCCTGCAGCAGGATGAGCAGGGCGTGCTGCTGCGCCTGCCGTCGGGCGTGGGTTGGCGGTTGCGGGTGAAGGGCGCGCGCGTCGCGATCGAGGAGAGCATCTACCTGGCCGCGGAGCCGCGCCGGGGCCAGCAGGTGGCGCTGTATGCGGAACCGGGTGCGAACAGCCTGCAATGGGCGATCGTTCGCGCCAGCATGGGCACGCCGGGCGGGGCGGAGGCGGAGGAGTAGGGGTGGCTGTGGCTGCCCGGGGGGAACGCTGTTCCCCCCGTACCCCCCATGCCAAGGGCCCCCTCCTTGACGGCTTGGGGGGCCTTGGAACCCTTGTATTGACGACGGTCCAGGGCCGGTTCGGCCCTGGCGGTAGGGGTGTGGGGAAGGCAGCGCCTTCCCCACCTCGCCCATGAAAATCCTCGAGATCACCAACGTCGACTTCTCGCTGCGCCATTTCCTCCTCCCGCTGATGCGCGGCCTCCGCGACCGCGGCCATGAGGTGGTGGGCGTCTGCGCCGAGGGCCCTTTGCTGGACCTTCCCCGCGCCGAGGGCTTTCGGATCGCCCCCGTTCCCATGGCCCGCAGCCTCAACCCGCTGGCGCAGGCGCGGGCGCTGCGGTCCCTGGTCGCCCTGATGCGGGCGGAGAAGCCGGACCTGGTCCACGCCCATATGCCGATCAGCGGCTTGCTGGCGCGCACCGCCGCGCGCGTCACCGGCGTGAAGCGCATCGCCTATACCTGCCACGGCTTCCTCTTCAACCAGCCCGGCCCCTGGTGGCGCGGGACCCTCGCGCTGAACCTGGAACGCGCCGCCGGCCGCATCACCGACACCTTCATGACCGTCAGCGCCGAGGAGGCGGAGGATGCGCGGCGCCTTGACATCCATCCCCACGCGACGGCGGTGCTGAACGGCCGCGATCCCGCGCGCTTCCGGCCGGACGCGGCCGCACGGGCGCGGTTGCGGGCGGAGCTGGGCGCGGCGCCGGCGGATTGCGTCGTCATCGCCGTCTCCCGCCTGGTGCGCCACAAGGGCATTCCGGAGTTGCTGGCCGCCGCGCCGCCGGGCTGCACGCTGTGGATTGTCGGCGAACGCCTGCCCTCCGACCATGGGGAGGATCTGGAGCCGCATTTCGCCCGCGCGGCGGCGGCGCTCGGTCCGCGCCTCAGGCGCCTGGGCTACCGGCACGACATCCCGGCGCTGATGGCGGCGGCCGATGTCTTCTGCCTGCCGTCGCATTTCGAGGGCCTGCCCATGTCCATCATCGAGGCGATGCTGACCGGCCTGCCCGTGGTGGCGACCGATATCCGCGGCCCCCGGGAACAGGTGGTGCAAGGCGAGACCGGCCTGCTGGTGCCCCCCGCCACCGTCGAACCGCTTGCCGCCGCCCTGGCGCGCCTGGCTGCCGACCCCGCGCTGCGCGCCGCGATGGGGCAGGCCGGCCGCGCCCGGGCACTGGACCGTTTCGATGAGGCGAAGATCGTCGCCCGCACCATTGCATTGCTGGAAGGCACCAAACGCGGTTGATGCCCCGGGGTGAGGGGTCTATGCCGCGCCGCATGAGCCAGACCCTCCCCGTCCGCCGCGCGCTCCTCTCCGTCTCCGACAAGACGGGCATCGTGGAATTCGCCCGCTTCCTCGTCGCCCAGGGCGCCGAGATCCTCTCCACCGGCGGCACCGCCAGCGCCATCCGCGCGGCGGGCATCCCGGTGAAGGATGTGTCGGAGCATACGGGATTTCCCGAGATCCTCGATGGCCGCGTTAAGACGCTGGTGCCGCAGGTGCATGGCGGGCTGCTGGGGCGGCGGGATCTGGCGGACCACCTCGCGCAGATGGAACAGCACGGCATCGCGCCGATCGACCTCGTCGCCGTCAACCTCTACCCCTTCGAGGCGACGGTCGCGAAGGGCGCGGCGTTCGAGGATTGCATCGAGAATATCGACATCGGCGGCCCGGCGATGATCCGCAGCGCCGCCAAGAACTTTGCCTCGGTCGTCGTGATCACGGAGCCCGAGCAGTTGGCCGAAGTCCGCGTCGAACTGGAAGAGGGCGGCACGACGCTCGCGCTGCGCCGGCGCCTCGCCCAGGCTGCCTATGCCCGGACCGCTTCCTATGACACCGCGATCTCCACCTGGTTCGCCGGCGAGAACAAGGATGTCTTCCCGCAGCGCCTGGCCGTGGCCGGCATCCTCCGCCAGGGCCTCCGCTACGGGGAGAACCCGCACCAGCAGGCCGCCTTCTACACCGATGGCAGCGACCGCCCGGGGCTGGCCACCGCGCGGCAGGTGCAGGGCAAGGAGCTGTCCTACAACAACCTGAACGACACCGACGCCGCCTTCGAATGCGTCGCCGAATTCGACGAACCCAGCATCGTCATCGTCAAGCACGCCAATCCCTGTGGCGTGGCGACGGGCGCGTCGCTCGCGGAGGCCTGGGACCGCGCGCTGCTCTGCGACCCCGTCTCCGCCTTCGGTGGCATCGTCGCCGCCAACCGCGCGCTGGATGCGGCGGCGGCCGAGAAGATCGCCGCCATCTTCACGGAAGTCGTCGTGGCGCCGGATGCCGATGACGCTGCCAAGGCCGTCTTCGCCCGCAAGAAGAACCTTCGTCTGCTGCTGACGGGCGGGCTGCCCGATCCGGCGGTGCCGGGCCGGCTGGTGAAGTCGGTGGCGGGCGGCTTCCTTGCCCAGTCCCGCGACAATGGGCGCGTGACGGAAGCGGTGCTGCGCGTCGTGACGCAGCGCGCGCCGAGCGCGCAGGAGATGCGCGACCTGCTCTTCGCCTTCCGCGTCTGCAAGCATGTGAAGTCGAACGCCATCGTCTATGCCAAGGACCTGGCCACCGTCGGCATCGGCGCGGGGCAGATGAACCGCGTCGAATCCTCCCGCATCGCGGCGTGGAAGTCGGAAGCGGCGGCCAAGGCGGCGGGGCTCGACAAGCCGCTGGCGCTGGGTTCCGTCGTCGCCTCCGACGCCTTCTTCCCCTTTGCCGATGGGCTGGAGACGGCGGCGGCGGCGGGCGCCACCGCCGTGATCCAGCCCGGCGGATCGATGCGGGACGCGGAGGTGATCGCGGCCGCCGACAAGGCCGGGCTCGCCATGGTGTTCACGGGCATGCGCCACTTCCGCCACTGACCTGAAGCGGAAGCGTCGGGAATCCGGGCCTGCGGCGGAGGCTGCGGCACGCTGCGCGGGCGGAAGCGACCGCATCCTGGTAAAGCGTGAGAGACATGATTGGCCACCTGCCGGACGATGCACCGGCGGGCGCCACCAGCCCGGAAGGCGCCCGTGCCCGAAATCCTCTCCCTCCTCCCGCCCCCCGTGATGTTCTTCGTCCTTGGCTTCGCCGCGGGCCTCCTGCGCGCTGACCTCTCGATCCCGGAGGCGCTGGCCCGCGCCCTGTCCATCTACCTGATGATCGCGATCGGCCTGAAGGGTGGCGCCGCGCTGGCGACCCCCGGGGCGACGGAGGGGCTGTGGGCGGCGCTCGCACTTGGCATCGGGCTGTCCTTCCTGCTGCCGCTGCCGGCCTTCCTGTTCCTGCGCGGCGCCCTGCGGGTGGAGCGTGAGACGGCGGCGGCTATCGCCGGCCATTACGGCTCGGTCTCAGTCGTCACCTACGCCGCCGCCGCCGGCACGCTGGCGACACTCGGCGTGGCGCAGGAAGGCTTCATGCCCGCGATCCTGGCCGCCATGGAAACGCCGGCCATCCTGACGGCGCTGCTGCTGGCAAGGCTCGGCGCCGGGCCGGACCAGCCGCGGCTGAATGCGGGCAAGCTGGCGCATGAGGTGCTGCTGAACGGGCCGGTGGTGCTGCTGCTCGGCAGTTTCCTGATCGGCTTCCTGGCCGGCGCGCCCGGGCGCCAGCAACTGGCCCCCTTCACCGAGGCCCTGTTCCCCGGCGCGCTCTGCCTGTTCCTGCTGGAGATGGGGCTGATGGCGGTGCGCCAGCTTCGTGCCGGCGGCCGGGGCCTGTCCTGGGGCCTGGTCGGCTTCGGCATGGCGATGCCGCTGCTGGGCGGCGCGGCGGGGTTGCTGGGCGCGCAGGCCATCGGCCTGTCGACCGGCGGTGTCGCGCTGATGGCGGTGCTGGCCGGTTCCGCCAGCTACATCGCGGTGCCCGCGGCCATGCGCCTGGCCTTGCCGCGCGCCGATGCGGGTGTCTATGTCACCCTCTCCGTCGCCGTGTCCTTTCCCTTCAACATCCTGGTGGGAATCCCGCTCTGGATGAAACTGGCCGGGGCCTGACCATGCATCACCGCAAGCGCATCGAAATCGTCGTGGAGCGCGTCCGCGCGGAGGATGTCACCGCCCTGCTCGACCGTCTTGGCGCCACCGGGTGGACCATCCTGCCCGTGCTGTCCGGCCGCGGGCGGCGGGGCGTGCGGCTCGGGGGCGACCTGTCCGGCGTGCTCGACAACGTCGTCATCGTCTGCATCGCCAGTGAGGCGGTGACGGCACGCGTGCTGGACGCCAGCGACGAATTGCTGGGCGCGCGCCCCGCCATCGTCAGCATCACCGACTGCACCATCCTGCGCGGCGACCATTTCTGAACGGGGCCCCGTGCCGATGCAGCGTCTCCTCGACGGCTATCGGCGCTTCCGGGAAGACACCTGGCCCCAGCAGCGCGCGCGGTTCGAGGCCCTGGCCGCAGAGGGCCAGCGGCCGCGCACCATGATCATCGCCTGCTCCGACAGCCGCGTGGACCCGCAGATGATCTTCGCGTCAGCGCCGGGCGAACTCTTCATCGTCCGGAACGTGGCGAACCTGGTGCCGCCCTACATGCCGGACGCCGCCTTCCACGGCACCAGCGCCGCGGTGGAATTCGCCGTGCGCGTGCTGGGCGTGCGGGACCTGGTGGTGATGGGCCATGCGCTCTGCGGCGGCATCCGCGCGCTGCGCGAAGGCGTGCCGGCGGAGGCCGGCGACTTCATCGCGGGCTGGATCAACATCGCCGCCCGCGCCCTTGATGCCGGGCTTCGCTGCGACACGCCGGAGGCGGCGCAGGAGGCCTGCGAGCATGAGGCCGTGCGAATCTCCATCGCCAACCTCCTGACCTTCCCCTGGGTGGCGGAGGCCGTGGCGGCGGGCGCACTCGCCCTGCATGGCGCGCATTTCGGCGTGGCGACGGGCCGCCTGGTGCTGATGGACGCGCAAGGGCGTTTCGCGCCGGCGTGATCGCCATGGCAGGATGGCACAGACGAATCGGGGGATTCCGGTGCCGGACTGGCTGCCCATCGCGCTGATCGCGGGCGTCGCCGCCCTGGCGGTGCTGCTGCTGATGCTGGCGCTACGCGGCCGCGCGGCGGAGCGCATGGACCGCATCGCGGCCACGCTGGATGCCATCACCGCCGCGCAGGAACGCCTGGCCGCCCGCACCGATGAACGGATGCGGGAACAGGAACGCGCGCTGGGCCAGCGGCTCGACACCGCCGCGGAACGCACCCAGGCGACCGCCAGCGCCATCCAGCAGCGGCTTTCCGTCATCGACAGCGCGCGGCAGAACATCGAGGCGCTGGGCGGGCAGGTGACGTCGCTCGCCGCCGTGCTGGGCAACAAGCAGGCGCGGGGCGCACTGGGGGAAGTGCAGCTGCGCGACCTGGTGCAGGACCGCCTGCCGCCTTCCGGTTTCTCCTGGCAGCATACCCTGTCCAACGGCACGCGCTGCGACTGCCTGATCCGCCTGCCCTTCCCGCCCGGCCCGATCGCGGTGGACAGCAAGTTCCCGCTGGAGGCCTGGGCCGCCATGCAGGACGCGCCCGATGTCGCGGCCCGCACCCAGGCGTCCCGCCGCTTCGCCGCCGATATCCGCCGGCACGTCGATGACATCGCGAAAAAATACCTGATTCCCGGGGAGACGGCGGAAGGCGCGCTGATGTTCCTGCCGTCGGAGGCCATCCACGCCGCGCTGCTGACGAGCCATGGCGACCTGTTCGCGGAAGCCGCGCGGCGTGGCGTGCACATCGTCGGCCCGTCCAGCTTCTGGGCCGTGCTCAACACCATGCGCGGGCTGCTGCGCGATGCGCGCCTGCAGGATGAGGCGCGGCGTATCCGCCAGCAGGTGGAAGCGCTGGCGGAGGAGACGTCGCGCCTCGAACGCCGCGTCGGCGCGCTGCGCGGCCACTACGCCGCCATGGCGCAGGACATGCGGGATATCGAGGTGACGGCGGAGAAGATCGCCCGCCGCGGCGACGCCATCCGCGCGCTCGACATCCCCGATGACACCAGCCGAAGGGCCGCGGAATGAGCGCCTTGCAGATCCAATCCGCCATCGGCCTGCTGGCGCTCGCGCTGCTGGCCTGGGTGCTGGGGGGATGCCGGCGCGGCGTGCCCTGGCGGGTGATCCTGGTGGGGATGGCGCTGCAGATCATGCTTGCCGCGGCCCTGCTGCACATCCCGCCGCTGCGCGCCGCCTTCGCCCTGCTGGGCCGCGCGGTGGACGCGCTGGCGGCGGCGACACGCCAGGGCACGAGCCTGGTCTTCGGCTACCTCGGCGGCGGCCCGCTGCCCTTCGCGGAGCCCTTTCCCGGCGCGGGCTTCATCCTGTTCTTCCAGGGCCTGCCGCTGGTGCTGGTGGTCGGCGCGCTCTCCGCCCTGCTGTATCACTGGCGCATCCTTCCCGTGGTGGTGGCGGGGATGGCGAAGCTGCTGACGCGCACGCTGGGTATCAGCGGCGCCACGGGCTTTTCCGTCGCCGCCAATGTCTTCGTCGGCATGGTGGAGGCGCCGCTGCTCATCCGCCCCTGGCTGATGCGCCTGAGCATCAGCGAGATGTTCGTGGTGATGACGGCCGGGCTCGCCACCATCAGCGGCAACATGCTCGTGGTCTATGCGCTGATGATCGCGCCGGTGGTGCCGGATGCCGCGGGGCAGTTGCTGGTAGCCTCCCTGGTCTCCGCCCCCGCCGCCATCGTCGTCGCGCTGCTCATCATGCCGCCTCGTGAAGGGGAGGTGCCGGAGGCCGTGGAATCCGCCGCCGCACCGCGCCTCTATGACAGTGCGATGGAGGCGGTGGTTCGCGGCACGATGGACGGGCTGCAGTTGCTGTTCGGCATCATGGCCATGCTGATCGTCTTCGTGGCGCTGGTGGCGCTGGTGAACATGGTGCTGGAACCCGTCACGGGCCTGACCCTGCAGGTGATCGCGGCCTGGTTCTTCTGGCCCGTCGCCTTCGCCATGGGCGTGCCGCTGGAACACGTCGCGACCGTCGCGCAATCCCTCGCCGTGAAGGTCGTGGTGAATGAATTCGTCTCCTACCTCCAGCTCGCGACATCGGGCGGGCAGGGGCTGGACGGGCGGTCGCGGCTGATCCTGACCTATGCGCTCTGCGGCTTCACCAGCTTCGGGTCGGTGGGCATCATGCTGGGGGGGATGACGGCGATGGTGCCGGAACGCCGCGCGGATATCGTGCGGCTCGGGCTGCCCGCGCTGGTGGCGGCCTTCATTGCCTGTTGCATGACGGGGGCAGTGGTGGGGATGCTGGTGGCGCCATGATCACCTTCATCGACCAGCCGGAACCCGGCAGCCCGCGCCCCTTCAGCCGTGCGACGCGCGCCGGCGGCCTCGTCTTCGTCTCCGGCCATTCCGCGCCGCATGATCCCGCCGCCGGTATCCATCGCGGCGCGACCCCGGCGGAGGAGGTGCGGAACGCGTTGGCCATGATGGCCACGATCCTGGCGGAGGCCGGGTCGAGCCTCGATCGCGTGGTGCAGGTGACGATGCTGATCACCGATCCCGCCGACTACGCCGCGCTCAACGCCGAATATGTCAGGCACTTCCCGAACGGCCTGCCCGCGCGCCACACTGCCCGCTTCGGCGTGCCGACCGAGGCACGCGTCGCCTTTTCCTGCATTGCCTTGGCCGGAGACTGACCGCCATGCGTTCCCGCCTTCTCCAGCGCAATCTGCGCGTCGATCCGCCGCTGGCCCTGACGGGGCAGGGGATGCTGATCCATGATTCCAACGGCCGCGCCGTCATCGACGGCTCCGGTGGCGCCGCTGTCGCCTGCCTCGGCCATGGCCATCCCCGCGTGCTGGAGGCGATGCGGGCGCAGATGGATCGCCTCAGCTACGCCCATACCGCGCTCTATTCCTGCGAACCGGCAGAGCAACTGGCCGATATGGTGCTGGAAGGCGAGCCCGGCGGCCTGACCCACCTGTACCTGTGCTCCTCAGGCTCCGAGGGCGTGGAGGCCGCGCTGAAACTGGCCCGCCAGTACTTCGTCGAGATCGGCCAGCCGAACCGAAGCAAATTCATCGCGCGCCGGCAGAGCTACCACGGCAACACCCTCGGCGCGCTGGCCGCCGGCGGGAACATGATGCGGCGCGCGATCTACCAGCCGATCCTCTCCGACGCCTTCCACCACGTCTCCGCCTGCTACGCCTATCGCGACCGGCGTGACGATGAGAGCGATGCGCAATACGTCGCCCGCCTGGCGGCGGAGCTGGAGGCGCAGTTCCAGTCCCTCGGCCCCGATACCGTCGCCGCCTTCATCGCGGAGCCGGTGGTGGGTGCCACGCTGGGCTGCGTCGCCGCGCTGCCCGGGTATTTCCAGGCCGTCCGCGCCATCTGCGACCGCCATGGCGCGCTGCTGATATTGGATGAGGTCATGTCCGGCATGGGCCGCACCGGCACCATGCATGCGTGGGAGCACGAGGGCGTGCCGCCGGATATCCAGGTCGTCGCCAAGGGCCTCGGCGGGGGCTACCAGCCGATCGGCGGCATCATGATCGGCGGCAGGATCATCGACGCGCTGCGCGATGGCTCCGGCGGCTTCATGCATGGCCACACCTACCAGGCCCACCCCATCGCCAGCGCGGCCGCCCTCGCCGTGCAGCAGGTGATCCGGGAGGAAGGGCTGCTGGAGAATGTCCGCGCCATGGGCGCGCTGCTGGAACAGCGCCTGACGGAGCGGCTCGGCAACCATCGCCATGTCGGGGACATTCGCGGCCGCGGCCTGTTCTGGTGCGCCGAATTTGTCGCCGACCGCGCCAGCAAGGCGGTGTTCGATCCCGCGCTGAAACTCAATGAGCGCATCAAGCGGGAGGCCTATGAGCGTGGCTTGGCCTGCTACCCCATGGCCGGCACGATCGATGGCAAGCGGGGGGACCATGTGATCCTCTCTCCCCCCTACATCGCGAAGGCGGCGGATATCGAGGCGATCGTCGCCCGCTTCGGGGATGCGGTGGATGCCGCCATCGCCGGCTTGCCGTCCGGCGGTTGATCTGTAACGCCGGAACCCCCCGCTTCAACACGCGTTTTCACCCCCAGAACCGGCCATCACGGCTGGTCCAAGAGGAGAACGCGACCATGGACAAGGACCGGATTTCGGGTGCTGGCAACCAGGTCAAGGGCAGCATCAAGCAGGGCGTCGGCGAGCTGACCGGCGACGCGAAGCTGCAGGCCGAGGGCATGGCCGACAAGGCGAAGGGCAAGGCCCAGAGCGCCGTCGGTGGTGCCAAGGACACGGTGCGTGACGCCGTCGACGGCAAGGACCGCGTCTGATTTGACGACGGTCCAGGGGCGGTTCGCCCCTGGCGGATGGGGTCCGGGGAAGGCAGCGCCTTCCCCGGTGTACCGGACGCAAAAAAGGCCCGGGGAGTCGCCTCCCCGGGCCTTTTTCACGCCCGCCTTGCGGCGGAAGCAATCAGCGGCGCAGGCCGAGGCGCCCGATCAGGCTCTCGTAGCGCTTCACGTCCTTCTTCTTCACGTAGTCCAGCAGGCCGCGGCGCTGGCCGACCAGCACCAGCAGGCCGCGCCGGCTGTGGAAGTCCTTCGGGTGGGCCTTCAGGTGCTCCGTCAGCATGGCGACGCGCGCGGAGATCAGGGCGACCTGGACCTCCGGGCTGCCGGTGTCGCCCGGCTTGGTGGCGTATTCCTTGATCAGGGCCGCGCGGGCCTCTGCCGTCATGACCGACATCGTGTGTCCTTCCAGGTAGGGGTTAAGTCTCGTCCCTGACCTGGATCCAAGGGCCGTCCGGATGGCCGAGCTGGATCAGCCGCTCGGGCTGCATCCAACCGCCTTCCAGCCGGCACAGGCCGAGGAGACGCTCCCCCGCCATCGCGCGCAGCAGCCCCCCTTCGGGGTCCGCTTCGCGGGGAATCCTGCCCATGAGGTCCACCAGGCTGATCGCCTGGCCCTGCATGAGGCGGGCGGCCTCCTCTCCATTGACGGCCAGTGCCGGGATGTCGGCCAGCGCGGTCGTCACGGGAAGAAGAAGGTCCGGGGAAGGGGGAGGCGTATCGCCGGTTCCGAGCAGGCTGTCCAGCGAAATCGCGTGTTCCTGCCGGAAAGGCCCGACCCGCAGGCGGCGCAGCGCCGTGATGTGCCCGACCGAGCCCACCGCCTTCGCCACATCGCGCGCCAGGGACCGCATGTAGACGCCCTTGCCGCTTTCGACATGGAAGATGGCGGTGTCGATGTCCGGGCGCTCGATCAGGTCGAAGCGGTCGATCCGCGCGGGGCGCGGTGCGATCTCCACCACCTGGCCTTCGCGGGCCAAGTCATAGGCCCGCTCGCCGCCGATCTTGATGGCGGAATAGGCGGGGGGCACCTGCATGATGTCGCCGCGGAAGGCGGGCAGCACGGCCTCGATCTCCGCATCCGTGGGGCGGACATCGCTGGTGGCCGTCACCTTGCCATCGGCGTCGTCGGTGTCCCGCGCCTCACCGAACTTCAGGGTGAAGTGGTAGCTCTTGGTCCCGTCCATGACGTAGGGGACGGTCTTGGTGGCGGCGCCGAAGGCCACGGGCAGAAGCCCGGTCGCCAGCGGGTCCAGCGTGCCGCCATGGCCCGCCTTCTGCGCCTGGAAGGCGCGCTTCACCTTGTTGACCACATCCGTGGAGCCGATGCCGGAGGGCTTGTCCACGATCAGCCAGCCATCGAGCGCGCGGCCCTTCGGCTTCTTGTGGGGGCGGTGGCGGTTGGGCGGGCTCACGATGCGTCTTCGTCCTTGGTGGCGGCCTTGGGCTGCAGATCCTGCTGCACCTCAGGCCGCTGCATGACCTTGCTGATGTGCATGGCGTAGTCGAGCGCGGTGTCGGGCTGGAAATGCACCTCCGGCGCGGTGCGCAGCCGCACCGCGCGGCTGACCAGCGTCCGCAGATAGGGCGCGACCCGCTTGAGGCCGGCATGCTGTGCCGGCGTCAGTTCCTTCCCCAACCCGCTGACGAAAGCCGTCATGTGCTGTAGGTCGGGGGAGGCGCGGACCTCCGTCACCGTCACATGCAGGTCGGCGAGGTCCGGGTCGCGGAATTCCTCCCGCGCGAAGATGGCGGCCAGGGCGTGGCGCACTTCCTCCGCCACGCGCAGCTGGCGCTGGGAAGGTCCCTGCGGGGCGGCCCGCTTGGTGGGCGCCTTGTACTCGCGCTTTTCGGCGCGGCCCTTGTCACTGGTGGTCGCATTCCCGGTTCGGCGGGCCATGCTGGTCTTTCCCTCAATATTCGCTGGGCAAAGCAAAGGGGGCGCGGCGTCTCCGCCGCGCCCCCTGATGCCCAAGCCTTGGTGGCGTCAGAGCGTGCCGGCGACCGTCTCGGTCTCGTAGCACTCGATCTGGTCGCCGACGCGGATGTCGTTGAAATTCACGAAGGACATGCCGCATTCGTAGCCGTTGGTCACTTCCTTCACGTCATCCTTGAAGCGGCGCAGCGTGCTGAGCTCGCCCTGGTGGATGACGGTGCCATCGCGCAGCAGGCGGAAGCCGCAGCCGCGCTTGACCACGCCTTCGGTGATACGGCAGCCCGCCACATTGCCAATGCGCTTGACCTCGAAGACCTGCAGGATCTGGGCGTAGCCCAGGAACTTCTCCCGCTGCACCGGCGCCAGCTTGCCGCGCACCAGTTCCTCGATGTCGTCCGCCACCTCGTAGATGATGGAGTAGTAGCGGATCTCCACGCCGTCCCGCGTCGCCAGTTCCCGCGCCTGGGTGGTGGCCCGGACGTTGAAGGCGACGATGACGGCGTCGGACGCCTTCGCCAGCTGGATGTCGCTTTCGGTGATCTGGCCGACGGCGCTGTGCAGGACACGGACCCGCACCTCGTCGTTGCCGAGCTTGCCGAGCGTGACGCCGATGGCTTCCGCGCTGCCCTGCACGTCGGCCTTGCAGACGACGGCCACTTCCTTCTGCGCGCCCGCCTGGATGCGGGCCAGCATGTCGGCCAGGCTGCCGCGGCCGGCGCTGATCGCCGCCACCTGCTTCTCCCGCAGCTTGCGCGTACGGAATTCGCTGATCTCGCGGGCCTGCACTTCGTCCTTCACCGCGACGAAGTTCTCGCCGGCGGTGGGGACGCCCGACAGCCCCAGGATCTCGACCGGCAGGGACGGGCCGGCTTCCTTCACCTGGCGCGCCTTGTCGTCCAGCATCGCACGGACCTTGCCCCATTCGGCACCGGCCACGACGATGTCGCCCGTCTTCAGCGTGCCCTTCTGGACCAGCACCGTCGCCACCGGGCCACGGCCGCGGTCGAGGCGGCTTTCGATGACGGTGCCTTCGGCCGCGCGGTCCGGATTGGCGCGCAGGTCCAGGATTTCCGCCTGCAGCGTGATGGCCTCGAGCAACTTGTCGAGGTTCAGCTTCTGCGTGGCGGAGACCTCGATCTCCTGCGTCTCGCCGCCCAGGCTTTCCACCACGATCTCGTGCTGCAGCAGTTCCTGCTTCACGCGTTCGGGGCGCACGCCCGGCTTGTCGATCTTGTTGATGGCCACGATGAGCGGGACGTTGGCCGCCTTCGCGTGGTGGATCGCCTCGATCGTCTGCGGCATCACGCCGTCATCGGCCGCCACGACCAGCACGACCATGTCGGTCACGCTGGCGCCGCGGGCGCGCATGGCGGTGAAGGCCGCGTGGCCCGGCGTGTCGATGAACGTCACGCGCTGGCCGCCCGGGATCGTCACCTGGTAGGCGCCGATATGCTGGGTGATGCCGCCGGCCTCGTGCGCGGCCACATCGGCCTTGCGCAGCGCGTCCAGCAGGCTCGTCTTGCCGTGGTCGACATGGCCCATGATGGTGACGACCGGGGCGCGGGGCTCCAGGTCGACATCCGTGTCCTCGTCGCCCTCGATGCCGATCTCGACGTCGCCTTCCGCCACGCGCTTCACGCGGTGGCCGAATTCCTGGACGATGAGCTCGGCGGTGTCGGCGTCGATCGACTGGGTCAGCGTCGCCATCACGCCCATGCGGAACAGGGCCTTCACCACTTCGCCGCCACGCGCGGCCATGCGGTTCGCCAGTTCCTGGACGGTGATGGTTTCCGGCACCACCACGTCGCGCACGACACGCTCGGCGCCGGAGCGCAGGCGCGCCAGCTCCTGCTGCCGGCGCTCACGCTCACGGGCACGGCGGACGGAGGCGATGGAGCGCGTGCGCTCATCCTCGCCCTCGATCGCCGCATTGACGTCGATGCGCGTGTCGCGGCGCCTGTCGGACGGCGTCAGCGTCTTCTTGGGCGGCGGCGCCACGGGCTTCTTGGCGCCGGGCGGGCCGACCATGCCGGGGCGGCGGACAGGACGGGCGTCCTCGTCATCCTCCCGCGGCGCGCGGGCCTTCAGCGTCAGCTTCGCGGCCGGCACATCGGCGGGCGGCACGTTCGGCGGCACGTTCGGCGGTGCGCCGGGCGGGCCGGCCGGGCGGCGCGGGCCGATGGAGGACGGCACCGGGCCGGGGCGGCCGGAGCGCAGCGGCGGCGCCATCGGGCGCGGCGCGGCGCCAGGGCGATCGCCATAGCCGGGGCGGGCGCCGAAGCCCGGACGGGCACCGTCGCGCGGCGCGTCGCGGGACGGACCGTCGCCCTGGCGGGGCGGGGGCGCATCGCGGCGCGGCGGGGGGGCGCCGGCATCCGGCCGGCGCGCCATC
>NZ_JBHYGL010000024.1:0-41342 GCF_051859025.1 Falsiroseomonas sp. | reverse complement strand
CGTGGCCGCCGGCATGAACCCGATGGACCTGAAGCGCGGCATCGACAAGGCCGTGACGCATGTCGTCGCCGAGCTGGAAGCCAAGACGAAGAAGATCACCTCCTCCGCCGAAGTGGCGCAGGTCGGCACCCTCTCCGCCAACGGCGAGTCCGAGATTGGCGAGATGATTGCCAAGGCGATGGAGAAGGTCGGCAACGAGGGTGTCATCACCGTCGAGGAAGCCAAGTCCATCCAGACCGAACTCGACGTCGTCGAGGGCATGCAGTTCGATCGCGGCTACGTCTCCCCGTATTTCATCACGAATGCGGAGAAGATGGTTGCCGAGATGGACAACCCCTACATCCTGATCTTCGAGAAGAAGCTGTCCCAGCTGCAGCCGATGCTGCCGCTGCTCGAAGCCGTGGTGCAGTCCGGCCGTCCGCTCGTCATCGTGGCCGAGGATGTCGAGGGCGAGGCCCTGGCCACCCTCGTCGTCAACAAGCTGCGTGGCGGCCTGAAGATCGCCGCCGTCAAGGCGCCGGGCTTCGGTGATCGCCGCAAGGCGATGCTGGAAGACATCGCGATCCTGACCGGTGGCCAGGTGATCAGCGAAGACCTCGGCATCAAGCTCGAGAGCGTGACGCTCGCGATGCTCGGCCGCGCCAAGCTGGTGAAGATCGAGAAGGAAAACACCACCATCGTCGATGGTGCGGGTTCCAAGGAAGAGATCACCGGCCGCTGCGAGCAGATCAAGGCGCAGATCGAGGAGACCACCTCGGACTACGACCGCGAGAAGCTGCAGGAGCGCCTGGCGAAGCTGGCCGGTGGCGTCGCCGTCATCCGCGTCGGCGGCTCGACCGAGGTCGAGGTGAAGGAGCGCAAGGATCGCGTCGACGACGCGCTGCATGCGACCCGCGCCGCCGTGCAGGAAGGCATCGTCCCCGGTGGTGGCACCGCGCTGCTGCGCGCCAGCCAGAACCTGGGTTCCGTCAAGGGCCTGAACAACGACGAGCAGGTCGGCATCGAGATCGTCCGCAAGGCGATCCAGGCGCCGGCGAAGCAGATCGCCGCGAACGCTGGCAAGGACGGCGCCGTGGTGGCCGGTGAGGTGCTGCGCACCGATACCTACACCTTCGGCTACGACGCCCAGAAGGACGAGTACAAGGACCTGGTCGCCGCCGGCATCATCGACCCGACCAAGGTCGTGCGCACGGCGCTGCAGGATGCGGCTTCCGTCGCGTCCCTGCTGATCACGACCGAAGCCATGGTTGCCGAGCGCCCCGAGAAGAAGTCGGCCCCGGCCGGCGGTGGCGACATGGGCGGCATGGGCGGGATGGACTTCTGATCCCGAACCGGCCGGGGAAACCCGGCCGGGACGCGGTCCGATTTCCGGACGTCTGGAAGGGGGGGCGGACCTGCGGGTCCGCCCCCTTTTTCGTTGCCTGCACCCCGTCTTCGCGAATTTTGTCACAAAGTTGACAACGCCGTGACCAGGGCCTGCGGGGCTTTGACACCTGGATGGGCGGTTGAGCATCCTTCACGTGTCATTGCGTCCTGGCTTTCCGCCGTGCCTCCCGGGCTATTCCCCGGGCGACTTCTGGCCTCGCCATCGCATGGCGCCCCCGCCCGGGCGATCGGCGTCAGGGCGTTGCTTGTCAGAAGGAGCGCGGATCGCATGGCGATCGGCACCGTTAAGTGGTTCAATGCGACGAAGGGCTTCGGCTTCATCGTCCCGTCGGATGGCGGGAAGGACGTGTTCGTCCACATCACCGCCGTGCAGAAGGCCGGGCTCCAGGGCCTGAACGAAGGCCAGAAGGTGTCCTACGAAGTGGCGATGGAACGCGGCAAGGCCGCCGCCACCAACCTGCGACCCATGTGAGCAGTTGAACTGGCGGAACCCGGCACGCCCGGGTTCCGGCGCGATGGGCCCAGGCGCGACGGTGCCTGTGCCGACACGATCCGTGCCTCCTGTGCCTTTCGCGAGTCGGCCAGCCTGGACCTCCAGGCTGGCCGATCGCGTTTCAGCCGGCTTCCTGCACGAAGATGCGCTGTGCGCCGAGCGCCTGGAGTGCTTCCTCCGCCTGTCGGCGCGCGGTGTCGTCGGGCGCGCGCAGGCCGATGACGGGCCCCGCGGCATCCGGCGGCGGTTCATGGGTTTCCGTCGCGGCGGGGGCCACGGCATTGGCCACCGCCTCCCCCACCGCGCCCGTGCCGGCGCCGGCCGCGGCGGCCGCGGCGATGGCGGGCAGCAGGGCGCCGCCGCTGGCGATCACGATGCCGGCGGCCGCCATGGAGGTGGCCGCCATGGCGGTGCCGACGCCGAGCTGGCGCTGGTTGCGGCGATCCGCCTGTTCCGGATGCTCATCCGGCGGATCGACCTGGTCGTTCATCGCCGGGGCCTCGGGTGTCGCGGCCTCCGTCGCGCCGACCTCGTCCCGCGCGCCGCCGGCCCGGAGTTGGGCCATGGCGGCGTCGCGCGCGGCCTCATCGGCGAATTCACCCCACACCACCGGCACCGCCGGCGGCTTGTCGTCGCTCTGTCCCGTCCACTGGCTGCTGTCCACGGTGATGGCCATGGTCACGCCCTCCGCTATGGTTCCGGGGCTGAACGCCACCGGCGCAGCCTCGTTTCCGATCGGAGTGACCGCGTGTTCGACCTGCCCGCCCTCGAAGCCGCTGCCCGCCTGGTGCACGGCGTCTTCCCGCCGACGCCGCAATACGCCTGGCCGCTGCTGGCGGCGCGCACGGGGGCGGAGGTGTGGGTGAAGCATGAGAACCACACGCCGACCGGCGCCTTCAAGGTGCGCGGCGGGCTTGTGTACATGGACCGGCTGGCGAGGGAGAGGCCGGGCGTGGCGGGCGTGATTTCCGCCACCCGCGGCAATCACGGGCAGTCCCTGGCCTATGCGGGGGCGCGCAGCGGCGTGCCCGTCACCATCGTCGTGCCGCGCGGCAACAGCGCGGAGAAGAACGCGGCGATGCGCGCGCAGGGGGCGACCCTTGTCGAGCACGGTGCGGATTTCGACGCGGCGCGGGAGGAGGCGATGCGGCTGGCCGGCGAAAGGGGGCTGGAATTCGCACCCTCCTTCGCGCCGGACCTGGTCTGCGGCGTCGCGACCTATGCGCTGGAACTGTTCCGCGCGGCGCCGAAGCTGGATGCGTTGTATGTGCCGATCGGGCTGGGGTCGGGCATCTGCGGCTGCATCATGGCGCGGGACCTGCTGGGGCTGACGACGGACATCATCGGCGTGCAGAGCACGGGCGCCGATGCCTATGCGCGGAGCTTCGCGGCCGGGCGGGTGGTGACGACGGAGGCGGCAGTGACGCAGGCCGATGGCATGGCGACGCGAGTGCCGGACCCCGGGGCGCTCGCCATCATCATGAAGGGCGCGGCGCGCATCGTGACGGTGACGGATGACGAGGTGGCGGAGGCCATCCGCGCCTATTGGCAGGATACCCACAATTTGGCGGAGGGTGCCGGCGCCGCGCCGCTGGCGGCGCTGATGCAGGAGAGGGAGCGGATGCGCGGCAAGCGCGTGGCGACGATCCTCTGCGGCGGCAATATCGACCTCGACCTGTTCCGGAACTGGATTCTCGCATGAGCGCGCTGCTGATCCGCAACTGCCGGCCCATGGGTGGGACGGCGACCGACATCCTGGTGGAAGGCGGGCGCATTGCCGCCGTGGCGCCCGGCCTTGCCGCGCCCGAGGGGACGGTGGTGGAGGATGCGGGCGGGTTGTTGGCACTTCCGGCCTTCGTGGAGGGGCACACCCACCTCGACAAGTCGCTCTGGGGCATGGGGTGGTGGAAGAACGAGGTCGGGCCGCGGCTGATCGACCGCATCGATGGCGAACGGGCGGAGCGGAAGAAGCTCGGCCTGGACCCCGCGCGGCAATCGGACCGGCTGGCGCAGGAGTTCCTGAAGCGCGGCACCACGCGCATCCGCAGCTTCGCCGATGTGGATACGGAAATCGGCACCGCGCATTGCGACGCGCTGGTGGCGCTGCGCGACAGGCTGCGCGGCACGATGGACATCCAGGTGGTGGCCTTCCCGCAATCCGGCGTGCTGGTGCGGCCTGGGACGGCGGAGCTGCTGGAACAGGCGCTGCGGAATGGCGCGGACATCATCGGCGGGCTCGATCCCTCCGGCATCGATCGCGATCCCAAGGGCCATTGCGACCTGATCTTCGCCATGGCGGCCAAGCATGGCGTGCCGGTGGATATCCATCTGCATGAACCCGGTGAGCTTGGCGCCTTCGCGATGGATCTGATCATCGAGCGGACGGTGGCGCTGGGCATGCAGGGGAAGGTCGTGGTCAGCCACGCCTTCTGCCTGGGCGATGTCGCGCGGGCGGATGCGCTCTATGCGGCGCTGGGGGAGGCGGGAATCGGGCTGGCCACCACCGCGCCGCCGTCGCGGCCCGTGCCATCGGTGAAGAAGGCGCGGGCGGCGGGGGTTTCGATCTTCGGCGGCAATGACGGCATCCGCGATACCTGGACCCCCTACAACATGCCGGACATGCTCCAACGCGCGATGCTGATCGGGCTGAAGAACGAGTTCCGTCGCGACGACGAATTGGAACTGGCCTTCGCCACCGTCAGCGACTGGGCGGCGGAGGGCTGCGGCTTCGCCGATTACGGGCTCGGCGTCGGGGCTCGCGCCGACATCGTGCTGCTGGACGCCGAGAATGTGCAGGAGGCAGTGGTGGCCACGCCGCCGAAGCGCACGGTCATCAGCCATGGGCGCGTGGTCGCGCGCGATGGGGTGCTGATGGAGGGCTGAGGCCGGGGGCCTCGCGCCCCCCGGTTTTCAGATGACCTGGTAGCGGGCCTTGGCGGCGCGCTCGATCGCGCCGGCGATCAGGCGGTCCAGGTCGAGACCGATGCGGAGGTCCTGCAGCAGGCGCAACTCCTCCTGCGTCGCATCGCCATCCGCGGCGCAGACCTCGCAGGCCAGCAGGTAGGCGGTTTCCCGCAGGCGCATGGGCAGCGCCTCCCGGATCATGGTCAGCGCATCGTCGAGGCCATCGGTACGGCCGAGGAGGTTGGAGACGACCTCCGTCACCGTCTCGATCTCCGCGCTGTGGAAGTCGGAGAAGGCGGGCAGGCCCTGCACCAGGCGGGTCATCATGGCGAGTTCGGCGTCGGACATCGGGCCATCGGCGACGGACATCAGCACCATGGCGCAGACCAGCGCTTCCTGCGCGGTGAAGGGCGCGAGGCGGTCGGGGGCGCGGGTCGGCATCTCAATCGTCTCCAGGCGT
Organism: Falsiroseomonas sp.; assembly: GCF_051859025.1. Classification (GTDB taxonomy): domain Bacteria; phylum Pseudomonadota; class Alphaproteobacteria; order Acetobacterales; family Acetobacteraceae; genus Falsiroseomonas. The sequence goes on along the minus strand of NZ_JBHYGL010000024.1, from coordinate 36,099 downwards.
GTGGGTCGTCGTCGCGCGGGGCAGCCCGGGGGTCAAGCCGCGCCGGGTTCAGGCTTTAGGCATCCCAGCCGATGGATCGCCGCAGGAAGGCGGCGCCGAGGGCGGCGAAGCGGGCGACCTCGCTATTGTCCTTGCCATAGCCATGGCCGCCGGCCTCGGGCTCATAGAAGCGCGCATCGTAGCCCAGCGCCTGGAGCTTGGCGGCCATCTTGCGGGCATGGCCGGGATGGACGCGGTCGTCGCGGCGCGTGGTGGCCAGCAGGATGGGCGGATAGGGGCGGCCGGGCTCGGCGGCGTGGTAGGCGGAGAAGTGCTGGATGAAGGCCCAATCCTCGGCCTTGTCGGGGTCGCCATATTCCGCGATCCAGGACGCACCGGCCAGCAGCTTCGTGTAGCGGCGCATGTCGATCAGCGGGATGGTGCAGAACAGCGCGCCGAAGCGATCGGGGTAGCGGGTCAGCATGTTGGCGATCAGCAAGCCGCCATTCGAACCGCCCTCCGCCGCGATGCGGGCGGGGATGGTGACGCCGCGGGCGACGAGGTCGGCGGCGATGGCGGCGAAATCATCATGGCTTCGCGCCTTGCGGGCGCCGCGCCCGGCCTCGTGCCAGGCGGTGCCGAATTCGCCGCCGCCCCTGATCTGGCCGACCACTGCCGTGCCGCCCTTCGCCAGCCAGAGGCGGCCGGAGACAGTGGAATAGACGGGAAGGCGGGAGACCTGGAAGCCGCCATAGGCCGAGAGGTGGACGGGCGCGCGGCCGCTGTTGTCGCGCGGTCCGACCTGGACATAGGGGATTCGTTCGCCATCCGTCGAAATCGCTTCGTGCCGCGTCACCGCCAGCCCCGACGCATCGAAGGCGGGGGTCGAGGCCTTCAGCAGCGCGGGCGTCGCGGGGGCTACGCTGGTCAGCAGCAGTTCCGGCGGCGTCACGGGGTCCTGCGCCAGGGCCAGCAGGGTGCCGTCCGATTCCTCGGCCTCCGCGTCGAAGGGCCAGAGGTTGACCACGCCGATGCGCGGCAGGCCGGGGATTTCGGCGGCTGCCCATTCGCCCGCGCCGGGGGTCAGGCCAGGGGTCAGAATGGTGAAGACGGGCGCGAGGTCGTCGAGGATCGACAGCACCAGCCGGCCATCGCACCAGGTGAAGCCCTGCAGCGCGCGGCGGGGTTCCGGCGTGAACAGCACCAGCGGTTCGACCTTGCCCGCCAGCAGATCGGCCAGCGACAGGCCCAGCAGCGTGTCCGGCGCGAAGGTGGTGTCGCCCACGGTCCAGGGCGTGCGGGGCTTCACCGCGATGAAGCCGTGCTGCCAGGTGTAGTGGGCGTCGGTCGGCAGGGGGACCAGGGTGCGCGGGCCGTTGCGGTCGCCGATATGGATGGTGGCATCGAAGAAGCCGATGCCGTCGCGGAAGACCACCGTCTCCACGCCGCCTTCCCGATCCACGCCGGCCCAGGCGGAGAGGTGGTCGGCGGGCACCTCGAACAGCACCGGCGCCTGCATCGGGTCCGTGCCGCGCGACCAGCGGCGGATGGTGCTGGCATAGCCGGAACTGGTGGTGCCACCGAGCGCGGAGGACAGCAGCAGCGTGTTCCGGTCCAGCCAATCGGCGCTGCCCTTGGCTTCCGGCAGCACGAAGCCGCCTTCGACGAAGGCGCGCGCCGCCAGGTCGAATTCCCGAATCACCACGGCATCCCCGCCGCCACGGGACAGGCGCAGAAGCGCGCGGTCATGCGTGACGGGGTAGGTGGCGGCGCCGGCCCAGACCCAATCCTCACCCTCGGCCGTGGCGAGCGCGTCGAGATCCAGCAGCACCTCCCACTCCGGCGTCGCGGTGCGGAAACTGTCGAGGGTGGTGCGGCGCCAGAGGCCGCGGGGATGGGCGGCGTCCTGCCAGTAGTTGAAGAGGTGCGGCCCGCGCCGCGTCACCATGGGCAGCTTGTCCGGCCGGTCCAGCGCGGTCTTCAGCCCTTCGCGATCCGCGTCGAACCGCGCATCGGCGAAGGCGGCGAGCGTGCGGGCGTTCTGCTGCGCGACCCAGGCGATGGCGGCCTCGCCCTCCACATCCTCCAGCCACAGATACGGGTCGTCATCCGGGGCGGCGATGGTGGGGCGGAGGTCCATGGTGATCCTCTCAGTCTTCGTCCAGGAACAGGCGGGTTTCCGCCACGGCATCGGCCAGGCCGAGGCGACGCACCGTGGTGCCGGCGGGCAGGCCGGCCAGCAGTCGGCTGGGGCAGGAACGGTCGAGCAGCACGAAGACGCCCTTGTCGTCGCCCCGGCGGATCAGCCGGCCGAAGGCCTGGCGCAGCCGGTGGCGGGCGATGGCGTCGTCATGCGCCTTGGGCTGGCCTTCCGAGAGATGCGTGCGGCGTTCGCGGTGCAGGATGGAAGGGCGCGGCCAGGGCACGCGGTCGAAGACCAGCAGACGGAGCGACCGGCCCGGCACATCCACCCCGTCCCGCATCGCATCGGTGCCGAGCAGGCAGGACGTCTCCTCCGCCCGGAAGACATCGACCAGGGTCGCATTGTCCATGGCGTCGATATGCTGGGCGTAGAGGGGGATGCCGCGTTCCGCCAAAGGCTGGGCGATGCGGGCATGGACATCCCGCAGCCGCCGCACCGCCGTGAACAGGCCGAGCGCCCCGCCACCGGAGGCGGTGAACAGCGCGCGATAGGCGCTGGCGACCTGGGCGGGGTCGGATTTGTTGACGTCCTCCACGACGAGGACGCGGGTGCGCGTGGCGTAGTCAAACGGTGAGGCGACGGCGGCGCGGATGGCGGGCGATGCCAAGTGGCTGGCGCCGGTGCGGGCCTCCGCCGCGCGCCAGGCGGCTTCGGGGTCATCCTCCGACAATTCGGCCTGGTCGCGCAGCGTGGCCGAGGTAATGAGCACGCCATGCGCGGGCGCGGCGACGGCCATGGCGAAGGGCTGGGTCGGGTCCAGGTGGTGGCGGAACATGCCGCAATCGAATTCGCGGCCCTCCCGCCGTTCCAGCGCGAACCAGTCCACATAGTCCGGCCGCACGCCGGGCGGGCGGGGCGGTTCGCGCAGCATGCCCAGCATGGCGCCCCAGGCGCCGAGCGGCATGAGCGCGCGGCGTTCCAGGCTGCGGCAGGTGCTTTCGATGCGGATGCGGTCGCCGACCTCCAGCTCCTCCGCCTCATCATCCAGCCTGGCGTTCAGCCGGTCCCGCAGCAGCTGCAACGGCGCCTGGAGGCGGGCGAGGGCGTCGCGCAGCGCCTCCCCGGCCTCGGCCACCGTGGGTGCCAGCGGGTGCAGGTCGCATTCGATGCCGTAGCCCGCATCCTCGTCCCGCGCGCGGGCCAGCACCTGGCCGCGCACGGCGCGAAGGAAGGCCTCGGTCGCGCCGCGGGGTTCGTCGCGTTCATCGGAGAGGCGGTTGGGCCAGCCCTGGCCGGGCAGGGCGCGCGCGGCCTGGAGGGCTTCCTCCAGCGGCAGCAGCAGATCCGGGCGATCGCCGATGAGTTCCTCAAGACGCCGGGCGAGGCCGCGGGCGCGGGAACGGCCACCCTCCGCGCCCAGCAGCCAGCGGCGCAGCTCCGCCGTCTCCCCGCCCGTCAGATCAGCGGAGAAGGCGGCGTCGGCGGCGTCAAACAGGTGGTGGCCCTCGTCGAAGACGAGGCGCAGCGGGCGGCCATCCTCCCCCCCGCCCAGCGCGGCCTGGACCATGACCAGGGCATGGTTGGCGACGACCAGCGTGGCGGTTTTGGCGCGGCGGATCGAATGCTCCACGAAGCACTGCTTGTAGTGGCCGCAGGCGGAATGGATGCATTCGCCGCGGCGGTCCGCCAGCGGCAGCACGGAATGCGTGCCGAACAGCTCCGCCAGCCAGCCCGGGAAGTCACCCCCCATCAGGTCCCCGTCCCGCGTCGCCAGCGCCCAGCGGGAGACGAGGGCGAGGGGGAGCAGGATGCCGGCCATGCCCGCGGCGCCCACCGCTTCCTCCATGTTGAGGAGGCACAGGTAGTTCTCCCGCCCCTTGCGGACGACGACGCGGCGGCGGCGCTCATTGGGCTCGGGGTAGAGCCGCGCGGTTTCCTGGTCGATCTGGCGCTGCAGGTTGCGGGTGAAGGTGGAGATCCAGACCGGCGCGCCGTTGCGTTCCGCCCAGAGGCTGGCGGGCGCCACATAGCCCAGCGTCTTGCCCGTGCCCGTGCCGGCTTCCGCCAGCACCAGGTTCGGCGCGCCCTTGGCGTCCCGCGCCTGGAAGGCGCCGGCGGCGGCGGAGGCATAGTCCGCCTGCTGGGGGCGCTGTTCCGCGCCCTCGCCCAGGATTTCCGCGAGCCGCCTTCGGGCATCGGCGGGGGAGACGGGGTGGTGGGCGGGGGGCGGGGCGGGGGCCACTTCCTCCCAGTCGGGAAGCCGGCGCCAGACCTTCAGCGGGTCGAGGGACGGGCGGGCATCCGGCTGGCCGAGGGCGGCGAGGACGCTGTCCGCCCAGGGCCACTCCACCTCCGCCCGCAGCTTGGCGGCGAGCATGGCGGCATCGCGGTTCAGCGGCGCGTTGCGCCCGGCGGCGAGGTGGCGGAGCAGGATGGTGGCGAGGTCCGGCAGCATGGCCGCCATCGCTTCCTCATCCGCCGGCGCGTCGCGTTCCAGCGCGATGGCCATGCCGCGCGGCGTCGGTGCCACCGGGCGGGCGGGCAGGCAGAAGGCGAAGAGTTCCAGCAGGTCACAGGCAGGGAAGGCGCCGATGCCAAGGCGCTTCGCGGTGGCCGGCGCGTGCACGACCATGGGCGGGGGCATGTCCCGCAGGCGGCGGCCGATCTCGATGGCGGGGCCGGCGAAAAGCTCCCCATCCGGGGTCAGCAGCGTGCCGCGCCCGAAGCCGGCGATGAGGGCGGGGCTGTCCGGCAGCAGGAGGCGGGGGGGCCGGGCGGCGTCCGCGGGGCGCGGGGGGCTCATGCCGCCAATGTGGCGGCGGCGCCCCGCTCAACAAAGGGGGGAACAAAGGGGGAAAATCGTTCGAGCGCCGCAATGACGGCCATCCGACCGATCTTCCCCCGATGCATGATGGTCAGGCAGGCACCCGCAGGGCGGGGATGCGCTCCGCGATCTGCACCGCGTTCAGCGCCGCGCCCTTCAGCAACTGGTCGCCGCAGACAAACAGGTCGAGGCCGTGGTCGCCGAAGACCAGGTTCTGGCGGATGCGGCCGACTTCGCAATCATCCTGCCCGGTGGCCGTCAGCGGCATCGGGTAGAGCTTGTTGGCGACGTCATCCACCACCTTCACGCCGGCGGCGGCGCGCAGGACTTCGCGGGCGGCTTCGGGCGTCACGGGGCGCTCGGTCTCGATCGTGATGGCTTCCGCATGCACGCGCATGGTCGGGATGCGGACCGCGGTGCAGGAGACGGGAAGGTTGGGCAGGCCCATGATCTTCCGGGTTTCCCAGACAACCTTCATCTCCTCCTTCGTGTAGCCATTGGGCTGGAAGGTATCGATGTGGGGGATGACGTTGAAGGCGATGGGGTGGGCGAAGACCTCGTTCTGCGCCTTCTCTCCGTCAACGAGCACGCGGCGGGTCTCGCGTTCCAGCTCCGCCATGCCCTCGGCACCCGCGCCGCTGGTCGCCTGGTAGGTGGAGACGATGACGCGCTTGATGCCGAAGGCCTTGTGCAGCGGCGCCAGCGCAACGACGGCGATGGCGGTGGTGCAGTTGGGGTTGGCGATCAGCCGGGCATCGCCGATGGCGGAAGCGTTCACTTCAGGCACCACCAGCGGCACGTCGTCCTCCAGCCGGAAGGCGGAGGAATTGTCGACCACCGTCACCCCCGCCGCGACCAGGCCGGGCGCATACTTCTTGGCGAAATCGCCCGAGACGGCGAGCAGCGCGAGGTCGAGGTCCCGCGCCGCTTCCGGCGTGAATTCCTCGATCGTCACCTCGCCGAAGGGTGTCTGGAGCCGCGTGCCGGCACTGCGGCCGGAGGCGAAGAGGCGGAGTTTCGTCACCGGGAAGCGCCGACGCCCCAGGACCTCCACCAGCTCCCGCCCCACCGCTCCGGTGGCGCCGATCACTCCGACACGCATCGCACGCTGCTCCTTCTGGGCTGCAAGCCCTGCTGCAAACCGGGATCGCATAGCGGAAAGCGGCGCCGGCGCCAAACAACCGTGGCGCAGGGCTGCCCTCCCGTCAGCTCAACAGCGTGACGGCTTCATCATCCAGGTCGTAGCGGGCGCCGACGATGCGGAGCCGGCCGGCGGTGCTGGCGGCGGAGAGAACGGGGCTGACCTCGGCCAGCCGGGCCGCGCTGCGGGCGACATTGGCGCGGATCGTGCCATCCAGCACGTCGCCGCCGGCGCGGAGCGCGGCGAGGGCGGAGGGGATGAGGGGCTGGAGCATGTCGCTGAGCTGGGGCGGCAGGGCGAGGGGCGCGCGGGCGGCGGCCACCGCGGCATCGGCGGCGCCGCAGCGTTCATGGCCGAGTACCATGATGAGCGACACGCCGAGATTGGCGACGGCGTATTCCAGGCTGCCCACCGCGCCCGTATCGGCGACGTTGCCGGCATTGCGGACGACGAACAGCTCGCCGAGGCCCGTGTTGAACAGCAGTTCCGGCGCCGCGCGGCTATCGGCGCAGCCGAGGATGGCGGCAAAGGGCGCCTGGCCGGCGGCGCGGGCGGCGCGGGCTTCGGCGCTGTGCGCCACCGGCACGGCCGCACCGGCGAGGTAGCGGGCATGGCCTGCCATCAGCATGGCCAGCGCCTGGTTGGGCGAATGGCGCGGGCCGGCGGCCGGCGTCGCGGCGCGGGCGGGGCCGGCCGCCAGGCAGGCCAGCGCCGCGGCGGCCAGCAGGGAACGGCGACCGAGGCCGGCCGGGCGGCAACAGGGGCAGGCGTTCATCACAACAGTTCCAGGATGATGGCGCCGGGACGTTACACCCCCAATTCATCCCAAAGGGTTACGGTCGCCCCATGCCGGTGGCCGGCCATGCAAAGCCCCGGGGTCGCCTGCCCGGCCCGCCCCCCCTATAACCCCGGACCGTTTCCCGCTTGAGGTGCCCCGCGCATGTCCGCCTCCGCCGCCGATTTCGCCGCCACCAGGGCCTGGCCCTTCGAGGAAGCGCGCAAAGTGGCGGAGCGTGTGAAGGCCGGGGCCCCAGGGGGGGGAAAGCCCGCCGCGCTGTTCGAGACGGGCTACGGCCCCTCCGGCCTGCCGCATATCGGCACCTTCGGGGAGGTGGCCCGCACCACCTGGGTGCGCCGGGCGTTCGAGCGGCTGACCGGGCTGCAATCCCGCCTGATCGCCTTCTCCGATGACATGGACGGCCTGCGCAAGGTGCCGGACAACGTGCCGCAGCGGGAGATGCTGGCGGGCTACCTGGGCCGGCCGGTGACGGCGATCCCCGACCCCTTCGGCACGCATGAGAGCTTCGGCCACCACAACAACGCCCGGCTGCGCGCCTTCCTGGACCAGTTCGGCTTCGACTACGAATTCGCCTCCTCCTCCGACTACTACCGCTCCGGCCGCTTCGACGCGGCGCTGCTGCGGATGGCGGAGCGGCATGAGAAGGTGAAGGGCGTGATCCTGCCGACGCTCGGGCCGGACCGCCGCGCCACCTATTCGCCGTTCCTGCCGATCCACCCGAAGACCGGGGTGGTGATGCAGGTGCCGATGGAGGAAGTGCGCCCGGCCGAGGATCTGCTGGTGTGGAAGGACCCCGAGACCGGGGAGCGCTTCGGCACGCGGATCACCGGCGGCCACTGCAAGGCGCAGTGGAAGGCGGATTGGGCGCTGCGCTGGTATGCGCTCGGCGTGGATTACGAGATGTCGGGCAAGGACCTGATCGACAGCGTGAAGCTGTCCGGCGCCATCTGCCGCGTGATGGGGGGGGAGCCGCCGATCGGCTTCACCTACGAACTCTTCCTCGATGAGGAAGGCGGCAAGATCAGCAAGTCCAAGGGCAACGGGCTGACCATCGACGAATGGCTGCACTACGCGCCGCCGGAAAGCCTGGCGCAGTTCATGTACAACCAGCCGCAGCGTGCCAAGCGGCTGTTCTTCGATGTCATTCCCCGCGCGGTGGATGAATACGTCCAGAACCTGGACCGCCTGCGCGCGGCGCCGACGCCGGACAATGCCGCCTGGCACATCCATGGCGGGCCGAGCAACGACCCCGGCACGCCGGTGTCCTTCACCATGCTGCTGAACCTGGCCAGCGTGATCAACGCCGACCAGCCGGAGATGCTGTGGGGGTTCCTGCGCCGCTACGCCCCCGAGGCGAGCGGGGAGACGCATCCGCTGCTGGCGCGCCTCATCGAATATGCCGTCGCCTATTACCGCGACCGCGTGCTGCCGACGAAGCAGCACCGCGCGCCGACCGAAGGGGAGCGCGTGGCGCTGGCGGCGCTGGCCGCATCGCTGCGCGACCGGATCGCGGACCTGGAGGCGCTGCCGCCGGAAGACCAGGCGCGGGCCATCCAGGACCTGGTCTATGACGCCGGGCGGCGGGAGCCGTTCCTGGAACCCGCCAAGGACGGCGGAAGGCCGGGTGTCTCCCGCGCCTGGTTCAACGCGCTGTACCAGGTGCTGCTCGGCCAGCCGGAGGGACCGCGCTTCGGCGGCTTCGTGGCGCTGTATGGCATCGCCTCCACCATCGCGCTGATCGAGGGCGCGCTGGCGAGGGAAGCGACGGTCGAAACCACCGGCGCCGAGACGGCATGAAGGGTTTCCTGTCGCTGGCGCGCCGCCACGGCGTCGCGGTCTTCGGGCTGCTGCTGCTGGGCGCGGCGATCTGGGTGGTGCAGGACAAGTTCCGCACCCTGTCGGTCGCCGACATCAAGGCGGCGCTGGCGGCGATCCCGCCCGCCACGCTGTGGATCGCGGCGGGGTGGACGCTGCTCGCCTATGCGGTGCTGACCATCTACGACCGGCTGGGCAGCGTCTATGCGGGGTATCCCGTCAGCTACGCCCGCACCTCGCTCGCGTCCTTCTGCGCCTACACCCTGGCGCACAACCTCGGCTTCGCGGCGGTGTCCGGGGCGGCGGTGCGCTACCGCTTCTACGCGGCCTGGGGGCTGCCGCCGGTCGCCATCGCCAAGGTCGTGGCCTTCACCTCCCTGACCTTCGGGCTCGGCGGCTTCGCGCTGGGCGGCATGGTGCTGGTGGTGGAGCCGGAGGTGGTGCCGGGGCTTGGCGAGCATGTGCCGCACTGGATCATGCAGGGCATCGGCCTGGTGATGTGGGCGCTGGTGATCGCCTACGTCACCATGTCCCGCATCCGGTCGCACATCACCATCTTCGGCTACCGGATCGACCTGCCGGGCTTCCGCATGGCGGTGGCGCAGACGGTGCTGGCCAGCGTCGATGTCGCGATCACGGCGATGATCTTCTATTCGCTGCTGCCGCCGGCGGAGGGGCTGACCTTCCTCCGCTTCCTCGGCATCTACATCACCGCCTACACCGCCGGTATCGCGGCCAGCCTGCCCGGCGGCATCGGCGTCTTCGACGGCGCGATCCTGGCTGGCCTGGCGCCCTGGCTGACGCCGGCCCAGGTGGTGGGCGCGCTGCTGCTGTTCCGGCTCTACTACTACATCATCCCGCTGTTCCTGGCCGGCATCCTGTTCGCGGGGTTCGAGATCGCGCAGCGCCGCGCCGTGCTGGCGCGCTTCGTGGCGGACCAGCGGGTGACGGATGCGCTGGAAGTGCCGGCCATCGCGGGGCTGGTCGGCCTTGGCGGCACGCTGCTGCTGTTCCTGGGCGCGCTGCCGACGCGGGACAGCGCGGTGGCGCTCTGGGCGGGATACGAAGCCGCGGTCGCGTCCCATTTCGCGGCCTCCGTCGTGGGCTCGCTGCTGCTGGTCATGGGCTACGGGCTGCTGCGGCGCCTGACGCTGGCCTGGGGCGCGGGGATCATCCTGCTGCTGAACGGCGCGTTGATCTGCTGGCTGCGTGCCGACAGCTGGTGGCTCTGGGGCGCCTTCATCCTGGTGGCGGCGCTGCTGGCCGCCATGCGGAGCGCCTTCTACCGTGACGCAAGGCTGATGCGCGAACCGATGGGGGTGGAGACGGTGCTGCCACTCGCCGTGGTCAGCGCCTGCGCCATCATGCTCGCGATGGTGAGCTATGGCGGCAAGGTCGGCGGCGAGAGCTGGTGGGAAGTGGTCGCCAGCCCCCTGGCGCCGGACAGCCTGCGCTTTTCCGTGGGCCTCGCCGCCGTGCTGCTGCTGGTGGCGGCGGCGCGGCTGCTGCGGCCCGCGCGGCTGGCGCCGGAACCCTATGGGGAGGAGGTGCGCGGCCGCTTGCTGGCCCTCGGCGCCACGGCGCCGGAGACGGCGGATGGCGCCGTCTTCGGGGAGGCCGGGCGCGCCGGCTTCGCCTTCGTCAAGCGCGACGGGATCTGGCTCGCGCTCGGCGATCCGGCGGGGGAGGAAAGGGACCGCGTCTCCGCCATCTGGCGCTTCCGGGACATGTGCGACCGCGCGGGCGTGGACGCCGCCTTCTGGCGCGTCGGCCCCGGCCTGCTGCGCGTCTATGGCGATGTCGGCCTGACCGTGTTTCCGATCGAGGGTGGGGAAGGCGACCGCTACCTCGCCTGCCGGGCGGAACGCGACCTGCAATCGCTGCTGGCGCTGCTGCCGGGGCAGGCGCCGGCGGCAGCGGAGGAGCGTTAGGCTCCCGGATCGGCTCGATGCCGGCCAGGTGGAATTGGCCGGCCCAGCGCGCGATATCGGCGCGCTTCATCGATGATCCGACCGCTTCGCCATGTCGTTGCCGGGCGGAAGGGGCGGCTGGTGCGCCGCCCCGCCAGTCGCCAGGCTACGCCGCGACCGGGAAACCCGCCTTCTGGGCCTGTAGAAAGGCCTCCAGCGGGCGCGGCTGCGTGCCGGTCAGCCGCGCGACCACATCCGTCACCGGCGGCAGGCGGCCTTCCCGGGTGTTGCGGTCCATGGAGACGAGCATCCGGACCAGGAAACCGGGCAGGCCGAAGCCGTCCAGCTGCGCCGCCAGCGTGGCGTCGTCCATCTGCAGAAGCTGGATCGGCCTGCCGAAGACCTGGGCGATGAGGGAAGCCAGCTCCGCCGTGCTCCAGGCCCGCGGGCCGGTCACGTCCAGCGTCTCGTTCGCCGCCTTGTCGGAGGCGAGGGCCGCGGCGGCCGCGCGGGCCGCATCCTCCCGCGCCACATAGGGCACCAGACCATCCCCGGCGGCGGTGGCCCAGCTGCCGGAGGCGAGGATGCCGCCGAGCGAGCCCAGCAGGTTCTCCTGGTACCAGCTGACGCGGAGGATGGTGTGCGCCAGGCCGCTGCGCCGGATCGCCTGTTCCGTCGCATGGTGGTCGGCCGCGAAGACGATCGGGGAGCCGGGCTCCGGCTTCGGCATGGAGGTATAGACCAGGCGCCCCACGCCGGCCTTCGCCGCCGCCTCCACCGCCGCCAGATGCTGCGCGGCGCGCTGGCCCGGGCGTTCGATCGCGTCGGTGGAGATGATCAGGGCGCGGTCGACCCCGCGGAAGCCCTCGGCCAGGGAGGAGGCATCCTCGAAATCGATGCGGCGCGTCGCGATACCGCGCGCGGCGAGGTCCGCGAGCTTCGCGGGGTCCCGGCTGGCGGCCACGACGGGGCCGCCATGCAGGGTGGCGAGGTGTTCGACGGCGAGGCGGCCGAGCTGGCCGGCGGCGCCGGTGACGAGGAGGGTTTCGGGCATGGTCCAGGGATCCTTCGCGATGGCTCTCTCGCGCACTGGTTCCCTTAAGGAAGCAGGGCTAGAAAGTAGCCCATTGGATGTGGAACAGGCTCCGGGCGCCGTAAAGAAGGCACCGGAATCACCCCAGGGCACCGGAAGGATACCACCCCATGACTGAAAGCGCGGCGCCGCGCCACAAGACGCTGGCGGAGGCCAAGGCTTCCGGCATGTCGATCGCGGATTGCCCGATTCGCGACGTGATCGCCGGGCTGTCGGGCAAATGGTCGGCGCTGATCCTGCTGGCGCTGGATGAACGGCCGCACCGCTTCGGCGAATTGCGCCGGGCGATCAGCGACATCTCCCAGCGCATGCTGACCATCACGCTGCGAGACCTGCAGCGCGACGGGTTGCTGACGCGGACGGTGCATCCGACCGTGCCGCCGAGCGTGGAGTACGCGCTGACGGACCTGGGGCGGTCGCTGGTGCAGGCCGTGCGGCCGCTGATCGGCTGGGCGGATCGCCACCACGGGGCGATCCGGGACGCGCGGCGCGGCTTCGACGCCGCCGGCTGAGCGCGGCGGCGCGGCCTTTAGCGGTCGCCGTGCTTGCGGCTGGCCTGCGTCGCCTTGTTCACGCCGCCCTGCTTCTGGGCGCCGCTGTTCTTCGACCCGGTGCGGGCATCCTTCGGATTGGCCTTGCCGGGGTTGTTGCCGCCCGGGTTGTTGCCGCCCTGGGGGGCACGACCGGCGGCGGGAAGGGGGGGGAGGTTGGCCATGGTGGACGATGTCCTTTCAGGACGGGGTCGCCGGCCGGAGTTGCGGCGGGCGGCCTGGCTGTGCAGGGAAGCTCTCGGGGGTGGCGGCACGGCGGGCAAGCTGCGGGGGCCGCGGCGGCGCTGATGGCGCAGCATGGCGCATCCAGGGCTGCGACGATAGCGTTCCGTCGAAGACGGGCCTTCACGTCACCGCTCATCCTGATTGTCGCGTCGCTCCGCCCGGATCATTCCCTCGGTTCCGGGACTGACCTAACGTCGCGCCATGCAGGAAGAACAGCCGCGACTGCTGATGGGCGTGGTGGCGCCGGCCACCAACATCTCCGTCCAGCCGGAGATGGAGGCGCTGCGCCCGCCCGGCGTCATCAACGCCCATGCGCGCATCCCCAACCCCGACCGTGCGGTCACCAGCGACGCCGATACGCTCGCGGTGCGGGCATCCATGGTGGCGGGGCTGAACGCCGCGCTGGACACGCTGGCCCCGGCCGCCCCCGGCCATGTCGTGCTGGGCGTGATGGCGGAGAATTTCGTGGGCGGCGGGGCGGCCGGACAGAAGCTCGTCGCCGAGTGCGCCGCCCGCATCGGCTGCCGCGTGACGGACTACACCAGCGCCATCCTCGCCGCGCTGGACGTCATGTTCGGGCGGAGGATCAGGCTGTCGCTGCTGACGCCCTTCATGCCGGTCGGCGATGCCGCCGCCCGGGCCCTGTTCGAGGATGCGGGGCATGAGGTGGTGCGCTTGATCGGCCTGAAGGCGCCAGGCCCCGCCGCCATCGCGCGCATCCCGCGCGAACGCATCCTGCAATCCGTGCGTGACCTGGCGGGGCCGGAGGTGGAGGCCATCATCCAGGTCGGCACCAACTCCTCCTTCCGGGCGCTGGCGCGGGAGATGGAGGCGGAACTGGGCACGCCCGTCCTGGCCGCCAACCCCGTCCTCTACTGGCGGGCGCTGCGCCAGGAAGGCATCGCCGACGCCATGCCGCAGCACGGCCGGCTGTTCACCCTGTAGCGGGGGGGGGGGGCGGCGCAGTCGGCGCTGGCCTGCAAGGCCGCGCGCCACCCTGAAGGGAAAACCGCCCCTCAGCCGCATCGACAGGGACAACGTCCCTGGCAACGTCATCTACGAAGCGCGTCGGACCTTGGCCGGGTCGGCCTCGTCCCAGACCTTCTCCGGCATCGGCAGGCCCTCGAAGGTCTCGCGCCCGAGCGGGCGGTCCGGTGCGATGCCGAGTCCCTCCAGGACCCACATCAGCTGTCGCACATGCTGCCCGGCATGCCAGACGGTACGCTCCAGGAACTCATGCATCGTCTGCTCGCCGTAATAGACATCGGCACGCCGCGTCCAGTCGCAGTCGCGGCCGGGGCCATCGAACCAGTCGGACATGCGCCCGCGCATCGCCTCGGCATAGGCGATGAGTGCGGCCCGGCTGCCCTGTTCATCGGTCGGGACACGCATGTAGCTGTCGAAGGTGAGCGGGATGCCGTCCTCGTGCTCCAGGAAGGCGTCGGCGATGTTGGCGATGTGCCAGCTGAGCTGGCCGAAGGTGCGCGGCCGGTTCGGCAGGTCGCGCGCCAGCGCCTCGTCCGGCATCTGCGCGATGAACCGCGCGGCCCCGGCCAGCACCGCATCCAGGCGGCGGCGCATCTCCTCCACCGGCAGCATGCGCGGCGGGCCGTAGGCGATGCCGCAGAGCTGCGCCACGTCGCGCAGCACCTGGCCATTCGCCCAGGTGTCGCCGCGGGTGACGATGGGCACCTGCTTCAGCCCGAAACGCTCGAGCTCGGCATAGGCATCCTCATCCGCCAGCACGTTGCGCGACAGGAAGGGCACGCCGTGCTTCTGCAGGAATTCCTTCGTCCGCAGGCAGGAGGAGCAGCCCGTCATCCAGTAGACGCGGATCGCGTCGTCAGCCGTGGTCGTTTCCATCACTCGTTTTCCTTCCCTTACGCGGCCTTCTTCGCGAGGCCGCCCAGATGGGCGATCACCTCGTCGCGGGCCACCACATCGCCGTATTTGGCGTTGATGTCGAACAGGTTGGCATCGTGCGGCCCGTCATGCCGGTCGCCCACGCATTCGCGCGGCACGATCACGCGGTAGCCGTGCTGCACGCCGTCCAGCGCACCCGCGCGCACGCAGCCGCTGGTGGAGCAGCCCGCGAGGATCAGCGTATCGATGCCCATCGCGGCGAGCATGGGCGCGAGCGGCGTGCCGAAGAAGGGGCTCGGATACTGCTTCACCAGCACGACCTCCTCCGGCAGCGGCGCCACCTTGGGGTCGATCTGCGCGAGGGGCTCGCCTGCGACCATCTTCCGGAGCGCCGGCACCTTGCGCACGAACCAGCCGCCATCGGCGCCGGAGGGGTGATACTCGACGCGGGTATGGATCACCGGCACGCCGGCGGCGCGCGCGGCGGCCAGCAGCGGGACGGTATCGGCCACGGCGCGCACCACGCCCTCGGCGAAGAAGGGCGACCCCGGCGTGGTGTAGGCGAGGGTGAAGTCGATGACGATGACGGCCGGCTTGGCGCCGAAGCCCACCTTGCCGTCGAAGACACCGACGTAGTTCTGCTCACGCGTCGCGCTCATGGCGGGGGCTCCTCAGGCTTCGTCGGGAAAATGGCAGGCCGCGAGATGCGCGGTGGCGCCAGCGGGTGCCAGGACGGGGTCGTGTTCCACACAGGCGCGCGGCAGCCGCGTGCCGGCCGCTTCCAGCGTATCGCCGATGCGCGCGGCCACCAGGCGCGCGCGCGGGCAGCGCGGGTGGAAGCGGCAGCCGGAGGGCAGGGCGGCGGCGCTGCCGATCTCCCCGATCGGGCGAACCCGCGCCTTGGCGCGTTCCTTCTCCGGGTCGGGGCGCGGCACGGCGGAAAGCAGCGACACGGTGTAGGGATGCCGCGGTGCGCCATACAGCGCATCGCGCGGCGCCATCTCCACCACGCGGCCGAGATACATCACCGCGACGCGGTCGCTGACGTGCCGCACCACTGCCAGATCATGCGCGATGAACAGGAAGGCGACGCCGGAGCGTGCCTGGATCTCCGCCAGCAGGTTCAGGATCTGCGCCTGCACCGAGACATCCAGCGCGCTGACCGGTTCGTCCAGCACCACCAGCGCGGGGTCGAGCGCGATGGCGCGCGCGATGCCGATGCGCTGGCGCTGGCCGCCGGAGAATTCGTTCGGGTAGCGCGCGGCCATGGCGGGCGAAAGGCCGACGCGGCCGAGCATGTCCGCCGCGCGGCGCACGGCTTCGGCCCGCTTCACGCCATGGGCCGTCATCGGTTCCGCGATGATCTCGGCCGCTGTCATGCGCGGGTCGAGCGAGCCATAGGGGTCCTGGAAGACCATCTGCATGCGCGGCCGCAGCGCGCGCAACGCGCGGGATGAAGCGGCGGTCACGTCCTGGCCGTCGAAGCGGACGCGCCCGGCGCCCGGCTCGATCAGGCGCAGCACGAGACGGCCGAGCGTGCTCTTGCCGCTGCCCGTCTCCCCCACCAGGCCCAGCGTCTCGCCGCGGGCCAGCGTGAAGGACACGCCATCCACGGCCCGCACCTCCGGCTTTCGCGGGCCGAACAGCGTGCGGCCGCCGCCGAAGCTTCGGCGCAGGTCCTGCACTTCCAGCAGCGGGGTCATGCCGAGACCTCCAGCGCGCCCTGGCGATGGCAGGCGGCCGCGTGGCCGGCACCGACCAAATCGGGCCGCAGGCTGCGGCAGCCCGCATCGTCGGAGACCGCGAAGCAGCGCGGCGCGAAGGCGCAGCCCGGTGGGCGCCGCGCCGGATCGGGCGGGCTGCCGGCGATGGGGGCGAGCTTCGTCCCCGCCGGTGCGTCGATCTCCGGGATGCTGCGGAACAGCGAGATCGTGTAGGGGTGGCGCGGCGCGCGGAACACCTCGGCCACCGTACCGGTTTCCACCACGCGGCCGGCATACATCACCGCGACGCGGTCGGCCTGGCGGGCGACGACGCCGAGGTCATGCGTGATCAGCACCATCCCCATCCCCTCCGCGCCACGCAGGTCGCCGAGCAGGTCAAGCACCTGCGCCTGCACCGTGACGTCGAGCGCGGTGGTCGGTTCATCCGCGATCAGCACGCGCGGGCCGAGCGAGATCGCCATCGCGATCAGCACGCGCTGGCGCATGCCGCCGGAGAACTGGTGGGGATAATCGTCCACGCGACGCGCGGCATCCGGGATCTGCACGCGCGTCAGCAATTCGGCCGCCCGGTCGCGCGCAGCGCGACGGGAGATGGGAAGATGCGCGCGCAGCACCTCGGCGATCTGCTCGCCCACGGTGAAGACGGGGTTGAGGCCGGTCAGCGGGTCCTGGAAGACCATGCCGATCCGCGCCCCGCGGCGCCGCCGCAACTCCTCCGGCGGCAGCGCCAGCAGGTCCTCCCCTTCCAGCAGCGCCTGGCCGGCGATGACGCGGCCGGGCTTCGGCAGCAGGCCGAGGGCGGAGGTGAAGGTGACGGTCTTGCCCGACCCGCTTTCCCCCACCACCGCCAGCGTTTCGCCGGCGCTGACGAAGAGCGAGACGTCATCCACCAGGCGCACGGCCCCCTTCTCCCCGGGGACGGCGGCGGTCAGGCCACGAAGCTCGAAGGCAGCGGTCACAGCAGCTTGCCCGTGTTGCGGCGCATCTGGGGATCCAAGGTGTCGCGCAGCCCGTCGCCGAGCAGGTTCAGCACCACGACCGTGTAGGCGATGCAGAGCCCCGCCGAGAGGGAGATGAGCGGGCTGGAGGTGATGGAGGTCTGGCCCTCGGCGATCACATTGCCCCAGGTCGGCGTCGGCGGCTGCACGCCGAGCCCGAGGAAGGACAGCCCGGCTTCCGCGAGGATCGCCGTCGCCGCGCTGACCGTCGCGACCACGATCACCGGCGGCAGCGCATTGGGGATGACGTGCCGCAGCACGATCTTCCAGGGCGTCAGGCCGATGGCGCGCGACGCCTCGATGAACGGGCGCGGCCTGATCGTCAGCACCACGGATCGCATCACCGCGGCGATGCGCGGCGTATAGGCGATCGCGACCGCGAGGATGATGGAATCCAGCGTGTTGCCGCGCGCCGCGACAAGGGCCAGCGCCAGCAGGAAGGAGGGGAAGGCGAGCAGGATGTCGATCACCGCGACCAGCGCGCGTTCCACCCAGCCGCCGGCATAGCCCGCGACGGCGCCGATCACCGTGCCGAGGCTCAGCGAGATCAGCACCACGAAGAAGCCGACCTGCAACGAGACCTGCGCGCCATGGATGAGGCGCGAGGCAACGCAGCGCCCGAACTGGTCGGTGCCGAGCCAGTAGGTCGCCGAGGGCGGCGCCAGATTGTTCATCAGGTCCGTGCGGGTCGGCGAATGCGGCGCGATCCAGGGCGCGAGCAGCGCCACCAGCACCAGCAGCGCAAGCCCGATGGAGCCGATCATGAAGCCGGGATGGCGCGTGTAGCGGCGGAAGGCGGCGCGGCGGCGCGCGGCGGCCTCGGCTTCTGCGTCGATCAGTTCGGCGGCGGTGCTCATCCCTGGCGCAGCCTCGGGTCGATCGCGCCATAGAGCAGGTCGAGCGCGGTGTTCAGCAGCACGACGGCCGCGGCCAGCACCAGCACGCCGGCCTGCACCAGCTGGTAGTCGCGTGCCAGGATGGCCTTGAGGATGGTGGAGCCGAGGCCAGGGCGGCTGAACACCGCCTCCACCAGGATCGCGTTGCCGAGCGACCAGGCGAAGGTCACGCCGATCACCGCCAGCACCGGGATCAGCGCGTTGCGGAAGGCCAGCTTCCAGATGATGCGCCGTTCCGGCACGCCCATGGCGCGCGCGACGCGGATATGATCGAGCCCGAGGACTTCCAGCATCGCCGATCGCGTCAGGCGTGCGATGTATGCCGAAACCGACAGGCCGAGCACGCTCGCCGGCAGCACCATGTGGTGCAGCGCCGTCCAGAACCCCGCGCCGCTCGGTGCGCCGAGTGCCGGGAACAGGCCAAGCGCGTGGGAGAAGGTGAGGATCGCCACCAGCCCGACCCAGAAGACCGGGAAGGAGATGCCGCCGAGCGCGACCAGCATCACGGCGACATCCACCGCGCTGCCCTGCCGCACCGCGGCGACCACGCCGAGCGGAACGCCCACCACCACCGCGACGAGCATGCCCGAGACGGCGAGCGCGGCGGAGGGCGGCACCGCCGCCCAGATCTCCGTCAGCGCCGGCTGCCCGGTGACGACGGAGGTGCCGAGATTCCCCTGCACCGCGCCGGCCAGGAAGACGAAGTATTGCTGCCACACCGGCAGGTCGAGGCCGAGGCGCGCGCGCAACGTCGCGAGCGCCTCGACCGTCGCGAAGTCGCCCAGCATGTACAGGGCGGGATCGCCCGGAATGGCCCTCATCAGGAAGAAGGCCACCGTGACGATCCCGACCAGCGCCACCGCCAGTTGGCCGGCGCAACGGGCGATGTGGAACAGCATCAGGCGCCGCGCAGCGAAACCGGCGCCACGTTCACCGTGAACAGGCTGTTCTGCACGAAGCCCGCCACCGTCGGGCCATGCGCGATGAACAGCCGGTCCGCGTAGAGCGGGATCACGGGCAGGTCTTCCATGGTCTGCCGCAGCAGGCGGCCATAAACGCCGCGCCGGGCCGCGGCATCGGGCGCGCGCGCGGCTTCCGCCAGCAGGTCGTCCGCGCGGTCGTAGCGGGACGTGTTGAGCCCCGGCGGATGGCTGCGCGTGTGGTACAGCGTGACCAGCGGGCTGTCGGGGTCGGGCGGGCCGACGACGGCGGTGATGCAGGATTGCACATTGCCGCTGCTGCGCGCCTGCACATAGGCGCCGCGCTCCAGCACGCGCACCGTCGCCTGGATGCCGACCTGCTGCAGGTCGTTCGCCACGGCGACGGGAAAGCGGTCGAAGGGGTTCAGGCCGACCGTCGTGATCTCGAACCGGAAGTTGGAGACATTGGCCTCCCGCAGCAGGGCGCGGGCGCGGTCGGGGTCGAAGGCGTAGCGCGGCACGCCTTCCTCGCTGAACTCCTGGAAGGTGGAGGTCAGCACGCTCGTCGCCTCGAACTTCGTGCCGCGGAAGAAGCCGTCGATCAGCGCGCGGCGGTTGATGGCGTGCATCATGGCGCGGCGCACGCGCGGGTCGCGCAGCGGCCCGGCGGTGGTGTTCAGCACCAGGTTGACCGTGTTGTTCGCCGGGCGGTCGAGCACCGAGACGCCCTGGACGCGGCGCAGGCGCTCGATCACTTCAGGCGTCTGCAGCGCGTAGAAGATGTCGAGCTCGCGGTTCTCGAGCGCGATGGCCGCCGCCGTCTCGTCGCGCACGATGCGGAAGATGACCTCGGACAGGGTGGAGGGGCCGCCGAAATAGTCGGGGTTGGCCGACAGCCGCACCTCGTTGCCCGTGGTCCAGCGCTCGAACACGAAGGGGCCCGTGCCGATCGGGTTCATGCTGTAGCGTTCGCCGAGTTCCGTCACCGCGCGGCGGGAGACGAGCCAGCCCTGGTTGAAGGCACAGAGCTTGTGCAGGAAGCCGGAATTCGCCGCCTCCAGCACGAAGCGCACGGTCAGTGGATCGGGCGCCTGGACCTCCCGCAGCCCGGCCAGCTGGCCGCGATAGAGGCTGCCCGTCGCGGGGTCGAGCACGCGTTCGAAGGAGAACTTGACGTCGTCGGAGGTGAAGGCGCCGTAGCCCTTGTGCCAGGTGACGTTGGGACGCAGGCGGAAGGTCCAGGTCGTGCCGTCGGCCGAAACCTCGTAGCCCGTGGCGATGTCCGGCACGATGGCGTTCGTCGCCTGGTCGTACTGCACCAGGCCACTGTAGATGTGGCTGGCGATGGACTGGTTCTCGTTCTGGAAGATCCGTGCCGGATCCAGCTGGGAGATGTCGGAGCCGAAGCGCACGCGCAGCGTGCGCGCGCCCTGCGCCATCACCGGCATCCCGAAGGCGCCGCCGAGCGCGATGCCCGCCCCGCCCGCCAGCAATCCGCGCCGGCCGAAGCCGGGCGGCGTCCGCATCTCAACCATCCCTGAATTCTCCCTTGTTCTGCATTGGCTCGGCGGCCGGGTCGGCCGGCCGGAGTTCCTTGGGCCAGTCGCGCGGCAGGCGTGCGCCGGCCGCGGCCATCGCGCGTGCCAGCTCGGCCGCGCGCGCGGCGTGGTGATCGGGGATCATGCGGGCCGCCGCTCGCGCCAGGGGGTCGCGGCCTCATAGGCCATGGCCAGGCGGAACAGCGCGGCCTCTCCCCCGGCGCGCGCCATCGCATGCCAGTGAAGCGGCAGCCCGCCGCCCGAGAAGCCGTTGCACTGCACGAGTGCCGGCAGGCCGGCGAGGCTCGCCGGCGTCAGCATCGTCTCGCTAGTATAGGCGGTGCTTTCCGGCTCCACGCCGAGAAGCGGCGGCAGGTGCAGGGCGCCGAGGCTCAGGATCACGTCATGCTCCTCCCACAGCGCCTCGACCGCATCCGTGAAGGCGCGGCGGAAGCGTTGCGCGGCGAGGTAGTCCACCGCGCGCACGCCGCTGCCGGCCAGCAGCTTGTCGCGGAGCGCGGCGCCCATCACGTCAGGGCTCTCGCGCAATTCACGCTCATGGATCGCAGCAGATTCCGCCGCGCCGATCAGCCGCGCGGCGTCCAGGCACATGGCCGCCGGCCAGGGCAGCGCCGCGTCGCGGATCCGCGCGCCGAGCCGCGACAGGATGGCGAGGCCATCCTCCAGCGCCGTGGCCAATTCGCCATCGGGGGCGGGGAAGCCGGGGCCGGGGTCGCGCAGCACGCCCACGCGCAGGCCCGCCACGCCGGCGGCGCCGGCCAGGCGAAGGCTGGTGCCGCAGACCGCATCCATCACGATCGCCACATCCTCGGCCGTCCAGGCGATCGGCCCGGGGCGGTCCATCGAGAAGGTGTTGGGCAGCGCGCCATCCAGCGGCAGCCGCCCCGGCGTCATCACCACGCCGCAGCAGCCCGTGGCGGCCGCGGGCAGGCGGACGGAGCCGGTGGTGTCGGACCCGATCGCGAACAGCGCCATGCCCGTCGCGACCGCGACACCGGCGCCGGTGGAGGAGCCGCCGGTGAAGCGCGTGGTGTCCCACGGATTGCGCGCGGGCGGGGCAGGCAGGTCGAAATGCTCCGCGCCCGTCCCGGTGCCGAATTCCCAGGTGGCGAGCTTGCCGAGCAGCACCGCGCCCGTTCTGCGCAGCCGGCCGACGAGCGCGGCATCGGCCGGCGCGATCCGCCCCGCGCGCAGGCGCGAATTCGCCGTGGCGGGCAGGCCAGCGACGTCGAAGGTGTCCTTGATGCCCCAGGGAATGCCGCCGAGCGCGCCGCGGCGCGGCATGGAGGAGGCTTGTCGGGCCGCGGCCTCATCCAGGTGCAGGACGGCGTGCAATTCGCCGTTGCGCCGGCCGATGGCGTCCAGGCACCGGTCGAGAAGGGCGGCAGGGGTCAGGCGCCCGGCCTCCATCGCGGCCAGCGCATCGGCCAGGCTGGTCAAGCCCGATTGTATGCAACGAGCAGCCGGATTGGCACTCATGCCGCGCGCCTGCCGATGCCGCGCTGCGCCATGGCAGCGAGGAAGACGGCGCGCCCGGCCCGCACATGCGCCCGCATCACCGCGCCCGCCCAGGCGGTGTCGCCGGCGGCGATCGCCGCCACCATCTCCCGGTGCTGGTCGAGGCTCCGGCGCAGGCCCGCCTTGTCGAAGTTCTGGAAGTTCTTCAGCACCATCGGCGCGACCGCCAGGCTCGCCAGGATGGCGCGGCAGCGGGTCTGGCCGCTCATCTCCCAGAGTGTCTGGTGGAAGCGGACATTGGCGTCGGAGATCACCTCCAGCCTCCCAAGGTCACCGCCGGGCAGGGAGGCTTCGGCCTCGTCGCAGGCCGCTTCCATGACGGCCAGGGCGCTGCGGTCGGGCGCGGTCGCGGCGCGTTCGGCGGCATGCGTCTCCAGCAGCGCGCGGAGGTCGAAGATCTCCTCGATGTCGCGTTGCGACCAATCGGCGGCGAAGGCGCCCTGGTTCGGCACGACGCGCAACCAACCCTCCGCGTCGAGGCGCCGCAACGCCTCCCGCACCGGGGTGCGACTGACGCCGAGCTGCGCGGCCAGGTCTTCCTCCCGCAGGTGCGACCCGGGCGGGTAGGTGCCGTCGGCCAGCCGCCGGCGCAGCGTCAGATAGGCCTGCTCCCAGGCGGTCGCCATCCTGTCTCCCGACCGGGGAGAAGACCGCCAAGGCCCTCCTACCCCGTGCATCCACCCATTAATTGTATGCAACGTGGAGCGCCGGCGCAAGCCGACCCATGACCGGCCGCAACCCTGATCTGTCTCCGGGTTCCATGAGGTCACCAGGCGCTTCGCCCGGAGAAAGCCAGCTCTCGTTTCCGACCGCTGCTCCGGCCGGTTTCATACGCTCCAGGCACTTGCTGGCCGCGTCCTGGATGTGCGGTCCCGGTGTGTGATGGTGCGTTCGCTCGCGAACAGGAGGACGCCCCATGGCAGCAGGTCTTCACGGCTCAGCCCGACCGACGCCGCGCGTTCGAGCCGAGCGCCAAGCGACGAAAGCGCCGACCCGCGCCCTGGCCGCCCGCTGCGGGATGAACCACAAACCGTCGTCACGTGGCGGCGCCGGGTCGGCACCGCAGACGATCCCATGGACGAATGGCCAGGCAGAGCGGATGAACCGCACGCTCTTGTTCTCGTGCGAGCATTCACCGTCGCCAGGCACCGCAAGGCGCTGACGTGGAGAACTCCGTTCCAGGCCATCGGCGACGCCTGGTCCAAGATCCCGTGCACCTTCAAGATCAACCCGCGCCCACTCATCCCGGGGCCAAACACCTGGACATCATTCGCGAAGTCCGCCCTGGATGCTGCCGGGTCCCGTCGCCATACCCGTTTCCGCAAGGCTGATTGACGGCAGTCCCCGTGCACGCGCAAGGTTCCGGCCGCGCACGCTGGACACGTCCTTGACGCGCGCGAATAGTGAAGAGCCGCAAACTGAAGGCCGAGCCATGCAGACCATCGCATCCCCGTTTTCCCGTCGCCGCCTGCTCGCGGGCGCCGTTGGCGCGCCCGCGCTGCTGGCCGGGCTGTCGGGCGGGGACGCCGCCGCCCAGTCCGGCGGCACGGTGAACTTCATCGGTTGGTCCGCCGCGGTGGACCAGGTGCGCGCCCAGATCTCCGCCTTCGAGCGGGCGACCAATGTCCGTGTGAACTACGAGAACTTTCCCTGGGCGCAGTTCCGCACCGCGCTGGTCACGCGCCTGGTCGGGAATGCGCCGATCGACGTGTCCTGGATTTCCGACGCCTGGCTTCCTGAATTCGTCGAGGCCGGGTGGCTGGCGGACATCAACGATGTCCCGCAGCTCATGCGCTACAACACGGATGCGGCGGATTACTGCACGCAATCGATGGTCTATCGCGGCAAGCAGTACGGCCTTGCCTATTACGGCGACCACATGAGCTTCATGTACAATACGGAGATCCTGCAGCGCGCCGGCATCACCACCCCGCCGACGACCTGGGAGGAGGTTGTGCAGCAGTCGCTGCGCATCAAGCAGCAGGGGATCGTGGATTTCCCGCTGCTGCTCTCCCTCGCCGCCGATACCTGGTTGATCGAATTCGTCTCGGCGCTGACCTACGCCTTCGGCGGGCGCATGGTGGACGATGCCGGCAATGCCGTGATGGCCGATGCGAATCGTGGCTCGGTCCGCGCCGCCCGCTTCATCCGCGAGGCGATCGCGACGCATCGCATCCTGTCGCCCGGCGCGGTGGAGACGGGGGAGATCAACGGCCTGCGCGCGATGGGCAGCGGGCAGCACGCCTTCGCCATCGTGCCGACCTATCGCATCCGTGCGCTGAATGATCCGTCCCAGGCATCGGCCGCTGGCAAGATCCGCATCGCGCTGATGCCGAAGGGCGGGCCGGATGGCACGAACAACACGCTCGGCTGGATCCGCTTCTACGGCATGACGCCGGCCGCGAAGGCGGACCGCGCGCGGCGGGAGCGGGCCGTGCGCTTCATGGAATTCTTCGGCGGCCGCGACACCGGCGGCAACTACTCCATGCAGAAGCTGCTGCTGACCGATGTCGGCCTGCCCAGCTGCGCCCTGCCGGTGAACGAGGATGCCGATGTGAAGGTATTCTGGGACCGCTGGGCCGGCGGCGGCGCGGTGATCGCGCAGCAGGCGATGCTGGCGAAGAAGAAGGACACCATCGCGCCCTGGTTCGGCGAATGGGTCGAGACGTCGAACCAGGCCTGGCAGGCCGTCTGCCTCGGCCGTGCGGAGCCGGAAGCGGCGATGCGCACCGCCGCGGCGAAGTGGACGGAACTCCGTCGCGCCTTCCGCTGACGTGCCGGCCGCTGACGTGCTGGCCCGACTGAACCGGAGGTTCGGCTACGACGAGCGCAGCGCCGCCATCCTGGTCTTCCCGGTGGTGGCGGTGCTGCTGGTCGTGGCGGCCTACCCGATCCTGTATTCCTTCTGGGTCAGCCTGCACGACATCGTCCTGACGCGCCCCCTGCGCCGGCCCTTCGTGGGTGGCGACAACTATCTCCGCATCTTCGGGGATGAGCGCTTCTGGCTGGCCGTGTCGCGCACCACCGTCTACACGGTGGCGACGGTTGCCGTGACCACGCTGCTCGCCATGCTGGTCGCGCTGCTGCTGAACGAGAGCTTTCCGGGCCAGCGCTTCCTCTCCGCGCTTCTGCTGGTGCCCTGGGCAACGCCTTCCGTCGTCAACGGCCTGATGTGGAAGTGGATCTACGATCCGACCTATGGGCTGCTGAACGCACTGCTGCTGAAGGTCGGCCTGATCGAGCGGTACCGTGCCTGGCTCGGCGATCCCGACCTGACCCTGATGCTGATCGCCAATGCCGCAATCTGGAAGCAGATGCCGCTGGCCGCGCTGCTGCTGATCGTCACCATGAAGGCCATTCCGGACGATCTCTACCGCGCCGCCAAGGTGGATGGCGCCAATGTCGTCCAGCGCTTCCTGCATGTGACGCTGCCCGCGCTCCGGCCGGGGCTGATGCTGGTCCTGGTGTATGAGACGATGATCAGCATCCGCCATTTCGACCTGTTCCTGATCATGACCCAGGGCGGGCCGGGCGATGCCAGCTTCACCCTGTCCTGGCTCATCTACGTCGAGACCTTCCGGTCGCTTCGCTTCGGCACGGGCGCGGCGATGAGCTACGTGCTGGCGATGGCGACCTTCCTGCTGTCCTGGGCCGTGATCCGCTGGCTGGGGAAGCGCATCTGATGGCCGGTCGTCCTCTCGCACCCCGCATCGGCCGGTCGCTGATGCTGGCGTTCTTCTCCGCGCTGTTCGTGCTGTATGTCGCGGGGCCGGTGGCGTGGCTCGTTTCCTCCTCCCTGCAGACCGAGGCGCAGATCACGGCCATCCCGCCGAACTGGCTGCCGCCGGAGGTCAATCTCGGCAATTTCGACGCCATCCTGAACGCTGCGGAACGGCAGGTGACCTATGAAACGAGGCGCCAGGGCGACCCGGCCACCGGCGGTTTCCTGCCCTCCGGCGCGGCGAACCTGATCCCGTCGCTCTGGAACAGCCTGACGGTCGGGCTGTGGGTCGCGGCGCTCAACCTCCTGCTTTCGGTCACTGCGGCCTACGCGATCGCGGTGATCGATTTCCGCGGCCGGCGCGCGACGCTCTACACCGTGCTGGCAACCCGCGTGGTGCCGGATATCGCGCTGATCGTGCCGCTTTTCCTGGTGATCCGGAACCTCGGGCTGATCAACACGCTGGGCGCGCTGGTCGTCACCTATCTCGCGATCACGGTGCCCTTCACGATCTTCATCCTGATCTCCTACTTCGAGGGCATCCCGCGCGACCTGTACCGCGCCGCGCGGATCGATGGCTGCGGCCATTGGGGGGCGCTGCGGCATGTCTACCTGCCGCTGTCACTGCCCGCGCTGGTGGCATCGCTGACCTTCGCCTTCCTCACCTCCTGGAACGAATTCGTCTTCGCGCTGGTGCTGACGCAGAATGTCGCGGCGCAGACGCTGCCGATCGTCATCTCCGGCTTCGTGATGGACTTCACCACCAGCTTCTCCTTCGTCAATGCGGCGGGGGTCATCGCGATCATCCCGCCGGTGCTGATGGCGGTGCTGTTCCAGCGCTACATCGTCTCCGGCCTCACCGCCGGCGCGGTGAAGGGATAACCATGGCTGCCATCACCTGCGAGAAACTGACCAAGCGCTACGGCAGCGTCACCGCCGTGGACCGGCTGGACCTGGCCATCGGCCATGGCGAGTTCATGGTGCTGCTGGGCCCATCCGGCTGCGGCAAGACGACGACGCTGAACATGATCGCGGGGCTGGAGGAGATCAGCGACGGCACGCTGCGCTTCGACGCCACCGACGTCACCTGGCAGCCCCCGCACAAGCGGGAGGTCGCGATGGTGTTCCAATCCTACGCGCTCTATCCGAACAAGACCGTGCGGGAGAACATCGCCTTCCCCCTGCAACTCCGCCGGACCCCGCGCGCGGAGGTCGAGCGCGCCGTGGCCGATGTCTCGGAGCAGCTGGAGATCGCGCATCTGCTGGACCGCCATCCGTCCCAGCTTTCGGGTGGGCAGCGGCAGCGCGTGGCACTCGGCCGCGCCATCGTGCGCAAGCCCAGCGTCTTCCTGATGGATGAGCCGCTGTCGAACCTCGATGCCGCGCTGCGGCTTTCCATGCGCAGCCTCATCAAGCACCTGCACCAGCGCCTGCAGGCCACCTTCGTCTATGTCACGCATGACCAGGCGGAGGCGATGACGCTGGCCGATCGGATCGCGGTGATGCGCGGCGGGCTGATCCAGCAGCTCGACACGCCCGACGGCATCTACAGCCGCCCGGCCAACACCTTCGTCGCCAGCTTCCTCGGCAGTCCGCCGATCAATCTGGTCGAGGGCGAGGTCGCGCCCGATGGCAGTTTCGTTCATGGCGCGCTGCGGCTGGACCTGCCCCAAGGCGCCGCCGCGCCCGGCGGCCTTGAAACGGGCCGTGCCGTCACGCTCGGCCTGCGGCCGGAGGATGTCGGCGCGCCCGCGCCGGGGCTGGCCAGCCTCGAAGCCCGGGTCGGCCTCGTCTCCCCGCTCGGGTCGGAGACGCTGCTGGAAGTGGTGGCACCCGGCGACGTCGCGCTCACGCTGCGGGTGCCCAAGGAATGGCGCGTGCGCAGTGGCGACAGCATGACCTTCGGCATCGATCCCGCGCGGCTGCATTTGTTCGACCGGCAGACGGAAGCGCGACTGTGATCGTCCCGCCGCCCCCCGAACCGGGCGGCCCGCTCGGCAAGGCGCTGCGGCGGCGGGAGGACCGGCGCCTGCTGAAGGGCCAGGGCCGCTTCCTCGACGACATCGCCGCGCCGCCGGGCTGCCTGCACGCGGTGTTCGTCCGCAGCCCGCACCCGCATGCGCGGATCGGCGCCATCGATACGGCGGCGGCCCGCGCGGTGCCGGGCGTGGCCGCGGTGCTGACCGGGCGGGAACTCGGTGCCCTCGTCGCGCCCCTTCGCATGGCGCCGCCCATCGAGGGCCTGCTGCCAATGGACATGCCGGTCCTGCCCACGGACATTGCGCGCTTCGTGGGCGATCCCGTCGCGCTGGTGCTGGCCGCATCGCGGAGCGCGGCGGAGGATGCGGCGGAGCTGGTCCAGGTGGCGTGGGACCCGCTGCCCGCCATCGCGGGCATCGGCCAGGCGAAGCAGGCCGCTGCCCTGGTGGATCCCGCCGTGCCGGGCAACCGCGTCTCCCGCCAGGGCTTCGCGACGCCGGGCCTGGATGCTGCCTTCGCCCGGGCGGACCGCGTAGTGGAAACCCGCTTCGTGCAGCAGCGGCAGACGCATGTGCCGCTGGAACCGCGCGGCGTGCTGGCGATCTGGGATGCGGGGCGGGAACACCTGACCATGCGCGTCGGAACCCAGGCGCCGCACCCCTATCGCAGCGCCGTCGCGGCGCGGCTGGGGCTGAAGGAGTTCCAGGTCACGGTCGAGAGCCCGGAGATGGGCGGCGGCTTCGGCCAGAAGATCATCCCGCTGCGCGAGGATCTGTGCATCGCTGCCGCATCGCGGCTGCTGAACCGCCCCGTGCGGTGGCGAGAGACGCGGGCAGAGAACCTGATGACCGCGATGATGGCGCGGGAGGAGAGCATCGTCACCCGCGCCGCCGTCGCCGCCGATGGCCGCCTGCTCGGGCTGGCCTGCGCGATGGAGGTGGATTTCGGCGCCTGGTCGTTCTTTCCCGCGAACTACATGGCCCGCGTCGTCGCGATGATCCTGCCCGGGCCGTACCGGCTGCGGGACTACGGCTACGATGTACAGGTCTGGCTGACCAACAAATGCCCCTCCGGCCCCATGCGCGCGCCGATGGCCGTCACCTCCTGGGTCATGGAGGGCACGATGGATGCGGTGGCGCGCGAACTCGGCCTCGATCCGCTGGCGGTGCGGCGGATCAACTCCATCGGGGATGCCGACCTGCCCTTCACCACCGCGACCGGGGAGCGCTACGACGCGCTGACGCCGCGCGCCACGCTGGATGCGGCGGCCACCGCCATCGGCTACGACGCGCTGCGGGCAGGGCAGGCGGAGCGGCGCGAAAGGCTGCTCGGCATCGGCCTCTGCACGGTGGTGGAGAGCACCACCTATGGCTCCGCCTTCTACCGCGCCGCCGGCATCCCGGGCTCGGGGCATGAGGTCGCGACGATGCGCGTGGAGCCTTCCGGCGCTGTCATCGCATCCTGCGGCCTCATGGGATCGGGCCAGGGCTATGAGACATCGCTGGCGCAGGCCGCCGCCGCGGGGCTTGGCGCCGCCTTCGACGATCTGGTGATCCAGATCGGCCACAGCGACATCGCGCCCTACGGCATGGGCAGCCGCGGCAGCCGCGGCGCGGCGGCGGGCGGCGGCGCGCTGTACATGGCGGGACAAAGGCTGAAGGCGAAGGTGCTGGCGATCGCGGCGGCGATGCTGGATTTGAACAGCGCGGCCGGGCTCGACCTGCGCGATGGTGTCGTGCTGCGCCTGGTGGAGGGCGCCTGGGTCGAGACCGGGCTGAGCCTGGCGCAGGTGGCGCGCACTGCGCATCTCGATCCGCTGCGCCTGCCGCCGGGCATGGAGCCGGGGTTGCACGCCGTCCTTGCCTATGACCCGCCGGCGATGACCTACGCCAACAGCACCCATGCCTGCGCGGTGGATATCGATCCGGCGACCGGCGCATTGCGGATCCTGCGCCATGTCGTCGCGGAGGATTGCGGCACCCGCATCAATCCGCTGATCGTCGCGGGGCAGACGCATGGAGCTACGGCCATGGGATTGTCCGGTGCGATGATGGAGCACGCCGCCTATGCCGAGGATGGCCAGGCCGTCGCCGGCAGCTTCATGGACTACGCCATCGCGCGGGCGGATGACCTGCCGGCCTTCGAGCTTTCCCACCACGACACGCCCAGCCCTTCCACGCCGGCCGGCATCAAGGGCATGGCGGAGGGCGGGACGATGGGCGGCATCGGCGCGCTGATGAACGCCGTCAACGACGCGTTGGCGCGGGCCGGCGCGCATCTCGACAGCGGGCCCGCCACGCCCGCCCGCATCTGGGCCGCCCTGCAGGCCGCGAAGGACACCGCATGAACGAGACTCCGCTTCCCCGTATCGGCTTCATGGGCATCGGCATCATGGGCGGGTCCATGGCCGGGCATCTGCAGGCCGCGGGCCACAAGCTGACCATCGCCAACCGCAGCCGCGGCCCGCGTGTCGACGCGTTGCTCGCGGTTGGCGCGACCTGGGCGGACACGCCGGCCGCGCTGGCCGCCGAGAGCGACATCGTCATCACGGTCCTCGGCTTCCCGCAGGATGTGGAACAGGTCTGGCTTGGAACGGATGGGCTGCTGGCCGGGGCGAAGCCCGGCACGCTGCTGATCGACATGACCACCTCCTCGCCGCGCCTCGCCGTTCGGCTGGCGGAGGCAGCCGCGGCGCGGGGCTGTGCCGCGCTGGATGCGCCGGTCTCCGGCGGGGAGATGGGCGCCCGCAACGCCGCACTCTCCATCATGGTGGGCGGCGATGCCGCCAGCTTCGATCGCGCGCAGCCGGTCTTCGCGCGGATGGGCAAGGCTATCCGCCATATGGGCGGCGCGGGGGCCGGCCAGCACACGAAGATGGCGAACCAGATCGCCATCGCCTCCGCCGTGATGGGCGTGGCGGAGGCGCTGTCCTATGGCCGGCGTGCGGGGCTCGACGGCGAAGCGCTTGTGGCGGCGCTCGCGCCTGGCGCGGCCGGGTCGATCCAGCTCACGGCGCTTGGGCCGAAGATGCTGGCTGGCGATTTCGCACCAGGCTTCATGGTGAAGCACTTCCTGAAGGACCTCGGCATCGCCGTGGCGGAAGCGGAGGCCATGGACCTCGCGCTACCCGGCATCGCGCAATCGCGCCGGCTGTTTGAGCGCATTGCCGCGGAACTCGGCGGTGATGTTGGCACACAAGCCATCATCGAAGCATACCGGTAGTCCCGGAGAGCCCATCCGGAAAGAAAGGGAATCGCCGGGATCAGATGTGATCCGCGGGCGCAGGCGTGTGGCGTGGACGGCAGAGCACCGATGAGCGACCGGTCGGCGTGGCCTGCGCCATCCGTCTGGCCTGACCGATGCAGAATGGGCACCTGTTGACCGACACCACCGGCTTGCGGCTTGCGGTGATCGTGCATCCCGCCAGCGTGCAAGACCGCGCCGGTGCCGAGCCGCTGCTGCGGCACGCGCGGCGGCTGTTCCCCTTCGTCGAGCGCATCATCGACGATGCAGGCTATCGGGGATCGACATCGTCCGCCGCTGCGACCGACACAAAAATCGTCGTGCTGCCGAAGCCTTGGATCGTGGAGCGAAGCATCGGCCTCGAAGCAGCGCTTCGAGCAGCCGCAATTTCCGTCTCGCCCGCGACTTCGAGCGGCACTGCCGCATCGCTGCCGCCTTCGTCCGCATGGCCGGCCGATTGGCGAATGAGGCCGGAACGCTGTAGCGGTTCGAGTCCGTTTGAGAATGCCGGCGGCTGAGGGTGCGCGAGGGATTTTTTGTGCTGGGTAGGAGCCGGACGCAGCCGATGCTGGTTGCATCGGCCAGTCCGGAGACGCGCCGCAGGCGTGCCTCCGGCACGACCCCAGCGCGGAAAAGCCCAGCGAAACCGACCCGCCGGTGTTCTCGAACGGTCTCTTACTCTCGAAGTGCACGAGGCAGGTCGGCGACACCCGCTTGGCATGCTCGACGAAGCCGTCGAATGCCCGCCCTACCGGCATCAGGCTCGCCTGCTCCAAGGCATGCACCCCGGCAACGCTGCCCGGGAGTACCCCGTGCTGGAGTTCGCTCCAGCGCTCGATGCAGCGGGCCTCCAGCCACGTGTTCAGGGAGGGCAGATCCTCGAACGATGGCATGCCCTGCCAGACCCGCCGCACCGTCCGGCGCCCCTTGCGGCCCTTACCCGCCTCCACCCGGAGCCATTCCGACAGCTTGTCGGCGAACGGGTCCAGGCGGCTCGGTCGCTCGGGAACCTTGAACCTTGCCTCCACGATGTCCGGCCGCAGGTAACTGCGGATCGTGTTCCGCGACAGGCTCTTCCGCCGCTCAATCTCACGGATCGATATGCGATCCCGGTGATGCCACCGATCGCATCGCCCGCGCGGATTGCGGCGCATGAGGACCGGGGCCTAGGCTTCCGCCAACAAGGGGAGGGATCGCCCGCGGCCGCCGCCATCCGGCCGCCCGGCCCCGCCCGCCATCCCGGAGCCCGCCGCATGACCGTCCAGCCCGCCGACATCCTGCGCAACCTGGTGCGGGAGAAGCTGGCCCGGGACGAGGTCGTCGCCTCCATGACCGTGCGCCTGGTGCGTGGGGTCGAGATCGCCCAGATCGCCGCCAGCGCGGGCTTCGACAGCCTTTATGTGGACATGGAGCACAGCCCGCTGACGCTCGACATGACGGGGCAGGTCTGCATGGCGGCGCT
The DNA here is from genome assembly GCF_051859025.1 of Falsiroseomonas sp. GTDB lineage: Bacteria > Pseudomonadota > Alphaproteobacteria > Acetobacterales > Acetobacteraceae > Falsiroseomonas. The sequence goes on along the minus strand of NZ_JBHYGL010000024.1, from coordinate 3,735 downwards.
GGCGGCGGGCATCACCCCCTTCGTCAGGGTGCCCGCGCTGACGCCGGAGTATGTCGGCCGCGTGCTGGATGCCGGCTCGCTCGGCATCATCGCCCCCCATGTCCGGTCGGCGGAGGATGCGAAGGCCGTGGTCGCCATGGCCCGATTCGCCCCGCTCGGCACGCGTTCCGCCGCCGCGCCGCTGCCGCATTTCGGCTTCCGGTCCTTCCCGGCCAGCCTGGCCAACCCGGTGCTGGACGCCGCCACCATGGTGATCCCGATGGTCGAGACGCTGGAGGCGCTGGACCGGGTGGAGGAGATCGTGGCGGTGGAGGGGGTGGACATGGTGCTGGTCGGCACCAACGACCTGACGGCGGAAATGGGCATCCCGGGCCGCTACGACGATCCGCGGGTCCGCGACGCCTATCGCCGGATCATCGATGCCGCCCGGGGGCGGGGCAAGCATGTGGGGGTCGGGGGGCTCGCCTCCCGCCCCGATCTGGTGGCGGAGATCGTCGGCATGGGCGCGCGCTACGTCTCCACCGGCACGGATCTGGGCTTCCTCGTGGCGACCTGCGCGGCGAAGGCGCGGGAGGTGAAGGCCTTGTGTGACAAGGGCGCTTAAGGACTGTGTCCCATGCGCCACAGGCACACGTGACCCGCGAGCTTCTCGGCACGTCCCTCTCGCTTTGCGCGCCGCGCCGTTCTAGACAGGTGTCGATCCGGCAACCGCGCAAGCGGTAATGACCGACCCCCCCGGCGAAGTCGGGGACAAAGGAGCGATGATGATGCGTATTCGCAACGCCCTTCTGGCGGCGACCTTCCTGGCGCTGCCGCTGGCGGCCCAGGCCCAGCCGATCAGCGGCCTCTATGTCGGCGCCGGCGCCGGCGTGAACCTGCTGCAGGAGTCGGACGTTTCCCTCAGCGGCCCGCTGGCCGCTGGCCTGACCCGCGCTGACCGCTCGGCCACCGTCGAGTTCAGCTATGGCTGGGTTGGCGTCGTCAGCCTCGGCTACGGCTTCGGCAACGGCGTCCGCGCGGAAATCGAGGGCAGCTACCGCACCAACGAAGTCGACAGCATCACGGGCTTCAACACCCGCCCGCTGCGCTCCAGCGGCACGGCCACGTCCTACGGCATCATGGCGAACGCCCTGTACGACTTCGACCTGGGCGCCGGCTCCTTCATGACCCCGTATGTCGGCGTCGGTGCCGGCTACCAGTGGCATTCCTATGACGGCGTCCGCGCCCGCGCCTCCAACGGCGCGTCCGTGACGATCGACGGTGACGACGGCCAGTTCGCCTACCAGGCGATCGTCGGCGCGGCCTTCCCGATTGCCGCGGCCCCCGGCCTGGCGATCACCGCCGAATACCGCTTCATGGGCACGCTGCAGGCGAACATCGACGCCCGCGCCAGCTCCTCTGGCACGACCCGCGGTTCGACGGATGTGGACAACTACAACCACAGCCTGCTCATCGGCCTGCGCTACGCCTTCGGCGTGACGCCGCCGCCGGCCCCGATCGTCGCCCCGACGCCGGCCGCCGCGCCGGTCGCCGCCCGCACCTACCTGGTGTTCTTCGACTTCGACCGCGCCGACCTGACGGATCGTGCTCGCCAGATCATCGGCGAGGCCGCGACCAACAGCCGCACCGGCACGACCCGGATCGAAGTCTCCGGCCACGCCGACCGTTCCGGTACGCCGCAGTACAACCAGCGCCTGTCCGAGCGCCGCGCCGCCGCGGTGGCCGCGGAACTCGAGCGCCGTGGCGTTGCCCGATCCGCCATGGCCATCCAGGCCTTCGGCGAGAGCCGCCCGCTCGTCCCGACCGCGGACGGCGTGCGCGAGCCGCAGAACCGCCGCGTCGAGATCGTCCTGCGCTGATCAGCGCGCGACCTTCGCGAACAAGGCTACGGGTTGGGGGCGCCGAAAGGCGCCCCTTTCCTTTTGTGGACTACCCTGCAGGATTGACGGCCTGCGGCCCGCCGTGCGGCACTAGCGCCCCGAAACCAAAGGGGAGGCGCGGCGTGGCAAGGTGCGGGGGATTCCGGGCGAGCCCGCCATGGGCGTGATCCCGACCAGCGCCGACCCGCGCAGCGACAGCTTCCGCGCCAACGCCACCCGCATGGCCGCCCTCGTCGCCGATCTGCGCGCGGCGGTGGAGCGCATCCGCCTCGGCGGCGGGGACGTCGCCCGCAAGCGCCACACGGACCGCGGAAAACTCCTCCCGCGCGACCGCATCCGCACCCTGATCGATCCGGCTTCCCCCTTCCTCGAATTCAGCCAACTCGCGGCGCAGGGGATGTATGGCGGGGAGATACCGGCCGCCGGCCTCATCACCGGCATCGGCCGCGTGTCGGGGCGCGAATGCGTCATCGTGGCGAACGACGCCACGGTGAAGGGCGGCACCTACTACCCCGTGACGGTCAAGAAGCATTTGCGGGCGCAGGAGATCGCGGAGGCGAACCGCCTGCCCTGCCTGTATCTCGTGGACAGCGGCGGCGCCAACCTGCCGAACCAGGACGAGGTCTTCCCGGACCGCGACCATTTCGGCCGCATCTTCTTCAACCAGGCCCGCATGTCCTCGGCCGGCATCCCGCAGATCGCGGTGGTGATGGGCAGTTGCACCGCCGGCGGCGCCTACGTCCCCGCCATGTCGGATGAGGCGATCATTGTCCGCAACCAGGGCACCATCTTCCTGGCCGGCCCGCCCTTGGTGAAGGCCGCGACGGGGGAGGTGGTCTCGGCCGAGGACCTCGGCGGCGCCGACCTCCACAGCCGCACCTCCGGCGTCACGGACCATATGGCGGACAGCGATGCCCATGCGCTGGGCCTGGCGCGCCGCATCGTCGCCGGCCTGAACCGCGCCAAGCCGGCGGGCCATGACGACATCGCCGAACCCCGCCCGCCGCTGCATCCCGAATCCGAGATCGGCGGCGTCATCCCCGCCGACCTCCGGGAGCCCTATGATGTTCGGGAGGTCATCGCCCGCCTGGTCGATGGCAGCGAGTTCGAGGAGTTCAAGCCGCTCTACGGCACCACCCTCGTCACCGGCTTCGCCCGCCTCTGGGGCTACCGCGTCGGCATCGTCGCCAATAACGGCGTGCTGTTCGGCGAATCCGCGCAGAAGGGCGCGCATTTCATCGAGCTTTGCGACCAGCGCGGCATCCCGCTGGTGTTTCTCCAGAACATCACTGGCTTCATGGTCGGCCGGAAATACGAAGCCGGGGGCATCGCCAAGGACGGCGCCAAGATGGTGACCGCCGTCGCCACCGCCCGCGTGCCGAAATTCACCGTCATCATCGGCGGCAGCTTCGGCGCCGGGAATTACGGCATGTGCGGCCGCGCCTACGGCCCGCGCTTCCTCTTCATGTGGCCCAATGCCCGGATCGGCGTGATGGGCGGCCCCCAGGCCGCCAGCGTGCTCTCCACCCTCCGGCGCGACGCGATCGAGGCCAAGGGCGGCACCTGGCCGGCGGAGGAGGAGGCGCGCTTCAAGGCCCCGATCGAGGCGCAGTACGAGACCCAGGGCAACCCGACCTACGCCAGCGCGCGGCTCTGGGATGACGGCGTGATCGCGCCGGAGGATACGCGGATGGTGCTGGCGCTGTGCCTCTCGGCGGCCCGCAACAACCCGGTGCCGGGCTGGCAGGGGGAGGCGCGGTTCGGCGTGTTCCGGACGTGAGGGGTCATGTCATTGCAGGGGGACGCCGTCCCCCTGCACCCCCTGCCAGGGGCGAACCGCCCCTGGACCGTCGGC
>NZ_JBHYGL010000023.1:0-443662 GCF_051859025.1 Falsiroseomonas sp. | reverse complement strand
GCCCGGGCGACGCCGGCGACGCCGCCCGCTACGACCCCCGCCCCGCAAGCCCCGCCGCGGGTGGCGCCCACCGCGCCGACGGCCTCCGCCCCCGCCCGCGCCGCCGAGGCGTCCCGCCCCGCCGCCGCCGCACCCCCCGCCGGGCTGCGGGAGGCGAGCCTTGCGCCCCGATGACGGCGCGACCTTGCGCCCGCTCCTCGATCTTCTGCGCGATGTACCCGGCCTCCAGCCGCCGCCGGGACCGCTGCCCGCGATCGCGGGGCTGACGGCCGACAGCCGCCAGCTTCGCCCGGGCTTCCTCTTCGCCGCCCTGCCGGGCAGCCAGGCCGATGGCCGCCGCTTCATCGCGGCGGCGGTCGCAGCCGGCGCCGCGGCTGTACTCGCACCGACCGATACAGCGTGGCCGGAAGGCACGCCCGCGCGGCCCTTGATCCTGGCCGCAGATCCGCGCGGCGCGCTGGCCCGGCTGGCCGCGGCCTTCCACGGCGCGCAGCCCGCGACGCTGGTCGCCATGACGGGCACCAACGGCAAGACCAGCACCGTCGATTTCCTCCGCCAGCTCTGGGCGCTGGATGGCGCCCTCGCGGCGTCGATGGGCACGCTCGGCCTGGTGGCGCCCGGCTTTCCGCCCGGCCCGTCGCTGACCACGCCGGACCCGGTGGCGCTGCATGGAACGCTGGCGGCACTCGCCCGCGGGGGCATCACCGCCGTGGCGATGGAAGCGTCCTCCCACGGGATCGAGCAGCGGCGGCTGGATGGCGTGGTGCTGACGGCGGCCGGCTTCAGCAACCTGACGCGCGACCACCTGGACTACCATGGCAGCATGGAGGCCTATCGCGCCGCCAAGCTGCGCCTGTTCGACACGCTGCTGCCGGAAGGGGCAGCGGCGGTGGCGAATGCGGCGATGGATGCCGAAACCCTGGCCGCGCTGCGTGCCATCGCCGCCGCCAGGCGCCTCCGCCTGCTGACGGTCGGCGAAGGCGGGGAGGCCCTTCGCCTGGCCGCCCATGCGCCGCTGCCGGCCGGCCAGCGCATCCGGATCGTGGGGATGGGGGAGGACCGGGAAGTCACGCTGCCCCTGCCCGGCCGCTTCCAGGCCGACAATGCGCTGATGGCCGCGGCGCTGGCGATCGCCACCGGCATGGCCGCCAGCCGGGCGCTGGACCTGCTGCCCGGCCTTCGCGGCGTGCGCGGCCGGATGGAACTGGCGGCGCGCCTGCCGAATGGCGCGGCGGTCTATGTGGACTACGCCCATACGCCGGATGCGCTGGAACGGCTGCTGGTGGCGCTACGGCCGCATGTGGCGCCGGATGCGCGGCTGCATGTGCTGTTCGGCGCGGGCGGGGACCGGGACCCGGGCAAGCGGCCCCTGATGGGCGCGGCCTGCGCCCGGCTGGCGGATCGCTGCTGGGTGACGGATGACAACCCCCGCAGCGAGGACGCGGCCATGATCCGCGCCGCGGTCCTAGCGGGCTGCCCGGGCGGGATCGATGCCGGGGACCGCCACGCCGCGATCGCCCGCGCGCTGTCCGACCTGCGCCCGGGCGATGTGCTCGCGGTGGCGGGCAAGGGCCATGAAAGCGGGCAGACGATCGGCGCCGTGACGCTGCCCTTCGATGACGTGGCGGTCGTGCGCGGCCTGGCCGGGGATATGGCGGCATGACCGTGTTGTGGGACAGCGCCGGGCTGCGGGATGCGACGGGCGGCACGATCGGCGACGAGGTCCGCATCACCGGCGTGTGCATCGACAGCCGCTCCGCCGGGCCGGGGGACCTCTTCATCGCGCTGCGCGATGTGCGGGATGGGCATGATTTCGTGGCCGATGCGCTGGCGCGTGGCGCCGCCGCGGCCATGGTGGACCGGGCCCCGCCCGGGGTCGCGGCCGATGGCGCGCTGCTTCGCGTGGGCGACACGCTGGCGGGGCTGACGGCACTCGGCGATGCGGGCCGCCGGCGCGCCACCGGGCGCTTCGCGGGTGTCACGGGCAGCGTCGGCAAGACGACGACGAAGGAGATGCTGCGCACCGCGCTTTCCGCGCAGGGGCCGACGCATGCCGCGGTCGCCAGCTACAACAACCATTGGGGCGTGCCCCTCACGCTCGCCCGCATGCCGGCCGGCAGCGCCTTCGGCATCATCGAGATCGGCATGAACCACCCCGGGGAGATCGCGCCCCTGGCCCGCCTCGCCCGGCCCCATGTCACCGCGATCACGGCCATCGAGGCCGCGCATATCGGCCATATGGGCAGCCTGGAGGCGATCGCGCGGGAGAAGGGCTCCATCATGGAGGGCCTGCTGCCCGGCGGCGTCGCGGTGCTGCCGGCGGAAAGCCCCTTCCTGCCGCTTCTGCGCGAATTGGCTGGTGCGGCTGATACCCTGACCTTCGGGGCCCATGGCGATGCCCGCGCGACGGCGATGGAGCCGGATGCCGAGGGCACCACCATCACCGCCGATATCGCCGGGCAGACCGTGCGCTTCCGGCTCGGCACCCCCGGGCTGCACATGGCGCGCAACGCGATCGCCGCCCTGGCCGTGGTGCGCGCGCTCGGCGCCGATGTGGCAGTGGCGGCGGAGAGCCTGGCTGGGTTCCGCGCCCTGGCCGGCCGGGGCGACCGGCAGCGGATCGCGACCCCCGATGGCGGCAGCGCGACCCTGCTGGACGAAGCCTATAACGGCCAGCCACCCTCCATGCGCGCCGCGCTGGCCCTGCTGAAGCTGCTGCCGGCCCGCCGGCGGATCGCGGTGCTCGGCCAGATGGGGGAGCTGGGCGACTTCGCGGAGGCGGAGCACGCCGCGCTCGCCCCGCACATCGCGGAATCCGCGGATCTGGTCTTCGCCTGCGGGCCATTGATGCGCCACGCCCTGGCTGCCATTCCCGCCGCCCTGCATGGGGGCTGGGTACCGACATCCCGGGAACTCGTCCCCCTCGTCCTCGGCGCGCTGCGCGATGGCGATGCGATCCTCGTCAAGGGCAGCCTGGCCACGGGTATGAAGACCGTGGTGCAGGCGCTGACCGAAAGTGCTTCCCGATGATCTTCAACCTGCTCTCGCCGCTGGCCGACGACTTCATCCTGTTCAACCTGATCCGCTACACGACTTTCCGGGCCGGCGCCGCCTGCATGACGGCGCTGTTCGTCGCCCTCGCCTTCGGCCCCATGGTCATCCGCTTCCTGCGCGCGCACCAGAATGGCGGCCAGCCGATCCGGGAGGATGGGCCCCAGAGCCACCTGGTGACGAAGAAGGGCACGCCCACCATGGGCGGCGTCCTGATCCTGCTGTCCCTCACCGTCTCCACCCTGTTGTGGGCCGACCTCCGGAACGGCTTCGTCTGGGTCGTGCTGATGGTGACGCTGGGCTACGGCGCGCTGGGCTTCGCTGATGACTGGCTGAAGGTCACGAAGCGGAACACCAAGGGCGTGTCCGGCCGGCAGAAGCTGATCACCCAGGCGCTGATCGGCCTGGCGGCCGCGCTGTGGATGGCCTGGCTGATGCCGGCGCATCTGTCGGACAAGCTGGCCCTGCCCTTCTTCAAGGAATTGCTGATCCCCTTCGGCTTCGTCTTCCCGTTGCTGGCCATGCTGGTGATGATGGGTTCCTCCAACGCCGTGAACCTGACCGACGGCCTGGATGGCCTGGCCATCGTGCCGGTGATGATCGCGGCCGGCGTCTTCGCCCTCATCGCCTATCTCGTCGGCAACCGCATCTTCGCGGATTACCTGCAGTTGCATGCCGTGCCGGGTTCGGGGGAGCTGGCGGTGTTCTGCTCCGCCCTCATCGGGGCGAGCCTTGGCTTCCTGTGGTTCAACGCGCCGCCGGCGGCGGTCTTCATGGGCGATACCGGGTCGCTGGCACTCGGCGGCGCGCTGGGCGCGGTGGCGGTGGCGACGAAGCATGAGGTCGTGCTGGCCATCGTCGGCGGGCTGTTCGTGGTGGAGACGGTGTCCGTCATCATCCAGGTCTTCTGGTTCAAGCGCACCGGAAGGCGCGTCTTCCTGATGGCGCCGCTGCACCACCATTTCGAGAAGAAGGGCTGGGCGGAGCCCACCATCGTCATCCGCTTCTGGATCATCGCCATGGTGCTGGCGCTTGTCGGCCTCAGCACGCTGAAGATCCGATGAGCGATTTCCGCCCCTTCGCCGGCGAACGGATCGCGGTGCTCGGCCTGGGCAAGGCCGGGTTGCCCGCGGCCGCGCGCCTGGCGGCATGGGGGGCGGACGTGACCTGCTGGGATGACCGGGCGGAGGGCCGCGCGGCCGCGGAGGCCGCCGGCTTCACGCTGCGGGACTCCGCCGCCGGCCCCTTCACTCAGGATGCGCTGCTGCTGTCGCCGGGGATTCCGCACATCCTGCCGCAGCCCCACCCGGCCGCAGCCAGGGCGCGGGAGGCCGGGCGGCCGATCCTCTGCGACGTCGAATACCTGTTCCGGGCGGTCCGGGCGGCGGGCAGCGCGGCGCGCTTCGTCGGCATCACCGGGACCAACGGCAAATCCACCACCACCGCCCTGTTGCACCATCTGCTGGTCGGCGCGGGGCGCGTTTCCGCGGTGGGCGGGAACCTCGGCCCGGCGGCGTTGGGACTCAACATGTTGGGGTCCGAGGGAGTCTATACCCTCGAAATGTCGTCGTACAGCTTGGAGCGAATCGCGACGGTCGGGTTCAACGTGGGGGTTATGCTGAACCTCAGCCCCGATCATCTCGACCGCCATGGAAGCATGGCCGGCTATGCCGCTGCGAAGGCCAACGTCTTCGCGCGCCAGGGCCGGGATGATGTCGCCGTGCTGGGCCAGGATGATGAACTGTCCGTCGCCATGGCGGGTTCGGTCACGGCGCGGCTGGTTCCGGTTTCGGGCTTGCGGGCGGTTCCCGGCGGCGTCTGGGCCGCGGGGCCGATGCTGCGGGACGATGCCGGCGACATCGCCGATCTGCGGGACGCCCCTGCCCTGCCCGGCAGCCACAACGCCCAGAACGCCGCGGCCGCCACGGCGGCGGGCCTGGTGCTGGGGCTGGACCGCGCCGGCATAGCGGCGGGGCTGGCCAGTTTCCCCGGCCTACCGCATCGGCAGGAGCGCGTCGGCACGCTGCGCGGCGTCGCCTTCGTGAATGACAGCAAGGCCACCAACGCCGACAGCGCGGCGCGGGCCCTGGCATCCTATGACCGCGTCGTCTGGATCGCGGGCGGGATCGCCAAGGAAGGCGGGATCGAGAGCCTGGCGCCCTACTTCCCCCGCATCGCGCGGGCGATCCTGATCGGGCGCGACGCGCCGGCCTTCGCCGCGACACTGGCCGCGCATGGCGTGGCGCATGAGGTGGCGGGGACGCTGGACGAGGCCCTGCCCGCGGCGGCGTCAGCGGCCTTCGGGGGGGCGGCGCCGGTCGTGCTGCTGTCCCCGGCCTGCGCCTCCTTCGACCAGTTCAGCGGCTTCGACGCGCGCGGCGACCACTTCCGCACGCTGGTCCAGGCCATGGGCGCCACGGATATCGGGAGGGCGGCATGATCCAGGTTTCACGCGCCGATACCTCGACCCTCGGTCGGTGGTGGTGGACGGTCGATCGCTGGACGCTGGCGGCGCTGCTGGCGCTGATCGGCTTCGGCTACGTGATGATGCTGGCCGCCAGCCCCGCCGTGGCGGAACGCATCGGCGCCGCGTCCCGCAACATGTTCTTCGTCCGGCAGATCTTCTACCTGGCCATGGCCGCTTCCGTGCTGGTGGCGGTTTCCATGCTGTCGGTGAAGCAGGTCCGGCTGCTGGCCTGGGCGGGGCTGATCGGCGCCGTCGCGATGGTGGCGGCCACGCTGGTGCTGGGCGTGGAGATCAAGGGCGCGCGGCGGTGGATTTCCATCCCCGGGCTCGGGTCCCTTCAGCCGTCGGAATTCCTGAAGCCCTGCTTCGCCGTCGTCGCCGCCTGGCTGATCGCGGAGGGCAAGCTCAACGGGCGCTGGGGCGCGACGCTGCTCGTGCTCGGCATCTTCGCCGTCATCGCGGCACTGCTGAAGGGGCAGCCGGATATCGGCATGCTGCTGGTCGTGACCGCCGTCTTCTTCGCGCAGTTCTTCGTCGCCGGGCTGAACCTGTTCATCGTGGCCTTCCTCGGCGCGGCCGGCGCGGCGCTGGCGGGGCTCGCCTACATGATGTTCCCGCATGTGCAGTCGCGCGTGCACCGCTTCCTCGACCCCGCGGCGGGCGACAACTACCAGGTCACGGTCGCGCTGGAGGCCTTCGGCCATGGCGGGCTGCTGGGCCGCGGCCCCGGCGAGGGCCGCGTGAAGAACGTGCTGCCGGACGCCCATGCCGACTTCGTCTTCGCCGTGGCGGGTGAGGAATTCGGCCTGGTGGTCTGCCTGCTGATCCTCGGCCTCTTCGCCTTCGTCGTCGTGCGCGGGCTGATCCGTCTCCTGGGGGAGATGGACCTGTTCGTGGTGCTGGCCTCCGCGGGGCTGCTGACGCAGTTCGGGCTGCAGGCCTTCGTCAACATGGCGTCCTCTCTCCACCTGATCCCGACCAAGGGCATGACACTGCCCTTCGTCAGCTACGGCGGATCCTCCGTGCTCGCCATCGCGCTCGGCATGGGCATGCTGCTGGCGCTGACGCGCAAGCGGCTGTCCCGCGCCGAGGAAGATCGATGAGAGGCCCCGCGGTGCGCCCCATCGTCATCGCCGCCGGCGGCACCGGCGGCCATCTGTTCCCCGCCGAGGCCTTGGCGGCGGAGCTGCTGGCGCGCGGGGAGCGGATCGCGCTGATGACCGATGCGCGCAGTGCGGCCTTCGAAAGCCCGGCCTTCAGCAACGCCGAACGCTTCGTGCTGCGCGGGTCGGGCATCGCGGGCCGCGGCGTGAAGGGCGCGGCACAGGGCGCCCTGGCGCTGGCGGCCGGGACGCTGGAAGCGCGGCGCATCCTGCTCCGGCTCGATGCCTCGGCCGTGGTGGGCTTCGGCGGCTATCCCTCCGTGCCGCCGCTGATCGCGGCCCGCACCCTGCCGCGCGCGACGCGGCCGGTAACGGCGCTGCACGAACAGAATGCGGTGCTCGGCCGGGCGAACCGGCTGCTGGCGCCGGGCGCCGACCTGCTGGCGCTGTCGGTGGCCGATACCACGAAGGTCCCGTCATCCGCCCATGCGGAGGTGGTCGGCAACCCCGTGCGCCCCGCCCTCGCGGCACTGGCGGAGGAAGGCTACACGGCGCCGACGGAGGAAGGGGCGATTCGCCTCCTCGTGCTGGGCGGCAGCCTGGGCGCGCGCATCTTCGCCGATGTCGTGCCGGCCGCGGTGGCGCTGCTGCCGGAAGCGCTGCGCCAGCGCCTGGTGGTGACGCAGCAGACGCGGGCCGAGGATCTGCCGCGGGTCGAGACGGCGTATCGGGAAGCCGGGGTGCCGGCCGACCTCTCCCCCTTCTTCGGCAACATCGCGACGCGTCTGGCGATGGCGCATCTGGTCGTCGCGCGGGCCGGCGCCTCCACCGTCGCGGAACTCGCCTGCGCGGGGCGGCCTTCGGTGCTGGTGCCGCTGCCACATGCGATCGATGACCATCAGACCGCCAACGGAAGGTCGCTGGACAGCGCGGGCGCCGCGTGGCTCATGCGCCAGCCGGATTTCACGCCGGATGCGCTGGCCCGGCATCTGGCCACCATGTTCTCCAACCCGCCCGTGCTCGCGCGCGCGGCGGCCGCTGCTTCACGGCTGGCGCGTCCCGATGCGGCGCGGCGGCTGGCCGATCTGCTGCTGAACCTGACCAACCGCGCCGAGGCGCCAGAATTGACGCGCCCTCCCGCGCGCCCGGAGTCCCGCTAGATGCGCGCCCTTCCCCTCTCGATCGGCCCCATCCATTTCGTCGGCATCGGCGGCATCGGAATGTCCGGCATCGCGCAGGTGCTGCACAACCTCGGCTACACGGTCCAGGGCAGCGACATCGCGGAAGGCTACAACGTCACCCGCCTGCGCGAAGTCGGCATCCCCGTGATGGTGGGGCATGAAGCCGCCAACCTGGGCGCCGCGCAGGTCGTCGTCGTTTCCACCGCCGTCAAGCGCGACAACCCGGAAGTGCAGGCGGCGCGCGCGCGGCTGATCCCGGTGGTGCGGCGCGCGGAAATGCTGGCGGAGTTGATGCGGCTGAAATGGGCGGTCGCGATCGGCGGCACCCATGGCAAGACCACGACGACCAGCCTGGTGGCCGCGGTGCTGGAAGCCGCGAAGCTCGACCCCACCGTCATCAATGGCGGCATCATCAACGCCTATGGCACCAATACGCGCCTCGGTTCCGGCGACTGGATGGTGGTGGAGGCGGATGAAAGCGACGGCTCCTTCCTGAAGCTGCCCGCCGTCTGTGCCGTCGTCACCAACATGGACCCGGAACACCTGGACCATTGGGGGACCGAGGAGGCGATGAAGGAGGGCTACGCCCAGTTCGTCGGCAACATCCCCTTCTACGGCTTCGCGGTGCTCTGCGCGGACCACCCGGAAGTGCAGGCGATGATCCCCCGCCTGTCCGATCGCCGCATCATCACCTACGGCTTCTCACCCCAGGCGGATGTGCGGGCGGAGAAGCTGATCACGGACCGCATGGGCGCGACATTCGAGGTCGCGGTGCGGGACCGCGCCACGGGCCGAAGCCGCACGCTGAAGCCGATGCGCCTGCCGATGCTGGGCAGCCACAACGTCCAGAACGCGCTGGCCGCCGTCGCCATCGGCGTCGAGATGGACATCGACGAGGGCACGATCCGCACCGCCCTGATGGGGTTCAAGGGCGTGAAGCGCCGCTTCACCCGCACGGGGGAAGCCGGCGGCATCACCGTGATCGACGATTACGGCCATCATCCCGTGGAGATCGCGGCGGTGCTGAAGGCCGCGCGGCAGGCGGGGGCGCGCGATGTCGTCGCCATCGTCCAGCCGCACCGCTATTCGCGCCTGGCCTCGCTGTTCGAGGATTTCTGCGCCTGCATGAACGATGCCGGCACGGTCATCATCGCCGATGTCTATGCCGCCGGCGAACAGCCGATCCCGGGCGTCGATCGCGATGCGCTGGTGGAGGGGCTGCGCGCGCGCGGCCATCGTTCCGTGGTGCCGCTGCCCGGCCCGGACAGCCTCGCGGAGATGGTGAACGCCATCGCGCGGCCGGGCGACTATGTGGTCTGCCTCGGCGCCGGCAACATCACGACCTGGGCCCATGCCCTGCCGGATGAATTGACCGCCCTGCAATCCCGCACCAGGCCGCGCCTGGTGGGCAGCAGCAAGTGACGGCCATGACGGACCCGCGCAGCCGGGCCACGCTGCCGCCGATCCGCGGCCGCGTGCAGCAGGCGGCGCCCCTGGCGCCCTTCACCTGGTTCCGCGTCGGCGGGGCCGCGGAATGGCTGGTGCGCCCGGCGGATGTGGACGACCTGCTGCTGCTGCTGCGGGACCTGCCGGACCAGATGCCGCTGGCGGTGATCGGCGCTGCCTCCAACCTCATCATCCGCGATGGCGGCGTGCGGGGCGTGGTGCTGCGGCTGGCAGGCAAGGGCTTCGGCGACATCGTGGTGGAGCCGGACGGCATCATTGCCGGCGCCGCGGCGCTGGATGCCGTGGTGGCGGAACATGCGGCGGCGGCGGGCCTGGCGGGGCTGGAATTCCTCTCCGGTATCCCGGGCGCCATCGGCGGGGCCGTGGCGATGAATGCCGGCGCCTACGGGGCCGAGGTGAAGGACGTGCTGGACTGGGCGGAGATCGCCACCCCTGGCGGCATGCTGCGCCTGACCGCCGCCGACCTCCACTTTGCCTATCGCAAGGCGGTTCTGCCCGCGCGCGGCGTGGTGGCGCGCGCGCGGTTCCATGCGCGCCGGGGCGACCCCGCTTCCATCGCGGCCCGCATGGCGGAGATCCGGACGGCGCGGGAAGCGACCCAGCCCGTGCGGGCGCGCACCGGCGGTTCCACCTTCAAGAACCCACCCGGCGCCAAGGCCTGGGCGCTGGTCGATGCGGCGGGCTGCCGCGGCCTGGTGCGCGGCGGTGCGCAGGTCAGTGAGAAGCACACGAATTTCCTCCTCAACCTCGGCAGCGCGACCGCCGCCGATATCGAGGAACTGGGCGAGGAGGTGCGCACGCGCGTCCTCGCCACCAGCGGCATCACGCTGGAATGGGAGATCAAGCGGATCGGCGAGGTGATGCCATGACGATGCATGTCGCGGTCCTGCATGGCGGCGTGTCCGCCGAACGTGACGTGAGCCTGGCGACAGGCGCGCAGGTGATCGGCGCGCTGCAGGCGGCCGGCTTCACCGTGACCTCCATCGAGGTCGGCGCCGATCTGGGCGCGGTGATCGCGGCGCTGCAGGCCGCGAAGCCCGATGCCGTGTTCAACGCCCTGCACGGCCGCTTCGGGGAGGATGGCTGCATCCAGGGCGTGCTGGACTGGATGGGCCTGCCCTACACGCATTCCGGCGTGCGCGCCTCCTCCCTCGCCATGGACAAGGCAGCGTCCAAGGCGGCCTTTGCCGCGGCGGGGCTTCCCGTCCCGCCCGGCCGGATCGTGACGCCGGAGGAGTTGGAGGCGGAAGACCCCCTGCCCCGCCCCTATGTAGTGAAACCCGTCAACGAAGGCTCCTCCGTCGGCGTCGAGATCCTGCGGGAGGGTGACAACCGCCGCGCCGACATCGCGCGCCGCTGGAAGTTCGACCGCCGCATCATGGTCGAGGCCTTCATCCCCGGCCGCGAACTGACCGTCGCCGTGATGGACGACCGGACGCTGGAGGTGACGGAGATCGCCACCGGCCATGTCTTCTACGACTACGATGCCAAATACGCGGATGGCGGCAGCCACCACACCCTGCCCGCGCCCGTGCATCCGGCGACGCGCCAGAAGGCGATGGACATCGCGCTGAGGGCCCACCAGGCGCTGGGCTGCCGCGGCGTCTCCCGCGCCGATCTCCGCTACGACGATACGGGGGGGGAGCCGGGGCAGCTCTACCTGCTGGAAGTGAACACCCAGCCCGGCATGACGCGCACCAGCCTGGTGCCGGAACAGGCCGCGCATGTCGGCATTCCCTTCCCCGACCTCTGTGCCTGGATGGTGAGGGAGGCGCGCCATGGCCCGTAACGCCCCGGTTTCCGCCCGCGCCCGCGCGGCAAGGCGCGATCCCGACCGTCCCAGCCGCCTGCGCCTCTGGCTCAAGCGCCGCCGCGGCCTCATGCGGCCCGCGGCGCTCGGCCTGATGGCAACCGCCCTCGTGCTCGGTGTCGGCTACGCCGTCTATGCGTCGGACCCCGCGGGGCGCATGCGCGCGGTCGTGGAGAATGTCGGCGACCTCGGCCTCGCCGCGGGGCTCGAGGTGACAGAAGTGGTGGTCCAGGGCCGGCGCAACACGCCGCAGGACCTGATCAGCGCCGCCATCGGCGCGCAGCGCGGCGACCCCATGCTCGCCTTCTCGCCCGAGGAAGCGAAGGCAAGGCTGGAGACGATCGCCTGGGTGGAGGCCGCGCATGTGGAACGCCGACTGCCCGGCACGATCCTGGTGCGGCTGACGGAACGCACGCCCTTCGCGATCTGGCAGCACAACAGCCGCTTCGCCGTGATCGACCGCGAAGGCCGCGTGGTGGCCACGGAAACGCTGGACGCCTTCGGGCCGCTCCCGCTGGTGGTGGGCGCGGGCGCCGACAAGCATGCGGCCGCGCTGTACGACCTGCTGCTGGCGCATCGTAATGTCCTGGAACGCACGCAGGCGCTGGTGCGCGTGGGCGAACGGCGCTGGAACCTGCGGCTGCATAACGGCATCGATGTCCTGCTCCCCGAAGGGCAGGAAGCGCCGGCGCTCAACCGGCTGTCGGAACTGCAGGCGCGGAACTCGCTGCTCGACCGCCCGCTCGCCGCCGTGGACATGCGGCTGCCGGACCGACTCGTGCTGCGGCAGAACCCCGCGCCGGAACCGCCCGCGCAGCCGCACCGGCGCAACACGGCGAGCACCCGCGGATGAACGCTCTGTCCCGCCTGCCCGCCGGCCTCGATCCCCCGCAGGAAAAGCGCCGCCGCGGCGCGCGCAGCGGCCCCTTCGGCGTGCTCGACATCGGCACGACCAAGGTCGTCTGCCTGATCGCGCGGATCGAGGGCGATGGGGAACCGCGCGTGCTCGGCTTCGGCTGGCAGCGCGGACGCGGCGTGAAGGGCGGGTCGATCATCGACCTGGAGGAAGCGGAACGCGCCATCCGCGCCGCCGTCGGCCAGGCGGAGGAGATGTCGGACACGCAGCTATCCGGCGCCATCGTGAACCTGTCCTGCGGCCAGCCCGATTCGCGCCTGCTGCACGTGCAGTGGCCGATCGGCGGACGCGCGGTGACGGATGCCGATCTGCGCGCGATTCTGCATGAAGGCCGGCGCCGCGGCACGGAGGATGGGCGGGAGACGGTGCATGGTTCCCCCGTCTCCTTCACCGTCGATGCCACGCCGGGTGTCGAGGATCCGCGCGGCATGGTCTGCGACACGCTCGGCGCGCGCGTGCACCTGGTGGATGCGTCACAAGCCGCGCTGCGCAACCTCGGCGCGTGCCTCGCGCGCTGCGACCTGGAGGTGGAGGAGTTGGTTTCCTCCCCGCTCGCCGCCGGTCTCGCGACGCTGGTTGAGGATGAGAAGCGAATCGGCGCGACCGTCATCGACATGGGCGGCGGCACCACCTCTATCGCCGTGTTCAGCGAAGGCCAGCTGATCCACACCGCGCAGATTCCCGTGGGCGGCTGGCAGGTGACGAACGACCTGGCGCGCGTCCTCTCCACGCCCATCAGCCACGCAGAACGGCTGAAGACGCTGCATGGCGGCGCGCTGGCGGCGGCGGATGATGAGCGCGAGATGCTGCCCGTGCCGCTGGTCGGCGAGGATGAGGACCACATCGCGCGCGTGCCGCGAGCGATGATCGTGAACATCATCCGCCCGCGGCTGGAGGAAACCTTCGAATTCGTGCGCGAGAGGCTGGAACAGGCCGGAGTCGCGAAGGAAGCGGGCACGCGCGTGGTGCTGACGGGCGGCGCGAGCCAGATGATCGGCGCGCGCGAACTGGCGGCGCGGGTGCTGGACCGGCAGGTGCGAATCGGCAGGCCACGCAGCGTGCGCGGCCTGCCGGATACGGCCGGCGGACCGCCCTTCGCGGCAGCGATCGGCCTTCTTGCCTGGGGTGCGGGCGAAGGACGCCCTGTTGTTGACATCGCGCCTGGAATCGATCGGCCGCAGGGCCCGATTCGGCGTCTCTATGGTTGGCTGCGGGACCGCTTGTGATGCGTCCGCGCTGCATTACCCCCATCCCAATCCCCCGGCCGGTGCGCTAGGCTGAGTTCCAGGAGAGGCCCCCACACATGACCCTGAACCTGACCATCCCGATCCACCAGCACACCGACTTCAGCCCGCGGATCACCGTCGTCGGCGTCGGCGGTGGCGGCACCAATGCCGTGAACAACATGGTCGCCATGGGTCTGGAAGGCGTGGAATTCCTCGTCGCCAATACCGATGCGCAATCGCTGGTGCACAGCAAGGCTGATCGCCGCGTGCAACTCGGCCCGCATCTGACGCAGGGACTCGGCGCCGGCGCGAAGCCCGAGATCGGCCGCGCCGCCGCGGAGGAAGCGACCGAGGAACTGGCCCGCCACCTCGATGGCTGCCACATGGTCTTCGTGACCGCCGGCATGGGCGGCGGCACCGGCACGGGTGCTGCGCCGGTGATCGCGCGCATGGCGCGCGAACGCGGCATCCTGACCGTCGGCGTGGTGACGAAGCCCTTCGACTTCGAAGGCCCGAAGCGGAAGAAGTCCGCCGATGCGGGGATCGAGGAACTGCAGCAATTCGTCGATACGCTGATCGTCATCCCGAACCAGAACCTGTTCAGGCTGGCGAATGAGCGCACGACCTTCGCCGAGGCCTTCAAGATGGCCGACAACGTCCTCTACATGGGCGTGCGCGGCGTGACGGACCTGATGGTCAATCCGGGCCTGGTGAACCTCGACTTCGCCGACATCCGCACCGTCATGGCGGAGATGGGCAAGGCGATGATGGGCACGGGCGAGGCCGAGGGCGAGGACCGCGCCATCAAGGCCAGCGAGGCCGCGATCAGCAACCCGCTGCTGGAAGACACGTCCATGCGCGGCGCGCGCGGCGTGCTGATCAACATCACCGGCGGCTACGACATGACGCTGTTCGAGGTCGATGAGGCCGCGAATCGAATCCGCAAGGAAGTGGACGAGGATGCGAACATCATCTTCGGCTCCTCGGTCGATGAGACGATGAACGGGCGCCTGCGCGTCTCCGTCGTCGCGACCGGCATCGATGCGCGGGAAGCGCGGGATGCGGAGCGGCCGAAGCTGGTGGCGATGGGCGGCGGCGCCCCGGTGCAGGCGGTTGCGACGGCGAATGTCGCCCCCGCCCCGGCCATGCGCTCCCCCGGCGGCTTCACGCCGCGGGTTGCCGCGGCGCCGGCGCCGGCCGCGATGCGCCCGGCCCAATCCTATGTCGCGCCGGTCGTTGCGCAGCCCGTGGCCCCCGCCCCCGCCCCGGTGGCGCCGGAGCCCCAGGCGGTCGTGGAGGGTCCCGTCGTGATGGCGCAGCAGGCGGAAGTCGGCCTCCGCGCGCCGGCCACCACCAGGGCCCCGGCCGCGCCCGCCCCGGCCCAGACCGGGGGGCTGAACAACCTGTTCCGCCGGGCGACCGGCCTGATGCGCCGCGATGTGCCGGAAGCGCAGGCCCCCGCACCGATGCCGGCGCGCATCGAACCGCCGGCGGCGCCCCGCCCGGTGGCGCGTGCACCGCAGCAGGATGAGATGGGGCTCGACATCCCGACCTTCCTGCGCCGCCAGAGTAATTGAGGCTGAAATAGGGCATTGCTGCGACACAGCAATGCCCTGATTTCAATGACTTACGACGTAATACCGCGAAACAAGGCTTGAATAGCATTCCGCGGGTCCGACTGCCATTTTAGCCTTGGTGGTCCGGGCTGGGCCCCTGCGCTGGTGCAACCGCAAAATGTGGGCCGGCGTCTTTTGAACGGGGGATGCGCCGCTGAAGGGGTCCGCAGATGCGGGCCCGGTCACGCGGCGCAGACAGAGGCGCAAGCAGATGGACGGTTTCCTTCCGATCGACAGGGCGCGGCGCAAGACGCTGAAGACCGCGATCGGCTGCGTCGGCGTCGGGCTGCATAGCGGCCGCCGCGTTTCCCTGACCCTTCGCCCCGCCGCCGCCGGCACCGGCATCGTCTTCCGCCGCACCGACCTCGGCATTGATGTCCCCGCCCGATTCGACCGCGTCGCCGATACCCGCCTCTGCACCGCCCTCGTCGCGGCCGACGCCCCGCAGGCGCGAATCGGCACGGTGGAGCACGTGATGGCGGCGCTGGCCGGCACGGGCGTGACGGATGCAATCCTGGACATCGATGGCGCGGAGGTCCCGATTCTCGACGGCTCGGCCGCGCCCTTCGTCTTCCTGATCGATTGCGCCGGCACCACCAGCCTGAACCTGCCGGCCCCGGTGATCGAGGTGCTGCGCCGAGTCCGGGTCGAGGAAAAGGGCGCCTTCGTCGAACTCCAGCCTTCCGCGACCGCGGGGTTCGAGGCCGAGTTGACGATCGACTTCCCCTCCACCGCCATCGGCAGCCAGAGCGTGGGCATGCGCGTCACCCCCGCGGCCTTCCGGGCCGGCCTGGCGGATGCGCGGACCTTCACCCTGGCCGAGGAAATCGCGCGCCTGCGCGCCGCCGGCCTGGCGCAGGGCGGCAGCCTGGCCAATGCGATCGTCGTGGACGGCCCGCTGGTGCTGAACCCGGGCGGCCTGCGACGGCCCGATGAATTCGTGCGCCACAAGCTGCTGGACGTGGTCGGCGACCTTGCCCTGGCGGGCGCCCAATTGTCCGGCCGCTTCATCGGCCACCGCTCCGGCCATGCGCTCAACAACAAGCTGTTGCGGGCGATGTTCGCCGACCGCAGCGCCTGGCGCCTGGTCGAGGGCGAGGTGCCGATGGACGGCGCCACCACCCGGATGCCGGCCGCCGCCGCGCCGGCCATGGCCTGATCCACCAGGATCGCGGTTGCAAGCCGGCCGCGGCTGCCGCATCACCCCATAGGAACGGGGCAGGCGAAGGCTTCTCACGAAGCGCGCCCCCCGCCTTGCCCCTGGTGGGCCGCGGCGTGGTATAGGGGGGTTCTCATGCGTGACCGGTCCATAATGCTCCGACGAATGCTGCCCCTCGTCCTCATCCTGCCCATCGCGGCGTGTTCCGGGCCCACCGCCTGGGACGGTCGCGGAACGTCGCTTGGCGCCGGCGCCACGCGGCCGGGCGCCACCGGCCAGGATACCTCGCCGGAAGCGCTCTATGCCGCGGGGATGGAGGAGCTGAACGCCGAACGCTACCAGCGCGCGGTCCAGCTGTTCGATACGGTGGAGCGCGAGCACCCCTATTCGGCCTTCGCCACCAACGCGAAGCTCATGTCCGCCTATGGCGAGTACATGCGCAACCGCTACACGGAAGCCCTCGGCGCGCTGGACCGCTTCATCCAGCTGCACCCCGCGCATCGCGACATCGCCTACGCCTATTACCTCCGCGCGCTCTGCTACTATGAGCAGATCAACGACACGGAACGCGACCAGCGCACGACGGAACAGGCGATGGCCGCGCTGCAGGATGTCGCGAACCGCTTCCCCAACACGCCCTACGCCCGCGATGCGCGGCTGAAGATGGACCTGGCCCGCGACCATCTGGCGGGGCGGGAGATGGTGGTGGGCCGCTTCTACCAGAACCGGCGCCTCTACACCGCCGCCATCGGCCGCTTCCGCCGCGTGGTCGATGAATACCAGACCACCAACCACGTTCCGGAAGCACTCCATCGCCTGACGGAAATCTACTTGGCGCTCGGGCTGACGGATGAGGCGCGGCGCACCGCCTCCGTGCTCGGCCACAACTACCCCGGCAGCGAATGGTACCAGGACAGCTACGCGCTGCTGGTCGATGGCGCGGAGCCGGCCGAACAGAACCGGCCCGGCTTCATCCGCCGGGCCGTGGGCTGGATCTTCTGAGAAGCGGGGCGCAGCGCCTGCCGTGCTGACCGCCCTCGCCATCCGGGACGTTGTGCTGATCGAGCGGCTGGACCTGGTCTTCGGCCCGGGCCTGACGGTGCTGACCGGTGAGACCGGCGCCGGCAAATCCATCCTGCTGGACAGCCTGGGCCTGGCACTCGGCGCCCGCTCCTCCGGCGGCGGGCTGGTGCGGGCGGGCCAGGCGCAGGCCAGCGTCGCCGCCGCCTTCGCGCCCGGGGACCAGCACCCCGCCCGCGCCCTCCTCATCGAACAGGGGATCGAGTCGGAGGAGGAGATCGTCCTCCGCCGCATCGTCACCGCCGATGGCCGCAGCCGCGCCTTCGTGAACGACCAGCCCGTGGGCCTGGCCATGCTGCGCCGGCTCGGCGCCATGCTGGTCGAGGTGCAGGGCCAGCACGACCAGGTCGGCCTGGCCGATCCCACGCATCACGCCGGGCTGCTCGATGCCTCCGGCGCGCTCGACGCCCTGCGCGGCTCGGTGGCGGAGGCCCATCGCAGCTGGCGGGAGGCGGAGCGCGCCCTGGCCACGGCGCGGGAGGAAATCGCCGCCGCGCAGCGGGATGAGGAATTCCTGCGCCACGCCGTCGGTGAGCTGGAGGATCTGGCCCCGGTCGAGGGCGAGGAAGACCAGCTGGCGGCCGAACGCCAGCACCTGCAGCAGGGCGAACGGCGGGGCGAGGCCATCGCGGAAGCCCTGGCGGCCCTGCAGCCGCGGGACCGCCGCAGCGCCAATCCCGGCGCGGCGCTGCGCAGCGCATCCCGAGCCCTGGAACGCCTGCCCGCCCCCAACACGGATGCCGAGCCCGCTCTCGAAGCGCTCGGCCGGGCGCTGGATGCGCTGTCGGACGCCGAGACGGCACTGGAGCGGCTGTCGCATGAGGCCTCCGCCGACCCGCGCCGACTGGAACATGTGGAGGAGCGGCTCTTCGCGCTGCGCGCCTCCGCCCGGAAGCATCTGGTGCCGGTGGTGGAACTGCCGGCGCTGCTGGTCTCGCTGAAGGCCCGCCTTGCGGCGCTGGATGCGGGAACGGGCCAGGTGGCGGCGGCGGAACGCCGGGCACGGGAGACTCGCGAAGCCTATGTCGGGGCAGCCGGGCGCCTGACGGCGGCACGACGGGATGCGGCGCAGAAGCTGGAGAAATCGATCGCCCGGGAATTGCCGCCGCTGAAGCTGGATCGCGCGCGCCTGGTGGTGGAGGTGGCGGAGAAGCCGGAACCCGCCTGGGGCCCGGATGGGATGGACCGCGTCACCTTCCTCGTCTCCACCAACCCCGGCCAGGCGCCGGGGGCGCTGGACAAGGTGGCCTCGGGCGGAGAGCTGTCGCGCCTGATGCTGGCCTTCAAGGTGGTGCTGGCGCGCGGGTCGCCGGTGCCGACGCTGGTGTTCGATGAGGTCGATAGTGGCGTCGGCGGCGCCACCGCCGCGGCGGTGGGCGACAGGCTGGCCCGGGTGGCCGAACGGCTGCAGGTGCTGGTGGTGACGCATTCGCCGCAGGTCGCGGCGCGCGGCGGGCGGCATTTCTCGGTCGCGAAGCAGGTGAAGGCCGGGCGGGCGGAAACGCGCGTCGTGCCGCTCGATGTGCCCGCGCGGCGGGAGGAGATAGCCCGCATGCTGGCGGGGGAGAAGGTGACGGAAGCAGCGCGCATGGCGGCGGACAGCCTGCTGGCCGGGTCGCTGCTGTAGCGGGGCGCCGGCGCCATGAAATCCGTGGCGCCCGGACCATGTTCTTGGTATGTTCATGCTGCCACCGACACCACTCTGTCCCCTCGCCCCCCCTGCGAAAACGGTACTAAAACGCCTAAATCGGCTAAATGCGCTTTAGCGGATTTCGGAATTTCCCGTCGAATCAGATACTTGTCGGCAAGACGAACGAAAGCTCTCAATTTTTCAGGGGCTAAAGACGCTTTACGCGGTCCCCCGGCCGCGGATCGGGCGAAAGGTGGGGCCAGGGATGACGGACAGCCGAGGCGCTGGGCACGATTCCGCCGCCCGCATCCGTCCCGACACGCCGGCGGATGCCGCGGCCGTCGCCGCGCTGGTCAACGCCATCAACAGCCTGGACGGCACTCCGCCGCAGCGGCCGATGACCGCTTCCGTGGCCGGGCGGGACCTGATCGGCCCAGCGGCGCGGGCGATCCTGCGCGTGGCGGAGCGGGCGGGCACGGTCGTCGGCTTCGCGACCGCCGGCTACATCTACGATGCCGAGCGCCAGGCGGATGCGCTGATGCTGCTCGACCTCTACGTGCTGCCTGAAGCGCGCCGGCACGGCCTGGCACGTGCCCTGATGGCGCGCCTGGCGGCGGAGGCGCTACACCGCGGGGCGGAGTGCCTCTGGTGGGGCGTCGATGAGGGCGATGGGGAAGCGACCGCTTTCTACCGCGCCATCGGCGCCGCCAGCGAAGGCCGCTTCAGTGGCGAGATCCTGGAAGGCGAGGCGCTGCGGCGCCTGGCGGCGGAGCATCGGGAATGAATGACCAGGCCAGCGATCCGGCGCTGCGGGCACGGGTGGTGGAGGCGCTGACGGATGAGGAAGCGCAGGCGGAACTCGCCGCGCTGGCCGCCGAGATCGCGCATCACGACGATCGCTACCACAAGCTGGATGCGCCGGAGATCAGCGATGCCGACTACGACGCCCTGGTCCGCCGCAACCGCGCGATCGAGGCGCGCTTCCCGGAACTGGTGCGGGAAGACAGCCCGAGCCGCCGCGTGGGTGCCGACACCGCGGAGGGCTTCGCCAAGCTGCGCCACGGCGTGCCGATGCTCTCGCTCGACAACGCCTTCGCCGATGCGGATTTTCTCGAGTTCTGTGCCTCCATCAGGCGCTTCCTGCGGCTTGATGCCGAGGAGAAGCTGGCCTTCGTGGGGGAACCCAAGATCGACGGCCTGTCGATCAACCTGACCTATGAGAACGGCGCCTTCGTGCGCGGCGCCACGCGCGGCGACGGGACGGAAGGCGAGGATGTCACCCGCAACCTGCTGACGCTGGCCGACCTGCCGCGCCAGCTGCCCGCCCCCTTCCCCGCCCGGATCGAGATCCGCGGCGAGGTCTTCATGGACAAGGCTGATTTCCTTCGTTTCCGCGCCCAGCAGGAACAGGCGGCGGCAGAGCGAGACGAACGGCGCGCGAAGGGGGAGAAGGTCGGCGCGGCAGTCACCATCCCTGCCAATCCGCGCAACGCGGCGGCGGGTTCGCTGCGGCAGCTGGACCCGACCATCACGGCGCAGCGCCCGCTGAAGCTCTTCGCCTATGCGATGGGCGAGGCCAGCGAACAGCCGGCGGAGACGCATGAAGGCTGGCTCCAGCGGCTGCGGGACTGGGGCTTCACGGTGAACCCGGTTTCCGAATTGCTCGCCGATGAGGAGGCGGCGCTGGCGTTCCAGCGGCGCATGGGCGAACAGCGCGCGGGCCTCGCCTATGACATCGATGGCGTCGTCTACAAGCTGAACCGGCTGGACTGGCAAAGGCGCCTCGGCTTCGTCGGCCGCGCACCGCGCTGGGCTATCGCCTGGAAATTCCCGGCGGAGCAGGCGACCACGGTGCTGCTCGGCATCGAGATCCAGGTGGGGCGCACCGGCGCGCTGACGCCGCGCGCGGTGATGCAGCCCGTCAGCGTCGGCGGCGTCATGGTCAGCCATGCCAGCCTGCACAACGAAGACGAGATCGCCCGCAAGGATGTGCGGATCGGCGACACGGTGATGCTGCAGCGCGCCGGTGACGTTATCCCGCAGATCCTGGGCGTGGTCCTGGACAAGCGGCCGGAGGGCGCGGTCCCCTTCGCCTTCCCGGACCGCTGCCCAGCCTGCGGCAGCCACGCCGTGCGCCCGCCCGGTGAGGTCGTGAAGCGCTGCACCGGCGGCCTCATCTGCCCTGCGCAGACGGTGGAGCGCCTGATCCACTTCGCCCGCCGCAACGCCATGGATATCGAGGGCCTGGGCGCGGAAAACGTGCAGAAGCTGTTCGAGGAGGGCCTGGTGAAGAGCCCCGCCGACATCTTCCGCCTCGCCCAACACGCGGAGACGATGCGGGGCTGGGAAGGCTGGGGAGCGCGATCCCAAGGGGTTGCAAAGAAGGATGCGAAGAAGGTGGCGAACCTGCTCGCCGCCATCGAAGCGCGGCGCAGCGTGCCCTTCGAACGCTTCATCTTCGCCCTCGGCATCCGCCGGATCGGGGAGGCGAATGCCAAGCTGCTGGCCCGCCACTACCACGATTTTCGCGAGTGGCGCGGCAGGATGCTCGCCGCCACCACCATCGGGTCCGAGGCGCGGGAGGAGCTGGGCTCCATCCAGGGCATCGGCCCCGCCATCGCGACCGAACTCGCCGAGTTCTTCATGGAGCCCCGAAACCTGGCCGCGCTGGACGATCTGGCGCGGGAGGTGACGCCGCAGGAAACCATCGTCGCCGCGACGGCGGACAACCCCTTCGCCGGCAGGACCGTCGTCTTCACCGGATCGCTCCAGACCATGTCGCGGGACGAGGCGGAGGCGCAGGCGGAACGGCTGGGGGCGAAGGTGACCAAGAGCGTGTCGAAGAAGACGGACTTCGTCATCGTCGGCGCCGAGGCCGGCAGCAAGGCCACCAAGGCGGCGGAGCTCGGCCTGCGGGTGCTGACGGAGGCCGAGTGGCGGGAGATGGCGGCGCTCGGCTGACGCTTGCGCCGGCGGGCATTGCAGCCCTATCTGCGCGCCATGTCCGCCTTCTTCCTCTCCGCGCTGCTGCTATCCGTAGCCGCCTACATCCATACGCGGTCGGAAGACCCCGTCATGCGGCCGGCCCACCCCATCGCCGACCTGTTCTGGCGGGGGCTGTCCTACCTGGCGCTCGCGGTCTGGGCGCTGATGATCCTGCGCGGCTTCTACACGAAGCATTGGGCGGATGCGCTGGCGGCGCTGCTGGGGTCGTTCGCCGTCAACTGGTGGTTCGGGCATCGCGGGCCGAAGCCCACCTGGCCGGGCATCTCCATGATGTTCGGCGTCGTGGGTCTCGGCCTGGCGGCGTATTCCTACCTCTACGAATAGGGCCTCTACGAACAGGGCCTCTACGAACAGGGCGGCAGGTCGAGGCGCGTCGCCTCCGCATTGCCGGGCTCCGCCGGGAAGCGGGAACGCACCAGCGGGTCATGCCCCGGGATCACCAGGCTTTCGTCGCCGCCCGCCAATGCACGAGCGCGGCGCCAGCCCTGCACCATGGCGCCGAGGTCGAAGACGATCGGGAACGGGTTCTCCCGCGCCATGTTGGCGTAGTAGTGGCTGGCATCGCCGGCGATGACGAGCTTCCCGCGGACCGTCGCGATCCGCACCATCTGCAGCCCGCCGGAATGGCCGCCGACGCCGTGGACGGTGACGCCCGGCGCGACCTCCCCTTCCCCGTCGTGGAAGGTCACTCGGTCCGCATAGACGGCGCGGACCAGGCGGACCACGTCCTCCACCTCGAAGGGATGGCGCAGGCAGTGGCTGCACATGTGGCGGCCGGTGGCGAAGGAGACCTCGTTGTCCTGGATGTGGAAGCGCGCATTCGGGAACAGGTCGAGGTTGCCGGCGTGGTCGTAGTGCAGATGCGTGACGATGACGTCCTGGATGGCGGCGGGATCCACGCCGGCATCACGCAGGCAATCGCCCACGGGGCGCAGGATGGTGCGGCCACGCCTGGCGGCGGTGGCCTCGTCGAAGCCGGTATCGACCAGCACCAGGCGGCCCTCAGGCCCGCGCAGCAGCCAGACGAAATAGTCCATCGGCATGGCGTCATGCGCATCCGGCACCGGCATCATGAAGTTGGATTGCGCGGTGCGTTCGTGCCGCGCGTAGCGCAGCGCCAGCACTTCCCACATGGCGCTACGCCTTCTTCGCGATCTGCGGCGATTCGAGTTCGTCGGCGGCCAGCGCCTCGCTGAACTTCGCCGCCGCCGTGTGGTCCTGCCCCGGGCCGAGCAACGAGGCCGCAGCGGCCCACAATTCCCGGGTCTGCGCGGCGAGCGGCGTCGGCGTCGATGTCTCCCGCCCCACCTGGAGCGCGATGGACAGATCCTTCACCATCAGATCCAGCCCGAAGCCCGAGTTGAATTTCCGCGACAGCACGAACTGGTTCAACTTCCGCTGGGTACTGTTGTTCATGCCGGTGGAGTTGTTCAGCACCTCCACCATCACGGCGGGATCGAGCCCGAAGCGGCTGCCGATCAGCAGCGCCTCCACGCTGATGAGGAAGCCCGCGGCGCTGACGAGGTTGTTGAGCGCCTTCATCGCCTGGCCCGCACCGATATCGCCGCAGCGCGTGATGCTGCCGCCCATGGCGCGCAGCAGCGGGTCAACGCGATCCAGCGGCACCACATCGCCCCCGGTCATGATGGCGAGCGTCCCGGTTTCCGCCCGCGCGACGCCGCCGGAGACAGGTGCGTCCACCATGGCGATCCCATGTGCCGCCAATTCCTGCGCGATGGCGCGGGTGGCGGAGGGCTCGCCGGAGGACATCTCCACCACGGTGGTGCCGGGGGCCAGGTTCGGGCGCATGGCGGCGACGACCTCGGCAACCTCGCGACTTGTCGGCAGCATGGTGATGACGGCACCGGCGCCCTGGGCGGCGGCCGCGGCGCTGGCGGCGGCGATGCCGCCATGCTTCGCGGCGAAATCGGCGGCACGGCCGGGCACGGCGTCATGGACGGCGACGGTGAAGCCGGCTTCCTGCAATCTGATGGCCATCGGCCAGCCCATGCGGCCGATGCCGATGAAGGCAACCCGGCTGATCCCGCTTTCCATTCCGTCTCTCCCCCGTTTCTGCCGCAAGGCTGGCCGCAGGCGTGGCAGGGGTCAACGCCCCGCGGCGACGGTATAGGCTGGCCGCAGCAGGAAGGAGCAGCCGCCATGTTCGAGGGCTTCATCGAGGAGATGCGCGACGCCGATGGCCAGGCGCTGCGCCTGCGCCGCGGCGGCAAGGGCCCTCCCCTGCTGCTGCTGCACGGCAACCCGCAGACCCATGCCATGTGGCACCAGGTGGCGCCGGTGCTGGCGGAACGCTTCACCGTGGTCTGCCCGGACCTGCGGGGCTATGGGCTTTCCGGCAAGCCGCCCGTCTCCGCCGACCATGCCGCCTATTCGAAGCGTGCGATGGCGGCGGATATGGTGGCGCTGATGCGCGGCCTCGGCTTCGATCGCTTCCAGGTGGTGGCGCATGACCGCGGCGCGCGGGTGGCACACCGGATGGCGCTGGATTCGCCGCAGGCCGTGGAGCGTCTATGCACGATGGATATCGTGCCGACGATGCACCACTTCGAACACGCCGACATGGATTTCGCGCTCGGCTACTATCACTGGTTCTGGCTGGCCCAGCCGCACCCGAAGCCCGAGCGCCTGATCCTGCGCGATGTCGAGGATTGGTTCGACATGCACACCTCCCGCGAACCGAAGGACAAGGGCTTCTTTCACCCCGAGGCGCGCGCGGACTACCTGGCGGCGTTGCACGCGCCCGGCACGGTGGAGGCGATCTGCGAGGATTACCGCGCCGCCACCACCATCGACCTGGTGCATGACCGCGCAAGCCGCGAAGCGGGCGTGAAGGTGCAATGCCCGCTGCTGGCGCTGTGGGGCGCCAAGGGCAAGGTCGGCGTGTGGTACCAGCCGCTGGAGGTCTGGCGCCGCTACGCCAAGGGGCCCGTCACAGGCGGGCCGGTCAATTCAGGGCATTACCTGGCGGAGGAAGCGCCGGGAGAGGTGCTGGCCGCGCTGGACGGCTTCCTCAGTCGAAGGGAAGGATGAAGGGGATATCGGTATCCCCCGTCTTCTCGCCGAAGCCGGTGATGAGGGCGTGGGCCTGGCCGCGGTGATGGGTCTGGTGGTTGAAGAAATGCGTGACCAGCACCCAGGTCGGGCGCGTGACATCCCGCTGCATCGCACCGCTGAACCAGGACAGCGTGCCGGACAGCCAAGCGGGATCGACGGTCGCGGCCCAGGCCTCGATCCGCGCATCGGTCTCGGCACGGACCCGCTTCAGCACGGCCCAATCCCCGTGCAGCGCCACGCTGGCGGGGATGCCGACCTTCGGTGCCTCCCACCCCGCGAAGCGCGACATCCAGGTGGTGTCGCCCCAGACCAGGTGGTTCAGCGTGCCATGGATGGAGCCGAAGAAGGCACCGCGATCCTCCCGCCGCTGCGCATCGCCCAACCGCTCCGCGGCGGCGTAGAGGCGGCGGTTCATCTCCGCGTTGTAGGCGGCCATGAGCCGGACATGCTCGGGCGAGATCATGGGACCGCCTTCCAGAAATAGAGGATGTCGTGGGGCTGCATCGCGGCATCCAACTCGCCGCCCGGGATGCTGCCGGCCTCGTTCCAGCCGGTGGCGCGGTACAGCGCCTCCGCCGCCGTGCCCCGGCGTGTATCCAGCACCATCAGGCGGCGGCCGATGCCGCGTGCGGTCTGGTCCACGCGACGCATCAGCGCCCGTCCGACGCCCTGCCGGCGATGGCCAGGGGCAACCATCAGCTTTTCCACATCCACGCGATGCGGCTGGTTCGGCTGCGTCGCCAGGCCGAGCTGCACGGTGCCGACCAGCACGCCGTCGAGCCAGGCGACCAGCAGGACCCGCCTGCCGAGCGCGATCTCCGACGACACGCGCTTCCAGGCATCCCGCGCCACGGCGGGCGCCAGCGGCGGCAGGTAGGACAGGCTGGCACCCTCCGCCACGCAATCCACCAGCAGCGTCGCCAGGGCGCGCTCCGCGCTCGCCGCCGCGGCGGCGTCCAGCGCTTCCACCACCAGGCCGCGGATGGGCTTGGTGTAGCGGAACTCCAGGCTGTGGGAGATGTCGTCCAGGATGCGGATGGAGCCCTGCCGGACGAAGCCGCGCTTCTCGTAGAAGCGATGCGCCGCTTCGAAGCGCGTATCGGTCCAGAGCACCAGGCGATGCGCGCCGGCCGCCAGCGCGTGCGCCTCGGCTGCCTCCAGCAGCTGGTGCGCGAGGCCCGTGCCGCGGGAATCCGCCGCCACATAGACCTTGCAGATCTCCCAGGCCTGGTCCTGGTTCAGCGGCCGCACCGCCGCCATGCCGATGACGCGGCCATCGCGTTCCGCCACCCAGAGCGCGCCGCCGGCCTCGGCGAAATAGGTGGCCAGCGCCCGAAGCTCCGGCACCTCTGCATCCACGTCCAGGATGCAGTTCGGGTATTCGGCCCAGCAGGCGCCGATCAGCGCGATGAAGCCTGCCTCGTCGCTGTCCCGGCCGGGGCGGAGGCTGGTCACGACAGGCCTTTGCAGAACTCCTGGATGCGGGTGCAGGCCTCCCGCAGGCTTTCCGTGTCCGTGGCGTAGGAGATGCGGATATAGGGGCTCATGCCATAGGCGCTGCCATGCACCGTCGCGACATGCGCTTCCTCCAGCACCGCCAGGGCGAAATCGAGGTCGGTCTCGATCCTGCGCCCGCCCTTGCTGGTCTTGCCGAGGCAGCCCGCGACATTCGGGAAGACGTAGAAGGCGCCTTCCGGCCGGTGGCACTGGATGCCGGGGGCCTGGTTCAGCATATCGACGACCATGTTCCGGCGCTCGCGATAGATCTCCGCGCGTTCCTTCACGCCGTCCTGAGGCCCGTCCAGCGCGGCGATGGCGGCGGCCTGGCCGACGCTGCTGGTGCCGGCGCTGATCTGGCTCTGCATGTTCACCATGGCGGCGATGAGGTTCTTCGGCCCGCCGCAGAAGCCGATGCGCCAGCCCGTCATGGCATAGGTCTTGGACACGCCATTGACCGTCAGCACCCGGTCCTTCAGCCGCGGCTCCACATCCGCGATGGTGCAGAACTCGAACCCGTCATAGACGAGGTGCTCATACATGTCGTCCGTCAGCACCCAGACATGCGGGTGCTTCAGCAGCACCTCCGCCAGCGCCTTCATCTCCGCCCGCGAGCACGCCGCGCCGGTCGGGTTGTTCGGGAAGTTCAGGAACAGCCACTTGGTCTTCGGCGTGATGGCGGCGTCCAAATCTTCCGGGCGCAGCTTGAAGCCGTTGTTCTGCGGGCAGGCGATGGTGACGGGCGTCGCGGTGGCGAGCTTCGCCATCTCGGCGTAGGAGGTCCAGTAGGGCGCAGGGATCAGCACCTCGTCACCCGGATCGCAGGTGCCGAACAGCGCGTTCATGATCACCTGCTTGCCGCCGTTGGAGATCATGATCTCGTTCAGCGCGTAATCCAGGTTGTTGTCGCGCTTGAACTTGCGCTGCACGGCTTCCTTGAGCGCGCGAGTGCCGTCCTGGGGCGGGTACTTGGTCTCGCCCCGCAGCGCGGCCTGGTAACCGGCCTCGATCGCGTGGCGGGGGCTGTCGAAATTGGGCTCCCCGATCGCCAGGCTGATGACCTTCTGGCCGGAGGCCGCGATCTCCCGCGCTCGGTTCGTCATCACCGCCGTGGCGGCGAGCTTGATGTCGTTCAGCCTGGTGGCAAGAGCGGGCATGGTGACCGGTTTCCAGTACGAATGCCCGTCATGTAGCCAAGCCGGGGCGGCCGCTCAATCCGGCGCGCGGTGCAACACCCAGTCAAAGGGTTGCTCGCCGGTCACGACGAAGCCGAGCCGTTCCCAGAAGCGCCGAGCCGGGCTTTCCTTCAGCACCTCGATCGCGAAGGCGCGGCCGGGGTGGCTGGCGTGGATGGCGCGGAAAACGGCGGCACCCAGGCCACTGCCCTGCGCCTCGGGCTCCAGGAACAGGCTGTGGATCTCGATGGCGTCGCTGGCCTGCTCGATGCCCACGCAGCCGATCATCGCGCCGTCACGCTCGATGACGTTCAGGATGCCTGCCTCGAACTGCTTGCGCATCCGGGCGCGGCGACGGTCGGGGTCGTAGCGGCCGATACGCTCCAGATGCGCGCGCATCACCCTGATGGACAGCGCGAGCATCGGTTCGAAATCCGCCTCCGCCGCGGGGCGGAGGCGGAAGGCTTGGCTGGCCATGCGATTCAGACCTTCAGGCCAGCGGCCTTCCGGTCATCGCATGGCGTCACTTCAGGCCGGCGCAGAAGGCCTGGATGCGGGTGCAGGCATCGGTCAGGGACGCATCATCGGTCGCGTAGCTGATGCGGAAATGGCCGGGGAACATGAAGGCCGCGCCGTGCACGGTGGCGACACCCTGTTCCTCCAGCAGCCCGATGCAGAAATCCTCGCAGGTCTCGATCTTCTTGCCGGATGCGCTGGTCTTGCCGAGGCAGCCGCGGATGTCCGGGAATACGTAGAAGGCGCCTTCCGGAGTCGGGCAACGGACGCCCTGCGCCTTGTTCAGCATGCCGACGACCAGGTCGCGGCGGCGCTGATAGACGACGCGCATCTCCTCCACGCTGTCCTGCTGGCCGGTCAGCGCCTCGATAGCCGCGGCCTGGCTGATGGAGGAGGTGTTGGAGGTGGACTGGCTCTGCAGCTTGTCCATCGCCTTGATGAGCTGGATGGGCGCGCCGGCGAAGCCGATGCGCCAGCCGGTCATGGCATAGGCCTTGGAACAGCCATTCATCGTGACCGTGCGGTCCTTGAGGCGCGGCTCCACCTCGACGATCGTCGCGAACTTGATGCCGTAGGTCAGCTTCTCATAGATGTCGTCCGAGAAGATCCACACATCGGGGTGGCGCAGCAGGACCTCGGCCAGGCCCTTCAGCTCCTCCGCCGAATAGCCGGCGCCGGTGGGGTTGGAAGGGTTGTTCAGGATCAGCCACTTGGTCTTGGGCGTGATCGCCGCTTCCAGCTGCTCCGGCGTCATCTTGAAGCCCTGGTTCGGGCCGCAGGGGACGATCACGGGCTTGCCCTCGGCGAGCGCCACGATGTCCGGGTAGCTCACCCAGCAGGGGGCGGGGATGATCGCCTCGTCACCCGGGTTGATGGTGGCTACCAGCGCATCGAAGATCACCTGCTTGCCGCCGGTGGCGACCAGGATCTCCTCCGGCTTGTAGTCGATGTTGTTGTCGCGCTTGAATTTCTGGCAGACCGCCGTGCGCAGCGCCATGGTGCCGGCAACGTCCGTATACTTCGTCTCGCCGCGCTCGATGGCCGCGATCGCCGCGTCCTTCACGTTGCGGGGGGTGTCGAAATCGGGCTCGCCCGCGGCGAGGGAGATCACATCCTTCCCCGCGGCCTTCAGCGCGCGCGCCTTCGCCGTCATGGCGATGGTCAGCGAGGGCGAGATGCGGTCGAGGCGATCGGCGATGAGGTTCATGGCTTGTCCGGCGTCCCTGCCCAGCCCATGCCGGGCGGCGGATGGTTTCCTAGACCCGGTTGCACCGATCGTCCACCGTCCTGCCTCTATTCAAGGCGGAGCGGGCGGTATCCCTGGAAGGTGAAGCCGCGTTCCGCCATGCAGCTGCGGCGCCAGCCTTCCCGGGGGCCGTTGTTGATATCCACCTGGGAATACTGGGCGGGGCGGTAGCGTTCGGTCACGCGGCAGCGTTCCTGGCCGCGATCCCGCCAGCAATCCCGGTCGCGCTCGATGCGCGCGGGGGAGGTCATCTGCCAGACGAATTGGGGCGGGACGGCCAGCGCGGCCTCGTTCCGGCAGGCCTCGACCATCACATCCGCCTCCGCCTCGCTGGTGCCCGGCCGGGCCCAGCGTTCGGCACAGGCGGAGAGCAGCAGAAGGCAGGCGGCAAGGGTCAGCCCGGCGGTGCGCATGCGTCGATCCTGGAGGAGCCTTGTGGATAAAGCATGGCAAAGGTTTCGCTCAGCGCGGGCGCCGCGGCATCACGACCCAGGTGGCAATTGCGATCCCGATCGCCACCACCGCCACCAGCAGCGTCGCCAGCGCATAGAGGTCCGGCGTCAGCCCCAACCGGACGGCGGAGAAGATGACCATGGGCAGGGTGGAAGCGCCCGGCCCGGAGACGAAGCTGGCGATCACAAGATCGTCGAGGGAGAGGGTGAAGGCCAGCAGCCAGCCCGCGGCGATGGCCGGGGCGATCACTGGCAGGGTGATCAGGAAGAAGACCTTCCAGGGCCTGGCGCCGAGGTCCATGGCCGCTTCCTCCAGGCTGGTGTCGAAATCGGCCAGCCGGGCCTGCACCACCACCGCCACATAGGCGGCCCCGAAGGTGGCGTGGGCGATGGCGACCGTGTCCGCCCCGCGTCCGGCCGGGAAGCCGAAGGCCTGCTCCATCGCCACGAACATCAGCAGCAGGGAAAGGCCGGTGATGACTTCCGGCATCACCAGCGGTGCCGCCATGGCGCCGGCGAAGGCCGCCCGGCCGCGGAAGCGGCCCATCCGCGCCAGCGCGAAACCCGCCACCACGCCCAGCACGGTCGCCATGGTGGCGGAGACAGCCGCGATGCGGAACGACAGGACCGCCGCCCCCATCAGCGCCTCATTCTCCCACAAGGCGACGTACCAGCGCGCGGAGAAGCCGGTGAAGCTGGTCACCAGGCGGCTGTCGTTGAAGGAGAACAGCACCATCAGCAGGATCGGGAGGTAGAGGAAGGCAAAGCCGAGCCCGAGCGGCACGGCCAGCTTCGAAGCGCGCCGCATGGCTAGCCCCCTCCCCGCGCCGCGCGGGCCTGGAACAGCGCAATGGGCGCGACCAGCAGCAGAAGCAGGACGACCGCCAGGGCGGAGGCCAATGGCCAGTCCCGGTTCTGGAAGAACTCCGTCCACAGCACGCGGCCGACCAATTGGGCGTCAGGGCCGCCGAGCAGTTCCGGGATCACGAACTCCCCCACCGCGGGGATGAAGACCAGCAGGAAGCCCGCGACGACACCGGGCATCGACAGCGGCAGCGTCACCTGCAGGAAGGCGCGCCAGGGCCTGGCGCCCAGATCCTCCGCCGCCTCCAGCAGGGCCGGATCGAGCTTCGAAAGCGTGGCGTAGAGCGGCAGGACCATGAAGGGCAGGTAGCAGTAGGTGATGCCGATATAGAGGGCGAGGTCGGTATAGAGCAGGTGCAGCGGTTCCTGGATCAGCCCCAGCGCCATCAGCGCCCCGTTCAGCCAGCCCTGGTCCTGCAGGATGCCGATCCAGGCGGTGATCCGCAGCAGGAAGGACGTC
This sequence comes from Falsiroseomonas sp., assembly GCF_051859025.1. Taxonomy (GTDB): domain Bacteria; phylum Pseudomonadota; class Alphaproteobacteria; order Acetobacterales; family Acetobacteraceae; genus Falsiroseomonas. The sequence goes on along the minus strand of NZ_JBHYGL010000023.1, from coordinate 412,665 downwards.
CAGAAGGGCAGGATCACCAGCATCAGCAGCACGGCGCGCCAGCGTTCCGGCGCGCGCGCGATGGCCAGCGCCATGGGGTAGCCCACCAGCAGGCAGAGGGTGGCGGAGATCGCCGCGACGCGAAGGCTGCGCAGCCCAGCCTCCAGGTAGAAGGGGTCTTCCAGGAACAGGCGGAAATTCGCCAGGTTCAGCTGGATGACCGGCCCGCCCTCCTCGCTCCAGCGCAGCAGGGGGGTGTAGGGCGGCAGGCCCTCGCTCGGTTCCGCGAAGGCGATGCTCAGCACGATCAGGAAGGGCACCACGAAGAACAGCGCCATCCAGGTCCAGGGAAGGGCCAGCACCAGGGCGCGGCCAAGCCGCCCCTTCATTCAGGCAGCACCATGCTCGCTTCGGCATCCCAGGTGACGGCGACACGGTCTTCCCAATCCACCGGCCGCGCCGTCATGCGCCGCAGGTTGGGCTGGCTGACGCGGATCTCCTTCCCCGAGTCGAGGACCACGTAATACATGAAGAAGTCCCCGAAATAGGCGATGTCCCGCACCCGCCCGACCAGGCGGTTGTCGCCCAGCGGCGTGGCGGGGTCCGTGCGCTCGATCCGCATGCGCTCGGGCCGGATGGCGACGAAGGCGCGGCTGCCGATGGGCTTGAGGGCGCCTGCCTCCGCCAGGATGTCGAAATCCAGTTCCGAACTGCCGATCCGCGTCACCTGGTCGTCCGCTGCCTCGACCACCCCTTCCAGGATGTTGGCGGTGCCGAGGAATTCGGCGGTGAAGCGGCTGTTGGGGAATTCATAGACCTCCCCGGGCGTGCCCACCTGCGCCAGCGTGCCGCGATCCATCACCGCAAGGCGCGTGGCCATGGTCATCGCCTCCTCCTGGTCATGGGTGACGATGACGAAGGTGGTGCCGGTGCGTTCCTGGATGTTCACCAGTTCGAACTGCGTCGCCTCCCGCAGATTCTTGTCCAGCGCGGAAAGCGGTTCGTCCAGCAGCAGCAGCTTGGGACGCTTGGCGAGCGCCCGGGCCAGCGCGACGCGGGCCTTCTGGCCGCCGGACAGGGCGGAAGGCTTGCGGCCGCCGAAGCCTTCCATCTGGACCAGCGCCAGCATCTCCGCCACCCGGTCGGCGATCACCGCCTTGGGCGCGCCTTCCTGGCGCAGGCCGAAGCCGATGTTCTGCGCCACCGTCATGTGCGGGAACAGCGCATAGGACTGGAACATCATGTTGATGGGCCGCTCATAGGGCGGCACGCCGGCCAGGTCCTGGCCATCCAGCACGATGCGGCCGGCATCCGGTTCGATGAAGCCGGCCAGGCAGCGAAGCAGGGTCGATTTGCCCGAGCCGGAGGCGCCGAGCAGGGCGAACAACTCACCGCGGTAGATCGGCAGCGTCACGGCATCCAGGGCGACGAAGCCGTCGAAGCGCTTCGTCACCCCCTCGATCCGCAGGAACGGATCCGCCGCCGGGTCGCGCCAGGGCTCGGCCGTACCGGGCCGTGCCGCGACCGCACTACTCATCGGCCAGCCTTGAAACGCGCCCAGACGCGGTTGCGGGCGCGTTCCGCGGCCTGGGGCACGGCGCCGATGGTGAAGAAGCGCGCGCGCATCTCGTCCGTCGGGAAGACGGAGGGATCATTCGCCACTTCCGCCGCCACCAGCGGCCGGCTGGCCGGCACCCCGTTGGGGTAGCGGACATGATTCGTGATGTTGGCCATCACGTCGGGCTGGAGGAGGAAGTTGATGAAGGCATGCGCCGCCGCCGGGTTCGGCGCATCCGCCGGGATCGCCAGCAGGTCGAACCAGAGCTGCGCGCCTTCCCTCGGCGCGATGTACTGGATGTTGACGCCGCGATTCGCTTCCTCCGCGCGCGCCGCCGCCTGGATGACGTCGCCGGAATAGGCGAAGGCCATGCAGAACTGCCCACCGGCCAGCGCCTCGATCACCCCGCCGGAGGAGAAGGCGCGGATGAAGGGGCGGATCGTCATCAGCGTGCGCTCGACCTCACGCAGGTCTTCGGGACTCGTGCTGTTCGGGTCCTTGCCGAGGTAGCGCAACACCATCGGGATGACGTCGGAGGCGCTGTCCATCATGACGATGCCACAGCGCTGGAGCCGCCGTGCATTCGCGGGGTCGAACATCAGCCGAAGGCTGTCCATGGGCGCATCGGGCGCCAGGGCGCGGACGCGGTCCACATTGATGCCCAGACCGATGGTTCCATAGAGGTAGAGCGCGCCGAAGCGGTTCTCGGGATCGGAACTCGCCACCTGCTGCTGCAGCGCCGGGTCGATGTTGGCGAGGTTGGGGATCAGGCTGCGATCGAGCGGCCGGAACGCCCCGGCACGGGCGAGTCGGGAGAAGGTCGGCTCGCTGGTCGGCACGACGATATCGTAGCCGGTGCGGCCGGCGGACATGCGGCCTTCCAGCGTCTCCAGGCTGTCGTAGATGTCGTAGCGGACGCGGATGCCCGTCTCCCGCACGAAGCGCTGGACCATGTAGGGGTCGATATAGTCGTTCCAGTTGAAGACGTTGACGACCTGTTGCGGCTGCTGCGCCTGCGCCAAGGGCGACAGGCAGGCCGACACCAGCAAGGCCGCCATCACGGCCATACGACGCATCATTCGAGCACTCCCGCGATTCAATGGCGGGTTGAGCCTAACACGGCATCGCGATCCTGCATCAGGGCAGCAGCCGAAACGAAACTAGGTCTTTTTTCCTTGACCTTTGCCTCGCCCCCTTGTACGCATGGCGGGCCAAGGGGCGAGTTGCGCCCCGCTCGCCGCCCCGGATTTGCGCAAACAGCGCAATATCAGCGGAATACGCGCGAAGGGCACCCGTCCTAGCCCCCTGCAACCCAGTCCTGACCCCAGCAGGCACTGCCCGCTGACAGGATGATAATCCCCATTCCACCCCCGGATCACCGGGGCGCGCGGATCCGCGCGCTCGTGGTAGCCCGCTGTCCGAACGGAGACGACGATGCCCTTCGACAACACCTCCCTCATCCCCCTCCTGACCGGGAGCGGCTTCACGCTCTGGCTCTACAGGACGAGCGATACGCGGGCGACGGCGCTGGGCGCCAACTACTTCTCCCCGGCGGCGAGCCGGATCACCACCGGTGACCTGATCCTGCTGCAATCGTCCGATTCCGTCGGCCTGCTGCCGGTCCGGTCCAGCAGCGTCGTGGCCGCCGGCGTCGTGCTGGATACGGCGGCCGCGCCCTTCCGGGTCAACAGGACGGCGGCGCAGCGCTTCTCCGTCCGGCAGGCCGCGACGGCGGTCGCGATGACCGCGGTGCTCGCGCCGCTCGCCGCCGGCATCGTCGCCAACGGCACGGTCAATGCCCAGGCCACGATCGTAGGGCCGGTGCCCGAGGTTGCCTTCAGCATCAGCGACGCCACGGGCGCCACGGTCCGTGGCCCGCAGACCGCGGCGGTTTCCGCCGGCACCGCCACCGCGACCCTGCCCGCGCCGCCGGCCGGATCGGGCTACCGCATGCGGGTCCAGGCCACGATCGACCCCGCCGTGGCCGACAGTTCCGCGCCCTTCGCCGTCACCGCGCCCTATGGGCTGCTGCTCCAGACCGGCGTGTCGCTGCTGCTGGAGGATGGCGGTCGGGTCCTGATCTGACCGTCCGAGCCCCTCCCCCGCCCCAGACCAGGACAGGACCCAACGATGGCTGACGCCAGGATTTCAGAACTGCCAGTCGCTTCCGCGCTGGCCGCCGCGGATATCACGCCCTTCGTGCAGGGCAGCGGCAGCGCGGCACAGACGCGGCGCGCCACCTTCGCGCAGATCACGGCCGGCGTGCACGCCGAACGCATGTTCCATGTGCGCGACTATGGCGCCGTGGGCAACAGCACCACCGATGATGCCGCCGCCATCCAGGCCGCCATCAACGCGGCCTCCGCGGCTGGTGGCGGCACCGTCCGCCTTGGCCCGCGCCGCTACCGCGTCGTCGCATCCGACATTACGGTGCTGGAGAATGTCTGCCTGGAAGGCCCCACGACCTTCCCGGGCGGCCAGCGAGCCGCGGCCGACTACCGCGGCATTCCCGGCACGCTCATCATCGATCCCGCGCGGACCGTGCGCGTGATGCGGGCCGCGACGCTGCGGGCGATGACGCTGTCCCGCGACGGGCTTGGCGCCCCCCCCACCAACCTTCGCGCCGGCGTCACGCTGCGCGCGGCATTCGCGGGTACCGCGATCACGATCGGCGACGGGTCCGGCACCCAGCACGACGTGCTGGTGGAGGATTTGCTGATCCTGGGCTTCAACCTGGCCATCCGGTCGGACAACAGCCAGCGTCTCAGTGTCCGTCGCGTTCGCGGCGACAACCAGAACGGCATCTACCTGACGCGGACCTACGACATCACCCGCATCCATGAGGTGCATTTCTGGCCCTTCCTGACGGGCAACATCTCCAACGTCTCGCTCGCCCAGGCGGGTGTGGCGGGCGTGGCCAACAACGGGTCCGGCCTGGTGCGGGTGACCTGCTCCGCCGCGCATGGGCTCGTCACCGGTGATCTCGTCAACACCTATGGCATCAGCGGCGTGCCGGCCAACGGCCTCTTCGTCGTCACGGTGGTGGATGGCACCCGCGTCGACCTGCAGGGCAGCACCTTCTCCGGCACCTGGACCGGCGGTGGCAACGTCGCCGTCTGGAACAACCGCCGGACCGGCACCGCCTTCCGCGTGGAGGACAGCGACGTCGCCGAATTCGTCAGCTGCTTCGCCTATGGCTACAGGACGGGCTTCGACCTCGGCAACGGCGCGCAGTCCATCCAGCTCAGCAATTGCAGCGTCGATGACCTGCTGTCGCTGAAGGATCCGACCACGGTCGGCGCGCTGATCCAGGGCACCGCCTTCCGCACCAAATGGGTCGGCGGCTTCATCAGCAGCATGTCCACGGCGATCCGCGTCAATTCATCCGCGCCGAACCAGGGAGACAACCAGTTCGTCGGCGTCATGGTCGGCGGCGATGGCGCCGGCAGGGCGGTCGAGGTCCTGGATGGCGGGCTGACCCTGGTGGCCTGCGACCTGCCCGCGGCGCGCGTCTTCATGGCCTCCGCCGGCGACAGCCTTTCCGTCGTCGCCTCCGACACGCGTTCCGCCACCTTCCAGGGGCAGACGAATGCGGATCTGTCCCGAATCGTGCTCGTCGGCAATCGCCTGCAGGCGCTGGGCTCCTCCGCCGACCAGGAACGAGCCCTGCTGCGGCGGCGATCGGCGACACTCGGTGGTGAACTGGACATCGAGAACCAGGACGGCACCGTCACCTATTCGCTCAGCGTCGGTTCCGGGGCGGCCGCACCACTCGAGATCGCGGGCGACAACCCGAACAATCCGAATGGCGGTGTCGTCTTCGGCGCCGGTGCGGGCATGACGGCGCCGATGACCGTGACGCTCCGTCGGCGTTCGACGGCGCCGGCCGCGAATGATGCCGTCGGCCGCCTGGCCTTCAACGGCAACAACACAACGGGCACGGAGACATCCTTCGCCCGGGCCGGTGGCGTGAGCGAAGCGGTAACAGCGGGCGCGGAGGCCGGCGCCTTCGTCGTGGAAACGCGCAATGGGGGGACGCTGGCGGAGCGCTTCCGTGTCGGCCCGACCGGCACCGTGACCCTGACCGGCCCCCTGGTGCTGCCGGCCGATCCGACGACGGCGAACCAGGCTGCCAGCAAGGGCTATGTCGATGGCCAGTTCACCAGCCGGCGGCTCCCGGTGGTCGGCCTTTCGGCCGCGACGCCGCTGACACTGGCCGCCCATCACGCGCGCATCGTCTCCGCCAATGCGGGCGCCACCCTGTCCATCGACTGGACCGCCACCGGCGACGGATTCACCTGCCTGGTCGTCAATCGCACGGGGGCGGATCTGGCCGTGACGATGACGGGCTTCACCGGCACCACGCCCACCAACCCCGATGGCCTGACCAGGATCAGGCCGGACGGGCTGGCGACGCTGCTGGCCTTCAGCCCGGATGGCGGCACCACCAGGCTGCTGCTGCTGTCCGGAGCGGCCGCGCCATGAAGCAGCCCCCCATCGACCAGCACCCAGCAAGGAGCGCCCGATGACGGAATGGATCATGACATGCTGGCAGGGCCCACCTGACGCGGCGGCGGATGGCCTGCGCCAGTTCGGCTGGACGGGCCCGGGCGACCCCCCCGCAGCCGCCATGGACCCCCGCATCGGCGGCTTCATCCCGCCGAGTGGCCAGCCGATCACCACCGCGGATGGCGTCGCCTTCGTGGCGCTTGTCACGAAAGGGCCGATCGCCCCCCCGCCAGGCCTGGCCGCCACAGACCCGGAACTGTCCCGCAGCATCATCGGCAGTTTCTGACACCGCATCCCAATCCGAGGAGATCGGCATGACCGACCTTACCGACCACGCCAAGAACCTGCTGGCCCGCGCCCTGTGCGGCCGCCTGCCCACGCTGCCGACGGCGGCCTGGGCGGCCGTGGGCACCGGCGGCTCCGACCCCGCCGGCATCACCGGCGAACCCGCCGGCACCGGCTACGCCCGCCAGCGCGTGACCTTCACCGGCACCGGGCAGCAGCGGAACGTGGAGGCGATCCGCTTCACCTTCACCGCCGCCGCCGGGACGATGAGCCATATCGGCCTGTTCGACGCCGCAACCGGCGGAAATCCCCTCACCTGGTCGGCGCTCGCCTCGCCTGTTACCGTGGCGGGGCCCGGGACGGTGACGATCGCGGTGGACGCCCTGACCGTGACGCCGGAGTAAGCCTGGCCTGACAGGTGGCACTGTCCAGCCCCCTTGAAGCCGACTGAAACAGTCGGATATCCCCTCCCCGGGAGAGGAAAAAGGAGGCGAGGCGTGAACCCCCTCGACGCGACCCGGCGCCTGATGCGGGACGCCCTGGGCGATGGTGAGATCTGCGGCAAATGCGGATCCCGCGTCGCCGGCCTTTGCAGGCCGCTCGATGTCGCCACCCTGGACGACGTGCTCGCGGAAGCGGAGCACGTCGTCTTCGGGGCCAGGGAGTACCTGTTCCAGGAGGGCGACCGGGCGGGGCACGTGTTCACGCTGGTGCACGGCACGGCGAAGCTTGTGCGCCTGCTGCCCGATGGACGGGAACAGGTGCTGGGCTTCAGGTTCACGGGTGATGTGCTGGGCTACACCACCGCCGCGGCCTACCCCTTCGCCGCGCAACTACTCACCGGGGCAACCGCCTGCCGGCTCGACCGCCCCCGGCTGGATGCGCTGATGCGCCGGTATCCGGCGCTGGAGCGGCGGGTCCTCGACCTCTGCGTGCAGGAACTCGCTGCGACGCAGGAGCAGCTTGTCTCGGTCGGCCGCCGCACGGCGGAAGCTCGCCTGGCGCGTTCCTGATCTCATTGGCCGAGAACGGGCAGCGGCGGCTGCTTCCTGGCCCGGTCCTGGACATGCCGATGACCCGCGCCGACATCGCCGATTTCCTGGGCCTCACGCTGGAGACGGTGAGCCGCGGCTTCACCGCCTTCCGCCGCCGAGGCTGGATCAGGGAACCGACCCATGGAAGGGTAGAGCTGCTACTACGGCAGGCCCTGATGGAGTTGATCGATGGGGAGGCCGCGCCCCGCTAACGCGTGGGGCTTGGGCCGTGGCGATGGTGCTGCTGGAGAGGATTGAACTCGGGTCTCAGCAGACGAAACCTAAGTTTTCTGCGGGTTTCCGGCGGGTTGCGATGCGTCGTGTGTATCACCGTCGTGGATCATCGGCAATGCTACGAGGGCGCCTAAGGCAACAGCGATGTGAGCCAGCCCTGCAAAGCGATAGCCGCCTCGACAGTCGCGTGAAACAGAACGACGGCCGCCTTCGTCACATCATCCCAAAAGTCAGAGATTGTCTTTATAGCAGTTGCCGCCACAATTATCCCGTTCCCAAGCGCCTTGGCTTTCGCCCAAAGCCGCGCGATGGCGCTAGAGACCCGACCAGCGCCGGCCTCGCCGTCTTGGATCGCTTCCCGCGCCTCGCCCGCCGCCTGTCGGATCGATGCGGTATCGTGTTCGACTAGCGGGGGCCCGCCGTTGTGCCCAATAGCGCCACCTTGACGTTCCAACGCCGCCGCTGCCGCCTCAAGCCTGTCCAGTGTCTGTTGGACAGTTGCCAGCGTCACCGGGAGTTGGGCCAGTAGGGCGAGGTCGGGCGGTCGATCCGCTATGACCGTCCACAGAGGCGCTTGCTGCTGAAAGGCTTCCGCCAGCGCGGCTACCTCGTGATCGGGGACGGCTTCCCCAAATTCGTCGGCAAGTAATGTTTCCGGCGTCCATGTGGGTGGCGCCCAAGGGGCTTGGCCCCAACCCGCTCCGGGCGTGTCGAAGGAAAACCAAGGACCGGGCGGCAACGGCTCATAGTTGGACAACAGCCAAAAGCGCATGACCTCACCCCGCGCTTCGGGGGTAGTCCATCGGAGTTCGCTTGTCGGCAGCCCTTCGGGATTGCGTGGCGTGACATATGCCCATTCCGCCAGCGGCGACCCCGTCCGCAGGCTTCCGAATTTGGCTTCCCGCCAGATAATGCCGCGCGGGAGTGGATCGTCTGGTGGGCGCTTGGGCATGGGGCGGGGATACTGTTCCTGGCCGTTGCGAGCGGTCCCGGATGCGGATGCGATCCGCGCCCTCATACCGCCCCCGTCACGATAGGCGCAGCGCGGGCGGGACGCCAATGGGGTCACCACGGATGCCGTGAGAATGCCCGCGCTGCCCCGTGCGGGCGTGCCACGGGGGCGGCTGCCACACTACAGGCCTCCGCCCCCAGAGGACGCTCTACAGAGTTCCTAGGGGTTCCCCTTGGCGGTCTTGCGCGGGACGGGGGCGGACTTGCTGCGGCCCGTGGCGTTCTTGCGGGCGGTCGGGGCAGGATCGCGGGGACCGGGATCGAGACGGGCGCCAGCCAAGAACGCTTCTCTCACTGGCTTTGGCGTGGCGGCTGTTATCCGCTCCGCCTCTGTCATCCGGGCCACCCTATGCGCGGCCTCCCGGATCGCAGCGTCAACCGCCGGGTCCGCTTCTGCTGCAAGGTTCGCGATGGCTTCAAGGTCCCGGATGCGAGCCCGGTCCCGCTGCGAAGCCTTAAAGAAGCGGGCCAACGTGGTCCTGATTTGATCGTCACCCCCGTCGCGGATCGCGTCGAAGACCTTCGCAGCCTTCGCAGCGGCCCTCTTGGCGTCCTTTGCGGCGTCGTCCAGCGAGGTCATGCTGACGCCCCTTCACGGTGCCGTTCCGGGGCCATTGCGGGCATCCGTGAGAGGGTCACGCGGACGCGCCCAGCCTCGACCTCCACCGCCCCCGGCTCCCGCAACACGCCCCAGGACGCGGCGCCGATGCGGTCAGTGCGGGCATAGGCTTCCCACGGCCCGACACGAAGGAACGTGCCGAACCCATCGATGGTGAATTGAAGGCGCATACTCGCTTCCTCGCGAATGTCACCGGCGGTCCGTGCCGGCACCGACGCAAATAGGACGGAGCAAGCGCTCAGTGAAGATGTTCTGATAACAGAATAAAATCCCGATGGCGGGACTATATTGAGATTTCGCAGCGCCGCCGGGATAGCAAAACAACATGAGGCTGTCCGTTATTTCACTATCAGAAATGGTGATTTATGCTTCTCGCTGATGCATAGTGTTTGGCGCTTCCGGTGCAGCCGACTGCACCGCTAGCCCCCTGACGGGTCCCGCTTCCCCTGCCTAGGCTGGCGCCGTCACTCGCTCCACCCGGGCCAGGACGCGGCGAACGGCGGTCGCGGTCCATGCCCCCTCACCGGAAGGGGTCGGGACACCCCGGGCCGTCAACGCTTCGGCCATTCGGCGAAGCGAGGTAGCGCCGCCGCTCCTCGCCTCTTCGATGGTCGCCGCGACACGGAACGCAGCATGATCGGCAGCGAGCGACCGGGCAGCGCCGGAAGCATCCCCGCCAGCCTTGGCATCGGGAGGGGATGGCGGCCGATAGCCACGATCCCCGCCCAGCTTCGTCCCCCGGGCCTTTGCAGCGGCCAACGCAGCCTTTGTCCGGATCGAAATGGCCCGCGCCTCTTCCTCCGCGACCATGGCCATGATGCCGACCGTGAGCCTGTTGGCGTTCGGCATGTCGGCGGCGACAAACTCCACCCCTGCCTTCTGCAAGCCCAAGAGGAAGTGAGCATCCCGGGAGAGGCGGTCTAGCTTCGCGATGAGCAAGGTCGCTCCGGTGCGGCGGCACCGATCCAAGGCGGCGCGAAGCTGGGGGCGCTCTCCGTTCCGCCCGCTTTCCACCTCCACGAAGGGCGGCACGAGTAGGCGATCACCGGGCCTCAGAAACGCCGTGATGGCAGCCTGTTGGGCCTCTAGGCCAAGCCCGCTCTTGCCCTGCCGGTCGGTGCTAACACGGAGGTAGGCGACGAAGGCCCGTGCTTGGCTGTTGGCGTCCATGGTCCCGACCTCAACCGTTGCGGTCGCAACAAAATGGGAAGCGCCCGCTATCGTGTCAACAACCGATCAACGGTCGTTGCACTGTTCCTGTCACGACAGGCACCTTGGCAGGATCGGAACGGGTCCGCACTATCCAGCGCCACCATGCGGAGGGAACCGTGAGGATCAGCGCAAAGAATGTCGGACTTATCCTGGCAGGCGCCGTTGGCGGGGCACTGCTGTCATCCGCGCCGTGGGCAGATGCACAAAGCCGGTCCGGGCCGCCGGGTCGCTACCAGATGGCCGCTGGTCCTGCCGGGCTTGTGCGCCTCGATACCACGACTGGCGAAGCCATCGGCTGCCTAACCACCTCCGCGTCCTTCCCCCGCATATTCTGCGGCGCGACGCTTGCGGAGGTGCGGGCAGCGGAGGGAACGCGGTAGGTCCCGCCCCCCCCCGTCACCCCGCCCGCCGGGTGCGCGACCTACCCCCACCGGGGGGAATGCGGCGTGCCCGACTGTGCGATAGCCCTCTCAGGCTGCGGGCAAAAACTTCCCGAATAGTAACGGGAGTCGGGGGATGGTCGGGCGGCACCCGCGACCAACGTTGTGCGGCGCGGCTAGGCGGCCAACCTCTCGAAGTTGTCCCCGCCTATCGTCTCTCTGTAACTTGCAACCGGAAAATCGGCTCCCCGCCGCGCCCGGGCCTTCTCAACAGCGGACACCGTGCACCCTGCCAGCGAGGCGATCCGCGCATTCGGGAGGTAAGCGTGTTGGTCGAGAAGCCAACGGAGACGCTTCCGCTTGCCCGGTAGTGCGACCGCCTTGTCTCGAATGCCGTCAAGGTCGAGGGTCCAGATGATGGCTTCGGCGTGTTCAGGGTAGATTACCGGGAAGACGCTGGCACGGTTGAAGCCTTCAAGGTGGCCAACGTGAAGAAGACCGCCATCCGCATTATGGCCATAGCCCGCAGCGACGGCGTGGTCGCTCAGCAGCCGGCGGCGCTGGCGCCCACCATAGGGCACAAGAACTAGGTAGCCGTTATGCTCCAAGGCGCCCGCCATCGTCTCGCGATCAACACCAGCCATTTCGGCGAGGTCGCTGACGGTCAAGCCGTGTCTAGCCCGCCGCACCTGGGGCCTTCGCAATTCGCGCATCCGTTCGGCCAAAAGCCCGTGTCTGCCGTTTAGAGGGCCGCATGTCCCATCCAAGTCGCGAAGCGCCGCGCTATCGAAGATCGCCGTGACCTCCTCAGCGTCCTCACGCCAAAGCGCGGCGATGGTGTCCGGGAGCGTCAAACGGTCGCGCACCGCGCCCCCAACGGCGAGCCTGAGACCGCTGGCGCTCAGCCGGAATTGTCGGCCCCGGTCGGTGTCCGATGGCCCACCCTGCCGGGCCTCTACAGGGTTCACGCTGGGTGCTGCGTCACGGCCCTGCGACGGGCCAAGTAGAGGTTCGCTCGCGTGAGGTTCAGGCGGTTGCCGTCTCGATAGCGCACCACGTCGCCGGCCTTCACCTCATCGCCCAGCACCACGCGGGCCGCCATGCCGAGATTGCCCCGCGCTGCGTCTTGGTAGCGGACATACCCGACGCCCCGACCGCTGAGGTTGAAGAACAGCTTGGGCGAACGGCCATCGCAAATTGCACGGAGCGCGGCCCACCCGTCGTGGTCCACCGTCACCGTTTCGCCGCTGGCCGTGCGCACCTTCACGCCGGTCGCGGTGATGGTCGGCGGTCGGTCCGCCCAAGCGGTCGCGAAGTCCGCAAAGGCGTTGTTGGGGGAAGAGTTGTGCTTGTTTTCCATATTCTCGATTGCTCGCGACGCGGCAGCGCACGGGCCCAGGGCGAACGCGTCCACAGGTCCCCTGAAGGGCCCCGGCGCTTCGCCCCGCGCCACCGTGGCGGTGCTGGTCGTGTTGGGATTTGTGAAAATGCCCATGGACGGGCGGCACGAAGGGGCGCTTGCGGGCCTTCCTCGTGCATAGGTGGGCCCTGATGGCCCGCGCCGGGGCCCGTCCGGTGAAGCTGACTGCACCCGGCCGGCGATCACCGAAGCGGGTTTTCCCGTGCATAGACAGGGACCAATCCTGCCGCGCCATCGTCCCGGCTGCCGGCGTCCCTGCAAGGGCCCATTCGGTGCACCCAACTGCGCCGGTCGCCTCTCCTTGTAAGGTGAAACCAATTCGGCGCGGCTTGCCCTTCTGCTTAGATAGGCCAAAATCAGATCGCTTCCGGAAGAGATGGCGCTATGGATGACGAAACGGCGAAAGCCGCAGCGGTCGCGGTGGGGAAGGTCGGCGACGGTGTGGGGGAAGTTGCCAAGTTTGGAAGCAATGCCTTGGGCACTGGCCGGGCCTTTGGCGGGTGGCTGAAGGACACCTTCGGGACTATCCCCGAAGACCTCCTGGGAATTGCCGGTGGCGACTGGCTCCACCACCAGCGGCGCCGAAACTTGGCCGCCTTAGAGGCGAAGACGGCCGCAATCCGCCAGCGCATCGGCGCCGGTCCACCGCATGAGCCCAGCGTTTCCGTTGTCCTGCCTCTCCTACAGGCCGCAGCCGACGAAGGCCGGCCAGAACTTCAGGACCTTTGGGCTGCGCTGTTGGCCTGTGCGATGGAAGCTGGCGGTGGGCGCGGGGTCCGGCGGGCATTCTTCGACACGTTGCGAGCGATGGAGCCTGACGATGCGCTTCTATTTAAAGCGATAATGGATGTATCGAAAGGCAGCACAGTAGGCGTCATCAAGTTCGCCGAGTTGGCTGACGCAAGCGGCTTGAACAGGGCCGCCCAAGACGTGACGCGCGACGCTCTCATGCGCCTCGCGCTGATCCAGCTACACGGCACGGTCTTCGGCGTTACCAGCTATGGAAACGAGTTTTGGCGGGCGTGCAATCCTTGACGTGGCGCGAAGCGAGGCCGGATGCCTAGAATTGAGCCGCATCTAGACAATTCAGCGCCGGGGCTCGGCGCCGCTGCTGAGAGCCGCATTCGGCCATCGCACGAGACGCCTGACGCTCCACGTCCTGGGGCGGAGGGACCAGGGCTTTTCAAGGCGCTCGCCTCCCTGATCGGGCGCATCGTCAGGTTCGGCGTTTTGCTTTTCATCCTGGCGCTACTGGCCGGCGGCGCGGTGTTGCTCTACTGGCATTGGGCGCAGCGATCCGCCGTGGCGTTCTTCAACGCATATGCGGTGAATGACCGCGCCGCGCTTGCTCTGATGGTGGATTGGCCGTCTGTTCGCGCCGTCGCGGAAGCGACCGCACCGGATGCCGCTGCCAATCTTTTTCGCGACCCCCTTGCCGGTGCCATTGCGGGCGCCGCTACCGGGCTTGCCGGCAGGCGCGTCATTCAGTCTCTCGCCGGTCCCGATCTGCTTGCGCTGCTGCTGCCCTCCGGGCCCGTGGGGCTGCTTCAGGGCTCCCTTGATGGCCCCGGCAGGCTGGTCGCGCCGATGGTCGCGAGCGACGGGAGACGCTGGCATTTGGTCTTTGAGTTGCGCGGCTTGCATTGGCTTTTGATTGGGGTGCGCCCGCCTTCGCGACCTCGGTAACGCTTGTCCACCAAGCCGCCCCTTGGCGGCTACTCCTCTGCGCCAAGCGGCTGCACCGGGGACGGCACTCGCTCCAAGTCCTTCAAGACCTCATCTGGCATTCCGCGAAAGCCCTTGCCATACCCCGCGCCAGCGTTGCGGGGATTGAAGCGGCCCGTGATGGCGTCTTGCACTTCGGGCAGCGCCCGCACCTTCCGCAACTCGTCTTCCATCCGGTGCCGCCACGAATGCGCCGGGGCCTTCTTCGGGTCCGTGATCTTCACCTTGACGCGAACCCAGCGGCCCAGCGTGGTTTGTCCTGGCGTGTCGCGCTTGCCGTGCGGGTCGGGCTTGATGGACGGGAACAATGGGCCGTTCGGGTCGGCAGGCAGCGTCGCGACATAGGCGAGGAAGCCCTCAGCGATCAGCGCCGGATGCAGCGGGATCATGCGTTGCATCGTCTCATTCTTCCCGGGCCTCAGCGCGTGCGGCAGGATATCGAGGATGGGCACGCCGCTGTCCTCGCGAACGTCTCGCCGCCGCAGTTCCGCCAGTTCGCCTATCCGCGCTCCGGTGAAGCAAAGAAGCCAAGGCGCCCACCGCAGCCACCCCGTCTCAGCCCGCGCTGCAACGAGCATTCGCTTCGCGTCGTCGTCGTCATAGCCATCACGAGCGTTAAGCTTCCGCGCCGCCTTCGGCGCCAACTTCGCGAACGAGTTTGCCGGTAGCATCCCGTTTGTGGTGGCCCAATTGCAGACGGCACCCGCATTCCGAATGTCGTCTTCAACGGTGCCGGGGTCGCGCTTCTCTGTTTCCAGCCGATGCCGCTTGAAGCGCACAACGTCGTCGGGGGTGATCCGCCGCACGTCATCGAACCCCAACACACGGGCAACGGCGCGGAACGTGCCGCCATACTTGGCCAGGGTCGCGGGCGACGGCCTCCGCTCCGCAGCCCAAGCCTTCAACAGGCCCTCTGCGGGCAACTGCGGTGCCGCTGCGGGCCGTGCGGTGGTCTGCTGGCGCGGCTGAGGGAACGTCGCAAGGTGCGGGTCGGGTGAGTAATCCCCGGCGCCCCTCGCCCGCAGCGTGCCAGCGGCCTTCAACTTGGTTTCCATCAGCGCCAGCGCGAAGCGGCGGGCGGTGTCCTCGTCGGCCGAAATGCCTCTACCGGTGAGGAAGCGCCGCGCGTCCTCAAACTCCTGCCGCTCCTGCTTAAGGGCGACCGGGCCGTGCTGCTCCACGTCTTCCAGCTTAGAGACCATGAGCGCAGCGAACGCCTGCCAATCGTCGGGGTCGCCGGGGTCTTCCTCCCAATGCGCCAAGAACTCCCGATACCACTCGCCGCACAACGCCATGACCTCGCGGTGCGTCAGCCGGCGGGCAGGGCCAGTGGCGGCACGGGCAGCGGCGAACTCTGCTTCGATGCGTTCGCAGGCTGCGGGGGCAAGCTTCCGCGCCTCAGCCGGGTTCTTAGTCCCCAGGCTATCTATGCGCTCGCGCTTCCCGATTGCCACGATCAGGTCCTTCGGGACCCTCATGCGGATGCGGTAAACGCCTGTCTTCGGATGCTTGGTCGGTCGGCACATGGGGAGGGCCACGTGTATCACCCCGGTGTATCACCGGAATACCCGAAAAGCCTTGGTTCGCCTGCTTTCCGTTCTATTTCAACGGGATGCGATGGTGCTGCTGGAGAGGATTGAACTCTCGACCTCTCCCTTACCAAGGGAGTGCTCTACCACTGAGCTACAGCAGCGCACGGCCATCGAAGCGGTCGGCTAACTAGCGGTTCGACGAGGACCGCGCAACCCCCGCCGCCGGCAGGCGATGCGGACGCGCGGCCATGCCTCAGGCCAGCAGCGATCCGTTCTCCGCCAGCCATTGCCGTTCCTCCGGCCGCAGGGCGGGGACCTTGTAGCGGCGACGGAGTTCGGCGACGGGCTGGTCCACCGCGGACCACAGGTCCCATTCCGCCAGGATGTCGATCTCGGTTGCCGCACCCCTGGCTACCGCGCGGAAGAAGGCATCGGGCCGGAGTTCATCCTGGAGAACAGGCCCCGGCATGACCTGGAACCCGGCCTGGAACTGCAGCAGGGACAGCAGCAGCAGGTCCATGCACAGGACCTCCGTATTGCCGCCGCTGAAGGCGGCGTTCAGCATCTCGCCCTGCAGCGACGTCTCATATTCGCTGATGATGTGGTAGACCTCGTGCTTGGACCATCCCTCCGGGAAGCTCTTCGGCTCCCCCGGCATCGGAAAGCCGCGGTCGCGGTAGAAATGGAACAGGCCGTTGCCCAGCGTGCCCGCGGGCCGTTGTTCCAGGCCACGATACCGTTCGAGAAGTCCCCGATCGACAAGCATGGCGTAGATGCCCGGGATGGCCGGCATGGCGATGCGGATCATGTCGAGCCAGTCCCGCAGCCGGGCGCGGCCTGTCGGCGACCAGTAATGCGCGACGGATCGCATCATCAGCCGGAAGGCCAGCTTGCGGAAACGGCGCTGCTGCGCCAGGCGCAGAAGGCCGACGCCATATTCATCCACCTGGAGCTGCGCCGCCGCGGCCTCCACAAGCCGGACCTTCGCATCCAGCACCTGCTTGTCGAGAACCGGCAGCATGGCGAGGATGCGCACGGCCTCTCGCCGTATCACCGGTGCACCGATGATGGCCGCCAGATTCGCCGGCATGGACAATGCAGCCGGCTCGACGGGTTCATCCAGGTGCAAAAGGTGCCGCTGGATGGCCTCGATGCTGTCGCGCTCCACCGGCAGCAGCGGCAGCGTGCCTTCCGCCGTGGCGACGGCGTAGATGGCTTGCACCAGCGAAAGGGACTGCTCTTCTGTTGGCGTAATCACCTGCATGATGGGTCTCCGAACCGCTCCGCGCTTGCCGCCCCGCGTCGTCGCCGATCGTCAGGCCGGCAGAAGTGCCTTGTGGGGTGCCAACTCCTCCCGCTCCGCCGCCGTCAGCGCCGGTATGCCGTAGCGGCGCCGCACATCGTCCAGCGGCAATTCGGCGACATCCCACAGCCGCCATCCCGCCAGAAGATCGACCTGCATGGCCGCGCCACGCGCCATGGCACGGAAGAAGGGATCAGGCTGGAGCTTCCCCTGGGACACGGGCCCCGGCACGAATTTCAGGCCGACATGAAGCTGGATCAGCGCCGGAAGGACGATGTCGAGGCACAGTTCCTCGGTGTTGCCGGCGATGAAGCCGGCCAGCAGCAATTCGCCCTGCAGGTTCGTCGCGTAGCCGCTGAGCACATGGTAGATCTCATGGCGCGCCCACCCCTCCGGCAGGCTCTTCGGCTCGCCGGGCATGGGGAAGCCGTGTGCCGTGTAATACCCATGCACCATGCGGCCGAAGCTCCCGGCCGGCAGGGCGCCGAGCGCCCGGTAGCGCAGCAGCAGCGCATCGCGGCCGAGGTAGCGGCCGAGGCCCGGCAGCCATGGCGCGGCCGTCCAGGCCATGCCGAGCCAGTCGCGCGCCGTGGCCCGGCCATCGAAAGACCAGTAATGCGCCACGATGCGGCGCATGAAACCGAAGACGTGGCCGCGCCCCTGCCGCTTCGAGAGTTGCGACAGCACCGTCAACCCGAATTCGGAAACGCCGAGCCGCCGCGCGGCGTCGGCCACCACCGCCACCTTCTCCGGCCGCAGGGTGCCATCGACCAGCGACAGGATCGCCAGCTGGCGAACCAGCTGCCGCCTGGAGGCAGGATCGGCGATGATGCTCTCCAACCCGATCGGCAGAGGCCCGGGCACGACCTGCGTTGGCGTCTCCTGCCCCAGCATGTGCCGCTGAAAGGCATTGATGGCCTCGACCTCGATTGCTTCCGGGGCGAGGATTCCCCCAGCCGAGGCCACAGAATAGGCCGCGGTCACGATGCAGGTGAGTTCCTCCGGGCCCGGCACGATCAGCTTCATGCTGCGGGGCCCTCCGCCTGGGCGCGGCATTGCGCCGCAAGCCCGCTCAGCGCGCGTTCCGCATCCTGCAGCACGCGCCGCCCGAGGGCCGGATCATCCACGGCACGCGCGAGGATCATCCCATAGGCCGCCTGCTGCGCGCAGGGCGAGCGCGGCGATGGGATGAAGAAGTAGGCGTAGCCGCCGTCCCGCTCCAGCACCACCTGGATCAATGACGGATCATCCTGGTCGCCAGGCGCACCCTTGCTGCCCACCACGCGCGCGGTCGCGTCCCCGGGGATGGCGATGCCGATGTCGGGCAAGGCGGCGCCTGGTGCCTCGACCAGCCGCTTGCGAAACCCGGCATCGGTCCAGATCCGGGCGATCGCCGCGGCCGCGGCTTCATCCACCATGGCAGGCCTCTCCACCGCGGGCGTCCCGGCGCGCTCTCCGCATCATCGACCTCAGGCCATGGCTGGAGCGGGAAGGCCCTGGCCGATGCCGGGCCAATCCGCGGGTGTCGAATGCCCCGGCCCCGTCAGCAGGCCGTTATAGCCGCCGACCAGGGTGCGCTCCTTCTCTCCCAGCGGCGGGATGCCGTACTGGGCGCGAAGCTGCTCCAGGTCCGTCTCCGCCACCGTCCAGAGGTCCCAGCCCCGCACGACGCTGACCGTCATCGCGGCACCGCGCGCCATCGCCGCGAAATAGCTTTCCGGATCCAGCAGCCCCTCCGCCACCACGCCACCGATGAGCGGGCTGCCGGTCTGGTAGGACAGCAGCCCGAACAGGATCTGGTCCATGCAGTTCTCGCCGAGCGACCCGCCGACGAAGGCCGTCAGCAGCATCTCCGCCTCGAGCTTGACGCCGTATTCGCTCAGCACGTGATAGACTTCGTGCATCACCCAGGGGACGCTCTTGGGCTCGCCCGGCAGGCCGATGTCGTTATCGGCGTAGAACGCATGCAGGGCACGACCGAAGGTGCCTTCCGGCAGCCGGCCCAGGGCGGCATAGCGCGCGGCCAGTTCCGCATGCCGGCGCGCGGTTCCCTTGCCGTGCAACTGCGGCAGCATCCACCAGATGAAGCGCATCCAATCGCCGATGCCCGCCTTCCCGGATGGCGACCACCAATCGACGAAGCCCTTCATCAGCGACATCGCGATGCGCTTGAACTGTCCCCGCGCCGCGCGCTGGAGCAGGGCGACGCCGCGTTCCTCGATGCCGAGGCGCCGCGCCGCCTCCGTCACCACCGCGACCTTGTCGTCGCGAATCCGCCGCCCGACCAGCGACAGGATGACAAGCAGCTGGACCGTCAGGCGCCGAAGGTCAGCATTGTCGATGGTCGCGGCCAGGTCGTCCGGCAGGGGGCCTGCCTCGGCGCGGATCGGCACCGGCTGTCCCAGGAGGTGGCGCTGGATTGCCGCGATGCTGGCCCGTTCCACCGGCAGGGGCGGAAGCCGCCCTCCGGCTGAAATAACGGCCGACATGGCCTGGACCATCGTCGAGAGCTGCGCCGGCGTCGGATGGATCAGCTTCATGCCTCACCCTGCTTCAGACGCGCCGTGTCACGGCGTCACGTTCCTGCTTGGCAACAGACTAGACGAAGGCCAGCACGCAGTGGAAGCGAAGAGTGATGCACCCCCACCCGATCACCCGTGCGCCCCTTCGCCGACCGGTGGCGGGGTCACGAGCGGCTTCCGCACCTTGCGAGACATCACGACATAGCAGGCCGGCACGACGAAGAGCGAAACCACCGTGCCGAACACCATGCCCCCGACGACGACGGCGCCGAGGTCTTCCCGCGAACGCGCACCGGGCCCGACGGTGAGGAGAAGGGGCACCGCGCCCAGGATGGTGGCAACCGTCGTCATCAGGATCGGGCGCAATCGCGTCGCCGCGGCCTCCACGATCGCCTCCTGCAGGTCCCGGCCCTCGTCGCGCAGCTGATTGGCGAATTCCGTGATGAGGATGCCGCCCTTCGCGACAAGCCCGATGAGCGTGACCAGGCCGATGAAGCTGTAGGCGTTGAGTGACCCGTTCACGGCCAGAAGGCCGATCGCGGCGCCGACCATGGCGAGCGGAACGACCGACAGCACGATGAAAGGATCGCGGAAGCTTTCGAACTGCGCGGCGAGGGTGAGGAAGATGAAGCCCAGCGCCAGCAGGAAGACGATGCCCACACTGGCATCGGCCTGCTTCAGGGCGCGGGATGGGCCATCATAATCCACCTGGTAGCCCGGCGGCAGGATGCGGGCTGCCTCACCCTCCAGCGCCGCCAGGGCCTCAGACAGCGACCAGCCAGGCGCCAGCGTGGCGGTGATACGGGCGGCGCGTAGTTGCTGGAAGCGCGGCAGGATCGAAGCGCCGACCGTCTCCCGCTGCGACACGACATAGGAGAGCGGCACGACATCGCCGGCGGCACTGCGCAGGTAGATGTTGTTGACGATGTCGGAGTCCCGGCGATCCTGCTCCTCGATCTGCAACAGCACCTTGTACTGCTGGCCTTCCCATCCGAAGTTGCCGGCCTGCTGGCCACCCAGGAAGGTGTTGATCGTCTGGCCGATCCGCATGATGTCGATGCCGACGACCGCGGCGAGGGGCCGGTCGATGACGACATCGATGCGGCGCGTGTTCAGATCTAGGTCCAACGCCGGCGAGGAGAAGGCGGGATGCCGGCGCGCGAAGTCACGCAGCCGCGTCATGACCTGCGACAGGTCCTCGTAGTTCCCGGTGGTGCGGACCACGAACTGCACCGGCGCGACGTTGCCGCCCGCGAGCGGATTGGGATCGAGCAGCGTGAAGCGCGCGCCCGCGATGCGGTTGAGCGCGGGCATGATGCGCGCACCGATCTCCACCGATGTCGCCTCCCGCTCCGACCAGGGCTTGAGCAGCAGCAGGCCGAGACCCGAGGTCGGCGACGACATGCCGTTCATGATCATCGTGCCGCGGCGCTCCGGCACCGTGGCGAAGGCGGAATCGACCCGCGCCGCCAGTTCGTCCATGTAGTAGGTGGTGGCGTCGGACGGGGCGGTGAACTCCACGATCACATAGCCCGGGTCATCGGCCGGCGCGAACTCCCCCGGCAGCCGCATCATCAAGGCGATGCCGCCGGCGAAGACCCCCACGCTGCCCAGCAGCACGAGCCACCGGAACCGCAGCGTGCCGCGCAGAAGGCGCGCATACCCCCTCGCCAGGCTGGCGAAGGCGTGGTCGATCCGAATCGCGACGCCGCCTGGGCGCTTCGCGCGCAGCATGCGTGAGCACATGGCCGGCGACAGCGTGCGGGACACGAAGCCGGAAATCACGACGCCGGCGGCCAGCGTGAAGGCGAATTCGGAGAACAGGCTTCCCAGCAGCCCGGGCATCAACCCGATCGGCAGGTAGACCGCGGCCAGGGTCAGCGTCGTCGCCACGATGGCGAAGCCGATCTCGCGGCTTCCGATGAAGGCCGCGGCCACGGGATCGGTGCCCATGTCGATATGCCGCTGCACATTCTCCACATCGACGATGGCATCATCCACCACCAGGCCGATCGCCAGCACCATGGCCAGCAGGGTGAAGGTGTTGATGCTGTAGCCCACCGCATACATGAAGCCGAGCATCCCGAGCAGCGACAGCGGGATGGTGACAAGCGTGATGATCGAGGACCGGAAGGAGCCGAGGAACAACAGGATCACGACCGTCACGAGGCCGACGGCCACGATGATCGTCTCCGCGACTTCCTTCACCGCGATCTCGATCGCCTCCGACCGGTCGAACACCACATCCAATGTCATGCCCGCCGGCAGCAGGCCGCGGAGGCCCGGCACCAGCGCACGCACCGCGCGCGCGACCTCCAGCGGGTTGGCGGCGGATTGCGCGAGCACGCCGACAGCGACGCCGTCCCGGCCGTTCAGGCGGATGGCGTTGGTGATGCTCTCCGGCCCCACTTCCACGCGCGCCACGTCGCCCAGCTTGACCATTCCATCGTCGCCCAGGCCACGCCTGACCACGACCTCCGCGAACTGCTCCGGCCGCAGCAGCGCGGTGTCGGTGTAAACCAGCGCCTTGCGGCCATCGCGCTCCAGCGTCCCGGACGGCACGGACAGGTTCTGGGAGATGATTGCGTCATGCACCTCCGGCGCCGTGACGTTGTGCGCCGCCAGGGCCCAGGGATTGAGCCAGACCCTGATGGCGTATCGACGTTCCCCGAGCGTCTGCGACGCCGCGACGCCATCGACGGAGGCCAGCGCCGGCCTGACGACGCGGGAGACGATCTCCGTGATCTCCATCGAACTGCGGGAGGGATCGGTCAGCGACAGGTAGATGACCGGCACGGCATCGAGGCTGAGCTGCGCGACCGTCGGCGCCAGGGCATCGGCCGGCAGCACATTCGTGAGCTGCCCGACCTTGTCCCGCACCTGCGTCACCGCATTCAGCGGATTGGTCCCGGCGCGGAAGGCGATCTGGATCTGGCTGCTGCCCTCGCTGCTGCTGGACACGATGGTGTCGATCCCGCCGACGGCGGACACCGCCTGCTCGATCGGCGCCGTCACGGTCCGCTCCACCAGATCGGGCGCGGCGCCGCTGTAGATCGTGGTGATGGAGACGAAGGGCAGGTCGAATTGCGGCAGCTCACGGATGGCGAGCCGCGACAGGCCGAGCAGGCCGACCAGCGCGACAATGAGGTTGATGACGATCGCGAAGACCGGCCGCCGGATGAAAAGGTCGGAAATCGACATCAGCGCTGCCCCGGAGTCTGGGACACCGTGGTCACCCGCCTTCCGTCATCGAGGTTGAACTGCCCCGCGGTCACGACCTGGTCCCCGGCGGCAACGCCCTCCAGGATCTCCACGCGGTCGGGAAACTGCAGCCCGACGCGCACGGGCACGCGGCGGGCCCGCCCTTCGACCACCTTGAACACATAGGCGCCGGTCAGCATGTAGGAGACGGCGGAGGGCGGCACCACGATCGCATCCGGCCTGCTTTCGATGACCAGGCGGATGCGGGCGAACAGGCCCGATGGCAGCATCGGTGCGTCATTCGGTATCTCTGCCCGGACCTGGATGTCCCGGTCGTTGCCACCCGGCCGCGGATCGAGCAGCGTGACCCGTCCGGTGAAGCGGCGGCCCGGCACCGCATCCAGCGTCAACTCCACCGATTGGCCGATCGCCAGCTTCGGCAGGAACCGTTCGGGCACCCGGAAGCTCACCCGCAGGACCGACCGGTCCTCGAGGGTCACCAGGCGCTTGCCGGCCTCGATATACTCGCCCACGCCGAAGTCGCGCTGCCCCAGCACCCCCGCGAAGGGCGCGCGGACACTGAGCTGCGCCAGCTGCGTCTGGCGCACCGCCACCTCGGCGGCCGCACGGTCGATCGCCGCGCGGTCATCGTCCAGTTGCTGCCGGGACCGGAAGCCGGACCCCGAAAGCTGCTGGCTTCGCTCGAACCGGACCTGGGCGGCCCGCAGTTCCGTCTCGGCGGAGGCAAGGTTCGCGCGGGCGATGCGTTGGTCGAGTTCGACCAGCAGAGCATTGGCTTCGACCCGCGTGCCTTCCTGGAAATGGATGGCCGTGACGACACCGGGGTTGAGCGACGCTAGCGGCACGCTTTCACGCGCCTGCAGCGTGCCGAGCGAATTGAGGGCCTGGTCCACCCTTCCCTGCGTCGCACGGGCGACTTCGACCGTGGCCGGGGCGGGTTCCGCCGCGGCGACGGGTGCCTGCGCCGCGGGAGCGCCGCCGATGGCGGGCAAGGCATAGCGCGCGATGGCGGCGCCGCCGACAAGCCCGGCGACAGCGGATAGGCTTGCGATGAGCAATCGCGATGCCATGGCGACCAATCCCCTGCGCGGCAGTCAGGCTCGCGCCTTGTCGATCACAAATAACAGAGGAGTGTAGGGCGTTGCACCCCTGCCAGCATCACCCCCGCCAGCGTCACGCCCGCATCGGTCATTGCGTTGCCGAAAGTGATTTCCGCGCCGTTCGCAATACATTGGAAATGAACAGGGCGACAGCCAGGAAGATCAGCCAGTAGATCCCGTCGAGGTCCGGCAGCGGCTCCAGCACGAATTGCAGCAGGCGCTGCGCCGATGGCTGCCAGGTCGGCGGCAGGTAGTCGATGTATCGATTGAGCAGCATCACGCCGAGCGTGCCGAGGATCAGGCTCCAGATCCCGCGGTTGAAGACCCGCAGCACCGCCAGGCGGAACTGCTGCACGCGGTCCGCCATGCCCTGCAGACGCAGGCCCTGGAAACGCACGGCGGAGCCGAGCACCACATTCGCGTCCGATGCCAGCCCCATCACATCCTGCAAGGCGGATCGCAGTGGCCGCATGGCCCCCTTCAGCGTGCGCTGCCGGCGCTGCCGATCCTTGAAATAGGCGCGCGTGAACTCGATGAAATTGCCATCCGGCACCAGGACCTGTAGCGAGGCATCGAGGGTGGACAGCGCCCGCCCCACCCGCATCAGCCCCCAGCCCACCGGCACGTTGTGCCGCGCCATGACGCGCGTGATCTCATCGCCCATCGATCCGACCGACTTGTCGGCATAGGACGTGTTCGGAAACTCGCTCCGCAATTCCCATCGGCGCAGCGCGTCCGCCAGGTCGCTGCGCAGCCGCGTGTGATCCACCACGCCAAGCCCGGGTTGCTGCAACAGGGTGTAGTCGGCCGCGCGTTCGAAGTCCCGGGTCGCCAGCGCCACCATCGTGTAGCGATACAGCTGCCAGGTCCGCCGATCCAGCCGCCCGACACTGCCGAGGTCGAGCAGCGCGATGCGGTTATCGGCCATGACCATGATGTTGCCGGGGTGGAGATCCGCGTGGAATTCATTGTCCTCCAGGATCTGCCGCAGCACCGTCACCATCAATCCCTTGCCCAGCTTCAGGGGATCGACGTTGTTCTCATGCTCCCATCGCCGGACGGCAGCGACATTCTCCGTACGCATCTGGATGTATTGCGACATCAGGACGCCGGGTATCTCGTCCATCACCAGGATCCGCGGCCCGCAATAGCGGGACAGGACGCGGGGGACGGAAACCTTGTGGCGACGCAGATTGCGCCGCATCCGCTTGAGGTTCACCGCCTCGAAGCGATAATCGGTCTCCTCGCTCAGCACCGCGCGCAGTTCACGCAGCCCATCCACCAGGTGGAAGCGGCTGCCGATCCCCAGCACGCTGAAGACCGCGACCAGCCCCCGCAGCAGGCCGAGGTCGCGCGCGAAGCTGCGGGACACGTCCGGCCGCATGATCTTCACGACGACGGCGCGATTGTTGGTCAGCAGCGTTGCCCGATGCGCCTGGCAGATCGAGGCCGCCGCGAAGGGCATGGGGTCGAACCAGGAGAAGACGCGGGCGATGGGGACGCCCAGATCCTCCTCCACCACCCCCAGGGCCACCTCCGGCGGGAAACCCGCCACCTGGTGCTGCAGGCTGGAGAGCGCCTGGCACATCTCATCCGTCAGCAGGTCCGTGCGCAGGGACAGCAACTGCCCGGCCTTGATCCACATACCCCCCAGGCCTTCGAACAACGCCCGGGCCAGGGCAGCATCGCGGGCCGCCGTCATGCGGCCGGTCATCCTCAGCCAGAAGCGCATCCAGATGAAGCGCGCCAGCGCAGTGAACACCGCCAGCCCGCGGAAGCGGGACGACGGCGACAGCGGTTCGATCCTGATCGGGGCGGAAGATCGGCCTGATTCCAGCGGCGTCGGGACGATGGAATCGAGGTCAGGCGGGAATTCGCGCTCTGGCTTCCGCGGTTCCAGTTCCACGAGCCTGGTCGCGGCATTCCGGCGGTGCCGGATGACATCCAACCGGACCCCGGCGATACGCTTGACCAGAATGGAGGCGCTCTCCCAGACGAAGGCGGCCTGCCGCGGCGGTGGCAGCCGGCATGTCCAGACCCGGCATGACCGGGCCCGGCAGGATCTCAACAGGCCAGGCTAACGATCAATCGTCATCATCGTCATCGTCGTCGTCGCGGAACATGTCGCCCAGGCGCTGCTCCTGCCGGACCACGACGACCACGGTCTGCACCGCGCCATCCAGGACGCCTTCGTCGTGAAGGGCGGCGATCGCGTCCTCCACCTTGTCCATCAGCTTGCCTTCGCCACGGCGAAGCCGCCGCACGCGCTTGCGGGAATGCTCCCCGAGATCGAGGACGCAGACGACGCCCTTCGCGTCCTTCACGTCCGCACTGGCCTCACTCATGCTGTTCCCTCGCGATTGCCGGATGGATGCGGAAGCCGGATCGCGCGACGGCGGTCCGGGCAGGCTGGTTCAGCCGCGCCGGATGACGCGAACCAGGTTGCGCCCGATATCGCGGGCCCAACCGTTCCGGCGCTTGCGGTTCGACTGCTCATGCAGCGCCAGATACTGGCCGAGCGCCTTCTGCTCGCGCCGCGCCAGCTTCCGGATCTTCTTCTCGACGGCCTTCAGGATGCCGGTCTGCTTCTTGCGCGGGCCGAGGTCGAGATGGACGTCATCCCGCGTCACGCGGCTGCCCGCCACCGTCCAGACCTTCAGCCGCTCCGCGCTACCGGTCTCATCATCGAGGGAAGGCTTGGACAGGCGGATAGTCGCGGCCTGGCCGGGCTTCAGGACGGTGATCCGCTTCACGCCCGAAATCATCCGTACGCGCATGGCGACGTGCTCCCTTTCCGGGCAATGAAACGATCCCGCCATCGGCGCCGTTTCCATGCCGTATCCACCCTTGGACTACGCGGGACAATTCTATAGCGAAAAATCCCGCCCCGAGGGAAGAGCCGTCTTCAGTGCCTCGCACCAGCCTTCCGCGCTGCAACCTCATGATGGCGTCTCGCGAGTCTCAGTACCCGAAACAGCTCTTGGGTTGACAGGACACCACCATTCTTGCGCCATTGGTGGCAACGCGAATGGGGTGGGACGGTGCGTTCTGACTGGTTGACCTTTCCTCAGCCGCGGCCAAGCGCGCCGTTGCAGCTTCTTTGCTTCCCGCATGCGGGCGGCGGCGCTTCCATGTTCCACCCGCTCGCCTCGCTGCTGCCTTCCTCCGTCACGATGGGCGCCATCCAGTTGCCAGGGCGTGAAGCGAGGCTCGCGGAGGCGCCCTTCACCCGCATGAAGCCCCTTATCGCCGCGATGGCGGATTCGCTGGCCCCCGTGCTGCGGCAACCAACGGCGTTCTTCGGCCATTCCATGGGCGCGCTGCTGGCCTATGAGCTTGCGCGCGAAATGGTGCGGCGCGGCCAGGCGTCGCCGGTCTCGCTGATCGTCTCCGGTCGCCGTGCGCCGACCTTTCAGGGCACCGAGGCGCCGCTGCATCCGCTGCCGGACGATGCCTTCGTCGCCGAACTCGTCAGGCGCTACGATGCCATCCCCCAGGCGATCCTGGCGGAACGCGAGTTGATGGCGCTCTTCCTGCCGATCCTGAAGGCGGACTTCGCCGTGTTCGAGACGCATGAGCACGCGCCGGGCCCGCCCCTCCCCTGCCCGATCGCCATCTATGGCGGGGATGCCGATCCGCAGACGGCGGAAATGGATGGCTGGGCCGATCTCTGTGCCGGCCCCGCAACGCGCCGCGTCTTCCCCGGCGGCCACTTCTATCTCGTGCCCCAGCGCCAAGCGCTTGCCACCGCGCTGGCAGACGATCTCGGGGTGCTGGTTGGCGCGGGCTGAACCAGGGCGTCCCGGCGGCGCCAGCGCCGTTGATGGGGTCGCGCGGCTGCGCGATCTGGCCGCCGCGCGGCTCGGCATCGCGGCATCCACGATCGACCCGGCCGAGCGCCTGCATCGCTACGGGCTGACCTCGCTCCTCGCCGCCGGCCTGGTCGCCGACATCGCGGCGATGACGGGCCGTGCGCTGCCGCCGACCCTCGTCTGGGACCACCCTACCCTGGATCGCCTGGCCGCCTGGCTGGATGGCGCGGCGGAGGAGGAAGGTCCGCCGCCGCCCTGCGCCATGCCGGCCGGCGAAGCGGTCGCCATCACCGGCCTCGCCTGCCGCCTTCCCGGCGCTGCCTCCCCCGCCGCCTTCTGGTCGATGCTGCTGGATGGCATCGATGCCGTCGGGGAAGTGCCGGCGGATCGCTGGGACGCGGCAGGGCTGACGGATGCAGACCCCGGTGCGCCCGGCCGCATGCGCACCAGCCGCGGCGGCTTCCTGGCCGATGTCGCGGGCTTCGATGCCGCCTTCTTCGGCCTCTCCCCCCGCGAAGCCGCGCAGGCGGACCCGCAGCAGCGCCTGGCGCTCGAACTCGCCTGGGAGGCGCTGGAGGATGCGGGCATCCGCGCCTCCCGCCTCAATGGCAGCCGCGCCGGCGTCTTCCTCGGCGCGATGTGGAGCGACTACGCCCGGCTGCTCGCCGACGCCACGGGCATCGCCGCGCATACGGCGACGGGACAGGACACCAGCATCATCAGCGCGCGCATCGCCCATGCGCTGGGGCTGATGGGGCCGGCCATCACGGTGAATACGGCCTGCTCCTCGGCCCTCGTCGCCGTGCACCAGGCCTGCCGCAGCCTGCGCGCCGGCGAATCGACCGTGGCGCTGGCAGGCGGCGTCCACCTCGTGCTCTCGCCTGAGAGTTCCATCGCCATGACCAAGTTCGGCGCCATGGCGCCGGATGGGCGGTGCAAGGCCTTCGATGCGGCGGCCGATGGCTATGTCCGCGGCGAAGGCGGCGCGATCCTGGTGCTGGAACCGCTCTCCGCCGCGCGCGCCGCGGGGCGACGGGTCTTCGCCATCATCCGCGGCGGCGCCATCAACAATGACGGGCCCAGCAACGGCCTGACCGCGCCCAACCCGGCCGCGCAACGCGCCATGCTGCGCGATGCCCTGGCCGATGCGGGCCTGGCGCCGCAGGACGTGGACTATGTCGAAGCCCATGGCACCGGCACCGCGCTGGGCGACCCGATCGAGGCGAATGCGCTCGGCACCGTGCTAGGCCAGGGGCGCGCCCTCGGCCGGAAGCTTCGCATCGGTTCCGTGAAGACGAATATCGGCCATCTGGAAGCCGCGGCGGGCGCCGCGGGGCTGGCGAAGCTGGCCCTCGCCCTGCGTCATCGCCGCATCCCGCGCAGCCTGCATTTCCACGAAGCGAACCACGCCATCGACATGACGGGCATCGCGATCCAGTCGGAAGCGACACCCTGGCCCTCCCGCGCCGACGGGCGCGCCATCGGCGGCGTCAGCGCCTTCGGCTTCGGCGGCACCAACTGCCACCTGCTGCTGGAAGGCCCTCCCCCCGAAGCAGCCGCTGCAAGCCCGCCCGTCTTCGTCTTCGCCGGCAACGGCGCGGCCTGGCCCGGCATGGCCCGGGGGCTGATGGCCTCGGCCGCCTTTGCGGAATCCCTCCTCGCTTCCGATGCGCTGCTGCGCGGCCTCGGGTTTCCAGCCTCGGTGGTCGATGTGCTGGCCGATGCGCGGGTGGAGGAAGTGGCGCTCGGCCAGCCCGCGCACACGGCCTATCAGATCGCGCTCGCGGATCTCCTCGCCAGCCTCGGCATCCGCCCTGTCGCGGTCATCGGCCACAGCCTGGGGGAGGTCGCCGCCGCCTGCATCGCCGGCGCACTGACGCGGGAGCAGGCGCTGCACCTCGCCATGACGCGCAGCGCCCTGCAGGCGGGCTGCGCGGGCCAGGGTACCATGGCCGTCGCCGCTGCATCGGCGGCGGCGCTGGGGCCGCTGCTGCCAAGCGATGTGGAGATCGCCGGGGAGAACGGCCCGACCAGCACCGTGCTCTCCGGCCCCGCCGCCGGTATCGAGGCCGCGATGGCGCTGCTCGACGCGCAGGGGATCACCGCCCTGCCGGTCCGCGTGCCGGTCGCCTACCACAGCGCCCAGATGGAGCCCCTGGTGCCGCGGCTGGTGTCTTCCCTGGCGGGGCTGTCGCCGCAGGCCGGCACGGTGCCGTTCATCTCCACCGTCACAGGCACGGTCGTTCCGGGCACTTCCCTCGATGCCCGCTATTGGGGCCGCAACCTCCGGCAGCCCGTGCTTTTCCGGCAGGGCATCGCCGCGCTGGCGGCCGCCGGCCATCGCCACTTTCTGGAACTGGGCCCGCATCCCCTGCTGGCGCTGCCCATCCGCCAGACGGTGCCCGATGCCACCGTCGCCGCACCGCTGCGCCGCGGTACGGCGGATGAGGCCACCTTGCGGTCGGCTATCGGGACACCGGTGCAGGAACGGCACGGCCCCCACCTGCTGGTGCTCTCGGCCCGCAGCGCCATGGCGCTGGAGGCGCTGGCCCAACGCTGGGCCGATCACCTGGACAGCGCCGCCGCAACTGCCTTCCCCGATCTCTGCCACACCGCGCTGGTCGGCCGGGACCGCTTCGCACATCGCCTCGCCCTGCAGGCTAGCGACGCGGCGGATGCGGCGCAGAGGTTGCGGACGGGGCGATTCCGGCGCGGCATCGTCCCCGCCGGCGCCACGCCCCCTTTCGCCGCCAGGCGGGATGCGACGGAAAGCCGGGAAGCCTTCCTGGATCGCTGCGCGGCGGCCTTCGTCACCGGCGCCGAGATCGAGGCCGCGCTGAACGAAGGCGGGCGCATCGCCGACGCGCCGACCTACCCCTTCGAGCGTGAGCCCCATTGGCTGCCACGCCCCGCCAGCGGCCTGTCCTACGCCCTGGCGTGGCAGCCCCTGCCCGCCCCCATCCCCACTACGGCCACAGCCCTGCCCCACCCCGCCATCACCGCCCCGCCGCCCGATGAGGGGCTGGAGGCGGAGGCCACCGTTTTCGCGCGGCAGGCCCTGGCCGCGACGCCCGCCATCGCCCCCGCGCATCGCGACCTCGCCGCCCGCCTCGCCGCCTGGTCGCCGCTGCCACCGCTGCGTGCCGCGGACGGCCCCGCGGCAAGGCTGCTCCGCCAGGTCGGCGCCGCGCTGCCGGATATCCTGGCCGGCCGGGCCGGGGCGGTGGAGGCCTTGTTCGCGGGCGGTGACACGGAGGCTGCCGCCGCCGTCTACGCCTCGCCCCCCTTTGCCGCAGCACAACACGCCCTGGCCGATGCCGTCGCGTCCCATGCCGCCGGCCGAGCGGTTCGCGTGCTGGAAATCGGCGCCGGCACGGGCGCGCTGACGGCGGCGCTGCTGCCGCGCCTGCCCGCCGGCAGCCAGGTTACGGCCACCGACGTGACGCCCGCCTTCCTTGCCGCGCTGCGCCGCCGCTTCGGGGACGGCCTATCGACCGGCGTGTTCGACCTGGACGATCCCGCCGGCGTCGAAGGCCCATTCGACGTCATCGTCGCCGCCAACGCGGTTCATGCGGCGGCGCGGCTGGGCCCGGCGTTGGCAGCGCTGCGGGCGCGGCTGGCGCCGGGCGGCTTGCTGGCGCTCGCGGAACTGGCGCGGGCGCCACGATGGGTGGATCTGGTCTTCGGCATCACGGAGGGCTGGTGGCGCTTCCGCGGCGATGAGTTGCGGCCCGCCCATGCGCTGCTGGGCGCCGAGGCCTGGCTGGCGGCGCTGTCGGATGCCGGCTTCGCGCCCGTCGCCGCACTGCCGGATGGCGATGCGCATCTGCTGGTGCTGGCCCGGGCGCCGGCTGCCGCACCCCGCTTCCAGGTGCAGGGCGACGCTGCGCTGGCCGGCACGCTCGGCATCGCCCATGCACCCGACGCGGTTGCCATCCTGTGGTGCCCTGTGGAAGCGCCACCGGCCCAGATCGTGGAGGAGGCGCAGGCGCTGGCGGCACGGGGCCTGCCCATCACGCTGCTTGCCCGCCCCGGTCTGGCCGGTGCCGCGGCGATCGGCGCCGCGCGCGGCATCGCGCTCGACCAGCCCGGCAGCATCGCCGCGATCATCCACCTCGACGATACCGCGCCCGAGACCCTCTCCATCCTGGGCACATCGCTGGGCACGGCGCGCGGCGACCT
Source organism: Falsiroseomonas sp. (assembly GCF_051859025.1). Lineage (GTDB taxonomy): Bacteria > Pseudomonadota > Alphaproteobacteria > Acetobacterales > Acetobacteraceae > Falsiroseomonas. Next base: position 381,026 of record NZ_JBHYGL010000023.1, on the reverse strand, counting down.
CCGCGCCCGCGCGGGCAGGCTGGATGCGATGCGCCTCCTCCGCGTGGAAGCTGCCGGCCGGGCTTTGCGGCCAGACATCGAAGCTCTGCACGTCATCGCGGGTGGCACGGGTCGCCTCGGCCTCGCCTTCGCGCATGGCCTGGCGCGCCAGGGCGCGCGGCACCTGCTGCTGGTGGGTCGCCGCAGCCCCGACCCCGCGACGCTGCCACCGGGCGCCCGGTATCTTGCGCTCGACCTGACCGCCCCCGATGCCGCGCCGCGCCTCGCGGCAGCGATGGATCGGCGGCCCGGCCTCGTCATCCATGCCGCGGGCATCGCCGATGGCTCGGCGGAAGCCGTGATGATGGCCAAGATCGGCATCGCGGACGTGCTGGCCGCCGCGATCCCCGATCCAGACGGGCTGCTGCTGTTCTCCTCCGCCGCCGGCATCTGGGGCGTGCGGGATCGCCTGGCCTATGCCGCGGCGAACCACGCGCTGGATGAATGGGCCAGGCTCGCCCGCGCGCGCGGCCTGCCGGCCACCAGCATCGCCTTCGGCCGCTTCACCGAAAAGGGCTTGCTGTCCCCCACCGAGGATGCCGCGCTGGACGCCGCCGGAATGCTGGCCATGCCCCCCGCCGATGCCTTCGCCGCCGCGCTCGAAGCCCTGGCCGCGGGCGAGGCCCTGCGCGTCGTCGCCCGCATCGACTGGTCCTGCTTCGCCGGTTCCTATGCCGCCCGCCGGGACGCCGCCCTGTTCGAACACCTGCTGCCGCGATCCGCCCCGCCCGCACCGCGCCCGGTGCAGGCGCCGCCTCGCAGTACGCGGCTGGACCGCGATGGGCTGGCGGCGCTGGTGGCCGATCTGCTCGGCCATGCCGATGCCAGGCGCCTCGATCCCGAGGCGGGGTTGTTCGAACAGGGGCTGGACAGCCTGTTGGCCGTGTCGCTGCGGCGACGGATCGAGGAAGCGGCCGGCGTCCCGATCCCCGCCGCGCTGCTCTTCGCCCAGCCCTCCATCGCCAGGCTGGCCGATTGGCTCGCCGGCCAGGCCCGCGCGGTTCCGAACGCGCCGGCCTCCATGGATGCAGGCGGCGGCCCGATTGCCGTCATCGGCCTCGCGGGGCGGTTCCCCGGCGGCGCGGAGGATCCGGATGCATTGCTGGCCCAGTTGCTCGCTGGCCAGGATGCCGTGCGCCCGCTGCCCGCCGGCCGTCCGGGTGCGCCGCATGTGGCGGGATGGCTGGACGGGATCGACCTGTTCGACGCCGCCTTCTTCGGCATCGCGCCGCGCGACGCCGCCGCCATGGATCCGCAGCAGCGCCTGCTGCTGGAAGCGGCCTGGCACGCGCTGGAAGCGGCGGGCATCGCGCCGGACAGCGTCGCGGGCGGTCGCGTCGGCGTGTTCCTCGGCGCCACCGGCAGCGACTACGCCGCGCTTGCCCGGCGCCAGGCGGAGAAGCTGGATGCGCTGAGCCTCACGGGGCAGCCGAGCAACACGCTCGCCGGCCGCATCGCCTATCAACTCGGCCTGCATGGGCCGGCGCTGGTGGTGGATACCGCCTGCTCCTCCTCCCTCGTCGCACTTCACCTCGCGGTGCAGTCGCTGCGGCGGGGAGAGGCGGAGATGGCGCTGGCCGGGGGCGTCAACCTGATCCTGGCGCCGGAGGATTCCGCGATGCTGGCGCGGGCCGGCCTGCTTTCGCCGACCGGCCGTTGCGCCACCTTCGATGCGGCCGCCGATGGCTATGTGCGGGCGGAAGGCGTGGGCATCGCCGTGCTGAAGACGCTGGCGCGCGCGCTGGCGGATGGCGACCGCGTGCTTGCTGTCATCCGCGGCAGCGCAGTCAACCATGATGGCCGCTCCTCCAGCTTCACCGCGCCCAATGGTGCCGCGCAGTCCGCCGTGATCCGCGCCGCCCTGGCGGATGCGGGCCTCGATGCCACCGCCATCGACTATGTCGAGGCGCATGGCACCGGCACCGCGCTGGGCGACCCGGTGGAGATGGATGCGCTGGCCGAGGTCTTCGCCGGCCGTGCCACCGCCCTGCCGATCGGCGCGCTGAAGGCCAGCATCGGTCATGCGGAAGCCGCGGCCGGCATCGCAGGCCTGGCCAAGGTCACGGCCATGCTGGGCAGCGGCACCATCCCGCCGCAGCCGCATTTCCGGCGCGCGAACCAGCACGCCTCCGCCATGGAAAGGCTGCTGGTGCCGACGGCGGCAACGCGCTTCGCGGCAGCACGGCCGCGCGCCGGGCTCAGCGCCTTCGGCGCCAGCGGCACCAACGCCCATCTGGTGCTGGAAGCGCCGCCGCCGCCGCCGACAGCGCGGGGTGAGGGCCCGCCGCGCCTGCTGCTGTCAGCCGCCACCCCGGCGGCGCTGGAGGCATTGCGGCAGAGCGTGCTAGCCCGGCTGCGGGACGGCACGTTCGATTTCGAGGATGCCTGCCATACCGCCTGGATCGGCCGTGCCCGCCTGCGCCACTGGCTGCTGGCGGATAGTGCCGCCGCCCTGGCCTCCGCGCCTTTGCAGCAGGGGACGCCACCCGCCATCGCGCTGCCACGCGGTCGCCGCGTGGCCCTGCCCCCCACGCCCTTCACGCCGCAACGGCATTGGCTGGATGAGGCCGCCGCGGCGCCATCCTGGCTGCTGCCGCCGCCCGTCCGCTCCGCCCGCAGCGGCGAAGCGGTCTCCGCGATCCGCCTGGATGCCGCCGCGCCCTGGCTGGCCGATCATGTCGTGGACGGCGCCATCCTGGTGCCGGCAACGGCCTTCCTGGCCTTCGCCTTCGCCTCCGGTGCGCAGGCGCTGGACGATGTGACGCTGCTGCGCCCACTGCCCGTCCCGCCTGGTGGGCTGGAGGCGCAGTTCGTGCAGGACCGCGACGGCGCGCTGTCGCTGCACGCGGAACTGCCGGACGGCTGGACGATGACCGCCAGCGCACGGACCGCTAGCGCCAGGACCGCCAGCGCACGGACCGCCAGCGCACGGACCGGCACGCGGGATGGCGAGGCCCCGGCTCCGCCGGCCGGCGCCGCGGCCTGGGACGATGGAGACGCCATCGCGCAGGAACTCGCCGCGCGCGGCTTCCGCTTCGGCCCGCTCTACCGCCGCATTACGGCGCTGCGCCGCGGCACCGATGCCGCGGAGGCGAGACTGGCGCCGGCGGATGCGCTCGACCCGATGCTGCTGGATGCAGCGATCCAGACGCTGACGGCGCTGCTGCCCATGGATGACCAGCCCTGGCTTCCGCAGGCCATCGCCAGCGCCTGGCGCGGCGCGCCGCCCGAAGGCGCCCTGCTGGCCCGCGCCCGCCTGACGGCGCTGGAGGACGGGGCCGCGACCGGCGATGCCGCGCTGCTGCGCGACGATGGGGCGGTGGTGGCGATGCTGCGCGGCATCACCCTCCGTCGCGCCGCCGCCACCCCCGGGGCGTGGCAGCATGACATCGCCTGGCGCCCGGCACCTGAGCCAGCGCTACCCCTGGCGGGACACTGGCACGCCATCGGCGCCGAGGCTGCGACCCTCGGGACAGGGAGCGTCGATGCCCAAGGCAGCGCGCCCCTGCCCGCCTGCGACGGCATCATCGACCTCCGCCCACTGGCCGCCACCGATCCCGCCGCCTGCATCGCCGCCGTCGTCGCGCTGGTCCGCGATGCGGCGGCACTCTCACCGCCGCCGCAACTCATCCTGGTCAGTCGTGGCGCCGCCACGGCGCCGCCCCTCGCGCCCGGCGCGGTGCCGGCTGCTGCAATCCTCGGCGGCCTGCTGGGCAGCATCGCCGCGGAACATCCGGCGCTGCGGTGCCGCTGGATCGACATCGACCCGGATGAACCGGGGATCCCCGCCGCGCTGGCGGGCCCGCCGGGCCGCTTCGCGCTGCGCCATGGGTTGCTGCTGGCGCCGGAGATCAGCCGCACAGCCCCACCCGCCGCCACGGCGGAACGCATCGCGCCCGCGCCGGATCACGCGTTGACCGCCCTTCGTCGCCTGCCGGTGCCTTCGCGCCCGCCCGGCGCCGGAGAGGTCGCGATCGCCATCGACGCCGCAGGGCTGAACTTCAAGGACACGCTCGTCGCGCTGGGACGGGTCGAGGGCGATACGCTCGGCCTGGAAGCCGCTGGCCGCGTGCTGGCGATGGGCCCCGGCGTCGAGGGCTTCGCAACGGGAGACCCCGTCATCGCCTTCGCGCCTGGTCTCCTGGCCGGGGAGGCGGTAGTGCCCGCACATCGCGTCGTGATGCGCCCGGACTGGCTCCCCCCCGATGCCGCCGCCAGCCTGCCCGTCGCCACCCTGACCGCCTGGCGCGGGCTGCATGACCTGGCGGGCGTGGCGCCCGGGATGCGGGTGCTGGTCCATGCCGGGGCGGGTGGCGTGGGCGCCGCCGCCATCGCACTGGCCCGCCAGGCAGGCGCGCGGGTCTTCGCCACCGCCAGCGCGGGCAAGCGGCCGGCCGCGCTGGCGGCGGGGGCGGAAGCCGTGGCGGACAGCCGCTCCACCGACTTCGCCGTGGCGGCGCGGGAGTGGGCGGGGGCGGAGGGCTTCGACATCGTCCTGCACGCGCTGTCGCCCGCAATGGCCGCGGCCTCCGCCGCCCTGCTGCGGCCGGGCGGCGTGTTCCTGGAGATCGGCAGCGCCGCGGCGCCCGCCGCGCCGCACCCGATCCGTCACATCGCCTATGAGTTGGAAGCGCCCCTCGCCGCCGATCCGGGCTGGTTCGCGGATCGCATGGCCCGCATCCTCGCGCTGCTGCGCGATGGCGCCATCGCCCTGCCACGGCGGAGTGTGATGCCGATGGCGCTGGCCGAGGAGGCGTTCCAGTCCCTCGCCCAGGGCCGCGTCATCGGCAGGATCGTGCTGCGGCCGCCGCAACCGCCCCGCATCGCGGGCACCTGGCTCGTCACCGGCGGCGGCACCGTCGGCACCGCCATCGCGGATTGGCTGGCCGCTCAGGGCGCGACGCGCATCGTCATCGCCTCCCGCTCCGCCACCGCCACGCGGCACGAGGCCGCTTCGGTCGATGTCTCCGACCGTGCCGCATTGGCGTCGCTGCTGGCCAGCCTGCCCGACCTCCGCGGCATCGTCCACGCCGCCGGCGTGGTGCGGGATGGCATTATCGGAAGCCTATCGCCCGCCGATATCGAGGCCACGCTGGCCGCCAAGGTCGATGGCGCGCGGCACCTGGATGCGCTGACCCGCGGGCTGGCGCTGGACCACTTCCTCCTGGTCTCCTCCACCGCGGCCAGCCTGGAGGCGCCGGGCCAGGCCGCCTATGCCGGGGCCAATGCCTGGCTGGACCGGCTGGCGGCGGCGCGCCGTGCTTCCGGGCTTCCCGCCCTATCCGTGGCTTTCGGCCCGTGGGCGGGGGGCATGTTCGCCGCCCTGCCCGCGGCGCAGCGCGCCAGGCTGGAAGGCCAGGGGTTCCGGCCGATGGCGCCCCGCCGTGCCGCCGCCGCGCTCGGCCAGGCCATAGGGTCGGGCGCCGTGCATCGCCTGGTGATGGACCGCATGGCAGAGCGCCGGCAGCCGCAAGCCGCCGACCTGCGCGCCGAACTCCATGCGGCACCGGCGGAAGGCCGCGCCTTGCTGCTGCAGGCCGTGCTGTCCCGCCGCATCCTCGGAACCCTGGGACTGCCGCCGGAAACGCCGGTGGCGCCTGACAGGGCGCTGCGTGACCTCGGCCTGGATTCGCTTCTCTCCGTCAGCCTCAGGAACGAACTTGCCGGCGCGCTGGCGCTCGACCTGCCATCGACCCTGCTGTTCGACCACCCGACGCTGTCGGCGCTGGCGGACCACCTGCTCGGCGCCCTCGGCTTCCATGACCTGGACGCGATGGATGAGGCCGAGCTTGCCGCGCTGCTCGCGCAGGAACTGGCGGCGCCGGCATGAGCGGAACTGATCCCAAGGAGGTTCTGCGCCGCGCACTGCTGGAGATCCGCGCGCTGAAGGAACGCCTGGCCGGCGCGGAACGCGGCGGCGATGCGACGCGCGCACCCATCGCCATTACCGGCATGGCCTGCCGCTTCCCCGGCGCGCCGGACGTCGCGGCCTATGCACGCCTGCTGATGGAAGGCCGGGATGCCATCGGCCCCCGCCCGCCCGGCCGGTGGGAGGGTGATGCCGATCCGCCCGGCGGGTTCCTGGCCGATGTCGATGGTTTCGATCCGCGCTTCTTCGGCCTCTCGCACCGCGAGGCCGCCGCCATCGATCCGCAGCAGCGCCTGCTGCTGGAAGTCGCCTGGGAAGCGCTGGCGGATGCCGCGCTGGCGCCGGAATCGCTGGGCGGCAGCCGCACCGGAATCTTCATCGGCCTCGCGACGCATGACTGGCTGCGCCGCGTGCCGGAAGCGGGCCTCGATCGGTTCTTCGGCAGCGGCAGCAGCCCCGCGGTCGCGGCAGGGCGCATTGCCTATCTGCTGGATTTGCGCGGGCCGGCGATGACCATCGACACCGCCTGCTCCTCCTCCCTCGTCGCCATCCACCAGGCGATGCGGGCGCTGCGGGCAGGCGATTGCGATGCCGCCATCGTCGGCGGCACGGCGCTGATGCTGATGCCGTCGCTGACACGAAGCTTCCAGGAAGCCGGCATGCTGTCCCCCGACGGCCGGTGCAAATCCTTCGCGGCTGGCGCGGATGGCTATGGCCGCGGGGAAGGCTGCGGCGTCGTGGTGCTCAAGCGGCTGGATGACGCGCAGCGCGCGGCGGACCCGATCGTCGCGGTTCTGCGCGGATCGGCCATCAACCAGGATGGCCGCAGCGCCGGCCTGACAGCACCGAACGGCCCGGCCCAGACCGCGTTGATCCGCGACGCGCTGCGCGACGCCGGCCTGACGCCCGATGACATCGACTATGTCGAGGCGCATGGCACGGGCACGCCGCTCGGCGATCCCATCGAATGGCACGCGCTGGCCGCGGCCTTCGCGGGACGCAGCCGGCCCCTCACGCTCGGTTCCGTGAAGTCCAACATCGGCCATACCGAAGCGGCGGCCGGCATCGCCGGGCTGATCAAGGCCGCGCTGGCGGTGCGGGACGGCGTGGCGCCGCCCAGCCTGCATCATGCGCGACGCAACCCCGCGATCACCGAGGGCGCGACCCCGATCAGCGTAGCAACGGCACCGGTGAATGGCGTTCGCCGCGCCGGCGTCAGCGCCTTCGGCTTCTCCGGCACCAATGCCCATGTGGTGATTGAGGCACCGCCGGCGCGGGCAACCCCCGCCCGCGCGGCGCTCCCATCACCCATGTTCCAGCGGGAACGCCTGCCTCTGCCACCCCTCGGTGCCGCAGAGCCGTCCGACCGCCTCCTCGCCGCCGAGGATCCGCTGCTCGCCGGCACCGGCGGCTTCGCGCATCTCGGCGTGCTGCTGGCCCTGCTGGGCCAGGTCGGCCCCCTGGCGGATGTGGTCTTTCCCGCTGGCCTGGTGGTCACCAACCCGCGCCGCATCCGCGTAAGGCGGGATGCCGGCGGCCTTGCCCTGGAAAGCAGCGCGGAGGGCGAGGAAGGCTGGACCACCCATCTGGCGGCCCGGGAGGCCCCGGCGCCCGCGACGCCAGGCGCGCCCCCCGTGCTGCCGCCCGTCACGACCGATGCCGCCGGCCTGTACCGGCGCATTGCCGCCGCGGGCTTCGACTATGGCGACGCGGCACGCCGACTGCGCCGCATCGGCCAGGCCGGCGATACCCTCCGCGGCACGCTGGACGGCACGGGCCCGGGGCTGGTCGAGGCCGCCGCCCAACTCTCCTACGCGCTGCTCCCGCCCGGTGCCCCGCCGGTGATGCTCTCCGCCATCCCGCGCCTGGTGCCGGGGCCGGGGCAGCACCCCGAGGAGGCCTGGCTGCGCCGCACCGGCAGCGCGCCGGATGGGGGCTTCATCGCCGATTTCGGGCTGGTCGATGCGGCGGGCAGCCCGGTGCTGGTCGCGGAGGGCGCCCGCTTCGCGCCACTGCCCGACCGCGCCGCGGCCTGGACCCGGCGCATCGCCTGGCATCCCGCCGCGGATATCGCCGGCACCGTTCCACGGGCCGCTGCCTGGATCGCCCCTTCCGGCCCGGCTGCCACGCTGTGCGCCACACTTATCGACCACCTCCGCCAGGCTGATGACCGGCCGCTGCGCATCGTCACCCGCGGCGCCCAGGCCACGGGGCGGGAAATGACGCCCCCCGACCCCGATCAGGCCGCCCTCTGGGGCCTTGCCATGGCGATCATGGCCGAACGCCCGGGCCGCGCCTGCCGCCTGATCGACCTGGACCCCGACGTGCCGGAGGCCGCGCAGCAGGCCGCGCTGGCGGCGGAACTGGCGCGCGATGACGAAGCCGCCGTCGCGCTGCGCGGCGGGCAGCGCCTGGCACGCCGGCTCGAGGCCCTGCCAAGGTTTCCCGCACAGCCGATGGCGGCGACGCTGCGCAATGGCCAGGTGGCCTGGAACCCGGCCTCGGCACCGCCGCCCGGGCCTGGCGAGGTGCGGATCGCGATGGTCGCCGCGGGCCTGACCTTCCGCGACCGGCTGCTGGCCAGCGGTCTCGCCCCGGCCGGCAGCCCGCTCGGCGCCGATGGCGCGGGTATCGTGGAGGATGTCGGCCCCGGCGTTCAGGGCTTAGCGGCCGGGGATGCCGTCATCCTTCTGGCCCCTGGCGCCATCGCGGACCGCGTGACGGTGCCGGCGCTGTACGCCGCCCCTGCACCTTGCGCCGACCTGATCGATGCCGCGACCATGCCGGTGCCCTACCTCACCGCGCTGGCGGCGCTGCCGGCGATCCGGCCCGGCGACCGCGTGTTGGTGCACCAGGCCACCAGCGCCACGGGGCTCGCGGCGATGGAGGTGCTGCGCCGCGCCGGCGCCATCATCATCGCCACGGCCAGCCGGCCCCGCCATGCCTGGCTGGCCCGCCAGGGCGTCGAGGGGGTGCTGGACAGCCGCGCGCCGGAGGACTGGGACCTCCGCGGCGTGACACTCGGCTTCGGTGCCTTCGCGCCGGACCTCGCCGCACGCCTGGCACCGCTGCCGCTGGTGAACCTGGACAAGCGGGCGGACGGTCATTTCAACCTGGAAGCGCTGCCAGCCGAACGCCTGCCCGCGCTGTTCGCCAAGCTCAGGGGCCTGCCGCCCTTGCCACGCCATCCGGTCGCGCGGGCAAGGCTGGAGGAGGCCTTGTCCACTGCATCGCCCCCCGGCCGCGCCATCATCCTGCTGGCCCCGCCCCCGCCCTTCATCGTGGAGCCAGGCACGACCTGGATCGTCACCGGCGCCGCCAGCGGGCTGGGCCGGCTGGTCGCGGACTGGCTGGAAGACCGCGGCGCCATCGCCTGCCGCACGGACCTGCTGGCCTGCGAGGGCGCCTGCACTGTACAGGGCGACATCGCCGATCCCGCCTGCGTCGATCCGCTCGTGGCAAGGCTGGCATCCGGCGACGCGCCGCTCCGCGGCATCATCCACGCCGCCGCCATCACCGATGACGATGCGCTGGAGGTACTGACACCGGATCGCCTCGCGGCCGTACTGCACGCCAAGCTCGGCGGCGCGCGGGCGCTGGATGCAGCGACGCGGCGCCACGAGGTCCGGCTTTCCGCCTTCGTGCTGTTCTCCTCCGTCGTCGGCGTCCTGCCCTCCGCGCGCCAGGCGGCCTATGCGGCGGCGAATGCCGCCATCGACCAGGTCGCGGAAGCACGGCGACGGGATGGCCTGCCGGGCCTGGCCATCGCCTGGGGCCCCTGGGCGGCCGGGATCGGCGCCCGCATGGGCCCACGCGCGGCGGCCACCTGGAAGGCCTTCGGTGTGACGCCCATCCTGCCCGCGATGGGCCTGCGCGCGCTGCCCGTCCTGCTGGCCTCGCCGGAGGCACGCTGCCTGGTCGCCGACATGGTCGAAGCCGCCGCGCCCGCAGCGCCGCCCGCGCCCGGCGCGGTCACGATCGACGTGCCGCTGCTGCAGGGCATGCTGGCGCCCCTGCTCGGCACGCCCGATCCGGCGATGCTGGATCCGCGGGCGCCGCTGACCTCGCTCGGCATGGATTCGCTGGCCGCGGTGGAATTTGCCCGCGCCCTGTCGCGGCACCTCGGCCGCGCCATCCGGCCGGACTTCGCCTATAGCCACGCCAACCTGGCCCAGGCGGCGAAGGCGCTCTCCGCCACGCGGGCGCCAGCACCGCGCGCATTGGGCGGCTTCGCCCTGCTAGCGCCGGAATGGGAAACGGTGACGGCGGCGGCCGGGGTGGCCCGTGGCTGGACGGTGGCGGGAGAGGGTCCGGTCGCGAACACCCTTCGCGAATCCCTCGGCCCCGCCGATCCGGCCGCGCTGGTCGATGTCACGGCGCTCGCCATGACGCACGCTGACCCCGCGGTGCTGCGGGAAGCCCTGATGCCGCCACTGCTCGCGCGGCTTCAGCGCCTTGCCGGCCAGCCTGCGCGGATCGCGATCGCGCTGCCGGCCACGTCGCCCATCACGCCGCTGATCGAGGCCTTCATCACCGCCCTGGCGGCCGAGGAACCCGCATGGACGCTGCGCACCATACGCCTCGACCCCGCTCTGCCCGATCCGGCGGAGGCGCTGCGGCGCGAACTGGTGATAACGGATGGCGAGACGCAGCTGCGGCTTCTGCCGCGCCAGCGCCAGGCCATGCGGCTTCGCATCATCCAGCACGCCGGAACCTGGCAGCCCGATCCCGACGGCACCTGGCTGATCACCGGCGCCAGCGGTGGCATCGGGCGCTTGATCGCCGCGGACCTCGCCCGGCGCGGCATCCGGCGGATCATCCTGGCCAGCCGGCGCCCCGTGGCGCAGGACCTGCCGGGTACGGTGGTGGAAACGCGCGCGATCGACCTGACCGACCGCACCGCGGTGGCGGCGCTGATCGAGGAACTCCGCCATGCCTCGCCACCCCTGCGCGGCATCGTCCACGCTGCGGGCATCACCGCCGATGGACGCGCGGCGACCACGCCGTGGTCCAGCTTCGCGCAAGCCTTCCCGCCGAAGACCGATGCGGCGCAGTGGCTCGATCTTGCGACGCGATCGATGGGCGATGTCGAACTGGTGCTATTTTCTTCCACCGCCGCCTGGTTCGGGCTGGCAGGCACGGCCGGCTACGCGGCGGCCAACGGGGCGCTGGCGGCGGTTTCCGCCGCGCGACAGCAGGCAGGCCTGCCGGCGCGCTGCATCGCCTGGTGCGCCTGGCAGGGGATCGGCATGGCGGCGGAAGAGAGCTTGTGGAACGACGGGCGCGCCCCCTCACTGCCGGGATCCGTGGCGCTGCAGGCCTTCGATGCTGCGATGGCCAGTGAGGCACGCAACCCGGTGGTCGTGGGTTCAGGCTGGCAGCCGCCGCGCGGCTCCCGCATGATGGCAGGGTGGGGAGGGCAGCAACCTTGAACGCTGGGCGTGAGCCGATCGCCATCATCGGCACGGGCTGCCGCTTCGCCGGCGGCACCGCCGATCCCGCTGCCCTCTGGTCCCTGCTCTCCCGCGGCGGCAACGCGGTGCAGCCGATTCGCCGCTGGGACCACGCCGCGTGGCATTCCGCCGATCCCGACCAGCCTGGCCGCACCACCCAGCGGGAAGCCGCGCTCATCGAGGGCATCGAGGAGTTCGACGCCGGCTTCTTCGGCATCGCGCCGCGGGAGGCGGAGGCGATGGACCCGCAGCAGCGCCTCGTCATGGAAGTGGCGTGGGAAGCGCTGGAGGATGCGGCGATTCCGCCCGATCGTCTGGATGGCGTCGCGGGCGGCGTCTATCTCGGCCTCTACAACAGCAACTACGGCATGATCGGCCGCGGGTCGCCGGACCCGTCGCTGATCGGCGCCTGGTCGGCCTCCGGCACGCACACCTCCATCGCGCCGGGCCGCATCGCCTTCCGCCTCGGGCTGACGGGGCCGGCGGTGGCGCTGGATACCGCTTGCTCATCCTCCCTCGTCGCCGTGCACCTGGCCGTGCAGGCGCTGCGCGCGGGTGATTGCACGGTGGCCCTGGCCGGGGGCGTGCATCTGATCCTCTCGCCGCTGCCACTGGTCGCCAGCGCGAAGCTTGGCGCCGCATCGCCGACGAGCCGCTGCCGTGCCTTCGACGCAGGGGCCGATGGCTTCGCGCATGGCGAGGGCTGCGGCGTCGTCGTCCTCAAGCGCCTGTCGGATGCGCTGGCTGCCGGCGATCGTGTGCTCGCCGTCATCCATGGCAGCGCGGTGAACCAGGATGGCCGCAGCGCCGGCCTCACAGCTCCCTCCGGCCCCGCGCAGGAAGCCGTGCTGCGCGCCGCCCTCGCCGATGCATCGCTGGCGCCATCGGACATCGATGCCATCGAGGCCCATGGCACCGGCACCGCCCTTGGCGATCCCATCGAGATGCATGCGCTCCGCAGCGTCTTCGCCGGCGACCGCGCGCGGCCTTTGTCGGTAGGGTCTGCAAAAACCAATATCGGCCATACCGAGGCCGCCGCCGGCATCGCCGGCCTCATCAAGGCCGTCCTCATGCTCCGCCACCAGGCGGTCGCCCCCAACCTCCACTTCACCCGCCTCAACCCGCATATCGACCTCGCCGGCGCCAGCATCGAAGTGCCGACGCGGCTCGAACCCACGCCGCTCCGCCATATCGGCGTCAGCTCCTTCGGCTTCTCCGGCACCAACGCCCACATCATCCTCGGCGCCGCGCCCGAGACGGCGACGGCCGCCGACCCCCGCCCCACGCATGTCCTGCCGATCAGCGCCCGCGATCCAGCCGCGCTGACGGCGCTCCTCGCCCGCTGGCAGAATGCGCTCGCGGCCCCCGGCGCCGACTTGCCGGCGCTGGCCCGCACCGCCGCCACCGGCCGCGCCGCCCTGCCCCGCCGCATCGCCGTCACCGCCCGCGACGCCCCCACCGCCGCCGAGGCACTGTCCAGGGCCGAGCCCACCAGCGCCGGCCGCCCGCGCATCGCCTTCCTCGTCACCGGCCAGGGCTCCGCCTTCCCCGGCATGGCCCGCGGCCTGGCCGAGATCGCCCCCGTCTTCCACCGCGTGCTCGATCGCTGCGACGCCGTCATGGGCCTGCCCGCGCCGCTGTCCCGCCTGTTCGAGGATGGCGCCGCCCTGGCCCGTGCCGACATCGCCCAGCCCGCCCTCTTCGCGCTCTCCGCCGGCCTCGGCGCGCTGTGGCGCAGCTGGGGGGTGGAGCCCGTGGCGCTGCTCGGCCACAGCCTCGGCGAATACGCCGCCGCGCACCTCGCTGGCGTGCTGACCTTGGAGGACGCCGCCCGCCTCGTCGCCGCCCGCGGCCGCCTGACCCAGGCCCTGCCCGAGGGCGGCGCCATGGCCGCTGTGCTGGGGCCCAACCCGCGTGCAGCGCTCGCCCGCCATCCCGCGCTGGAACTGTCAGGCGAGAACGGGCCGGAGGCCATCACCGTGGCCGGCCCGCAGGCCGCCATCGCCGCGCTGCTGGACGATCCCGCGCTCACCGCCTCGGGGCTGGAGGCGAGGCCGCTCGCCGTCTCCCACGCCTTCCATTCCCGCCTGCTCGACCCGATGCTGGATGCGCTGGAAGCGGAGGCCCGCGCCATCCCGCACCGGCCGCCCGCCATCCCCGTCATCGGCAACCTCGCCGGTACTGTCGTGCCGCGCCATGACGCCGCCTATTGGCGCGCCCATGCCCGCCAACCCGTGCGCTTCGCGCAGGGGCTCGCCACGCTGGCGGCGATGGGCGTGACGCATGCCGTGGAACTCGGCGCCATGCCGGTGCTGTCGGGCCTGGCGCGCAACGCCCTGCCCGCGCTGGTCGCGCTGCCGTCGCTGGCCCGCGCGCGGCAAGGCCAGGACGGCTCGACACTCGGCTGGACGACGGCGATGCAGAGCCTCGCCCGGCTCTGGCAGGACGGCGCCGAGATCGACTGGCCCGCCTTCCACCAACCCTACAAGACGCGCACCACATCAGCGCCAACATACCCGTTCCAGCGCCAGCGATTCTGGCTTCCCGATCCGACGCTGGTACGCCCCGCCACCCCCACCACCAGCGACCGCGCGGCGCCGGAGGTCGGCGATGCACGCGTCACCGGCTTCTACGACGAACTCACCACCATCGCGCAGCACTACGCCGATCCCGGGGATGGCAGCGAAGGGCATCTCACCTTCGGCCTGATGCCCGCATCGCGTCCCGGCTTCTCCTGGCTCCGTGCCCTTTTCGCCGGACCGTCGGAGCCCGAGGGCTACGCGCTTCTCCGCGGCGCGCAGCACGCGCTGAAGCAGGCGATCTTCGCGCCCGTGGACTTCACCCGCGCGCGCCGCGTGCTGGATTTCGGCTGCGGCCATGCCGCCGATCTCTGCGACATCGCACTCCGCCACCCGCATCTCCGCCTGGATGGCTGCACCATCTCCGCCGAACAGGTGCAGGTGGGCCGCGCCCGCACCGCGCGCGCGGGGCTCGCCGACCGGCTGCGCATCCACCACCGCGACAGTGCCCGCGATCCCTTCCCCGGCCGCTACGACGTGATTTTCGGCGTCGAGGTCTCCGGCCTGATCGAGGACAAGGCCGCACTCTTCGACAATATCCGGGACCATCTGGAACCCGGCGGTGCCCTCGTCATCGCGGATTTCGTCGCGGCCGGCGACGGCATCGCGGCGCCCGACACGGCTTCCTTCACCTCGACCGCCGAGGAATGGGCGCGGCTGCTGGCGGAACGCGGCCTGCGCCTGACGGATTGCGTGGACACCAGCGCGGAGGTCGCGCATTTCCTCGATGATCCGGGCTTCGAGGGCGAGGTCGATCGCCTGGTCGCGCAGCACGGCCTGTCGGACCTCACGCGGCGCCATCTGCTGTCCAACGACAATATCGGCCGGGCCCTTCGCCGCGGCGTGATGCGCTACGTACTGCTGACCGCGCGGCAGGATGCGACGGCGCCGGTAGCAAGGCTGCTCGCCGCCAACCGTGCGCGCCTGGCGGCGCCCGATCGCTGGGAACAGGCGGAGCCCTGGCGCGGCTGGTTCCACGCCCTGGCCTGGCAGGCGGACCTGGTCGCGCAGGCCGTCGCGGAAGGCGCGGCACTGCTGGCTGCAACCGCGGAAGCCGCGGCCGCGACGGATCGCCTGGCACGCGCCTGGATAGGCGCCGCGCGGCTGCAGGATTGCGTGCCCGCGCCCGGCTTCGCACGCCTCCACGCGCATCTGTCACGCCTCATCGCCAGCGCGGAGGACCCCGCGGCATTGCCGGCGCCGGATTTGCCGGAGGCCCGCCTCCTCGCCCGTAGCGGCCCGCATCTCCGCGCGGTGCTGGAAGGCCGCGCCGATCCGCTGGACCTGCTGTTCGGCGATGGCGGTGCGGCGGCGGAAGCGCTCTACGCCGCCTCCCCGGCCGCCCGCGCCGTCAACGGCATTGCCGCCGCCGCTTTTGCCGCCTTGCTGGAAGGACGTGGCCCCGCACGCGTCATGGAGATCGGCTGCGGCACCGGCGGCACGACGCAGGCGCTGCTGCCGCGCCTGCGCGCGGGTGACAGCTACTGCGTCACGGACGTCTCGCCCGGCTTCGTGCAGGCCGCTCAGCGGCGCTTCGGGCTGGAGGGTACGGTGCTGGACATCACCGTCCCGCCCGCCACACCTGGCGTCGCCGACATTCTCGTCGCCGCCAACGTCCTGCACGCCACGCCGGACCTGCGCCGCACGCTGCGCCATGCCGCCGCGCTGCTGGCCCCGGAAGGGGCCCTGCTGCTGCTGGAGAATGCCGGCGAACTCGCCTGGGGCGACCTGACCTTCGGGCTGACCGATGGCATGTGGGCCTTCGCCGACAGCGACCTGCGCCCCGACCACGCCCTGCTGCCGCCCGCGACGTGGCAGTCGCTGCTCCACGAAATCGGCTTCGTGGCGGAAATCCACGCACCCGGCGATGCGCGCACTGCCATGCTCAGCGGGCAGTTCGTGATCGTCGCCCGCCGCCAGCGCGCGGAGCGCGCCGATCTGGTGTGGCATGCGCCACGCGGCGCGACGGCGGAGGCCGTGCTGGCGGAGGCGCTGCCCATGCTGCAGCAGGCCGCCGCAAGCCCGGTACCGCCGCGCGTGTGGATCGGCACGCAGGGCGCCCGCGACGTCTCAGGCGGGGAGGTTCCCGATCCCGCCCAGGCCGCGCTCTGGGGCCTGGCCAACGCGCTGGCGATCGAGGCGCCGGAGCTGCGCGTCACCCTGGTCGAATCCGATGATCCCGCTGCGCTGGACAGGGAGGTTGCCCTCGGCAGCGCCGAAACACGCATCGCCTGGCGGCAGGGCAGACGGCACCTGGCGCGGTTGGACCGGATGGCCGCGCCGGAAGCGACGCCGACACTTCGCGGACCCGGGACCTGGCTCGTCACCGGCGGCCTTGCCGGCGTAGGCTTGGCCGTGGCGCGCTGGCTGGCGGCCGAAGGCGCAACGCACATCGTCCTGCTCGGCCGCACGCGGCGCGACATCGATGCCTTCCCGCCCGGCATCCATGTCACCATCGTCATCGGTGATGTGGCGGATGAAGAAACCCTGGCCACTCTGCTGCAGCGGATCGAGCATGAGGGACCGCCGCTGGTCGGCATCATGCATGCCGCCGGCGTGCTGGATGACGGTCTACTGGCCCAGCAGAGCCCAGCGAAGATGGCCGCGGTGCTGCGTCCTAAGCTGCAAGGCGCGAGGCTGCTGGACCGGCTGACGCGTCGGTTTCCGATCTGCCACTTTGTCCTCTTCTCCTCCTCCGCCGCCCTGCTGGGTTCCGCCGCCCAGGCCAACCACGCGGCGGCGAATGCGGCGATGGACGCCATCGCGGAAGCACGCCGCGCGGAAGGCCTGCCGGCGATCAGCATCGCATGGGGCGCCTGGGACGAAGTCGGCGCCGCGGCACGGGCGGGCGCCGGTGTCGCGCGGCGCGGCTTGCTGCCGATGGCGCCGGACCAGGCGCTCGCCGCGCTCGGCCTGGCGCTGTCGGCCAGCCGGGCGACGCTCGGCATCCTCGATGTCGATTGGGGTCGCTTCCTGGCGCGCTTCGCCCCGCATCCCGTGCCGCCCGTCTTCAGCGCCTTCCGCGTCGCACCCGCTTCCAGCACGGTGGCCGAAGCGCGTGGCCCCGCTGTCGCCGCGACACTTCGCGACCGTCTCGAATCGGCACCGCCCGCCGAACGCGCTGCGTTTCTGCTGTCCGCGGTGCAGGGGACCGTCGCCCGCATCCTCGGCCTCTCGCCCGGCGCGCTGCCCCCGGCGGAGGCACCTTTGCGCGAACTCGGCCTCGATTCGCTGATGACGGTGGAACTCCGCAACGCGCTCGCCACCGCCTGCGAGACGAAGCTGCCCGCCACGCTGGTGTTCGAATACCCGAGTTGCGCCGCCCTCGCCCGGCACCTCGGCGGCACCGTCTTCGCGGACCTTCTCCCGGCCGCCGGCGGCGATGCGCTGGACGCGATGGAGGAGGACGAACTCGCCCGCCTGCTGGAAGCGGAACTCGGCGCCGCCGACGCAGCGCTCGGGGGCCGCGCATGACCATCCCGCCGGAAGATCGGATGCGGGAGGCCGTGCGCACGATCCAGGCGTTGCGGCGGCGCGTGGATGAACTGGCTGCCGCCCGCAACACGCCGGTCGCCGTTATCGGCATGGCCTGCCGCTTCCCCGGCGCGGAAACGCCTGACGCGCTGTGGCACCTGCTGGCGGAAGGGCGCGACGCCATCGGCCCGATCCCGGCGGACCGGTGGGATTCCGACGCGTGGCACTCCCCCGATCCGGACCAGCCCGGCCGCATCGCCTTCAGCGAAGCCGGCTTCATCAGCGATGTCGACGCCTTCGATGCCGCACGATTCGGCATCGCGGCGCGGGAAGCCGCGGGGATGGACCCGCAGCACAGGCTGCTGCTGGAACTGGCCTGGCACGCCCTGGAAGCCGCCGCGCTGCAACCCGATGCGCTCGGCGGCACGCGGGCCGGCCTCTTCCTCGGCCTGAATGCGGGCGACCACCTCCAGGCCGTGATGACGGACCCAGCGCGGCTCGGCACCCATGCGCTGGCCGGCGCGGTGGCGTCGCTCGCCGCCGGGCGCATCGCCTATGCGCTGGGGCTGAATGGACCGGCACTAGTGGTGGACACCGCCTGCTCCTCCTCCCTCGTCGCCACGCATCTCGCGATGCATTCGCTGCGGGCGCGGGAATGCGACATGGCGTTGGCGGGCGGCGCGCATCTGATGCTGGCGCCGCAGGTCTCCGTCGCGCTCAGCCGTGCGCGCATGATGGCGCCCGATGGCCGCTGCAAGGCCTTCGATGCCAGCGCCGACGGCTTCGGCCAGGGCGAGGGCGGGGGCATGGTCGTGCTGAAGCGCCTGGCGGATGCGGAAGCGGCCGGCGATCCGGTGCTGGCCGTCATCCGCGGCAGCGCGCTGAACCAGGATGGCCGCAGCGCCGGCATCACCGCGCCGAGCCTCGGCGCGCAGCAGGCGGTGATCCGCGCGGCGCTGGCCGATGCGGGCCTCGCCCCCGCCGATATCGACGCGATCGAGGCGCATGGCACCGGCACCGCGCTGGGCGATCCGGTCGAGTTGCACGCACTCGCCGCCGTCTTCGGGAAGGATCGCAACAGGCCTCTGCGCGTCGGGTCGCTCAAGACCAATATCGGCCACACCGCGGCGGCGGCCGGCGTCGCGGGCCTCATCAAGGCCGTGCTGATGCTGGAGAAAGGCGCCGTCCCACCCAGCCTGCATTTCCGCCGCATGAACCCGCATGTCGATCTGGGTGACGCGCCGATCGATGTGCCGACGACCATGGTCGCGGATGCGCCGAAGCGGGTTGGCATCAGCGGCTTCGGATTTTCCGGCACCAACGCGCATCTGGTGCTCGAAGCCGCGCCCGTGCTGCCTTCGCGCCGGGCTCCGCTGCGCCCCACGAAGCTGAACCGCCAGGTCTTCCCGAGGCTGCGCGCCGCGCCACCGGAAACCGCGCTGTTCCCTGGCCGGGTCATCGAAAGCCCGATCGCGGCGCGGCAGGTGGAAGCGGTGCTCGACCTGGCGCTGCTGCCTTGGCTGGCGGATCACCGCGTCCAGGGCCGCGTCGTCGTGCCCGGCGCGGTGATGATCGCGCTGCTGCTGGCCGCCGCGCCGCCCGGCACCTCTGCGCTGGTGGACATCGCCTTTGCCGAAACGGTGGTGCTGGAAGCCGCGCCCGTCCGCCTGGTCGCCCTCGGCCAGCCCGACGGCACGCTCACCGTCTCATCCCGCGCCGGCACCGGCTGGCTGACCCATGCGACGGCACGCATCGCCATCACCGCAGCGCCGCTGGTCCTCTCCGGCGCGGCCCCCGCCAACTGGGATGCCCGCCCCGCCTGGGTCGCGCATCTCGCCGCCCTCGGCATCGAGATCGGCCCCGCCTTCCAAGGGATCACCCGCATTGCCCGCGGCGAGACGACGGCGGCGATGATCGATGCGCTGCCGGACCTGCCCGGCGCGGCCTTCCACCCCGCGCTGCTCGACGCCATCCTCCAGGCCGCGGGCGGCACCTTGCCGGCGGAGCCCGTGCTGCCCATCGGTATCGCGCGGCTCGACCTGCATGGCAGGCTGGCCGGCCCGCTCTCCGTCACCGCGCAGCGGCGGGGCGATGCCATCGACCTGCTGGCGGAAGCCGGCGCGCCAGTGGCCTCCATCCACGGCCTGGCCATCCGCCGTCTGGCCGATCCCGTCGCGACGCCGACGCTCGCCGCCCTCTCATGGCTGCCGGCAGCGCCGCCGGCGCCCGGCCAGGCGGCCAGCACGCTCGACATCACGCCTGGCGGCGCCAATCTGGCGGAGGCTCTGGCCCTGGCACATCGTTGCCTCACCGCCGGGGAACCGGTCGCCTTCGTCACGCGCGGCGCCGTGCACCCCGTTGGCGATCCCAGCCAGGCCCTGCTGCATGGCATGGCCACCGCGCTGGCGGCGGAGCGGCCGGAACTCCGCGCCCGCGCCATCGAAGTGGCACCGGATGCACCACCCGCGCTGCTCGCGGCCGAACTCGCGGGCGACGGGGCGGAACCTTCCGTCGCACTCCGTGCCACCGGGCGCTTCGTGCCGCGGTTGACGCGGCTTGAACCCACACAAGGGCGGGTGCGCGTATCCGGCACGGTCCTGATCTCCGGCGGCTTCGGCGGCATCGGCCGCCAGATGGCGGGCTGGGCGCTGGAACGCGGTGCCCAGGCCGTGCTGCTGATCGGCCGACACCCGATAGAGGCCCCCTTCCCGCAGGCACGAGTACTGGCCTGCGACATCGCGGCGCCCGACGCCACCGCGCGCATCGCCGCGGCGCTGCAAAACCTGCCGCCGCTGCACATGGTCATCCACGCCGCCGGCGTTCTTGACGATGCGATGATCGAGGACCAGACGGCCTCCCGCCTGCAGCGCGTGATCGCGCCGAAGCTGCGGGGCGCGCAGGCGCTGCACGCGCTGCCGGCCCGGCCCGAGCATTTCCTCCTCTTCGGCTCCGTCGCCAGCCTCGTGGGCGCGGCCGGCCAGGCCGGCTATGCGGCCGCCAATGCCGCACTCGATGCCTTCGCCGCCTGGCGCCGCGCGCAGGGGTTGCCGGCGCAATCCATCCTCTGGGGCCGCTGGGCGGAGATCGGCATGGCCGCCGCGCTCGATACCGCCCGCGCCACGCGCGTCTCCGGCCGCGGCTTGCTGCCGATGGCGCCGGACCTCGCCATGGCCGCACTCGACGCCGCGATCCTGTCCGGCGAAACCGCCGTAATGATCGCCGCCTTCGACTGGGCACGCTTCGCGGAAACCGCCCCGCCCGCCTTCTCCGCCCTGCTGCCCAGCCTTGCCAGCGCCGAGGGCCCCTTGCGCGACCAATTGCAGGATATCCTCCGGCAGATCCTGGGGGAGGTTCCGCCCCCCGGCCGCGCGCTGGTCGCCTGCGGGCTCGACAGCCTGATGGCCATGGATCTGCGCAACCGCATCAATCGCCGCTTCGGCACCGCGCTCGGCCTGGCGGACCTGCTGGGCGGCGCGGATGCGGAGGGCCTGGCCGCCCGGATCGAGGCCAAGGCGGAGGAGACGGAGGTGCTGACACTGTGACCACCGCCGCCTTCCTGCAGGACCTGGAACGCCGGGGCGTCAGCCTTTCCGCCAGCGGCGAGGAATTGTCGCTGCGCGCACCGCGCGGCGTGCTGACGGAGGCCGACCGCGACCGGCTTCGCGCGGAGAAAGCCGCCATCCTGGCGCTGCTGCGCGGTGAGGACGCGGCGCCGGGCGATCCCTTTCCGCTGACGGAGATCCAGCAGGCCTATCTGGTCGGGCGCTCCGCCGAACTCGAACTCGGGCGTGTCGGCTGCCACGCCTATCGCGAATTCGAAGCGACGGCGCTCGACATCGATCGCCTCGAAACCGCCTGGAACCGCCTCGTGGCGCGCCATCCGATGCTGCGCGCGGTGGTAACGCCGGATGGCCTGCAGCGCGTGCTGCCGGAGGTGCCGCCGTACCGAATCGAACGCCTCGACCTCCGCCAGGTACCCGACGCCGGCGCCATCCTGGCGGCGGAGCGGGAGGCGCGGTCCCACCACGTCTTCGACCCCGCGCAATGGCCGCTGTTCTCGCTGATGGCGACGCTGCTGCCGGATGGGCGCGTGCGGCTTTGCGTCGGCATCGACCTGCTGGTGGCCGATGCCGCGGCGCTGGTGACGCTGTTCCGGGATTGGGGCGCGCTCCATGCCGCGCCGGAGGCCGAGTTGCCGCCCCTGCCCGCGCGCTTCGCCGACCATGCGCGACGCCTGAAGCAGCCGACCGATCGCGACCGCGCCTATTGGCAGGCCCGGCTGGCGGATTTCCCGCCAGGGCCCGACCTGCCGTTGCTGCCCCTTGCGGGCCCGCCACGCTTCACGCGCCGAACGCATCGCATCCCCGCGCCCGACTGGCAGGCCCTGCGCGCCGCGGCAGCCTCCCGCGGCATCACCGCCTCAATCCTGCTCGCCACCGCCTTGGCCGATGTCCTGGCGGGCTGGAGCCGTCGCGCGCGCTTCGCCATCACCCTCACTCAATTCGCCGCGCCGCCGGGGATGGAGGGCGTGGTCGGCGACTTCACCTCCACCGTGCTGCTGGAGGCCGATGTCCCCCCGCGCCGGTTCGAGGACCGCGCCCGCGCCCTGCAGGGACGCCTGGCCGCCGATCTCGACCATGCCTCGATGAGCGGCGTGGCCGTGCTGCGGGAAATCCGGCGCCTGAGGCCGGAGGCTGCCGCGGTCCCCGTCGTCTTCACCTCCACCATCGGCCATCCCTCCCTTGGCGGCGCCACCTCGCCCCTCGCCTGGCTGGGCGAGACGGTCTTCGCCGTGACGCAGACGCCCCAGGTCGTCCTGGACCATCATGTGTTCGAGGAAACGGGCGCGCTCATCCTCGGCTGGGATGCGGTGGAAGCCGCCTTCCCGCCCGGCGTGCTGGATGCGATGGTCAGCGCCCATGCCGACCTGCTGGCCGCGCTGCTGACGGAAGCAGGCTGGGACCGTGACGCCAGCGCCTGCCGTCCCGCCCAGCCGCGCGCCGCCCTCCTCCCCGCCACGCCGCCGCGCCTGCTGCACACGGCGCTGGAGGAAGCGGCCCGCGCCATGCCCGACCGGCCCGCCGTGATCGATGGCGAAGTCACGCTGGACCACGTCACGCTGCATGGCGCCGCCGGCCATCTCGCGGTCCGCCTCCACGCGCGCCTGGGCGGGGCGACGCGAGACCGTCTGGTCGCGATCGTGCTGCCCAAGGGCTGGCGGCAGGTCGTGGCCGTGCTCGCCGTGCTGAAGGCCGGCGCCGCCTATCTGCCCGTGGACCCCGCCCTGCCCGCGGAACGGCGCCGCCACCTGATCGCGCAGGGGGAGGCCCTGCCGATCGAGGACGCGGCCGAGATCGACGAAGCCCTGGCCGCCGCGCGCCAGGGCGCCGCGCCCGCGCTGCCGGTGGTCGAGGATCCGTCGCGCCTCGCCTACGTCATCTACACCTCCGGCTCCACCGGCCAGCCCAAGGGGGTGATGATCGAGCATCAGGCCGCCGTCGCGACGGTGGCGGAGATCAATCGCCGCTGGGCCATCGGGACGGAGGATCGCGCCTTCGGCCTTTCCGCGCTGGGCTTCGATCTTTCCGTCTGGGACATCTTCGGCCCGCTGGCGGCAGGCGGCGCGCTGGTCCTGCCGCCGCCGGACGCCGCGCGCGATCCCGCCGCCTGGTCCGCGCTGCTGGCCCGCCATCGCGTCACGGTCTGGAACAGCGTGCCCGCGCTGATGGCGATGCAGATGGAACACGGCCTGCCACCGGGCCATGCGCTGCGCCTGGTGATGATGTCCGGCGACTGGGTGCCGATCGAACTCGTCCGGCGCCTGCAGGATGCGATGCCGGGCACGGCGCTGGTCGCGCTTGGCGGCGCCACGGAAGCGGCGATCTGGTCCAATGCGCATGAGGTCGCGGCACTCGATCCCGCCTGGCCCAGCATTCCCTACGGCCTGCCGCTCGCCGGCCAGATGCTGCATGTCGTCGATGCCCGCGGCGCGCCATGCCCGGACTGGGTGACGGGCGAGATCGAGATTGCCGGCGCCGGCCTCGCCCGCGGCTATTGGCGCGATCCGGTCCGAACGGCGGAGCGCTTCGTCACCAATCCCTTCACCGGCGAACGCCGCTACCGCACCGGCGATCTCGGCCGCTTCCGTCCGCATGGCAACGCTTGCGGCCCCACGCCCATCGAATTCCTCGGCCGCGAGGATTTCCAGGTGAAGATCCAGGGTTACCGGATCGAACTGGGCGAGATCGAGGCCGCTCTGGAAAACCATCCCGAAGTGGCCGCGGGCTGCGCGACGGTAGTGGACGGCCCCGGCGGCAAGGCGCTGCACGCCTTCGTGGCGCCCCGGCGCGAGTCGTGGGACCGCGCGCGGCGCGTGCTGTCGAAGCCCGGCCTCCGCCGCATCGATGCGCCGCGCCTGGCCCTGCCCCATCGCGCCCCGGCGGAAAGCTACGATGCACGCCGCAGCGTGCGCCGCTTCACCGATGCGCCCGTCCCGCCCGGGGCGCTGGATGCGCTGGTCGCCGCGGCCGGCATGCCGGTCACGGTGCTGGCGCGCCCCGCGCCTGGTGCCACCTGGCCCGCCATCGACATCCCCGACCCCGTCACCGCCCGAATTGCCCAGGCCGCCGGCGCGCTGCTGCTGCTGGACGCGCCGCGCAGCCGAAGCGCGCTGCTCGCCGCCGGGCGGGCCGGGCAACGCCTGATGGTGGCGGCGGAATCGCTCGGCCTCGGCCTCTGCGCCATCGGCCTGCTGCGCCGGGATGGCGCGCCGGTGCTGCACGCCTTCGCCTGCGGCATCCCGGCGACCGAGGTTTCGGGCGTCGATCTCGCAGGCATGCTGCGCGAACACTGCGCCGCGGTGCTGCCCGCCTACATGGTGCCGCGGCACCTGCATCTGCTGGAATCGCTGCCGCTCAGCGCCAACGGCAAGGTGGACCGCGCGGCCCTCAAGCCGCCGACCGCTGAGGCCGCTGCCCCTGCCGGCGCGCTGGAAGCCGGCGTCGCCGCGCTGGTCGCCGAAGCGCTCGGCCAGCCCGTGCATCCGCAGCGCAACCTCTTCGATGCGGGTGCGACCTCGCTGCACATGGTCCGCCTGCAGCGCCTGCTGGCGGACCGCATGGGCAGCCGCCTGACGGTGGTGGACCTGTTCCGCCTGCCCAGCATCACCGCCCTGGCCACCGCCCTGGCCGGGGAGGCAGGGGAGAGCGCCGTGCAGGGGGGGCTGGACCGTGCCGCCCGCCGCCGCGCGGCCCAGCGCCGATGACCGGCATCGGCATGGGCGGCCCAGCGCCGATGACCGGCATCGCCATCATCGGCATGGCCGGCCGCTTCCCCGGTGCGCCGGACCTCGCCGGCCTCTGGTCCCTGCTGGAAAACGGGCGGGAGGGCATCACGCGCCTCGACCGCGCCGCGCTGCTGGCGGAAGGCGTCCCCGCCGCCACCATCGATGATCCGCGCTACGTCCCCGCCGCCGCGGCGCTGGAGGGGATCGACCGCTTCGACGCCACCTTCTGGGGCATCGCGCCGCATGAAGCCGCGCTGATGGACCCGCAGCAGCGCATCCTGCTGGAGGTCGCCTGGCATGCGCTGGAAGACGCGCATTGCGATCCCCGCCGCACCGATGCGCAGATCGGCGTCTTCATCGGCTCCGCCATCAGCACCTACCTGCTGTTCCGCCTGCGCGCGCAGATCGAGGGCCCGAGCCGCGCCGGCCAGCTCCTCGCCATGGCCGGCAACGACAAGGACTATGCCGCGACGCAGCTCGCCTATCGGCTGGACCTGAAAGGCCCCGCCATCGCGGTGCAGACCGCCTGCTCCTCCTCCCTCGTCGCCATCCACCTGGCCTGCCAGAGCCTGCTGTCCGGCGAATGCGACATCGCCATCGCGGGCGGCGTCAGCATCCGCGTGCCCCACCAGGTAGGCTACCGGCATGAGGAAGGCGGCATGCTGTCCCCGGACGGACACTGCCGGAGCTTCGCGGAAGGCGCCGCCGGCACGGTCTTCGGCAGCGGCTGCGGGCTGGTGGTGCTGCGGCGGGCGGAGGATGCGGGCCAGGACCGCATCCGCGCCCTCATCCTCGGCACCGCCGTCAACAATGACGGCAGCAGCAAGGTCGGCTTCGCGGCACCCAGCCAGGACCGCCAGGCCGCCGTGATCGCGGAAGCGATGGCTGTCGCCGGCGTCAGCCCCGCCGATATCGGCCATGTCGAGGGCCATGGCACCGGCACCCCGATCGGCGATCCGATCGAGGTGGCGGCACTCTCCGCCGCCTTTCGCGGCGCGGCGCCGGGCAGCGTGGCGCTCGGCAGCCTGAAAAGCGCCATCGGCCATACCGAGACCGCCGCCGGCGTCGCGGGCCTCATCAAGACCGTGCTGATGCTGGAACGCGGTATCATCGCGCCGACGCTGCACGCGGCCGAACCCTCCCGCCGCATTGCCTGGGCGGAGACGCCCTTCCGCCTGGCCACGACGCTGCGGCCCTGGACGGAACGGCGGATCGGCGCCGTCAGCTCCTTCGGCATCGGCGGCACCAACGCGCATGCCGTGATCGCGGCCGCGCCCGCCCGCGGCCGTGTCGCGCGCCAGGCGAGCCCGCGCCTCATCCTCTCAGCGCGGGACGGGACGGCGCTGGAAACGCTGCGCGCCGCCTATGCGGCGCGCCTTGCCGAACCCGGCGCCGATTTCGCCGCCATCGCCGCGGCCGCCGCGCGCCGGCCGCGCCTGCCGATGACCCTGGTGGCCGACAGCGCGGCGGCCCTGGCCGCCGCGGTGCCGAGCCGCGACCCACCGCCCGAACCCCCGCCCGCCACGGGTGTGCCGGTGGACCTCCCGCCCTACCCCTTCCAGCGCCGCCGCCACTGGGCCGCGACGCCCCGCCTCGGCGCGCCCATCGCGCTTCCATCCGGGGAGACGCTGCGCATCGCAACGCCGGAGCCGTGGATGCGGCAGCATGTGGTGGACGGCATTCCCCTGCTGCCCGGCGCCTGGCACCTGGCGCTGCTGGCGGAGGCCGGCGCCGCCAGCGTGACGGATCTGGCCTTCACCGCGCCCCTGCCGCTGGACGAAGCGCAGACGATCCAGCTGTGGCGGGATGAAGATGGCCGTTTCCGCGTGATGGCGGAGGTCGCCGGCGCCTGGCGCCAGGTCGCGGAGGCACGGGCCGCGCCGGCCGCCCCGCCCGGCGCCCCCTTCGACGTCACGCCCACTACGCTTGAGGATGGCGCCACCTGGGCGGCGGGCCTCGCGCAGGCCGGCCTGGTCTTCGGCCCCGCCTTCCGCCCGATCCTCCGCCTCGGCCGCGAAGGCCGCGCCGCGATGGCGGAAATCGACGAGGATGTTGAAGAAGTAGCGATCCTCGATGCGGGGTTGCAGACGCTGGGCGCCGCCGTCCGCGATGCCGCCCTCGGCTTCCGGCCCGCCGCCATCGCCCGCTTCGCCCGCCACGCGGCCCTTGATGGCTGCCGCCGCATCCTCGCCCGCCTCACGGACGAAACGGCGGAGGGCAAGATCGGCGACGTCCTCTGGCTCGATGCCGCCGGCGCCGTGCTGGCGGAAGCGCGCGGGGTGGAGTGCCGCCGTGCCGTCGCCAGCGCCGCCGGCCTGGTGTTCACCCTGGGCTGGCGTGAGGCCGCCGACCCCGTCCTGACCGCCCCACATGAGGCGCTGGAACGCTTCGCCGCGCGGTTCATCCGGGATGGCCTGGCCGCTGTGCCGCAGCCGGCGCGCCCGGCGCTGACCGCGTTGCTGACGCCCCATGCGGCAGCCGCAGAGGCGACCGGCGATCCCGCCGAGGGCTGCGCTGACCTGGCGCGGCAATTCCCCGCCCAGTCCGCGGAAATCGCGCTGGTCGCGTGCTGCGGCGCGGCCCTGCCCGATGTGCTGGCCGGGCGGCAGGATCCGCTCGCTTTGCTGTTCGGCGAAGGCGCGCCCGATGGCGCCTATCGCGAAAGCCCGCTGGCCCGACACCTCAATGCCATGGCCGCCGCCGTGGCGCGCGGCGCGCGCCGTGTCATCGAGATCGGCGGCGGCACCGGCGCCACCACCGCCGCGCTGCGCGCGGCGCTGCCGCAGGCGGAATACCTGTTCACCGATATCGGCGCCGGCTTCCTTGATGCCGCCGCGCGCCGCTTCGGCGTCGCCACCGCGCGGCTCGACATCAGCACCGATCCCACCGCGCAGGGCATCACGCCGGCAGCGCATGACCTCGTGGTCGCCGCCAATGTCCTGCATGCCGCGCCGGATCTGCGTGCGGCCATCCGCCACGCCGTCGCCCTGCTCGCCCCCGGCGGCCGGCTGCTGCTGGTGGAAGGCACGGGCCCGCTGGCGCGGCTCGACCTCACCTTCGGCCTGACGGAGGGCTGGACCCACCGCACCGACCACGACCTCCGCCCCGACCACCCGCTGCTGCCAGCCGCGAGCTGGTGCGATCTGCTGCGGGAAGCGGGGCTGGAGAACCCGGTCGTCGTCACCGAACTCGGCGGGCAGGTGGTCATCACCGCCACCAGCGGCGCCCTGCCCTGGCACAGGCTGGCGCCAGGCATGGCCCTCCCGGCGGAACCGATCACCGGAATCATCGCCGCCGCACCCATGCCACCCAAAGACCTCGCCGCCCTGGCCGATGCGCTCGCGGCTCGGCCGGAGGCACCGCGCCTGCTGTTGGCGACGCGGCTGGCGGAAGCGGTCACCGGCGAGGTGCCTGATCCCGATGCCGCCGCGCTGGGCGGCCTGCTGCGGACACTGGCCCGCGAATACCCCTCCCTCGCCGCCCGCGCCGTCGACCTTGATGGCATCGGCGACGATGCAGCGCTGGCGGTCGAATGTGCCCTGGCGGATGGCGAGGATCGGGTCGCCTGGCGTGGCGGCCAGCGCCACCTGGCGCGGCTGTCCCGCCCCCGGCCCGCCGCCATCGCCGGGCCGGCCGTACTGACCGCTTCCCTTGACCTCGCGCCGCTCGATCCGCCACCGCCCGGTCCCGGGCAGGTGCTGGTGCGGGTGCGCGCCGCCGGGATCAACTTCAAGGACGCGCTGGCGGCGGCCGGCCATGTGCCGGCGGTGGGCCCGGGCCTTGGCGGCGAAGCGGCCGGGGAGGTCGTGGCCGTCGGAGAGGGCGTGCCGGGCCTGCGGCCGGGCGATGCCGTGCTGGCCGTAGCGCCGGGCGCGTTGGCCACGCACCTTATCGCCGATGCGCGGCTGGTGCTGCCGCTGCCGCGATCCCTGACCTTCGCGGAGGCCGCCGCGCTCCCCATCGCGGGCGTGACCGCCTGGCATGCGCTGCGCCACCTGGCGCCGCTGCGGCCGGGCATGCGCGTGCTGATCCACGCCGCCACCGGCGGTGTCGGCAGCATCGCCCTGCGCCTGGCCCGGGCCGCCGGCGCCACCATCGTCGCGACCGCCGGCAGCGAATCGCGCCGCGCCTTGCTGCGCGCGGGGGGCATCACGGAGGTACTGGATTCCCGCGCCGCCGGATTTGGTGACATCGCCCCGGTCGATGTCGTCCTCGGCGCGCTGCCCGCGGCGCTGCGCGATGCGGCGCTGGATCGCCTGCGTCCCGGCGGCTGCTATGTCGAGATCGGGCGCATCGGCATTGCAACCGGGGAGACGGTCGCGGCGCGGCGGCCCGACATCGCCTATCACATCGTGGCACTGGACCAGGTGGAGGCCCCGGTCTTCGCCGCGCTGCTGCGGGAATTGCTGGCAGCGGTGGAAACCGATCCGTCGCTGCTGCCCCCCATGACGGCCCTGCCGCTATCCGCCGCGCCTGGGGCACTGCAATCGATGTTGCGCGCCGAACACCGCGGCAAGCTGGTCGCCATCCCCGACCTGCCGCACCGCATCCGTGGCGACCGCAGCTACCTCGTCACCGGCGCCACCGGCGGCCTCGGCCCCGCCATCGTCGAATGGCTCCGCCACCGCGGCGCGGGCGGCGTGCTGCGCCTGGCGCGCCGCGGCGATGCGGCGTCGGACCTGGTGACCGGGGATGTGACGGACCCCGCCGCCCTGGCCGCCGTCACGGCCCGGGCAGCCACGCTTGGCCTGCCGCCCATCGGCGGCGTCATCCATGCCGCGGGGCTACTGGAGGATGGGCTGGCGGTGCAACTCCGGCCTAGTGCCTTCGCCCGCGTGGCCGCGCCCAAGGGTGGCGGCTTGGCGGCGATCCGGCGGGAATGGCCGCGGCTCGACCTGCTGGTCGGCTTCTCCTCCGCCGGCGCGCTGTTCGGCTCCTCCGGCCAGGCCGCCCATACCGCAGCCAGCGCCGCGATGGATGCCGCGCTCCGCGCGGCCTGGGCGGAAGGGATCGGCGCCGTCGCCGTGGATTGGGGCGCCTGGCGCGGCATCGGCGCGGCGGCTGCCCGCGGCGTCGACCTCGCCGAGGCCGGCATGGGCGATTTCAGCCCGGCCGAAGCCTTCGCGGCGCTCGACCTGATCCTCGCCCAGGGCCTGCCCCAGGCTGCCGTGCTGCCGCTGCGGCCGGACGCGCTGCGCAGGGCCGGCGTGCCGCCCCTGCTGCGGGACCTGCTCGATGCACCCGCCGCGCCGGAAGCCCCGCGCCCTGCCACCACGGAACCCGTGCCAGATGTCGCGCCGGAGGACCGCCGCGCCTGGCTGCGGGACCGGATCGCCGCGGAATGCGCGGGCCTGCTCTCCGTGACCGGGCCCATCGATCCGCGCCGGCCCTTGCAGGAATACGGCCTCGACAGCCTTGGCTCGCTCGAACTCCGCAATCGGCTCGGCCGCATCGCCGGCGCTTCGCTGCCCGCGACGCTGCTGTTCAACCATCCCAGCATCGCGGCCATCGCGGACCGCCTGGCCGTGACGCGTTTTGGCCTGGCTGCCGAAGCAGCACCCGCTAAGCCTGAGGCAGCCGCGACGCCCGATGACCTCGCCACCGCAACGGAGGAAGACCTGGACGCCGCCCTGGCCGGCTTCGCGGCCCTGCTGGGGGAGGAGACGCCATGAGCGCCGACCGCCAGGTGAAGGAACAGGCCGTCCGCCTGCTGCAGCGGATGCAGGAAAGGCTGGACGCGTCCGAGGCCCGCTTCCGCGCGCCCATCGCCATCATCGGCATGGGCTGCCGCTTCCCGGGCGCGGAGGGCGCCGACGAATTCTGGACCCTGCTGGCCGAGGGCCGGAACGCCGTGTGCCCGGTACCTGCTGACCGCTGGGCCGCCCCCGCCACGGGCGGCACGGCGCAGGGTGGTTTCCTCGATGACATAGACCTGTTCGACGCCGCCTTCTTCGGCATCGCGCCGCGCGAGGCCGCGGCCATGGACCCGCAGCAGCGGTTGGTTCTGGAAGCCGCCTGGCGCGCCCTCGAACACGCCGGTATCGCGCCGGACCGGCTGGAGGGCACGCGCACCGGCGTCTATCTCGGCTGCTGCACGGCCGACTACGCCCGCATCGGCGACCCAGCCGCGATGTCGGAGGAAGGCTATGCCGCCACCGGCGGCGCGCCCGGCGTCGCGGCCGGGCGGCTTGCCTATCTGCTCGGCCTGCAAGGCCCGGCGCTGGTGGTGGACACCGCCTGCTCTTCCTCCCTCGTCGCCACGCACCTGGCCGTGCAGGCGCTGCGGGCTGGCGAGTGTTCGCTGGCCCTCGCCGGCGGCGTGAACCTCACCCTGTTGCCCTGGGGGGCGGCGACGCTCGACCGGCTGCACATGCTCTCCCCCGACGGCCAGTGCCGCGCCTTCGACGAAGCGGCCAACGGCTTCGTCCGCGCGGAGGGCTGCGGCGTGCTGGTGCTGAAGCGCCTGGCGGATGCGCTGGCGGATGGCGACCGCGTGCTGGCGGTGATCCGCGGCAGCGCCGTGAACCAGGATGGCCGCAGCGCCGGCCTGACGGCCCCGAACGGCCCGGCGCAGGAGGCCGTGATCCGCGCGGCGCTCGACAATGCCGGGCTCAAGCCCGCGGAGGTCGATGCCATCGAGGCGCATGGCACCGGCACGACCCTCGGCGACCCGATCGAGATGCAGGCGCTGCGCAGCGTCTTCGGGGGCGCGCGGCTGGCACCGCTGCGCGTCGGTTCCGTCAAGACGAATATCGGCCATGCCGAGGGTGCGGCGGGGGTCGCGGGGCTGGTGAAGGCAGCGCTGATGCTGCGCCACCAGGCGGTGGTGCCGAGCCTGCATTTCACGCGCCTCAACCCGCATATCGACCTCGGCGATGCCGCGATCGAGATCCCGGTCGCCACCGCGTCCACGCCGCTGAAGCGCGTCGGCGTCAGCAGCTTCGGCTTCTCCGGCACCAACGCGCATCTGATCCTGGAAGCCGCACCGGAAGCGCCCGCCCGCGCCATCGCCCCGGCCGAGGCGCCCCGCCTGCTGCTGAGCGCCCGCACGCCAGACGCGCTGCGCGCCATGGCGGCTGAGACACGGACGAAACTGCACGACGGCGCCTTCACCTTTGCCGATGCCTGCCACACCGCCGCGGTGGCGCGCCCGCGCCTGCCCTGGTGGATCATCGCCGACAGCGCTGAGAACCTCGCTTCCGCCGAGCCCTCCGACGCCCCCATCCCCGACCTGCCCGCACCGCCGGGCCGGCGCGTGGACCTGCCCGGCCATCGCTTCGACCGCCAGCGCTTCTGGCTGGATGAGGCCGAGATGCTGCCCGGCCGCCGCCTGCCCCAAGCCGGCCCCGCCCCGGTGTTCGAGGCGCGGCTGATGCCCGGCGCCCGCCTGCTGGCGGACCATCGCGTCCGCGGCACCGCCCTGCTGCCCGCCGCGGACATGCTGGAACGCCTGCGCAGCGCGGCGGAAGCCTCGGGCCAGGGCAATGCGCTGGCGGACATCACGCTGGATCGGGCCCTGCCCGTCGCCGTGCCGCGCCTGGTGCAGGTCGTGGCCGGGGACGAACTCGGCCTGTTCGCCCAAGCCGGCGCGGGTTGGGACCGCCATGCGACGGCCCGCGCCGCCACCGCCGATGGCCTGCCCGACCAGAAGCTGCCAGCCCTCCACGCCACCTGTGCGGAACCAGTGGACCCCACGGCCTTCCATGCCTGGCTCGCCGAGGCCGGCATCGAATTCGGCTCGCATTTCCGCTGCATCGTCGGGCTCTGGCGTGGCCAGGGCCAGGCGCTGGCGAAACTCTCCGCCGCCCCCTTCCCGGTACTGCTGGACGCCGCGCTGCGGACCGCCGGGGCCATCGCCTTCGGCAGCAGCGGCGCGCCCCGCCTGCCCGCCGGCGCCGCGCGCTACGCCCGCGCCGCGCGCGCGCCCGGCGCCGAAAGCTGGGCGCACGCCGTCATCACCAGCGATTCCGGCGGCGTCACCACCGCGGATATCTGCCTGCTGGATACCGACGGTACCGTGCTGGCGCGGGTGGAGGGGCTGCGCCTTGCAGGCGCGCCCGAAGCCTGGCGCGGCTGGTGCCACGCCATCACCTGGACGCCCCGTCCCGACCCCCGCGCGCAACTAGCGGCCCAGACCGCGGGGCTGGAGGATCCCGCCCGCCGCCTGGCGCTGGAAGCAGCCGCCACCCGCCACGCTTGCGCCGCCATCGCCGCCGTGACGGCGGAGGAGGTCGTGCCCCGCCACCGCCGCCTCTTCGACCACCTCGCCCGCCTCGCCGCCCGCAACCTGCCGGACGCGCCCCCGCTGCCGGAGGCAGCACCTGGCATCGCGCTGCCTGAGGCGCCGCCGGAGGCCGCGCTGCTGGATCGCTGCGGCGCCGCCCTGCCCGATGTGCTGCGCGGCCTGGCCGACCCGGTGAAGCTGCTGTTCGAAGGCGATGGCGCCGAACAGGTCTATCGCGACAGCCCCGCCTACGCCGCCGCCAACCAGGTCCTGGCCGTGCTGGCGGAGGCCGCCGCCCCGCCCACCGGCCGGCTGCGCGTGCTGGAGATCGGCGCCGGCACCGGCGCCACCGCCACGGCCGTG
Organism: Falsiroseomonas sp.; assembly: GCF_051859025.1. Lineage (GTDB taxonomy): Bacteria > Pseudomonadota > Alphaproteobacteria > Acetobacterales > Acetobacteraceae > Falsiroseomonas. The sequence continues at coordinate 347,740 of NZ_JBHYGL010000023.1, read as the reverse complement.
CTCGCGGCGCTCGATGCCGCCCGCATCGACTACTGGTTCACCGATATCGGCCGGTCGCTGGTGGAACGCGCCCGCGGCCGCATTCCCGCCCAGCACTTCGCCGTGCTGGACATCGAGGCTGATCCGATCGCGCAGGGAATGCCCGAAGCCGGCTTCGACCTGGTGATCGCCGCCAATGTCCTGCATGCCACGCGGGACCTGGAAGCCGCGCTCCGCCATGCCGCGCGACTCCTCGCCCCCGATGGCCGGCTGCTGCTGCTGGAAACCGATCCCGAAGGACTGCCTGGAGATGCGACACCCGGCGGCTGGGTCGATCTCGTCTTCGGGCTGACAGAGGGCTGGTGGAGATTCGCCGACCCCACGCTCCGCCCCGATCATCCCCTGCTGTCCCGCCAGGCCTGGCTCTCGCTGCTGGGCCGCCTGGGGCTGGAGGTCACGGCCATCCGGGGCCTGCCCGGCAACACCCTGCTGGTCGCCCGCCAGGCGGCGGAGGCCTTGACCCTCACCGATCCCGGCGGCCCCGCCGCGGATCGCTGCGCCGGCCTGCTCGCCCGCATCCAGGCGCTGCAGCCGGGACAGCGGCGCATCACGCTCCGCACCAGCGGCGCCATGGGCGCCGATCCCGCCGGCGCCGCCCTGTGGGGCATGATGCGGACGCTGCGGCAGGAACGGCCGGAACTCGACATCCGCCTTGTGGACGGGGATGGCGATGCGCCGCCCGCCCTGCTGCTGGCGGAGCCGGAACTGGTGCTACGGGACGGCGCCCTTCTTGTCCCGCGCCTCGGCCAGGCCGCCGATGGCCCTCCCGCCAGCATCGATCCGGAAGGGCCCATCCTCGTCACCGGCGCTTTCGGTGGCCTCGGCCGCTTCGCCACCGAATGGCTGGCCAGGCGCGGCGCGCGCCGCTTGGTGCTGGCAGGCCGCCGCATGCCCGAAGACCCTGCGTGGGTGCAGGCGCTGCGCGATGCCGGCGTCGCGGTCACGCTGGAGGCCTGTGACCTGGCGGATGCCGCTGCCCGCGCGGCGCTGATCGCACGCCTGCCCGCGCTGCGCGGCATCGTCCATGCCGCCGGAACGCTGGCCGATGCCACGCTCGCCCAGGCCAGCGCCGCCGATTTCGCCACCACCCTGGCACCGAAATTCGAAGCCGCGCGCGACCTGGACGCCGCCTTCCCCGACCTCGACTTCTTCCTGCTCTTCTCCTCCGCCGTCGCGCTGTTCGGCCAGGCGGGCCAGGCCGCGCATGTGGCGGCCAGTTGTGCGATCGATGCCCTGGCCACCGCCCGGCGTGCCCGCGGCGGCCGCGCCACCAGCCTCGGCTTCGGCCTCTGGCGCGATATCGGCTCGCAGGCCGGGAACGCTGCCCTGGTCGCCCGCCTCGGCGCCCAAGGCCTCGGCACCATCCCGTCGGAGGCCGGGGAGGCGCTGCTCGACTGGGCCCTCGCCACGCCCGAAGCCGCCAGCGCCATCCTGCCGATCGACCGCCCCCGCTTCCTCGCGAGTTTCGAGGCGATGCGCCCGCCTTCCTCCTTGCGCGGCTGGCAGGCGCCGGAACCGGCCGCCACGCCGGTCAGCCCCGCTGCCGAGGCGCCTGCCGCCGCCGGCCTCGCGGACCTCATCGCCGCGGAAGCCGCCGCCGTGCTCGGCCTGGCGCTGGGCCAGGCGCTGGACCGGCGCGCCAACCTCTTCGAACTCGGCCTCGACAGCCTGATGGCGGTGGAACTCCGCAACCGCCTGCAATCGCGCCTCGGCCGCGGCGCCCTCAGCGCCACGCTGCTCTTCGACCACAGCAGCGTCGCCGCGCTCACCGCCCATCTCGGCGATGCGCCCGCCGCGGCGCAGGCCGCCCCGCGCGCCACGGCCAGCGACGACCCCATCGCCATCATCGGCATGGGCTGCCGCTTCCCCGCGGGCGGGGAGGATCCGGACGCCTTCTGGCAGGCGCTGGCGGAAGGGCGGGACGGCATCGTCGCGCGCCCGGAAGGCCGCAGCCTCGGCCCGCAGGACACCGATGGCCCGCAAGCCGGCTACCTGCCCGATGTCGCGGGCTTCGATCCACTCGCCTTCGGCATCGCCCCGCGCGAGGCCCCCTTCATGGACCCGCAGCACCGCCTGCTGCTGGAAGTCGCCTGGGAAGCGTTGGAGGATGCGCTGCTGCCGCCCGACACGCTGACGGGCAGCAACACCGGCGTGTTCGTGGGCCTGTGCAACTACGACTACGCCCAACTGGCCGCCCATGCGGAAGGGGGCGAGGCCTTTGCCGGCACGGGCGGCGCGCCCAGCATCGCGGCGGGCCGCATCGCCTATCTCCTCGGACTCAACGGCCCGGCGCTGGTGCTGGATACCGCCTGCTCCTCCTCCCTCGTCGCGCTGCACCTGGCAGTGCAGGCGATCAGGCGCGGCGAATGCGGCATGGCACTGGCGGGGGGCGTGAACCTGGCGCTGGGCAGCGGCACCACCAGCGCCTTGCAGGGGCTTTCGATGCTGGCGCCGGATGCGCGCTGCAAGGCCTTCGATGCCCGCGCCGATGGCTTCGTCCGCGCCGATGGCTGCGGCGTGGTGGTGCTGAAGCGGCTGTCGGAGGCGACGGCCGCGGGCGACCGTATCCTGGCCATCATCCGCGGCACGGCGGTCAACCAGGATGGCCGCAGCAGCGGCCTCACCGCGCCATCCGGCGCCGCGCAGGAAGGCGTGATCCGCGCCGCGCTGGCCGATGCCGGCCTGCCCCCCGATGCCATCGACGCGATCGAGGCCCATGGCACCGGCACCGCCCTCGGCGACCCGATCGAGATGCACGCGCTCCGCAACGTCTTCGGCCCGGATCGCGGCCGCCCGCTGATGGTGGGCTCCGTGAAGACCAATATCGGCCATGCCGAGGCCGCGGCCGGCATCGCGGGCCTCATCAAGGCGGTGCAGATGCTGCGCCATGGCCAGGTGCCGCCGAGCCTGCATTTCGGCACGCTGAACCCGCATATCGACCTCGGCGGCGCCGATCTCCGCGTGCCCACTTCCCTGGCGCCGGCGGCCCTGCGCCACATGGGCGTCAGTTCCTTCGGCTTCTCCGGCACCAATGCGCATGCAGTGCTGGAAGCGCCCCCTGCGTCGCCGCCCGGCCCACCGCCGACAACCACGCCGCGCCTGCTGCTCACAGCCCGCAGCGAGGCCGGGCTGCGCCGCCTCATCGCCGCCTGCCGGGCCCGCCTGGCGGAGGGCGCCGATTTCGCAGCCCTCTGCGCCAGCGCCGCCACGGGCCGGACGCGCCACGCCTGGTGGGTGCTGGCCGAGGCGCCGGAGGCCCTGGCCACCGCCACGCCCAGCAACGCCCCGCACCCGAACCTGCCGCCGCAATCCGGCGCCCGCATCGCCCTGCCGCTGACGCCCTGGGACCGCCAGCGCCACTGGGCCACCCCGGCCCGCGCCACCCCGCCCGCCCGCGCCCACCCCCTGCTCGGCCGTCGCCTGCGATCCCAGCGCGGCCAGCGGCTGTTCGAGGCCGAGTTCTCGTCGACGCCTCCCGCCTGGCTGGCCGACCACGCCCTGGCCGGCCGCGTCGTCCTGCCGGCCACCGCCATGGTGGAGATGATGCTCTCCGCCCTGCCGCCCGGGGCGCCCGCGGTGCTGGAGGACGTGACCTTCGACCGCCTCCTCGCCCCCGCCGAGACGCCGGTGGTGCAGACGATGCATGACGGCGGCGCCCTCACCCTCGCCGCCGCCGCCGAGGACCCCGACGCGCCCTTCATCTCCGTCGCGACCGCCCGCGCCGGCGCCCTCTCCGACGCGCCGGTGACGTCCCTGGTGGATGCCCGCGCCCGCTGCCCGCGCGCCATGGATGTCGCCGCGCTCTACGCCCGCTTCGCCGAAGCCGGCCTCGCCTATGGCCCGGCCTTCCGGGGCCTCCGCGCCCTGTGGGCCGGCGATGGAGAGGCGGTGGCCGAACTCGGGGACAGCCAGGCCGGCTATCGCCTCGATCCCCGAGTACTGGACGCCGCCTGGCAGGCTCTGGCCGCGACGCTGCCCGAAGGCAGCCGGGATGCGCTGGTGCCGAAGGGCCTGGCCCGCCTGGTCCTGTTCGGCGGCACACCCCGCTTCGCCGTGCTCCGCCTCTCCGCGCCGGACCGCGCGGAGGTCGCGCTGCTGGATGCCACCGGCTCCCCCGTCGCGCTGTGCGAGGGCCTGGCCCTCGCCGTCTCCCGCCGGGGCGCCGTAGTGCAGGAAACGGCCTGGCGGGCGGTGCCGGGCGGCACGGAAACCCCCGCCTGGATCGACCTGCGGGCCGAAACGGATGCCGTCGCTGCCAGTTGGCGCGTGCTGGAAGCCGCCCGCGCCGCGCCTGCCCGCCTCGCGGTGCTGACCACGCTGGAGGCAGGCGCGGCCCAGGCGGCACTGGCCGGGCTGATCCCCACCCTGGCGCTGGAACACCCCGAACTCCGGCCCGTGCTGCTGGACCTGCCCGCTGGCGCCACGCCGCCCCCGATCCCCGCCGAATGCCCGCCCGTGCTGACGCTCCGCGACGGCGCGCTGCTGGCGCGGGAATTGGCAACACGCCCCACCCCGTCCCCGCCCCCCGCCCCCTTCCTGCTGGCGCGAGGCGCTGATGCGTCGCTGGAGGCACTGCGCTGGGACCGCACGGCGCCGCCGCTGCCGGAACCCGGCCAGGTGGTGATCGAGGTCGCCGCCACCGGCATCAATTTCCGGGACGTGATGAACCTGCTCGGCGTCTATCCCGGCGATGGAGGTGCCCCCGGCGTGGAATGTGCGGGCCGCGTCGCCGCGGTCGGTGATGGCGTTTCGAGCTTCGCGCCCGGCGATGCCGTGCTGGCCATCGCGCCTGGCTGCTTCGCCAGCCATGTCAGCGCCGATGCGCGCCTGGTGCGCGCGCTGCCGGACGGCATGGGCTTCGCGGAGGCCGCGGCCCAGCCCGTCGCCTGGCTCACCGCGCGCCTCGCGCTGCTGGAAGTCGCGCGGCTATCCCCCGGCCAGCGCGTGCTGGTCCATGCGGCGACGGGTGGCGTCGGCATGGCGGCGGTCGCCGTCGCGCGGGCCGCCGGCGCGGTGGTGGTCGCCACCGCCGGCAGCCCGGAAAAGCGCGCGCGCCTCGCCGCCCTTGGCATCGCGGAGGTGCATGACAGCCGCGGCCTCGGCTTCGCCAGCGCTGCCCCCGTCGATGTGGTGCTCAACAGCCTAACGGGCCCCGCCATCCCCACGGGCCTCGGCCTGCTAAAGCCCGGCGGCGTCTTCCTCGAGATCGGCAAGGCGGAGATCTGGGACACCGCCCGCATCGACGCGATCCGCCCGGATATCCGCTACCGCCCCGTGGCGCTCGACAGCCTCATCCTCTCCAACCCCGCCCGCGTCGGCGACATGCTGGCGACGCTCTGCGAGGATCTGGCACAGGGCCTGCCGCCCCTGCCCGTGGAACGCTGGCCGTTCGCGGAGGTGACGCCCGCGCTCCGTCGCATCCAGGCCGCGCGGCATGTCGGCAAGCTGGTGCTGGCGCGCAGCCTGTTCCGGGCCGACGCCACCTACCTCCTCACCGGCGGCACCGGCGCGCTGGGCCGGCACCTGGCGCGCTGGCTGGTGGCGAATGGCGCCCGCCACCTGGTGCTGCTGGCGCGCCGCCCGGCGGAGGTGACGATCGACGGTGCGACCATCCGCACAATCGCGGCCGACATCGCCGATGCCGCCGGGCTGCGGCGCGCACTCTCCGGTCTCAAGCACCCGCTGCGCGGCATCTTCCACCTCGCCGGCGCGCTGCATGACGCCACGGCGGAACGGCTGGACCGCGAACGGCTCGCCACCGCCTTCCCGGCCAAGGTGGCGGGGGCGGAGGCGCTGGACCGCATCGCATCCGCCCATCCCATCGAGCATTTCGTGATGTTCGGATCGCTTGCCGCCCTGCATGGCTCCGCCGGCCAAGCCAACTACGCCGCCGCCAACGCCGCCCTTGCCGCCATCGCGCAGCGTCGCCGCGCCCGGGGCGAACCGGCACTGCTGGTCCATTGGGGGGCCTGGCAGGGGGACGGCATGGCCCAGGGGGGCGTTGGCCGCGCCGGCCTGTCGCCAGACACCGCCCTGGCCGCGCTGGATTCCGCCCTCTCCGCCGGCCTGGCAGAGGTCGCGATCTCCGCCGCCGCCGCCGGCGCCCCCCCGCCCCGCCTGGCGTTGCAGGAGAAGCTGGCCGCCGCCATCGGCAGCGCGAAGCGGGATGCGCTGGCGGATGCGGTGGCGGAGGCCGTCAGCCGCATCCTCGGCCTCGGCGACATGCCGCTGGACAGCGCGCGGCCCCTGGCGGAACTCGGCCTGGACAGCCTGATGGCCGTCGAACTCCGCAACACCCTCTCCGCCGCCATCGGCAAGCCGCTCCGCGCCTCCCTCGTCTTCGACCACCCGAGTGCGGAGGCGCTGGTGGCGCATCTCGCCGCCGAACTCGGCCTGGGTGTCGCCCCGCGCCCCGCCGAAGCCCCACCGCCTGCCCCGCCACCCCCGCCCCTTGCCGACAGCACCGAAGACGACGCCCTGCTGCTGCTGGAACGGAAGCTCGCCCATGCCGGGTACTGACCCCACAGCGCGGGAGGCGAATGCCGTCCGCCGCGCGCTTTCGATGATCCAGGACCTGGAAGCGAAGCTGGATGCCGCCGGCCGCGCCGCGCGCGAACCCGTCGCGGTGATCGGCATCGGCTGCCGCTTCCCCGGCGGCGCGGAAGGCCCTGATGCCTACTGGCGTCTTCTATCCACCGCCCGCGACGCCGTGACGGAAGTGCCGCCCGATCGCTGGGACGCGGCCGCCCTGTTCGATGCCGATCCGGACGCGCCCGGCCGCGCCAGCAGCCGCTGGGGCGCCTTCATCGAGGGGATCGACCGCTTCGACGCCGCCCTTTTCGGCATCTCCCGGCGGGAGGCCGAGGCGATGGACCCCCAGCACCGCCTGCTGCTGGAGAATGCCTGGGCCGCGCTGGAGGATGCCGGCATCGCGCCGGATCGCCTCTCGGGCCAGGCGATGGGCGTCTTCGTCGGCCTCAGCACCGCGGATTACGGCACGCTGCTGGGCCGCCAGCGGGACCTCGGCTGGATCGACGCCTATGCCAGCCTCGGCAATGCGCCTTCCATCGCCGCGGGGCGCATCGCCTATGCGCTCGGCACCCAGGGGCCGACCATGGTGGTGGATACGGCGTGTTCATCGTCGCTGGTGGCCACGCATCTCGCGGTGCGCGCGCTGCGCAGCGGGGAATGCCGCGTGGCGCTGGCGGCGGGGGTGAATGCGACGCTGTCGCCGGAACTCACCATCGGCTTCTCCAAGGCGCACATGCTGGCCGGCGATGGGCGCTGCAAGCCCTTCGATGCGGCCGCCGATGGCTATGTCCGTGGCGAGGGCTGCGGCGTCGTCGTCCTCAAGCGCCTGTCGGATGCGCTGGCTGCCGGCGATCGTGTGCTCGCCGTCATCCATGGCAGCGCGGTGAACCAGGATGGCCGCAGCGCCGGCCTCACAGCTCCCTCCGGCCCCGCGCAGGAAGCCGTGCTGCGCGCCGCCCTCGCCGATGCATCGCTGGCGCCATCGGACATCGATGCCATCGAGGCCCATGGCACCGGCACCGCCCTTGGCGATCCCATCGAGATGCATGCGCTCCGCAGCGTCTTCGCCGGCGACCGCGCGCGGCCTTTGTCGGTAGGGTCTGCAAAAACCAATATCGGCCATACCGAGGCCGCCGCCGGCATCGCCGGCCTCATCAAGGCCGTCCTCATGCTCCGCCACCAGGCGGTCGCCCCCAACCTCCACTTCACCCGCCTCAACCCGCATATCGACCTCGCCGGCGCCAGCATCGAAGTGCCGACGCGGCTCGAACCCACGCCGCTCCGCCATATCGGCGTCAGCTCCTTCGGCTTCTCCGGCACCAACGCCCACATCATCCTCGGCGCCGCGCCCGAGACGGCGACGGCCGCCGACCCCCGCCCCACGCATGTCCTGCCGATCAGCGCCCGCGATCCAGCCGCGCTGACGGCGCTCCTCGCCCGCTGGCAGAATGCGCTCGCGGCCCCCGGCGCCGACTTGCCGGCGCTGGCCCGCACCGCCGCCACCGGCCGCGCCGCCCTGCCCCGCCGCATCGCCGTCACCGCCCGCGACGCCCCCACCGCCGCCGAGGCACTGTCCAGGGCCGAGCCCACCAGCGCCGGCCGCCCGCGCATCGCCTTCCTCGTCACCGGCCAGGGCTCCGCCTTCCCCGGCATGGCCCGCGGCCTGGCCGAGATCGCCCCCGTCTTCCACCGCGTGCTCGATCGCTGCGACGCCGTCATGGGCCTGCCCGCGCCGCTGTCCCGCCTGTTCGAGGATGGCGCCGCCCTGGCCCGTGCCGACATCGCCCAGCCCGCCCTCTTCGCGCTCTCCGCCGGCCTCGGCGCGCTGTGGCGCAGCTGGGGGGTGGAGCCCGTGGCGCTGCTCGGCCACAGCCTCGGCGAATACGCCGCCGCGCACCTCGCTGGCGTGCTGACCTTGGAGGACGCCGCCCGCCTCGTCGCCGCCCGCGGCCGCCTGACCCAGGCCCTGCCCGAGGGCGGCGCCATGGCCGCTGTGCTGGGGCCCAACCCGCGTGCAGCGCTCGCCCGCCATCCCGCGCTGGAACTGTCAGGCGAGAACGGGCCGGAGGCCATCACCGTGGCCGGCCCGCAGGCCGCCATCGCCGCGCTGCTGGACGATCCCGCGCTCACCGCCTCGGGGCTGGAGGCGAGGCCGCTCGCCGTCTCCCACGCCTTCCATTCCCGCCTGCTCGACCCGATGCTGGATGCGCTGGAAGCGGAGGCCCGCGCCATCCCGCACCGGCCGCCCGCCATCCCCGTCATCGGCAACCTCGCCGGTACTGTCGTGCCGCGCCATGACGCCGCCTATTGGCGCGCCCATGCCCGCCAACCCGTGCGCTTCGCGCAGGGGCTCGCCACGCTGGCGGCGATGGGCGTGACGCATGCCGTGGAACTCGGCGCCATGCCGGTGCTGTCGGGCCTGGCGCGCAACGCCCTGCCCGCGCTGGTCGCGCTGCCGTCGCTGGCCCGCGCGCGGCAAGGCCAGGACGGCTCGACACTCGGCTGGACGACGGCGATGCAGAGCCTCGCCCGGCTCTGGCAGGACGGCGCCGAGATCGACTGGCCCGCCTTCCACCAACCCTACAAGACGCGCACCACATCAGCGCCAACATACCCGTTCCAGCGCCAGCGATTCTGGTTCGCGCAGACAGCGCAAGAGCTTCTTGGCAAGACGATCGACCTCGCCACCGGCACGCGCCTCAGCCGCGCGCGCTTCGACACGCAGCGCCTGCCCTTCCTGGCGGATCATGTCGTGATGGGCGACGTCATCGTACCCGGCGCCAGCCATGTCGTCGCCATGCTGGCGGCTAGCGGCGGCACCGCGCTGCGCGACATCATCTTCGCCGCGCCCTTCAAGCTGCCCGCCACCGGCTGCGCCGTGCAGGTGCTGGTGGAGGGCGACCAGGTCTCCCTCCACGCCGATGCCGGCGGCGCCTGGACGCGCCACGCCGCCGCCACCCTCTCCCCCACGCCGCCTGCCCCCGCGGCCCAGGACCCCAACGCCCTTGCCACCCGCGGGACGGAGGAGGAAGGCGGCGCCGCTTCCCTCCACGCCATGCTGGCGGAACGCGGCATCGCCCTCGGCCCCACCTTCCGCGGCATCCACCGGGTCTTTCGCGGCCAGGGGGAGGCGATCGTCGATGTCGCCCTGCCGGACGGCACGCCCGCCATCGCGCCGCTGCACCCCGCGCTGCTGGATGCCTGTTTCCAGGCGCTGGGCGCCACCTTCAGCGGCCAGGGGGAAGCCGGCGCCTTCCTGCCCCTCGCCATCGATGCCGTCGCCCTCCACCGGCACCATGCGGGCCCCGTCCGCGCCTGGGTCCGCGCCCGGCCCGCCACCGGCGGCGGCGTCGCCACCGGCGATGTCGAGGTCATGGACCCCAACGGCAATCCGGTGATGACCGTCACCGGCCTCACCATCCGCCGCATCGAGGCCGGGCCCGCCGCCGATCCCGCCGACCGCTGGACCTATGAAGTCGAGTGGGTCGCCCAATCACCGGAATGGCGCGTCCCGCCCCTCGGCGAGGCCGCCGTCCGCGCCGGCGCGGCCACCGCCCCAGCCGAGGAACCCGGCTTCGCGGAGGCGCTGGAATCCCTCGCCGCCGGCTACGCCGCCAGGGCGCACACCCAGGTCCCCGCCGCCGCCGTCACCCCCGCCCTCGCCCGCCTGCACCAGCATCTGCCCCGGATGGCCGAGGGCGCCGCGGCGGACCCCGACGCACTCGCCGCCGTCCTGGCCGCGCGCCACGGCGACCGCATGGAAATCGCCCTCGCCCGCCGCGCCGGCGCCGCCCTGCCGGCGGTGCTGCGCGGGGAGGCGGATGCGCTGGCCGCAATCTTCGGCGATGGCGGCTCCATCTACGCCGACCCGCCCTTCGCGCGGATGCTGAACGCCATGCTCGTCGCCGCCGTGGCGGAAGCGGTCGCCGCGCTGCCGGAAGGCCGCAAGCTCCGCCTGCTGGAAATCGGCGCCGGCACCGGGGCGCTGGTCGCGGGGCTGCACCAGGCCGGGCTGGCGGATCGCCTGGCCATCACCTTCACCGACATTTCCGCCGGTTTCCTCGATGCGGCGGCAGCGCGGTTCGGTGCGGCCATCGCCGCTGCGCTGCCGCTCGACATCGAACGCGCGCCGGACTCGCAGGGCTTCACGCCGGGCAGCTTCGACCTGGTCGTCGCCAGCAACGTCCTGCATGCCACGCGGGACATCCGCGAGAGCCTGCGCCACGCCGCGTCCCTGCTGGCGCCGGGCGGCGCGCTGCTGCTGCTGGAAGCCTGCCGGCGGAGCAACTGGGCCGACCTTGTCTTCGGCTCCACCCCGGGTTGGTGGCGCTTCGGGGATACGGGCCTGCGCACCGATCACCCCCTGCTGGCCCCGGATGCGTGGCAGACCATCCTGGCCGAGTTCTTCGACGCCGTGGACCTGGTTCCCGCCCCGGGCGGCACACAGGCCGTCGCCATCGCCCGCGGGCCCCGGCCCGCCCGCCCGATCCGCGCCATCGAAGCCAGCGGCAGCGATGCGCTCACCCTCGCCACCCAGGCCCTAGCCGCCGCGCAGGACGCCGCCCGCGAAACCCTGCCCCCCGCGCTGCACATGGTCACGCATGGCGCGCAGCCCGCCGGCGGCCCCGTCACGCAACCCGCCCAGGCCGCGCTCATCGGCCTCGGCCGCGTCATCGCGCTGGAGCATCCCGAACTCGAAGCCCGCCTGCTCGACATCCCGCCCGGCGACACGCCGCCGCCCCCGCCGGAGGGCGAACGCGAAGCCGCCTGGCGGGATGGCGCCTGGCATGTGCCACGGCTGAAACGCGTCACGCTGCTGCCAGGGCCAGGCTTCGCCACATCCGGCACGCACCTCGTCACCGGCGGTCTCGGCGGCCTCGGCCCGCTGCTGGCGGCCTGGCTGCTGGACCGGGGCGCCGAATGCGTGGTGCTGATGGCCCGCCGGGCGCATGAAGGCCCGGCCCTGCCGCCGGGATGCACGGTGATGCAGGGCGATGTCGCGGATCCCGCCGCCGTCCGGCGCATCATCGCCGCCATCGATGCGGCATTGCCCCCGCTTCGCGGCGTCTTCCACCTGGCCGGCAGCCTCAGCGACGGCGCCATCCTGCGACTGTCGCGGGACGACCTCGCGAAGGTCTTCGCCGCCAAGGTCGATGGCGCCCTCAACCTGGAAGCCGCGACCATCGGCCGGCCGCTCGATGCCTTCGCGCTGTTCGGCTCCTCCGCGGGCCTGATCGGCAATGCCGGCCAGGGCGCGCATGCCGCGGCCAATGCCGTGCTCGGCGCCATGGCCCATGCCCGCCAGGCGCGCGGCCTGCCTGGCCTCTGCATCGACTGGGGCGCCTGGGGGGAGGCCGGTGCCGTCGCCGCCACCCCGGCAGGCGCCCGCCTGACCGCCGCCGGTGCCGCGCTGATGGCGCCGAGGGATGCCCTGCAGGCGCTGGGCCGTGCCATCGCCTCCGGCAGGGCGCGCCTGCTGGTCGCCGCCATCGACTGGCCCCGCTTCCTGGCCGGCTATGGCGCCGCCGTGCCCGGCTTCTTCGCCGCCGTCGCACCACCGCGCGCCGCGCCACCCCGCCAGGCAAAGGCTGGCCAGACCACGGCCGGCGCCGATCCCCGCGCCCGCCGCGCGGCGCTCGGCGCCTTCATCGCGGCGGAGGCCGCGCGCGTGCTGCGCGTCGGTGCCGGGGAGTACCTGGCGCCCGATCTTCCCCTCAGCGATGCGGGGCTCGACAGCCTCATGGCCCTCGAACTCCGCAAGGGGATCGGCGATGGCCTCGGCCTGACGCTGCCGGCCACCCTGCTGTTCAGCTACCCGACGGTGGAGGCGCTGGAAGCGCATCTGGCCGGCCTGCTCGGCCTCGACACCCCCGCGCCCAAAGCTACGCCCCGCGCGCCCCCGCCGCCGCCGCCGCCGGACGATCAGATCGAGGCCAGCGTCATGCGCATGTCGGAGGATGAGATGATGGCGCTCATCGCCCAGGAATTCACCCTGGCGATGGAGGAGGGCGGCCGTGGCTGACCTCTCCACCGACAGCCTCGGCCGCCTGCTCGGCGTGCTGGCAAGCCGAGCAGGCGTGCTGCCGAAATATCGCTATGCCTCCGCCGGCACGCTCTATCCCGTGCAGGCCTATCTCTCCCTGCCTGCGCCAGGCGTGGATGGCCTGCCGCCGGGCTGCCACTACCACGATCCGGAGGCCCATGCCCTCGCCCCCGTCTCCGACCATCCCGCGGGCGACGTGCCCCTGCTGCTGCTCATCGCCAGGATGGCCGCGATCGAGCCCGTCTATGGCGCCCTTTCGGAGGATTTCTGCATGCTCGAGGCTGGCTACATGACCGCGGCGCTGGAAGACGCGGCCGCCGAGGCAGGCCTGGCGCTGGAGGATGCCGGCGATCCCGCTGGCTGGGACCGCAATGCGCTCGATGCCGCGCTGGCGCTCGATGCCACCCACGCCCCCCTCCTCGCGCTCCGGATCTCCGCCCGATGAGCACCGCCATCCCCGCCCGCGGCAGGCTGCGCGAAGCGCTCGACTACCTCCTGTGGTTCTACACCCCCTTCAAGCGCATGAGCGCGCGGGACATCTACGAACTCGTCTCCACCCATTCCTTCAGCAAGCGCGGCCTCTACCTCAACCTCGGCTACTGGCGCGATGCGGCGACGATCGACGAGGCCTGCGAGGCCATGGCGATGCTGGTGGCGGAAAGCGCGGGCGTCGCGCCCGGCCAGGATGTCGTCGATGTCGGCTTCGGCTTCGCGGACCAGGACATGCTGTGGATGCAGCGCCTGGCGCCGCGGTCCATCACCGGGCTGAACGTCACGACATCCCAGGTCCTGACAGGCCAGAAGCGCGTGGCGGAAGCGGGCATGGCGGACCGCATCACGCTGATGGAGGCCTCCGCCACCGCCATGCCGCTGCCCGATGCCAGCGCGGATGCCGTGCTGGGCGTGGAATGCGCCTTCCACTTCGACACGCGGGAACAGTTCTTCGGGGAGGCGATGCGCGTGCTGCGCCCCGGCGGCCGCATCTCACTCGCCGATGTCATCCGCAACGACCCGGAACCTGCCGGCTTCGGGCGCCGGATGCAGGACTTCAACTGGAAGTTCTTCATGCAGAAATACGCGGTGCCGGAAGCGAATTCGGATGACCGCGCCAGCTACGCCGCGAAGCTCCGCGCCGCCGGCTTCACCGATGTGGAGGTCCGCTCCATCCGCCACGAAGTCTATCCCGGACTGCACCGCTTCATGGCAACGGATCCGGACATGCTGAAGCGCTTCCACCCGATCGCGCGCATGCCCTACAAGCTGTCGCTGCGCTTCAGCCCCGACAAGGTCTACAGCGCCTACGACTACATCCTCGCCACCGCGCGGAAGCCCGGCTGACCCTCAGAAGAATTGGTACAGCAGGGGCGGCGGCTGCAGCCCCAGCCACAGCGCGCCGATCAGCGCCGCCAGGTGCAACGCCACCACCCAGCCCTGCCGGGCCGCCAGCACGGGCGCGGCACGATCCGCCAGCCGCGCCCCCGCCGGCAGCAACAGGGCCAGGACCGCGCAGACGATCAGCGCGGCGAGCGGAAGCGTGGCGAACAGCCCCGGCGTGACGGCCTGGCCCGGCAGCCACAGGAAGGCCAGCGCCATCACGAAGGTGCCGACCGCGCCGACCGATGACGCCAGCGCATAGTCGCGCCGCCGCTTCAGCGCCGCATACCCCGCCTTGCCCAGCCGCCGCGCCAGCAGCGTCTGCGCCACCTTGTTCGCTCCGGCCGCGGCCCCCAGCAGCAATCCGTACAGCGCGAAGCGCAGCCCGATGCCGTGCCACAGCCCCATCAGCAGGAAGGTGCCGCCATAGGCCAGCGCCCCCAGCCAATGCGCCTGCTTAGTCGCGCCGGTCACGCCCAGCAGCCATTTCAGCAGCGGGTTGAAGACGTACAGGCGAAACCAGTCGGACAGGCTGATGTGCCAGCGCGACCACACCGCCAGCATGGTCTCCGCGGACCAGGGACGATCGAAATTCTCGGGCAGGCGCACGCCCATCAGGCCGGCGAGAGAGACCGCCAGGCGCGAATACCCCGCGAAGCTCAACCAGAGCCACAGCGCGAAGCCGAGCGCCGCCCCGGCGAAGACCGGCGCACCCCCGTCAAGCCGCATCATCGCCTCGTGGAAGACCCACCAGGGCGCGGCCGCCAGCACCACCAGACCGAACAGCCCGCCGGCCACGCCCGCGCCGTGCCGCATCCAATCCTCGCGCGAAGGCCAGGCCGCCGGCGCCGCCAGGTCCTCCAGGAAATCCTGCGCGCGGCCGATGGGGCCCGCGAGCAGGCTCGGCGGGAACAGCAGCCACGCCATCAACGAGGGTAGCGGCGCCTCCGCCGGCCCCTCCCCCTCCGCGCCATCCACCAGAAGCTGGATCAGCCGGAACATGACGTAGGACAGCCCGATGCTGCCGCCGAGCCCGATGGGCGGCAGCACGCCCATCGCGGGCAGCACCTCCCTCACCAGCAGGAAGAAACCGACCAGCGCGGCAATCGCCGGCGCCAGCAGCAGCGGCCGCGTCGCCACCCGCTTCGCCATGGCGCATCCCACCAGCGCCATCACCGGGACCGGCAGCATCGCCAAAGGCGTCGGCGCCAGCCAGGCCACCATCGCCAGCCCACCCGCGACGAAGGCGAGGGCCCGGGCGCGGAAGGCCAGCACCATCGCCGCCATGACCAGCAGGAAGCCCGGCGAGATCAGGTCCCAGGCAGGCGGCAGGTCACTCGGCAGCTTGCGGGAACTCCGTCGCTTCCGGCAGCAGGGACAGGTTGCCCGCGGCCAATTGCCGCTTCATCAGCGCGTTGATCTCCGCCTGCCATTGCCGGATCTGCGCGAAATCGTAGCCCTGATCGTACAGGTAGGCCATGTACCAAAGCGAGGTATCGGGATCGATGTGGGTGCTCTCGATCGCCTGGAACATCTCCAGCTTGATGCGCGATGCCTGCTCATGGCTCATCGTCGCGTGGGACCATTTGTTGCCCATGCCGGTCAGGCCGTATTCCGCGCGCTTCTCATGCACCAGCGTGTGGGGCATGTAGTAGAATTCCTTCAGGGAATAGAACCGCACGCCGTTGTCGCGGATGAAGTCGATATTCTCCTGGATGGTGCCGTCATCCTCCCCCGGGAAGCCCAGCACGAAGGCGGCGAGGTAGTCGATGTCGTGCTTGTTCAGCAGCTGCACGCCCTCGGCGAACTGTCGCGACGTCGCGCGCTTGTTCATGTTCCGCAGCACCTTGTCGCTGGCGGATTCGATGCCGAGGTAGACGCCCTTGCAGCCGCTGTCCTTCATCATCCGGACGGTCTCGTCATCCACGTACTGGACGCGGAGGAAGGAGAACCATTCGAAATTGTACTCCGCGAAGATCTTGATCAGCTCGCGGAAGCGGTGCGGCGGGACGTTGAAGGTATCGTCGATGAAGATCACGCGGTCGATGCCGCCGATGCGCGTCAGGCTATCCAGATGCGCGCGCACATGCTCCGCCTCCACCGTCTGCCAGGGCCCCGCGGTGGTGGGGTAGGAACAGAAGGCACAGGCGAAGGGACAGCCGGAGGCCGTGCGGATCTGGATGGTTCGGTTCAGGAACGGCAGGTGGTGCTGGTCCCAGGTCGGCGGGCAATCCTTCAGGGACAGCAGCGGCTCGTTCCAGACCTTCGGCCCCAGTTCGAAACTGCCGCCATCCAGCCGCCCGTCGATGCGCGCCAGGTTCCGCACCGCATCCATCGCCGCCTGGCCGCGCCGCGCCGCCAGCAGGTCCCGCAGGTCGGTCTCGGAATTGAAGGCGTGCAGCACGTAGCGGATGCCGTAGCGCCGCATCCGCTGCGCGAAGGCGGCTGGGTCACCGTTGATCGTCTCCGCATTCGCGAAGGCGCCGCCCAGCACGATGTCCATATCCGGGTCCAGCGCGCGCAGCCGCTTCGCCACCCCACCCACTTCCTTCCAGGAGAGGTAGAAGGTGGAGGAGATGCCCACCAGCGGCGGCCGCTTGCTGTTGCGGTACGCCTCCTCGAACCAGTCCCATTCGCTGTCGAGGTTGTTGATGACCCGCACGCGATAGCCGAACTGGGCGAGGTAGTTGATGAGGTGGACGCCCGCCATGGAGGGCAGGTTCCAGATGTTCAGCATCTCCCGCCGCTGCTGCCAGTCGCCCTGCTCGAAGTAGCGGCCATGCACACGGCGATTGATGTAGTCGAGGTGGGATCGGAAGCGCCCCTCATGCAGCACCATCCGTGGATAGACCAGGTGCTTGTAGAGGTCGCTGCGGTCCAGCGGCAGGTTGCCGAAGCCCTCGTAGTCCACGACATTGGACTGCGTGACCAGGATGAGGTCGAGCTGGTCATCCATGCGCGCCGGCCTCCGCGGTGAAGCCCACCGTCGCCTTGCCGCGCGCGACCACGGTGCCGGCCTCGTCCTTCGCCTCGATCCGCAGCACCAGGGACCGCACGGCCTCCGACACCTGGTCCACCGTTCCGGCGACCGTCACCCGCGTACCCACGATCACCGGCGCGACGAAGGACATGTTGACCCCCAGCAGCAGCGCGTTGCGCCCGGGCAGCACCATGCCCACCAGGCGGGAGACGTAGCCGACCAGCAGCGCCCCATGCGCCACGCGGCCCGTGAACCCACGGGATGTTGCGAAGCCGGCATCAACATGCAAGGGGCTGCGATCACCCGTGACGGCTGCGAAGGCGTCGACGGCGTCCAAATCCATGAGACACGTGATCTCAGCCCGGTATCCCGGGACGATGTCCTGGAACTGCAGAGCTGACGCTTCGACGGTCACGCAATTCCAGTCCCCAGCCCAATTTCCTTGTGCCACGTTACGATCCCGCCGATCAAGCGTGACGCTTTGCAAGCGAGTCCGGCGCGGATATCCTGCAGCGAAACGTCGTGGCGGGATGGTCGGGTCAGGATGCCCTTGGATACGATGGACCGCACCCGGGTGAAGGACGGCATCGCCCGCGCCCGGACGGCCGTCGCCGAGGGCGACGGGCCGGCGGCCCTCGCCATCCTGCGCGCGACGATCGGCGCGGACACCGATTTCCTCGACCAGCTTCGCGCGGCCCGGCTCCTCGGCGGTGTCGATGGCGCAGCCCTGGGCCTCCGGCCGCTCCGTCTTGCCATCGCCGGGGCCAGCACGCTGGATCACCTGGTCCCGCCGCTCCAGCTCTGGCTGACCCTCGCCGGCTTCGCGCCCACCATCCACCTGGCGCCCTTCGATACCACCACCGCCTCCGTCATCGATCCCGGCAGCGAATTGCACGCCTTCCGCCCCGATCTCGTCTGGCTCTTCACCACGCATCGCGACCATGACCTGTCATTGCGCCCCGGCGCCGCGCCGGACGCGGTTCGCGCCGCCGTCGCCCGTGCCGTCGCCGCGCGCGTCGCGCTGTGGGATGCGCTGCGGGCCCAAGGCTGCCTGGTGATGGAGAACAACGCGCCGCTGCCGGAGGATGATCCCGCCGGCAACCTGGCCGGCGCCGCCGCCTGGGGCGCGCGCACCGCGCTCCGCCTGCTGAATGCGGAACTCGCCTTGGCCGCGCCCTCCGGCGTCGTGCTGTTCGACCTGGACCAGGTCGCCGCACGGCATGGCCGCCACGCCTGGCACGATGCGCGCTACTGGCACCATTCGAAGCACGCGGTGGCGCCGGGTGCTTCCGGTGTGCTCGCCCATGCCGCGTCACGCCTCATCGCCGGCGCGCGGGGCCTGGCCCGCAAATGCCTGGTGCTCGACCTCGACAACACGCTCTGGGGCGGCGTCATCGGCGATGACGGGCTGGCCGGCATCGCGCTTGGCAGCAACGCGGCGGGGGAAGCCTTCGTGGCCTTCCAGGCGCATGTGAAGGCGCTGAAGGACCGCGGCATCATTCTCGCCGCCTGTTCGAAGAACGAACCGGACGCTGCCTCCCTCCCCTTCCGCGAACACCCCGACACGGTGCTGCGGCTGGAGGATTTCGCCGTCTTCCGCGCGGGCTGGGGCAACAAGGCGGATGCGGTTCGCGACATCGCCGCCACGCTCGGCATCGGGCTCGATTCGCTCGTCTTCGTCGATGACAACCCGATGGAGCGCGACATCGTCCGCCGCCACCTGCCGGAGGTCGCGGTGCCGGAGATGCCGGACGACCCCGCCCACTACATAGCCGCCCTCGAAGCCGGCGCCTGGTTCGAGGCGATCGCCTTCAACGCGGAAGACGCCACCCGCACGCGCCTCTATGCGGAGAATGCGCAACGCGCGGAACACCGCGCCGCCTTCGTGGACATGGATGGCTACCTGGCGAGCCTGGAGATGGTGGCGACCACCGGCGGCGCAGATGCGTTCCACCTGCCGCGCATCGCGCAACTCATCGGCAAGAGCAACCAGTTCCACCTGACCGGCACCCGACCGACGGAGGCCGAGATTGACGCCCTGGCGCGCGACCCCGCCTGGACGGTGCTGCATATCCGCCTGCGCGATCGCTTCGGTGACAACGGCTTGATCGCCGCCCTCCTCCTCCGCCAGCAGGGCCAGGACCTGGCGATCCACACCTGGGTGATGAGCTGCCGCGTCCTGGCCCGCGGCGTGGAGGAATTCACCGCCAACCTCATCCTTCGCGATTCGCAAAGGCGCGGCGCCACGCGCATCCTCGGCCGCTTCGTGCCCTCCGCGAAGAACCAGCTCGTCGCCGGTCTCTATCCCCGGCTCGGCTTCACCCCGGCCGGAGAGGAAGCAGGCGCGCGCCTGTTCACCGCGCCGGCGGATCGCCACCCCTGGCCCACCATGGTGCACCACGATGCCTGACCGCCCGGCCATCCTCGAACGCCTCACCACCGTGTTCCGCGAGGTGTTCGAGGATGATGCCCTCACCATACAGGACACCACCACGGCGGACGACATCGATGAGTGGGACAGCCTCCAGCACATCGTGCTGGTGCTGGCGGTGGAGCGGGAGTTCAAGGTCCGCCTCAACCCCGCCGAGGTCGGCAAGCTCGAGAATGTCGGCGCCATGGCCGATCTCCTGGCTGCCCGCGCCGCATGATGCGCCTCCTCAGCCCGAACGAGACGAAGTTCTGGCTGCTGGACCAGGTGGCGCCGACCAACAGCGTCGTCGTGCTGCAACGCGCCACCGGCGGCTTCCCCACCCAGGCACCGCCGAGCTTCGACATTCCCGTCGCCCGCATCGGCCGCCGCGGCAGGCCTCGCTGGTCGGTCGCGACCACGCCGGGCTTGATCCGCCGCGCGACACTCGCTGCCGAGGCCGATTGGGTCGGCATCGCCGAACAGCTGCTGGATGCGCGGATCGGCACCGACGACAACCCGCCCTGGGAGGCAGTGGTTGCAGACCATCCGGGCGGCCAGACCCTGCTGATCGCCGTCAGCCACGCGCTGACGGATTACCGCACCGCGCTGGCGCTCGGCCACGCCTTCGCGGAGGCGACGCCGGTCGGCGATCTGGCGCCGGCCTGCGAGGAATTGCTGCCGGACAACGTCTTCGGTGACGAGGACGCCAGCGACCTGATCGAGGGCTGGTGGTCGGACCGCGCCGGCGCGCGCTGGGAAGCCCTCGGCCCCTCGCGCCTCACCGCCATCCTGCCGCCGGCATCCCGCACCCGCCTCACGCTGCATCGCTATGACGCAAGCGAGACCGCGCGTATCCTTGAACGGTGCGACGCTGAGGGCGCCAGCCTCAACAGCGCGCTCGCCATCGCGCTGCGCGATGCGGCCGGCACGGATGCCTGCGCCTTCTCTGTCGATCTCAGCCGCTTCATCCGCCCAGCCTTGCCGCCCGGCCCCGGCATGGCCATCAGCCATGTCTATGCCGACCTCGCGCCGGGCGATTTCTGGGAAGCCGCGCGCGACAATCGCGCTGTGGTCTTCGAACGGATCGAGGCCGGCGAGGCCGGCGACAGCCTGCTGATCCTGCCGCGCCTGCTGCAACGCCCTGGCACGCCACCGGCATGGCGCCGATCCGGCCTCACCATCACCGGCGCCCCCACTTGGCGCGCGGCGGGGGAGGATGGCTACGATCTGCAACTCGTGCTGAGTGCCGCGCGCGCCGGCGGGGGCGTGGTGATCCCGACCCTGTGGCGCGGGCAGTTGCAGCTGCTCGGCTGCTCCCCGGAAGACGATATCGCCATGCCGCTCGCGGCCCTCGCGGCCGCGCTGCTGCGCGCCTGCGACTGAACGGAACGGAGCGCGCCCGATGCTCGACCGCCCTTCCATGACTCCGATGCAGCAGGCCGTCGTCGCGCTTGCCCGCCTGCGGGCCCGCAACGCCGAACTGGAACGCGCGAACACCGCGCCCATCGCCATCGTCGGCATGGGTTGCCGCTATCCCGCGGGGTCGGACAGCCCGGACGCGATGTGGCAGGCATTGCTGGAAGGCCGGGACGGCAGCCGCGAAGTGCCACGGGACCGCTGGGACATCGACGCGCTCTACGATCCCGAACCCGGCCGCGCTGGGCGCATGTATGTGCGGAAAAGTTGCTTCCTCGACCGCGTCGACGGGTTCGAACCGCTGTTCTTCCGCATCTCGCCGCGGGAGGCGATCGGCATCGACCCGCAGCAGCGCCTGCTGCTGGAAGTAACCTGGGAAGCGCTGGAGGATGCGGGCATCGCGCCGCCATCGCTCGTCGGCAGCCGCACCGGCGTCTATGTCGGCATCAGCACCAACGATTATTCCGCGCTGCTGTCGCGCACCGCGCATGGCTCCGGCAGCAACGCGGCGGCGGGCGCGGGCAATGCGGCCTCCGTCGCCTCCGGCCGCATCAGCTACAGCTTCGGCTTCCAGGGCCCCTGCATGGCGGTGGATACCGCCTGCTCCTCCTCCCTCGTCGCCACGCATCTGGCGGTGCAGGCGCTGCGCGCGCGGGAGTGCGGGCTCGCCATCGTCGCCGGCGTGAATCTCATGCTCACGCCCGACATCACGATCAATTTCTGCCTCGGCCGCATGCTGTCCCCGGACGGCGCCTGCAAGACCTTCGATGCGGGCGCCGATGGCTATGTGCGCGGAGAGGGCTGCGGCGCGCTGGTGCTCAAGCGCCTGTCGGATGCGGTGGCGGATGGCGATCGCGTGCTCGCCGTCATCCGCGGCAGCGCCGTCAACCAGGATGGCCGCAGCGCCGGGCTGACGGCACCGAACGGCCCCGCGCAGGAAGCCGTCATCCGCGCCGCGCTCGCCAATGCCGGCCTGACGCCCGACGACATCGACGCGATCGAGGCGCATGGCACCGGCACCGCGCTCGGCGATCCCATCGAGATGCATGCGCTGCGCGCCGTCTTCGGGATGCGCGCGGATCGCCCGCTGCATGTCGCCTCGGTCAAGACGAATATCGGCCATTGCGAGGCGGCGGCCGGCACGGCGGGGCTCATCAAGGCGGCGCTGATGCTGCGCCACCAGGCCATCCCACCCAGCCTGCATTTCACCAGGCTCAACCCGCATATCGATCTCGCCGGCGCCGATATCCGCATCCCGACAACGCCCGTGCATGGCGGCGTGCGGCGCGTCGGCGTCAGCAGCTTCGGCTTTTCCGGCACCAATGTGCACATCGTGCTGGAAGCGCCGCCCGCGCCGGCACCGGTCGAAGCCGAGCCCGCCGAAGCGCCGGTGCTGTTCCTCTCCGCCCGGACGGAGCCCGCGCTCCGCGCCCTCATCGCCCGCTACCGCGACCACCTCTCCACCACCACGGACCGCTTCGCCGATATCTGCCACACCGCCCGGATTGGCCGCGCGCGGCTGCCCTGGTGGGTCGCGGTGCGCGCACCGGGGGAACTGGCCGCCGCCATCCCCTCCAACGCGCCGCCGCCCAGCCTGCCGCCGACCCAGGGCCGCCGCGTCGCCATCCCGACCACACCCTTCCAGCGCGAACGCTTCTGGATCGACGCCCCCGCCGAAGCCGCCCCGGCCGTGGCGGTGGATGACGATGGCGCGCACCCGCTGCTCGGCCGCCCCATCCCCCTGCCGCTGTCGTCCGAACGCCGCTGGTCCGCCATCCTCGACCTTCGTCGCCCCGCCACCGCCTTCCTCGCGCAGCACCTGGTCGAGGGCCAGCCCATCCTGCCCGCCAGCGCCTATGTCGAGATGGCGCTCGCCGCCTTCCCCGGCCAGGCGATCGAGGCGCTGGACATCACCACGCCGCTCCGCCTGTCCGAAAGCGCGCCCACGCATCTGCACACCATCGCGACCGACGGCACCTTCCGCATCCTGAGCCACCGGCCGGAAGATCCCGCCGCCGCCCCCGTCATCCACGCATCCGGCCGCCTGGCGCCCCGCGCCGCGCCACCCGCGCCGCCCATCGCGACGGCGGATACGCCGCTCGACGCAGACGCGCTCTACGCTGCCCTGGCCGAGCGCGGCATCCAGCACGGCCCGGCCTTCCGCCTGCTCGGCGCCATCCGGCGCGGGCCCGGCATCGCCACCGCCACCCTCGCCGCCGGCCCGGCCGATGCGCGCTTCCTGCTGCACCCCGCGCAGCTCGACGCCGCCTTCCAACTCGTCGCCGCCGCCGTCGCGGCGGAGGCGGGCGCCACGCTGGTCCCGGGTGGCATCGGCCATGTCGCGCTGCATCGCCGCCCCGGCGCCTCGCCCCGCGTCGTCGTCACCGCGCAGGCGGAAGGCGATGGCATCACCGCCGACCTGCTGCTGATCGACGACCAGGGCGTGGCGCTGGAGGTCCGTGGCCTCCGCTTCCTGCCGCGGCCCGGCAGCCAGGCCTTTTGGCAGGAAGCCCGCCAACCCGCGCCGCTGGTGGATGGCCTGGCCCCGCCCGCCTTCCTGCCTGGCGCCGCGCGCCTCGGCGCCGCGCTCGCGCCCGAGGCCCGGCGCCTCGCCACCCTGCACGACATGGATGCCTATGCCCGCCAGGGAGAGGCACTGGAATCCGTCGCCACCGCCTATGCCGTGCAGGCGCTGCGCCGGCTCGGCCTGCCCTTCAAGCCCGGCACCCAACTGACCTTCTTCGCCCTCGCGGAAGCACTCGGCATCGCGGAACGCCATCACCGCCTGTTCCACCGGCTGCTGTCGATGCTGGCGGAGGACGGCGTGCTGAAGCGGGATCGCCGCCGCTGGACCGTACTCCGCAGCCCGCCCGATGATCCCCCTGCCATCGATGCCGTCCTCGCCGCCGCCCCCGCCATGCAGGGGGAGGTCGCGGTGCTGCGCCGCTGCGGCGAAGCCCTCGCCGATGTCCTCACGGGCCGCACCGAACCCCTCGGGCTGCTCTTCCCCGCCAATGAGGCCGGGGCCGGCGCCTTCTACGAAACCTCCGCCTATGCCCACACCGTCAACGGCCTGCTGCGCGCCGCCGCCGCGCGACTGGCCGCCGCGACGCCGAAGGGCCGCCGCCTTCGCATCGTGGAGGTCGGCGCCGGTACCGGCGGCGCCACCGGCGCGCTGCTGGATGCGCTGCCCGAAGCGGCGCGCCACTATCGCTTCACCGATGTCTCGCCGGCCTTCCTGACCGCGGCGCAGCGGAAATTCGCGGGCGCCGGGCTGGTGCCGGCGCTG
The DNA here is from genome assembly GCF_051859025.1 of Falsiroseomonas sp. Classification (GTDB taxonomy): domain Bacteria; phylum Pseudomonadota; class Alphaproteobacteria; order Acetobacterales; family Acetobacteraceae; genus Falsiroseomonas. Next base: position 323,658 of record NZ_JBHYGL010000023.1, on the reverse strand, counting down.
CTCGACATCGAACGCGATCCCGCCGCGCAGGGCTTTGCGCCGGGCTGCGCGGATGTGGTCCTGGCCGCCAATGTGCTGCACGCCACTGCCGATCTCGGTGCCACGCTGAAGCACATCAGCGGCCTGCTCGCGCCCGGTGGCGTGCTGCTGCTGGTGGAGAGCACGGCGCGGCGCCGCTGGATCGACATCGTCTTCGGCCTGACGGAGGGCTGGTGGCGCTTCACCGATACCAGCCGCCGCCCGGACCATCCGCTCCTCAGCCTCGATTCCTGGCGCTCCCTGCTTGCGGAATCAGGCTTCGAGGTCCCGCCGGATGCGACCGGCGAAGTGATCCTCGCCCGCCGCCTGCCCGAACGCCCCACCCCCGGTGCAACCTGGCATGTCGCGGGGGAGGCCGGCCGCGCAGCCGCGCTGCTGGCCGGGGCAGGCGCGCGGCTGGCCAGCGCCAGCCAGGCCGATGGCCTCCTCCATATCCTGCCGCCCGCCGCCGCGACGGCGCCCGGGCAGGAGGCGCTGCTGGCCGATCTGGTCGCGATGGCGCGGGAGGCCATGGCCCGGCCCGTGCCGCCGCGCCTGGTCATCGTCGCCGATGGCAGCCTCGGCCATGCCGGCCTGCCCGGCTTCGTCCGCTCCCTCGCGCTGGAAGCCCCCGCCCTCGCCCCGCGCCTGATCGTCGCGCCGCCGAGCGCGGAGGCGCTGGTGGATGAAGTCCTGGCCGGCGATGGCGAAGCGGAGATCGGCTGGGATGCGGAGGGCTGCCGCACCGTGCCGCGCCTGCGCCCTGCCCCCGCGCCACGTGCGCCCGCCCGCGTCTCCGGCACCTGGCTCATCACCGGCGGCAGCGGCGGCCTGGCGCGGGAGATCGCGACCTGGCTCGCTGCCCATGGCGCCACGGAAATACTGCTGCTCAGCCGCCGCGCCGCCACCCCGCCCGCCCTGGCGGTCCCGGTGCGGCACATCGCCGCCGATGTGGCCGATACCGCCGCCATCACGCGGCTGCTGGCGGAAACGCCCGGTCTGCAGGGCGTGGTCCATGCCGCCGGGTTGCTGGCGGATGCGCCCATCGCCGCGCAGGACGAAGCCACCATCGCCCCGGTGCTGCGCGCCAAGATCGCCGGCGCGCTGGCGCTGGATGCCGCCATACGCGCCCTGCCGGAAACCGCGCGGCCGCGGCACCTCGTGTTCTGCGCCTCCGCCGCCGGCGTCATCGGCTCCGCCCGCCAGGTGAACCACGCCTTCGCCAGCGCCTTCCTCGATGGCCTCGCCAGCCTGCGCCGGACCGGGGGGCTTCCCGTCATCAGCCTGGATTGGGGCGTCTGGCGCGGGACCGGTTCCGCCGCGGCCCTCGGCTTCGATCGCCAGGCGGAGGGCCTGGGCCTCGGCTCCATCGCGCCGGAGGAAGGGCAGCGCCTGTTCGGCGCGGCGCTGGGCGCCGATGCCGCGCGGCTGATCCTGCTGCCCTCGGTCGATTGGCGCCGCTTCGCCACGCTGTTCGGCGCGATGCCGCCCCGCCTGTTCCAGGATGTCGCCACGGCCCCCGCGCCGCGCGCGGCGCCGGCGCCCCTGGCGAAGCCCACGCCGCAACCCGCCGCCGCCGCGCCATCGATGCCACGCGCCGATGTCGCGCGTATCGTGGCGGAGGTGCTGGGCCTCGCCGGGCCTGCCGATCCCGAGACACCGCTGCACGACCTCGGCCTCGACAGCCTCATGGCCGTGGAGATCAGGAACCGCCTGGCCGCCGAGGCCGGCATCGATGTCTCCGTCCGCGCCTTGATCGAGGGCGCCACCATCGCCTCCCTCGCGCCGGCTGGCGCGGCACCGGCGGTGCCTCCGCGCGGCGACGTTGCCCGCATCGTGGCGGAGGTGCTGGGCCTCGCCACGGCGCCCGCCGCCAACACGCCGCTGCATGACCTCGGCCTCGACAGCCTCATGGCCGTCGAGATCAGGAACCGCCTGGCCGCCGAGGCCGGCATCGATGTTGCCGTCCGCACGCTGATCGAGGGCGCCACCATCGCCTCCCTCACCCCGGCAGGCGCGGCACCGGCGGCGGCCCCGCGCGGCGACGTCGCGCGAATCGTGGCGGAGGTGCTGGGCCTCGCCACGACGCCGGATGCCGACACGCCGCTGCACGATCTCGGCCTCGACAGCTTGATGGCCGTGGAGATCAGGAACCGCCTGCAGGCCGAGGCCGGCATCGATGTCGCGGTGCGGACGCTGATCGAGGGCGCCTCCATCGCCAGCCTCCTGGGCACCGCGCCCGCGCCGGCAACAGCGCCCATCACGGCGGCGCCCCGCCACATCCAGCCCGACCTCGCGAAGCGGCACGAGCCCTTCCCGCTGACGGACATGCAGCAGGCCTATTGGCTCGGCCGCCGCGGGGATCTGGCACTCGGCGCCACCGCCTGCACGCTCTACACCGAATTCGACAGCACGGTGATCGACCTGGCGCGCGCCGAGGCCGCACTGAACACGCTGATCCGCCGCCACGACATGCTGCGCGCCATCATCCTGCGGGACGGCACGCAGCGCATTCTGCCCAGCGTGCCCCACTACGCCATCGATATCCTCGCCATCGAGGGCGATCCGGCCGCGACCCTCGCCGCGCGGCGGGAGAGCTTGGCCGCCCGCGTGGCAGAGACCGACCAGTGGCCGCTCTTCGACATCCGCGCCACGCGCTTCGACGCCACCACGCGGCTGCATCTGTCCTTCGACCTCATCGCCCTCGATGCGGCCTCCATCCATGCGCTGCGGCAGGAATGGGGCGTGCTGTACGAGGATCCGGCGGCCAGCCTGCCGCCCATCGGCATCGGCTTCCGCGACCATGTGCTGGCGGAAATCGCCTTCCGCGACAGCGACGCCTATCGCCGCGACCTGGCCTACTGGAACGCGCGCCGCCTGCCGCCTGGGCCTGACCTGCCGCTGCTGGGCGACATGGCCGACGGCACGCGCCGCCCCTTCCGCCGCCACCGCGCCATCCTGCCCCCTGCCCAGGCGGAAGCCCTGAGGCGGGAGGCCCGCGCGCATGGGCTGACGCTGCCGACGCTGCTTGCCGCCGCCTATGCCGAAACACTGGCCGCATGGGCGCGTCAGGACCGCTTCTGCCTGACCGTCACCGCCTTCAACCGCCCGCCGCGCCATCCGGACATGCCGCGCGTGCTGGGCGACTTCACCTCCACCATCCTGCTGGAGGTCGATGCCCGCCCCGCCGGCTTCGCCGCCCGCGCCGAGGCCCTGGCCCGCCGCCTGGCGGAGGACATGGACCACGCCACCGTCAGCGGGATCGAGGTCCTGCGCCAGGCCGCGCGCCAATCCGGGGAGGCCGCCGCCTACAGCCCCTATGTCTTCACCAGCGCGCTCGGCTTCCGCCGCGCCGGCGACGCGCCCGCCACCGACGCGACGGGCTTCGACCGCCTGGGCCGCACGGTGTTCAACGTCTCCTCCACCCCCCAGGTCATCATCGACCACCAGGTGTCGGAGGAGGACGGCCAGCTTCTCTGTTCCTGGGACGTGGTCGAATCGCTGTTCCCGCCCGACACCGTCCCCGCCATGGTCGCCGCCTGGCGCGGGCTGCTGGATGAACTCGCCACCGGCCGAGGCTGGAACCGCAGCGTCGCCGCCATGCTGCCACCGCTGTCCCGCGCGGCCCTGCTGCCCGCCACCGCGCCCGAACTCCTGCAGGCCGGCTTCGAACGCCAGGCCGCCGCCACGCCAGGCGCCACCGCCCTCATCACGCCGGACATCGCGCTGGACTACGCGACGCTGGATGCCGCCGCCGCGCACCTCGCGGCCGTGCTTGTGCAGCGGCTGCAGGGCCATACGCGCGACCGCCTGGTCGCCATCGGCTATCCCAAGGGCTGGCGCCAGATCGTCGCCGTGCTGGCCACGCTGAAGGCTGGCGCCGCCTACCTCCCCGTCGATCCCGCCTTGCCCGCCGACCGCCGCGCCCTGCTGGTGCAGCGCGGGGAGGCGCTGCTGGTGGAGGATGACGCGCTGGCCGATGCCGCGCTCGCCACCGCCCGCGCCGCCACCCCCCTGCCCGCTTTGCCGCCGGTCGAGGACCCGACCCGCCTCGCCTATGTCATCTACACCTCCGGCTCCACCGGAGAGCCCAAGGGCGTGATGATCGAACACGCCGCCGCCATCGCCACGGTGGCGGAGGTGAACCGCCGCTGGGCGATCGGGCCGGAGGACCGTGCGCTCGGCCTGTCGCAGCTGGGCTTCGACCTCTCGGTCTGGGACATCTTCGGCCTGTTCGCCGCCGGCGGCGCGCTGGTGCTGCCGGCGCCGGAGGCCAGCCGCGATCCCTCCCATTGGGGCGACCTCTGCGCCCGCCATGCCGTCACGGTGTGGAACAGCGTGCCGGCGCTGGTGGCGATGCAGGTCGAATACGGCCTGCCGCCCGACCACCGCCTGCGCCTGGTGATGATGTCCGGCGACTGGGTGCCGCTCGACCTGATCCCGAAGCTCCGCGCCCAGGCCCCCGCCGCGCGGCTGGTGGCGCTGGGCGGCGCGACGGAAGCCGCCATCTGGTCCAATGCGCAGGAGATCGATGCCCTCGATCCTGCCTGGCCCAGCATCCCCTACGGCCTGCCCCTTGCCGGCCAGATGCTCCATGTCGTGAACGCGCGCGGGGAGCCCTGCCCGGACTGGACGATCGGGGAGATCGAGATCTCCGGCGCCGGCCTGGCCCGCGGCTATTGGCGCGACCCCGTGCTGACCGCCGAACGCTTCATCCGCAACCCGCTGACCGGGGAACGGCGCTACCGCACCGGCGACCTCGGCCGCTTCCGCCGGCATGGCGAAGGCACCGGCCCAACCCCCATCGAATTCCTCGGCCGCGAGGATTTCCAGGTGAAGGTGCAGGGCTACCGCATCGAGCTGGGCGAGATCGAGGCCGCGCTCGCCAGCCACCCCGCGGTGGCCCAGGCGGTCGTCACCGCCCCCTCCGTGGGCGGCGGCCGGGATCGCGTCCTGCACGGCTTCTACGTGCCGAAGCCGGACGGAGCGCCGGACGATTTCGGCGCCACGCTGCGCGCCCATCTGCGCCAGCGCCTGCCTGCCTACATGGTGCCCGCCAGCCTGACGCCGATCGACCGTGTCCCGCTGTCCTCCAACGGCAAGGTGGACCGCAAGGCGCTGGTCCCGGCGCTGGTGGATGGCGCCGCTGGACAGGGTGCGGGCCTGGCGCGGGACGTGGCGGCGGAAGTCGCTGCTGTGCTGGGCGTGGCGGTGCCGGAGCCGGACCGGTCGCTGTTCGAACTCGGCGCCACCTCGCTCTCGCTCGTCTCCATCCAGCGCCGCCTGGCGGAGCGCTTCGGCCGCGCCATCCCGCTGCAGGCCATCTTCGCCCGCCCCACCATCAACGCCCTGGCCGGGGAACTGCAATCCGGCCGCGCCGCCACCAGCACCCTCGTCACCTTCGGCGCCGCGCGGGATGACCAGCGCCCGCGGCTGGTGCTGATGCCGGGCATCCTGTCGCTTCCCTTCTACCTCCGGGACCTCGCCGCCGCGGTCAGCCGCTTCGCCATCGTCTCCCTCCAGCTGCCCGGCATGGCGGAAGGGGAGACGCCGCTCGACAGCGTGGAGGCGCAGGCCGACCACGTCGTCGCGAGGCTGCGCCAGGAACAGCGGCACGGCCCCTACCTCCTCGCCGGCCATTCCTTCGGCGGCCTCATCGCCATCGAGGTCGCGCGTCGCCTGCGCGCGATGGGGGAGGATGTGCCCCTGCTGCTGCTGGGCGACACGCTGCGCACAACCGCGCATTTCGATGCGGTGCAGTCCGACGAGATCGCCTACACCGCCATGACTCGCGCTTTGGAGGCACTGTATGGCGCGGCAGTGCCGGTGGACGGCGCGGATGCGGAAACCCGCTTCCGCCGCACCGCGGTGGCGATGCAGGAAGCCGGGCGCTTCGGCCCGCTGACCCTGCCGCTGGACCGCATGGTGGCGATGTTCAAGGCGAATTTCCGCGCCCTCGGCGCCTATCGCCCCGAACCGATCGAGGGCGATGTCGCCCTGATCCGCAGCGAGGAGGGTTTCCCGGCCGAACTCGCCGGCCTCGACAGCGCCGCCGCGGCACAGGACCCCTTCCTCGGCTGGGGCGATGTCGTGCAGGGGCGCATCACGCTGCGCCGCCTGCCCGGCGACCACCTGGCCATGCTCTCGGCGGAGAACCTGCCGCTGATGGCCGCGCTGATGACCGAACTGGCGGAAGCCGCCATCGCCATCGACCCCGCGCTGCTGAAGGCCGGCACGGAGGCCGCGAGGCGCCACGGGCAGCCCGTCTCGGACGCGGCATTCGCCGTCACCGCCGATACCTTCCGCGACCAGGCCGCCGCCGCCGCCGCCGCCGCGATCCGCCGCATCACGGGCGGCACGGCGCCGCTGGACGCCCCGACGCTGATCGCGCGCCATGGGATCATCCCGCGCTACCGCTTCTGGCTGGACCGGATGCTGCCGGAGGTCGCGCGCATCGGCGCCGATGCCGTGCCGCCCTCCACCCACGCCATCCTCGGCGTAGATCGCCTGCGCTTCGGGCCGGAGGCACGGGATTTCCTGGACCGCGTCATCGCGGGCCTGCCCGGCCTGCTGACCGGCAGCGAGCACGCCGCCTCCATCTACCTCGCCGAGGAAACGCCCGACATCTACGGGAAACTTTTCGCCGAACCCAACGCCGCCATCGCCGCGATCCTGGCGCGCCTGGCCGGGCAGCGCCCGATCGAGGTGCTGGAACTCGGCGGTGGCCTCGGCACGACGCTGGCGGCGATCGAGCCGCATCTGCCGACGGGCCGCATCCGCTACCGCTTCACCGACCTCAACGCCCATCTGCTGCGCCGCGCGGCACGCCGCTTCACGGGGCGGGACTGGCTGGAATTCGGCGAGCTGGACATGGACCAGCCACCCACCGATGCGCGCCGCTTCGACGTGGTGCTCGCTTCCTCCGCACTGCACGCCGCGCCCGACATCGCCCGCGCGCTGCGCCATGCCCGCGCCTGGCTGAAGCCAGACGGTCTGCTGCTGCTGCTGGAGGAAACGCGCTTCTTCCCCTGGTTCGACCTCGGCATGGGCCTCCAGGCCGGCTTCGATGACCGCACCGACCTGGCCCTGCGGCCGCTGCACCCACTGCTGTCGCGCGACCAGTGGCAGGACGCGCTGGCGGGGGCCGGGTTCCGCGCCAGCGACGTCATCGCGGCGGAGGGCACCGTCGCGTCCCGCCTCGGCTTCGACGTGATCCTGGCCGCGCCATGACCGGCTGCCCGATCCATTTCGACCTGCTGGACCCCGCCATTCAGGCGGACCCGCACCCCGCCTATGCGCGCCTGCGCCAGCATTCGCCCGTGCATCGCCTCGACCGCCCGCCGATGTGGCTGGTGACGCGCCATGACGACGTGGAGGCGGTGCTGCGGGATGCCACGACCTTCGCCTCCGACCTCGGCATGGACGTGCCGATCATGTCCATGGTGATGAAGGACGCGCCGGACCACACGCGGCTGCGCGGCACGGTCAACAAGGCCTTCACGCCGCGCGCCATCCAGCACTTGGCACCGCGCATCGCCGCCATCGCGGAGCAGCTGGCCGATGCGCTGCCCAATCGCGGCGATGTGGTGGAGGGATTCGCCAACCCGCTCTCCGTCACCGTGATCTGCGAGATGCTTGGTGTCCCGCTCGACCAGCAGGACGCCCAAAGGGACGCGATGAATCGTTATGCCCGCGACGCGCTGCTGGCCGGCTTCGCCGCCACCGGCATGGGCCCGCCCGAATTGCTGGCGGAAGCGCGCATCGGCCTCGATGCCCTGATGCGCATCCTCGACACCGCCATCGAGGATCACCTGGCGAATCCCCGCGACGACATCCTCGGCACGCTGGTGCAGGAGGAACAGCGCGGCACGCTGACGCGCGACGAACTCCGCAACCTCTGCGCCCTGCTGCTGATCGGCGGGCATGAGACGACGGCGAACATGATCGCCAGCGGCCTGCACTGGCTGGCCACGAACCCAGCTTTGTTCCGCCGCCTGCAGGAACAGCCCGACCTGATCCCCCGCTTCGTCGAGGAACTCGCGCGGCTGCGCCCGCCCCTGCAACGCATCGCGCGGCGCGTCACGCGCGACGTGGTGCTGGGCGGCACGGCGCTGCCGGCGGGGGCCATGCTGATGCTGTTTCCGGGCGCCGCGAACCGGGACGAGGCGCGCTGGACCGATCCCGATACGCTCGACCTGGCGCGCGACAATCGCGGCCATCTCGGCTTCGGCACCGGCATCCACACCTGTCCCGGTGGCCCCCTCGCGCGCCTCGAAGCCCGCATTGCGTTCGAGGTTCTGCTGGCGCGCCTCGATGCCATCGCGCTTGACCCCGCCCGCCGCGCGCAGCCCATCATCGGCTATGCCGCGGGTAATCTCGGTTGGAACACACTCCCGCTGCTGCTGCGGAAAAGAATGAGGCCTGTCATGGTGGAGGATATCTTCGCGGCGCTGCGCGCACTGGTGGCGGGGACGCTGGAGATCGACGAAGCCGACATCGATGCCGCGACCTGCGCCAAGACCACGCCCGAATGGGATTCACTCGGCCACATGCGCATCCTCTCCGCGGTGGAGAAGACCTTCGGCGTGAAGCTCCCGCGCCTGGCCGCCTATCGCGTCAAGGATGTCGGCGAACTCGCCGCGCTGATCGAGGCGACGCTGCCGAAGGGCGCCGCCTGATGTCCGGCCTGCGACGGACGGTGTTCCGCCCGCTCGATCCCGATTTCGTCGAGGATCCCTACCCCACCTATGACCGCCTGCGCCGCGAACACCCGATCGGCTGGGCCACCACACCCGCGCAGGGCTATGCCGGCTTCTGGTTCGTCAGCCGCTATGCCGACGTCAATGCCGGGCTGAAGGATGACCGCTTCGGGCGGGAGGTCGCGAAGGTCCTGCCGCCGGAGGCCTTCACTCCCATCCCCGAACCGCACCGCCCGCTCTACGCCATGATCGCGCAGTGGATGCTCTTCAAGGACCCGCCCGAACACGCGCGCCTCCGCCGCATCGCCGCCCCCGTCTTCGCGCTGCGCCAGGTCAACGCCATGCGCCCGCGGATCGAGGTGCTGATCGACGCGGCCTTCGAGGTCGTTCCGGAATACGGCCCCTTCGACATCATCTCCGACCTCTCCTCCCCCCTGTCGATCGACATCGTCTCCGACCTCATGGGCGTGCCGGAGGAAGACCATCCGCTGGTGCGCGGCTGGGTCAGGGAGATCACGCTCTCCCTCGACCTGGTCCGCACCCCCGAACGCATCGCCGCCGGCAGCCGGCGCGCCGCGGAACTCGTCGCCTATTTCGGCACGCTGGTCCGCGAACGGCGCGCGAAGCCGAAGGATGATTTCCTCGGCCTGCTCATCGCCGCGCATGATTCCGGCAGCTTCCTGACGGAGCAGGAGTTGCTCGCCTCCTGCGTGCTGTTCCTGTTTGCGGGGCATGAGGCGTCGTCGCTCCTCATCGGCAACGGCCTGCATGCGCTGGCGCGGAACCCCGGCGAATATGCGCGGCTCCGTGCCGGCGAGACGCAGGGCCGCCTCGTCGTCAGTGAGCTGCTGCGCTACGACAGCCCGCAGCAGATCGCGTTCCGCCATGCGCTGGAGGATGTGGAGTTCCTCGGCGCCTCGATCCGCAAGGGCCAGACCATCGGCTTCGGCCTCGGCTCCGCGAACCGGGACCCCGATGTCTTCGCGGATGCCGATCGCCTCGACCTCTCCCGCCAGGAAACCCGCCACCTCGCCTTCGGCGCCGGCATCCACACCTGCGCGGGGTCGAGCCTGGCAAACCTGGAGGCCGAGCTGGTCTTCGACCGCATCGCGAAGCGCCTGCCAAGCATCGCGATCATCGCGGCGCAGCGGCAGGAAAGCATCCTGGTCCGCGGCCTCACGCGCCTCATCATCGATTGCGGCTGAGGCGCCTCACAGCAGCAGCGGCGCCGCCGCCTCCGCCTCCCGCCGCAGCACCGGCAGCCAGCGCGCACGGAAGGCCTCCGCCGTCTCGCCCTCCATCGGCATGCCGATGTTGAGCGCGGCGACCACACGCCCATCCTGCCGCGGCAGCGGCACGGCCAGCGACCGGAAGCCCAGCTCCGCCTCCTGCTCCACCAGCGCATGGCCCTCCGTCCGCGCCGCCGCCACCAGCTCGCGCAGCCGCGCCGGGTCCGTCTCCGTCCGCGGCGTCACCAGGAAGGGGCGCAGCGCCGCGGCGCAGGCCGCTTCCGGCAGATGCGCCAGCAGCACGCGGCCCAGCGCCGTGCAGAAGGCCGGCAGCCGGCTGCCGACCATGGTGGAGACGTTCAGCATCAGCCGCGGTCGCCCATAGGCGACAAACACGATCTCCGCCCCATCCAGCACCGCAGCGGAACACGGCCCGCCGGCCTCCGCCGCCAGGCGCTCACACAACGGCTGCAGCACGGTGGAGACGCCGCTGGCACCGAGATACCCCGCCGCCAGGCGCAGCACCTGCGGCGTCAGCCGGAACAGCCTGCCATCGCTCTCCACATGCCCCAGCACCACCAGCGTGTGCAGCGCGCGGCGCACCGTCGCGCGCGGCAGGTCCACGGCGCGCGCGGCCTCCGCCAACGTCATCTGCCGCCGTTCCGGCCCGAAGGCCTGCAGCACGGCCAGGCCGCGGGCCAGGGCTTCCAGGAAGTCGGCACCATGACCGGCTTCCCGCCGCCGCGCGGCATGTTCCTCCCCGATCCGGGGCATGGACCCTCCAACTCTGTCTTGCCGGTTCCGCCGGCCTCGCTCTATCCTCGCACAAGCGTTCGGTCAGTGAACACCTGTCCCGGAGTGAACCCTGTGATCAGTGCGGAGCAGAATGAACGGCTGACCCGGGTCGGCCCCGGCACGCCGGGCGGCAAGGTTCTGCGCCACTACTGGCAGCCCGTCGCTTTGGTCGATGAGTTGGAGGGCAAGCGCCCCGTCCGCCCCGTCCGCGCGCTCGGCCAGGATTTCGTGCTGTTCCGGGACGAGGCCGGCCGCATCGGCCTGCTGGACCGGGACTGCCCGCACCGCAACGCCGACCTCGCCTTCGGGCGGCTGGAGGATGGCGGCCTCCGCTGCCCCTTCCATGGCTGGCTCTTCGACGTGACCGGCAAATGCCTCGAGACGCCGGCGGAGCCCGAGGGCAGCACGCTCTGCACCCGCATCAAGCAGCGCAGCTATCCCGTGGAGATCCGCAGCGGCATCATCTTCGCCTATCTCGGCGAGAGCGCGGCACCGCCCTTCCCCGCCTTCGACTGCTTCGCGGCGCCCGATACCCATACCTTCGCCTTCAAGGGCCTCATCGAGTGCAACTGGCTGCAGGCGCTGGAGGTCGGCATCGACCCGGCGCACGCCAGCTTCCTGCATCGCTTCTTCGACGATGGGGACGAGAAGGAAAGCTACGGCAAGCAGTTCCGCGCCACCAGCGACGGCTCCGATCTGCCGATGACCTATGTGCTGCGCGAATTTCCCCGCCCGCGGATCGAGGTGGACAACACCCCCTATGGCCTGCGCGTCACCGCACTGCGCGGCATCAATGATGCGACGACGCATGTGCGCGTGACGAACCTGTTCTTCCCCCAGGCCTTCGTCATCCCGATGAGCGCGGAGATGACCATCACCCAGTGGCACATGCCGGTGGATGACACGCGCTGCTACTGGATCGCCATCTTCACCAGCTTCGCCGGCCCCGTGGACCGCCCACGGATGCGCGCGCAGCGGCTGGAGAATTACGCGCTGCCCGACTACCTGCCGAAGAAGGGCCGGCAGAACGACTATGGCTTCGATGCCGAGGAGCAGGCCAGCAAGACCTACACAGGCATGGGCGAGGACATCAACGTCCACGACCAATGGGCGGTCGAATCGCAGGGCGCGATCCAGGACCGCACGCGGGAGACGCTGGCCAGCAGCGACAAGGCGATCGCCGCCAATCGCCGCCTGCTGATGCGCGCCATGGCGGCGGTGGAGGAAGGCAAGCGACCCGCGCTGCTCCAGGAAGACGCGACGGCGGGCCTGACGGGCCCCGGCACCATCGACACCATGGCCCCCGCTGCGACGTGGGAGACCCATTGGCGCCAGGCCGTGGAGCGCCGCCGTGGCGCCGCCCCCTGGGCCCCGCCCGCCCTCGCCGCCGAATGAGCTTTTGCCAGACACACGGCCTGCATTCGGCCGAAGCCCGCGCGGAAGTCCTCGACCGCATCGCGGAGGATGGCATCGAGGTGGTGCGCCTGGCCTGGCCCGACCAGCACGGCATCCTCCGCGGCAAGACCATCGTCGCGAGCGAGGTGCAGCGCGCCCTCGAATCCGGCGTGGCGATGACGACCACGTTGCTACTGAAGGACACGTCGCACCGCACCGTCTTCCCGGTATGGAGCGCCGGCGGGGGCCTCGGCGAACGGGCGCTGGAAGGCGCGGCCGACGCACTGCTGGTCCCGGACCCCGCCAGCTTCCGCCGCCTGCCCTGGGCGCCCCACACCGGCTGGATGCAGTGCGAGGCCTACTACCCCGATGGCCGCGTCGTACCCTTCTCTACCCGCCACCTCCTGCGGCAGCAGATCGCGAAGGCTGAGGCGCTGGGCTTCGACTACGTCACGGGGCTGGAGGTTGAGTTCCACCTGTTCCGCGTGACCAACCCCCGCATGGCGCCGGAGGATTCCGGCCAGCCCGGCACGCCACCCGATGTCTCCCTGCTGACGCAGGGCTACAACTACCTGACCGAGCTTCGCTACGACCAGCTGGACCCCGCGCTCGAGATCCTGCGGAAGGAGATCCAGGCGCTCGGCCTGCCGCTGCGCTCCATGGAAGTGGAGTTCGGTCCGAGCCAGGTGGAGTTCACCTTCGCCGCGCAGGATGCGTTGGCCAGCGCCGATTTGATGATCCTGTTCCGCTCCGCCGTGAAACAGGTCGCCCGCCGCCACGGCTACCACGCCACCTTCATGTGCCGCCCGCGCATCCCGAACGTGATGAGCAGCGGCTGGCACCTGCACCAGTCCCTGAAATCCCGCGCCACCGGCCGCAACGTCTTCGCCGCCGACGGAGACGGAGACGGGTTGCTGTCGCCGATCGCGAAGCACTTCCTCGGCGGCCTGCTGGCGGAAGCCCGTGCCGCCGCCGCCTTCGCGACGCCGACGCTGAACGGCTACCGCCGCTACCGCCCCAACAGCCTGGCGCCGGACCGCGCGATCTGGGGCATCGATAATCGCGGTGTCATGCTCCGCGCCCTCGGCACCCCCGGCGATGCCGCGACGCGGATCGAGAACCGCGTCGGCGAACCCGCGGCCAACCCCTATCTCTACATGGCCTCGCAACTCGCCTTCGGCCTGCACGGCATCGCGACGCAGGCGGATCCCGGCACGCCGGCCGACACCCCCTACGAGACCCAGGCCGCCCCCCTGCCGCGCAACCTGGCGGAGGCGCTGTCGGCGCTGGAAGCCAGCACCGTCGCTCGCGACGCCTTCGGCGACGCCTTCATCAACTACTATCTCCGCCTCAAGCGCGCGGAGATTGCCCGGTTCGAGGCCGAGGTCTCGGAATGGGAACAGCGGGAATACTTCGAACTCTTTTAAGGGCGGAAAACGCCGCACGGCTTCCTCTGATGGGAAGACACGATGCGGTTCCTGGAACTGGATGAGGTCACGAAGGAATACCCCACGCGCGGCGGGCCGCCGGCGCGCGTGATGGACCGCGTCTCGCTTTCCGTGGAGGAGGGCGAGTTCCTCGCGGTGCTGGGCCCTTCGGGATGCGGTAAATCGACCTTGTTGCAGATGGCGGCAGGGCTTCTGCCCGCCACCAGCGGCAGCGTGCGCCTGGCCGGCCGCGCCGTCACCGCGCCGCCGCCGGAAGCCGTCTATGTCTTCCAGCAATACAGCCGGTCCCTGCTGCCCTGGCGCAGCGTCCGGGACAATGTCGCCTTCGCGACCGAACACCGCCTCGGCCGGCGCCGCGCGCGCGAAGCGGCCGACGAACCGCTGAAGCTCGTGGGCCTCGATGGCTTCGGCGACCACTTCCCCTGGCAGCTGTCCGGCGGCATGCAGCAGCGCGTCGCCATCGCCCGCGCGCTGGCGGCGGAGCCCGCGATGCTGCTGATGGACGAACCCTTCAGCGCCGTGGACGCGCTGACCAGGCTCGACCTGCAATCGCTGGTGCTGGACATCTGGTCCCGCCGCCGCCTGACGATCATGCTGGTGACGCATGATGTGGAGGAGGCGATCCAACTCGCCGATCGCATCGTGGTGCTGACGAACCGCCCGACTACGGTGGCGGAGGAGATCGAGGTCGCCCTCCCCCGCCCGCGCGACCCCATCGCGACGCGGGAGCATCCGCGTTTTCTCGAGCTGCGCCACCATCTGCTGGACAAGCTGCTGGCGCGCCATGCGGGTTGAACGGCTGCTCTCGCCGCTACCGGGCGTGCTGGTGCTGGCCGCGCTGCTGCTGGGCCTTGAATGGGCCGTCGATGCCGGCCTCATCCGCCGCGCGCTCATGCCCCCGCCCAGCACCATCGCGCTGCGGCTGTGGGACCTGCTCGAGGCCGGCGATGTGTGGGCACCGATGCTGCAGACGCTGCGCCTGGTCTTCACCGGCTTCGCCATCGGCAGCGCCATCGGCATCGCGGCGGGCCTCGCCATGGGGTGGTGGCCATCCGTCTTCCGGATGCTGGAGCCGCTGGTGGAGCTGGTCCGCCCGATCCCCAAATCAGCGCTGGTGCCGCCGCTGATGCTGTTCCTCGGCATCGGCTTCGCGATGAAGGTCACCTCCGTGGCGTTGGTCGTCACCTTTCCTGTGCTGGTGAACACGCTTCAGGGCGTGCGCGGCGTCGATCGCGTGATGCTGGATGCCGCGCGCACCCATGGCTGGCCCGTATCACACACGCTGCTGCATCTGGTCCTGCCCGCCGCGCTACCGCTGGTGCTGGCCGGCATGCGCATCAGCCTCGGCCTCGCGATGGTGCTGGCCGTGCTGTCGGAGATGCTGGCGGGCGAAGGTGGCCTCGGCTTCCTCATCCTCGACATGCAAAGGAGTTTCCGCGTGCGCGACATGTATGCCTGGCTGGTGATCCTCGCCGTGCTGGGCCTCGCGCTGAACTGGCTTTTCGTCCTCGCCGAACGTCGCGCGCTGCATTGGCAGCGCCGCTGAGAAGGAGAACCCACATGAGCATCACCCGCCGCATCGCCCTCGCCGCCGCGCTCGCGACACCGCTCGCAGCACCCGTCTTCGCGCAGGGCGCGCTCACCCGCATGCGCGTCAGCGTGATCCCCGTGCTGGATGTCGCGCCGCTGCACGCCGCGATCCGCGAAGGCTATTTCGCGGCGGAGGGGATCGAGATCGACACCTCCACCACCGCCGGCGGCGCCACCGGCCTGCCGGGCCTGGTCGCCGGCCAGTTCCGGGTCGTCTTCTCCAACGTCGTCTCCATCATGCTCGGCATCCGCGAAGGCCTCGATTTCCGCTTCGTCTCCGGCGCCTCTCGCGCCAAGTCCAGCCCGCCCGACATCCTGGCGCTGCTGGTCCGCAAGGGCAGCGGCATCGCCAGCGGGCGGGACCTGGAGGGCAAGCGCCTGGCCTCCAACACCCGCAACAACATCGTCTGGCTGCGCGGCATGGCCTGGGTGGAGAAGACCGGCGGAGACTGGCGCCGCGTCACCACCGTCGAAGTCCCCTTCCCCCAGATGGCCGATGCCCTCGCCGGCGGCCAGGTCGATGCCGCGATCTTCTCCGAGCCCTTCGTCGCCGCCGCCCTCGAAACCCATGGCGACCGGCTGGAGCGCATCGGCTGGCCGATGAGCGAGACGGCGCCCGGCGGCACCAACGCGCAATACGTCGCCATGGCCGATGACCTGGCGCGCAACGGCGAATTGTTCGACCGCTTCGGCCGCGCGCTGCACCGGGGCGTGGACTGGGTGAATGAACGCCAGGGCCAGCCCGCGCTGTTGGAACTGATCTCCGCCTTCTCCCGCGTCCCCCTCGCGCGCCTGCAGAACACCGCGCTGCCCGCCTATCCCAAGGCCGTGACGCCCGCGGAGCTGGACGAGATCGTGGCGACGATGACGCGCTACGGCCTCGGCGGCCGCTATCCCGCAAGCGCCTCCCTCATCTTCCGCACAGCCCGCGGCTGATGCGGATCACCTCCGGCACCTGGCTCATCCTTGGCCTGCTCGGCCTGTGGGAGGCCTCCGCCCGGCTCGGCTGGGTGGATTCTCCCAACTGGCCGGCGCTGAGCCAGGTGCTGGCGGCGCTCGCCGCCGACATGGCGACGGGCGAACTGCCCACCCGCATCGGCGGATCGCTGTGGCGCATGTTCGCCGGGTTGGCGGCGGGCGGCGTGGCGGGCGTGCTGGTCGGCCTCGCCTTCGCGCTGGTGCCGCTGGCGGCGCGCCTGTTCGGCCTGGTGGTCGAATTGCTGCGCCCCATTCCCGTGCCGGCCATCATCCCGCCGCTGGTGCTGTTCCTCGGCCTCGATGATCCCATGAAGATCACCGTCGTGGCGCTGACGGTCTTCTTCCCCGTCCTGACGAACACGATGCAGGGCGTGCAGGCGGTGGAGCCCGATTCAATCGCCATGGGGCGTACCTTCGGCATCGGCCCGCTCCGCCGCGCGGCCTTCATCATCCTGCCCGCCGCGCTGCCCGCCATCCTTGCCGGCTTCCGCGTGGCGCTCTCGCTCGCGCTGGTCGTGACGGTGGTGGCGGAGATGATCGCCGGCGAGCAGGGCATCGGCAGCTACCTGGTCCTCATGCAGTTCGCCGGACGCGCGCCGGAGATGTATGGCGTGATCGTCCTCCTGGCCGCCCTCGGCTACGTCCTCAACCGCGGCTTCGTCGCGGTGGAACGGCGGCTGATCCGGTGGTGGTACGCGCAGGCGCGGGCGGCCGCGTAACCTCTCCCCTATTCCCGGCGAAGCCCTATCTTCAGACCAGCCGCTTCGAAAGCACCGCCCTTGTCCATCGCCCTGCCGAAGCCCCTCCTCCCCGGCAAGTTCCAGGACCCCGTCACGACGCTGAAGGGGGAGCGCCGCGCGACCGTGGCGCTGAAGGGGTTGCGCACCCTCTGGTTCAATACCGGCACGCTCTGCAACATCGCCTGCCAGGGCTGCTACATCGAAAGCAGCCCGCGCAACGACGCGCTGTCCTACCTCTCCGCCGCCGATGTCACGACCTTCCTGGACGAGGCCGAGGCGGATGGCCTGCCGCTCGATGAGGTCGGCTTCACCGGCGGCGAGCCCTTCATGAACCCCGCCATGGTCCCCATGCTGGCCGATGTCCTGGCCCGACCGGGGCTGCGCGCGCTGGTCCTGACCAACGCCATGCAGCCCCTGCGCCGCTACGCGCAGCCATTGCTGGAATTGCGCGACCGCTTCGGCACGGATCGCCTCACGCTCCGCGTCAGCCTCGACCATTTCGACGCCCTCCACCACGATGCCGAGCGCGGCGAGGGCAGCTTCGCCAGGACGATCGAGGGCCTGGCCTGGCTCGCCCGCGAAGGTTTTCCGCTGCATGTCGCCGGCCGCGCCAGCTTCGGCGGGCAGGATGAGGCCGCGATGCGCGCGGGCTTCGCGGCCCTGTTCGCCGCCCACGCCATCCCCATCGATGCCACCGACCCCGTGGCCCTGATGCTGTTCCCGGAGATGGACGCCAGGGTGGATGTGCCGGAGATCACGGAAGCCTGCTGGGGCATCCTCCACAAATCGCCGGATAGCCTGATGTGCGCCTCCTCCCGCATGGTGGTGAAGCGCCGGGGCGCGGCCGCCTCCGCGGTGGTGGCCTGCACCCTGCTGCCCTACGATCCGCAATTCGAACTGGGCGCGACGCTGGCGGAGGCCGCGCGGCCGGTGGCGCTGAACCACCCGCATTGCGCCAAGTTCTGCGTGCTCGGCGGCGCCGCCTGCAGCCGCTGAGGGCGGGGCACGGCGCATTTAGGGCTTTTAGATTCTAAAAAACTAAATGCCGCGGCCCGACTTGCCGGCAAGCCTCTGATAACGCTTCAGAAACTGTCGCGGAGTAAAGTCCATTTAGGGCTTTTAGTGCGTTTAGCACCGGTTCAGCGGGGGCGCCGGCCGCGGTGCCCCCGCTGATGCTCAGAACATAACAGGAACTGACGGCCAGGGCCAGGATTTCCCGGCCCCTGCTGCCTATTCGAAGATCGCCACCGCGCGGATCGGGCTCGCCGTGCCGCCCCTGATCTTCAGCGGGAAGGCCACGAAGCGGAACCGGCCGCGGCCCACCAGCGCCTCCAGGTTGAACAGGCATTCGATATGCGTGATGCCGCGTTCGGCGCAGGCCATATGCGCCAGGAAGTTGGGCTCTCCTTCCGGCGCCGGGCTGATCGCCTCCACCCCGAACATGCCGATGCCGCGATCGGCCAGCCAATGCACGCTTTCCAGAGCGAGGCCCGGGAAATCATGCAGGTAGCCGGGCTTGCCGAGCAGCCGGGCATTCACCCCCATATGGATCAGCACCGTGTCGCCTGGCCGGATCTCCTGCCCACTCGCCGCCAGCGCCGCCTCCATCTCCGCCACCGTGATGGCGTGCTTCAGGGGCACATGGGACAGGTCGAGGCAGATGCCCTGCGTATAGAATTTCTCCAACGGCACCTGGTCGATGGAGGCCGCGCCAGGCCTGGGATCGAAATGCACCGGCGCGTCCACATGCGTGCCCGCATGGTCGCTCATCGCCAGGGACATCGCCTTGCTGCTGAAGGTGGTCTTCCCCGCCACCTTCTTCTCCCCGTGGTCGTTCCAGACCGTCATCACCACCGGCGGGTGGGAGGGGTGGGTCTGCGTCCGGTGGAAGATCTCCCGGCTCAGATCGACGAATTCCATGCAATTACCTCCCGCGTCATCGCGCCCGCCATCAGGGCCGGTGACGCGCGCGCCGTCCAGCCCCACATGCCCCGCCAGGCATCGGGAGACGCGCATTGGGCCAGCTCGTGGACGGCACCTGGACGAGTGAGGACCGCAAGCCCGGCGAGGGCGGTGCCTATCAGCGCCAGGCCAGCAGCTTCCGCGACCGGATCGGCGCCCACGGCCCCTTCCCGGCGGAGGCCGGGCGCTACCGGCTCTATGTCTCGCTCGCCTGCCCCTGGGCGCATCGCACGCTGATCTTCCGCGCGCTGAAGGGGCTGGGGGACATGATCCCCGTCTCCGTGACCCATTGGCACATGGGCGAGCAGGGCTGGGGGTTCGAGGATGCCCCAGGCGTGGTGCCGGACCCCGTCTTCGGCGCGCGCCACCTGCATGAGGTCTACAGCCAGGCCAGCCCCGGCTTCACCGGCCGCGTCACCGTCCCCGTGCTGCTGGACACCCACACCAGGCGCATCGTGAACAACGAATCGGCGGAGATCATCCGCATCCTGAACGACGCCTTCGACGGCATCGGCGCCACCCCCGGCGACTACGCGCCGCCAGACCTGCTGCCGGAGATCGAGGCGGTGAACGCCCGCATCTACGAGACCCTCAACAACGGCGTCTATCGCTGCGGCTTCGCCCGCACCCAGGCCGCCTATGACGCCGCCATCCTGCCGCTGTTCGAGACGCTGGACTGGCTGGAGGACCGGCTATCGCGCCAGCGCTTCCTCTGCGGGGACCGGATCACGGAGGCCGATTGGCGGCTATTCACCACGCTGATCCGCTTCGACGCCGTCTATCACGGCCACTTCAAATGCAATCTGCGCCGGATCGCGGACTACAAGGCCCTGATGGACCATACGCGGTCGCTGCTCCACTGGCCCGGCGTGGCCGGGACCGTGGACCTGCACCACATCCGCCACCATTACTACGGCAGCCACCGGAACCTGAACCCCAGCGGCATCGTGCCGGCGGGGCCGATCCTGGACCTGGGTCAGCCGGGGTCGCGCGGGCCCTGATCCCCCCCCTCGTCAACCAGGGCTGCCTGGCGGCGCGCCTCCGCCGTCAGTAGGCGGATCGCCTCCTCCAGCGTCGCCAGGCTGCCGGCGGGCAGGGCCTCGCGGAAGGCGGCATCGCGTTCGCGGGCCGCGCGCATCAGCCCCTGCTCCACGCGCATTCCCTCGGCGGAAAGACGCAGCGCGACCTCCCTCGCATCGGTCGATCCCGATTCGCGTTCCACCAGGCCGCGCTCCACCAGCGCCTTCACCGCCCGGCTGGCCTGCGCCTTGTCCAGCCCGCTTTCCCGCGCCAGGTCGCGCAGCGTCAGCGGCGCGAAGCCGCCGAGCAGCGCCAGGATTCGCCATTCCATCAGGCTGACGCCGAATTCCTGGCGGTAGCGCAGCGCGGCACCCCGGCTCAGCGCATTCGCCAGCCGGTGGATACGGTAGGACAGCAGATCACGAATGGTTGCGGGGGTGGCCCCATCGGGGGGGTGGCCGGCGGCTTGCTTGGGGCTTGGCATCGGCCTGAATCGTCGCGGCACCGCCGCCCGCCGTCAACGTCCGCGTCAAGCTGCGCGGGTCGGGCCGCGCAAACCGGTTGACCTGCCGTCACCCTGCCCGCAGATCGCCGTGGAACCGCCGCATGGCGGAAGGATTCATTGCGCATGTCCACGCAACTCGCCACCCGAACGCCCCTGGCCGCCTCCCCCGGCCCGGTCCCCGCCACGACCAGCCCGGCGGAGGCACGCCCGGTCCTTTCCGTCGTGGTGCCTGCCTATAATGAGCAGGAGGTGCTGCCCATCTTCCATGCCCGGCTGACCCCGGTGATGGAGGCGATCGGCCTGCCCTGGGAGGTCGTCTATGTGAATGACGGCAGCCGGGACCGCACCCTGACGATCATGGAGGGGCTGAAGGAATCCGACCCCCGCGTCGCGCTGGTCAATCTCAGCCGCAATTTCGGCAAGGAGATCGCGCTGACCGCGGGGCTGGACCATGCCGCGGCGACGGCGGCGGTCATCGTCATCGATGCCGATCTGCAGGACCCGCCGGAAGTGATCCCGGACCTGGTGGCTGCCTGGCGGCAGGGTTTCGACGTGGCCTATGCCCGCCGCCGCGCCCGGGAAGGGGAGACCTGGCTGAAGAAGGCGACGGCCAAGGCCTTCTACCGCGTCATGCAGAAGGTCGGCGGCAAGGTGGAACTGCCCGCCGATACCGGCGATTTCCGCCTGATCAGCCGCCGCGCGCTGGATGCGCTGCTGAGCCTGCGGGAACAGCACCGCTTCATGAAGGGGCTCTTCGCCTGGGTCGGCTTCCCCTCCACCCCCGTGCTGTATGATCGCGCGCCGCGCGCGGCCGGGGAGACGAAGTGGAACTACTGGCGGCTGTGGAACCTGTCGCTGGAAGGCATCACCGCCTTCACCGTGGGGCCGCTGAAGGTCGCGACCTATCTCGGCCTGGTCACCGCCATCATCGCGGGCATCTACGGGCTGCAGCTCATCATCCGCACCATCCTCTTCGGCAATCCGGTCGCGGGCTATCCCAGCCTGATGGCGGTGGTGCTGTTCCTGGGCGGGGTGCAGCTGATGACGCTCGGCATCATCGGGGAATATCTCGGCCGGGTGTTCAACGAGACGAAGGGACGCCCCCTCTACATCGTCGAACGCCACGCGCCGAGCGAATCACCGGATCAGCGGCAGACCATGAGCTGACCCACCGGCCCGCAGCGCGCGGTGCCGTCGGGCACCAGCGGCGCGAGGCTCGGCAGGGCGGCGGGCAGGATCACCCGGACCTCGCCCTCGGCGAAGGGTGCCGAGGCCAGCGCGCGGTCGCGGCAGGTGGGGGGCGTGCGCCAGCGCGCGACATACATGGTGCTGGCCGGCACCGCCCGTTCGGAGGCCAGGGCCAGGGTTTCCAGCAGCAGGCTGAAGGTCTCCCCCCCCGTCGCATGGTCCACGCAGGGCCAGGATGGCAGCAGGGTCAATGACCGTGCATCGGCGAAGGCATCGCGCAGGGCGGGGGCATCGATATCCCAGGCCGGCCTGGCGCCCGCCCAATCGCCGATCGCGCGGCGGAGCGGCGCCGCATCCGCCAGCTGCACCAGCCCCGCCACCAGGCACAGCACCGGCCCGGCCCGGCCCGCCTTGGCCAGCAGCACCATCGCGCCCACCAGCAGCGCATAGCCCACCGGCCAGAAGAAGCGGCCCGAGGCGCGGAACTGCTCCAGCATCCCCGGCGCAGGGCCGAGATCCAGCACGATCTCCTGCCCCAGCCCCACGCGATGCGTCACCGCCAGCGCCGTCAGGCCCGCCATCACCAACGCCAGCCCGGCATGCTTGCGCAGCAGCCGCCAGGCGCCGCCCGGGCGCATCACCACGCCGAGGACGAAGGCGCCCAGCAGCCCGAAGCCCAGCCAGTTGTAGCCTTCCCAGCCGCCATGCCCCGTGGCGTCCAGCTGCGGGGACCAGGGCCAGCCGGACAGCCAGGACCCCGCCGGCCAGAAGGGGGAGAGCAGGTTCATGGCGAACATGCCGTAGCCACCATCGCCCTGCGCGCCGAGGTAGCCGAACCCCGCCATTACCCCGACCACCGCCCCCAGCGCCACGCCCACGGCCACGCCCGGGCCGATGAAGGCCTCACCCCGCAGCAGCCGCGTGGCCGGCACGGCGCCCAGCAGGGCAAGGGTCATGGCGGCGAGGTAGGGGTGCACCAGCAGCGCCGCGACCTGCAACGCGCCGGCGCCGACCCAGCGCCCCGCCGTCGGCCGCCGCACCAGGCGCAGGTAGAAGCCCAGGCCAAGCAGCAGGAGAAAATGGCCGCACAGCGCCGCATGACCGAATCGCCCGATGAAGGCGGGCATGGAGGCCGCTGCCAGCGCCACGCCTATCGCGGGCAGGATCCGCGTCTCCCCCACGCCACGCAGCGCCCAGATTGCGGCGATCGGCTGCGCCACCCAGGCCAGGCCGTAGAACAGGCCGACGCCGTGGAATCCATCCGGCAGGAAGGCGCGAATCGCCTTCAGCACCAGCGCCAGCAGCGGAATCGAATCGGCGAAGACGGTGTTGAGCCCGCCTTCCTGGGTGTTCAGGGTCGCGACCTCGGTCGGCGGCCAGCGCCAGGCATCGGCGATGAGGTAGCGCTGCGCCACCATGTGCTGCGCCGCATCGCCCGCCGGCCGCCAGGGCAGCCCCGCGCTGGGGAACAGGAAATCGAGGGGGAAGACCGTCAGCGCCAGGGCCAGGCCGATGACCAGCGCCGCCGCATAGGATACCGCCGCGTCACGGGTGCCCAAGGGGCCGGCATAGGGGGGGGAGTGGTTCAGGGGGCGATTCCTTGGCGCGGCACGCCCTGACGCGCTTACGCCGCCGGCCCCGCTGCCAGCAAGACGCCTGGATGCCAGCAAGACGCCTAGATGACGGTGGCGAGCCCGGCCCAGAAAAGCGCCGACATCAGCACCGCGAGGGCGATCCCGCCGGCGGGGGAGCCCTTTTCGGGCCTCGATGCCGGCCGCCACGCCTCAAGCCGCCGGGACGGGCCCGGCCAAGGGGCGATCGGGGGGTTGGGTACCGGGCCTCTTTGGGCCCCCATGGTCGGTCGGTACTGGGGCATGGCGAAATTGTGGCACGGCCTGCCATGAAGTGCCCGCGAAAAGCGCGTGAGGGACGAAATTTCAATGACTCCCCGCCAGATTGCCGCGCCGCCACAATCTCGCCCCAACCCCGTCTCAAACCCGCCCGTCAGTAAGGCTAACCCTTACCGTCGAAGGAATGGTCCTGAAGACCGATCCGCCCGCCAACCGAGGCCCCCTCGCCTCGCGACGCAGACGGAAAGGTACCGGACCGGACCCAGTCAACCCTGAAGCGGCTCCCCCGCCGCACCACGAGGACCCCATGCCAGGCCTGGAAGCCGTCCAGACGCTCACGCCCGAGCCCGAGACGAAGCGATCCGCGCTGTCGCACCCGATCTTCGCCCCCGGCATGCCCGGCCAGGCGCGGTCGGAAGCCGAGCGCCCCGCCCCGGCGGAGCTGCGCCGCCTGGCGGCGAAGCGGGCGCTGGATATCCTCGGCGCGGGCGCGCTGCTGCTCGTCACCCTGCCGGTCTTCCTCATCCTCGCCATCCTGGTGAAGATGGATGGCGGCAAGGTCTTCTATGCGCATGAGCGTGTGGGCCGCGGCGGGCGGCTGTTCGGCTGCCTCAAGTTCCGCTCCATGGTGGCCGATGCCGATCGCCGCCTGGCGGCGCTGATCGAGCGTGACCCGGCCGCAAGGGCGGAATGGGAATCGACCCGCAAGCTGAAGAACGACCCGCGCGTCACCTGGGTGGGCCGCTTCCTGCGCGCCTCCTCGCTCGATGAACTGCCGCAGATCATCAACGTCCTGAAGGGCGACATGAGCCTGGTGGGCCCGCGCCCCGTGCAGGCGGCGGAACTGGCGGCCTATTACGGCCAGGCCGCGCAGCACTACCTGGCGGTGCGCCCGGGCATCACCGGCCCCTGGCAGGTCAGCGGCCGCAGCGATACCTCCTACGCCCAGCGCGTGGCGCTCGACGTGGCCTATGTGATGCACCCGTCGCTGCTGAACGACATCCGCATCCTGCTGCGCACCCCGGCCGCCGTGCTGGCCCGCCGCGGCGCCTACTAAGCCCCACACCGAGCAACCCGCATCCGGGCCCGCGGCACCAGCCGCGGGCCCTTTCACAGGGATGGCGCACGCCATGGCCGATATGGCCGAAAAGGGCGCCTCCGGCGTGGTCGACCAGAACGCCTCCGGCGTGGCTGGTCAGAACGCCTCCGGCGTGGCCGAACAGCGCGCCTCCGGCGGCCGGCTTCTGTCCGGCACGCTCTGGAACGCGGCGGGGCGGGGTCTGCCCCTGCTCCTGGCCCTCGCCCTCACGCCCGTGCTGGTCCACCAGATGGGGCTGGATCGCTGGGGGCTCTTTACCCTGGCCCTCGCCCTCGTGGGCGTCTTCGGGGTCTTCGACCTCGGCGTCGGCGCGGCGCTGACCCGCGCGCTGTCGGCCCGGATCGGGGCCGGGGAGACCGAGGGCGCGGCGGAGCTGGCGGGGGCCGCGATCAGCGCGCTGTTCCTGCTGAGCGCCGCCGTCGCGGCCATCGCCTTCGCGTTCATTCCCTGGCTCGTCTCCGGCCTGCTGAACACGCCGCCGGCCTTGCAGGCGGAAGCGACAACCGCCTTCCGGCTGCTCTGCGCCGCGGCGCCGCTGGTGGTGGTGAATGCCGCGCTCTGGGGCACGCTGGCGGCGCATCAGCGTTTCCGGGAAGCCAACCTCGTCACCATTCCGGTCGCCATCTTCTACTACCTCGGCCCCGTGCTGGTGCTGATGGTCTGGCAGAGCCTGGTGGGCGTGATCCTGGCGCTGCTGCTGTGCCGTCTGGCGAACACGGTCTGCTACGCCTGGCTGGCGCGGAAGGACCTGCCGGGCCTGCGGCCCACCTGGCCGCGCTGGTCGCTGGTCGGGCCGCTGGTGCGGATGGGCGGCTGGATGAGTGCGTCGGGCATCCTGACCCAGGCGCTGCTCTATGCCGACCGCTTCCTGGTGGGCGCGCTGCTGACGCTGACGGCGGTGGCCTTCTACGCCACGCCGCTCGACCTGGTGATGCGCATGTGGATCCTGCCGGTGGCGGTGGCGCAGGCGCTGCTGCCCGCCATGGCCAGCGCCTTCGCGACGCATGCCGAGGCGACCGCCGGCCTGCTGCGCCGCGGCGCGCTGATGGTGATGGCGATGGTGCTGCCCGCCTGCCTGGTGCTGGTGGCCGCCGGGCCGCAGGTGCTCCACCTCTGGCTCGGGGCGGAATTCGCGGCCGGCGGCGGCCGCGTGCTGCAGATCCTGGCCGTGGGCATCTTCTTCTCCTGCGCCGCCTTCGCCCCCGGCGCGCTGCTGGACGCGATCGGGCGGCCGGACCTCAACGCCAAGTGGCAGCTGGCGCAGGCGCTGGTCTTCCTGCCGCTTTCCGCCGCCCTGCTGCTGTGGATGGGGATCGAGGGCGCGGCCGCGGCCTGGGCGCTGCGCTGCGCCACGGATTGCCTCGGCCGGCTCGCGCTGGTCGCGCGTTTCTATCCCGCCGCCGCCGATGCGGCGCGCCGGCTTGCCGCGCCGCTGCTGGCGGGTGGCGCGGGCCTCGCGCTGCTGCTGCTGCCGGTGGGGCCCTGGCCGCTGGTGGCACTCGGGCTGCTGGCGCTGGCTGCCTTCACCGCCGCGGGGCTGCCCGCCCTCACCCCGGCCGAGCGCCGTGACGCGCGCGGCCTGATCCGTCGCCCCTGGCGCATCCGCGCCGTGCTGCGCGGGGAACAAGCATGACCATCGCCATCAATGCCCGCTTCCTGACGCAGAACATGTCCGGCGTGCAGCGCTTCGCCCGCGAAGTGACGACCGCCATGGCCGCGCTGTCGGAGGCCGGGCAGGCGCCCCGGCTGCGGCTGCTGGCGCCGAAGGGCGCGCCCCTGACCTTCGCCGGGCTGCCGGTGGAGACCCTGGGCCGGCTGTCCGGCCAGGCCTGGGAACAGCTGGAACTGCCGCGCGCCGCCGGGCGGGACCTGCTGCTGAACCTCGGCAACACCGCGCCGCTGCTGCGCGGCGCGCGCCAGGCCGTGGTCATCCATGATGCCGGGGCCTTCGACACGCCCGCTTCCTACTCCCTCGCCTTCCGCAGCTGGTACCGGGCACTGCACCTGGCGCTGCCGCGGCTGGGCGCGCAGATCATCACCGTCTCCGACTTCTCCCGCTCCCGCCTCTCCCGCCGCCTCGGCGTCGATGCCGACCGCATCGGCGTCATCGCGGAGGGGGGCGAGCACGCGCTGCGCGACCCCGCCGACGAAGCGGTGCTGGCGAAGCATGGCCTTTCGCCGCGCTCCTACGCGCTGGCCGTGGGCACGCGCGCCGGGCACAAGAACCTGGGCGCGCTGCGCGATGCGGTGGCGCTGCTGGCAAGCCGCGGCCTGACGCTCGCCGTGGCGGGCGCGGCCGATGCCAGCGTCTTCCGCAATGCCGGCGATGTCGATGCGGCGAAAGCGCTGGGCCGCGTCAGCGATGCGGAATTGCGCGCGCTGTATGAGAACGCGCTCTGCCTCATCTTCCCCTCCCGCTACGAAGGCTTCGGCCTGCCGCCGCTGGAGGCGATGTGGTGCCACTGCCCCGTCCTCGCCGCCTCCGCCGGCGCGGTGCCGGAGGTGTGTGGCGACGCCGCGCTGTGGTTCGACGCGGAGGGGCCCAGCGGGCCTGAACGCACGCCCGCCGCGGCGTTGGCCCGGCTGCTGGACGAACCCGGGCTTTCGGACCATCTCCGCGCCGCGGGCCGCGCCCGGGCGGAGACCTTCTCCTGGCCCGCCGCCGCGCGGCGCCTGCTTGACCTGGTGGAGCCCCGATGAGGGTCGCGATCGTCCATGAATGGCTCGAGACCTATGCGGGGTCCGAGCGTGTGCTGGAACAGCTGCTGGCCATCTGGCCGCAGGCGGAGCTGTTCGTCGTCTGCGACTTCCTGGCCGAGAAGGACCGGCACTTCCTGGGCGGCCGCGTGCCCACCACCAGCTTCATCCAGCGCCTGCCGCGCGCGCGCCAGTGGTTCCGCTACTACCTCGGCCTGATGCCGATGGCGGTGGAGCAGT
Organism: Falsiroseomonas sp.; assembly: GCF_051859025.1. GTDB lineage: Bacteria > Pseudomonadota > Alphaproteobacteria > Acetobacterales > Acetobacteraceae > Falsiroseomonas. The sequence goes on along the minus strand of NZ_JBHYGL010000023.1, from coordinate 296,205 downwards.
TCGACCTCTCGGGCTACGACCTCGTCCTCTCCTCCTCGCACGCCGTGGCGAAGGGCGTGCTGACGGGGCCGGCGACGCTGCATGTCTCCTACGTCCACAGCCCGATGCGCTATGCCTGGGACCTGCAGAACCAGTATCTGCGCCAGGCGCGGATGGAGACGGGGCTGAAGGGCCTGCTGACGCGCCGACTGCTGCATGGCATGCGCGCCTGGGACCATGCCTCCGCCGCGCGCCCCGACATCATCGCCGCCAACAGCGCCTGGATCGCGGAGCGCATCCGGAAATCCTGGCGGCGGGAGAGCACGGTCATCCACCCGCCCGTGGACATCAATGGCTTTCCCTTCGAGCCCGCCAAGCAGGATTTCTACTTCGTCGCCTCCCGCATGGTCCCCTACAAGCGCATCGACCTCGTCGCCGAAGCTTTTCGCGAGTTGCCCGACAAGCGCCTGGTCATCGCCGGCGACGGGCCGGAGATGCAGCGCGTCCGCGAAGCCGCGGGTGATGCGCGAAACATCGAGATCCTGGGCCGCGTCCCGCAACCCGACCTCGTCCGCCTGCTGCAAGGTGCGCGCGCCTTCGTCTTCGCGGCGGAGGAGGATTTCGGCATCGCCATGGTGGAGGCGCAGGCCTGCGGCACGCCGCTGATCGTCTATGGCCGCGGCGGCGCCAGCGACATCGTGGTGGCGGACACGACCGGCGTGCTGTTCCCCGAACAATCCGCCGCCTCCATCCGCGCCGCCGTTGCGCGGTTCGAGAGCCTGCCGATCGCGCCCGAGGCCTGCCGCGCCAATGCGGAGCGTTTCAGCCGCGCCGTCTTCCGCGACCGCATCACGGCGCTGGTCGATGCGGGCCTCGCCGCGCGATGACCCGCTTCAGCCTGGTCATGGCGACCCGCGGCCGCACGACGGAGATCGCGGAATTCCTCGACAGCCTGCTGGCGCAGGGCCGCGAGGATGCCGAATGCATCATCGTGGACCAGAACGACGATGATCGCCTGGACGCGCTGCTGGCCCCCTATGCCGGGCGCCTGCGCCTGACGCATCGCCGATCCGCCATCGCCAATGCCAACCACGCCCGCAACCTCGGCCTGCGGGAAGCGGTCGGCGAGATCGTCGCCTTCCCCGACGATGATTGCCTCTTCCCGCGCGGAACACTCGCGATGGTGGACAAGGCCTTCGCCGACGATCCCGCGCTGATGGTGCTGACCGGCCCCGCCGCCAGCCCCGAAGGCGGCCTCGGCAGCGGCCGCTGGCGCGATTCTCGCGGGGCGATCACTGATGAAAATGTCTGGACGAGCGTGATCGAGTTCAACCTCTGGCTCCGCCGCCCCGTGGCGCTGGCCATGGGCGGCTTTGATGAGGGGATGGGACCCGGCACGCCCATCGGATCGGCGGAGGGCAATGACCTCGTGCTGCGCGCCATCCATGCCGGCCACGCCGCGCGCTACGAACCGGCGCTGCGCGTCGTGCATCCAGACAAGCGCCTTTCGGATGTCGCGACGGCGCGCGCGCGCCTCTATGGCCGCGGCCTCGGCTTCGCGCTGCGCCGCCATGGCGTGGCGCCCGGCGTGTGGCTGCCCTTCGCGATCCGGCCGCTGGGCGGCGTCGTCGTCTCGCTGCTCAAGGGCCGCCCGCGCGATGCCGCCTACTATGCCATGACCTTCGCCGGCCGCGCCGCCGGTTTTCTTCGGCGCGATGCGCGGGACGGGTTGGTGCGCGCCTCCATCGAGGGACAGCCCTGATGCGCATCGCCATCGGGATCGCCACGCGCGGCCGCGCTGTCATCCTCGGCGAAGTGCTGGCGGAGTTGCGCCGGCAATCCCGCGCGCCGGACCGCGTCATCATCTGCCACGTCACGGCGGATGACGTGACGGGCCTCGCCGAACGCTTCCCGGTGGTGGAGTTCATCGCCTCCCCCGCCGGGCTGCCGCGGCAGCGCAACGTCATCCTCGATGCCGCCACCGATTGCGACGCGGTGCTGTTCCTGGACGATGATTTCCTGCCCGCCCCCGATTATTTGGCGGTGACGGAGCGCGTGCTGGACCTGCATCCGGATTGCGTGGTCACCACCGGCACCGTCATCGCCGATGGCGCCAAGGGGCCGGGGATTTCCGTACCGGAAGGCCGCGCCATCCTGGCCGAGGACCGCTACGACGCCGATGCGCTGGCCGTCATGCCGCATTTCAACGGCTATGGCTGCAACATGGCGTTTCGGATGGCGCCTTTGCGCGCCCATGGCATCCGGGTCGACGAACAGCTGCCCCTCTATGCGTGGTACGAGGATATCGACGTCACGCGCGCGCTCGGCCGGCACGGGTCGATCCTGCGGCTGGCAGGCGCGCGGGGCGTGCATCTCGGCAGCAAGTCGGGGCGCGTGGCGGGCAACAGGCTCGGCTACAGCCAGGTGGTCAATCCGATCTACCTGGCCCGCAAGGGGACCTTTCCCTGGAGCCACGCGCTGCCCTCCGCCGGGCGCCACATCGCCATGAACGCGTTGCGGTCCTTCGCGCCGGAACCCCATGTGGACCGCTTCGGCCGCCTGAAGGGCAATTTGGTGGCGCTGTGGGACCTGCTGCGCGGGCGCGCGCATCCCATGCGGATCATGGACCTCTAGTGGAAACGCTCACCTTCATCGCCTCCAAGGCGCTGTGGATGGTGCTGGCGCCGAATACGGCGGCGCTGCTGCTGGCGCTGCTGGGCCTGGCGCTGGTCTGGGGCGGGCGGCGCTTCGGCCGCTGGCCGCTGCTGCTGGGCCTCGGCTGGTATGCGCTGGTCTTCGCCACCCCCATCGCCGCCTGGCTGACCGTGCCGCTGGAAACCCGCTTCGCCCGCCCGGCGACGCTCCCCGGCCCCGTCACCGGCATCGTCGTGCTCGGCGGCGCGGTGGACCAGGAGATGACCGAACGCCACGGCATCCCCGCCCTCAACGGCGCGGCGGAACGGATGACGGAAGCCGTGGCGCTGGCCCGCCGCCACCCCGGCGCCCGCCTGATGTTCACCGGCGGATCGGCCTCACTGGTCCCCGGCGGCCCGACGGAAGCCGATACCGCCCGCCTGCTCTTCACCGACCTCGGCGTGCCCGCGGACCGCCTGGTGTTCGAAAGCGAAAGCCGCAACACGCATGAGAATGCGGTGCTGTCCTTCCGCGTCGCGCAGCCGAAGCCGGGCGAGACCTGGCTGCTGGTGACGTCGGCCAGCCACATGCCGCGCGCCATGGGCGTGTTCCGCCAGGCCGGGTGGACCATCACGCCCTGGCCGGTGAACTACACGACGATGGGTGGCTACGGCCTCGACTATTTCGGCCCCTTCCCGACGCGGCTGAACCAGGCGGAATGGGCGCTGCGGGAATATGCGGGGCTGGTCGCCTATCGGCTGATGGGCCGGACGGAGGCGCTGTTCCCGGCGCCCTGATTCCCGGCACCCTGACGCCTCAATCCAGGACGCGCAGTTCCTCGTAGGACACCATGACGTGCTCGCGATAGGCCGGGCGTGTCGCCAGGGCATCGTAGTAGCGGCGCAGCCCTGGCCGATCCCGCCGCGCGATGGCGATGTCGAAATAGCGGAACAGCACATGGCCGAACTGGATGTCGGCCAGGGTGAAATCATCCCCAGCCAGGAAGGCACCCCGCGCCAGCTGCGCCTCCGCAATGTCGAGGAAGGGGTCCAGCTTCGCCAGCGCCGCCGCGATCGCCGCGGGATCGCGGCGAGAGGGCGCGGTCCGCACCACCCGCCAGAAGACGGGCTCCGTGAAGCCGAGCGTGATGTTGATCTTCGCCCATTCCGCCCATTGGTCCACGCGGGCGCGGCCCGCGCCCTCCGCCGGCCAGAAGGGTGGGGCCGCGTAGCGCCCTGCCAGGTAGCGCAGGATCGCGCCGGTTTCCCAGATCGGGTCGCCATCGCCGTCGCGCAGCACGGGGACGGTCCCGTTCGGGTTCATCGCGCGGAAGGCGGGCGTATCGGTCAAGCCATGGATGTGCCCGGCCTCGATCCGCCGATACGCCAGGCCGACTTCGCCGATGCCCCACATCAGGGCCTGGACGTTGGAGGAGGTGCGGCGGCCCCAGACGGTCAACATCGGCAGCCCTCCAGCCCGGGGCTATCGCGCCCGGTAGATCTCGACCGGCCCGCGGTATTCCGCGACCGTCGCGAACAAGTCGTATCCCTGCTCCACGGCGGCCATCACCTGCGCCGCCGCGGCCGGGCGCATGGTGTGCATCCAGCCGCGATCCACGACGATGACGCGGGGGCGGGAGGCGAGGACGCGGACCAGTTCCGCCTCCGTGTTGGTATCCGACAGATCCTCGAACACCCCGGTCAGATGCGCCGGGAAGGGGAAGCGGGTGGACAGGCGGGCGCCGGAGATGACGTAGACGCTCGGGTGGTAGTTCGCGATGAAGGCGTCGCCCCCGGGGCCCGCAGCCTCCGCCACCCTGGCGGAGACCAGCCGCACCGGATCGGGGTGCATCAGGCCCGGGCCGCGTTCCAGCCGCCCGGTGGCCTCCACCAGCCAGGCCTGGGCGGCGATGACGCCGACCACCGCGAGGAAGGCGATCCGCGCGCGTTCCGGCCGCGCCAGCGCCTGCGCGATCCACCAGGCCCCGATCGAGGCCAGCAGCGCCAGCGGCGGCAGCCACAGCAGGAAATAATGCGCGAAGAAGAAGCCCGGCCCCGCGATGGCGGCGGAGGCGATGGCGAACCACACCACCGCCGCGCCGGTCAGCAGCACGATGGGCCCAGGCGCCCAGCGCGGCCGCCAGGCCAGCACCGCCACCAGCGCCGCCGCGAAGGCCAGGCCGAGTTGCAGCGCTGCCGCGCCGATGCGCCGGGCGGCTTCCGGGCCCTCGATCCGTTCCAGCGAATAGCGGAAGGGCGCCATGAGCGAGCCATCGAGGTACTGGTCCAGCCAGCCCTGCGTCCAATAGACGAAGCCCGCCAGGATGAAGGGGAAGGCGCAGAGTCCCGCATAGGCCAGCGCCATCAGCGCCGCCCGCCGCCAGGGCAGCACGCCCCGGAGCAGCGCCGGCAGCACCAGGATCAGGAAGGCGAGCGAGCCTTCCGGCACCACCACCTGCTTCACCACCAGCGCGCAGCCGATCAGCAGGCCCATGGCGACCAGCGATGCCCAGCCCGGCGCGCGGGGTGCCGGCCCCACCGCCTGCGCGGCGCCGCGGATGGCCAGGGCCATGGTGGCGGCGACGAAGGGGGCGATCAGGATTTCCGTATTGGTGCAGAGCCCGCCCAGCAGCACCGACAGCGCCGCGTAGATGACGGCGGCGCCCATGCCGACCCGCCTGGGCGCCCCCGCCGCCCGCGCCGCGCCATACAGGGCGCAGCCCGTGGCGGCGACGCAGATCATGCCGAGCAGCCGCACGGATTCCACGGACACGCCGAAGGCCAGGAAGGCCAGGGCGAACATCGCCGGCGCGCCGATCGGGTGCATGTCCCAGGCCGCCACCAGCGGCCAGCCGCCATTCAGCCATTCCCGCGCCTGCACCAGGTACAGGCCCTCATCCGTATCCACCACGGCCGGGACGAAGCTGGTCAGGCGCAGCAGCACCGTCGCGACGATGATCAACAGGATGGCGCCCGCATCGCCGATCAGGGGCGAACGGGTGCTCACGGGCATACGGAAATTCTGGCCGTCGGGCATGGGGCCTCACGCGGGCGTGAAACACCCGCCCGCTAAACCCATCCCAGAGGGCGCGGGCGGATGCAACCCCGCTTCCGTTCAACCTTGGCCCCGCCGCGTGGCGCCACGCGGGCGGCATCGCGGCAGGGCCAAGGCAGGCTGGCCTTCAGTTTTCCGGCTGGAAGCCGCTGTCGCGCACGATCGGGCCGTATTCCGCACGCTCCCGCGCGATGCGGGCCCGGAATTCCGCGGGGCTGGCGGAGACGGTGGGCAGGAATTCCAGCCGGTCCAGCGCCGCCATCAGGTCGGGCATCCGCGACGCCTGCACGATGGCGGCGTGCAGGCCGTTCACGATCGGCGCCGGGGTGTTGGCCGGCAGCAGCACGCCGAACCACTCATCCTTGGACAGATCGGGGTAGCCGAGTTCCAGGAAGGTCGGCACATCCGGGTAGCGCGGGTTCCGCTGCGGCGACGACACCGCCAGCATCCGCGCCCCCGTGCCATGCTGGGGGGAGACATCGCCCAGCACGCCCACGAAGATCGGCAGCCGCCCGCCGATGAGGTCCTGCACCGCCGGCACCGCGCCGCGATAGGGCACATGCGTCACCGGCACGCCGATGGTCTTGCCGAAGGACACGCCGAGGAAATGCGGCGCCGAGCCCGCGGCCGGGGAGGCGAAGGGCACCTCACCCCGCTGCGCCTTCATCCAGGTCACCAGCTCCGCCAGCGTCTTCGCGGGGTGGCTGGCCGGAACGGCGAGGGCGAAGGGGAAGGAGCAGACGGTGGAGACGGGGATCAGGTCCGTCAACGCGTCGTACCGCACCTCCCGCGGGAAGACATGCGGCTGCAGGGTCAGCATGGAGGCCGGGGTCTGCAGGAAGATGGTGCCATCGGGCTCGCCGGCCTTCACGGCCTCCACCGCGATGCGGCCGGCCGCGCCGACGCGCCCATCGACGATGACGCTGGGGGCATAGAGGCCGCGCAGCTTCTCGGCATAGAGCCGGGCCACGATGTCGGAGGACCCGCCAGGCGGGAAGCCGACGATCAGCCGCGCCGGCCGGTTGATGGCCTCCGCCCGTGCCTGGCCGGTGAAGGTGGCTCCGGTGAAGGTCGCCCCGGCAAGGGCGGGCAGCGCCAGCGCGCCGAGCACGGCACGCCGCTTGATCATGAGGGTCATGGAGGTTCCTTCCCTGTCCTTGCGCGAAACTGCCGCGCCACCGCGCCACGTTCCGCTTGAATGCAACCATTATGCGCCATAAGTTTACCAGCAAAGCAAGGTGCATCGGCACCGCAAGGGAGATCACGGACCATGAACGCATCCATCGGCCGGCGCCTGGCGCTGGCAGCCCTGGCCGCGCCGGCCTTCGCCGCCGTCACGCCCACCGGCGCCCGCGCCCAGGCCGTGCCCCGCCCTGCCCGTGTGCTGGTGGGCTTCGCCGCCGGCGGGCCCACGGACCTGGTCGCCCGCATCTATGCCGAAAGGCTGCGCGGTGCCTATGCGCCCTCCGCCGTCGTGGACAACCGGCCCGGCGCCTCCGGCCGCCTGGCGGTGGATGCGACGAGGGCGGCCGAGGCGGATGGTACGACCCTGCTGGTGACGCCCGCCAGCGTCATGACGCTGCAGCCGCACATCTTCCCGCGGGAGGTGCGCTACGACGCGCTCACGGATTTCGTGCCGGTCTGCACGCTGTGCGACTTCGCCTTTGCCGTCGCGGTGCCCGCCAGCCATCCCGCCCGCACCCTGGCGGAGCTTGCCACCTGGCTGCGCGCGCAACCGGCGGAGGTGCCCTATGGCTCCCCCGGTACCGGATCGGGCCCGCATTTCGTGGGCGACATGATCGGCCGCGCGGTCGGCGCGCGCCTGACCCACGTGCCCTATCGCGGCGCCGCGCCGGCGGTGCAGGACGCGCTGGCGGCGCGCATCCCGCTGGTGGTGGCGGTGGTGTCGGATCTGCTGCCGCATCACGGCCAGGGCGTGCGCATCCTGGCGATCTCCGCCCGCGAACGCCTGCCGCGCCTGCCGAATGTGCCCACCCTGGCGGAAGCCGGGCACCCCAGCCTGACCATCAGCGAATGGATGGGCCTTTTCGCCCCCGCCCGCACCCCGGCGCCAGTCGTCGCCGCGCTGCACCAGGCCATCCAGGCCGCGGTGCGGACGGAGGAGGTGCGTTTGGTGCTGGACCGGCTGGAATTCCTGCCGACCATCCAGGGGCCGGAGGAATTCGCCGCCCGCATCCGGCATGAGCGGGACCTCTGGGGCCCCGTCGTGCGCGCCAGTGGCTTCCAGCCGGAAACCTGACGACTATCCGAAGGCGGCGACGACCTCTGCCGGGATCGGCGCCGCCTTGATGCCCTTCGGATTGTTCGGGTCCCGCGCCACCCAGACGCGGGTCTCGAAGCCCTCGACGCCGAGCGCACCATCCGCCTTCAGCAGGCGGTGCTCCACATCGAAGGAGGATCGGCGGAAGGCGGTGATGCGGCTTTCCACCACCACCTCATCCCCATAGGCGGAGGGGACGGAGAATTTGCCGCGGGTATCCACCATGGGGATGCCGACGATGCCGAACTTCTCCGTCCACTGGATCTTCGGCATCCCAAGCGCCGCCTGGAACAGCGCCGCCGTGCAGGCATCGAAGATCGCGAAGTAGCGGGGGTAGAAGACGATTCCCGCGGGGTCGCAATCCCCCCATTCGATGGTGACGGGGCGGCGATTGATGAAGGCCGTCATGACGCCACCTCGATCAGCAGCGCGATCCCCTGCCCGCCGCCGATGCAGGCGGAGGCGATGCCGTAGCGGCCGCCGCGGCGCTTCAGCGCGCGGGCGCAGGTCACCGCGAGCCGGATGCCCGTGGCCGCCAGCGGATGGCCGATGGCGATCGCGCCGCCATTCGCGTTCAGCTTCGCCTCATCCAGCCCAAGCTCCCGCGAACAGGCCATCACCTGCGCGCCGAAGGCCTCGTTGATCTCGATCAGGTCGATCTGGTCGAGGCTGAGGCCCGTATGCGCCAGCAGCGCCCGGATGGCCGGCACCGGCCCGATGCCCATGATCGCCGGCGGGCACCCCACGGCGGCGGAGGCAACGAGCCGCGCCAGCGGCGCGCGCCCTTTCGCGAAGGCCCCGCTGCACACCAGCGCCGCCGCCGCGCCATCGACGACGGCCGAGGAATTGCCGCCGGTCTGCACGCCGCCGAAGGCAGGCCTGATTTTTGCCAATGTCTCGACCGGCGATGGCCGCGGGTGCGTATCGGCATCGACGGAAGGCGTCCGCCGCGACAGCGCGATGCCTCGATCCGCCAGGCCTTCGCGGGCGAAGACCTCGCTGGTCACGGGCACGATTTCATCCGCGAAGAATCCGGCCTCCCGCGCCGCCAGCGCGCGGTCGAAGCTGCGGGCGGCGAAGGCATCGACCTCGGCGCGGGAAATGCCGTGGCGCTTCGCCAACTCCTCCGCCGTGCCGCCCATGGAAAGGCCGCAGGCGGGATCGAGCAGCGCCTCCCACAGGAAATCCTTGAACTCCACCGGCGCGCCCAGCGTGAAGCCGTTGCGGTGGGTGTAGGAGGCGATGGGGTTGCGGCTCATGCTCTCCGCCCCCACGCACAGCGAAACGCCCGCACCCTGGCGTTCCACGGCGTTGGCACCCTGGGCCAGCGCCTCGATCCCCGTGCCGCAGACGCGCTGGACGAGCAGCGCGGGCACTTCCTCCCGCACCCCCGCATAAAGCCCGACATGGCGCGGCAGCATGTAGGCGTCGAAGCTCGCCTGCGCGACGGATCCGGCGACGACATGCCCGATCTCCGCCGCATCGATCCCGGCCTTGCCGATGGCGGCGCGCGCCGCCTTGATGCCGAGATCGATGGGGGAGACGAGGCCGAGCGGCCCGCCGAGATCGGCGAAGGGCGTGCGGGCGCCGGCCAGCAGCCAGGCGTCCCGCCATTCATTGATCAGCGCGGTCATGACAGCTCCGGGGTGATGATGATGGGGGGCGGCGGCGGATCGGCGTAGAGGTCTTCCACCAGCGAAGACCGCGCCGTCAGCACGGCGCGCTGGTTGATGGAGCCCTTGTCCGTGATCTCACCGGCATCGAGCGACAGGGGCGATGTCAGCAGCACCGCCCGCGCGATGCGCTGGGACGAGCCCGTCGCCGTCGCGCCCAGCGCCGCCAGCTTTTCCGCCAGCGCGGCACGCAGCGCCGGATGCGTCGCGGGGTCCTCCCCCTTCGGCACCAGCGTGGCGACGGCTTCCGCCTCCGGCAGCAGGATGGCGCCGAGGAACTCCCGGTCCACGCCCGCGATCACGGCGTCCTTCACATAGGGCGCCAGCGCCGCGACCAGCTTCGCCCGCAGCGGGCCCACGCTGACCCAGGTGCCCGTGCCCATCTTGAAGTCCTCGGTGATCCGCCCGTCGAAGCGGAATCCCTTGTGCAGGTCCTCAGGATCCAGCGGCACCAGCGCATCGCCGAAGCAGTAGAAGCCTTCCTCGTCGAAGGCCTTGGCCGTCGCTTCCGGGTTCCGCCAATAGCCCGGGGTGATGGAGGGCCCCTTGACCCGCGCCTCCATCTTCCCGGCGATGGGCGCCAGCTTCATCGTCAGCCCCGGCACCGGCAGGCCGACGGCGCCGGATTCGGAAAACTCCTCCCGCACGCAGACCGCGAAGGGCGCGGTTTCCGTGGCGCCAAGGCCGGTGATCATCGGGATGGTATGGCCGCGTTCCGCCAGCGCCATCCTGTCGAGCTCGTTCCAGATGTGCTGCGGCAGGCCGGCGGCCGAATAGAACATCATGTGGAGGCGACTGAAGAAGATACGGCGGAGCGCCGAATCCTCCTTCAGGTGGTGCACCAGTTCCTCGAAGCCGCGGGGGACGTTGAAGTGGATGCTGGTCGCGATCTCGCGCAGATTGCGCAGCGATTCGCCGTAGCCGCCGGGCACCGGGCGGCCGTCATCCATGTACATCGTGCCGCCATTGTAGAGGCAGATGCCGATATTGTGGTTGCCGCCGAAGGTGTGGTGCCAGGGCAGCCAGTCCAGCAGCACCGGCGGTTCCTCCCCCATGAAGGGGAAGGCTTCCAGCAGCATCTGCTGGTTGGAACAGATCATGCGCTGCGTGTTCACCACGCCCTTGGGCAGCCCCGTGCTGCCCGAGGTGAACAGGATTTTCGCGGGTGCATCGGGATCGACCGCGGCGGCGGCTTCATCCACCGCGCGGCCAGGCACCGTCGCCAGCAATTCGTCCATGGTCGTCGCCGCGCGCCCGGCAGGCGGGTTGGCGGAGACGAGCAGTTCCACATCCTCCGGCACCACAGCCGCGATGGCATCGCCGAAGCGCGCGCCGTCATTCGCGAAAACCATTCCCGGCGTCAGCAGCGCCAGGCAGTGGCGCAATTTCTGAAAATCCTTGGCGAGCAGCGCGTAGGAAGGGGAGACGGGCGCGACCGGCACGCCGACATGCAGCGCGGCCAGCGTCAGCACCGCCTGGTCCAGGCAATTGCCGGACAGGAAGACCAGCGGCCGTTCCGCCGAAAGGCCCCGATCCAGCAGCGCCTGCCCCACGGCGCGCACCTTCGCCAGCATCGCCCCATAGGTGATGCGCTGCCATTCGCCGCCAGGCTGCCCCTTGGGCGCGCTGGCCCGCTTGGCGATCAGCGTGCGATCGGGCGCGAGCGCCGCATGGAGTTCCAGCCGTTCCGTCAGCCGGCGCGGATAGGGGCCAAGCTGCGGCTCCGGCGTGACCAGCAGCGCGCCATCGGCACGCCGGTCGAAGCGCACGGGCGCGGCACCCAGGCGGCGCCGGGGAGCCATGCGCGGGGTGATGGGGATGGACATCCTCTCCTCCGGCGCCGACGGGCGGCGTCCTGAATTGTTATGTGTCATAATAGTATGGTCCGGACCCGGTTCCAAGGCCCCCCCTTCCACGATCACGGCCACAGCGTGTATCCCACTGCCATGCCCAAGCCCCGCCGCCAGGCCAGCGCGGCCGCGCCCGCCGAGGCGCCCGACCTCTCTCCGCTCGACAGCAAGCTCGGCTTCCGCCTGCGGCTCGCGCAGCAGACCGCCTTCGATACCTTCCACCGCACCATGTCGCCACTCGGCCTGACACCCGGGCGGCTTGCCGTGCTGCTGATGCTGGAGGCGAATCCCGCCATCCGCCAAAGCGTGCTGGCGGAGGCGCTGCGCATCAAGCCTTCCAACCTGACGGTGCTGCTGGCGTCGCTGGAGGAGGAGGGCCTGCTGAAGCGGGCGGAGGAGGAAGGTAACCGCCGCGCCAACACCCTGCAGATCACCCCGGCCGGCCGCGCCCTGCTGAAGCGCGGCAAGGTGGGGGAGGCCGAGGTGGAACGCCAATTGGCCGAGGGCCTGACGCCCGAGGAACACGCCACCCTGGTCAACGCGCTGCGCCTGCTGGCGCGCGGCTGATCAGCGCGACCCTTGCCCCCGCGGGCCCGCCCCCTTATCGTTATGGCGCATAACTAAAAGGGGAAACGCCCGTGGATGAGGCCCTGGTTACCCTCGACATCAGCGGCACCATCGCCCGCATCGCCCTGAACCGGCCCGGCAAGCGCAACGCCATCAGCGATGCGCTGCTGGAAGCGATCGATGCCGCCGCGGTCCGCGCCCAGCGTGACGCGCGGGCGATCATCATCCAGGGCAACGGCCCCTGCTTCTCCGCCGGCCTCGACCTTGGCGAACACAAGGCCCGCACGGCGGAGGAAGTGTTCCATCACTCCCGCGGCTGGCACGCGGTGTTCCGGCGCATCCGCACGGGCCGCATCCCGGCCATCGCCGCCATCCATGGCGCCTGCGTCGGCGGTGGCCTGGAACTGGCGGCCGCCTGCCACATCCGGGTCGCGGACCCCACGGCCTTCTTCGCCCTGCCGGAGGGCACGCGCGGCATCTTCGTGGGCGGTGGCGCTTCCGTGCATGTGGCCCGCCTGATCGGCGCGGGCCGGATGGCCGACATGATGCTGACCGGCCGCGCGCTGGATGCCGCGGCGGCGGAACGCGCGGGCCTCGTCACCTATGTCACCGAAGCCGGCGGGGCGCCGGCCAAGGCGGAAGAACTCGCCGCCAAGGTCGCGAAGATGGCGCCGCTGACGGTGATGGGCGTGCTCCAGGCCCTGCCGCGAATCCAGGACATGAGCGAGGAGGATGGCCTCTTCGTCGAGAGCATGATGGCGGCCATGGCGCAGACCGGGCCGGAAGCGCAGGCTGGCCTCGCCGCCTTCCTGGAAAAGCGGGCGGCCAAGGCGGGGGAGCAATAGGGATGGATATGCAGGGCGCATCGGCCGTCGTCACCGGCGGCGCATCCGGCCTTGGCGCCGCGACGGCGGAGGCGCTGACCGCCGCCGGCGCGAAGGTCGTGGTGATGGACATCAACAAGGCGGCCGCCGAGGCCGTGGCCGCGCGCATCGGCGGCGTGGCCGTCGCGGGCGATGTGGCGGAGGAAGCGCCGGTGGCGAAGGCCATCGAGGCCGCGGCCGCACTCGCGCCGCTCCGCCTGGCCGTCGCCTGCGCCGGCATCGCGCCCGCGGCGCGCGTCGCCGGCCGCAACGGCCCGCATGATTTGGCGCTGTTCGAACGCGTGATCCGCGTGAACCTCATCGGCACCTTCAACCTGCTGCGCCTGGCCGCCGCGCGCATGACGGCGAATGCGCCACTGGCGAATGGGGAGCGGGGCCTGGTGGTCGCGACCGCCTCCATCGCCGCCTATGAGGGCCAGATCGGCCAATGCGCCTACAGCGCCTCCAAGGGCGGCATCGTTGGGCTGACGCTGCCGGCGGCGCGGGAACTCGCGAAGTTCGGCGTGCGCGTCGTCACCATCGCGCCGGGCCTGTTCCACACGCCGCTGATGGACACGCTGACGGAAGAGGCGCGGGAGAGCCTGGGCCGGATGCCGCTGTTCCCCTCCCGCCTCGGCCGGCCGGACGAATATGCCGCGATGGTCATGGCCATCGCCGCCAACCCGCTGCTGAACGGAGAGACGATCCGGCTGGACGGCGCGCTGCGCCTGCCGCCGGCCTGAGGATTCCGGTGGCGCCGGCCCGGATGTTCGGTCTATATTCCTAACATCACGGGCCGTGCCCCGTCCTCCGGCAAGCGCCCTTCATCTGGAAGTCGGGCCGGCAGCGGCCCGGAAACCGCTGAATCGGTGCTAAAGGTGCTAAAACCCCTTAGTCCGCAGTATTTCTAAAAACCGGCGCCGGCCCGCACCACCACCGCCGTCACATTGTCCCGCGCGCCGCGCGCCAGCGCGGCCTCGATCACCGCCGCCGCCCCCTGCCCGGCCGCCAGCATGGTGCCGATCTCGGCTTCCGGCACCGCCTTGAAGACGCCATCGCTGCACAGGAAGAACAGGTCGCCGGCGGCGAAGCGGGCGCTGACCTTGTCCAACTCCAGCCCCCCCTGCCCGCCTACCGCGCGGGTGATGACGTTGGCCTGCGGGTGGCCCTCCGCCGCTTCCTCGTCGATCACGCCGCCATCGACCAAATCCTGCACCAGCGAATGGTCGCGGGTCAGGCGGGTGAAGGCCCCGTCGCGCAGCAGATAGGCCCGGCTGTCGCCGGCCCAGAGGCAGGCATAATGCCCGCCGCGGGCCAGCAGCAGCACCAGCGTGGTGGCGATGATCCGCCCCGGCCCAGCCTCGGCCGCCCTGGCCTGCAACGCGGCATGGACGGCGCCGATCCGCAGCCGCACCTGCGCCAGCAACTCCGCCGCCGAAAGCCCCGCCGGCAGATCGCGCAGCGCCTCCGCCACGGCGGCGGAGGCGACATCGCCCGCGCCATGCCCGCCCGCCCCATCGGCGACGGCCCAGAGGCCGATATCGCCGCGGTCGACGAAGGCATCCTCGTTGCGCGGGCGCACGGTGCCGGGGTGGGTCACGGCCTCGCCGGCCAGGGTCACGCTCATCCGCCGCCCTCCGCGAGGACGCGGAACAAGGCGGGCGGCGGCAGGGCCGGCCAGTCCCACCGCGCGCCATCCAGGCGCCACCAACCTTCCCCGGGCGGGTCATCCTCGCCGGGGGGGATGCCGGCGATGGCGGCCAGCAGGGCATCGGCGTCCTGGCCAGGCAGCCGCGCGGCTTGCTCCAGCGCGGGATACCAGGCGGCGCCGGGCGCGGCCTCCGCTGGCGGCAAAGGGCGCGCGAGGGTCATCGGGAACAGCCGACCCACCAGATCCTCGCTCGGCACCAGCACGCCGGCCACGGCATCCGGCCCGCAGGCGCCGGCGGGCAGGCGGAAGCACCAGGCGGGGGCGGCGGCCCAGGCGGCGGGGAAGCCATCGCCCAGCGCATCACGGGCCTCGGCGATGCCGGCCTGGAGCCAGCCATCCCAGGGGCCGAGGAAACCGTCCGGCAGCCCCCGGCGCACGAAATCGCCATGCGCTGGCAGCTTGCCATAGAGCCCCGTCGCCATGGCTATTGTGCCGGCAAGGCGGGGCAGCGGAACTCCGCCAGTTCCCGCAGCGCGAAGGGGTTGATGACGGAGGAGGCGCGCAGCTCGAACTCCGCGCTGCGCTCCCCCTGCACCATCCGCAGCCGGAACCGGTCCCCCGCCGCGCCGATCTGCGTCAGCTGCCCGCGGGAGACGAAGCGCATCGCCGCCCAGGCGCCATCCGTCGCGATCTGATTGCCGGTGACGGGCACAGGATCGAAGGTCAGCGTCACGCCCCCCCGGCTCGGCCAGATCATCGGGATCGGGCGCGCGGCGACGGCACCGCGGGCGATGGGCACGCGCGTGCCCTCCACCTCCAGCGTCGCGCCGGTGGCGCCGGGGTCCATGCCCTGGGGCAGCAGCTCGAACCGCAGCCCCATGGCGGCACCGACCAGGCCGGAGGGGAAGAACCCGTCCCGGATGGCCGCCGCGCGCTGGAACTGCATCAGGTCCGCCGGGGAGATCGGCGGCGCCAGCCCATCCGCCGCCACCAGGCGCCAGGGCCGCTGCGTCGTGTCCACGAAGTTTCTCAGATGCTGGGCGAAGAACTGGTCGAAGACGCCGCCAGGGCCGAAGAGGCGCACGAAGTCGTCCAGCGGCATCTCCGGCGCGTCCACGGTGCGGCGGAAGGGGAAGCGCGTCTCCAGCCCCCGGCAGAAGGGGCCAAGCGCCTGGCCGCCCGCCGCGGCGATGCTGGCCCGCGCGCCGCCCGACCGCGCATTGGCGGTGGAGGCGGACATGGCCTGCAGCCACCGCCCCAGCGGCTCCGGCGCCCTGGCCGCTTCCGCGGAAAGGCGCTGGCCGGGGTCGAGCCCCGTGGCCGGCGGCAGCACCGTGCCGGGCGGCGCGCTGGCCAGGCGCTGCACCTGGACGAAGAGGTCGTTGACGATCTGGAGCGTGGCATCGAGCGGCTGGCCCGAGGCTTCCCGCAGCGGCCGGAACCGCTCCTCCACCACCGTCGCGACCGGCGCGGCGGAGGAAGGCTGCGCGGCCGCGCCCAGCGCCGCCGCGATGCGCCCGCCGGAGCCGGCAGCCGCCTGTGCCGCCGCCTGGGCCGCGCCCGCCGCCGCAGCGCCCGCCGCACCACCGGGCGGGTCGGGCGGCGTGCCCGGCGACAATTGCCGCGCCGCGCTGCGGAGCACGTCCCGGATGGGGGAGTTGGGCGCGCCGAGAAGGTTCAGCGCCTCCGACGCCTGGTTCAGGTTGCGGAAGGGCGGCAGCACGAGGTCCGCCAGTACCGCCTGCCAGGCGCGGGCGTAATCCTCCGCATAGAGGCGGAGCACCGCCTGTTCGAGCTGGCGCGGATCGCCGGCGAGCCCCGCGGCGGCTTCCGGGCCGAGCACCCAGCTTTCGCTCGCGGCTTCGATGATCGCGGAAGGCAGGCGCGGCAGCAGGCCGCGATGCAGACCCTCCACCGTGAACAGCCCGGGCACCTGCGCCTCCGCCAGCGGGCGGTTCGACGCCAGCGCGAACCAGCGCTGCCCGGCGGGGCCGAGGCTGTCGGCCGGCTTCCAGGCGGGCGCGCTGCCCGCGCTGGTGCGGAGCCGCGAATACAGGCGCTCCGCCATGGGAAGGCGGGAGAAGATGCGCCTGGCCTGGTCCACCAGCGCGCCATCCAGCGGGTAGGTGATGAAATCGCCCGCCAGCATCGCATCCAGGTGCACCGCCAGCGCATCCCGCACCGGTGCCGCCACCGCGCCGGGGAAGCTCTGCTGCCAGTCCAGCGCCATCCATTCCTTGACCAGTGCCCGGTCCAGCGGGCCCTGGCGGCCGAGCATCAGGTAGATGCGCGTCGCCTCATACAGGAAGTCCGGGCGCTGCATGCCGGAGCGGATCTGCGCCTCCAGCCGCGCCAGCAGGCGCGGCAGCAGCACGCGGTCCAGCGCGCGCTTGTAGGCAAGCTCGCCACCCTCGATCAGCTTCGCTTCCTGGCTGAGGCCGGGCAGCGCGCCATCCGCGCGGGCGGAGGGCGGCAGGGCACGCACGGCGTCGAGGTAGGGCACCACGCGCGGCAACTCATCCGCCGCCATCACGCGATCCAGCGGCAGGCCCTGCGCGGCCTGCTCCGCGCGGCCCAGCGCCTCCGCCAGGCGGGCGGCGCGGGCGCCTTCGGCATTCATCGCCATGAAGCCCCAGGCGCCGCCGCCCAGCACGAGAAGCAGCGCCGCGGCCCAGGCACCCATCTGCACCAGGCGTCCGCGCTTCGCCTGGCCCCCATCCAGCGCCGCCAGCCGCGCCTCGTTGAACACCACGTCGCGCAGCAGCCGGCCGAGGAAGTAGCTCCGCCCCTTCTGCCCCATGATGGCGGCGGGCCGCCGCGGATCGAGCCCGAAGGCGCGGGAGAGCGCCCCCGTCAGCCGGTCGATCGGCGTGCCTTCCTGCGTGCCGGAGGTGAAGTAGATGCCGCGCAGGAAGGGCGCGGGGTCGAGCTTCGATCCGCCGAAGGCCGCGTTGACGAAGGCCCCGAGCGGCGCTTCCAGCGAGGCGAACTGCGCCGGGAAGCCACCGATGCGCGCGCGCTGTTCCGGGCCACGCTCCGCCTGCAACCGCTCCAGCAGCCGGTCCTGCAGCCGCTTCACCAGCGCGGCGAATTCGTCGCCGAATTTGCCGGCGTGCCCCTCTGGCCCCGCCTGGGCGGGGAAGGTCACGCCCCAGACCTGGGCGCGGGTTTCCTTGTCGAGATCATCGAAGAATTCGGAGAATCCGACGACGAGGTCCGCCTTGCTGACCAGCAGATAGACCGGCAGGCGCTGGCCGAGCTTCTGCTCCAGCTCCCGGATTCGTCGCCGCACGGCCTGCGCGTGCTGGTCCCGTTGCGCGGCGTCCAGCCGGCTGATCATGTCCGCGCCGAAGGCGACGACGACGCCATTCAGGGGCTGCTTCGGCCTCTGGCTGCGCAGCAACTGAAGAAAGCGTTCCCAGCCCGCCTTGTCGGCATTCGCATCGCTGTCCTGCGTCGTGTA
The DNA here is from genome assembly GCF_051859025.1 of Falsiroseomonas sp. GTDB lineage: Bacteria > Pseudomonadota > Alphaproteobacteria > Acetobacterales > Acetobacteraceae > Falsiroseomonas. The sequence goes on along the minus strand of NZ_JBHYGL010000023.1, from coordinate 278,190 downwards.
GCGGCCGGCGGTATCGATCAGCACCGCCTGTTCGGCGATCCACCAGTCGCAATTGCGCGTGCCGCCGACACCGGCGACGCGCCCCGCCGCCAGCGGGAAATCGAGCCCGCTGTTCTGGATCGCCGTCGTCTTGCCGCTGCCCGGCGGGCCGATGATGACGTACCAGGGCCGTTCATAGAGGTAGCCACCCTTGCCGCCGCCGGCCTGTTTCAGCGCGCCCAGCGCCTCCGCCAGGCGGCCCGCGACGGCCGTTTCCTCCGCGGAGGCTTCGGCAGCGGCCTTGTTCTCGGCGGCGCGGGATTCGGTGGCGCCGGCGACCAGCGCGGCATCCCGGCCGGCGCGGCGGCGCACCACGATGATCATCACGACCAGCCAGACAAGCACCGGCAGCGCGGCCAGCAAGGCCAGCAGCCACAGCGCCTCGATGCCCAGGAACACCGGTGCGAACAGCCAGATCACCGGCACCAGCAGCAGGGCGCCGACCAGGCCGCCGATGGCGGGGATGGTGAGGAAGGCCTTCATGTCAGCGGCCCTCCCGCATCAGGACCACTTCGATGCGGCGATTGGTCTCCCGCCCCTCCGGCGTCGCGTTCGTCGTCAGCGGTTCGGTATCCGCGCGGCCCACGGCGGTGAAGCGCGTGGGCGCGCCGGTGGCGGCCGCGATGATGTCCTTCGCCGCCTCGGCGCGCGCGGCGGAGAGCGCGAAGTTGGAAGGGAAGCGCACGGTGCGGATGGGCTGGTTGTCGGAATGGCCGAGCACCATGACGCGCCCGGGTTCGGTGCGCAGCGCCTGGCCGATGCGGGTGAGCAGCGGCACGAAATTCGCCTCCACGCTGGCGCTGCCGGAGGGGAACATGCCGCGCCCCGCGATGCGGACGAGCAGACGCCCCGCATCGCCTTCCACCACGACCAGCCCCTGCTGGATCTCCGGCGCCAGGAAGGTGCGGACCTTCTGGATCAGATCGGGTTCTGCCTGCGGTGGCGGTGGCGGCGGGGGCGCGGGCGGCACGGGCGGCGCGGTGCGATCGATGGCGGGCGGCGCGCCGGGCGGCAGCTGCGCCAGGCGCGCCTGCAGGTCATCGCCCTTCGCATTCACGCTGTCGCTGACGAAGACATAGCCGAAGGCCAGCAGTGCCACGGCGACGGCGCCGGCGACCCAGGCCGGCACGCTGCGGCCAGGGCCGCGATGCGGCGCATCGACACCCCGCCAGCGCGGCGACAGATCGCGTTCCCAGTTCCCGCGAAGCTGCACGAGAAGCTGGTAGAGACCCTCCCGGATCCGATCCAGCTCCGCATGGCCGCGCGGCGCCAGGCGGTAGCGGCCCTGCAGGCCCAAGGCGAGGCAGAGGTAGCAGATCTCCAGCGCGTTCAGGTAGCGCCCGGGGTCCTTCTGCATCCCCGCGAGCAGGTCGAAGAAGCGTTCGCCGCTGCGCACTTCCTGGTGGAAGGAGGAGACGAGGGATCGCGTCGCCCAGCCGCTCGCCTGCCCCCAGGGCGTGGCCAGCGCCACATCGTCCAGCGCGGCGCACAACGCGTAATGCGCGGCGCGAAGCTGGTCGGGCGAGACATCCATCGCGCGGCACTCGCCCTCGAACGCCTTCAGCGCGCGCATGGCACGTTCGCGCAACTCCTCCGGGTTCTGCACCTGCGCGGCTTGCGGCCCGGCGCCGATGCGCGCCAGCAGGTCAAGCAGCGGCGCGGCGGCGGCGGCCATGGGAGAGAGGCCGACCTTGGGCAGCGCATCGGCCTCCCCGGCCATGCGCGGCGCCATGGGCTGCGGCGCGGCCGGCGCGGCTGATGCGCGCGGCGGTGGCGGGGGTGGCGAACCGGCTGGTCCGCGAACGACCGTGCGGTCGCTGTCGTCGGGTTCGGAGAAGGGATTATCGCTCATGCCCGGATCGCCCAGAGCTCCATGCGCAGATTCGGGAATTCACCGGAGACGTGCACGGCGAAGCCACCCGAGGACTGCATCTGCTGCCAATGCGGGGAGCCCCGATCGAGCTCGAAATAGACCGCGCCGGCGTTGAAGGGGATCTGCCGCGGCGCCACGGGCAGCGGCCGCACCGCGATGCCGGGCAGCGCCACATTGACGAGTTCGCGGATATGCTCGACCGCGCCGATCTTCACCTGGTTCGGGAAGATTCTGCGAATCTGCTCGCCGGGAAGGTCCGCCGCGACCGTCAGCACGAATTGCGACGCACGCAGCAGGTTACGATCGGTGATGGCGCCGACGCGGACGCCGAAGTTCCTGTCCTGCAGCGGGATCGCGACAGCGTTGGTTTCCAGCACCTGCGACAGCGAACGGCGGAGGTCCGCGACAACAGGAGCGAAACTGCGCTGCAGATCGTCATGCCGATAGGCGGGGTAGGAGGTGGCGCGCTTGTCCGGCGCCGTGAAGGTAGCGAGTTCGCCCGCCAGCTGCACCAGCGCGGCGAAGAGTGATTCCGGGTGGACGTTTCCCGCATCCGCCCAATGCGCGATCAGCGGCTGCCAGCGATTCACCGTCTGCAACAGGAGAAAATCCGAAACCTGCGCGACGCCCTGCGCACCAGGCTGGCCGAGCCGCGCGGCCAGGGCCTCACCCCTCTGCCCCAGCATGCCAACGAGTTCGGCCACCAGATTGTTCAGCACGAAGGCGGCGGAGATGCGGAGGCAGGGCGGGATGAAGCGTTCGTCGAGCACGACGCGGCGATCCGCCTGCACTTCCACGACGCGCGCCAGGCCAAGGCAGGCATAGCCCGCGCGTTCCTCCGTCTCCAGCATGTAGCGCATGCGGAGTTTGCCGATGGAAAGCTCCGCCGGCATGGTGCTGTCGGAATGCGTGTCGAAGGCTTCGAAGGCGCGCAGCGTGTGGCGCGCGCGCATCGCCTCCGGCCCCGCATCCGGCGCTGCGACTTCAGGGCTGCCGGCCTGGCGCAGCGGCAGCGCCAGGTAGATGACGCAGTTGCGCGTGCCTTCCGGCAGATCGAGCGGTACGGGAGCATCAGCGGTGCCTGGGATGGCGAAGGGGGTGCCGTCCTCCATCACGCCGGCCGCGCCGGAGAGCGCGAAGCGCCCCGCGCCCAGCAGGTCCCGATCCAGCGCGAACTCCGTGACGCCCCAGGGATGCGGGCGCAGCGGTGCGGCCCGCGCCTGGAGCAGATGCTCCATGTGCCGGTCCTGCTGCTGGAAGTGCTGCGCGCGGAGGAACATGCCCTCCTGCCAGACCACCTTGTCGTGCCAGACCATCCGCTTACGTCATCCCCTATCGGCCGTGCCGCGGCACGGCGAACGCGTCATCGGTCCCGCTTGCCCGTCGCCTGTTCATAGGCGCGGGCGAAAGCCTTCCCGAAGGCGCTGTCGAAATCATCCTCGAACTGGTCCACGAGCTGCGCGTGGCGGCGCCTGTAGGCTTCCCACAGCCGCTTCTCCTTCGCGCCGGGCAGCAATCCGCCGCCCGGGTCTTCCGCTTCCAGCGATGCGGGCGCCAGGCGTTCCAGCAGCGCGCGAGCCGCGGCCTGCGTCGCCGCCAGGCCGGCCACCTGGTGCGCCGTCAGGTCATCCACCGTCTCCTGCACCGCGCGCAGCGCGGGAGAGCGCGGGTCGAGCAGCGCGGCGAGGGCCTGTTCCTCGGTCGCCGCGAATTTCAGCGGGTTGTTGTCGGTGGCGCGCAGCATCGTCTGCTCGATGCGGAATTCGCGCTTCACATCGGCCCGCGCGATCAGCAGGGCGCGCAGCCCCGCGACGGCGGCGCGCAGCATGGCGCCCGCGGCGCGCAGCGCGGCATCGGGATCCTGCTGCGCGCGCGCAGCCATGGCGGGGGGCAGGCCGGCGCCATCGAACAGCGCCGCGAGGGCGGCGGCGGCGTCACCCGGCATCGCAGCGGGCTGAGGCGCGGGCGGGACGGGCAGCGGCGCCGTGATGGGCGGCGGCGGGGCCATCGGCGCTTCCGCGAAGGGATTGGCGGCGAGCACGGGCGGGATCGCGACAGGCGGCGGCGCGGCTGGCGTCAGGCCGAGGTCCCAGTCATCCGGGATCATCGCCTTCCCGACCGGGCGCGACGGCGGGACCATGAAGGCCTCCGCCGTGGAGGGCGCGTGGTCCGGCATCGGCGCGGCGTTGTCGGCGAAGGGATCGAAATCGTCGGGCAGCAGCCCGCGCGGCGCCGGTGGCGTCATGCCGGGCAGCGGCGCGGCATCGAAGCGCTGTGCGGGGGCCGCGAAGGGGTTCTCGGGCTCCGCGGCGTAAGCCTGCCGCGGCTGCGGCGTGAAACTGTCCCGCGGCTGCGGCGTGAAACCGTCCCGCGGCTGCGGCGCGAAACTGTCCCGCCCCTGGGACGCGAAAGGATCCGCCGCGCCGCCCCAGCCACCCGCGGCGGCCGGTGCGTCCACGATCCGCACCTCAATCTCGTAGCTGCCGAGCCTGAGGCGGTCTCCATCCATCAGCGGCTTGACCTGGTCCCGCCCCACCGGCGCTTGCGCGTGGTTGACGAAGGTGCCGTTGGTCGAGGTGTCGCGGATCTGCCAGCCGCCGCCGAAGAACTCCAGCACGCAATGCTTCTTGGACAGCACGCGGTCCGGGTCCGCCAGCACCCAGTCACATTCGGCGCCTCGGCCGAGGCTCATCTCCCCGCCGCTGGCGCGGCGTTGTTCGGGCACCACCGCATCGGGGCAGCGCAATACGGAAAGAGTGATCTCCGCCATCGTCGCCTCAGCCGCCGATCAGCACGGTGGGGAACCCCATCACGATCGCCCCGCCATGCGCGCAATTATCGCCGATGCGCGCGGCGGGCATCTTGCACACCAGCACGGTGGCGCTGCCCTTGATGATGACATCGGGCGGGCCGACGCACATGCACATGTCGCTGATTCGCGCCTGCGGCATCTTGCCGGTGATGACGGTGGGCGCGCCGGTCAGGATCGGGCCGCCGATATGCGGGATCGGCACGGGCGCGGGCGTCACCATCGGGCAGAGATGCATGTCGCTGATGCGGGCGGCGGGGGGTCCTGGCATCTCAATTCTCCTCCGGCGCGATGCGCCCGGCGCCTCCGGCCGCGATGTCGCGCGCCGCGGCCAGGAAGCGCGCCAGGCGGTCCTGCGCGCGTTCGGGGCGCAGTCGCACGGCGGCCAGCACCACGCCACCGCTGACGGCGACGCCGGTCAGGTGATCCGGCGGCGGCACCACGGGCTGGCCCGCGGGGGCCATGCTGCCGCCGGACCAGAAGGCACCGACGGCGGCCCAGGCCTCCGGCGATCGGAAGGCGGTGCGCTGCGCGGCTTCCATTGCGGCGCGGCGCAGATTTTCTTCAGTCGGCTTGCGCACCCAGGCTTCCGCGGCGAGCAGCGCATCGGCGTCCACGGGCAGCAAAGCGGGGTCGGGAACGCCGCGGGCGCACATGCAGCCCCACCACACGGCTTCGCGCTTCGGCAGCGCATGGGCAGCCAGCCGCGCAGCCTCGTTCCGCAGCCCCGCGGCTTCGAGCCTGACGATGCCCTCGGCCGCCGTCGCCAGGCCTTCGAGCATCGCGAGCGCCGGCGGCTCAAGCTCCAGCCGCGCGAGCAGCGGCGGAAGCGGGGAGGCCAGCTTGGGAAGGGTCTCGGCCATGGTCAGTTGATCATCACGATGCCGCCCTCAAGCTGCACCAGGGCATCCGCCTTTTCCTGCAGCATGAGGGTCTTGAGCTTGTGGAGGAGTTGCGCCTCAGTCTGGATCATCATTCCCTTGATGGTGACGCCGGTCTGGTCGACCACGATGGTGGATTGTCCCACCTTCAGCGTGATGCTCTGCATCGCCTCGATCGTCACGGCACCGAGGTCGCATTTGATGGACAGATTGCCCATCTTCAGCGCCGTCGTGTCGTTGCCCATCTTCAGCGTGGTGGACCGGTTGCCGGTGTCGATCGAGAGGGTGTCGTTGCCCATCTTGATCGTGTCGCTGCGGTTCCCCTTTTCCAGGGTCAGCTTGTCGTCCGCATCCTTGATGGTGACGGTACGGGCGTTCTGCACGGTCTCCGTCTGGTCATGGCCGACGGTCCGTTCCTCGTCGTTCTCGACCTCGACCGTCAGGTCCTTCTGGGCATGGAGGAGGACTTCTTCCGAGCCCTTCTTGTCCTCGAAGCGCAGCATGTTGGCATCGGCCGCGCTGTCCGACTTGTAGCTGCGCGTGACGTAGCCTGTCTGTGTCTTGTTGGCGGGCAGCTTGAAGGGCGGCGGCGAATCCTTGCCGTAGACGGAGCCGACGACGACGGGCCGGTCCGGATCGCCATCCAGGAAGGCCACCAGCACCTCATCCCCCACGCGCGGCAGGGTCCATGCGCCGCCCCAGCTTCCCGCGACGGATTGCATGACGCGCACCCAGCAGGAGGAGGTGTCGTCATCCTTCCCCCAGCGGTCCCAGCGGAACTTCACCTTGATGCGGCCGAATTCGTCCACATGGATCTTCTCGCCCGCCGGGCCGGTCACCTTGGCGGAGTGCATGCCCGGCATGGCAGGGCGCGGATGCCGCGGCGGCGGGGCCCAGGGACGCCCGGCGAAGACGAGGGAGAGAGCCGAGCGGTAGCTTTCCTCCCCACCGGCACCGGCGACGAGGCCGGAGGTATCCACCGCCTCGTGCCGCACGCCGGTGATGACGTATTGCCGGCTGCGGACGCTGCCCTCCTCCAGCTTCACGGCGATGGCGACGCGGTTGCCGGCGGCATTGCGGGGGTCGATGGAGGTCGCGCCGTATTCCTCGCTCCGCGCCTCCTGGTCCGTCATCGACACCTCGGCGGGGTTGAGGCCGGGGCGCGTGCTCATGCCGCCGGGCCAGAAGAAATTCTCCCCCGCCGCCGGCATCGTGGGTTCCTCGAAGTAGGTGCGGGTGGGGCGGGACTTGGTCAGCACCTCTGACGGCTTGCTGCGTTCCTGATCCATGTCGTCGAGGCGCGTCATCACGCCGCGCACGCGGTTCATCCGTCGCCAGCCGCCATAGGTGTCGAGGCTTCCCTCGCCGTGATGGGCGATGATGTCGCCACGTTCATCCTGCGGGAAGGCGGTGGCGGCGCCGGCGACGCACAGCTCGTGCCGGCCCTCGGCGTGCTTGAAGTAGTAGGTGAGGCCGTGCTCCTCCAGCAGGCGCGAGACGAAGGCGAGGTCGGTTTCATTGAACTGGGTACAGTAGGGGATCGGCTCGACCTCCACCATGTTCCAGGTCGGCGCCGGCAGCCCGTGATCCTTCAGGACGGCCGTCACGATGTCCCGCACCGACTGATCCTGCCAGATGCGGCAGTTGCGCCGCAGGCCAAGGCGCCAGAGATGCGGCACCGCCACAAGGCGATAGGTCATCCGCCCCGCCGCGCCGGGGGCCAGCTTGCGGAATTCCGCTACCGCGCCGTGGAAATGGCGTACCAGCGGGCTCGGCCCGCGTTGCGTGACGGTGATGGTGACGTCCTGGTTCAGCAGTTTCTCCGGCGGCATGATGGCGCCCGGCGCAAGCACCTCGGCCTCGATCGCATAGGGCAGCCCCAGCTCCTCGGTCACGCTGAGCTTGATCACGGTCAGCGCACCGTCCCCGAGGGGTGACTTGATGGTCAGTAGTCGGGGAGGCTGCATGCCGGCCAGGCCCTCCGTTGCGTTCCCCGTGGTGCCGAGGACCGGATCGCGTCGCGAACCAGGATAGACACGCCGCTGCGGATGCGAAAGCAAGGCCTGCTTCGTGTCGCGTGTTGCGCCATGCTGCGCCGGTCGCATTCCGGGATGGCAGCGCGGCGGAAGGGCTGGTAGCCTTCCCGAAACAGTCGGTTACCGAAGGCAGCGCAATGTCCACCATCCCCGCTTCGCTTTCCCTCCCGCTGATCTCCACGGTGGACACCCCGCGGCGCGGCAGACTGCAACGCAGCATCGCCATGCTCACCGCGGCAGCGATGCTGACCGCCTGCGTCAGCACGCGGGAAGGCCGCATCGGCGCGGATGACGGGACGGATGCCTGCCGCGCGCAGGTCGTCGCCCTCGACAGCACCGGCAATTTCTTCGGCGAGGAGATGATCCGCGGCGCCGCAATCGGCGCGGTCGGCGGCGCGGCGCTCGGCGCGCTGCTGGCCGCCGCATCCGGCGGGCGCGGGCGCAACATTGCGGCCGGCGCGGCCATCGGCGCCGTTGGCGGCGCGGTGGTGGGCGGTACGGCGGGCTATTTCTCCGCCCGCCAGCAGCAGGCGCAGGACCAGGCATCGCTCAGCACGGCAGTCGCCAATGACCTGGCGGCGGAGAATGCGCAGCTCGACCGCACCTGGATCGCCTACACCCAGCTGATGGATTGCCGGTTCGGCACCGCGCAGCGAATCCGCGAGGCCTTCCGCGCCGGGCAGTTGCAGCGCCCGCAGGCGGAAGCTCAGCTGGCCGGTGTGCGCGCCCGCACGCAGCGCGACTTGGCCCTGGCCCGCAGCATCAACGACAAGATCGGCGAACGCGGCCAGCAATTCGACGTGGCGATCGAGAATATCGCCCCCGGCACCAAGGACCAGGTGATGTCCGGCGCCCGCGTGTCGCGCGCCGTGCCGGTGCAGGCCCGCAGCAGCGTCGCGCTGAAGCTGCGCCCCGACACGAATGCGCCGGAAGTGACGCAGATCTCGGCGCGGGAAGCGGTGACGCTGCGCCCGGCCGCCAATGGCTTCACGATGGTGGAGACGGCATCGGGCGTGCGCGGCTACGCGCCGGCCAGCGCCTTCCCGGAAGCGCGCAACCTCGGTGCCGCGCCGCCGCCGCCCAGCGCCAATACGAGCACGGATTTCCGATCCCTCGCCGCCAGCAACATCGCGCGGCGCGACAATTTCTCCCAGAGTCTCGACAACACCGAACGCCTCGCGCAGGGCGCGGGCTTCGAACTGGCGAGCTGACCATGCGCGGTCTGGCGGCCGCGGCCCTTCTCCTGCTGGCCGGCATCGGCGGCGCCGTCGCCCAGGCGGCGCCGGAGCCACCCCAGCAGCCCTTCCTGCGCGTCGAGGCCGCGGCCCATACCGCGCCCGTCGCCAGGCTCGCGACAGATGCGGAGGGGCGGATCCTCGCCAGCGTCTCCGACGACAAGACGCTGCGGCTCTGGGACCTGCCCGATGGCACGCTGCGCGCGGTGCTGCGCCCGCCGATCGGGACGGAGGCGGAGGGGGAGCTCTACGCCGTCGCGCTCACCCCGGATGGGCGCCGGGCCTTCGTGGCGGGCTGGACCGGTGCCGCCTGGGACCGCAGCTTCGCCATCTACCTGTTCGACACCACCAATGGCCGCCTGGTGGCGCGGCTGCCGGGCCTACCGGCGCCGGTGCAGCACCTCGCCATCTCCGCCGATGGAAGCCGCGTCGCCGCGGCGCTGGGCGGGCGGGCTGGCATCCGCGTGTGGGATGCGCGCAGCGGCACGCCGCTGTGGGAGGATACGGGCTTCACCGGCCCCGCCCGCATGGTGGCCTTCGACCCCGCCGGCGAACGCCTGGCAGCGAGCGGCGCCGATGGGCGGCTGCGCGTCTATGACCGCGCCGGGCGGAAGACCGCGGATCGCGCCCCGGTGCAGGGGGCGCGGCCCTTCGGCCTCGCCTGGTCGCCCGATGGCGCGCTGCTGGCGCTGGGCTTCGAGGATCGGTTGCGGGTGGAGGTGATGGCCGCGAGCGACCTGCGCAGCATCTTCGCACCCGATGTCGCGGGGCTGGCCGGGGAAGGCCTGCCCGCCGTGACCTGGGCGCATGATGGCCGCGGCGGCGTGCAGCTGCATGCCGCCGGCTATGCGCGGCGGAGCGCGCCCGCGCCCGGCGCGCGTGGCATCGCGGCGCCGGGATCCTCCGCCGGTTCGGCGGAGGCGCGGCGCGACTTCGTCATCCGCCGCTGGACCGATTTCGGCCTGGGCCCGTCCAGCGATATCGCCGCAGCGCGCGATGCCATCGCGCAACTCATCCCGCTGCCGACCGGCGGCGTGGCCTATGCCGCCGCCGATCCGGGCTGGGGGCGCGTCGCGCCGGATGGCACGCTGGCGATCGCACCGCGGCCGCCCGGCGCCGATTTCCGCAACACCGGCGCCGCGCTGGCCACCTCCGCCGATGGCACGCGGCTTCGCATCGCGCTGCGGCCGGGCGATGCGCCGCTGATGTTCGATTCGCTGGCCGGCGCGCTGGCGCGGGATGCGGGGGACGGCGCCGGCTTCGCGCTGGCCCGCACCGGCAGCGCCCGCCTGCCGCTCGCGGATTGGCGGAACTCCAACCGGCCGCGAATCGGCCAGGTGCCGCTGCGGCTCGGCGATGGCGAATTCTCCCGCAGCGCGGCGCTGCTTTCGGATGATGCGGGTGTGCTCATCGGCACCGACAACAGCCTGCGGCTGTTCGATGCGGGCGGTCGCGCCATCGCCTCCCTCCCCGTTCCCGGTGCGGTCTGGGGGCTGACCATCGCCGGTGACGTGGCGGTGGGCGCGCTGGGCGATGGCACCGTGCGATGGTGGCGGATCGGCGCCGGCCGGATCGTGGAACAGGCCGCCTTGTTCATCCACGCGCAGTCGCTGCGCTGGGTGCTCTGGACGCCGGAGGGGCTGTTCGACCACGCGGCCAATGGCGGGCAGGAACTGGTCGGCCTGCACCTGAATGGCGGCCGCGCCCAGACGCCGGAATGGGCCAGCTTCCAGCAGGCGTATCGCGCGCTCTACGCCCCCGCCGCCGTGCGCGCGCGGATCGCGGGGGATGGCGCACCTGCGCGCGAACGTCTGGCGCAGCTAGGCGAATTGCGCGCCCGCGTCGGACGCCTGCCGGTGCTGGCACCGCGCAGCGCCTGCGCCGTGACGCCCGAGGGCTGCACGCCCGTCGCATGGGATGCGCGCAGCCTTCCCACGGGCGCCACCGCGCTGCGGCTCGGCTTCACCGTTACCGATCGCGGCCTCGGCCTCGGTCCGCTCGACGTGCTGGTCAATGATCGCATCGCGGTGCGGGCGGAAGCGACGGCCGGACAGTTGCAGGCGGAGGTACCGCTCGACGCAGGCGCCAACCGAGTGACGACGCGGCTCTATGCGGAGGACCGCGCATTGTTCGCGGAGGGCCCTGCCCTCGATGTCCGCCGGGCCGGGGAGCCGGAGCCCGCGGCGGATGCGGGACGCCTCATCGTTCTGGCAATCGGGGTGAATGAATACGCGAATGCGGCGCTGAACCTGAACTACGCGGTGCCGGATGCGCAAGCGGTGGCGGATACGCTGCGTGCCCGCGCCGGCACGCTGTTCCGCGACGTGCGCGTGACCGTGCTGCGGGACCGCCAGGCGACGCGCCGCGGCGTGATGGACGCGCTGGAGGAGGTGGCGCGCACAACGCTGCCGACTGACACCTTCGTCCTCTACATCGCCGGGCATGGCGTGCGCACGGAACCCGACCAGCGCTTCCTGTTCCTGCCGCATGACGTGACGGATACCAGCAACTGGACCACGCTGCGGAGGCAGGGGATCGAGGATTCGCAGCTGGTGGCCGCCATCGCCCGAATCCGCGCGCGGGACGGGCTGCTGCTGCTGGACACCTGCCATGCCGGCCAGCTGACGATGGACCAGCTTTCCGCACTGGGGAACGAGACGGGGCGCTTCCTTCTGGCCGCATCGACCAGCGTGCAGGAAGCGCTGGACAGCTACGACGATCGCAACGGCGTCTTCGCCTATGCGGTGCGGGAGGCGCTGCAAGGCCGCGCCGCGACGGATGGGGAAGGCCGGGTCAGCGCGCTGGCGCTCGGCGAATGGGTGATGCGCCGCGTGCCGCAATTGGCGCGGGAGAAGCAGCACAGCCAGGACGCCGTCTTCCGCACCGCGAGCCGCGAATTGCGGAGCTTCCCGATCGCGGTGGTGCCCCGCTGAACGCAACAACGCCGCGCCAGGGTGGCGCGGCGTTGCGGAGGCAGGGGAAGCGCCGGGGTCGCCCCCGGCACCGGGCCGTTCAGCCGGACTTCGCCATGGCCAGGTCGTAGATCACATGGCCCGTGGTCTCCGCCTTGAACTTGTCGTCGATCTTCAGATACTCGCTGTCGAACTTGGAGAAGTTCAACGAGATCGACTCGCTCGGCCGGTCGCCGCCGCTGCTGATGCTGTAGCCGCTGACCAGCGTGTTCTCCAGGATGTACTTCTGGTAGGCGATGTGCTTCCCGCTTTCGTCGGTCTGCGTCATGTGGATTTCGACCTTCGAAGCCTTGCCGCCGATCGCTTCCTTGAGGATGAGGGGCGAGAAGGCGTCCATCGTCTTGGTGACGACGATCTCGCTGACGCTCGGCGCGGTGGCTTCGCGCTTGGAACCGCCGCCGACGCCGGAGGAGATGCCGCGGCCGACGCCCCACTGGAAGCTGTTCACCTCTGCCCAGTCCTTGTAGCCGGTCGCCGTCGCTTCGCCCTTGAGCGCGCCGTATTTCACAAAAACCGCCATGGTCCGTTCCTTCGCTGCTGCATTGTTGGCCGTCCCCGCCTCGGTCTGCCTCGGCCGCGGGGCGCTTAACCGAGGTCGTACCGGAAGCCGCCAGCATCATCGACGCCGACCTGCACCCGGGTGATCTCCTGCCCCTCCGCCAGTCGCGCCAGGATGCCCGAGGAAAGTTCGGGCAGCAGGGTCCGGCTGAGGATGTTGTCGATGTTGCGCGCGCCGCTTTCGACTTCCTTGCAGCGGGAGACGATGGTCTCCGGCACGCTGTCCTCGAACACCAGCGGCACGCCGTAATTCTCCATCACCCGCTTGCCGATGCTGCGCAGCTTGAGGATGCAGATCTTCTTCAGGATCTCATCCGCCAGCGGGTAGTAGATGACGGTGTTGCAGCGGCCGAGGAAGGCCGGCTTGAACACCTTCAGCAGGTCCGGCTGCAGTGCATCGCGCAGCGGCTCGGGGTCCGGCGCCGTGTCGGGATCCGCGCAGAGCTTGGCGATGGTGTCGGTGCCGGCGTTGGAGGTCATGATGATGACGCAGTTGCGGAAATCGATGTCCCGCCCTTCACCATCCTTCATCTGGCCCTTGTCGAAGACCTGGTAGAACACGTCCTGCACGCCGGGATGGGCCTTCTCCATCTCGTCCAGCAGCACGACGGAATAGGGACGGCGGCGCACGGCTTCGGTCAGCACGCCGCCTTCGCCATAGCCGACATAGCCGGGGGGCGAGCCCATGAGGAGCGACACCTTATGCTCCTCCTTGAACTCGCTCATGTTGATGACTGTCAGGTTCTGTTCGCCACCATAGAGCAGATCCGCGACCGCCAGCGCCGTCTCCGTCTTGCCGACGCCGGAGGTGCCGGCCATCAGGAAGACGCCGATGGGCTTGCGCGGATCGGTCAGCCCCGCGCGGCTGGTGCGGATCGCCTGCGCGATCGCGTCCAGCGCATGGTCCTGTCCGACGACGCGCTCCATCAGCTTCTGCTTCAGGTTCAGCACCGTCCTGATTTCGTCGGAGACCATGCGCCCGACCGGGATGCCCGTCCAGGTCGCGACCACCTCGGCCACGGCCTGGCCATCCACCACGGGATGCACGAGCGGCTCCTCGCCCTGCAGCGCCTTCAGCGCCGCGCCGGCTTCCGCGAGTTCGGCGCGGATCGCGGCCTGGTCTTCGGCCGGCGCGCCAGGGGTGAGGTCCAGCGCAGCGCTTTCCGCCCGCGCGCGGAGGTCCCGCATGCGGGCGACGAGCGCCTTCTCCTGCTCCCACCGCGCATTCAGCGCATCCAGTTCCTCCTGCGCCTTGGCGCGGTCCGCCTCCAGCACCGCGATGCGCGCGGCGTGGTCGGCGCCGGTCGCAAGTTCGCGCCCGATGGCGCCGAGTTCCGTCGTGACCAGCTCGATCCGGCGGACGCGATCCTCGACCGGCGCCGGGACGGAGGCCTGGCTCATCGCCACGCGGGCGCAGGCGGTGTCGAGCAGGGAGACGCCCTTGTCCGGCAACTGGCGGGAGGGGATGAAGCGCGCGGAGAGTTTCACCGCATCCTCGATCGCCTCATCGAGGATGCGCACGCCGTGGTGCTTCTCCAGCGTCTTCACCAGGCCACGGAGCATCGCCATCGCCAGCGGCTCCGACGGTTCCTCCACCTTCACGACCTGGAAGCGGCGGGTGAGCGCGGCGTCCTTCTCGAAGTACTTCTTGTACTCGGCCCAGGTGGTGGCGGCGACGCAGCGCAATTCGCCGCGCGCCAAGGCCGGCTTCAGGAGATTGGCGGCATCGTTCTGGCCGGCCTGCCCACCGGCGCCGATCAGCGTATGCGCCTCGTCGATGAACATGACGATCGGGGTCGGTGATGCCTTCACCGTGTCGATCACGCCCTTGAGGCGGTTTTCGAATTCGCCCTTCACGCCGGCGCCGGCCTGCAGCAGGCCGAGGTCGAGCGACATCAGCTTCACGTTCTTCAGCGCCGCCGGCACGTCGCCTGAGGCGATCCGCAGGGCCAGGCCCTCCACCACCGCCGTCTTTCCCACGCCGGGCTCACCGGTCAGGATCGGGTTGTTCTGGCGGCGGCGCGTGAGAATATCGACCATCTGCCGGATCTCGGCATCGCGGCCGAGGATGGGGTCGATCTTCCCCGCCTTCGCCTGCGCTGTCAGGTCCGTGCAGAATTGCTCCAGCGGGCCACCACCGCGCGGTGCATCGCTGGCGGGCGCCGCGCCGCCAGGTGCCGCAGCGGCAGCGGCTTCGGCCTGCGCGCCTTCCTCGCTGCCCGCGGCCAGTTCGACCAGGTTTCGGCGGATCGCATCGGCCGGCAGCGCGGAGAGGGTGGGGCTGCTATCCTTCAGCGCGCGAGCGAGTGCATCATCCGACAGCAGCGCGGCCAGCAGATGTCCGCTGCGGATTCGCGAGGCATTGGCTTCGAGGGATGCGATCAGCCAGGCCTCGCGCAGCCAGGTGACGATATCGGGCGACAAAGCGGGGGCGCGCGCATTGCCGGTGCGCAGACGGTCCAGCGCGCGGGTCAGTTCCGCGCCGACGCGGCCGGCATCGACTTCCCGCTTCCGCAGGATGGCGGCGATATCGCTGCCCGCCGTCTCCACCAGCTTCAGCAGGACGTGCTCGACTTCCACATTGTAGTGGCTGCGGGACAGCGTGAGGCCCGCCGCGGCTTCCAGTTGCCGGCGGCCAAGCTCACTCAGCCGGCCGACAACGGATTTGAGATCGACTGCGACCATTCGATTGTTATCCTCAGCCGTGCCGGCGAAAAACCTGCTGGTCCGCGTCGCCGGCCGATGGCAGGCTGACCGTCGACAGCATCCACAACGCGCAGTTGCGGGTCCAGAGCGAAACTAGCAGCGCGAAACAGCGCAACACAAAAGTCACGGCGGGGCGGGGCTATAAGAACGACATGACGGGCTATCCCATCGATATCGAGATATTGCTCGCGCCGCTCGACCATGGCGATGGTGGAGCGGGCGAGGATCTGCGCGCGGATTACTCGCCCTCCTCACCGTATCAGCGCCTGCGCGACGCGCGCGCCGCGGCGCGCGCTGAGGAACGGGCACGCGATGCCGATGGCGATGCCGATGCGCCGGTCGCCGAGGCATGGCGCGACGTCGCCCGCATCGGCGCGGAGGCGCTGTCGTCGCGCAGCAAGGACCTGGAGATCGCATCCTGGCTGTCGGAGGCGGTGGTGCGTCATCACGGGCTGGATGGGCTTGCCGCCAGCGCGGCGCTGATCCGCGGCCTGTGCGACGGCTTCTGGGACTCGGCCTTCCCGCTGCCGGATGATGAGGGGCTGGACGGCCGCTCCTCGCCCATCGGTGGCCTGGCCGGCGCTGGCGTGGACGGCACCATCATGCAGCCGCTGCGCCGCCTGCCGCTGTTCCGTCGTGCCGATGGGTCGCCGCTTGGCCTCTACCAGTGGGACCAGGCGGAGGAGACGGACGGCATCCTGAACGACGAACGGCGCCAGGCGCGCCGCGATGCGGGCGTGCCGGAATTGGCGACGCTGGAGGCCGAGGCAAGGCTGGACCGCGGCTTCCTCGCCGGTGTCGCGGCATCGGCGGTCGCCGCGCTCGATGAATGGCGCGCGATGGAGGAAGTGACGGAGAGCCGCTTCGGCAGCGAATCGCCCTCCACCCGCAACGTGTCCGTGATTGTCGAGCGGATCATCGAGGTGACGCGCCGGCTGCTGGGGCCGGAAGAGGCGAACGCATCGCCCGTGATCGATGTCGTGGCGACCGGCACCGTCGATGGCCCCGCGCCTGCCATGGCCGCCGCGGGCGGTGGTGGTGGTGGTGGTGGCGCCCTTCGCACGCGGGAGGACGCGCTGCGCGAATTGGGACGCATCGCCGATTTCTTTCGCGCGACGGAACCGCATTCCCCGCTGGCCTACACGCTGGAGGAAGCGGTGCGGCGCGGGCGGATGTCACTGCCGGAGTTGCTGGCGGAGATCATGCCGGATGAGGAGGCGCGCCATGCCATGCTCTCCCGCCTTGGCATCAGGCCGGAAGCGACGGAATGACGATGCGGCGGGCGCCGTGGTGAAACACGCGAAACGCGCATCACGGGAACAGGGGCCATACTGCTGCCCGGCATGGTTGACGCCCCCGTCAGCCGCTGGGCTAAGGTGGCCGGACAGAATTCGTCCTTCCGCGACAACGCCTGCGCATCCGGCGCGGCGTGGCGCGGAGTAGGGCAGGAACGAACAAGGGGCGGCAAGAAGCCATGACGAGCGTTCATGACAAGCTGGCGCGGGTGCGCAAGCCGCGCGTCCACATTACCTATGAGGTCGAGACGGAAGGCGCCGCCATCGTGCGGGAACTGCCCTTCGTCGTCGGCGTGATGGGCGACTATGCCGGCGACCCGGCGGAGCCACTGAAGCCGCTGGCGGAGCGGAAGTTCGTCCAGATAGACCGCGACAACTTCAACGACGTCATGGCCCGCATCGCGCCCGGCCTGAACCTGAAGGTGGACAACACCCTGGCCGGCGATGGCAGCCAGATGGCGGTGAACCTCAAGTTCAAGTCGATGGATGATTTCGACCCTGCGAAGGTCGCGGAACAGGTGCCGGCGCTGAAGGCGCTGCTCGAGACGCGCGCGAAGCTCCGCGACCTCATGAGCAAGGTCGATCGCTCCGAGGAGTTGGAAGGCCTGCTGGAACAGGTGCTGAACGACAAGTCGAAGCTGGATGCGCTGTCGGCCGAACTCGGCCTCGACAAGAAGGAGGGCTGAGCGATGAGCTCGACCCAGTCACAGCCCGGCGCCGCCGGCACGACGACCGAGGAGACGGGCCTCGGCCTGCTCGACCAGGTCATCGGCGCGACGAAGCAGACGGAACGCGACCGCGCGCAGGAACTGATCAAGGCGCTGACCGAGGAAGCGCTGAAGGGCACCGTCACCTTCAGCCGCAACCTGTCCCAGACCTTCGACCGCGCCATCGCCGCCATCGATGCCAAGGTCAGCGAACAGCTGAACGCGGTGATGCACCATCCCCGCTTCACGCAGCTGGAAGGCAGCTGGCGCGGGCTGCACTACCTCGTCTCCAACAGCGAGACGGGCACCAGCATGAAGATCCGGATGCTGCAGGCCAGCAAGAAGGACATCAGCCGCGACCTGCAGCGGGCGGTGGAGTTCGACCAGAGCCAGCTGTTCAAGAAGCTCTATGAGAACGAGTTCGGCACGCCCGGCGGCGAGCCCTACGGCGCCATCGTCGGCGACTACGAATGGACCGCCCATCCCGATGATGTGGAGACGCTGCGGCTGATCTCCAACGTCGCGGCCGGCGCCTTCGCGCCCTTCATCTCCGGCGTCGGCGCCGGCATGTTCGGCATGGAGGATTGGCGCGAACTGTCGAAGCCACGCGACCTCGCGAAGATCTTCGAGACGCAGGAATACGCCAAGTGGCGGTCGTTCCGGGAGACGGAGGATTCGCGCTTCGTCGCGCTCGTCATGCCACGCGTCATCGCCCGCCTGCCTTATGGCGCCGCCACCAAGCCGGTGGAGGAGTTCGCGTATGAGGAAGCGCCGCGCAATGCCGATGGCAGCGCGAAGTCGATGAACCACAACGAATACTGCTGGATGAACGCGGCCTATGTGAAGGCGGCGCGGCTGACCGATGCCTTCGCGCAGTACGGCTTCTGCACCGCGATCCGCGGCGCGGAAGGCGGCGGCAAGGTGGCGAACCTGCCGAACCATGTCTTCACCTCCGACGACGGCGATGCGGATGCGAAGTGCCCGACCGAGATCGGCATCACCGACCGGCGGGAAGCGGAGCTCAGCGCCCTCGGCTTCCTGCCGCTCTGCCACTACAAGAACACGGATTATGCGGTGTTCTTCGGATCGCAATCCGTGCAGAAGCCCAAGAAGTACGACAGGCCGGAAGCGACGGCGAACGCCGCCATCTCCGCCCGCCTGCCCTACCTGATGGCAACCAGTCGCTTCGCGCACTTCCTGAAGGTGATGGCCCGGGACAAAATCGGGTCCTTCATGGAAGCGTCAGACTGCGAGACCTGGCTGAACCGCTGGATCCAGAACTACGTCAACCCGATGGAAGGCGCAGGCCAGGAATCGCGGGCCAAGTATCCGCTGCGGGAAGCGCAGATCGAGGTGAAGGAGGTGCCGGGCAAGCCCGGCGTCTACAACGCCGTCGCGCATCTACGCCCATGGCTGCAGATGGAGGAACTCTCCACCTCCATGCGCATGGTCGCGCGGATTCCGCAGAAGTCCTGACCCCGGAACAGGACGGCCGATCATGCCCGCGGAGGCCGCGCCGCCGCCGCTGCGAGAGGCGGTCCTCACCGGACGGTTCTTCGGCCGCGCCGATGGCGCGGCCGGGGGCGCGCTTGCCACGCTGATCGCGTCGCAGGATGCCGGCTGCGTCCTGCGCGACTGGTTCGGCGAAGCGCGCCTGGCCACCATCGCGCGCGATGAACAGCCGGCGGAGGCGCTGCGCGGCGCGATCGATCGCGACATCGCGAAGATCGACCAGATGCTCTCCACGCAACTCGATGCCGTGCTGCACGCCGCAAGGCTGCGGCGGCTGGAGGGTTCCTGGCGCGGCCTTGCCTGGCTGGTGGACCGCATGGCGGGCGGCGGCGGGCGCATCCGCGTGAAGCTGCTGACGGCGCGGTGGACGGAGATCTGCCGCGACCTGGAACGCGCCGTCGAATTCGACCAGAGCCAGATGTTCCGCAAGGTCTATGAGGAGGAATTCGGCACCGCCGGCGGCGAGCCCTTCGGGCTGATCGCGGCGGATTACGAGATCCGCCACCTCCCCTCCCCCACCCATCCCACCGACGATGTCGGCGCGCTGACGGCGCTGGCCGGCGTGGCGGCCGCGGCCTTCACGCCCATCGTGCTGGCAGCCTCGCCGGAACTCGTCGGGCTCGACGCCTTCGCCGATGCCGGGCCCGCCTTCGACATCGCGAGCGTCCTGCAGGGGCCCGAACATGCGCGCTGGCGGAATGCGGCGGCGCAGGACGACATGCGCTTCCTCTGCGTCGCCTTGCCGCGCGTGCTGGCGCGCGCGCCCTGGGCCGATGATGGCGCGCGGGCCGATCGCTTCCGCTATCGCGGCCATGCCGCCGGTGCGGCGCAGCGGGTCTGGACCACGCCGGTCTATGCGCTGGCCGCGGTCGCCATCCGCGCCTTCGAACGCTTCGGCTGGCCCGGGGAGGTCCGGGGCGCGGAGCCGCAGGAGGATGCGGCAGGCGGCGTTGTCGATGGCCTGGCCTGGGAACGCTTCGCCTCCGACCCGCCGCATGGCCCGCCGCCGCGGCCCCCGCTGGACCTGGCGCTGACGGATGAACAGGAACGCCAGATCAGCGATGGCCGCCTGGTGCCGCTTTCCGCGCTGGAAGCGCAGGCGGAGGCAAGCTTCGGCGCGCTACCCTCCCTCCATCGCCCGCCCCGCATGAACACCGCGATCGCCGAGGCGAACCAGCGCCTGTCCACGCAGGTGAATTCGCTGCTCTGCGTCAGTCGCTTCGCGCACTGCATCAAGCTGATGGGGCGCGACATGGTGGGTTCGGGGCGGGAGGCGGAGGAGGTGGAGCGGCAGTTGCAGAACTGGCTGAACCGCTTCGTCAGCGGGCTCGGCTCCGGCGGCGCGGAGGTGACGGCGAAGTATCCGCTGCTGGACGCGAAGATCGAGGTGCGGGAGCGCCGCGGCAAGCCCGGCGTCTATGGCTGCACCATCCACCTGCAGCCGCACCATCAGCTGGACGAGGTCGGCGCGGCCTTCCGCCTCGTCACCGAATTCGCCCCCCGCCGCGTGGCGGCCTAACCGATGACAGCCCCAGGGAAGAAGACACGATGACCACCGCAGGGGATGCCTTCCGTGCCGGAGACCTGGCCGCGGCGTTGGCCGCCGCCACCGCCGCGGTGAAGGCCGCGCCGGCCGATGCCGATGCCCGCTGGCTGCTGGCGGAGCTTCTGCTGTTCAGCGGGGAGGCGGAGCGCGCCGACCGGATGCTGGACGCCGCCGCGCTGCATGAACCCAATCCCGCCGTCCTTGAATTCCGCCGGCTGCTGCGGGCGGAAGTCGTGCGCGGCCAGGTGCTGCGCGAAGGCCGCGCGCCGAAATACCAGGGCGATGATGCGACGCCGGCGCAGCAGGCGGCGCTGCGCGCCCGGATCGCGCTGCGCGCCGGCGACCTGGCCGGCGCGGCGGATGCGGCGGCGGAGGTGGAGGCGCTGCGCCCCCGCACGCCCGGCAAGGCCGGCGACACGCCCTTCGACGATCTCCGCGATGCGGATGATCTGATGGCCGCGGAGTTCGAGGTCCTGACCACCGCGGGCGACCACATGCTGGTGCCGGTGGAGCGGGTGCGGTCGCTTTCCTTCGACCCGCCGCGCCGGCCGCGCGACCTCTACTGGCGGCGCACGATGATCGAGCTGAAGGACGGCACGGAAGGCGTGGTGTTCATGCCCGCGCTCTATCCGGGGCCGGAGGCGGATGTGGGCCTCAAGCTCGGCCGTGCGACGGATTGGACGGAGGATGCCGGGCCCGTGCGCGGCCGCGGCCAGCGCGTGCTGCTGGCGGGGGAGGAAGCGGCGCCGATCGCGAGCGCCACATCGCTGGTGTTCGATTGAGCGGTTCACGCCCTGGCGGCGGATCGCGCCACCCGGTGCAACGGGCGCGGCTGCCGCTGCTCGATCGCCTGCTGGATGCAGACCCGGCGACACCGGAACTACCGCCGCCGAGCGCTGCCGTGGCGCTCGACCTGCTGCGGAACGCCGTGCGGCGGGACCTGGAGGCGGTGCTGAATGCGCGCCGCCGCCGCCGCCCGCTGCCGCCGGCGCTGGCGGAATTGGCGCTATCGCCGCTGGGCTACGGGATCCCTGACGCGACATCCGGCGCCTATGCCGTGCCGGAACGCCGCCAGGCCCTGGCGCGGGAAGTGGAGGCGACGATCCGGCGCTTTGAGCCGCGGCTGATGGCGGTGCAGGTGACGCTGATCGAGGATGAGGAGAATCTCGGCCGGGCGCTGCGGCTGAAGGTGGAAGCGGTGCTGCGCGCCGACCCGGTGCCGGAACCCGTGAGCTTCGAGACGCTGCTGGAACCCGTGTCCCGCGACGTGACGGTGCGGGAGGGATAGGCGATGTCGGACGATCTTCTTCCCTTCTACAACAGGGAACTCGCCGCCATCCGCCGCCTGGCGGGCGAATTCGCGGAAGCGAACCCGAAGGTCGCGGGCCGCCTGCGCATGACGCCGGATGCGGTGGACGACCCGCATGTGGAGCGCCTGCTGGAAGGCGTCGCCTTCCTGGCCGCGCGGGTGCAGCACCGGCTGGATGACGAACTGCCCGAATTGACGGATGCGCTGCTGGAACTGCTCTGCCCGCATCTGCTGGCGCCGGTGCCGTCGCTGACCACCTTGCGGCTGCTGGCCAAGCCGGAAGCGACCGGCGCATCCCGCGTGCCGCGCGGCACGACCGTCGAGACGGAGCCGGTACGCGGCGAACGCCTGACCTATCGCACCTGCCATGACGTGACGCTGTGGCCCATCATGGTGGAGGCCGCGCGCCTGTCGGGCCTGCCGCTGCCGGCGCCGCCCAATCCGCAGGCGGCGGGGGCGGTCGCGGTGCTGCGGCTGACCCTGGCGACCACCATCCCGGACCTGCCCATCGCGGCGACGGGGCTGGACCGGTTGCGGCTGCACCTGCGCGGCGCCGCGCCGCTGCCGACGCAGTTGCTGGAACTGCTCTGCACTTCCACCGTCGGGATCGCGCTGGCGGATGGGCCGGGCGATCCGCGCCCCACCCTGCTGCCACGCGAATGCCTGCGCCATGCGGGGTTCGAGCCGGAGGAGGCCGCGCTTCCCTGGCCGCCCCGCGCCTTCACCGGCCATCGCCTGCTGACCGAGTATTTCGCCTTCCCCGAGAAGTTCCTCTACCTGGAGCTGGAGGGGCTGGAGGCGCGCAGCCTGGTGCAGCGGAGCGGGCGGATGGAGGTGTTCATCTACCTCTCGCGCGCGGTGGCGGAGCTGGAGCGGAGCGTCTCCGCCGAGCACATCGCGCTGGGCTGCACGCCGGCGGTGAACCTGTTCCGCCAAGCCTGCGAGCCGATCGCGCTGGATGGGACGCAGAGCGACTGGCTGGTGGTGCCGGATGCCAGGCGCCCGGCGGCGCTGGAGGTCTATGCGGTGGAGACGGTGCGGCTGAGCCGGCCGGAGGATCCCCGCCCGAAGCGCGTGCCCGCCTTCCACCGCCTGCGGCATGAGGAAGGCGCCGACAGCGCCGCGCCTGGTGTCCACTGGATCGCGGCACGCCGGCCCGCGCCCGGCGTGCTGGGCGGCAGCGAAACGCGGCTGATGCTGCGCGATCCGCATTTCGACCCCGCTTTGCCAGGCGATGGCGTGCTGGGCGTGGATGCGCTGTGCTGCAACCGGGACCTGCCTTCGCTGCTGCCCTTCGGCGGCGGCCAGCCGCGGCTGCGGATCACCGACCCCACCGCGCCGGCGGCGGGCGCTGAATGCCTGTCTCCGCCTACGCCGACTCTCCGGCCGCAATTGCGGGAACGCAGCGGCTGGCGGCTCGTCTCCCACCTCGCGCTCAACCACCTCGGCGTCACGGGTGGTGCGGAAGCGGCGATGGCGCTGCGGGAGATGATGCGCCTGCACGATCTGCGGGACACGGCGGAGACAAGGCTGGCGCTGGATGGCCTGGTGTCCGTCCAGGCGAGGCCGGGCGTGGCGCGGCTGCCGGGGGTGCGCCCGGGCAGCTTCGCGCGCGGGCTCGACATCACGATGACCTTCGAACCCCAGGCCTGGACGGCGGGCGGGCTGTTCCTGCTGGCGGGGGTGCTGGAGCGTTTCCTGGCGCTGCAGGTCTCGGTCAATGCCTTCGTCCGGTCCGGCGCGGTGCTGCGCGGGCGCGGCGGCAGCGTGGCGGCCTGGCCGGCGCGCAGCGGGACGCGGGTGCTGCTGTGACCGAACCCTCGCCCCTCGATCGCCTGAAACGGGAACCGGCGCGGTTCAGCCTGGACCAGGCGGCCGCCATCGTCGCGCCGGGGCGGGACCCGACGGAGATCGACTTCCGCACCAGCCCCCGGCTCGGCGCGCCGGGCGGAGAGGTTTCGGCGGCGGTGCCGGAGGAGCGGCAGATCACCTCCCCCACCTTCGGCCTGATCGGCCCGGGCGGCGTGCTGCCGCGGCATTACACGGCGCTGGTGGCGGCGGAGGCGCGGCGGCGGTCCACGGCACTGCACCGCTTCCTGGATCTCCTGGCACGGCGCTTCACCGGGCTGTTCGTCAAGGCCGGCGCCAAGTACCGGCCCGCCCGCAACCCGGTGCCGGCGGAGACGGTGCTGGCGGCGGCGGCGGGGCTCGGCACGCCGCATCTGGTGGCGCGGCTGGCGACGCCGCTGCCGGCGCTGCTCCACCACGCCGGTGCCCTCGCCTCCCGCAGCCGCAGCGCGGAACGGCTGCGCGGCCTGCTGGCGGAAGAATCCGGCATGGCGGTGCGGATCGTCGAATTCGCCGGCGGCTGGGTCCGGCTGCCGCCGACGGAGCAGTCGCGGCTGCCGCGCCTCGGCCGGATGGGTGGCGGCGGCCAGCTGGGCGTCGATGCCGTGGCCGGCGCGCAGATCTGGGACCCAAGCGCGCGGTTCCTGGTGGAGTTCGGGCCGCTGAGCCTGGCGCAGTTCCGGGCGCTGCTGCCGGGATCGCCCCTGCATGGGCGGCTGGTGGAGTTGGTGCGGCTGCAGCTCGGCCTGGAACAGGATTTCGCCTTCAACCCCATCCTGGCGGCGGGGGCGGTGCCGCCGCTGGCGCTGGGCGGTGCCACGGGCGCGCGGCTCGGCTGGACCAGTTGGATGACCAGCCCCCACCCCCGCCGGCGCGACGCGGCGGAAGCGATGCTGGGGCCGGTGGCGCCCGCCCCCGAGACGGAGAGCATGTCCGCATGAGCACCCCGGCCGCCTGGTCCCGCGGCTATCCCGTGGCGGAGCCCTACCCGCCCGCCTGGCACGGCTTCCAATCCCCCGCCCATCTGCGCGCGACGCTCGCGATGATGGGCGTGGCGTGGGAGGTGGGGCCGGAGACGCCGCTGCGCATCGCAGAGATCGGCTGCGGCAGCGGCTACAGCGCCAATGTGCTGGCGGCCGGCTGCCCGGCGGCCGAGGTGATCGGCTTCGACTACAACCCGGCCCACATCGCGGAAGCGCGGTCCTTCGCCGCCGAAGCCGGCCTGTCCAACGTGCGGTTCGAGGAGACGGACCTGGCGGAGCTGGACGGGCCGGCGCTGGAGGCGCTGCCCGCCTTCGACCTGGTGCTGGTCCATGGCCTCTGGTCCTGGGTGGATGACCGGGTGCGGGACGGCGTGCTGCGCCTGCTGCGCCGCCGGCTGCAGCCCGGCGGCGTGGTGCTGATGACCTACAACGCCATGCCAGGCGCCGCCACGGGGCTGGCACTGTGGCGGCTGGTGCGCAGCATGCTGGCCAACGCCCCCCCTGGCAGCGCCCCCCTTGGCAGCGATGCCTTCGGCGCGGCGCGGGCGCAGGTGGAGCGGCTGGTGGCGGCGGAAGCGCGGAACCTGCTGCCCTCCGTCTGGCGCAGCATGCTGATGGGGGAGATGGGCGATGCCCGCCCCGGCTACCTGCTGCATGAATTCGCCACCGAGCATTGGCGCCCGGCCTTCTTCGCCGATGTGGCCGCGGCGATGGGGAGTGCGCGCTGCGAATACGCGGGCAGCGCCACCCTGTCCGAGAATTTTCCCTCCATGACGCTGTCTGGCGGGCAGCAGGCGTTGTGGCGGGAGGCACCGGACCAGGCGGCGCGGGAGCTGATCACCGATCTCTGCGTGCCACGGGCCTTCCGACGGGATGTCTATGTCCGCGGCATCCGGCGCGTAGGCGCGGAAGCCGCGTCGGATGCGATCACGCTGCTGCCCACCAGCCTCAGGCAGGGCGAGGTGAAGCTGGTGGCACAGGCCGGCGAAGCGGCCCTGCCGCCGCACATCATCGGCCCGATGCGGGAAGCCCTGCTGCAGGGGCCGCAGACCATCGCCGCGCTGCGTGCTTTGCCGGGCTGCGGCGGCGCCACGCCGCAGGAAACGCTGGCGATGCTGGTCGGCAGCCATGTGGCGATGCCGATGTGGCAGCACCCCGGCGCGGTGACGGCCGACAGCGTGGCGGCCGCGCGGCGGATGAACGCGGCCTCCATGCGCCGCCTGGCACCGCATGGCGTCAGCCCGCTGGCCGGCGAAGGCTCGCGCCTAGCGTTGGCGACCCCCGTCCTGGGCGGCGGGCTGTTCGCGGACCCGCTGGAGGTCGCGGTGGCCACGCTGATGGCGCAGCACCCGCCGGGGCCCGATGGCGCGGTGGACGTGCCGGCCCTGATGGACCGCCTGGTGCCACCCGGCCCGACACCGCCGCCGGAAGCCCTGGCCGGCGTGCAGGAAGCGGTCCTGGGCGTGCTGCGGCAACGCTGGCCGCTGTGGCGCGCCATGGGCATTGCATGACCGCTTCCGCTCCACCTGACCGCCTTTGCGCACCCCCCTGCCTGCACGGCGCCACGGCGCCGCCCCCTTGAGGAGACCATCGATGCGCTACGCTCCCCTTCCCCTGGCCGGGATGCTGCTGGCCTCCGGCCTTGGCATCGGCCTGCCGGCGCCGGCGATGGCGCAGAACGACCCGGCGGCGCTGCAACTGATCGAGCAGCTGCGGCCCCGCACCCGCGGCATCCGCCTACCCGCGCCGGCCGATGCGACGGCGCCGGCCAGCCCGGTGGCACCGGCGGCCGTGGCGCCTGGCGCCACCGCGGAACCCCCGGCAGCCGTCGCGTCCCCCGATGCCGGTAAGCCACCGGTTGCCCCGCCGCCGGTCGCTGCGGTGGCGCCCGGGACCACGGCGCCGGCGGGGGTCGCGGCCGTGTCCATTACCGTGACCTTCCCGAGTGGCTCCGCCAACCTGACACCGCAGGCGGAGGCGACGCTGGCGCCGCTCGGCCGGGCACTGTCATCCCCGGACCTCGCGCCCTTCCGCTTCCGGATCGAGGGCCATACCGACAGCGTGGGCGATGCCGCCAGCAACCAGCGCCTGTCCGAACGCCGCGCTGAGGCGGTGCGGGGCTACCTGGTGGCCAAGCACGGCGTCGCGCCCGCGCGGCTGGAGGCGGTGGGCCTCGGCGAGACCAGGCTGCTGGTGCCGACTCCCGATGGCTGGGACGAGGCCCGGAACCGCCGCGTGCAGGTGATCAACCTGGACGACTGACGCCAGCCGGGCGGAGAGGTACCATGAGCGGACCTGCCGATGACGAGACCGTCCGCCTGACGCCCCGGCGCCCGGTGCCCCCCGAACCGGCCGCCATCGCCTGGGGCAGCCCGGCGCCCGCGCCGCAGCCCGCCCCGCGGCGGCGCGGGCCGATGGCGCTGGCCGTCGCCGGCGTGCTGGCGGTGGGCGGCGTGGCGGGCGCTGCCTGGTGGGCCTGGGTGGCGCCGGCAACGGAAACGCCCGCCCCGGCCACGGCCCCGCCGGTCACGCCCCCCGTGGCACCCCCGGTGGCACCCCCGGTGGCGGCCACCCCGCCGCCCCAGGTCGCGGCCCAGGCGCCGCCCGCGGAGGCGCCCTCGCGCCTCTCCCGCATGCCCGTGCTGATGGACCTGGCCGCGATCCTGGCGCATCGCGCGGCGGCCCCGGCCATGCTGCGCCTGGCGGAGGAGACGGCGGTCTTCGTGCTGGACTTCCCGAGCCTCGACCAGCAGGGCGCGGCACTGAACCGGGTGGCGGCGCTGGTGGAGAAGGCCGGGCTGCCTCGCGACCGCGTGCTGACGCCGGCGGAGATGGCCGCCGCCATTGCTCGCGCGGGGGATACCCCCGCCACCTACTACTACGGCCACAACTACCGGGGCGCGGAGCTGGAGCGCTTCTTCGCCCTGGCGGCGCGGGACGGCCTGGCGCTGTCCCCGGAGGAGGCCTGGGTGGAAGCCCAGTTCCGCCTGGCCCGGGGCCTGCTGCCGCGGGAGCGGGAGATCGCCCTGATCTCCATGGCCGCACCCGGCCCGCTGATGGATGACGGCGCGCGGGCCAGCGTGCTGCGGCACGAGCTGAGCCATGGCTACTTCGCCACCCGCCCCGCCTATGCCGAGCACATCCGCCGGGTCTGGCGGGAAGGCTTCACGGAGGCGGAGCGCGAGGCCTTCCGGCAATTCCTCGCCCGCGAACAGTATGACCGGGGGAATGAGGAGGTGATGCTGGACGAGGCGCAGGCCTATCTGCTGCACACGCCCGACCCTCGCTTCTTCAGCCCCACGCATCTCGGGCTGCCGGCGGAGCAGGTGGAGCGGATGCGGGCGCTGATGCGGCGGGGGGCGCCGGGTTTGGACTGAGGGGCCGGGGTGTGACCACGGAGGCACTCAACGCCTTTAGTGGGTTTAGATTCTGAAAGCCGGATCGCCCGGTCCGGCTCAACCCATTAGAATTACTGAAAAACTTCCGGGATTCCTAAAGGGCATTTAGCCCTTTTAGTCGTTTTAGCAGGGTTTCAGGACCTCTCCCGCCGATACCGGGCGCGGATCGCCCGCCGGCCCCCAGAACATACCAGGAATCCGCAGCGGAATGCGAGAGTTTCCTCCCGCTCAGCGGCGCTGCACGGTCTCCACCACCACCGCCCTCGCCGCCACTGCGCTGTTCTGCGTGCGGGCGTCGCGCAGCGCGGTGCCGAGGGCGGCCAGGTAGTCGTCCAGGGATTCGATCACCGGGCGCGGCTGGGGGAACAGCGGGCGTTCGGAGGCGAAGACGACGATGAGGTCCGTGCCATAGGGCTCATCCACCTCCCACCCCGGGAAGCCGGGACGGGGATCGCCGAGGCGGACCCGCGCCCCGGCACCCTGGGGCTGGGAGGGAACGAGGTGGACGATCTCGTTCGATTTCATGATGTAGCTGACGTAGAGGTAGCTGGCCCGGTCGGGCATCTGCACGTCCAGCCGCAGCAGGTCGGCGTGCTGCAGGGGCTGCGTGCCGGCGATCTGCACGCGCGGCGCGGCGCCGGCCGGGGCAGCAACCTGGCGCAGCATGTCGAGCGCGCCGCAATAGGGCCCATCGAAGGATTGCAGGCTGAGCGTGGCGGCGCTGGACGGCACGCCCCGGTCCGCCAGCACGCGGCGGATCTGCGCATCCCCTCCCCGGCGCAGCACGCCGGATACACTGACCGCCTGGTCGGTGAATGTGCCGTCCAGCAGGCTGCAGGGCGCGGCGGAAGCGGCGGCCTGGGCGGCGGCGCGGAAATCCACGCGCGGGGCCACGGGCGAAGCGGCGGGAAGGGGCGCGGCCGGCTGGGGCGCTGGTTGCGCGGGCGACGGCGAGGGGGTCGGCAGGGCCGCGATGACGGGGCCGGGCGGGTTCTCCGCGGCCGGCCTGGCAGGGGCTGCTTGGGAAGCGGGCTGCGGGGCGGGTTGGGGCGCCGCGGCGACCGGCGCAGGTTGCGGCGCCGGCTGGGCCGCGGGTTGCGGGGCGGCGGGCGGCTGGGTGGCGGGCGGCTGGGCGGCGGGCAGCGGGGCGCTCGCCAGCGGTGGGGCCACGGGTGCCTGGACCGGCAGCGGCGCCGGGGCCGGGGCCGCGACCGGCGGCGGGACGGCCTGGGGGGCCAGCACGCCAAGGCCGGGGGGCGGCGGTGCCGCGGCCGAGGGGCCTGCGGGGGAGCCAGCGGGCGGGCCAGCGGGGGGGCCAGCCTGGGTGACGATGCCGGGCGGCGGCGCGGGCGGCGCGGCGGGCAGGCTCGGCGCCTGTACCGGGGCCGGCACCGGGGCCTGAACTGGCAGGGCCGGTGGCGTGACGGCGGGTGGCGTGACGGCGGGCGGCGGGGTCGGCGTCGCGGGTTCGCTCGCGGCGGCGGGCAGGCTGGCGATGGGCGCCGGAGCCGGGTCCTTGCCCATCAGGAAGAAGGCCGCGGCGCCGGCCGCGACCAGTACCGCCAGGCCGCCGCCGATCAGCGCCGGGGAGGTGCCGCCCGAAGCCGGGCGCATCGGTGCGGGCGCGGCTGCGGGTGGCGGCGCCGGCGCGCGGGATGGGGCGGCGACCATGGTCGCGTCATCAAGGCCGGGCAGCTTGCCGGCGCCGCCGAAGCCGAAGCCGGTGGCCTCCGCGCTGCCGGCGTTTCGGATCGCCTCAGCGAAGGCGCTCGCGCTCGGGAAGCGGTCATCGGGGCGCTTGGCCAAGGCACGGGCCAGCACGGCATCGAAGCCGCGCGGCGCGCTGACGGCCAGCTGGCTCGGCGGCGGGGGCTCCGTGTTCAGGACGCGGTGCATCAGGGCGGTGTAGTTGCCCTCGAAGGGCTTCTCCCCCGTCAGCAGTTGGTAGAGCACGACGCCCGCGGCCCAGATATCGGCGCGGGCATCGACGGCTTCGCCGCGCAGCTGTTCGGGCGCCATGTAGGCGGGCGTGCCCATCACGGTGCCGACCTGCGTCATCGAGGAATTCTCGATCCGCGCGATGCCGAAATCCGCGATCTTCACCGACCGGTCGCCCGCCAGCATGATGTTGGCGGGCTTGATGTCCCGGTGCACCACGCCGCGGCCATGGGAATATGCCAGCGCCGAGAGGATCTCCTCCATCAGGCGCACCACCTCGGCCACCGGCATGCGGTCGCCGCGGTCGATGATGGATTTGAGGGAGCCGCCCTCCACCATCTCCATCACGATCCAGGCGGTGTCGGCATTCTCCCCGTAGTCATAGACGCCGACGATGTTGGGATGGCTGAGGCGGCCGGCGGCCTGGGCTTCCCGCCGGAAGCGGGCATGGGCTTCCTCGGCCTCAGCATCGCCACCGCCAGGCAATTTCACCAGCTTCACGGCGACGCGGCGTTCGATCATGCGGTCGAAGGCCTCGACCACCGTGCCCATGGCGCCGGCGCCGAGCGTGCCGCGTGCCTCGTATTTGCCTGACAGCTCGCTCGGCAGCATGGACCCCGCCTGCGGCCTGCGCCGCGATCTTTGCGTGAAGGCGGTGATCCCCGCCAGTATCGATGGTTGCAACAATAGGGGCGCGCGGCGGCGGCGGGAAGCGTCACGTCGGTGGCTCAGTTGGGTGGCTCACGTGGACGGCGGGGGATGCTTCGCCTAGCGTCGCCGCCGGGGATTCTTCCAGGGGATAGCGGCATGGCTGTGCGCAGGCTCGGCATCATCTTCAATGGCGCCACGGGCGAATTGGCGCGCAGGCAGCACCTGCCGGCGCTGGTGGCGATGCGGGAGGAAGGCGGGCTGCCGCTGTCCAACGGCGACCGTGTGATGCCGGATGTGATCCTGGTGGGGCGATCCGCGGAACGCCTGGCGCCGGTGGCGCAGGCGACGGGGTTTCATCGGTTCACGGACGATCTGGGTGCGGCGCTGGCGAATGCGGAGGACACGCTGTTCTTCGATGTCGGCGCCACGGGCGGGCGTGTGGATGTGCTGAAGCGCGCGATCGCGGCCGGCAAGCACATCTACACGGACAAGCCGATCGCCCCCGATGTGCCGACGGCGATGGCGCTGGTGGCAGCGGCCGATGCGGCTGGCGTGAAGCACGGGACGGTGCAGGACAAGCTGTTCCTGCCGGGCTTCGCCACGCTGCAATCCATCATCCGCTCCGGCGTGCTCGGCCGGCTGCTGGAGGTGCGGCTGGAGATGGGACGCTGGATCTGGGACGGGGAGGAGCATCCGGGCCAGCGGCCGAGCTGGAACTATCGCCAGAAGGATGGCGGGGGCCTGATCCTCGATATGTTCCCGCATTGGCGGTACATGCTGGATCATCTGGTGGGAGAGGTGCAGGCGGTCTCCGCCGTGGCACGCACGCAGATCCCCCGCCGGCGCGATGAGCATGGCGCACCCTATGAGGTGGATGTGGAAGACGCGGTCTTCGCCAAGCTGGAACTGGCGGAGGGCGTCATGGCATCGGTGAATTGTTCATGGGCCACGCGCGTCCGGCGCGACGCGGGCATCCAGGTGCAGGTGGATGGCACCAAGGGCTCCGCCGTGGGCGGCCCGTATGAATGCTGGATCCAGGATGAGAAGCAGACGCCGGTGGAGGGCATCTCCGCCGCCATCAAGATGACGCGCAGCTTCTTCGACGATTGGACGCCGGTGCCCGTGCCGACGGGGATGGTGAACAGCTACCGCGCGGGGTGGGAGAAGTTCATCCGCCACCTGATGGAAGGCGCCCCTTTCCCCTATCCACTGACGGAGGGCGCGAAGGGCGTGCAGCTGGCGGAAGCGGCGTATCGGAGCGCGGCCGAGCGGCGCTGGGTGGACCTGCCGAAGCTGGGGTGAGGTTGCGTGAGCCCCCCCTCACCCAACCTTCTCCCCCCGCGGGGGGAGAGGACTTTCAGGCGCCCGCCATGGCGATGAGGTCGCGGGCGCGCTTCGCCACGGGTTCATCCACCAGCTTGCCGCGCACGATGATGGCGCCGCTGCCGCTGGCCTGGGCGGCGGCGTAGGCGGCGTCCACCTCCCTCGCCCATTCCAGTTCGGCGGCGGGCGGAATCAGGCCGGCGCGGAGCGGCGGGACCTGGGCGGGGTGGATGGCGAGTTTGCCGCCGAAGCCGATGGCGAGCGAGGCGCGCATCGCGGCCTCCGCGCCCGTGGCGTCCTTCACGTCGAGGTGGACGCCATCGATCGGCGCGGCCAGGCCCGCGGCGCGGGAGCCGGCGACGCAGAGGCGCTGCGCGTGGAGGATGGCGGCATCGGCATCCGATGCGCCGGTGCCGAGATCGGCGAGCAGGTCCACCGTGCCCAGCGCGACGCGGGTAATGCCGCAGGCGCGCCAGGGCAGCTGGGCGATGTTCACCAGGCCGCGGGCGGTCTCCACGATCGGAAGGATCTCGATGCCAGCGGGATCGCGGCCGAGCGTGCCGCAGATCTGCCGGAAAGACCAGGCGAAGGCGGCGAGATCCTCGGCATTGTCGGCCTTGGGGAGGACGATGCCCTCTGCCCCCGCGGCCAGCGCCGCCTGGAGGTCGGCCAGGCAGAGCGGCGTGGTGGCGGCGTTGACGCGGACATAGCGCAGCGCGGTGCCGCTGCGGGGCGTGGCAAGGAGGGGTGCGAGGGCGTCGCGGGCGGCGATCTTCTCGTTCGGGGGAACGGCGTCCTCGAGGTCCAGGATCGCGGCATCCGCGGCGGATGCCATCGCGCCTTCCGCCCGGCGGGCGACATTGGCGGGGGCGAAGAGGAAGATGCGGGGCGTGGTCATGGGCGGCGCGTCCTGTTCAGGCGTTCGGCAGGCGGGCGGTCGCCTTGATCTCGACCAGCAGGCCGGGGCGGGAGAGTTCAACGATCCCGATGGCGGTCCAGGGGGGCTGGTGGCCCTGCATGAAGCGATCCCTCACCTGCTTGAACAGACCGATATGGGACTGCAGGCCGACATGGAAGGTGGTGAGGTCCACGATGTCGCGCACCGTGCAGCCGGCCTCGGTGAGGATGCGGCCGACATTCTCGAAGGCGCGGGCGAATTGCGCCTCCGCGTCGGGGATGACGTTCATCTGCGCGTCGCGGCCAAGCTGGCCGGCCATGAAGAGGAACCCGTTGCAGATCATGCCGGGGGAGTAGCCGGACGACTGGGGAAAGTTCTCCATGCCGGGGGGGACGATGGCGCGCATCAGCCGAAGCCCTTCTGGCGGGAGGCTTCCGCGCCCCAGAGGCGGAAGGATTCAGAGGCAGGGACTTCGTTACGCTCGATCATGCCCTGCCAGACGCCGCAGGCATCGACGAAGTTCGGGATGCTGCCGGGGAACATGGCGTAGGAGAGGCCCTCCGCCAGTTCGAGTTCCGGCACGCCTTCCGAATAGGCGCCGCGGATATGGACGGCCAATTCCCACCAGGCGCGGCGCGTGGTCTGCACGGCGGCGAGGGTGATCTCCACCAGGCCGCGGGGGATCGTGCTGCCGGCCTGCGCGGCATCGAGCGCGGCGCGGTAGGCGGCTTCCCGGTTGTAGGCGGGAAGATGGTGGCCCCATTTCTCCGAAGCGAAGGCGAAGCGGCTGGCGCCTTCCGCGAAGGCGGCGAGGCGGACAGCGAGTTCGATCTCGGCATCCGTGCCGCCGCCATTGCGGAACTTGGCGATGTGGTGCGTGGCCAGAGCCTCATCCGTGGAGACGAGGACGGCGAGCCAGACGAATTCCTTCGACCGTTCGTCCATCGTCCTCGGCGTCAAGGTCAGCGCGGTGTAGGCGGCATCGTATCCCGCAAGAAGCGCGGGGGCGGCGATGGCGAGGAGGCCGTGATGGGGAAGGAGGTAGCCGCGCTTGGCGCGGACCTCGGCCAGGCGGCGATCGACTTCCGCGGCGTCAGGCATGCCGGTCATGAGGATGGCTTCTCCCGTGTTCGCGTGACCATGACCATGCAAGGCCGGCGGCGGCAAGACGGGGTGGACGCGCGCGCGCGCCGGCGGCAGGCTTCGCATCATGGTGATCAACGGGTTGAAGGCACGCCTGGCGCAGGGCGGAACGGCGGTGGTCGTGACGCTGCAGCTGGCGCGGACGGGCGATGTCGCGCGCATCATGGCGCAGGCGGGGTATGACGCGCTGGTGCTGGACCGCGAGCATAACCTGATCGGCGGCGATGCGGCGGGGGAGATCATGCTGGCGGCGCTAGATTCGGGCATCGCACCGCTGATGCGCCT
Organism: Falsiroseomonas sp.; assembly: GCF_051859025.1. GTDB lineage: Bacteria > Pseudomonadota > Alphaproteobacteria > Acetobacterales > Acetobacteraceae > Falsiroseomonas. The sequence goes on along the minus strand of NZ_JBHYGL010000023.1, from coordinate 244,245 downwards.
GCCGGATGCGCAGGCGGGCCCGATCGGCCAGGCGCTGTCGGCGGGGGCGCTCGGCGTGATGATCCCCCGGATCGAGGATGTGGCGCAGGCGGAAGGCGTGGCGCGGGCGACGCGCTTCGCGCCGGAGGGACGGAGGCCCCTGCCCCCGATGTTCCCACATTTCCGAAGGCGCGCGATCAGCCAGGGCGATGCGGTGGCGGCGCTGGCGGCGGAGACGCTGGTGGTGGTGATCATCGAGACGCGGCAGGCCGTCGAGAATGCGGCGGCGATCGCGGCGGTGCCGGGGATCGACGTGCTGTTCCTCGGCGCGTCGGATCTGAGCGCCGATCTCGGACGGCCGGGGATGAAGGAGGATCCGGTGCTGTGGGAAGCAGCGGCCCGCGTGGCGGCGGCGTGCCGGGAGGCGGGCAAGGTGCCGGGGATCGGCGGCATCACGGAGGATGCGCATTTCACCCGCGCGAAGGAGATGGGCTTCCGCTGGATATCGGCGGGGCATGACGCGGCGCTGCTGCAATCGGCAGCGACCGCGAAGGTGCGTTCGATCAGCGCCTAGACGTTCCAGGGGCGGGTGCGCCACAGGGCGCGGTGCGTGGCGTCCGAGGCACGGAGATAGGCGACGTAGTCCGCGGCGTTGAGGTAGCGGAGCGGCTGGAAGGCGCGCTCGCTGGTGTTGACGAATTCCGGGTTGGCGACAACCCTGGCGATGGCGGCAGAAAGTCGCGCGACGACATCGGGCGCCATGCCGCGCGGGCCGCCGACGCCCCGCAGGCTGCCGCCGAGGATGTCCATGCCCATTTCGCGCAGCGTTGGCACATCGGGGGCCATGGCGTTGCGGCTTTCGGCCATGACGCCCAGGGTGCGCCAGGGCTGGTTGCGGGCGAAGGTCAGGGCCTCGCCAAGGTTGGCGGTGGCGACGGTGGCTTCCTTGCGCAGCAGCGCCAGCGCCGCGGGCGCGGCACCCTGGTAGACCACGGGTTCCAGCTGCGCGCCCGTCGCCTGTTCCAGCAGCAGCGTGTTGATGTGGCCGGCGGAACCCACGCCCTGGGTCGCGACGGTGACGCGGCGGGGCTCGCGCTTCGCGGCCTCGACCAGGTCCGTCATCGTCCGGATCGGGCTGTCCGGGTGGATGGAGAAGGTGCCGGGATCATCGACGACGCCGGCGATGAACGTGAAGCTGTCCATCGTCCAGCCGGCATTGCGCTCGATGGGAATCGTCACGATGCCGGGGGTGTTGATGATGGCGAGCGTGTATCCATCCGGCGTCGCGGCGGCGAGGGCGCCGAGGCCGATGGCACCGCCGGCGCCAGGCCGGTTCTGCACGACAAAGGGCTGGCCGAGGTCGCGTTCGAGATACTGCGCCATGACGCGGGCGGAGATGTCAGTGCCGCCGCCCGCGGCGAAGGGCACGATGAGCGTGACGGGACGCTCCGGCCAGGCGGCAAGCGCCAGGCGCGGCGTAGCCAGGACAAGCGGGGCGACGAGCGCGGCGCGGCGGGTGACGTGCATGGGGACCAGTCCTCGTTCAACGGTGCGACGGGAGACTGTGCGTTCCTCACCACGATCCGATCTGTCGTCGGGATGGCGATACGGGAATTGGGCGTATCGTCGTGGCGTGAAGCTAGCATATCACTGGCGTATCGGATGTGTCCATGCCGCCGGCTTCTTGCCGAAAAGGCGAGGGCGCGATGCCGGAATGCGAAGGGGGTCGCGTGATGCGCGAGGAGAAGCTGATCGTCGGGTTGGGCGACGATCTGTACGAGGTGGAGCGCCCCTGGGCGCTGGAGGGCGCGGCCTTCAAGGGCGGGCGCATCACCGATGTCGCGGTGGATGCGGATGACAATGCGCATGTGCTGGTGCGCTACGATCGCTACAGCGATCCCGCCGGCCTGCCGGTGATCGTGGTGGTGGCGCCGGACGGGTCCGTGCTGCGCAGCCTTGAACTGCCCGGCGTGACGGATGGGCACGGCATCACCATCGGGCCCGCGGGCGAGGTGCTAGTCGCGGATCGGGACCGGCATGAGATCCAGGTGCTGGATGCCGCCGGCGATCTGGTGCTGCGGCTGGGGGAGCGGAACCGGCCCGGGCGGCCCTTCAGCCATCCCGCCAATGCCGCGGCGCATCCGAATGGCGACATCTATGTGGCCGATGGCTACGGCAATTCCGTGGTGCATCGCTTCTCCGCCGGCGGCACGCTATTGAAGACATGGGGCACGCCGGGCGCGGGCGCGGGAGAATTCACCACGCCGCATGATCTGGCCTTCGGGAAGCAGGGGGAGGTGATCGTCTGCGACCGGGAGAACAACCGCATCCAGTTCTTCGATCCCGATGGCGCCTTCATCCGGGAAGCGACGGACCTGTTCCACCCCATGGGCATCGTGGTCGAACCGGATGGGTGCATTCTGGTGAGCGACCAGATCCCGCGCCTCACGCGGCTATCGCCGGAGGGAAAGCTGATCGGCCGATGCAGGCCGGTGCTGAATGCGGGGCACGGGCTGGCGCAGGACAGCAAGGGCAACATCCTGCTGGCCGAAATCCGGGACAACCGCGTGACGCGCCTGGCGCGGAAGGGCTGAGCGACCATGCATGACCTCGTCATCCGCAACGGCATCATCGTCACCGCCAGCGACGTTTTCCGGGCGGAAATTGGCATCGAGGGCGGCGTGATCGCGGCCCTCGGCCATGGATTGCAGGGGCGGGAGAGCCTGGACGCTGGCGGGAAGTTCGTGATCCCGGGCGGCATCGACAGCCACTGCCACGCGGAACAGCGGATGAGCGGCGGCGTGGTGAATGCCGACGATCTGTTCACCGCGACGCGCAGCGCGGCCTGCGGGGGCACCACGACCATCATCGCCTTCGCGTTGCAACCCCGGGACGGGACACTCGCGGATATCGTGCCCGCCTACACAGAACGGGCGACGCGCTGCGCGGTGGATTACGCGTTTCATCTGTGGGTGACGAACCCGACAGAAGCGGTGCTGCACGACGAATTGCCGGCGCTGATCGCGGCGGGGCATCGATCCGTGAAAGTCTTCATGACGGGGAAGACAAACTGGCTGGATGACCTGGCGCTGCTGCGCGTCATGGAAGTGGCGCGGGAGCATGGCGCGCTGGTGACGGTCCACGCCGAGAACTGGGGCATCCACCAGTACCTCGGCGAGAAGCTGGCCGCGGGTGGGTTCAAGCACCCCAAATACCAGGCCGTGCTGAAGCCCGCGATCGGGGAGCGGGAGGCGGTGCATCGCATCGCGTCGCTGGCGGAACTGATCGATACGCCGATCCAAATCTTCCATGTCAGCGCGCCGGAAGCGGCGGCAGAGATTGAGGTGGCGCAACGTCGCGGTGTGCGGGTTCATGCGGAGACCTGCACGCAATACCTCGCGCTCTCGGCCGCTGATCTGAACCGGCCGGGATTCGAGGCGGCGAAGTATGTGTTCGGCCCGGCGCCGCGCGGCAGCGCCGAACGCGGGTCGCTGTGGGACTATCTGAAGCGCGGGGTGATCGATGTCGTCACCTCCGACCACGCGCCAGTGAATTTCGATGCGGTCGACGGGAAGAAGCGCTGGGGGACGGAGCCCAACGTCGACCAGATCCCGAACGGGATTCCAGGCGTCGAGACGCGACTTTCGATCCTGTGGTCGGAAGGCGTCGCCAAGGGGCGCATCACGCCGAGCGAGTTCGTCGCGCTGTCCTCCACCAATGCCGCCAGGGCCTTCGGGCTGTATCCGCGCAAGGGCACCGTCGCCATCGGCGCCGATGCCGATCTGGTGGTGTGGGATGGGGACAGGACGGCGCCAGTGACGAATGCCGGGCTGCACCACGCCGTGGACTACACACCCTATGAGGGCATGGTGCTGACGGGCTGGGCGGAGACGACGCTGCTGCGCGGCCAGGTGGTGCATGACCGCGGCCAATACCTCGGCCATGAGGGCCAGGGGCGGTGGCTGAAGCGGGAGCCCTATGAATGGCTGAAGCCCGCCGGGCACTTCCCCTCCGGCTACGATCCCTTCCGCCAAGTGGTGATGCACCCCGACCTGCAATAGCCGAGGGCGGGCGCCAGGGAAGCTTGACATTTCCGGCATGATTCGCCATTTCAGAAATTCCTGAAATGACGGTCAGCCATGAAGCTTCCTCCGCTCGTCCAGTCCTTCGTGCTCCATTTCGGCGAAATGGGCAGTCGCTGGGGCATCAACCGAACGGTGGGGCAGATATACGCCCTGCTCTACGTGTCCCCGTCCCCCATGAATGCGGAACAGATCGTGGAGGCGCTGGGGGTCTCCCGGTCCAACGTATCGATGGGCCTGAAGGAATTGCAGGCATGGAACCTGGTGCTGCTGAAGCACATCCCGGATGACCGGCGCGACTACTTCACAACCCCCGACGATGTCTGGCTGATCCTCCGCACCCTCGCGGAGGAGCGGAAGAAACGGGAGGTGGACCCGACGCTCTCCGTTCTGCGCGAATTGCTGATGCAGACGCCCGGCAGTGAGGATGAGCGCCACGCCCAGGCCCGTATGGCGGAAATGCACGGGCTGATCGAGCGCCTGACCAATTGGTACGAGGACGTGAAGCGGTTGGAAACCGAACGTCTGGCAGCCTTGCTGGCGCTGGGCGCCAAGGTGACACGGCTGCTGGAGGCGAAGGACAAGGTCGTCGGCCTGGTGCGGCCGCGCAAGGGAGGTTGAGCCATGGATCCCATCCTGCTGGCGCGCATCCAGTTCGCCGCCAATATCTCGTTCCACATCCTGTTCCCGACCATCACCATCGCGTTGGGCTGGGTGCTGCTGTTCTTCAAGCTGCGCTTCAACGCCACGCGCAATGAAGCGTGGATGGATGCCTACCGCTTCTGGGTGAAGGTCTTCGCACTGTCCTTCGCGTTGGGCGTCGTGTCCGGCATCACCATGTCCTTCCAGTTCGGCACGAACTGGCCGGGCTTCATGGAGCGCGTCGGCAACATCGCCGGGCCGCTGTTGGCCTATGAAGTGCTGACGGCTTTCTTCCTGGAAGCGACGTTCCTGGCGATCATGCTCTTCGGCTTCCGGCGCGTGCCGGGCTGGGTGCATACGGGCGCCACCTTCCTGGTCGCCTTCGGCACGACGATGAGCGCCTTCTGGATCATCGTCCTCAATTCCTGGATGCACACGCCGCAGGGGCATGAGATGCGCGATGGCGTCGCCCATGCCGTGGACTGGGCGGCGATCGTGTTCAACCCCTCCATGCCCTATCGCCTGACGCATATGCTGATGGCGAGCGCGCTGACGGTCGCCTTCCTGCTGGCGGGCATCTCCGCCTGGCGCTGGCTGAAGGGGGATCGCGCGCCGGCGGTGATGGCGGCGCTGCGTACCGGCGTGGTGATGGGCGCGGTGCTCGCACCGGTGCAGGCCTTCGTGGGAGACCTGCACGGGCTGAACACGCTGGAACACCAGCCGGCCAAGGTTGCGGCGATGGAGGGCAATTGGGAAACGCGCGGGCATGTGCCGCTGATCCTTTTCGCCATCCCGGACGAGGCCAACCGCACGAACCGCTTCGAGATCGCGATCCCCTCCGGCGCCAGCCTGATCCTGAAGCACGACCCCGCGGGCGTGGTACCGGGCCTCAATGACTTCGAAGGCAAGCACCCGCCAGTGGCGCCGGTCTTCTACGCCTTCCGGGTCATGGTCGGGATGGGGCTGCTGATGATCGCCATGGGCTGGGCGGGCGCCTGGTACCTGTGGAAGCGAGGCACGCTGCCGGTACTGCTGATGCGCGGTTTCGCCGTGATGGCCTTCGGCGGCTGGGTGGCGACGCTGGCGGGATGGTATGTGACGGAGATTGGCCGCCAGCCCTGGCTGGTGACGGGCGTGCTGACCACCGCGCAGGCCGCGGGGCCGGTGCCGGCCATGGCCATCGCCTCGACCCTCGTCACCTACCTCGTGCTCTATGTGCTGCTGCTCGGCGCCTACATCACCACGATCTACCGCCTGGCGAAGAAGGGCCGCATGGCGGAGGCGACCGACTCTTCGATGATGAAGCCCGGCAGCGCGCCGGGGGAGATGGTGGCATGACCCCCTTCCTTCCCGCGGAATGGCTGCCAGTGATCTTTGCGGGCCTCATGGCCGTGTCGATCCTGGCCTATGTCGTGCTGGATGGCTTCGACCTCGGCGTGGGCATCCTGCTGGAGACGCGGGCTGCGGAGCCCGACCGGGACCGCATGATCGCGGCCATCGGCCCCTTCTGGGATGCGAACGAGACCTGGCTGGTGCTGGGGGTAGGGCTTCTGCTGGTGGCCTTCCCCGTGGCACATGGCATCATCCTGACGGCGCTTTACCTACCCGTTGCGGTGATGCTGGTGGCGCTGACCCTGCGTGGTGTGGCCTTCGAATTCCGTGCCAAGGCCACGGACGAACACGGCAAGCGGCGCTGGGACCGTTGGTTCTTCGTAGGATCGCTGGGTGCCGCGCTGGCGCAGGGCTGGATGCTGGGGCGCTATGTGCTGGGCTTCGCTGAGGGCTGGGCGGCGACCGGCTTTGCGGCCATGACGGCGATCGGCTTGGCGATCGCCTACGCCTTCATCGGCGCCTGCTGGATGATCTGGCGCTGCGAGGGCGAGTTGCAGCGGCACGCCATCCTCTGGGCCCGTCGCGCGATCTGGCCTCTGGGCATCGGCATCCTGCTGGTCTCTGCGGTGACGCCGCTGGTGAGCGAACGGATCGCGACACGGTGGTTCGAGATGCCGGTGGTGTTCCTGCTGGCGCTGCTGCCGGCAGCGACAGCGGCGTTGCTGGTGGGGCTGGCGCAGCTGCTGCGACACATGCCTCTGCCGAATGACGTGCTGCGTCGGCTGCCCTTCTGGGGCGCGGTCGGGCTGTTCCTGCTGTTCTTCGCAGGGCTGGCCTGGTCCTTCTTCCCCTATGTGGTGCCGGAACGCCTGACGATCTGGGATGCGGCGAGCGCGCCGGAGAGCCTGTCCATCATCCTGGCCGGCGCGGCCTTCGTGCTGCCGGTGATCCTGGCATACACCGTCTTCGCCTGGCGCATCTTCGGCGGCAAGGCGCAGGCTCTCAGCTACGACTGAGCCTGCTTTGACAGGACGCGCCGGCCGTTCCTACCGTGTCCCCCATCAACGGGGGACACGGCATGGCCACGCGCAGCATCCGCATCATCATGGACGGCGTCACAGGACGGCTGGGGACGAACCAGCATCTCGGCCGATCGCTGATGGCGATGCGGCGCGATGGCGGGCTGGCGCTGGCTGACGGCTCTCGCCTGATGCCGGAACCGGTGCTGCTCGGCCGGAATGCGGAAAAGCTGGCTGCGCTGGCCGCCGCGAATGGCGGGCTGGAATGGAGCACGGATCGCGACGCCTGCCTGGCCGATCCCGCCAATGCGATCTACTTCGATGTCAGCGCGACCGGCGGGCGGCACCAGCGCGCATTGGCCGCGATCGGCGCCGGCAAGCATGTGTATCTGGAGAAGCCTGTCACCTCCACGGTCGAGGAGGCGCTGGAGATCGCGAGCGCGGCGGATGCCGCCGGCGTCAGGCACGGCGTGGTGCAGGACAAGATCTACCTGCCCGGCTTCATGAAGCTGAAGAGTGTGATGGAGACGGGGGTGCTGGGGCGCGTGCTGTCGGCGCGGCTCGACTTCGGGTGGTGGATCTTCGACGGCGCGTTGCATCCCGCGCAGCGGTCGAGCTGGAACTACAGGCGTGCGGAGGGCGGGGGACTCGTCCTCGATATGTTTCCGCACTGGCGCTACATCGTGGAAAGCCTGCTCGGCCCTGTGCGCAGCGTGTCCTGCCGCATCGCGACGCGCATCCCCGAACGACGGGATGAGAAGGGGCGCCCCTACACGGTGGATGTGGAGGACGAGGCCTTCGCCACCTTCGAACTGGATGGCGGCGTGCTGGTGCAGGTCAGCGCATCCTGGGCCACACGCGTGAAGGGGGAGGACATGCTGACCGTGAAGGTGGACGGGACCATGGGATCCGCCACCTGTTCGCTGCACCGCGCGCATGTTCAGCCGCTGGCGGCAACACCGAAGCCTCGCTGGGACGTGGATGCGCTGGTGGACAACCGGCACGCCGAGCACTGGCAGGAAGTGCCGGACATGGGGCCCTACGCGAACAGTTACCGCCGTGGATGGGAGATGTTCCTGCGCCATGTCGCGGAGGATGCCCCCTTCCCTTCCCCGCTGATCGCCGGCGCGAAGGGGCTGCAATTGATCGACGCCTGCTATCGCAGCGATCGCGAAAGGCGCTGGATCGATTTGCCGGAATTGAGTGCGTGATGCTGCATTGACGGTGGGGGTGGGCGGCTTACGATCCCCTCCAACGGAGGCACAATGAAGCTGGGCGCGCTGATCGACCACCACGGCCACCTGGCGCCGCGCGATGCGCTGGCGGAGGCGATGGGCCGCCACTTCATGCCGTTCCCGAAGGAACCTCCACCGCTGCTCTTCGATGTGGACGGCAACCATGCGCAGATGGAGGCGCAGGGGATCGTCAGCCGCATCGTCTCCGTGCCGCCGATCCTCTATTTGTATGAACTGCCGGCGGAGGAGCAGGCGCGGCGCATCGCGGCGATGAACGACTGGCTGGCGGAGACCGTGGCCGGCATGCGGATGACGGCGATGATGGTGCTGCCGCTGGGCGATACGGCGGCGACGCTGGCGGAGATCACGCGCAGTCGCACCGTGCACGGCACGGCGGATTTCGCGATCGGCGCGCATGTCCATGGCATGGACCTGGACAAGGCGGTGCATGGGGAGGTCTGGGCGGCGCTGGCGGAAGGCGCGGGGCTGGTGATGATCCATCCCTGGCAGGTGCGGGATGGCGGGCGGCTGAATGACCTCAAGCTCGGCAATCCGCTGGGCAATCCCTTCGAGACGACGGTGGCCGCGGCGCGGTTGATCGAGGCCGGGACGCTGATGAAACATCCCGCGCTGCGCGTGATGCTGGCGCATGGCGGGGGAACGGTTCCTTTCATCCTCGGGCGCATGGAGCGGGCGTGGGAAGCGGCGGCGCATGGGCGGGCGCCGGAGCGGCCTTCGCTGGCGGCGAAGCGCTTCCTGTATGACACGGTGCTGTTCGAGGCGGCGCCGCTGCGTTTCCTGGCGGAGATGGTGGGCAGCGACCGCATCATCTTCGGCACGGACAGCCCCTTCGACATGAGCCTTCAGGACCCGGCGAAGCTCCTGGCCGAGGCGGGGCTCGCGGCATGAGTGCGCTGCGGCGCTGGGCGGCGGGCCAGGGTGCCGCGGTGCTGACGCTGATGGCGCTGCTGGTTCTGTGGGAAGCGGCGGTGGTCGGGCTCGACATCCAGCGCTTCCTGCTGCCGGCGCCGAGCGACGTGGTGGCGGAGTTCATCAAGGACTACCGGATGATCTTCGGCCATGCCGTGCAGACTGTGTGGGGTATCCTGGCGGGCTACATCGCGGCGGTGATCTTTGCCCTGGCGGCGAGCATGGCGATGATCCGGTGGCCGCTGGTGGAGCGGATGGTCATGCCGATCTTCGTCGCAAGCCAATCCGTGCCGAAGATCGCGATCGCACCGCTGATCCTGCTGTGGATCGGGGCGGGGGCTGGATCCAAGATCCTTGTCGTCGCCTCCATCGCCTTCTTCCCGGTGGTCATCAATACCATGGCGGGCTTCAAGCAGGTGGATCAGGGGCTGATGGACGTGTTCCGCAGCGTGGACGCGACCAGCCGCCAGACCTTCCTGCGGCTACGGCTGCCCTATGCCGTGCCCTACATCTTCGCGGGGCTGCGGATCGCGACGACGCTCGCGGTGCTGGGCGCCATCGTGGCTGAATGGTTGGCGGCGACGGACGGCATCGGCTACCTGGTCCTTTCCGGCAGCTTCAACTTTAACACGGCGCGCAGCTTCGCCGCCATCATCCTGCTGGCCGTCATCGGCATGAGCTTCTTCGGCGCCATGGGCGCGGTCGAACGGGCACTGTCCTGGCGCCGCCCCGCTGAGGAAGCGACTCGCGTCCAGGCTTGAACATGGGAGAGAACACGATGAGCGGTATCGGACGACGCAGCTTCGTGGCCCTCGGCGCATTGGCAGGGCCCATTCCGATCGGCCTGCGGCCCGCGCGCGCGCAAGGGCGCCTGCAGGATGCGATCCTGCGGCTGAACTTCACGCCCTGGGGCATGCATGCGCAGTACTACGCGGGCCTCAAGCAGAACATCTATCGGAGCGAGGGCATCAACCTCGAAATCCGGCCCGCCGCGGCGGGGCAGCAGAACGAGGTGTTCATCGCCGCTGGGCGGGAGCAGTTCCTGGTCGCGAATGCGGATGGCTACATCAAGTCCCGCGCCGCGAACCTGCCTGTGATCGCGGTGATGGCGGACCAGCCGGACAATCCATTCTCCGTCTTCTCGCTGAAGACCAGCAACATCACCAAGCCTGCGGACATGCGGGGCAAGAAGATCACCTGGTTCCAGAGCCAGGTGCGCGGGCTGCTGGACCCGCTGCTGGCCTCCGGCGGGCTGACGCGCAATGACATCACCTTCCTGACCGTGAGCCGGGGCGCGGAGGTGCAGATCGTGGCAGCCGGCCAGGCGGAATGCGGCTTCGGCTTCAGCTACGGACAGCCGCTGACGCTGGAGGATCGGGGCTTCCCCTGCAACGTGATGGCGCTGAAGGATTTCGGCGTGAAGTTCGCCGGCACGCAGATCGTGGCGAATGAGCGGGAGGCCCAGCGCGGCGACCTGACGGAGCGCTTCGTCCGCGCGACGATGAAGTCGTTGATCTGGACGCGGGACAACATGGATACCGCGATGAACTACGTCATCGAGGTCGCACCCGACCGCAACCATGCGCTTGAGGTGCGCAAGCTGCGCATCATCTACGACCTCTATCGCAGCCCCGATTTCGGCCAGCGCTTCGGGCGCTTCGATGAAAGCAAGTGGGAAAGCTCCATCAACTACCTGATGGAGGGCGGCGACCTGCAGAGGCGGCCAACGGCGCGGGAGCTCTACACGAATGATTTCGTGGATCGCATCCCGGAAGCACTGCGCCTTTCGGCGCTGGTGCATGGCAGGGCGGCCAGCTGAGCGTGAGCGATGTGACCAGCCCGCGAGGCTTCGCGGGCGCGCCGGGCACCGAGGGCGCGGCGCCCTTCATCACGGTGGAGGGCGTGCAGGTCGTCTACGGCGCCGGCGGCACGGAATCGGTGCAGGCGCTGAGCGACATCCACCTGGCGGTGCCGGAGGGCGCCTTCGTATCGCTGGTCGGTCCTTCCGGCTGCGGAAAGTCGACGCTTCTGAAGGCGGTGGGGGATCTCCTGGCGCCGACCTCGGGCAGCATCACCATCGCCGGCACACCGGCGGCGGAACTGCGCCGGCAGGGGCGGATCGGGACCGTGTTCCAGGCGCCGAACCTCATGCCCTGGCTGCGGATCGAGGATAACGTCCGGCTACTGTACCGCATCGTGGCGGAGAAGGCGCCAAGGCCGGGCCTGGTGGAGCCGGACGTCCCTGCCCTGCTGAAACTGGTGGGGCTGGATGGTTTCGGGGCCAAGCGGCCGGGCCAGCTTTCGGGGGGCATGCAGTCCCGCGCGGCGCTGGCGCGGGCGCTGGCGCTGGACCCGACGGTGCTGCTGATGGATGAGCCCTTCGCGGCGCTGGACGAGATCACGCGCGACCGCATGGGGATCGAGCTGATGCGCATCCATGCGCAATTCCGCAAGACGGTGCTGTTCGTCACCCATTCGCTGGCGGAAGCGGCCTTCCTGTCCGATGCCATCGTGCTGATGACGCCGCGGCCGGGGCGCATCGCGCGGATCATCCCGGTGCCGCTGTCGCGGCCGCGGGTGCCGGAGATGCGGCTGAGTGACGAGTTTGCCGCGCTGGTCGCGGAGTTGAACCGGGATCTGTATCGGATGATGGCATGACGCATCCCGTGTTGACGCCGGAGGTGATGGCGCGGGCAGCGCTGCTGCTGGTGGACATGAATCGCAGCCACCTGGACCATGAAATGGGGCACCTGCTGGTCGCGAAGCCGGATGCGGATCGCATCATCGAAGCGGCGGTGCAGGTGCGGGAAGCCTGGGCGGCAGCTAAGCGGCCGGTCATCTTCGTGCGCACGCATCACCGCTGGAACAGCGACACGGGCGAGGTGATCGACAATCGCAACCCCTTCTGGATGGCGCAGCACCGCGCGCCCATCCCGGGCCTGGCGAAGCCGCGCAAGACGCTGGCGGTGGAGGGTGCCGTCGTGACGGAGGTGGTGCCCCAACTGGCGCCCCGGCCTGGCGAGCACACGGTGTTCAAGCACCGCTACAGCCCCTTCCACAACACGGACCTTGAACTGCTGCTGAAGAACCTCGGTACGGAGACGCTGGTGATCGGCGGCGTCAACACCAACAACTGTGTACTGTGCACCTGCTTCGAGGCCTTCAACCGTGACTTCCGTGTGGTGCTGATGCCCGATATCTGTGCCAGCATGAACGGGGCGGACTACCACGACGCCTCGGTCAAGCTGATCGAGGCGGCGCTCGGGTGGCTGGTGCCCTCCGCCGACGTCATCGCCGCCTGTGGCGCGCAAGGAACGCCTTGATGGATTTCGACCTGCTGCTGCGGAATGCCCGCCTGCCGGGTACGGCGAAGAATGCGCCTTCTGTCGACATCGGCGTCGTCGGCGGGCGCATCGCCGCCATCGCGCAGGCGTTGACGGGGACCGCCAGGGACAGCGCGGATGCGGGCGGCAGACTGGTCTGCGCGGGGTTCGTGGAGACGCATATCCATCTGGATAAATCCTGCATCCTCGACCGCTGCCGCTGCGAGACCAGGCGCTTTCCGCATGAAGCCATGCAGATGGTGTCCGAGGTGAAGCACAGCTTCAGCGTGGAGGATGTGACGAGCCGCGCGAGCGGTACGCTGGAGAAGTGTATCAGCCACGGCACCACGCGCATGCGCACGCATGTGGAGGTCGACCCCAAGGTCGGCATCCGGGGTTTCCAGGGCGTGAAGGCGCTGGTGGACGCCTATGCCTGGGCGATGGACATCGAGATCTGCGTGATGCCGCAGGAGGGGATGCTCAACAATCCCGGCACCGAGGAACTGATGATCGAGGCGCTGAAGACCGGCGCACGTGTGATCGGCGCGGCACCGAATTTCGACAGTGACCGCAAGGGACAGATAAGGCGCGTCTTCGAGATCGCCCGGGATTTCGATGTCGATATCGACATGCATCTCGACAGTGGGCACGTGCCGGACGACCTGGATACTGAACTCGTCTGCGAATTGACGGACAAGTATGGATGGGGGGGGCGCGTTGCGGTCGGTCACATGACGAAGCTCGCGCACCTGACCCTGCCGGCCTTCGATGGCGTCGCGAAGCGGATGGCGGATTCGGGTGTGGCGCTGACCGTGCTGCCGGCCACGGATCTCTATCTGATGGCGCGCGCCTTTGACCATGCCGTGCCGCGCGGCGTGGTGGATGCCACCAGGCTGGTGGCGCAGGGCGTCACCTGTTCCCTGGCCTCCAACAACATCCTCAATCCCTTCACGCCATTCGGGGATGGGCAGTTGCTGCGGCAGGCGAACATGTTCGCGAATGTGGTGCAGCAGGGCGCGGATCGCGAAGTAGCGGCGGCCTGGGGGATGATCACGGATGGCGCGGCGAAGCTGATCCGCAACGGCGACTATGGTGTCGCGATCGGGAACCCCGCGGACCTCGTCGTCGTCGACGCGGTTGATGAGATTGCGGCCCTTCGCCAGCTATCGGCGACGCTGATGGGCTTCAAGCGCGGGCGGCGGACCTTCACCCGCCAGCCCGTCGAGTTGCACAGGCCGCACTGATCAACCCGCGGCGGCGCCGGAAACCTCCACCGCGCGCCGCCACTTCAGCAATTCCTGCCGATGGATCGTCGCGGCTTCCTCCGGCGTCGTTCCCGTGACCGTCGCGCCGAGTTCCGCGAGGCGCGCGCGGATGCCGGGCTTGGCGAGGGAGGTGCGCGTTTCCGCCGACAGCTTCTCGATGATTGCGGGCGGCGTACCGGCGGGGGCGAAGAACATCACCCAGGCACCGGCATCGAAACCGGGGACAGTTTCCGCGACGGCCGGCACATCCGGCAACAGATGCGAGCGCGTGGCACCTGTGACGGCGATGGCGCGGACCTTGTTCTCGGCCAGGAAGGGCGGGAGCGTCAGGATACCCTCCACGCACATCTGCACATCGTTGGACAGGATAGCCTGCACGGTGACAAGGCCCCCGCGATAGGGAATGTGCGTTGCCTCCAGCCCCGTGGCGGCGCGGAGCATCTCCATCGCCAGGTGGTTCGTCGCGCCCACGCCGGAGGAGGCGTAGTTGAGGCGGCCCGGGTTCGCCTTCGAGTAGGCGACCAACTCGGTCAGCGTGCGCGCGGGCAGGTTCGGCGACACCACCAGCACCTGCGGGAAGGTGACGAGATGCGTCACCGCCGCGAAATCGCGCGACACGTCGAAGGTGAGGTTCGGCATCATGGCCGGGTTGATCGCCATGTTGCCAGGGGAGCCGACGAGGAAGGTGTCTCCATCCGGCCGTGCGCGGGCCGCGGCTTCCGTGCCGATGCTGCCGCCAGCGCCGGTGCGGCTTTCCACGATGAAGGGCTGACCGAGACGCTCCGCAAGGTCCTGCGCGATCAGGCGGGCCACGACATCGACGGCGGAGCCTGGCGTGAAGGGGAAGATGAAGCGCACGGGGCCGCGGGGCCAGGCGGGTTGCGCGGTGGCAGTGCCGGCGATGCCAAGCGCGGCAGCAAGGCTTGCCAGGCCGCGACGGCCCAGGGTGATGCTGGTCATGTGACGTTTCCTCCTGTTGCCGGCAGCGTGGATCACTTCACGCAGTCGCGGCAAGGGGCCTTCCGTGCAGCGCGATATGGCGGGAGACTGCGGCGCCTTATCGCCGGGACATGCGCCTTCCATGCCGCCTCGTCAGCTCAAGCTCGCTGCCTTCTTCAACCCACCGGGATCGCATGTCGCGGGGTGGCGGATGCCGGATGCGGTGCCGACGGATCTGGAGTTCGAGGAGTACCTGGACGTGGTCCGGGAGGCCGAGCGCGGTCTGATGGACATGGTGTTCTTCCAGGACAGCGCCGCGGTGCCGCCGGCCATCACGCTGGCGGGGAAGGACACGGAAGCGGCGGCTGGCGCGGCGCGCACGGTGCGGATCGAGCCGATGACGCTGCTGGCAGCACTCGCGGTGACGACCACGCATATCGGGTTGGTGGCGACGGGCACGACCTCCTACAACGAGCCCTACCATATCGCGCGCCGCTTCGCGTCCATCGACCATCTCAGCAAGGGGCGCGCGGGGTGGAACCTGGTGACGTCGCAGAACGAGGATGAAGCGCAGAATTTCGGGCGGGATGCGCATCTCGACCACGCGCTGCGGTACGAACGGGCGGCGGAGTTCCATGATGTGGTGGTGGGGCTCTGGGAAGGCTGGGATCATGACGCCTTCATCCGGGACAAGGAGAGCGGTCGGTATTTCGACCCCGCGAAGCTGCGCATCTTGAACCATGTGGGCAAGCATTTCCGGGTGCGCGGGCCGTTGAACGTCGCGCGGTCCCCGCAAGGCAGGCCGATCATCGCGCAGGCGGGGTCATCGGAGCCGGGGAAGGAACTGGCGGCGCGGACGGCGGATGTGACCTTCACGGCGCAGACATCGCTGAAGGAAGCGCAGGCCTTCCGCGCCGATGTGCGGGAACGCGCGATGCGCCACGGCCGGTCGCCGGACGACATCAAGATCATGCCCGGCCTCAACTATGTCCTCGCGGAGACGGAGAGCGAGGCGCGGGCAATGTATGAGCACCTCCTGTCGATGATGACGGATGAGGTGGTACTGCCATCGATCATGCGGCTGTCAGGCGGCCTCGATTTGCGCAATTTCCCGCTGGACGGGCCGCTGCCGGAACTGCCTCAGAGCAATGCGGCGCATGCGCGGCAGAAGATGCTGGTGGAGTTGGCGCGACGGGAGAACCTGTCCATCCGGCAACTGGCGCGGCGCTACGCGACATCGAACGGGCACCAGGTCTTCGTGGGCACGCCAAGGGGCCTGGCCGATCTGATGGAGGAGTGGCTGCAGGCAGGCGCGGCGGACGGGTTCGTGATGCTGTCGCCCTACTACCCCACGCCGATGCGGAATTTCGTCCGCTGGGTAGTGCCGGAACTGCAACGGCGCGGGATCTACAGGACGGCCTATGAGGGCAGGACCTTGCGGGAGAATCTGGGGCTGGTCAGTCCTGCGCCGCCGCTTCGGTAAGGATGCCCCCGTGTCACGCGGCGTTCTTCAGGCCGTGCGGGATGGCGCAGCCGCCGGCTGCTACCGCCCCGTGACCGGGGCGACGGGCATGCCCGTGCCGAGGCGTCCCAGGCCAGGCAGCTTCAGGGCGGGCCTGAGGAAATCGATGCCGGCGACGGCGCCGAGGATGTTGATCTCGATGCCTTCTACCAGGCCGATCGTCAGGCCTAGATAGCCGCCAAGGGTGGCGCGGAAGCCGGTGGCGGTCAGGCGCAGCCAGCGTCCGTCATGCGGGAAATCCTTGCCGATGGCGGTGGGCGGCAAGGTGGCTCGGACATCTGGCACCGCATCCATGATCGCTGCGACGAAGGTGTTGGAGTTGGGGCCCGGCCAAGCGCGATAGTCACCGCGGGCGCGGTGGGGATAGGCCTCGATCGCCGCCTGCATGCGGGGGATCAGGGCCTCGGCGGCTGGGCCATCGGCGGCGAAGACCACTTCGGGCAGCCGGCCGAACCAGCGGCCATCCGGTTCGAAGCCGTTTACGCGAATGGGGTCGCCCCAGGCGGTGTAGTCGTAGCGGATGTAGCGGCTGGCGCCGGCGGGCTTGATGACGATCCAGCAGTGGCTGGCAAAGATCCCGCGCCAGCGGACCGTGGGCGCGGCCAGGATGCGCACCACCGCCGCATCGGGGTCCGGCGGCGGCAGCAGGCCGGCGCTGGACCGGTCCGCTGCCCACCAGCCATCGCCGATACCGTTGCGCAGGTGCAGCATCCCGGCGACGCCGAGCGGCAGCAGCCAGAACAGCAGGAACAGCAACAGCGCGACGCGCAATGGGGACATCAGGCGCCGCGCTGGCGGTTGTTCAGCCTTCGCCGGTCGGCGTGGCGGTTGCTTCCATCATCCACACCGCCTTGTCGATGTTGCGGGACACGGCGGTCAAGAGATCAGCCGTATCGGCGTCCCCGGCCTCATCCGCCTGGTCGATCCCCTCCCGCACACCCTTGGCGACGGCGCTGTAGCGGTCGAGCAGCGCATTCAGGTGGTCCATGCCGGCCTTGATGTCGGCGGGATAGGGCGCAAGCCGCGTGCCGCTGGCGACGGACTGGCTCGTGCCCATGGCCGTGCCACCAAGCTGCACCAGGCGCTCCGCGACCTCATCAATGTCCTTTTCCAGCGTGCCGTAGAATTCCTCGAACATGATGTGCAGCGCGTGGAAATGCGGGCCCTTCACGTTCCAATGGGCGTGGCGAGTGGTGTTGTAGAGGTCGATGCTGTCGGTAAGGCAGGCGGACAGGACGCTGATGGAGGTCTGCTTCGCATTGTCCTGCAGGTCATTGCGGTTCGCGACCTTGGTGGCGGTCTTCGGCATGGGGTTGTCTCCGCTGTTGTTCCAGCGGGCCCAACGTCGATCGGCGACGGTCGTTGCATGTCATCATGACGGCGGGACGGGCGGGACGTTGAGGTAGCGGGCGGCCTCCGGCGGCACCGGGCCGCGGTGAAGGGCGGCGGCGGCGGCGAGAATGGCGAGGTCCGATTCCGTCATCCGCCCGGCCTCCCTCAGGTGTTCCGTCCAGCTTTCCACCAGCCAGAACTCCACCCAGCGCTCGGGATGCGCAACATCCTCGAACAACCGCCACCCGAGGGCACCGCTGCGCAGCCGGACCTGGCGGCATTCCGCCATGATGGCGAGGAATGTCCCGCGATCGGCGGGGTCGATCTGGTAGCGCACCACCTCCAGCACCCGGCTGCTGTCATCGGCCAGGATGGAGGCCAAGGCGGGCGCGGCGGGTTCCGGCGCCGGGATGGCGGGGGGCGGGCTGCTGTCCCGCGGCGGGGCGGCGGGGGGTTCGATGGAGAAGCGGTGCACGGCGACGCCGCTGATGGCGCAGAGCGCGCCAGAGAGGGCGAGCGCCCAGCCGATGCCCAACACCTCGCCTCCCCAGCCGCTGAGGGCCGAGCCGAAGGTGAGGCCGCCGAAGGTGGCGAACTGATAGATGCCGATGGCCCGCGCGCGCACCCAACCCGGGACGGAAAGCTGGGCGGAGGCCTGGAGGGTGGAGGCGCCGGTGATCCAGGCGACGCCATACAGGAACATGGCCAGCAGGCCGACAAACCAGTGATGCGCCTGGCCAAGCAGGACCAGCGCCATGCCCCCCAGAATGGCGGCACCGGTGACGGTACCATTGCGGTCGAGTCGCGATCGGAGCGAAGGCAGAAGGAAGCCGGCGCCGACGGCGCCCACGCCCATCGAGGTCAGCATGAGCCCCAGCCATTCGGGGCCAAGGCCCAGCTGCTGGCGGACCAACAGCGGCAGCAGGCCCCAAACCGCGGCGGCGAAGAGGAAGAACATGAAGCCGCGCAGGATGGTCGCGCGCAGGACCGGGCTGTTCCGGGTGAAGCCGATGCCGGCGCGCATCGCGGAGAGGAAATGCTCCTTCGGCAGGCCGGCGCGCGGCGCTTCCCGCTTCCAGAACAGCAACGCGACGATGACAACCATGAAGGACAGGGCGTTAAGGGCGAAAGTCGCCTCCGGCCCCGCGGATGCCACGGTGAAGCCGCCGATGGCGGGGCCGATGGCGCGGGTGATGTTGAAGCCGATTCCATTGAGGACGATGGCGCTGGCGAGGTCCTGGCGCGGCACGACCTCCGGCGTGGTGGCGGACCAGGCGGGGGAATTCATGGCGGTGCCGGCGCCGATGGCGAAGGTGAGCGCGACGAGGCCCCAGGGCCCGAGCATTCCCTGCCAGGCGAGCAGAGCCAGGACGGTGCCTGCTGCCGCGATCCAGGCCTGGGCGGCGATCAGGTAATGCCGGCGGTCCACGATGTCGGCCAAGGCGCCGGCGGGCAAAGCGAGGAGGAAGACCGGCAGCAGGCTCGCCACCTGCACCATGCTGACCATGAGGGGTGATGGTGCGAGGGAGGTCATCATCCACCCTGCCCCGGTGTTCTGCATCCACATCCCGGTGTTGCTGCACAGATTGGCCAGCCAGAGCAGCCGGAAGGCCGGATGGCGGAGGGGCAGAAGGGCGGCGGGGAGTTGCATCGGCGGCAGGGTGGCAGCAGCGGCCGCGCCGCGGGAAGCGCAAAGCAGCGCGAGGTGACGTAACCCTCGGGTCTCGGGCCTCGGCCATTCCAGACTGCCGGTCCTGCCAGCAGTGGAGGCGCGCTCCATGCTGGCGGTGGCGGCGCTGGATGTCGGCTAGGCGCTGCGTGGTGCTCGCAGCCGCTCGTTGAGCGCAGCCGCCGGTGAACGCCGGATACCGCCGTGACCGCTGGCGAGGCGATGCCTGGCGGCACGACATCGGTCGGTCGGGATGTGAGGCCACGGCGACGGTCCGGAACAATAAAAAAGAACAAAATATTTTATTTAGACGAAATCCGTGTTGCTGGTGGATGCCGCACACTCGGCAAGACACAGGTGGTACCGGACATCATTAGATTGATGACGAAAGGATTTCTCGTTACTCACATCGCCGGCTGCGGCTCGCAGGAAGCGTCTCGTGGCCCGACATATCCCGGCATGAGGGCACTACCGCGCCTTAAGGGAGCAGAAAGGTGTTGACGCGACAGATGTCCAAAATATAGGATTATCCTCGACGAAAACGACCATATTCCCCACGTCCCGCCTGCCCCCTCAAGGAGCGATGACATGACCGGCTTCGCCTCCATCCACGGCTCCGCCTGTGACGACACGATCGACACGACCTCCGCCGGGTCGCGACGTGACTACATCGAGGCGGCTGGCGGGGCGGACACCGTCAACTCGGGCGGGGGGAACGACACGATCCATGCGGGCTCCGGGCGCGACCTGGTCTATGCCGGCTCCGGCAATGACGAGGCCTTTGGCGATGCCGGCCGGGATACGATCTATGGCGGGTCGGGCCACGACCTGATCCAGGGCGGCAGCGACAATGACGCGCTGTTCGGCGAGGCGGGACGCGACACCATCCTGGGTGGCCAGGGCGAGGACTACATGGTGGGCGGCGCCGGGAATGACGTGCTGACGGGCGACGGTCCTGGCTTCGCCGCGCGGGAAGACACATTCTACTACGACAGCAATTTCGGCGACGACATCATCACCGATTTCGACCTCGCCCGCGACGTGCTGGAGATCAAGGGTGGCATCAACGCCACCGGCGTCGCCGATCCCGCGGACCTGGCCCCGCTTGTCACCGAGATCCAGGGCAATGCCGTGATCGCCTTCTCCAACGGGGACAGCATCACGCTTCAGGGCATCACCAAGGACGACCTGCTGGCGGACCTCGACCACGTGATCCGGATCGTCTGACGTCCACCATCACATCACCGCGAACTTGATGGTGGAGAGTGCAGCGACCAGCCAGACGGCGCCGTGCACCTCCCCTGCCCGCCCCGCCACCGTCTTCACCAGCACATAGGTGATGAAGCCGAGGCCGATGCCCGTCGCGATACTGAAGGTGAAGGGCATGGCGAGCGCGGTCAGGATCGCGGGCAGGTACTCCGTGGTGTCGTCCCAGGCCAGGTCCTGCAACCCCTTCGCCATCAGGCAGGCCACGAAGACCAGCGCCGGCGCGGTGGCGAAGCCGGGGATGGAGGTCGCCAGCGGCGCCAGGAAGAGGGTCAGCAGGAACAGCCCCGCGACGGTCAGCGCCGTAAGCCCCGTGCGGCCGCCGGCCTGGATGCCGGCCGCGCTTTCAATGTAGCTGACGGTGGTGGAGGTGCCGAGCGCGGCACCCATCATCGCACCCCCGCTATCGGCCATGAGGGCACGTCCGAGCCTCGGCACAGTGCCGTCCTTGTTCATCAGGCCGGACCGGTGGGTGGTGGCGATCAGCGTGCCGGTGTTGTCGAGCAGGTCCACCAGGAAGAAGGTGAAGACAATCCCCACCAGGCCGATGCCAATGGCGCCAGCGATGTCCATCTGCAGGAAGGTGGGCGCCAGGGAGGGCGGCGCGGAGACGATGCCCTTGAACTCCGTAAGGCCGAAGGGCAGGCCGATGGCGGCGGTGCCGATGATGCCGAGCACGATGGCCCCAGGGACATTCCGCGCCACCAGCCCGGCGATCAACACGAAACCCGCGCAGGCAATGAGCGTGCTGGTGGCCGAAAGCGGGCCGAGGCCGACCAGCGTGGCGGGGTTCGCCACCACCACGCCCATGCCGCGCAGCCCGATCAGGCCCAGGAAGAAGCCGATCCCCGCCGCGATCCCGAGCTTGAGGGAGAGCGGGATGCCGTTCACCAGCCATTCCCGGATCCGGAAGATGGAAACCAGGAAGAACAGGAAGCCCGAGAGGAAGACGGCGCCCAGCGCTACCTGCCAGGGGATCCCCATGGCGCCCACCACGGCGAAGGCGAAATAGGCGTTCAGGCCCATCCCCGGCGCGAGCGCGATCGGGAAGTTCGCCAGCAGACCCATCAGCGCGCTGCCGATGGCCGCGGCCAGGCAGGTGGCGACGAAGGCCGCGCCCGGATCGATGCCCGCGGCCGCCATGATGGAGGGATTGACCACGACGATGTAGACCATGGTCAGATAGGTCGCGATCCCGGCCAGGATCTCCGTCCGGGGCGTCGTGCCCCGGGCTGTCAGTTCGAAGAAGCGGTCCATGGGGGCGACTCCCTTGCGCTGCGATGCAGCGAAACCCTAGGCCGGATCGCGGCCTTGTGGAGAGACTCATCAGGGAGCGAAGGGCATGGCGTGGGTCTGGCTGGGGCTGGCGGGGCTGCTGGAAGTGGGCTGGGCGATCGGGCTGAAATTCACCGAAGGCTTCACTCGCCTGGTGCCCTCGGTGCTCACCCTGGTCGCCATGGCACTGAGCATCGGCATGCTGGGAATCGCGCTGAAGACGCTTCCGGTCGGAACAGCCTATGCCGTCTGGACTGGCATCGGCGCGGTGGGGACCGCTGTTGTCGGCATGCTGGTGCTGGGTGAGGCCGCGACAGCCGCACGGATCGGCGGCATCGCCCTGATCGCAGCCGGGATCGCGACACTGAAACTCGGAAGCTGATTGCCGCGAGTAGGCACGCTGCTAGCCTGGACCTGGGGCATGGGGGACCGGCGATGCGGGCAGTGCTGGCAGGAATGGCCTTGGCGGCAGGCTTGGTGACAACTGCCGGCGCGCAAACGCTGCGGATCGGCATCGGCGCCGATCCCAACATGCTCGACCCCGCCCGGTCCTCCGGCTTTGTCGAGCGAGTCGTCTTCACGGCGCTATGCGACCGCCTGGTCGATGTCGGGCCGGACCTGGCCTTCCGGCCGGAACTCGCCACGGCCTGGGCGTGGGAGGAAGACGGCCATGCGCTGCGGATGACGATTCGCGGCGATGGCCGCTTCCATGACGGCACCCCCCTGGATGCGGCGGCGGTCAAGGTGAACCTGGACCGCTATCGCACCGCACCGGAATCGCTGCGCCGGTCCGAGTTGCGCCCGGTGACGGCGGTGGAGGCGCCGGATCCGCGAACCGTCGTGATCCGGCTGTCGGAGCCCTATGCGCCGCTGCTATCCGTTCTGTCGGACCGGGCGGGGATGATCCTGTCCCCGACCGCGCTGGCCCGGCTTGGCACGCGGATTTCGGAGGAGCCGGTGTGTTCCGGCCCCTTCCGCCTGGTGCGGCGCGTGGCGCAGGAGCGCATCGAGATGGAACGCGTGGCGGAGCATTGGAACGCCGCCAACATCCATGTGCAGCGCCTCGTGATCCTCCCCATCCCGGACAACAATGTCCGCCTGCTGAACCTGCGCGCGGGGCAACTCGACCTGATCGAGCGCATCGCGCCATCCGATGTGGAATCGGCCCGCCGGGCGCCTCGGGTGGTTGTGCGAGAGGCAACGTCGATCGCCTACCAACTGCTCTACATCAACCAGGCTGGCGCGCTGCGGGATGGGCGGCTGCGGCGGGCCTTCGAACTCAGCATCGACCGCGGCATCATCAACCAGGTGGCGTTGCAGGGGCTGTTCGTCCCGAACAACCAGCCGGAGCCGCCCGGCACCGCCTTCCATTTCGCCGACCTCCCCATCCCGCCCCGCGATGTGGAGGCCGCGAAGGCGCTGCTGCGGGAAGCCGGCGCCACCAACCCGGAATTCACCCTGCTGGTGCCGAACAGCCCTGTCGAAAGCCAGGTGGCGGAGATCATGCAATCCATGGCGGCGGAGGCCGGGTTCCGGTTGCGGATCGTCACCATGGAGGCGTCCTCCATCGTCACCCGCGCCAATGCGCGACAATACGACGCGGCCTTCGGCATCTGGTCCGGGCGCGCCGATCCGGACGGCAACATCGCGGCCTGGGTCGCCTCCGATGGGTTCCTCAACCGCACGGGCTACGCCAATGCCACGGTGGATGGAGCCTTTTTGCGGGCACGGCAGGCGACGGACGCGGCAGTACGGCAGCGCCTGTACCGGGATGCCGCGGCGCAATGGCAGGCGGACCGGCCGCTGCTGATCCTGTACCACTATCGCTGGTTCTGGGGTCTGCGGGCGGGCATGACGGGGTTCGAGCCCTCGCCCGATGGCCTCATCCGTTTTTCGGGACTGCGCCTGCCGCCGGGATAGGGTCGAGGAACACCGGCCGTGCGGCGGGGTCCCAGGGTATGCCGGCCGCCGCCAGCGTGGCGGCGAGGTGCGCCTGGTCCAGCCGCACATGGCGCACCAGCAGGCCGACATAGACGCCCATGAAGGCGGGGCCATGGCCATCCCCTGCCCCGTCATGGTCCGCCGTCATCGCATGGGCGATCTCATGCAGCAGGACCCAGCTGGGGAGTTCGGCCGGAGCCTCGATGGCCAGGCGGCTGCCGGTGGCCATGATCCGCTTCGACGGCCGCTTGCGATGGATCCGGGGCGGCCAGCGGAGACCCGCTTCGGCCCAGACGTAATCCACCAGCGCCTGCATGCGCGCGAAAGGCACCAGCGACCGATCGAGGGGGGCGACCACCCGATCCTCCCACGCATAGACGCGCCACGCCCGTGGCTGGTCGCGGCTCACGGCTTGCCGCGAAGGGTCCTGGCGCCGGCGCCGGCGCCCACCGGGCGGTCCAACCCGACCCGGCCGCCGGCTTCCTGGCCGTGGCGGAAGGCGGTGCCGTCCCTCACGCGGCGAGTGGTGCTGCGGGATACCAGGCGGATACCGAGATCCTTGAAGGCAGCGTGAACCTGCCGTTCCTTGGCGATGACCAGCGCGGTCCCCGTGCTGGTGGTGGCCTGGGCAGCGGCGGCGGTTTCGCGCCGGTGGCGGGCGAATTCCTCCAGTCGCTCCGACACCCTCTCGGCGAAGCCGTAGCGGAAGCTGCGAAGGCGGGCCTGGGGTTGCAGGCGGCTGCGGCGATAGGCGTCGCTGGCGCGGAAGTCCGCCTCCTCCCGATCCACCGCGCCGGCGACCAGGTGGATCAGGTATTCGCCCATCAGGACATCGGGCTCCAGGCCGAACAGCACGAAGGTGCCGCGGCCGGCGGTCCAGCCCTTGGTCTCCGTCAGGCGGATGATGGCAAGGAAGATCGCGCCGACGGCCTGGACGCGCGGCCCGTCGATGATGATCTCCCGCTGGATGCAGGTTTCACCCCGCAATTCGACCTCCGACATGCTGAGGCCATAGACTTCCAGCAGTTGGCCGACCTTCTGGGCGGCGGCCATGGCCTCGGCCTCAGAACAGCCGCGCTCGATGGTCTTGGCAGCCAGCGCGCGGATGCGGGCCTTCACCTTCTCGACTTCGCTCGCCTGGCTCATCCGACCGTCCGTGGTGGGGTAGGTGTCGGTAGCCGCTGGGCAGCGGGTGCGTCCAGGGTCAAGGCTTCGCAGGGGGGGCCGTTGGACTAGGATGGCCCTGCCATTGGATCGGAAGACAGCATGCAGGACCTGCCCACGCGGATGGAGCTTCACGCCATCCGCACCCTCACCCTGACCGACCGGCAGTTCCTGCTGGGGGAGACGGAGGGGCGGGACACCGCGATCACGGGGCTGCTGAGCCTGGCGCAGGGCGAAGGCCGGCAGCCCGTCGTGGTGATGGTGCATGGGTCGGGCGGCATCGGGGCTTCCATCGCGCTCTGGCAGCGGCAGGTGAATTCGATGGGGGCTGCGGCCTTCCTGCTGGACGGCTTCACGGGACGGGGGCTGGTTTCCGTCGCGGGGGATCAGGGCAGCCTCGGTCGGCTGGCCTTCGTCCTGGACATCTACCGCGCTCTGGCCGTGCTGGCGGTGCATCCCGCGGTCGATCCAGCCCGGATCGCGCTGCTGGGCTTCTCCCGCGGCGGCCAGGGCGCGCTGTATGCAGGCATGGAGCGTTTCCACCGCCTGTGGAACGCAAGCGGCGTCACGCCGATCGGCACTGCTGCCGTCTATCCGGATTGCGGCACACGGTACATCGGTGACACCGCGATGCTGCCGGCTCCGCTGCGGGTTTTCCATGGAAGGCCGGACGACTTCAACCCGATCGGCCCCGCGCGGGACCATGTGGCGCGGCTGCGGGAGGCGGGGCATGACGCCGGGATCATCGAATACGACCACGCCCACCACGGCTTCGACAATCCACTGAGCCCCGGCGCCGCGTTGGTGGTGGGATCGCAGAGCGTCCGGAACTGCCGGATTGAGGAGCGGGAACCGGGCCTGCTGGTGAATGCGGCAACAGGGCTGCCCTTCAGCTACGCCGATCCCTGTGTCGCAACCGATGTGCATGTCGGTGGCAACGCGATGGCAGGCGCCGCGCTGCGACGTGACGTCCTGGCCTGGCTGCGGGGCCTGCTTCGACTTTCCTGACCACCACCTGACGGAGTTCGCACCATGCTGCGCATCTGGGGCCGCGCCACATCCTCCAACGTGATGAAGCTGCTGTGGCTGTGCGACGAACTGGGCCTGGCTTTCGGCCGGGTCGATGTCGGCGGCCCCTTTGGCGGGACGCGGGAGGCCTCCTACCTCGCGAAGAATCCCAATGCGCTGGTGCCGGTGATCGAGGACGCCGACGGCTTCGTGCTGTGGGAGAGCAACGCCTGCCTGCGCTACCTGGCGCGGTCACGCGCGCCGGGGCATCCGGTGTATCCGGCCGACCTGCGCGCGGCGGCGGATTGCGATCGCTGGATGGACTGGCAGCAGACGGCGCTGAACCCGCCGCTGGTGACTGTCTACTTCACCCTGTTTCGCATTCCGGAAGCGGAGCGGGACTGGCAGGCCTTCAACGCCGCGAAGGCGCAGGTGGAGGGGCTGTTCGGCATGCTGGACGACCGGCTGGCGGGCCGCGAATTCCTGTGCGGCGATGCGCTGACGCTGGCCGATATCGCCCTGGGCATCTACGCCTATCGCTGGCTGCTGCTGCCGATTGAGCGGCAGGAGATGCCGCATCTGCGCCGGTGGCACGACGCGCTGGCGGCACGGCCAGGTTTCCAGCGGTATGTGGCGCTGCCGCTGAGCTGAGGCAGCGCCATCCGCCTCAGCTTTCCAGGCGGATGCCGAGGTCGCGGATCAGCGGGCGCCAGACCGCATTCTCCCGTCGGATGAGCTCGGCGCATTGCGTGACGCTCAGCGGCTCCGTCTCGGCGCCCGTGGTGCCGAGTTGGCGCACAACCTCCGGGCTCGCCATGGCGGTGCGGATCGCGGCGTTCACGCGCTGGATAACATCGGGCGATGCGCTGTGCGGCAGCGCGACGCCCTGCCACCCATCGGCGACGCAATCCGCGATGCCCGCCTCTGTCGCGGTGCGGACATCCGGCACGGCGCGGGCGCGATTGGCACCGAAGGTGACCAGGGCGCGGGCACGGCCTGTGGACAGCAGCGGCAGCGCGTTCGTCACATCCGCGACGGCGCAATCGACGCGGCCGGCGATGAGGTCCTGCAGCACCGCGGGCATGCCGCGGTAAGGAACGTGTTCCACCTGGAAGCCGGCGCGCAGGCGCAGCAATTCCATCGCCATGTGGTGCGGGCTGGCGACCGCAGGGGTGGCGTAGGTCAGCGCCTGGCGCTGGCCCGCGGCGCGCAGTTCCTCGAAGGTCGTCAGCGGGCTTTCGCGACGGGTGAGGACGAAGAACGGAAAGCGCGCGATGAAGCCCGCCATCACCAGGTCCCGGTCAGGATCGAAGGGCAGTCGGCTGTAGAGCGCGGGGTTGTAGACAACCATGCCGTTATCGACATGCAAAACGGTGCTGCCATCGGCAGGAGAGGAGAGCACGGCCTCGGTCGCCACGATGCCGCCGCCACTCGGCCGATTCTCCACGACCACGGGCGGCACCCCGGGCGCGGCGAGCGCGCGCGAGATCATCCGCGCGAAGAGGTCGGAGGCACCGCCGGCACCATAGGCCACCATCCAGCGCGTGGGGCGGTCCGGCCAAGCGGCGCCCTGCGCGAGGGCGGGGGCTGCGGCAAGGGCCATGGGCGTGGCGAGCAGGGCGCGGCGGCGGAGCATCATGGGGCCTCCTGGGGCTGACCTTGTCATGCTGGGGGCAGAATGGGGGGCCGCGCCAGCCCTTCGGCGCGCAGGCGGGCAATCATCTCGCCCAGGCGGCGGCGCTTATGGGCGGGAATGTCCATCTCGCCCCAGGGCAGGAAGCCACTGCCTGTGCCCATGCCGAGCCGGCCTTCCTCCATGTGCTGGCCAACGATGGCGGGCGCGCGGTAGCGGGCATCGCCGAGGGAAGATTCCAGGTAGCGGCTGGCGTGGTGCAGGATGTCAACGCCGCCCCAGTCGATGAATTCGAGCATGCCGAGCACACCGAAGCGGAAGCCGAAGCCGTAGCGAAGGGCACGGTCAACATCCTCGGCACTGGCGACGCCTTCCTCCACCAGGCGCGCGGCTTCGTTCATTGCCAGTGCCTGGATGCGGGGGATGATGAAGCCGGGGCTGGGGGCGCAGCGGACGGGGACCTTGCCGACGGATTCGAGCAACTCCATCAGGCGCGCGGTGACACCGGTGTCCGTGGCTGCACCGGGCGAAATCTCAACCAGCGGCACGAGATAGGCCGGGTTGAGCCAATGCGCGTTGAGGAAGCGCGACGGGTTCGGCACGGCGGGGGACAGGTCATCCACCATGATGGTGGAGGTCGTGGATGCGAGGATGGCGTGCGGCGCCATCAGCGCGGCGGCCTCGGCCAAAGCCTCCCGCTTCAGGGCGAGGATTTCGGGAACGCCCTCGAACACCACGGGCAGGTTGCGCAGCGCACCGGCTTCGGCGGCGGGCAGGATGGTGACGCGGGCGGCAATGGCGGGCACGGCGGCGGGATCACCAAGGCCCAGATCAGCGAGCATGGCGAGGGTGCCCTCGACCTCGGCGTGCGCGGCCTGCGCGAGTTTCGCGAAATCTTCCGGCTGACGGGGCTTGAGGTCGAAGAGAGTGACGTCATGGCCGGCATAGGCGAACTGCACGGCGATGCCGCGACCCATGCGGCCAGCGCCCAGGCAGCCGATCGGGATGCGGTCAGAAGCCATGGCGGAGCACCTTGCTGCGCGCCGTCGCGTCATAGGGAAGGCCGCAGGCCGCAAGGGTGCGGGACGGGAGGAAATCCTCGGCGCAGATGGCACTGCCGATGGCGAGGAAGGCTCGTGCAAGCGGCGTCGCGACTCCGGCGGCGACGCCGACATCGATGATCAGCGACAGGCCGAGACGCGTATCCTCCAGCATGTAGCGGTGCTCGGTCAGCACGATGTTCTCACGCCAGTCGCCGCTATCCGTCAGCCGGTCATGACTGCCGCGGCCGTAGCACCATTCCGGACCCTCCTTCGCGTAGTGGTCCGCGAGGGGGAAATGCGGCGCGCCGTAGCCCAGCGCCGCCCGCACCGCCATGCGTTCAGCGTCCAGCGAATCCGTCACACGGCGGATGCTGGGCTGCGTGCCTTCCTTGTGGATGTCCCATTTCGGAAAATGCTCCAGCGGGCCTGCATTCATGGTGATGAGAGGCGGGTGGATGATGGGCCCCGCATTCATCAGCGCGCCGGACAGTGCATCGCCGCAGGGCTCGATCACGCCGGGAAAGGCCGTGCCGATCACGGCAAGGGCATGATCCGCCATCGCCAGCGGGAAGACACCGACCGGCAGGCGCTTCGCACGCACCGTGATGGCAACGAGATCGGGCCCATGCTTGCGGGCGAGCCAGGGAAGTGTGCCGGTTTCCGCGAAGGCCACGCGGGCACCGGGACGATGCGCGTGCAAGGCGCGGGCGAGGATGACGGTGCCAAGCGTGCCGGGGGTGAGAAAGACAACCTGACCATCCTCCAGCAGCGGCGCGAGGCGTGGCGCCAGCGCGGCATGGGTGGTGGCGGGTGCGGGGGCGAGGATCAGGGCAGCGCCAGCGATGGCCTCCGCCAGGTCTGCGGTGATGAGCGTAGGCGTCGTGCTGCGCTGCCCGCGGGAATCCTTCAGCGTGATGGAGGGAGCCTGACGCGCAGCCTCCTCGGCACTGGTGCGCCAGAGGCGGACTTCATGGCCGGCCTCGGTGAAATCCGCGGCGGCAGCGAAGCCGCCATTACCGCCGCCCAGGACCGCGATCTTCATGCGTGCTCGCTCAGTGAATGGACCATGAGGGCTTCGGCATCGGCACCGAAGCGCGCCATTGTCAGGCGCAGCATCAGCAACGCCAGGCCGGACATGGGCACGGGGGTGCCGGTCTGCGCCGCCAGATGAAGGACGGCTTCGAGGTCCTTGACCATGGAGGCCGCGCTGCCGATGGGCGGCTCGTGGTTGCCGCTGGCCATGCGGGGAACGAACAGGCGCAACGGCAGGCTATCCGCGAAGCCACCGGCGAAGGCTTCCGGCAGGCGGGCGGCGTCGATGCCGGCGTTCTGGGCGAGGCGAACGGCCTCCGCGATCACGCTCATCAGGCTGCCGGAGATGATCTGGTTGCAGAGTTTCGCCGTCTGTCCGGCGCCGAGGGGGCCGAGATGGGTCAGGTTGCGGGCCATGGCCAGGACGTAGGGGCGGATCACCTCGATGTCCGCGGCATCGCCGCCGGCCATGACGGCCAGCGTGCCATCGGTGGCACCGCGCGTCCCGCCGGAGACCGGGGCATCGACCCAGCGCGTGCCATTCGCGGCCAGCAGGCGCGCGGCGATGGCACGGGTGCGGTCGGGCGCGATTGAGGCATGGTCGACGACGATGCGGTCCTCGTGCCCGGCTTCGGCGATTCCGCCGGGGCCGAAGCAGACCGCTTCCGTCGCCGCGGCGTCGATCAGGTTGAGGAATACGATGCGGCACTCGGCCGCAGCATCAGCGGGGGTGCCAGCGATGCGGGCGCCGGCTGCTGCGAAGGGCGCCGCCTTGGCGGGGCTGCGATTCCAGACTGTGACGTCATGGCCGGCAGCCAGCAGCCGCCGCGCCATAGGGGCGCCCATGAGGCCGAGGCCAAGGAAGGCGAGTTTCACAGCGGCCACTCGGCTGGCCCCTCATGCGTCACGGCCCCACCAGGCGCCTGGCCGACCAGCTTCGCGTATTTCGCGAGAAGACCGGCGCGATGGCGCGGCAAGGGCGCCGTCCAGGCGGCACGCCGTTCGGCGAGTTTACTGTCCGGAACGAGGATATCCATGCGCATGGCCCTGGCATCGATGCGGATGCGGTCGCCATCGCGCACCAGGGCCAGCGGTCCACCGATGGCGGCTTCCGGCGCGACATAGCCGATGCACATGCCGCGCGTGGCGCCGCTGAAGCGGCCATCGGTAATGAGGGCCACCTTCTCCCCCATGCCCTGGCCATAGATCAGCGCGGTGACGCCCAGCATCTCCCGCATCCCTGGGCCGCCGACCGGCCCCTCCCCCCGGATGATCAGGACCTGGCCGGCTTCATAGGCGCGGGCGCGCACCGCCTCGATGCACTCGTCCTCGCCTTCGAAGATTCGTGCGACGCCCTCGAAGACCAGCGATTTGAGGCCGGCCACCTTGATGACGGCGCCATCCGGGCAGAGGTTGCCGCGCAGGATGGCGACACCACCGTCCGGGGCGATAGGCGTGGCAGGTTCACGCACCACCTCGCCATCGGGGGCATCGGCACCTGCGTATTCCTCGGCCATGGTACGGCCAGTAATGGTCAGGCAATCGCCATGCATGTGACCGCTGCGGATCAGGGCGCCGATAATGATGGCGGCACCGCCGGCATCATGCACGTCCTTCGCGGTGAAGCGGCCACCCGGGCGAAGATCGCCGATCAGCGGCGTGCGGGCGAAGACCCTGGCGACATCGTCCATGGTGAAGCGGATGCCGGCCTCATTCGCGATGGCGGGCAGGTGCATGGCAGCATTGGTGGAACCGCCGGTGGCGGCGACGATCGCCGCACCATTCTCCAGCGCCTCCCAGGTGACGATGTCACGCGGCAGCGGGCCGCCCTGTTCCAGCATGGCCAGCAGGCGCTTCGCGGCCTGCTGCGCGATGGCGGCCCGGATGGAATAGACGCCGGGGACCATGGAGGAGTTGGGGATGGAGAGGCCCAATGCCTCTCCCACCATCGCCATCGTATTGGCGGTGAACTGGCCGCCGCAGGAGCCCACCGTGGGCAGGCAGGCATGTTCGATGCGCGCGGCCTCCGCGGCGTCCATCGTTCCGGCCATCACGGCGCCGACGGCTTCGTAGCTGTCAAGCACGGTCAGGTCGCGACCCTTGTAGCGGCCGGGCAGCGCGGAGCCGCCGTAGAGGAAGATCGAGGGCACGTTGACGCGCAGCATTCCCATCATCACGCCAGGCAGCGTCTTGTCACACCCACCGAAGCCCAGCAGCGCATCATAGGCCAGGCCATGGACCGTGGCCTCGATCGTATCGGCGACGAGTTCCCGGCTGACCAGGCTGAACTTCATGCCCTCATGGTTCATGCTGAGGCCGTCGGAGACGGAGGGGGCCACGAACTCGCGCGGCACGCCACCCGCCGCCGCCACGCCAAGCCTTGCGGCATCCACCTGGAAGCCGTGAGTCTGGTTGCACGGCGTCTGGTCCCCCTTGAAGGAGACGATGCCGATCATCGGCTTGCCAAGGTCATCCTCCGACAGGCCCATGGCCCGGTAGAAGGCGCGGTGGGAGGCCCGGTCGAGGCCATCGATGGTGATGCGGGATCGGTACGGCATGGCGGCAAGGTTAGGCAGAAATCCAGGCGCTTGTCTTGCCCATGCCGCTCTGCGAACCTTCACCCGCTGCCGGAGGATTGGTGCCTATGCTGACCCGTCGATCGCTTGGCCTTGCCACGCTCGCCTTGCCTGCCCTGGGTGGTACGGCGCGGGCGCAATCCTTTCCGGAGCGGCAGTTGCGATGGGTCATCGCCTATGGGGCGGGCGGGCCCTCGGACCAATTTGCGCGGCTGATCGGACGGCAGATGGCATCGCGCCTGGGCCAGAATATGGTGGTGGACAACCGGCCAGGCGGCGGCGGCGTGCTGGCGACGGAGACGGTGCTCCAGGCCCCGGCGGACGGGCACACGATGCTGATGGTGGACAACGGCATGGCGATCTACAGCCCCGCCCTTTACGCACGCCTCCCCTATGACCCCGATACTGCGCTGACCGGCGTCGGCCTGATCGCGCGCTTCCCGCTCATCCTGATCGTGCGGACGGAAAGCCCCATCCGGGACTGGGCGCAGTTCCTGACGGCGGCGCGCGCCAAGGCACCAACCTTCGGCAGCGGTGCGGTGGCAAGCCCCCAGCACCTGGCCATGGAGTATGTGGCGCGCGTCGCCCGCTTTGATGCGACGCACGTGCCCTACAGGAACTCCCCCGCGGCCTTGCAGGACATGCTGGCGGGCTCCGTGGATTGCATGCTGACCGATAGCGCATCCTCCATGGGCGCCATCCGGCAGGGCCAGGCACGGCCACTGGCGGTGATGTCGCCGGCGCGCATCCCGGCATTGCCGGAGGTGCCGACATTGCAGGAACTCGGGCTTTCGGATGCTGAGGCCTATGCGTGGATGGGCATGAGCGTGCCCGCCGCGACGCCGACGGCCTCGGTGGCGCGGCTGAACACCACGTTGAACCAGGCCATCGCCAGCGATGAGGTAGCGCAGGTCATCAGGAATTTGAGCGCGGAAGCGGTACCAGGCGATGCGGCGGCCTTCAACGCGCAGATGCGTTCCGAGATCGCTCGCTGGCGGCCGTTGATCCGGGACCT
This sequence comes from Falsiroseomonas sp., assembly GCF_051859025.1. Taxonomy (GTDB): domain Bacteria; phylum Pseudomonadota; class Alphaproteobacteria; order Acetobacterales; family Acetobacteraceae; genus Falsiroseomonas. Next base: position 211,023 of record NZ_JBHYGL010000023.1, on the reverse strand, counting down.
CGGCATCAAGCTGGACTAGGTGCTTCGGCGCGGCACCATCCGCCTGCGCTGGCTGCTGCCGCAGGGCGCGGACGCTGCGACGATGGCCTGTTGGCATGCGCTACTGGAACCGGCGGAGCAGGCGCGGGCAGCGCGGTTCCACCGGGAAGCAGACCGGCACGCCTATATCGCGGCGCACGCATTGACGCGACGCATGCTGTCCGAGGCCGGGGGGCTGGCACCCACTGACTGGCGCTTTATCGAAGGCGCCGCCGGGAAGCCGGAGCTGGCGCCGACGCATGGGCTGCCCAGGCTGCGCTTCAATCTGAGCCACACACGCAACCTCGTGGCCTGCGCCGTCACCTGCACGGACGACGTAGGACTGGATGTGGAAGACCTGGAACGACGCGAAGCTGCCGAGGGGATCGCCGAGCGCTTCTTTGCGCCCAGTGAAGCCGCCTTCATTGCGGCGCTGCCACGCGAGCAGCGACATGAAGCCTTCCTCCGCATCTGGACGCTGAAGGAAGCCTTCGTGAAGGCGACGGGTGAGGGCATCGCCATGGGGCTCGACAGCTTCGGCTTCACGCTGGGCAGGGCCCCTGCCCTCGCCTTTGCGCCGGAAAGCGCGGGGCCAGTCCCGGCTTGGCGCTTCCTCCAGTTGCAGCCGACACCTGCGACCATCCTGGCGGTGGCGCTGCGGCGCGCTCAAGCGGGATAGGTCAGGTGCTTGATATCGGCGGCCCAGGTGTCCGGCAGGTGCAGCCTCTCCGTCGTCACGCCATCGGTCGACAAATGATGCAGAAGCGCGCCGCAGCGCCGTTCGCCCTGCAGCCCATCCTGCTGGTCCGGCGTCATGACGAAGGACGCGGCGGGGGCCCATACCCGGCTGACGCGGCCCTCGATCTCCTGCCTGAACATGTGCAGGTGGCCGGAGGCGATGAGGCGGAGCGAGGGATGCGAGAGCAACGGTGACAGGCCGGCGCGTGCCGCGGGGGGGACAGACCAGACATCGATGGCCGGGTCGTCTGCCCGCGTGACGAAGACAGGCTTGTGCAGGAACAGCGCGATGCGGCGATCACCGAGGGTTGCAGCCGTTCCGGCGATGAAGGCGACCTGAAGCTCCTCCTCAACCCCAGTAGCCATGATCTCCGTGTTGAGGCCGATGACGCGCCAACCCGACAGGTCCACGGCGCCAAAGCCATCGCCGAAGAAGCGGCGATAGCGGGCCATTCGTTTGGTATTGACGGGCTGATGCGGCATGCCGATGGGGTGGCTGCCGGTATCATGGTTGCCGGGAATGAAGAGGTTCTCGCCTGGGAAGGCACGCAACAGATCCCCCGCGAAGGCCAGGTCGTCGTCGCGATCCGCGCCATCCAGCGACAGGTCGCCGCTGAAGACCGTGAGGTCCGGGCGGCGTTCCTGCGCCACGCGGCGCAGGGCGGCGATGTTGTCCAGGAACAGGCCGTTGCGCGGCGAGAGGTGGGTATCGCTGATCTGAAGGATCGTGGGCATGGCGTGACCTATTTGCCGACCTTGGCAAGGACCTCGGCCCGGAGAAAGCGTTCGACGATGAGCATGAACAATACGCTCGGTACCAGCAGGATCAGGGCAGTAATGGCGGCAACCTGCATGTTGCCGCCGGCCGCGGCGCTGAACAGCAACAGCGGCAAGGTGCGGACTTCCGGAGCGCCGACGAAATAGCTGGCGGTGAACTCATCCAGCGATTCCAGGAAAACGAAGACGGCGCTGGCGGCAATGCCGGGCGCAGCGAGCGGGAGCGTGATGGTGCGGAACGCCGTGAAGGCGCCAGCACCGATGTTGCGCGCGGCGAGTTCCAGATCGTCATCCACCGCGGCGAAGGCAGCAGTCGCGATCCAGATCGAATAGACCAGGCCATGCGCGGCATGGACCAGCACCACGCCGATGACCGTGCCGTTCAGGTTCAGGGAGAAGAAGATGCGAGCGACGTTGATGTAGACTGGAAGGTTGGGGAAGGCCTGGGGCAGCAGGAACAGAAGCAGGATGGCCGCACGCCACCGCAGATCCGCCTTGGCCAATGCCCAGGCGGCCGGAACCGACACGGCCAGGCACAGCAACGTGGTCAGCGCCGCGATCCAGATGGACAGCCATAGGCTTTCCATCGCCTGGCCCTCCGGCCGGAAAACCCGCTCCCAGAAGCGGAAGCCGTATTGGCTGGGCAGCCGGTTGGGCCAGAACCAGGATTCCGCCACGGACCAAAGCACCAGGTTGGCCAACGGGCCGAAGACGAAGAAGGCGAAGAGGCCGAGGAGCATGCCGCGAGGCAGCCACCACATCAGGGAACGGCTCATCGTGCGCGCTCCGCCGCCGCCTGTCGCAGCCAGATCCAGGCGACAAGCCCGGTGAGGATGCAGGAGACGAGGCCGAGGGCATTGGCTGTGCCGTAATCACCGAAGGAGTTGATCCGCCAGGCCATGGCAACCGTCAGCATGGTGGGGCTCTGCCCGCTGATCATCATGGGAACCGAGAGCACGGACATCATCGTGACGAAGGACAGCACAAGCGCCACCATGATGTTGCGCGCGACCTGCGGCAGCACGATGCCAAGCAGGATCCGCAGTCGCCCGGCGCCCAGATTCTGCGCGGCCTCGATCCCCGAACGGTCCAGCGCGGCCATCGCGCCAGCGACGAGCAGGGTTGCGAAGGGAAGCTGCTTCCAGACGAAGGTGATGACGATGCCGCGCCAGTCCAGAAAACTCTGCGCCCATTCCTGCGGCATCAGGCCGATCCAGATCAGCGTGTTGTTCATCAGGCCATTCTGGCCGATGAAGCCGCGCATGGCCTGCGCAGCCACGATGAAGGGAATGAACAGGGGCCAGCGATACATCGCGCCCAGCAACCGCAATGCCAGCCTGGACCGCCCGAGCGTGAGGTAGCCGCCGATGGCTACGGCGCCCAGCCCCGTCAAAGCGGTGGACGCCGCCACGATGAGCAGGGTGAAGGCCACGTCCATGCGGTACAGCGAAGCCGCATTCGTGAGGTTCGCGAGCGTCGGCCCCTGCGGACCTTCGAAGGCGCCGATGACCGAGAAGGCCAGCGGCACCAGGAAGAAAGCGCCGACGACAAACAGCGCCGGCGCAAGAAGGAGGTAAGGCAGCACCGCGTCAGTTCAGCACGACGCGTTCATACGCTTCCTGCAGCGCACGCATGAAATCGGCCTGCGGCATCGGGCGCGCGCCTCGGGCAAGTTGATCGGGACCCACGTCGCGGAACAGGCGGTCCCAGGTCTGCTGGTCCAGGTGCTGGCGGACATGCTGGGCGTCGATCCCAGGCAGCCAGTTGAAGCGGCGAACGATGCCTTCGGCCTGCACGGGCGGGCTGGTGGCAAGTTCGATGAAGCGGCGGGCGACATCATTGTTCGCAGCCCTGGCGGGGATGACATAATACATGGGCTGGCCGGGCATGCCGGATTCCGGCAGCACGAGGCGATAGGCAGGGTTGAGGCGCCCTTCCGCCTGCCAGCTGTAGAACATGTCCATCCAGACCGGGCCGATGTCGATCTCGCCTCGGTTCATCGCATCCAGCGTACCGGCATTGCCCGGGGTGATGACGACGTTGCGGTTGAATTCCCGCAGGCGTTGGAAGGCAGGCGTCAGCGCGGTGACAGCCTCGGCATCGAAGGGGCCTTCGATGAGGCGCTTCTGGTCAGGGCCGAAGGCGTAGGCCCAGCCGAAGACGAAGCCGACACCGGACATGCCGCCTCGGATGCCGTTGTAGCCGAAGCGACGCGGGTTCTGCCTGACCCAGGTCTCCAACTCCGCGAAGGTACGGGGCGGATTGGCGACGCGGGCGGGGTTGTAGGCCAAGGCGATCTGGCTGTTGAACATCGGCAGGACGAAGCCATCGACATTCTGGCCGAGCGCGTTGCGGGTGACATCGCTCGTGGAAAGCTGGCCCGTGGAGGCCTGGTCCCGGAAGCGGGAGAGGAGGCCCTCCGCCACCATGCGGCCTGCCATGGTCTGGTGGACCACGGCGACGTCGACGTCCACGCTGTTGGCGTTGGCGCGGCGCTGGGCTTCCAGCCTTTCCCAGATGCGCTGGCTGCCGGCATCGCCGGGGCCGGTGCCGAGCGCCCGCACGGTGACGCCAGGGTTCTGGCGCTGGAACATGGGGCCGAGATAATCCGTTATGTAGTCGACCATGTTCTGGTCGCCGGCGGTCAGCACATTCAACGTAACCCGCTGCTGCGCCAGGGCGGGCGTCGCGGCGAGAGCGGCCGTGGTGGCCAGAAATGTCCTGCGGTCCATGGGTGGTTTCCTCCGTTCTTCGTTCAGGCGGTGGCGGCGAAGACATGCGCCGCGGGAGAGGGAATACCGAGCCGGATGGGCGCACCTTCCGGCAGGCGGTCCGGCACATCCACCAGCACGTCATCGCGGCCGATGCGGATGGAGGCGCGCCAGCGGCCGCCGGGATAGGCGGAGAGTGCGACGGTGCCGTGGAAGACCAGCCCATCGAGCGATTCGTCGGGCGCCAGCACCCGTGCTTCCTCCGGCCTGAAATGCACCATGGCAGGGCCAGGCGGCGGGGCGCGCCCAGGCGCCAGGCGAAGGGGTGGCTCCGCGGGCGCAGCCTCCGCCATCGCATCACGGATGCGCACGGGCAGGCGGTTAGTGGCGCCCAGGAAATCCGCGACATAGGCACTGGCGGGTCGCGCCCAGAGGTCCTCTGGCGTGCCCTGCTGCGCGATGCGCCCTTCCTGAAGGATGACGATGCGGTCGGCAAGAATCATCGCTTCCTCCCGATCATGCGTCACATGGATGGCGGTGATGTTCAGCGCCTGCTGCAGCGCGCGAAGTTCATGGCGCACCCCTTCCCGCACACGGGCGTCGAGGTTGGACATGGGCTCATCCAGCAGCAGGATCGCGGGATCGACCGCGAGCGCGCGGCCCAGCGCCACCCGCTGCCGCTGGCCGCCGGAGAGCTGAGCAGGCAGTCGGGCGCCAAGGCCCTCCAGGCGCAGAAGGCGGAGCATCTCCTCCACCTTGGCGTCGATCCGTGCGCGATCCCAGCCGCGAAGTTTCAAGCCGTAGCCGATGGTCTTGGCCACCGACATATGCGGCCACAGCGCATAGGACTGGAACACCATCGCCGCGCCGCGCTGTTCCGGCGGCGCCGCGGTTATGTCCATCCCGCCGGCGAGGATGCGCCCGCTACCCGGCGCCACGAAACCAGCGATGGAGCGCAGCAATGTGGTCTTGCCGCAGCCGGACGGACCCAGCAGCGCCACGAATTCGCCCGCGGTGACCGAAAGCGATATCCCGTGCAGCACCGGGGTGCGGCCGAAGGATACCGAAAGGTCCACAACCTCAACGCTGCTGCCCACTGCTTCCTCCGCTCCGCCGGACGGTAGAGCAGGCGGGAGCGGGCTGGAAAGACCCATCGTCGAGATAAGTCGGTGACAGCGTGAAGCGGAACTCAGCGCCCCGGATGACTGCCACGCATGGGCCAGACGGCCTGGGCAGTCATGACTGCCTGCCGGGATCCGGTATCGAACGCGCCCTATGCCGATGATTGAACCACCGGGGAGCGGGCTGCGAAATCGGGCAGCAGGGCGTCGCCCCCGCTTCGGAAGGGTATGTCGTAGACCGCACCAAGCACGCCCGGCCGCAGGATCGTCGCGGCGGCCCCTTCCGCCACGCGCCGCCCCCCCGCCATCACAAGGACCCGGTCGGCAACGAAGGCGGCTTCGTTCAGGTCATGCAGGACCACCATCATGCTGACGCCTTGCTCTGCCAAGCGGCGGAGAAGGCGCAGCACCACTCCGACATGGCGGATATCGAGACTGGCTGTAGGCTCATCCAGCAGCAATGCTGCCGGCTTCGTCGCGCCATCCAACTGGGCAAGGGCGCGCGCGATCTGGATGCGCTGCCGTTCGCCGCCTGACAGCGTTGCGTAACGCTGTGCCGCGAGGCTGGCAGCGCCGACAGCTTCCAGGGCCATGTCCACGGCCAGCCCATCCCGGGCCGATTGTGCGGTGGCGTGCAGCGGCAGACGTCCAAGCGCGACGACCTCCCGGCCCGTCATGGGGAATGCCAGGGAGACGGCCTGGCTGACCACGGCGCGGCGCCGTGCGAGATCGACGGGGTGCCAGGCGGCAAGCGGGCGGCCATCGAGGGTGACGGTGCCGGCAGAAGGGCGCAATTCGCCCGACATGGCCCTCAGCAATGTGGATTTGCCTGCGCCATTGGGCCCGACGACGGCCACCACCTCACCGGGCCGCAGTTCCAGGGACACGTTGTCCAGCATCCGGCGCCTGCCGGAACGCATGGTGACGCAATGGGCAGCGATCATGCACCCTGCTCCCCACCCGATCGCCGCAGGAGCCACAGGAAGAAGGGCGCACCGATCAGCGCGGTGACGACGCCGACCGGCAGTTCGGCCGGGGCAGCGAGGCTGCGGGCGGCCAGGTCTGCCAGCACCAGGAGTGCGGCGCCGAACAGCGCCGCACCCGGCAGCACGATCCGATGGTCCGTCCCGAAGGCCAGTCTGACGAGATGCGGCACCACGAGACCGACGAAGCCGATCAAGCCCGTGAATGCGACACCCGCGGCGACGGCGATGGCAGCGAGCAGGATCGCGGCTCGCTTGAGCGCCTCGACAGACACGCCAAGGTGGTAGGCCTCCGCCTCCCCGAGCAGGAGGGCGTTGAGCGGTCGGGCCAGGGCGCAGAGCAACAAGGCCGGCAGGCCCACCAGCAACGCGACAATGGGAAGGTGGTGCCACCTGGCGCCAGCCAGGCTGCCGAGTGTCCAGAAGGTGATGTCCCTCACCTGCCGGTCGTCCGCCATGAAGATGAGGAGGCCTGTAATCGCGCCCGCCAGGGCGTTCACGGCAACGCCGGCCAGCAATAGCGTGGCGACGGAGGCCGCACCGCCGACACGACCCAGCCGCGCCATGACAAGGGTGGCGCCACAGCCCCCGGCAAAGGCGGCGATCGGCAGCAACCAGAGGCCGAGCGTGCCGGCTGCGGCACCGAACACCGGGCCGGCAAGGACGATGGCGGCAACAGCCGCAAGCGCCGCGCCGCTGGAGACACCGATCAGGGCGGGATCCGCCAGAGGATTGCGGAAGAGGCCCTGCATCGTCGCACCCGCCGCGCCAAGCCCGGCACCGACCAGGGCGGCCAGCAGGACACGCGGCGCCCGTATGACGCCGATCACGGCCGCATCGCGCGTGTATTCCGACGGCAGTGGCGCGCCCAGCCAATGTGCCAGCACGGCCAGCAGGCCATCGGTGCCGATGCGTGCCGGGCCAAGCATCAATCCAGCCAGCATGGCACCGCCCAGAACGGCGATGCCGACGGGGAAAAGCGGAAGGCTGAATCGCTGAGGCGGCGCCGGCGAGGCGACGGTGGCGTTCATGTCCAGGACCTGGCAGGCAGAGCTGGCAGGTCGGCATCCCGGTGAAGCAGCCGAGCGAGATCGCGCCTCGCATGCGCGGCGCGCGGACCGAAGCCCAGCATGTAGGCGCCATCCAGCGCGATCACGCGGCGCGTCCTGGCGGCCGGCGTCACCGCCAGCGCCGGAATCCGCAGCACGGCATCGACGCCACCCGCCTCGATCAAGGCATGGTCCATCATCACGATGGCGTCCGGCGCCAGAGACGCCGCCGTTTCAGCGGACAGGGGCCGATAGCCGGCGAAGCTCCGAACGGCGTTGCGGGCACCGGCGGCCAGGAGCATGGCATCGGCATGGGTATCGCGCCCGGCCACGAGCGGGGCACCGCGCGCGACGGACAGGATGAATACGGCGACAACGGGACGCAGGGAGGCGATCGGCGAATCCAGGCGCCGCCAGTCCGACGTGACCGCCTCGTTCAGCGCGCCGCCATCGGCCGACAGCGCCTGCGCCACGGCCAGGATCTTGCGGTTGACGGCCTCGATCCCCGCCTCATCCGGGACCATGGCAAGGGGCGCACCGGCGGCGCGAAGGACGGAGAGCGCCTGGGCTGGCCCCGCTTCCTCCGACACCAGCATCAGGTCCGGCGCCAGACCCATCAGCCCTTCCGGCGCCAGGGCCCGCAGATAGCCGACCTGAGCCAGGGCACCGACCTGTGCTGGGAAGCGGCTTGTGCTGTCCACGGCGACGATGCGACCGCCCTGGCCCAGGGCGAATACCGTTTCCGTCACGGCCCCACCGATGGTCACCAAGCGCCCCGCGGAGGCCCGGGCAGGTTGCGACGGGCCCAGGAGGCCCGCCAGGCCGGCGGCCAGCACATGGCGGCGGATCATGCGACAGCCTCCGCGACATGGCGCTCCGCCACCTCGGCGACCAAGGCCCGCCAATCCTCCCGTTCGGGCTGGCCGGGCTTGCGGGCGCCGAAGAGCAGGGCCACGACCTCCCCACCCTCATCCAGCAATTCGATGGAGGTGACGGCGCCATCCTCGGTCGGCTTCACGATGCGCCAGGCGGAAGAAACACCGGCTTCGCGGAGGTGCAGGTTGAAATCGGGATCGAGGACGTTGAACCAGCCGGGGGTGGCGCGCAGGCGTCGCACCGGGCCGGTGTGGATCTGGATGCCACCGGGATTGCCCACGAACACCATCACCGGCACGTCACCGCTTGCGGCACCTTCGAGGATCGCGCTGCCGGCACGGGGGTCGAGCCGGAGCGCGAGATCGTCGCCGGCCAGGTGGAAGGCCTGCCGGCGGGACGCGCGATGGCGGCGGAGCATCGGGAAGAAGTCGTGCGTGTCCTTGAGCGCCAGCCAGGATTCGCGCAGCGCCACGCCATCGACCGGACCTTCCGACGCCGCGCGGAAGGGCGTGGGCAGTTCCGGGGGGGCCTCCACGGCATCGATGCCAAAGTCGGCGATGATGCCGTCCCAGCCTTCGCGGAATGTGGCGTCCGTGGCGAAGACCTTGTGCACGGATGCGCCGTCCCGACCGAAGATCTGGATGGAGGGACGGTCACCCGCCAGGGCATAGGCGTGCGACCAGCGGGCGGGGAACAGCCGCAGGTCGATCTCCGGGCCAAGAACCAGGATGTGCCCCGGACCAATGGAGACATCGGTGTAGACGCCATGGCGTTCATGCACGGCATGGTCGTTGCGCGTCAGCGCCATCACGCGGCCGGCGCCAGGCAGGGCGCCGATCAATCCCGCCCAATCGGGGCGCAGCGCACAGGCGGGGCCGAAGGCGCCGCAGGCGACCAGGGCGGCTTCAGTCGTAGCAAGTCTTTCCGCTGCGTCCCGCGCGCGCAGCGCACCCGCGATGCGGGTCAGGTCCTGGTGGCGTTCGAGAAGACTGGGCATGGGATATTCCTCAGTTCAGACGGAAATGGACGGGAACCTCGACCCAGGCCTCGACCCGGCGCCCCTCGACCGAGGCCGGCTCGAAGGCCCAGCGCCGGACGGCGGCGAGCGCCGCGGCATCGAGCAGCGCATGGCCGGAGGAGCGCCAAAGGCGCGTCTCCTCCGTGCTGCCATCGGGGGTCACGCGGGCGCGGACGACGACGGTGCCCGTGAGGCCGAATTCGACGGCACGCGGGGGATAGGCAGGTGGCGTGGGCGGCAGGCGGTACCGCGGCGCGGTAACGAGGATCGGGCCGGGCGGGGTGGCGGCGGCCATCGCGGCAGCCGATGCGGCCGCCGGTAGGATGGCCGCCGCCGAGGCAGCCGTGGGCGCGGCCGCCCCGCTGCCCCCAGCCGCGGCCGCGAGGGGACGGATAACGGGCCGGGCTGGGGGATCTGGACGCGCCACCGGATCTGGCGACGCGGAGGGGGACGGCGCAGGACGGGGCGCGGCAGCGGGTCGCAGCGCCTCCGTGATGGTGGGCAGTTCAGGACCTGCGGGCACCGCTTCCGCCTGAGCCAGATCAGGCGGCGACGGCGGCAGCGGCGTCTCGGCAAGCGGCCCGGCCGCCGGCGCTTCCTGCGGTCCCGCCATTGCCTGGTGCGGCGGCGCCTCGGCACCCGATTCCGCTGGCTGCGGCAGCACGGCTGGGAAGACAAGCGTCACCGCCATCAGCGGTCCCGATGCCGGGGAGGGCGGCGCGTCCAGTATCGGCAGCACAGCGGCCATGGCGATGGCACCGTGCAGCACGAGGGAGGCGCCCAGCGCGCCTCGCCGTTGGGATGCCGCCGCGCTCATCACCGGTCAGAACGCGATGCGCAGGCTGCCGCGGATATTGCGGCCGGTCTCGTAGAAGGCCGGCACCGGATCGCTGTTCCAGGTGGAACGGCGATAGGCATGGTCGAAGACATTGTCGACCGCCAGCGCCACGCGGAGGTTTGGAGCCGCGGCGGGCGTCCAGCTCGCGAACAGGTCGAGCAGCCCGTAGCCCGAGGTCTGTTGCGCGACGCCGGCAGTCGAGGGCGCACGGTCCTGCTCCGCCGTCGCGGTGACGCGGCCGCCGACCGTCACGCCCTGGTCCAGGAAGCGATACCCGGCATTGACCGAGACGCGATGGGCAGGAATGGAAGCGAGCGGTTCGTTCGTCTCGAGATTATCGCCCTTCAGCGCAGCGGCGCCGAGGCCGAGCCACCAGGTGCCGGCATCGTACTGCGCCTCGGCCTCCACGCCCGTGATGCGGGCCTGGCCGATGTTGCGGGTGACCGTCGTCCTGGCCAGCACGGTCTGCTCGATGAAATCGTCGATGTCGTTGCGGAAGGCGCTGAGGCGGATACGCAGCCGGTCGCCATCCCGCAGGACGTCCGCGAAGCGAAGGTTGATGCCCGCTTCCTTGTTGCGTGACACCTCCGGCCGCAGGTTGGGGTTCGGCACGAAGACGTTGCCGGGGAAGTGCTGGCCGCCGACATAGAGTTCCGTCAGCGATGGCGCGCGGAAACCCTCGGCATAGCTGACATAGGGCTGCATCCAGGGCAGGACCTGCCAGCCGAGCGAGACACGGGGGGAGACCCGGTCAACGCTACGGTCGTTGAGGCCGTTGGGGCTTTCCTGCTCGAACCGGTCAAGCCGCACCCCGGGCGTGAACGTGAAGGCACCGAAGGTTATCTCGTCCTGCGCGAAAAGGCCCAGGACGGCTTGCTGCGCGGTCGGGAACTGGCTGCGCGCGGCGCCATTGCTCGTCCCTTCCTGTTCGTCACGATAATATTCGAAGCCATAGGTCAGCGCATGGCTTCCGAAGCCGCTGAAGCGGGACGTGTTCTGCGCATCGATGCCGGTCGTGGTCAGCGTGGTGCCGTCCACGGCGCGCGTGCCGGTGAGGCGCCTTTCCTGGATGTCGACATGGTTGCGATAGATCACCACCTGGGGCGCCAGCAGCGGCATGGACGGATCATCATAGGACCAGCGCAGGCTCAGCGTTTCCTGCACCGTCTCGCGGTCCGTGATGCTGGTGGTGGTCGCGGTGCTGGCGGCGATGGGCAAGGTGTTGTTGTCCTGGAACCGCATCGCGGAGAGTTCGAAGCGATGATGGCCGGGATTCCAGCCGAGCTTGCCGAGCACGGAGGTGGCTTCGTCCTCCGAATAGGGGATGGTGGTGCCGCGTCCGTCGGTGAAGTTGCCGTTGGTGAAGCCCGCCATTGCACCAAGGATGGAGAATTCCCCAGCCCGCGCGCCCAGCGCCAGGCTGCCACGGGGACCACTGCCCTGGCTTTGCCAGCCCATGCTGGCGATACCGCCGAAGCCGGCACCCGGCTGCAGGATGTCATCCGCGCCGATGGTGCGGAGCGCGATGGCACCGCCGAGTGCACCTGAGCCGTAGAGCGTGCTGGCAGGGCCGCGCAGCACCTCCACCTGACGCAGCAGTTCAGGATCCACAAAGGTGCGACCCCGATGGCCCGCATTGAAATTGTTCCTCGCGCCGTCGAGGCGAAGCACGATCCGCTCATCCCCCAGACCGCGGATCACGGGCTGCATCGCCGTGGTGCGCGGCACGCCGGAGCTTTCGACGCCCGGGATATCCCGGACCAAATCGAGGACGCTGCGGGCGTCGCGCCGTTCGATTTCCTCCCGGATCACCACTGTGGTGGGAATGGCGAGATCGCCTGCCACAGCCCGCGTGCGCGTGGCCGTGGTGGTGACAGCATCGAGTGGCGTCGCCGCCGGGACGGCTGCGTCCGTCGTCTGGGCGAGGGCGGGGTTGGCCGCCATCAGCGCCAAGGTGGCAGCAAGCAGGTTTCGCGTTTCCATGGGGCATCCCGATCGAGGTCGGTGCCTGGCTGGCGCGCTGGGGCATCGGCCCGGGGCTGGCTGGCTTGGCGTTCGCGGATGCATTTAACGCGACTGAGAGTCATTCGCAATATATGGCGCCAAGAAATCGTGGCGAGCCCCGGCGCATGCGAGCGAGACGGCGCTTGCACACACAGAGCCGCAGGACGGGGTTGTGGTCGTGCGGCTCAATGGACGGATCGCGGACAACGGCGAGGCGCTTGGCGGGCAGGCAGCCGTTCGGCGCGCTTCGGGTCAATCCTCCGGCCGCGCACGCAAACCGGGGCCGCTTTGCACCAGGGTTGAGCAGACATCGGCGCGAACGCCCCGTTCTTGTCCTTGGCGCGTCTGAAGTCCGCAGAATCAATGGCGCATGGCTGGGATCAACGGTTGATCCCGACGCCGTGCGGGGATGCATTGACGTCAGACTGTCCCGGAGTTCTGCGTGACCTTCCTGCCCGTCACTCCCCTGGAGCCCACCGCGCCCCAGCGGCGCATCCCCTATTCCCCGGCGTCACCGTTGCTGCGGCCCTACGTCCCGCAGGCGAAGGCGTTCCGCGCCGGCACGTCGACACCACGGGACTTCCTGGAAGCCTGTATCGCCACGATGGAGCGCGATGAGCCAGCCATTGCGGCCTTCGTCACCCACGATACCGTGGCCGCGCGCTGGGCCGCCGATGCGTCGGCAGCGCGCTGGCGTGCGGGCGCGCCTCTGTCCCCGGTCGATGGCATGCCCATCGTCGTCAAGGACATGATCGAGACGATCGACCTGCCGACGCAGATGAACAATCCGATCTACGCGGGATGGGCGTCGCGGCGCGATGCGGCCGGCGTGCACGCTCTGCGCCAGGGCGGCGCGATCGTCCTGGGCAAGACCGTCACAACGGAGTTCGCCTGCGGCAATTCGGGGCCGACGCGCAATCCCTATGACACGAGCCGGACGCCCGGGGGATCCTCCTCCGGTTCCGCAGCGGCGGTCGGCGCGGGGATGGCCAGCATGGGGTTCGGGACGCAGACCCATGCCTCCACCATCCGGCCGGCAGGCTATTGCGGTGCCTATGCGTTGAAGGCGACGCATGGCGCTCTGCATGCCGGCGGCGTCACGCCGCTGGCCGCAACGCTCGACCACCTCGGGCTGATCGGCGCGAGCCTGGAGGATGTCTGGGCATCGGCCATGGTGATCTCCCGCCTGGTCGGCGGCACACCGCCGCACCCCGGCATCAGCGGGCCGATGGATGTGCCGCCGGCGCGCAAGCCCAGTCGCCTCGTGCGGCTTGCTACGCTGGGATGGGAAGAGACGCCGGGATCGTCGCGTATCGCGTTCGAAGCCGCAGTCGCCGCCATCGCCGCATCGGGCGTCGAGATCATTGATGCCGGCAACGACGACGAGGTCTCGGCGCTCGAGAGCGAATTGCGCGACATCGGCGACTTCGCCAACGATCTGCTGGCGTGGGAATCGCGCTGGCCATTGGCGAGCTATAGGAACCATGGCGCCGCCATGGTCGGAAGCCGCATCCAGGATCTGCTCGGCCGCGCGGCCACCATGGATGCGGCACGCTACGCACGGGCCGTTGTAGACCGCGAAAGGCTGCGCGCCCGCGTGGCCGCGCTGGCGGCACGCGCGGATGGCTTCCTGATGCTGTGTTCCAGCGGCCCTGCCATCCAGGACCATGGGTTCACAGGATCCCGCAACTACGCGCTGCCATGGACCCTCGTGGGCGGACCCGCCTTCGCGTTGCCGCTGCTGACGGCGGAGGGCCTGCCGCTCGGCCTGCAACTCGCGGGCTTCGTGGATCGGGATGCCGATTCCTGCGCCATCGCGGCCTGGCTTCGTGACACGCTGCTTTCTGTTTCAGGAGGAGATGCTTGATGCTTCGTCGCACTCTGCTGGTCGCGGCGCCGGCACTGCTGGCGGCGCCTGCCTGGGCGCAGACCGGCTTTCCCAACAGGCCCATCCGCTTCGTCGTCGGGTTTCCGCCGGGCGGCACCACGGACCTGGCGGCGCGGCTGATGGCGCCGAAGATGCAGGCGTTACTCGGCCAACCCGTCGTGGTGGAGAACCGCACGGGCGCCCATGGCAACATCGCCTCCGACTTCGTCGTGCGATCGGCACCGGATGGGCATACGATCCTGATGGGGACGATCGGTGGCCTTGCCATCAACCAGACGCTCTACGGCAACCTGACCTTCGATCCGCAGACCGACCTGCAACCGATCACGCGGGTCGGCATGATCGTCAACGTCCTGGCCGTGCCGGCTGACCGGCCGTGGCGGAGCGTCGGGGATTATGTGGCGGCGGCCAGGCGGGATCCGCTGACCTTCGGATCTTCCGGCGCCGGCGGGGCTGGCCACCTGGCGGGGGAGCAGTTGAACCTCATGGCGGGGCTGCGGAACATCCACGTGCCCTATCGCGGCGGTGCGCCGCTGATCACGGACCTGATCACCGGCAAGATCGATAGCGCCTTCACCCCCTCCTCCGGCGCGGGGCCCCAGGCGGAGGCGGGGCGCCTACGGATGCTGGCGGTGACGGGGAAGGCGCGAAGCCCCCTTCTCCCGGCCCTGCCTGCCATCGCCGAGACACCAGGTCTCGCGGATTTCGACATGGTGGATTGGAGCGCCGTGATGGCGCCGCGCAACCTGCCCGCCCCGATCGCGCAGGCGCTGCATCACGCGGCCACCTCCGCCTTGCGGGACCCCGAGGTGCTGGCCGCCTTCGCGCTCCGGCAGATCGAGGCGACGCCTTCGACTCAAGAGGAATGCGCCGCCTTCATCCGGGCGGAGACCGCGAAGTGGACCCCGATCGTCCGGGCTTCGGGCGCTAGGCCGGACTGACCGGGGGACGGGGATCGGGACAACGAAAAAACCGCGCAGGGGGCACGACACCCCTTGCACGTCAACGACACTGTCCCTTATTGTGCACCGCAGCAGCGCGTTAGCGCGCTGTCTTTCTTGGACGTTTCCTCCCTAAACTCGGCGGTGCCGCAAGGCACCGCCTTTTCTTTTGCCGCCAGGAGGCTACCGGCACGGCGAGGGTGGCACGACGCCTTAGCGCGGTAAAGCACGAAAGCGTGGGGGGTGCGCGGGCCGCACCCGCTTGACGGCACCCGGGCCTGCTGGGCCCCATGACGCCACGGGCCAGGGCCCGTCCGCCAGGGAGCGCAGCGATGGCCATTCTCACCGTCACGCATTGGGGCGCCTATGAGGTCGAGATGGCCGGGGGCGAGGCTGTGGCGCTCCATCCTTTCCGCGACGATCCGGACCCCTCCCCGATCGGCCTTCACATGCTGGCGCCCGGGTTGGACCGCCTGCGCATCCGACGGCCCGCCATTCGCCAGGGCTGGCTGGAAGGGCGCGCGAAAAGCGGCAGGGGGCGGGAGCCGTTCGTGGAGGTGTCTTGGGACCAGGCTCTCGACCTCGCAGCGGGTGAATTGCGGCGCGTGATCGATACCCATGGCAACCGCGCCGTCTTCGGCGGTTCCTACGGCTGGTCCAGCGCCGGCCGCTTCCACCATGCACAGAGCCAGGTGCACCGCTTCCTCAACAGCATCGGCGGCTACGTCCGGAGCACGGACAGCTACAGCCTGGGCGCCGCCCGCGTGCTGATGCCCCACATCGTCGCCCCGATGGATGAGTTGATGGCGCGGCACACGGCGTGGTCAGTGCTGGAACAGCATACGCGCCTGTTCGTCACCTTCGGCGGCGTGCCGGCGAAGAACGCCCAGATCAGCCAGGGCGGCGCGATCGAACATCGCATCCCCGGCGGGCTGCGGCGCATGGCGGAGGCAGGATGCCGCTTCGTGAACATCAGCCCGGCACGCGATGACCTGGAAACCGGTGCGACCTTCGAATGGCTGCCGATCCGCCCGAACACCGATACAGCGCTCATGCTCGCGCTGTGCTGGGTATTGCACGCCGAGGGACTGCATGACGAGGCGTTCCTGTCCACGCATTGCGCCGGCTTCGACAGGTTCCTGCCCTACCTGACCGGCGTGGCCGACGGACAACCCAAGACCCCGGCCTGGGCCGCCGCCATCACCGGTATTCCGGGCGGTCGCATCGAAGCGCTGGCCCGGGAGATGGCGGCAGCACGTACCATGCTGAACATCGCTTGGTCACTGCAGCGCGCGCATCATGGCGAGCAACCCTTCTGGGCCCTGGTGACACTGGCTGCCATGCTCGGCCAGGTTGGGCTGCCCGGCGGCGGCTTCGGCCTCGGCTACGGGGCGACCAACCTCATGGGCAGCCCAAATGCCCGCTTCAGCGGGCCGACGCTGCCGCAGGGCCACAACCCCGTGCGCGACTTCATCCCGGTGGCTCGCATCGCGGACATGCTGCTGAACCCGGGCGCGCCCTTCACCTATAATGGCGGGACCCATGCCTATCCCGACATCCGCCTTGTCTACTGGGCCGGCGGCAACCCCTTCCATCATCACCAGGACCTCAACCGCCTGATGCAGGCGTGGGAAGCGCCGGAAACCGTCGTGGTGAATGAGCAGTACTGGACGCCCGCGGCGCGGATGGCCGACATCGTCCTTCCTGCCACCACAACCCTGGAACGGGAGGATATCGGCTACGCGAACCGCGAGAGCCATATCATCCACATGCCGGCGGTGAAGCGCCCGGCCGGGGAGGCGCGCGACGACTACGCCATCTTCGCGGCACTGGCGGAGCGGCTCGGCGCAGCCGCACGCTTCACCGAAGGTCGTGAAGCCGGGGTGTGGCTTCGCCACATCTACGAGGAAAGCCGTCAGCGCGCGGCGAAGGCAGGCGTGACCCTGCCGGATTGGGATGGGCTGCGGCAGGCCGGCCTGGCCGCGATCCGGGCACCCGCCACCGCCCCCATCTTCCTGTCCGAGTTTCGCGAGGACCGGGAGGCCCATGCGCTGCCGACCCCGACAGGACTGATCGAGATTTTCAGCGAGACCATCGCCGGCTTCGGCATCCCGGACTGCCCCGGCCATGCGGTCTGGCGGGCGCCCGCCGAATGGCTGGGGGCGCCGGAGGCCGGACGGCATCCGCTGCATCTGCTGTCGGACCAGCCGGTGACGCGGCTGCACAGCCAGCTCGATGCCAGCCCGCTGAGCGTGGCGGACAAGGTGGCGGGGCGTGCACCCATCTGCCTGCATCCCCGGGATGCCGAGGCCCGCGGGCTGGAAGACGGGCAGGTCGTTCGGGTCTTCAATGACCGGGGCGCTTGCCTGGCAGGGCTGCGCGTGACCGATGCGGTGATGCCGGGCGTCGCGCGGCTCTCGACAGGCGCCTGGTTCGACCCGTCGCTGGATGACAGCGGCCTGGAACGGCATGGCAATCCGAATGTCCTGACGCTGGATATTGGCGCCTCTGGCCTCTCCCAGGGCTGCATTGCCCAGACCTGCCTGGTGGAGGTCGAAGCGGCCCCTGCCGATCCGCCCGCCATGCGGGCGCATGAGTTGCCTGTGCTGCTATCGATGCGGTGAGCCGGCAGGCATCCTTGTTGCACCGCGGCGAGATAGGCCGCATGTCTCGCCGATGCCCCCTTCGTCCGAGCGTCAGCCCGTAGCCCCTGAGATCAGCGCAGGACGCATCTCCACCCTGCTGTCCCGCGCCAACATGCCGCCGCAACGGGGCGAGGCACGCCTCGTGGCGACGATGCTGGCCCAGGTTGGCGCGCTGGAGCCGACGCTGGAGGAAGCCTCCGCGGCGCTGCTGAACCTGAGGGCAAATGGCGGCATCCCCCCCGCCCTGCCCGAGCTTTCACCGGAGGCGGTCGGGGCGGTGGAGCGGATGCTCGCCGCCATGGCGGTGATCGCAACGCCGGCGGAGACTGCCCTGCTCGCCCGGCGCTTCGATACCCAGCCCCCCCCCACCCCGACGGCCCTGGCCAAGGCATTGCACGCCCTGCGACGCCCGGCGCTGCGGGCCGGCTTGGCGGCGGTGATGGCGGAGAACCCGCTGCTGCCAGCGCGCAAGACGGATGTGGAAGCGGCACTGGAAGCCCTCACGGAAGTGGGGACAACGGCGGAGGCGCTGCTCGTGGCACTCCGCGGCGCCATTCACCGGCGTCTCCGCGGTGCGGGGTCGGCTGAGGCCGCGGCCATCGTGGCGGCGGAAGACCTGGCGACCCAACTCGGCAAGCCGGAAGCGACCCTGGAGGGCATCGCGGCCTGTGCGCGCCTTGCCGCGGAGGCCTTCGGGCTGGACCCCGCGGCCGAGGCCACCTTCGTCGAAAAGACGATGGAGGCGGAGCGCGCCCGCCGGAAGGCGCTGCGCGATGCCGCCATCGCGGCACGCGAGGCTCGGGCCGAGGCCGATCGCCAGCAGCGGGAATGGGAAGCGAGCCTGGTCACGCGGGATGCCGTCGCGCCCCTGCTGGGCTGTTCGGTGGCGGAGGCAGAAGCCTGGATACGCGCCAGGCGCATCCCAGTAGCGCGCCGCGTGGCGATGAGCCGGGGCGGTCGGGCGGAGATGCTGCAGTTCGATCCCGCCGTCCTCTCCACGCTCCGCGCCCAGGTCCCGGATTGGCGGCAGGAACGCACACCGGGGGGCCGCCAGCCAGCCAACCCGCGCATCGTAGCCGCGGAGGAAGCACCAAGCCGGGTGGACAACGCCGCCCTGGCGGAAGCGGCGGCCATGGACCGCTTCGTCAGTCACTTCACGACGGCGCGCGCCCTGGACCGCCGCATCACGCTGATCACCGGCCCCACCAATTCCGGCAAGAGCCACCAGGCACTCGATCGACTGGCCAAGGCCGAGAGCGGGATCGCACTCGCCCCACTTCGTCTGCTGGCCCACGAATTCCGCGAGGCCCTGGCGGCGCGCGGGATTCACGCCAGCCTCGTCACGGGGGAGGAGCGCGACCCGGTGCCCGGCAGCCGCTTCACCGCCGCGACGGTGGAGATGTGCCCCTTCAACACGCCGGTCGATGTGGCGGTGATCGACGAGGCACAGTTGCTGAACGACCCGGACCGCGGCCATGCCTGGACCGCCGCCATCATGGGCGTTCCGGCGCGCGAGGTCATCGTGCTGGGATCGCCGGATTGCATCCCACTCGTCCGCCGGATCGCGACGCTGACGGATGAGCCGGTCGAGGAGATTACCCTCGAACGCAAATCCCCCCTGCGGGCGGCCGATGAGCCGGTGGCACTCGGCGACCTGCAGAAGGGCGATGCGCTCATCGCCTTCTCCCGCCGCGATGTCCTGGAATTACGCAGTGAATTGCAGCGGCGGAACCGCCGCGTCGCAACGATCTATGGCGCCCTGAGCCCGGAGGTGCGGCGCGCGGAGGCTCGGCGGTTCCGGGAGACCGGGGAGGCCGATATCCTCATCGCCACCGATGCGATCGGGCTCGGGCTCAACCTGCCCATCTCGCGGATCGTGTTCTCCACGCTGGAGAAGTGGGACGGCACGGCGCGCCGGGCGCTCAATGCCTCGGAGGTCAGGCAGATCGGGGGCCGGGCCGGGCGCTTCGGGCATCATGAGGAAGGCGTCGTCGCCGTGCTCGTCGGTGCGGGGAGGCCGGCGGCGATCAAGCTGGCGCTGGGTACCGTGCCCGTCGCGCCGGCGGATCTGCGGCCGCGCGTGGCGCCCGACCTGGCGATCGTCTCCGCCGTGGCACGGGAGATGGGGACGACATCGCTCTACGCCACGCTGACGCGCCTGCAGAGAGCCGTGCTGCGGCCGGATGACCCCTCCTATCGCCTGGCCGACATCTCCGCGCAGATCACCATCGCCGCCGAGATCGACAAGCTCGACCTCCCACTCGCGACGCGCTGGACCTACGCGCTGTGCCCCGTTGATTCGCGGGACTACGGGATTGAGAGGCTGGCGCGGTGGGCGCTGGACCATGCGCGGGGCCACAAGGTGCGGCCACCCGAAGCCGGCCCCCTCCCCCGGCCCGACACGGCCGGCCCCCTCGAACTCGAACGGGCCGAGAAAACCTACAAGCGCCTGGTCGCCTGGCGCTGGCTCTCCATGCGCTTTCCCGACATCTACGTCGCCGCCGATGTGGCAGCGCGGGAGAGCAACCGCGTGAATGACTGGATCGAAGCGGTGCTGGCGAGCAGCCCCGCGCGCGGCGGCCGCCACGCACCGGAACGCCCGGACCCCAAGGCCCGGCGACGGCCGACGCCTTCGCGGCGGTAGAAGCGCCCCGTCAGATCCAGGGTTTCTGCCGCCACATCGCCCGGAAGCGGGTATCGGCGTCGCGCAGATGCGCCACATAGGCGTCGCCGAGCATGATGCGCAGGGGCTGCTGCGTGCGGCGGCAGACCTCCAGATACTCCGGATCCTTCGAGACCTTGTCGATGGCGGCCGTCAGCCGCGCCAGGATCGGCGCCGGGATAACGCGCGGTCCGACAAAGCCTCTCAGGCTTCCGATAGCGACATCGACTCCCTGCTCACGGAAAGTAGGCAGCGTGGGGTCCAGGCTCGACCGTTCATCCGCCATCACGCCCAGCATCCGGAAGGGCTGGCTTGCAGTCATGACGAGCGCCTCGCCGAGATTGGCTGCGGCGCCCCGCACCTCGCGCTGAGCGACGGCGAGGACGCCCGGCGGCAGGGCATTGTAGATCACGGGCGTCAGGCTGATGCCCGCCGCCATCTCCAGCATCCGGACGCTCAGGAAGCTGGTTGATCCGCGCGCCTGGGTCGCGATCGTGATGATCTCGGGCTCGCGTCGCGCGGCGGCGATGAGGTCGGACAGGGTAGGGACACCGGATTGGGCATGGACGCCGATCA
The DNA here is from genome assembly GCF_051859025.1 of Falsiroseomonas sp. Taxonomy (GTDB): domain Bacteria; phylum Pseudomonadota; class Alphaproteobacteria; order Acetobacterales; family Acetobacteraceae; genus Falsiroseomonas. The sequence goes on along the minus strand of NZ_JBHYGL010000023.1, from coordinate 190,178 downwards.
CGGCCGGGTCATCCACCAGGCTGGCGACGAAGGAAAAGCTGTCCAGCGACCACCGGGGGCTGCGCTCGATCGGGATGGTGACGAGGCCCGGCGTATTGAGGATGCCGAAGGTGTAGCCGTCAGGCCGTGAATCGGCGACGGCATTGATGCCGATCTCGCCGCCGGCGCCGGGCCGGTTCTGCACAATGAATGGCTGCCCGAGTTCCCGTTCGAGGAACTGGCCCAGCGTCCGCGCCGTGATGTCGTTGCCGCCGCCGGCGCCGAAGGGGACGACCAGCGTGATGGGGCGGTCCGGCCAGGCTGGCTGCGCGTCCGCGATGGCCGGCAGCAGAACGGCAGCGGTGCCGGCGGCCAGCAGGCGGCGGCGTGTCGGGGCCCAGGACGACCTCATTGTCTCATCTCTCATGCGGCTAGGGTGCGACTTTCCAGCGCCTGCGTTCCGGACGCCAGGGGTCATGCCCGACCATCCGGGCTGGTTGCCGTCGATGATGCTTGCGCCGACTATGCCCTTCAAGACAAGGCTGCGCCAATTCGCCGCCTGCCGTGATGCCTGGAGATGTCGATGAGTGATGCGCCTGCACACCCCCTGCTGTTCACACCGCTGACTCTGCGCGGGCTGACCCTCAAGAACCGGATCGTCGTGTCGCCGATGTCCCAGTACTCATCGGTCGATGGCGAGCCCACCGACTGGCACCTGGTGCATCTGGGGAAGTTCGCGATGGGCGGTGCCGGCGTGGTGTTCTGCGAGGAGACCTCCGTCTCCGAGAAGTCCCGCAAGACCTACGATTGTCCCGGCATCTACACGGAAGGCCAGGTCCGTGCGTGGCGGCGCATCACCGACTTCATCCGGGGCCAGGGCGCCATCGCGGCCATGCAGCTCGGCCATGCCGGACGCAAGGTGGCCACCCGCGCACCCTGGGACGGGTTTGCGCCGCTCGGCGATCAGGATGCGGCGCTTCGCAGGCCGCCCTGGGCCGGCATCGCGCCGAGCCCGATCCCGTTCAAGGATGGCGCCATGGTGCCGAAGGAAATGGACGCCGACGATATCCGTCGCGTCATCGCGCTGCACGTGGAGGCCGCGAAGCGGACGCGGGATGCCGGATTTGGCATCCTCGAGATCCATGGGGCGCATGGCTACATCATCCAGCAATTCCTCTCCCCCATCACCAACCACCGCAAGGATGGCTACGGCGGCGACATCCAGGGCCGGATGCGCTTCGGGCTGGAATTGATGGAGGCTGTGCGGGCTGCCTGGCCGGCGGGCCTGCCGCTGTTCTTCCGTGCCTCCTGCGTCGACGGCAAGGGCGGCATCTGGAGCCTGGACGATACGGTCGTGTTGGCGCGCGAATTGAAGGCGCGTGGCGTCGATGTACTGGACTGTTCATCCGGTGGGATCGAAGGGCCGCTCACGCTGCATCTGGTCCCGCGCGTTCCCGGCTACCACGTCCCTTTTGCAGAACGCATCCGGTCGGAAGCGGGCATCCCCACCATGGCGGTCGGGCTGATCACCGATGCCCATCAGGCGGAAGGATACCTCCAGGCCGGCCAGTGCGATCTGGTGGCGCTCGCGCGGGAGATGATGTGGAACCCGAACTGGCCGACACATGCGGCGGCCGCCCTCGGCCTTGAAAAGCCTCATGAGCAACTGCCCAGGCCCTACGCCTGGTGGCTTCAGAAGCGGGAGGATGTGCGGAAGATAAGCCAAGGCTGAAGCGGGACAGGCTGAGGGCTCCCTGCCCTCGGCGCTACCGTCACGGCCGTTTGCGCGGCCTCACGGAGAACTGGCCCCATTCATCCGCGACGTGAACGCGGGAAATTCGGCCCCCTTCATCCCCGCTTCGGCGGATCGCTGCCACGGAGGGCAGTCACGCCCGCACGACCGACGACAGAGCGCCGGCGTGGCGCACCGCGTTTCAGGCCGCGGCCGAAGCCGGGCCGTCGCGGTGGTCTGGCGGGCCGGCAAGCCTGATCGCACCATTCGGCTCTCGCAGGACATAGCCGCGACCCCAGACGGTGCCGATCAACTCGGCTGCGCCAGCATTGGCCAGCTTCTTGCGCAGCTTGCAGATGAAGACGTCGATGATCTTCACCTCCGGTTCGTCCATGCCGCCGTAGAGGTGGTTCAGGAACGCTTCCTTGGTCAGTACGACGCCCTTGCGCAGCGTCAGCAGTTCCAGGACTGCGTATTCCTTTCCGGTCAGATGAACGGCGCGTCCATCGACGAGGACCTCGCGCGATCCGAGATTAAGGGTCAGCGGACCCACGGACAGCGTCGGTTGGCTGAAGCCCTTGGCGCGGCGGACGATCGCCTGGATACGGGCGACCAGCTCCTGCTGGTCGAAGGGCTTCGTGATGTAGTCGTCGGCGCCCATGCCGAAGCCGCGCACCTTGGCCTGCGGCCGCGTGAGGCCTGACAGGATCAGCACCGGCGTCTCCACCCTCGCCGCTCGAAGCCGGCGGACCACCTCGTAGCCCTCCATGTCCGGCAGCATCAGGTCGAGGACCACGATGTCGTAGTCGTAGAGGCGCGCGAGCTCCAGCGCCTCTTCTCCCGTATCGGCTGTATCGATGATCATGGCAGCCGCCTTGAGTGCCAAGGCAACTCCACGCGCTACGATTGTATCGTCTTCAACCAGAAGGACACGCATGCGCCGGCTCCACACACCTGATGCGTGTAGAGATACCACCTTTACGCGACATGTGAAGAGCTGATTCATCCGAAAAATGGATCATCTTAGGAGATGGTCTAAAAAAATAGCGAAAGATCGAATAAAAATGACATTTTCCCTGGCACAGCGATTAGCCTCCGCCGAAGCGTTAATGTGCCCCGCCGCCTTAACCCAGCAGCAAGGGCGCGTTGCCGCGGTGGACCCAAATGGGGTCCTGCTTGCCGGGTTCCGCCCCCCTCTCGCCCTGCGCGACCGCGTGGTCGTCATCGACCGTAGCCATGGTGCTGTCCTGGCAGAGATCGTCGGCACAAGCGACGGCCAGGCAAGGGCTGCGATACTCGGCGACAGCGACGGCCTGGCGGAGGGCGCTGCGGCACGCACCCAACCCGCGCAGGGGCTGAGCGTCGGCGATGCATGGCTGGGACGGGTACTGGACCCGATGGGGAAGCCACTGGATGGGGGGGGCGAACCCCCACCATCTTTCTGCCGTTGTCCAACCCGGCGCGCACCGCCACCGCCGGGCACGCGCCAGCGGCTTGGCCCCGCGGTATCGCTCGGCGTGCGGGCCCTGGATTGCTTCTGCACGACCCGGGAAGGCCAGCGGCTTGGGCTTTTCGCCGCGTCGGGCGTCGGCAAATCGACGCTTCTCGCGACACTGGCGCGGTCCGACGACTTCGACGTGACGGTAGTCGGCCTTATCGGGGAACGCGGGCGCGAAGTCCGCGAATTCGTCGAGGATGATCTGGGCCCGGCCGGGCTCGCGCGCAGTGTCGTCATCTGCGCCACATCCGACGCCGCCGCTGCCGTGCGGAGGGAGGCCGCATACGCGGCGATGGCTGTCGCGGAGCACTTCCGTGACCGTGGCCAGCGCGTCCTGCTCCTGCTCGACTCAGTCACGCGATTTGCCCATGCGTGCCGAGAGATCGGGCTGGCGGCCGGCGAACCCCCGGCCACACGTGGCTACCCGCCCAGCGTCTTCCGGGAACTGCCCGCCTTGCTGGAGCGCGCTGGCCCCGGCGGCCCGGGTTCCGGGACCATCACCGCGCTGATCACCGTGCTGGTGGAAGGCGACGACCACGATGAACCCGTCGCCGATGCCGTCAGGGGTATCCTTGACGGCCATGTGGTGCTGGACCGACGGATCGCGGAGGGCGGGCGCTATCCCGCCATCGACGTGCTGCGAAGCCTCTCCCGATCAGTGCCTGGCTGCCAGACCGCGGAGCAGGCGGCCCTTGTAGTGCAGGCACGCCGCCTGCTGTCGCTGCGCGATGGCGTCGCCGATCTCGTCCGGCTTGGCGCGTACCGCGTCGGGGCCGATGCGGAAACCGACCTTGCACTCCGGATCGCACCACGGGTCGACGCCGTGCTGAGCCAGAGCAAAGGCGAGACCAGCTCCCTGCAGGCAGCATTCAACGCACTTTCCCAGGCAGTGAATGATGAGCCGTCCTGATTCATTGGCGATTCTTCGCCTGCTGCGTCGCAGCGAACTCGAGGCTGCGCGGCAGCAGGCGGCGGCCGTGTTCGATCGGCGCCAGAAGGCGGAGGACGCCGTTGGCACCCTGGCGGGCGCCCTTTCGAGAGAAAGGCAATCCGCCGCACCCGGTTCCTATGCCGTCTGGATGCCCGCCGCCCAGGCCAGGCTGGACGTTCTGACAGGCCACCTCCGCGAGCAGGAGGCCGCCGCCGTCGCTGCTCAGCAGCGGCTGGTCGCAACCAAGCTTGCGGAACAGGTCATCCTGGACGAGCAGCAGCGGCGGAAGCAGGCAGCACGCCGCCAACGAATCGCAAGGGACCAACGGCTGCTGGATGATCTCTGACGAAGTCGCCAGGGGGAATCAGCGCGCGCCGTGACAACGCCGCTGGTCGCCCTTGCATCGTCGTCACGCGACAGGCCCCGATTCAGAGAGCGATCCTGCCGGAGCGTCCTGCGTCAATGCACCCCTGGACGGAGCATGCCGATGCTGTCGGCCATGGAGGCGTGCCTGGATGGCACGATGGTCGCCTGGGAAAGCGCCATTGCCAAATCGCACAGCGCATCAAGGATGCGCACCGCGGCGCGGTATTGGGCGCTGCCGATCGGCGCTTCCGCGCACACCTTCACCGCAGCGCGGCGAGCGGCATCCGCGGCCTGCATCGCGGCCAGGCGGGTTTCCGGGGTCATCAGGCGGGGGTTGCGAGCCATGGCAATGCGATACCAGCCGGATCGCATCAATGTGTGAACGGCGCCCACCCTGGCGCGGCTTTCCGCGTCAGCAGGAGGCAGGCGCCTGCACCACTGAACGCATCAGCCTGCATCGTGCGGGTGGCGGACGGCCGGCGGGTGGAACAGCAGCCATCCCGTCAACGCCGATCGACGCCATCGCGCCCCTCATGCAGCACGGGCACGCTGCCTTGCATCGATCATTGCAGGGCGCCTCGACGGTGCGCTGCAACGGAGCCTCAGAGGGACTTCAAGGGACATTCCCGAACGCACTGCGGGGCATGGGAAGGCAGGCAATGGCCCATCATCCCTCCCCGCTGCATCGGGCCGGCACAGTTGAGCAGCGGAAAGCTGGGGCGCTGGATGAGCGCCACAGCCAGGGGCAGGGCACCCGTTTCCTCCTCCGCGATGCAAAGCGCCTCATCCAGGTCAGGCGTAATCACGCAGCCGGGCGCTCGGTTGTCAAAATCAATCCACCAGGCACCCAACTCCCACGCCTCGCCCACCGCCAAGCTCGCATGACGGCGTCGGACAGAATCCGCAAGTCAACTTGACACCCTCCGGCATTCAGTTCGGGCCAAGGCGCAGGATCGCCCGCGCCATGGCCTGGGCCCGCGGCACCAGGCTCGCGATTTCGAGGTATTCGTCTGGCGTATGCGCCCGCCCACCGACGGGACCGACGGCGCAGAGGGTCGGCGCGCCCATGGCCGCGGTGAAGCCGCTATCGGCGCAACCGCCGCTGAATTCACCTTCCGGCTCGAACCCTGTCTCCCTTGCCGCCTCGCGGTACAGGTCGAACAGCCGCCTGGCGTCGGGCGACTGGGTAAGGGGCAGGAATTCCCCCTTGATGGTCAGCGTCGAACGGGTGCCGGGGACGAAGCTCCTGGCGATGATGGCCTCGATCTTCGCCATCACCTCGTCGCGGTCCGCGGGTTCCACGTAGCGCAGGTCGATCTGCCCCTGCGCCCAGGGCGCCACCGTGTTCACGGATTGCCCGCCGGCCACGAGCCCCACATTCAGCGTGATCCCGCGCTTGAGGTCGGTCAGCGCATGGATGGCCGTGATCTTCGCCGCCAGTTCGCCGATCGCGCTGATCCCCGCTTCGAAATTGCCGCCGGAATGCGCGGCCTTGCCCTCGATGTCGAAGACGGAGAAGACGCCGCCCTTGCGGCCCGTGACAATGCCGCCCGTCGGCCTTCCGGGCTCGGAGTTGAACACCACGCGGGCCGCGCGAGCCTCGGCCTCGATCACCGGGCGGCCCTCCGGGCTGCCGATCTCCTCATCACCCGTGAACAGCGCCACCAGCGGCCCCGGCGCACCGCCGAATTTCCGGAAAGCGGCGAGGACGAACATGTTCATCACCAGGCCGGCCTTCATATCGGCGACGCCGGGGCCGTAGGCCCGGCCGCCCTCAACCTTGAAAGGGCGCCGCTCCGGCTCCCCCTTCGGGAAGACGGTGTCGCGATGCCCCATCAGCACGATGTTCTCACGGGCGTTGCCGCCCCGCGTCAGGTCGCCGCCTTCGACGACGGCGCGGATGCAATCCCCATGCTTCCGCTGGGGCAGAACCTCGGTCGGGATGCCCTGGGCTTCCATGAAGCGCTGCACCTGGGCGCCGACGCGGTCCACGCCTTCCTTGTCGTAGCTGCCGCCGTCGGTGTCGACCATCTCGCGCAGGGTCGCGACCATCGCGTCCTGCTGCTGCGACAACCAGGCGAGGATCTCGGTCTCGGACGACATGCGCTACTCTCCATCAGCGGGGGCGCATTCAAGCGCCTCCCGCCACGGAGCGGAAGCTACTCGACCCTTCCGATACGCTGCACGGCGCGCACGAGCCTGGCGCTGTCCTCCGCGAAGAAGGCGGCGAATTCGGGCGCGTCCATGTAGCGCACGGGGGCGCCCGCGGCGGTGAAGGCCTGCACCAGTTGCGGGTCCTGCACCGCCTGGCGCATCGCGTCGCGGAGCACCCGGATCACCGGTGCGGGCGTGGCGGCGGGGGCGAACATGCCAGCCCAGATGTAGAATTCAACATCGGCGAAACCCTTCTCGATGAAGGTCGGCACGTCCGGAAACGCAGCCACGCGGTCCCTGCCCCAGCAGCCCAGCACTCGGATGCGCCCATCCCGCGCATGCTGCGTCAGGGTACCGGGCGCGGAGGCCAGGGCCTGGATTTGGCCGCCCAGCAGCGCCGTAATGGCAGGGCCCGCGCCGGTGAAAGGTACATGCAGCAGACGGATGCCCGCCGATGCCGCCAGCATCTCCATCGCCACATGCAGCGTGCCATAGGTGCCGGAGGAGCCATACGGGATGTTCCCCGGGCTGGCCTTCGCCGCCGCGATGAACTCCTCCATGGTGCGCCACGGGGCAGAGGCCGGTACCGCCAGCATGGTCGGGTCGGCATTCACCAGTGCCACGGGCGCGAACTGGTCGGCGGTGTAGGGCGGCGCCCGGTTGAACAGCCGCTCCGCTTCCGGGATGACGGCCAGCGAGGACAACGCCATAACCAGAGTGTAGCCGTCTGGCGCACTGCGGGCCACGAAGCCGTTGCCGATGGCCCCGGCAGCGCCGCCGCGGTTCTGTACGACGACGGGCTGGCGCAAGATCCTCTCGAGCGCCGCGGCCACGGGGCGCGCCGCCAGATCCGCCTGGCCGCCCGGCGGAAAGGGCACGATCAGGTTGATGACGCGGTTGGGGTAGTCCACGGACTGCGCTTGCGCGGCGAAGGGCGCCAGCGTGGTGGCGGCCAGCAGGGTGCGGCGATCGAGCATCTTGTTGTTCCTCCCGAAAAGCTGCGGGGGCGCGGCCCCCGCCCCGGCTCTCCCCCGCCAGCACGGGGGAGCATGAATCACGTCTCAGGCGACCGGATTCTCGAGGACGCCGATACCTGGCACCTCGATCCGCACCACATCGCCTGCCTTCATGAATTTCGGTGGGTTGAATCCGATCCCGACGCCCGCTGGCGTGCCCGTAGCGATCACGTCGCCGGGTTCCAGCGTGATGGCGGCGCTGATCGCCTCGATCAGGGTCGGGATATCGAAGATGAGGTCGGAGACGGGCGCCTGCTGCCGCTTCTCGCCATTCAGCCAGGTGGTCAGCACCAGCTTCTTGGGGTCCGGGCATTCATCGGCCGTCAGGATGGCGGGGCCCATGGGCGCGAAGGTGTCAAGGCCCTTGCCAAGGATCCACTGGCTGTGGCGCTTCTGCAGGTGCCGCGCGGTCACGTCGTTCACGATGGTGTAGCCGAAGACGTGCTTCAGCGCGTCTGCCTTGCGGATCCCGCGCCCGCCCGCGCCAATGACAACGCCCAGTTCGCCCTCGTAGTCGAGCCCCCCGGTCGGATCCATCGCGCTCAGGATCGGCTCGCCATTCGCGATGATGCTGGTGTGCGGCTTGCTGAACACGACGGGGAACGGGGGCACCACATCCTTGGCGCCGCCATCGAAGCCAGATCCCGCGAATTCCTTCGCGTGCTCGTGATAGTTCTTGCCCACGCAGAAGATGTTCTTGGGCGTGCGAGGGATGGGGGCGAGCAGCTTGCCCCCCTCCACGACCGGCGCCTTCGCCGCCGCCGCCAGGGCACCCGCCAGGGCACCCGCCGCGATCAGCCCGATCATGTCATGCGGCAGCCCCGCATCCACGGCAGTGATATCGAGCAACTGGCCCGCCGCGTCCATCGCGCCGACGCGCGTGCCCTTGGCATCCCTGAATGTCACCAGCCGCATCGCGCGGGTCCTCCGGTCAGTTGAGCTTGGCGCGCATCTGCCCGGATTCCGACGGGTTGGCCAGGGGGAGAGAAGCCGCTGTCTCCAGCGCGCGTGCCGCGCGAAAGGCGAGGTCGTCCCGGTAGAGCGCCGCCGCCACCTGCACGCCGCGCGGCATCCCCGCATCGTCCAGGCCAATCGGCACGGCGATGGCGGGCTGGCGGGTCAGGTTGAAGGCGAAGGTCCAGGGCGCCCAGTCCCGCCACAGCGCCTCCACCGGGCGGATGGTCGGCGCATCCGCGTCCAGCGCCGCGGTCGGCGTCGCTGCCGTCAGGATCAGGTCGTAGCGCTGGTGGAAGCGCGCCATGGCGTGCCCGCATTCCACGCGCAGCATGTCGGCGCCGAGGAAATCGGCCGCGCCCATGTCGCCCATCTTCCGCGCCACTTCCTCGATCCCCGCATCCAGCAGGCCGCGCTTGTCCTCCGCCGTGCCGGTCCAGATCCGGGCGATGGCCACGCCCCAGACGCGGGAGAAGATGGCGCGCGTATCAGGGAGTTGGGGGTCCGCTTCCTCGACGATCGCGCCCTGTTCGGCCAGCAGCTTCGCCGCCACCTGCAGCGCGGCCTCCCCCTCCTCATCCAAGGGCGGCTCGAAGCCCAGGCGCCGCACCACGGCCACGCGCAGCCCCGCCACGCCCTGGTCCATGCCCGCCCGCCAGTCCCGCGGATCATCCGGCAGGCAGACGGGGTCGCGCAGGTCATGCCGCGCCATCGCGGACATCATCAGCGCGGCATCCCCCACGCTCCGCGTCATCGGCCCCGCGCAGGCGACGGCGGAGAAGGCGCCATGCGGCCATTGCGGGATGCGGCCATAGCTCGGCTTCACGCCCACCAGGCCGCAATAGGCGGCGGGGATGCGGATGGACCCGCCGGCATCGGTACCGATATGCAGGGGCCCGAAGCAGGCCGCCCCCGCGGCCCCGGCGCCCGACGAACTGCCCCCCGGCGTGCGTTGCGGATTCCAGGGATTGCGGGTGATGCCGTGCAGCGGACAATCGCCCGGCGTCTTCCAGCCGAATTCGGTGGTCGTCGTCTTGCCGATGATGACGGCCCCCGCCGCCTTCAGCCCGACCACGGCCGGCGCGTCCTCCGTCGCCGGCGTGGTGTCCGTCACCAGGCTGCCGCGGCGCGTCGGAAAGCCCGCGATATTCAGCAAATCCTTCACCGTGCAGGGCACGCCATCCAGGATGCCCATCGGCCGGCCCACGGCCCAGCGCGCCTCGCTCTCCCCGGCCTCCCGCAGCGCCCGCGGGTTCATGGCGGCGAAGGCGTTCACCCATGGGTTGTAGCGGGCGATCCGCTCCGTCACCGCCTTCAGCGCCTCGACCGGGGACAGCGCGCGGCGCGCATAGAGCGAGAGAAGCTGTTCCGCGGTCATCAGCGCGGGATCGGTCGGTATCGTCATGCGGGGCTTCCAGGGGGGCTCGGTGCCGGGCAGCATGGCGCCCCATAGCCTTCGAGGAAACCCCGATGTCCGAGCCGCCCCCTCCCTGGGAACTGACCGAGCCCGAGTGGCGGAAGATCGTCGGCCGCGCCCGCGCCGGCCGCAGCCTGCGCCCCGCCTCCTGGCCCGGCGGCGCGCGCTGCTGCGTGACGCTGTCCTTCGATGCGGACCATGAGACCGGCCCGCTGCGCGACTCCGATGACAGTCCGATGCGCATCAGCCAGGGCCAGTATGGCAGCCGCCAGGGCATTCCGCGCATCCGGGCCCTGATGGCCAAGCACGGCATCCCCGCGACCTTCTTCTACCCCGCCGTCAGCGCCATGCTGCACCCCGAGGAGATCCGAGCGGTGGCCGATGAAGGCCACGAGATCGGCATCCATTCCTGGATTCATGAGGCCAATACGAAGCTGCCCCAGGGCGTGGAGCGCGACCTGACGCTCCGGTCAGCCGATATGCTGGAAAAGCTTTCTGGCCAGCGCCCCGTCGGCATCCGCACCGCCTCCTGGGATTTCTCCATCGACACGCTGTCGATCATCAAAGAGCTGGGGCTGCTCTACGACAGTTCGCTCATGGCCGATGACGATGCCTATGAACTGCTGGACCAGGGCGAGCCCACCGGCATCGTGGAACTGCCGCCGGAGTGGATCCGCGACGATGCGGTCTATTTCAACATGCTCCGCTTCAGCGGGCTGCGCCCCTATACGCCGCCGTCCTCCGTGGAGGAGATCTTCGCGGCGGAGTTCGACGGCGCCTATGCGGAAGGCGGCATGTTCCTGCTGACCATGCATCCTCACATCATCGGCCACCGGTCACGCCTGCCGCTTCTCGACCGCCTCATAACCCGGATGAAGAAGCATGAGGGCGTGTGGTTCGCGACCCATGCCCAGGCCGCGCAGTGGTGCAAGGACCATGGCGGCACCGCCTGACCGTCGCTGAATGAGAGCTTGTGCATGGGGATCGGAAAGTGGTGCGTTGCGGGAATGGTTCGATCGATACCAGCCGGCCGTGATACCCACGCTCGTCTCCTTTCGCGGCCCTGGCGGCTGCTGCTGGCGGCGCTGATCGCGCTGCTCGTGGCAGCCCCTGCCAGGGCGCAGGACCGCGTTCTGCAGGCCGGCTGGTACGCGAGCGAGCCGCAGCAATACCTGCGCCAGGGGGAACTCACCGGCCTCGACATCGAGATGGTGCGCGCCATCGCCCGCCAGGCCGGGGAGGAGGTCCGCTTCGTCCCCATGGGCTACCTGCCGCTGCTGGAGGCCGTGGCGGCAGGCCGGATGGATGTCGCGACAGGCATCCCGGAGACGGAGGAGCGAGCACGGCGCTACGCCTTCTCCCTGCCGTACCGCCACGACGTCAACGTGCTGGTGGTCCGGCGCGGAGAAGGTGCGCGACTGCGCTTCAGCGATGCCGATGGGCTTGCGAGTTTCCTCGCCCAGGACCGGCAGTTCCGCCTCGGCGTCCGTGCCGGCTTCTCGTACTACAACGCGGCGCTGGACACCTTCATCGCCTCCCCCTCCATTTCCGGGCGCGTACGCCCCGCCAATGACGACGCGACCAATATCCGCCGCCTTCTGGCCGGGGAGATCGATGGCTTCCTGGCGGAACGCCTGTCCGTCGCGCTCATCATCACCAGCCTCGGCGCCGCGACGAGGGTGGAGGAAGCGCAGATGCGAATCCTTATCCCGCTGCACCTGGCCTTCAGCCCGGGCACGGTGACGCCCGCGATGCTCGGCCGCTTCGACGCGGCAATCGAGATGCTGACGGAGGACGGCACGCTGGACCGCATCGCGGCGCGCTTCCGCTTCCCGATCCTGCTGTCGCTGTCCATCGAGGGGCGCTGGTTCCTGGTGCTGCAGATCACGGGTGCCGTCGCCAGCGCCCTGGCCGGCGCGCTGGCGGCGCGGCACAGCGGCTGGTCGCTGTTCGGCGCCTTCGTGCTGGCCGCCATCACCGCCGCGGCCGGCGGCGTTCTGCGGGACCTGCTGGTCGGGCGCTACCCCCTGGGCATCCTGCGCAACCCACTGTTCCTGCAGCTGATCCTCGGCACCGTCCTGGTGGTCTGGGCGATGATGCATGGTTGGGCATTGCTGCGCGGGCGCGCCATCCTGGCCTTCTGGATCGCGCAGGTTGCGGTGGCCATGCGTCGGCGTCGCGCGGATCGCTGGCTGTTCGACTTCGCCGATGCGCTCGGCCTCGGCGCCTCCACCGTGCTTGGCGTCACCATCGCCTTCGGCATGGGGGCGGACCCGCTATGGCTCTGGGGACCGCTGCTCGGCACCATCACCGGCGCGGGGGGCGGCATCATCCGGGATGTGCTGCGCGGCGGTGGCAGCATCCCCAACCTGACCACGGGCTTCTACGGTGAAGTCGCGGTGATCTGGTCCCTGGCGCTGACGGCCTATCTGATGGCGCGGGGCCCGGCGATCGAGATCGATGAGGTGGCGCCCGCGGTGATCGTCGCCGTCATCGGCTGCGTGGTCACGCGGATGGCAGCGCTGGCCTTCGCGTGGAAGCCTCCGCGGATGGGATGATGGCGTGCTTCCTGCATCCCCGCGCTCAATCCCGGCTTCCAGGAGAATCCATGTCCTCCCCCTTCGTCCCCGGCACGATGGTCCGTCTTCCCGGCACGCCGGGCGGCCAGCTCACCGGATTGACCTTTGCGGCCAAGGATCTGTTCGATGTCGCCGGCCTCCCGACTGGCGGCGGCAACCCGGACTGGGCGCGCCAGAACCCGGTCCCCACGCGGCATGCCTGGGCTGTGCAGGCACTGCTGGACGCCGGCGCCACGCTGGTCGGCAAGACCATCACGGATGAGATCTCGCTTGGCATCCTCGGCGAGAATGCCTTCGAGGGCACGCCGCTCAACCCCGCGGCACCCGGCCATGTCCCGGGCGGTTCCTCCTCCGGTTCCGCCAGCGCTGTCGCGCAGGGGATATGCGACATGGCGCTGGGCACCGATACCGGCGGCTCCGTCCGCGTCCCCGCCAGCTTCTGCGGACTTTTCGGCATCCGCCCGACGCATGGGCGGCTCGATCCGACGGGGATGCTGCCGCAGGCTCCATCCTCTGACACCACGGGCTGGTTCGCGCGCGATGCCGCGACCTTCGCCCGAATCTCCACCGTGCTGCTGCGTGAGGCGATCGGGGATGCGCTGCCGACGCGCCTGCTGGTCGCGACCGATGCCTTCGGCTTCGCCGACCCGGCGGCTGCGGAAGCCCTGGCCCCCGTGCTGGACCGCCTGAAGCGCCTGGTGCCGGATTGGCGGGAGGAGGTGATGGCGCCCCAGGGCCTCACAACCTGGTCCCGCGCCCAGCGCACCCTGCAACCCGTGGAAGCCTGGGACACCTTTCGCGAGTGGGTGGAGCGCGACAACCCGCGCTTCGCCTTCAGTGTCGCCCGCGGCCTGGTGATGGCGGCGATGACGCCGGAAGCCGATCTCGGCTGGGCGGCGCTGGTGCGGCGGGAAGCCCGCGGGCGACTTTGCCACCTGCTGCCGCCAGGCACCGTGCTGGCGATCCCCACCACGCCCTTCGCGGCGCCGAAGGTCGGGCTCCCGCTGTCGGAACTGGATGGACTGCGATCCGCCATCAACGTGCTCTGCGCCCATGGCGGCCTGGCCGGCCACCCGCAAGTCAGCATCCCCGGCGCCACCGTCGATGGCCGCCCCATCGGCCTGTCCTTGCTTGCCGCACGCGGCGCCGATGCCATGCTGGTGCGCACCGCCCTGGCCCTGGAGAGTATCTGATGGATGTCAACATCCCCGAGGTGGTGGAGGAGATCCGCACCCTGTTCGAACGCTACGAAAAGGCGCTGATCGACAAGGATGTGGACGTGCTGGACGTCACCTTCTGGAACAGCCCGCACACCATTCGCTACGCCGTTCATGAGAACGGCTACGGGTTCGAGGAAATCCACGCACACCGCGTGCGCCGCCCACCCGGCCCCGGCATCAAGCTGGCGCATCGCCGCCTGGTGATCACGACGCTGGGGCGCGACTTCGCCACCGTGAACCTGGAATTCGACATGCGCGGCCGCGCCACGACCGGCCGGCAGAGCCAGACCTGGGTGCGCTTTCCGGGCCTCGGCTGGAAAGTCGTCTCAGCCCATGTCTCGGTGACGGAGGCCTCACCCGCCTACTGACTCAGTGGATGGCGCCCTGGCGCATCAGCGCGGCGTATATGTCCCGCGTCGCGGCACCGAGTGACCGCGACAATTCCTCCAGCGCCGCGATCCGCTCCACCCGCGGCGCGGCGCGCACCGCTTCATCCGGCGACACCAGCAGCGGCACCAGGCTGGCGGCGCGGGCGAGTCCGATCAGCAGCGCGTCGCGGGGTTCGGGGATGCTGTCGTCCAGCAGCACATGGCGCAGACGTGCGCGAACCTCCTCGACCTCCACCCTCGCCTCCGCCTTGGGGTAGCGGCGCTCCGGGAAGACCCACAGGAACCGGTCCTCCACCCGCCGCAGCACGCCCGCTTGCACCAGGCGTTCCAGCAATTGCGGGCGCAGCAGCCCGGCACCCTTGGCGAAGTCCTGGATCCAGCCACGGCTGGTGCGCGCGGCACCCGGCTCCGCCAGCCGTGCCAGCACGCCATCCAAAACGGGGTCGCCGATGGGCCGCGGGTCCACCACTGTCAGGCTGTCGAGGTCCGTGTCGATCCGTCCCGCCAGCGCCAGTTCCATCAGGATGGCGCCCACGACCGCCAGGTCGCCCGCCGGTCCCGGTAGCCCCACGGGCTTGCCCGTCTCGTCATCAAGGAGGAGGAGCAGAATCTCCTCCGGCATCGTCAGCGCCATCGCATCCATCCCGGGCATTGTGATGGAGTGTGCAACGAAAAGGGGCGGCCGTCAGGCCGCCCCCCGCTCACCACCGAAGGCTCTTTCTCAGCTGCCCGCCTGTTCAGCTCACCGTGATGTTGAACTGCCGGGCGACGGCGGTCCATTCGGTGATCTCTCGCCGCATCAGCGCGATGAAGTCCGCCCCCGCCGGCGGCGGATTGCGCGGCATGGTCTGCAGCTCGACGAAGCGGGAGGCGAGTTCCGGCCGCGCCAGGATCGGCGGGATGATCGCCGTCAGGCGCTCCACGATCGGCGCCGGCAGGCCCTTCGGTCCGGACAGGCCGAGCCACTGCGCGGAGGTCAGCTTGGGATAGCCGAGTTCCGCGAAGGTCGGCACGTTCGGGAACATCGCCAGCCGCTGGGCGGTGGAAACAGCAAGCGCGCGCAGCGACCCGTCCCGCATCTGCTGCGTGTTGGTGGTGATGGGGTCCACCATGCATTCAATGTTGCCCGCCAGCACGTCCTGCATGGCCGGCGCGCTGCCGGCATAGGGGATGTGGTCAAGGTTCGGCGCCGCCGCCTCCGCCGACAGCATCGCCCCCAGCAGATGCGGCGCGGAGCCGATGCCGGAGGAGCCGTAGCGGACGGGGCGCGTCTTCGCCGCGGTCAGCAGTTGCTCCAGCGTCTGGAAGGGGGAATTGGCGCGCACCAGGATGATGTTCGGCGCCTCCACCAACTGCATGATGTGGGTGAAGTCGTTGATCGGGTCGAAGGGCAGGCTCGGCCGGGTCGCCGTGCTGAACACCTGGACAGAGGCATGGCTGACGAGCAGCGTGTAGCCATCCGCCGGCGCCTTGGCGACCATGTCGGTACCGATGATGCCGCCGGCACCCGGGCGGTTCTCCACCACGATGTTCTGGCCCAGGGCCTGGGACATGGCCGGCGCCATCAGGCGCGCGACGGTGTCCACCAGCCCCCCCGGGGGGAACTGGGCGACCAGGCGGATGGTGCCGCGGCTGGGCCAGGCGCCCTGGGCACGCAGCGCGGCCGGCGCGGCCAGGGTACCGACGGCGCCGGCGGTCAGGCCGAGCAGATGACGACGTTGCAGCATGGATGCGCTCCCAGCGATCAGAACCGGCCGGGCAACCGCACAATTTCTGGGCACATCACCCAGCACCGCATGCGATAGCCCTTACCTGCCCGCATGATAGGCAAACATCATGCCGCGCAGATGGCCATGGCGTGTCAGCGCCTCCACTTCACGCTTCCCGCTGCGCGGTCCCCATCCCGACACCGCGGATATCGGCCACCGCCACCGCAAGGGATCGGTTCAGGCTCTCGATCCGCGTGACGACCTCGAGCCAGGGCTGTACCCCCGACAGCTCCGCCGCCGAGAAGATCAGCGGCAGCAGGCCCGCCGCCCTCGCCAGGCCGAGCAGCAGCGCGTCGTGCGGATCGGGGATCTCGCCCTCCAGCAACAAGGCGCGCAGCCGGGCGCGCGCCTCCGTCACTTCCGCCCGACCCGGCGCCTTGGGATAGCGGCGGTCGGGCAGGATCCACAGAAGGCGTTCATCGACCCGCTGCAGGACGCCGCGCGCCACCAGCCGGTCCAGGATCACGGCCCGCGCCGCCGCTATATCGCGCGCCAGCAGCGGGATCGCGCCGCGGGCATCCGTGGGCGCGCCGGGTGCGGCAAGGCGCGCCAGCGCAGCGTCCAGCGCCGCATCGCCGGTCGGCGCCGCATCCACCAGGATCAGCCGGTCCCGGTCCGTATCCAGCCGCCCCGCCAGCGCCAGTTCCATCAGCAGCGCGCCGGCCAGCGCGCGGTCGGGCCCCATGCCCGCACGGCCGACCGGCCGCCCGGTCTCGTCATCCAGTGAAAGGAGTGTGATCTCCTCGCCCAGGCTGAGCACGCCGTCCATCGGCCTCAGCCCTGCGCGAGCGCGGCGGACCAGGGCGACATCACGTCGGTGATGCCCTGGCGCGTGCCGTCGGGGGCGATGCGGATCAGGTTCGGGCAGGCGAAGTTCACCGGCAGCACGGCGTGCTCCACGACCTCCAGCGGCCCCATCGCCGCCAGCGCATCCAGCGTCGCCTGGGGCAGGCGGCGGTCGGCGGTGGCGCCTTCCGGGCCACTCACATCGATGCGCGGGAAATGCGCGGCGGCCTCCGCATCCAGCCCGAAGCCTGCGACGAGGGCGAGGGTCTGGAACACCGCCGCCAGGATGCGCCGCCCGCCGGAGGCACCGAGCGCCATCTCAGGCACCCCCACCCCGTCGGAAACCAGCACGGGCGACATGTTGGTCAGCGGCCGCTTGTTCGGACCGATCTGGTTGGGGGAACCCGGCCGCGGGTCGAACCACATGACCCCGTTGTTCATCAGCACGCCGGAGCCCGGCAGCACCACACGGCTGCCCATGGAGGACAGCAGCGTGGTGGTCATCGCCACCATCATCCCGTCCGCGTCGCAGACGGTCAGGTGGGTGGTGCAGCTGTCCGCGCCCTTGGGCTCGGCATCGCCAAGGCCCTCCAGCCGCTCCGCATAGGCGGCCTTCATCGCCTCCGCGAAGGCGATGTGCCAGGCGGTGCCGGGCTCCGTGCCCGACCAGTCCGCCCCTTCCATCAACTCCATCACACGCCGGAAGGTCGGCGTGGCGGTCAGCCCGTTGGAGAGGTGGAGCGTACGGCCCCGCCAGAGCACGGCAACCGCCGGGAGCACCCGCGCGCGGCAGCCCGCGAGATCGGCGGCGGACAGCACGCCGCCCATCGCCTTCACATCCGCTGCGATGGAGGCTGCGATCTCGCCCTCGTAGAAGTCACGGAACCCTGCCGACTGCAGGCGCTCGAGCGTCGCCGCCAGATTGCCCAGTTGGAAGAAGCCCGGCGTGCCCTGGTAGGGCGCCACGGGCGGCAGCCCGCCCGGCAGGTAGATGCGCGCCGATTCGGCATAGAGCTTCAGGGTGGAAGCCGCGTTCGCGATCTTCAGCGTGGTGAACCAGTCCTGCGCCAGGCCCCGCTTCGCCAGCGCCACCGCCGGCGCCAGCACGTCGCGCGCCGGCAGGCGGCCACGCTTCTCGTGCAGCAGCGCATAGCCGGCGACGGAGGACGGGATGACGAAGCTCATCGGGCCATGGATGTTGCGGTCGCCCACCACCTCCGGCCAGGCAAACAGGTCCTGCTTCATCCGCCCGGTGGTGGGGAAGTCCTTGGCGTCGAGTCCGGCAGGGGAGACGGGACCGAAATCGATGGTCTCCGCCGGGCCGCCAGGGGCTGCCACCTGCGCGAAGCCGATGCCGCCAAGGCCACTGTTCCAGGGCTCCATGGCCGCCAGCGCGAAGGCCATGCCGACCGCCGCATCGGCCGCGTTGCCTCCCGCCTCCAGAATGGCGATCCCGGCCTCGGCCGCATCGCGTGACTGGCTGGCGACCATGCCGCGCCTGCCCTGCGCGGCCGGCTTGGCGACCTGCCAGTGCTGGCTGACGTGAACAGGCGGGGTGTAGGTGAGCGGCATCAGGCATGTCCTCCGGAGATCCCAGGATCGACCCGCAAGGCGCGATCGACAACCCCGGCGCCGGCGTATCCCGCGGGCGGGGCAAAAAACCGCCGCCGTTGCAATGTTCCTCGCCATGGCAACGAAAGTTCGGCGAGGTGGAAACTGCATGTCGACCGATCCGGGCATTTCCTGTCTTCCACGGGCGCCCTACAGTGCTGCGGTGCCGGCCCCGCGCGGCACAGCGTGATCCTTCGGCGCCTTTCCCGCGGCAGCGCCTGTCTATGCAGCCGAGGTTACTGGATGCCTGCACTCATCGCCGATCGCTACGAGTTGCGTGAGATCATCGGCCAAGGGGCGTCCGGCGTGGTGGTTGAAGCCGTTGACCGCCGGTTGGGCCGCCTTGTTGCCCTGAAGATGATGCGCGGGCGCACCAGCACGGAAGAACACCAACGCATGCTGCGGGAGGTGCAGGTCTCAGCCCGCCTCAATCACGGCAACCTCGTCACCGTGCATGATGCGGGGATGCATGAGGGCCTCTTCTACATCGTCATGGAACTGGTGATCGGGGAGCCGCTGGGCGCACCCATGCGGCGCGGGGAGATCTCGCCGCGGCAGGCGGTGGAGATCGTGGTGGAACTGCTGGACGGGCTGGCCCATGCGCATGCCCGCGGTATCGTCCACCGCGACGTGAAGCCGGCCAACATCCTGCTGACGATGAGCGAGAATGCCGGGCACGGCACGCCGAAGCTGACGGATTTCGGCATCGCCCGCACGGAGGCGAGCGACCTTACGATGGCCGGCACGATGGCCGGGACACCCGCCTACATGGCCCCCGAACAGTTGCGCGGCGAAGCCGCCGATGCACGTGCCGACCTCTGGGGCCTTGGCATCGTGCTGTTCGAGATGCTGGCGGGCCGGCATCCCTTCCGGCCACCTGCCGACTTCTTCGCCCTGACCCATGCGATCGTCCACCGCCCGACCCCGGCGCTCGACAGCCTGGTGCCCGGCCTGCCGGCGGCACTTCCGGCCATCGTGGCGCGGGCGACCGCCAAGGCCGCCACAGAGCGGTTCGAGGATGCATCCAGCATGGCTGCCGCCCTGCGGGCGGTTCTGACATCGCCCGCGCCCTGGCCGGCACGCAGCGCCTTCCTGCCGCCAGAGGAGCAGGAGGATGCGACACGGCGCATCGGCGCGGCGGGCTGCGCCTGACCCCGATGCCTCGCCGGCCCGTTCAGCCCTTCTGGCTGTCGGCGAGCCCCTTGCCCATCAGCAGCCCCATCTCCCCGGGCCGGTCACTGTAGGTGCGCATGGTGCGGTAGGGCACATCGGTGACTTCCGCGATCAGGTTCAGCTTCTGCGCGACATCCAGAGCGCTGAACTTGCCCGCCCGCGGCCGCTTTTCGTACACCGCCGCCACGGCCTGGACGGTACGCTGGGGAATCAAGCCCAGCACCCGGACATGTTCCGGCGTGATGTCCGACGCAACCAGGGTGCGGTCCACCATGGAATAAGGAACGGAGGCGGCAGCCCGATGCGCCGGCGTCGCCGCGGCAGGTGCCGTCACGCTCAGTTCGCGGGCGGGGAAATCGAGTTCCGCGCCGTTCTCCTGTTCGATGAAGACGCGGTCGCCATCGCAATCCAGGACAACGCCGCTGCGCTTGCCGTCGCGATGCCAGACTTTCTGCCCAATCTGGAACATGCCGCGATCCTCCTCTGCCAGTGCCGCGGGCGAGGATCGCCGGCGGGTCGTCAGGCGCGGTTCTTGCCCAGCCGCCGGCGTTCGACCTGGCGTTCGAAGTCCAGATCCTCATGCCAGGCGAGGTGGGCGTCGAGCGCCGCCTGTGCGCCTGCAGCATCGCCGCGGGACAGGCGATCCAGGATCTCCCTGTGTTCCTGTGCGATGCGCGGCTTTGGCCGGACATCATGGCCGAGGCCCCAGACGACCGATAGCTGCCGCGCGACGCTGAGCCAGAGTCCGTGCAGCACGCCGTTGCCGGACAGCCGGCAGAGTTCCCCGTGGAAAGCCTCATCGGCCGCGACAATTGCCGCGGCGTCCGGCCCGCTGGACACGGCCTCATACCGCTCCGCCGCCCGCCAGGCCGGCGCCAGGCGTTCCGGATTCGCGGGGCCGCTGGCCGAGATCTCCCGCAGGGCCAGTGTTTCCAGCGCCGTGCGGACGCGCATCAACTCCGCCACGTTGCGGTTGGTGATCTGCATGAGCCGCATGCCCTTGTAGGGCGTGCTGACGACGATACCCTGGCTTTCCAGGAGGCGCAGCGCCTCCCGCACCGGGACGCGGCTGATGCCGAGGTCGCGGGCGATCTCAGCCTCTACCAGACGATCGCCAGGCAGGAAGATGCCGCGGGCGGCGGCGGCGACGATGGCCTCGGCGGCCTGTTCCACCATGGTGCGCGGCTGCACTGGCGACAGGCGCCGGGAATCCGAGGCAACGTCGAGAGGCGGCGCTTCAACGACGTCGGGAGAGAGCGTGATCACGATGCGGGGGGCCTCGGTCAATCGTATCCAGTCTAAATTCAATCTATTGGTTCGGTAAGCCTCTTCCTTGCCAGCCCCGATGCCACTATTGCGGTAACACCGCAGTGTCTCATTTCTGCAACAGTAAACCCTCTTGCCGAATGGCCGAATCCCTGGCTGTTGCGCGACGGCGCGACCGGCACCGCGAGAGTGCCCGGCGCGCCGCCACAACCCTGCCGGGAGACACATCGATGTTCGGAATGTTCAAGGCCCAGGCGCCTGCCTTCGACCTCACGCCTCGCAACTGCCTCGTCGCCAGCCTGCTCTATTGCATGGCGTCCGACGGCGAGATGGACCAGGAGGAGATCGGCCATCTCCTGTCCGTCATGGGCCCCAATGCCACGCGGCAGGCCCTCGATAACGCGCTTCGCTATTGCCGTGCCACGCCGGCCGAGCAGTTCGCCGCTGCCGCGGCGCCCAAGCTGCGCCACGACCAGAGGCTCTGCATCGTCCTGAACATGATCGACAGCGCCATGTCGGACGGCCAGGCCGAGCCGGAGGAGCAGCGCCTGGTCATGGGCTTTGTCCAGGCCTTCGGGTTGAGCGAAGCGGAGCTTGAGCCGCATTTCCGCACCCTGACCGCGAAGAACGACCGCGCGGTGCTGGACCGGTAGGGACCCTCTGGGGGGATGGCCTGCGCGGGTCGTCCCCCTTGCCACATAGGGCAAATGCCCGCAGATGGCCCGCGAACGGCCCCGAGGGCGCCGGGGCTTGCAGGCGAGGAGAAGGTTCGATGGCAAAGACCGTTAAGATCGGCAACCTTGGCATGGAGGGTGCCTTCCGCACCTTCATCGAGGACGAAGCCCTGCCCGGCACCGGGATCGAACCCGCGCGTTTCTGGTCTTCATTCGAATCCATCCTCCGCGAGTGGGCGCCGCGGAACGCGGAACTGCTTGCCACGCGCGATGCATTGCAGGCGAAGATCGATGCTTGGCACCGCGCCAACCCCGCGCGCCCCGTGGACCTGCCCGCCTACACCGCCTTCCTGCAGGAGATCGGCTACCTGGCGCCGGAGCCCGAGCCCTTCTCCGTCGGCACCACCGATGTCGACGCCGAGATCGCGACCATGGCCGGCCCGCAGCTCGTCGTCCCCGTCTCGAATGCCCGCTACGCGCTGAACGCCGCCAACGCCCGCTGGGGCAGCCTGTATGACGCGCTCTACGGCACCGATGCGATCCCGGAGGCGGATGGCGCCGAGAAGGGCCGCGGCTACAACCCGAAGCGCGGCGCCAAGGTCATCGCCTTCGCGCGCAAGGTGCTCGACCAGGCCGTGCCGCTCGCCGGCGGCGCCAGCCATGCCGACAGCACCAGCTACGCGATCGAGGGCGGGACCCTCGTTGTCGCCCTGAAGGATGGCAGCAAGGTCCACCTCGCCCGCCCCGGCCAGTGCATGGGCTACCAGGGGGAGACCTGGGCGCCCAACGCCATCCTGCTCGGCAACAACGGGCTACGCATGGAACTCCACATCGACCGCGGCAGTGCGATCGGGCGTGAGGATCCGGCCGGCGTCAGCGACCTGGTGATGGAATCCGCGCTGACCACGATCATGGATTGCGAGGACAGCGTCGCCGCTGTCGATGCCGCCGACAAGATCGATGTCTATCGCAACTGGCTCGGCCTGATGAAGGGCGACCTGACCGCCGACCTCGAGAAGGGCGGCAAGACCATCACCCGCCGCCTCAACGCCGACCGGGTCTGGAAGACGCCGGCCGGCGGCGCGATCACGTTGCATGGCCGCTCCGTCATGCTGGTGCGCAATGTCGGCCACCACATGATGACGGATGTCGTCACGCTGGACGGCGCCGAGATCCCGGAAACGGCACTGGACGCGATGGTGACCGTCGCGATCGCGCTGCACGACATCCAGCCGCCCGGCCGCGGCAAGCGGATGAACAGCCGCACCGGCAGCGTCTACATCGTCAAGCCGAAGATGCATGGCCCCGATGAGGTCCGCCACGCCGACCTGCTGTTCAAGCGGGTGGAGGATGCGCTTGGCCTGCCGCGCTACACCGCCAAGCTCGGCATCATGGACGAGGAACGCCGCACCACGGTGAACCTGGCCGCCTGCATTCGCGCCGTGAAGGACCGCGTGGTCTTCATCAACACCGGCTTCCTGGACCGTACGGGGGATGAGATCCACACCGCGATGGAAGCCGGCCCCGTCGTCCGCAAGAACGACATGAAGGGCCTGCCCTGGATCAAGGCCTATGAGGAGTGGAACGTCGATGTCGGCCTCGCCGCCGGCCTCCGCGGCCGCGCACAGATCGGCAAGGGCATGTGGGCGATGCCCGACATGATGGCCGCGATGCTGGACCAGAAGGTCGGCCACCCCAAGGCCGGCGCCAACACGGCCTGGGTCCCCTCCCCCACCGCCGCGACGCTGCATGCGCTGCACTACCACCAGGTGGATGTCCCGGCGCGCCAGGCGGAGATCGTCGCCGGTGGCCCGCGCGGCAGGCTGGACGACATCCTGACCGTACCCGTCGCGACCAACACCAACTGGGCACCGCAGGATGTGCAGGCGGAGCTGGACAACAACGCGCAGGGCATCCTGGGCTATGTCGTCCGGTGGGTGGACCAGGGCGTCGGCTGCTCCAAGGTCCCGGACATCAACGATGTCGGCCTCATGGAAGACCGCGCCACGCTGCGCATCAGCAGCCAGCACATCGCCAACTGGCTGCGCCACGGCATCGTGACCCGAGCCCAGGTGGATGAGACACTGAAGCGCATGGCCGCGGTGGTCGATCGCCAGAATGCCGGCGACCCGCTCTACAAGCCCATGGCGCCGGGCTTCGACGGCCCGGCCTTCAAGGCAGCCTGCGACCTGGTCTTCGATGGCGCAACGCAGCCGAACGGCTATACGGAGTTCATCCTGACGCGGCGGCGGCGCGAGGCGAAGGCGGCCCCGTAGCCACCCCGCCCTCCAACCCACTCCCCGTCCGGGAAACCGGGCGGGGAGACGGGGTTTCCCGGCGTGCCGCCGCGCCATTCCCTGGCTGGTGGTGCCCCGCAGGGTGTCCTAGCCTCGCCGCGCGATCACACTGCGGAGAGCCACCCTGGCCCGATACGCCGTCCTGCTGCTGTCCCTTCTCGGCGCCTGCGCCACCACCTCGGCGGTCGTCGAGTTGTCGCCGGAGGTCTTCGGCCTGACCACCCACGCCTCGACGCCCGCCACGGCAGCGCGGCGCGGTGTGGAACAGGCGCAGCGCTTCTGCGCCGATCGGGACAGGGGCTTCGACATCGTGCGCAGCGAGATCTGGCCGAACGAATACCGCATCGCCTTCCGGTGCCCGCGGGTCATTCCGGACCCGGTCGCGGAAGCACTGGTCGCGCCCCTGGTTTCTCCTCTTGACCTGCCCCCCGCCCCGGAGCCGCCGGCCGCAATCTTGCGAAACCGCCGGGGCGTTCCCACCAGCCCCGGCCTCTTCTAGAATGCCTCCTTGGCAGCGGAAGCAGTGATGGCGGACGAGGACTGGACGATCCCCGCGGAAATGCGGCCTGACCCGGCCGAATACCGCTTCGATGTGGCGCGCACCCTGGCTTCCGTGGTGTCGATCAAGTCGCGCGTGCCGGCCGACGCCTTCTCCGCCCGGACGCTGGGCACGGAGCGCGAAGGCAGCGGCGTGGTGATCGGTGCCAAGGGGCTGGTGCTGACCATCGGCTACCTGATCGGCGAAGCCGACAGCATCTGGATAACCACCTCCACTGGCCGAGTCGTCCAGGGCCACGGCCTAGCCTATGATTTCGAGACCGGCTTCGGCCTGGTACAGGCGCTGGGGCGGCTGGACGCACCCACCATGCCGCTCGGGACCGCTGCGCTGCCGGAGGCCGGTGCCAATACCATCCTGGCCGCAGCCCCGCATTCCGGTCGCAACGCCGCGGAAGGCGGCGCGCTGGCCTGCTCCATCGTCGCCAAGGAACCCTTTGCCGGCTACTGGGAATACCTGCTGGAGGAGGCGCTCTTCACCGCCCCCGCCCATCCGTCCTGGGGTGGCGCCGCCCTGATCGGGGAGGACGGGGCCCTGATCGGCATCGGGTCCCTGGTGCTGCAGCACCGGGACTCGAAGGGACGGCGGCTGGACCTCAACATGGCTGTGCCGATCGGGCTGCTGCACCCGATCCTGGACGACATGACGAATTACGGGCGGGTCAACAAGCCGGCGCGGCCCTGGCTCGGCCTCTACTGCGCGGACCAGGAGGAAGGGATCATCGTCGCCTCCGTCGCCAGCAAGGGGCCCGCGGACAAAGCCGGCATCAAGCCCGGTGATCGCATCATCGGCATCGAGGGTGAGAATGCCGCTGATCTAGCGGCGTTGTGGCGTCGCTTGTGGTCGCTCGGGCAGGCGGGGGTCATGGTCCAGGTCTCGGTGGAACGGGATGGCAGGCGCTTCAGCCTGCCCGTCACGAGCGCGGATCGCACCAGTTTCATGAAGGCACCGCGCCTGCACTGAACGGCGGCGCCTACCGCCTCCGCCATCCCTGCGTGGCCCGTGCCGTCAGCGCCCCCACCACCATCTGCGCCAGTTTCGCCATGATCGAGACGCCGAGCAGCACGCAGGCCATGGCGGCGGCGGCGCTGGCCTGCCCGGCTTCATCCATGTGCACCACGGAAACGGAGGCCGGCTTGGTGTCGGGCCCGTAGAGGAAGATCACGGCGCTGACCGTCGCCATGGCGTTGACGAAAAGATAGACCCAGATTTCCAGGATCGCCGGCAGGCAGATCGGCAGCGTCACACGCCGGAAGGTTTCCCACACCGGGACCTTCAGGCTAGCCCCTACCGCCTCGAACTCCGGGTCCAATTGGCGGATCGCCGTTGTCGCCGCCAGATGACCCACGGTGTAGAAATGCACCAGCGAGTTCAGGACCAGGATCGCCAGGGTGCCATACAGGAACCCTAGCGGATTGGCAGGGTGGTTGAAGAACAGGATGTAGGCGAGCCCCAGCACCAGACCCGGGATCGCCAACGGCACCGTCGCCAGCAGCCCCACGGCACTCCGCAGGCCCGCATCCACGCGGGACAGCCGCGGCGCGCGTTCCATGACATAGGCGCCGAGGAACACGATGACGGTACCGATGCAGGCCGTGGCCAGCGCCATGCGGATGGAGGTGCCGACCGCGCCCCAGCCCGATGAATCGAAGCGGCCGAAATCATAATTGTCCAGCGTCAGCGCCAGGTTCCAGGGCCAGAACCGAACCAGCGAACCCCAGGCGGCGACGGCGACGATGCCGACCAGCATGAAGGCCACGGCAAGGCAGAACAGCGCCAGTGGCAGGTCGCGTGCAAGGCGCGGGCGCGGTGCGAGCGGCACGGCACGGCCTGTCAACGTTGCCGCGCGCTTGCCCTCCGCCCAACGCTGCAGCGCGAATGCCGCAAGCGCCGGGAGCAGAAGCACCAGCCCCACGACGGCACCCATGTTGAAGTCCTGAAGCCCGACGACCTGCTTGTAGACGTCGGTCGCCAGCACCGGGAACTGCCCGCCGATGACCTTCGGGATGCCGAAATCCGTGACCACCCCAGTGAAGACGACTACGGCGGCGGAGACAAGGCCGAAGCGTGCGCCGGGCAGCGTGACGGTCGCGAAGATGCGCGCGCGGCCGGCCTTCAACGCCTCCGCCGCCTCATACAGCCGCGCATCCGCGGTGGCCAAGGCCACCGAAAGGATGATCGCCGCGGAGGGGAAGGTGCTGAACACCTGGGCCACGATGATGCCGGGTGCGCCGTAGATGTTCTCCATCGGCAGCATCCAGCGCAGCATGCCCTGGTTGCCGAAAAGATAGATCAGGGACAGCGCCGGTAGTAGCGACGGCGCCAGGATGGGCAGCAGCATCACCGCCCGGAACGCCGGCTTGAAAGGCAGGCGCGACCGCGTCAGCGCGTAGGCATAAGTGAAGGCCATCGGCACCACGATCACCATCGTCAGCGCCGCGGTCCAGATGCTGTTCCAGGCGGATCGCAGCAGCACGGGCGTGCTGACATAGGTCACGAAATTCGCCAGGCCCACGAACTGACCGGCCTGGTCCTCGAAGGCCCGTGACAGCAGCACCGCCATCGGCAGCCCGAGCGCCAGCAGGAGGAAGCCGCCCGCGAGCCAGAGCCCCGCACGAATCAAACGCTGGTCGACGGAAGCCTCTATCCGCACCTGCCGGCCAGCGATCGCCTCACTCATCTCCGGGAAAGACCATCACGCGGTCGGGCGGAATGGCGGCCACCACTTCCGCCCCCGGCAGCGCGCCGACGGCCCGCACCAGATCCGGCGCCGCTTCCGCTTCCAGCCGGAAGGCGCCGCGTTCCAGCGACAGCCGACAGGTCGGGCCCAGATACTCCAGATGCGTCACCACCATCGGCATCGCGCCCGGCAAGCCGTTTGCCGCCGCGCCAAGACGCACCTCCTCCGGCCGCACGAAGGCGCGCAGCGCTGTGCCGTACAGCATGCCGCGCGCAGCATCCGCCCAAAGGACAGTTCCGCCGGCGGAGATCGTGCCAGGCACCGCCTGCACCACCGCATCGAAGGCGGAGGACCGGCCGACGAAGGACGCGACGAAGGCGGTGGCTGGTGTGCGATAGACCTCCTCCGGCGTGCCGACCTGCTGCACATGGCCGCGGCTCATGACCAGTATCCGGTCCGAGACTCCCATCGCCTCCTCCTGGTCATGCGTCACCATGATGGTCGTGACGCCGAGTCGCCTCTGAAGGTCTCGAATCTCCTGCCGCAGTTGGAGGCGCACGATGGCATCGAGGGCAGAGAGCGGCTCATCCAGCAGCAACAGGCCCGGTTCGGGCGCCAGCGCACGGGCAAGGGCCACACGCTGCTGCTGCCCGCCAGAGAGCTGCGCTGGATACTTGGCTGCGTGTTCCGCAAGGCCGACGAGGTCGAGCAGTTCGGCCACGCGCGCCTTCACCCGCGGCATCCGCCAGGCAGGCCCGCGCAGGCCATAGGCGATGTTGTCGGTGACGTTGAAATTGGGGAAAAGCGCGTAGGACTGGAAGACGATGCCGAAATCCCGCGCCGCCGGCGGCAGGCCGGTGATGTCCCGCCCGGCCTGGCGGATCACGCCGGTCGTCGCCGGATCGAGCCCCGCAATGGCACGCAGCAGCGTCGTCTTGCCGCAGCCCGAAGGGCCGAGGAAGGAGATGAACTCCCCTTCCCGGATCGAGAGATTGACATCCTTCAGCGCGACGAAGCCGCCGAACTGCTTCCCCACCGCCGACAGGTCGAGATAGGGCGCCTGCGTTGCCGCGTGGCGGATGCCGCCCTGCAACAGCGTATCGAGGGCGGTCATGCGGGCGTGCTCAGCGCGGCGCCGACTTGCCGTCAAAGCGCTGCGACCACTCGCGCAGGATGCGGTCACGCTGCAGCGCCGTTTCCCGGAAATTCACATTGACCAGGCGCTGCGCGAATTCCGGCGGGTAGTTGCGCACCGTCGCATCGACGCCCGGCAGCGCGAGCATGGCGTAGAAACGGCCGTATTGTTCCATGGCGGGGCGCGAGACAGCGAAATCCGCAAGGCGCTTCGCCGCATCCAGGTTGCGCGTGCCGCGCAGGATCGCAGTGCCTTCCAAATCGAAGCCCACGCCATCGGTCGGGACGATCACCTCGATCGGCGCACCCTGGTTGCGCAGCGTCACGGCGCGCATGTCGAGCGAGATGCCGACGCCGTATTCACCACGCGCGGCATTGTTGCAGGGGGCGCTTCCGGAATGGGTGTAGACCTGCACGTTGTCATGAAGGCGGGTCATGTAGGACCAGGCATTCGCCTCCCCCATCGCGCCCATCCAGCCCGCGACGGTCAGGAACCCAGTGCCGCTGGAAGACGGGTTGGGCATGGCGACTTGGTTGCGGAAGCGAGGATCCAGCAGGTCCGCCCAGGTCGAGGGACGCGGCAGGTTGCGCTGCGCGGCGACGGCCGTGTTGAAGCAGATGGTGGAGACGAAGGCATCCATGCCCGTCCAGGTCATCGGGCTGCGGTCGCTGCGCATGTTGGGTCGCAGCGCATCGGTGCCGGCGGGCGTGTAGCCCTCCAGCATCTCCAGTGCTTCCATCTGCAGCAGCGAGTAGACGGACAGCCCCCAGACCACGTCCGCTCGGGGGTTCTGCCGTTCAGCGATCAGGCGGGCCGTGATGACGCCTGTGGAATCACGGACCCAGACGATCTCGATATCCCGAACCGCAGCTTCGGCGGCCGCCTTGAACGGGGCAAGTTGCTCATTCTCCAGCGCCGTATAGACGGTAAGCCGGGTTCGGGACTGCGCCTCGGCTTCGGCAAACGGCATGAAGGCCAGAAGGCCGGCGGCAAGATAGGCGGAACGCATCACGGTGGGGTCCTTCCCTGGCGTGCGTCTCCTGCCCTATCGCGATCTGGCGTCGCGGTGATGACGATACTGTTTCAGTTCGATGGCGTGCGTCAATGCGGGATCAAGGCCCCTCGCCGGCCGCCATCCGTTCCTCGATCGCGGTGATGGCCCAGGGGAGGTCGGCGATGCTGTCGATTACCAGATGGGCGCCGGAATCCACCAGTTCCGCCGTGGCGCGGGTACGGATGGCGTCGCGATCGGATTCGGGCAGGACGGCAAGGTCTTCCGCGGAGAGGCCGGCGATGTTGCCGGAAAGCGCCAGGCCGACGGTCCAGGTGCCGGCCTGACGGCCCTCACCGATCCCCGGCGGCGTGTCATCCACCTTCACCACGGCGGAAGCGGGCCAGATGCCCATCTCCGCCAGCACCTTCCACATCTGCAGCGGCGCGGGGCGCCCGGCGGGCAGGTCGCCGGCGCAGACCATGATCTCCGGCGCGAAGCCCTGCGCGGCGGCCAGGGGGGCGAGGCGCTGCATGATGGGGCGGGTGTAGCCGGTGGTGGAGCCCACGCGGATGCCGCGCTCGGCCAGCGTGGCGAGGGTTTCGCGCGCCCCGGGGATCAGGGCGCTGTGGGCCTCCACCGCCGCGATGTTCAGGGGTTCGAACACGTCGAAGATCGCCTGGACATCGGCTTCGCCGAAATCGCGTCCATGCTGCGCGCGCCAGGCATCGTTCACGGCGGCGCCGACCAAGCGGATGTGGTCGGCTTTCGCCATGCCCATCGGCCCGCGCGCATCGGCGATGGAGATGGCGACGCCGAACTGACGAAAAGCCTCCACGAAGGCGCCCATGGGGGCGCGGCTGCCATGGTCCAGCACCGTGCCGGCCCAGTCGAGAACAACAGCCTTGATCATGCGGGCAGACCCCATGCGGTGAAGACATCGGCGGCCAGGCCGAAGGCGGTGGAGGCCCCGGTGCCGGAGGTGACGGACACCAGCATCACACCAGGCGTCACTTCCTCGAAGAAGGCATCCTCGGGGCCGGAGGGATAGACGCCGATCCAGCGATCGATCACCGGCGGCGGCATGCCCAGGACTTTCGCGTATTCGTCGAGGATCAGGGCATCCACGGCTTCCGGCTGGAACGGGTCTGGCGTCGGGTCGTAGTGATGACTGTCCCCCACCACCAGTGACCCGTCCGCGGACTGCACCACGATCAGATGCACGCCGTTGTCGAGATGCGGTTGCTGGTCACGCGCGAGTTCGGCACGCAGTGCCGGCAGCGATGGGCAGCCATGGTAGCCGCGATAGCGATGCAGGCCGAGGTCGCTCATCACCGCCGCCGGCAGGCGCCAGCCGGGATCGGCGAGGCGCAGCATGTGCAGCTTGCAGAGCGTGACCTGGCGCTTGGCGAAGGCGTCGGGGAAAAGGCTGACGAGGTCCGTGCCGGGGCAGACCACGATGCGGTCGGCGTACAACGGGCCCTGCGGCGTCTCCACCCGCCCCGTAGAGATGGCCAGCGCGGCGCGCCCGGGGAAAAAGGTGACGCCCTGCGTCGCCAACCAGGCGCGGAGCCTGGGGATGGCGTCACGGCTCTCGACCCGAAGTTCATGCGGGGAATGCAACGCGGCCAGGACGGCGCCGTCCTGCCGCAGCGGCGCCGGCAGGGCTTCGCGGCGCAGCACCGTACAGCCTTCCCCCATCGGCCCGGCGGCAAATTCCTCGATCACCGACACGGCCTCCGGCCGCCGCGCCGCCATGAGCGTGCCGCGGTGGATGACGGGGATGCCGGCCCGGGGCGCCACATCGGCCCAGACATCGCGGGCGTGCCGGGCGCGACGCCAGGTATCGGGGCTGCCCTGGCCGGTGACGGTGACGAAGCCGAAATTGCGGATCGAAGCGCCATTCGCCCGCACATCCCGGTCCAGTACGCCCACCGTCAGCCCGGCCCGCGCACCCTTCAGTGCATGGGCGAGGCCCACGATTCCATGGCCGATGATGAGAAGGTCGAAATGCGGGTCGATCATGCGGTGCAGCATCGGCACGCCGACGCCGTTGCACAAGCGACAATCAGAAGCGGTTGGGTGAGAAGACCCTTGGCGTGCCCGTCCGCCCCCGGACGCCCTCCGCCACAAGTTGCCCGGCGATCGGTCCGAGTGTCCAGCCATTGAAGGTCACGGCGTGATGCAGGCCGGGCACCCGCGCATCGGCGCCGATGATGGGGCCCGGCACCTGGACGTTCACCCCGGTCCAGGCACGGATCACATGCAGCCCGGCGATGGCGGGCAGAACGGTGCGGGCGACATAAAGGTTACCCTCGATCGAGGCGCGCAAGTTGCGCGGGCGGCCGGCGCTGTCTGTCACGCCAGGCCAGGCACCGCCGATGACCAGGTGGCCGGCATCGCCCTGCTTCACCGACAGGTGGCGCCCGGCATGCAGGATAAGGTGGCGCATGATCTCGGAGCCTGACGCCTCCGTCGCCATCACCTGCTGCACGGCCGCCTTCACCGGGATCGGCGCGCCGATCATGGCGCCGAGTTGCCCGGCCCAGGGCCCGGTCGCGTTCACCACCTGACCAGCGCGGATACGGATGCCGTCGGTCGTCTCCGCGACAAACCCCGCGCCCTCGCGCGCCACGGCGGCGATCGCGGTAGCGCCGCGCATGCGCGCCCCGGCCCGGGTCGCGGCGCGCAGCAGCACGGAAAGCCCGCGGAGGGGATCCATCTGCCCCTCATCCGGGCAGAAGGCAGCGCCGGCGAAGCCGGGGGCGAGGTACGGAGCCATCGCATAAAGCTCGTTGGGGCCGAGCACCTCGCTCGCGACGCCGAACTGCCGCTCCATCGCCACCTTGTCCGCCAGCGCCCGAACCTGCGCCGCGGTCTCGGCCAGCATGATGCCGCCCTCGGTGCGGATGCCGAGCGCCTCGCCCTCCTCCGCCGCGATCTGGCGCCACAACCGGATGCTTTCCGGACCGATCGCCAACACCTGCGCCGCCGCGCTTTCGGGCCCCTCCGCCGCTCCGGCGCTGTCATAGGCGTGCAGTTGGACGTGCAGGCTGCCGGCATTCGCGGTGGTCGCGCCCTGGCCGGGCTCCGCGCGCTCCACCACCAGCACATCCATGCCTTCGCGGGCGCAGGCGAGGGCGGAGGAGAGGCCGAGGGCGCCGCCGCCGATGACCAGCACCTGGCAGTCCAGGGTCTCACCCGTCAGGGGCTTGCGGCGGCCGGGAGCAGTAGGGCCGGGAGCGGCGGAGGGCCCCTCCTCCCATTCGGGCTTCTCCATCGCCAGCGCGATGGCAGGCACGGGCTTCAGGGGTGCGCGTGGGGCGGCCCAGCCGACCTCCTCGCTTGCGCCGACCAGGCGGGCGACGGTAGCGCCGCACATGCGGCCCTGGCACCGTCCCATGCCCGCGCGCGTCGCCTTCTTCACGGCACCGACCGAGCACGCACCGTCGGACGCTGCGGCTCGAAGCGCGCCAGCCGTCACCTCCTCACACCGGCAGACGAGGGTGGTGTCCGGGATGGCGGTGACATCGAAGGCGGGCACGGCGAAGAAGCGCCACAGCGCGTCCTGGAACCCCACTGCCCGCGTCAGCGCCCTGCGGCAGGAAGCGTCATCCGCCACACCGGGCAGCAGGTCCCGCGCCGCCGCGAGGCCCGCGAGGCGGCCACGCGCGAGTGCGATGCGCGAACCGCCGACCTGCGCGCCGTCGCCGACCGCGAAGACGGCCGGCAGGCTGGTGCGGCCGTCCTCATCCGTGATCGTCTCCAGCCGCCCGAGGCCGCTGTCATGGAATCGATGTTCGCAGCCCAGCGCGCGGGCCAGGCCGGTTTCGGGCTGGAAGCCGAGGTTGAGCGCGAGGGCGTCGGCCTCCATAATGATCTGGCCCTGTGGCGCCGCGGCACGAAGCCGGACGAAGCGGCCCTCCCCCTCCGCGGCGATGGGCGTCGTCCCCCACAGCAGGGGTACACCCGCCCGCTGCAGGATCGCGAGGTAGCGCGCGCCATCCCATGCGAGGTCCGGCGCCTTCGCCGCCAGCCTGAGCGCCTGGCGCCACGCCAGAAGACCCGGCTTCGGCGCCGCTTCCAGCACCGCCGCGACCTTCACGCCGCCTTCGACCAATTCGCAGGCGAGCTGCAGGTTCAGCGGACCATTGCCTGCGATCACCACGCGTTCACCGGGGGATACACGGTTGGCGCGCGCCAGGGTCTGCAGGCACCCTGTTGTCATCACGCCGGGCAGGGTCCACCCGGGGATCGGTACCGGCCGTTCATGGGCTCCCGCCGCGATGACAAGGCGGCGCGGGCGGAACAGGACGTTGCGCCCCCCCACCAGGGCTGCGATTTCATTCTCCGCGAAGCCGCCCCAGACAGTAGCGCCGAAATGGAAGACCACGCCCGCGGCGATGGCGCGATCCCGCAAGGCGTCGCCCTGGCGGAACTGCCGATCCGGCGCTTCGTGACGGTGGCTCTTGGCCAGCGGCTTCAGGTACTGGCCGCCGGGGGCGTCACGCTCATCCAGCGCGATCACGCTGGCTCCGGCCTCCGCCGCGGCGATGGCAGCGGACAGGCCGGCGGGGCCTGCGCCCACCACCAGCACGTCGCAGCCCCGCTGCTCCGCCTGGTGCTCGGCCGCCGGTGCCAGCGGTGCGGGGCGTTCGGGCGCGGCGCGTTCCACGCGCATGCCGGGCTCCACCTTGGCGAGGCAGGCGCGCTGGTTGGCGCGGCCATCGATGGTGACCAGGCAATCGAAGCAGGCCCCCATGCCGCAATGCAGGCCGCGCGGCGCGCCTGATGCCGTATACCTCAACACCATCTCGCCAGCGGCGGACAGCGCGGCGGCCACGGTTTCGCCAGGCAGCGCGGGAATCGGGCGGCCATCGAGGGTGATGCCCACGGCTTCGGCAGCGGGATGGATGTCCGGATGGGTCAGGCGCATGGAGTGGGCTTGATGCTTTCGCGGAATCTGGGCTGGATGGCACCCGACTGAGAGATGGGGGCCGATCGATGGGTGGCGAGAAGTTTCGCGGCTGCTACACGGTGTTGATCACGCCGTTCACGGAAGATGGCAGCGCCGTCGATGTCAAGGCGCTGGAGCGGTTGGTGGAATTCCAGATCCGCGAAGGTATACGCGGCCTCATCCCACTGGGCTCCACTGGCGAATTCCTGTCGGTCTCCCCGGACGAACGGACGCAGATCGTGGAGACGGTGGTGAAGACCGCCGCCGGCCGCGTGCCCGTGCTGATCGGCACCGGGGCGGAGGATACGCGAGAGGTGGTGCGCACCTCGAAGGAGGCGGAGGCACTGGGCGCCGATGGCGTCATGATCATCCCGCCCTTCTATTCCGTGCCGACGCTGCCGGAACTGATGCACCACTACGACACGGTGGCGAGGGCGATCGGCATTCCCATCATGGTCTACAACAATCCCGCGACCGCGAATGTGGACATGACGGCGGCGATGCTCGCCGAGATCTCCCGCATCCCCAACTGCACCTACGTCAAGGAAAGCACGCTCGAGGTCACGCGCGTGCGGGACATCATTGATCTCTGCGGGGACCGGATGGAAGTCTTCGCTGGCGTGCTGGGCTACGAAAGCGCCTGGCTCGGCGCCATCGGCTGGGTCGCGGTGTGCAGCAACCTGGCTCCGAAGCTGAGCACGGCGATGTTCCACGCCGCCGCCTTCGACAAGGACATGGACAAGGCGCTGTCGCTGTACCGCCAACTGATGCCGCTGCTGCCCTTCGTCGGCGGCCCACGCTACGTCAGCGGCACCAAGATGGGATTTCGCCTCATGGGCATGAGCATGGGGAGCCCGCGCCCGCCGCGACTGCCGCTGCCGGGCGCCGACACCGCCGCGCTTTCCGCCGTGCTGCAGAAGCTCGGCCTACTTTCCGAAGGGGCCCGCCAGGCCGCCTGACGTCAACGACTTCACAGGGAGAATATCCATGCGTCGCCTTCTGCTTGCCGCGGCCCTCGCCGCCTTTGCCACGCCCGCTTTCGCGCAAACCCCCGCCTGCACGCCCCGCGTCGCCGACAGCGACCTCATCAAGCCGCGCACACTCGTGATGTCCATCAACCCCACGCTGCGCCCGCTGCAGTATGTGGACGCGCAGGGCCAGTTGCAGGGCCTTCGCTTCGAACTCGGCGTGGAGATCGCACGCCGGCTCTGCCTGACGCCGGAATGGGTGCGGATCGAGTTCAGCGCGATGATCCCGGGCCTCGCCGCGCGGCGCTGGGACATGATCAACACCGGCACCTTCTACACCGAGGAACGCGCCCGCATCATGCAGATGCTGCGCTACGAGAACCAGGCCATCGCGATCTCCGCCGCGCGCGGCAACCCGCTCAACATCCGTAGCGTGGATGACCTGGCCGGCCGTACCATCGGCGTCGAACTCGGCGGGTTCGAGGAAGCGCGCACGCGCCAGATCAGCACGGAGCTGCAGGCGAAGGGGCTTCGGCCGCTGAACATCCGCACCTTCGACAATTTCGCCATCGCCTTCCAGGCGCTGCGCGCCGGCCAGGTGGAAGCGGTGACGAATGTCGATGCCGTCGCCGCCGAATACGACCAGCGTGGCGAATTCTCCCGCGTGCTGTTCGGCCTCTATCCCAGCCCCGCAAGCCTGAACTTCCGCAGCCGCACGCTGGCGAATGCCGTCGCCACCGTGATGACGGAAATGCGAGCGGATGGCTGGTACGATCGGCTGTTTGACCGCTACGGCGCCAGCAAGTGGACCGGCGCCTTCGAGATCGTTGGCCCGCAATAACAAGCCCACCCGGCCCCGCGCAGGCGGGGCCGGAATTGTCCAGCAACGGGGAGCCCACCCATCCATATCTGGTCCTGGTCGGGGTTCCTCGACTACCTCTTCAATGCCTATCTCCTGGAAGGCGCGATCACCACGCTGTGGCTGACCGCCGCCTCCCTCATCTGCGGCCTCGTGCTCGGCGTGCTGATCGCGCTGATGCGGCTTTCCGGCAACAAGGTGCTGGCCGCCATGGCCGGCTTCTACTGCTGGATCTTCCGCGGCACGCCGCTGCTGGTGCAGCTCCTCATCATCTATACCGGCCTGCCGCTCTTCGGCATCCGCTTCAGCGTCACCACGGCGGCGCTGCTCGGCCTCGCGCTCAACGAGGCTGCCTATCTCAGCGAGATCGTGCGGTCGGGCATCTCCGCCGTCGGCAGCGGGCAGCGCGAAGCGGGGCTGGCGCTGGGGCTTTCACGCACGCAGGTCTTCCGCACCATCACCTGGCCGCAGGCTTTCCGCATCATCATCCCGCCGCTGGGCAACAGCGTGAACGGGCTGCTGAAGACGACCTCGGTCGCCAGCGTCATCTCCATGGAGGAATTGCTGCGCCGGACGCAGATCCTGATCCAGGAGAAGTTCATGGTGCTGGAACTCTTCATCGCAGCCGCCTGCTGGTATCTGCTCATGACAACGGTCTGGGAACTGGTGCAAAGGCAGCTCGAGAAACGCTACGGCCGCGCCTATGCCGGCCACGCAGCAGACCGACGATAGTAAGGGGGTTTGACATGAGCACCTACGACATCGCCATCCGCGGCGGCCAGGTCGCCACCAGCTTCGGCGTCACGCGCTGCGACATCGGCATCAAGGATGGTCGTATCGCCGCCATAGCGGAAAGCATCACCGACGCCGCGCAGGTGATCGATGCCGGCGGCCTGCTGGTGCTGCCCGGCGGCGTGGACAGCCATTGCCACATCGAGGAGACGTCGCGCGGCGGCTACACCATGTCCGACGGTGAACCGCAGGTGACGGTGAATGAGGAAAGCTTCATCACCGCCTCCGCCAGCGCCTTCGCCGGCGGCACGACCAGCGTGGTGTGCTTCATCCCGCAATGGAAGGGCTTCGGCGTCTGGGAACGCTATGTCGATGCCCGCCAGCGCGGCGAAACGGGCATGCTGGACTTCGCCTTCCACCAGATCATCAGCGATCCAACCGATGTCGTGATGAAGGAGGAAGTGCCGAGGCTGGTCGCCGAGGGGGTTCGCAGCCTCAAGGTCTTCCTGACTTATGAGCCGCTGCACCTCGGCGATGCCGAATACATCAAGGTGCTGCTGGCAGCGCGGGAGCATGGCTGCCTCGTCACCGTCCACTGCGAGAATTTTGACGCCATCGGCTGGCGCACCCGAGCGCTGCTGGACGCCGGGATGACCGCGCCGCAATACCACGCCTGGTCACGCCCGCGCGTCGTTGAACGAGAAGCGACCCACCGCGCCATCGCGCTGGCGGAACTGGTGGACCAACCGATCCAGGTCTTCCACGTATCCTGCGAGGATGCGGCGGAGGAGATCGCCCGCGCCCAGGCGCGCGGCGTGAAGGTGTGGGGGGAAACCTGCCCGCAATACGTCACCCTCACCGCCGCCGACATGGCCCGGACCAACCCGAAAGACGGGGGCTTCGAAGGCGCCAAGTTCATGTGCAGCCCTGCACCGCGCGACACGGCTGAACATGGCCGCATCTGGGAAATGATTCGGCGCGGGACGCTCGACATCGTCTCCTCCGACCATTGTGGCTTCAGCTACGAGGGCGACAAGGGCAAGGGATCGGCAGGCCGCGACGCAAGCTTCGAGAAGATCCCGAACGGCATCCCGGGCCTGGCCGCGCGGCTGCCGATCATTTTCAGCGAGGGCGTCTCCAAGGGCCGCATCTCCATCGAGAAGTTCGTGGAGCTGACGAGCACGAACCCGGCGAGGCTGATGGGCCTCTATCCGAAGAAGGGCGCGATCCAGCCAGGTGCCGATGCCGATTTGGTCCTCTGGGATCCGAAGAAGAAGGTGACGATCACCAACGCGCTGATGCAGCACGCCATCGACTACACGCCCTATGAGGGGCTGGAGGTCACGGGCTGGCCGGTCAGCACCATCCGGCGGGGCGAGGTTGTGATGCGGGACGGCAAGGTCCAGGCGGAACCCGGCACCGGCCGCTTCCTGCCGCGCGGGCCCTACGACATGGTGAAGCCGCGCGGCATCACGCCGGACGGCTTCGGGGCCTGACGTCCACTACCCCTGCGCCAGGCTGCGCAACAGCCTGGCGAGGGCCGGTTCCAGGACCAGCGCGGCCGCGGCTTCCGGCCGGAACAGGCGCCGTTCGCGCTGGTGGCGTTCAGGCCATTCGGCCAGCAGGCGGGTCACGCGGTAGCGGAAGACCAGCACCTCGCAGGGCAGCAGCACGCCATTGGCCTTGCGCTTGTCATAGGAATAGGTGCCGAGCGGTTCAGCCTCGGCCTCCCCTTCCAGCCCCGCTTCCTCGAAAGCCTCACGGGCCGCGCTGACATGCGGCTCCTCGCCCGGCTCCACCCAGCCCTTGGGCACGACCCAGCGCCGCGTCTCCCGGCTCGTCACCAGCACCACGCGCCAGTCGCCTGCCCCGCCGGTGAGTGGCACCGCGGCGCATTGGCGGCGCAGATCGCCGGTGGGCCTGCCGCCCCGTATCACCCCATCAGGCATCGCCAGCCCCGTTCCCCAAACCAGGCCGGACCCCGGGCCGGCGGCCCGGGGAACCCCGTTGATTCCACATGGAGAATCACGGGGCGGATGTGAAGGGGAGATGAAGGCCGCAGCGTGATTTCAGCATACAACCAGCGAATTCATGGATCTGTCACGGAACGAGGCCCAGCGCCTCCAGCGCATGGGCCCGCAGCTTCACCTTCTGCACCTTGCCGCTGGCGGTCATGCCGATGGCCTCGAAATCCTTCACGAGACGCAGGTGCCGGGGCAGCCTGAAATTGGCGACCTGCGGCTTGAGCCAGGCCAGAAGTTCCGCCGCCTCGATGCTCGCGCCGTCGCGCAACTGCACGAAGGCCGCGCAGACCTCACCGAGGCGCGCATCCGGCACGCCCACCACCTGGGCCAGCGCGACGGCGGGGTGGGAGGACAGGACCTCCTCCACCTCGGCCGGTGCGACATTCTCCCCGCCCACACGGATCACATCCTTGATGCGCCCGGCCATGCGGAGGCGGCCCTCGGAATCCATCGTGCCGAGGTCGCCCGTGCGTAGGAATCCATCGGGCGTGAAGGCTTTGTCCGAATTCCCAGGGTCGTTCAGGTAGCCTCTCATGACCGACCAGCCCCTCACCTGGATCTCGCCGGCCATGCCGGGCGCGAGGGGGGCGAAGGTTTCGGGGTGGGCGATGCGGACCTCCAGCCCCTCATGCGGTACGGCGCCACCGGCGATCCGGACAGCCACAGGCTCCCGGTGGTCCGACAGCGCAACATTGGGCGATGCCTCACTGAGGCCATAGGCCCAGCAGAGGTCGCGCACGCCCATCTCCTCCACGATCCGCCGCATCGTCTCCGGGCCCGCCGCCGCCCAGCCGCCGCGCAGGTGGATGCACGCGCGGCCGAAGGCGGGATG
This sequence comes from Falsiroseomonas sp., assembly GCF_051859025.1. Classification (GTDB taxonomy): domain Bacteria; phylum Pseudomonadota; class Alphaproteobacteria; order Acetobacterales; family Acetobacteraceae; genus Falsiroseomonas. The sequence continues at coordinate 150,633 of NZ_JBHYGL010000023.1, read as the reverse complement.
GGACAGCATCAGCTGGAAGATGGCGTCGTTGCCGGAGGTGACGGTGCATCGCTCGCGCTCCAGCAAGGCCAGCGCCTCCCCCGCCTCGAAGGTCGGGGGCGTCACCAGCACCGCGCCCGTCACCAGGCAGACCAGCAGCGACAGCGTCGATCCTGCCACATGGAAGAAGGGCCGACAGTTGAGGTAGCGGTCGTCGCCGCGCACGCCCAGCTTCGCGGCGCAGACGGCGGCGTTGCGCAGCATGTTGTGGTGCGTCAGCAGCACCCCCTTGGGATGCGCCGTCGTGCCCGATGTGTACTGCACCAGCAGCGGATCATTGGCGCCAACGGCTGCGACCACCGCATCCAGCGCGGCATCATCGGCTTGCGCGGCGCGGAACGCTTCCCAGGATTCCTCCCCGCTGACGATGACATGCGTCAGGTCCGGCAGCCCGGGCGCCACCTCCCGCACCGCCGCGGCGAAATCGATGCCGAGGAAGCTTCCCGCCAGCAGCACGGCCTTGCAGCGTGCGCGCGACAGGGCGAAGGCGATCTCTGGCGCCTTGAAGCGCGTGTTGATGGGCACGGTGACGGCACCGATCAGCGCGCAGCCATAGAAGCTGGCGACCCAGCGCGCGTCATTGCCCATCAGCAGGCCGACGAAGTCGCCCTTCCCGATGCCACGCGCCAGCAGGCTGCGTGCGATGGCGCGCGCTTCGGCACGCAGGCCCGCATGCGTCAGCCGCGCATCCCGCGCCACCACGGCTTCCTCCCCGCCGCGTTCCCGCGCATTGGCGTCGAGGAAGTCGGCAAGCCGCCGCGTCCAACTCATGATCCGAAGCCCGACATGGTCTTGCGCCACTCCGCGGCCGCTAGGCTTTCCTCGATCGCCAGCAATTCCGTCGCTAACGCGCCACGTGGGTCGCGTTCCAGCCCCTCATCAATGCTGCGCTTGGCCAGGGCGAGGCCAGTGACGGGCGCCTTCAGGATCGTCGCCGTGACCTCCGCCAGTGCCGCCTCAAGCGCCTCCTGCTGCAAGAGACGCGTCACGAAGCCAGCCGCCAGCGCTTCCTCCGCCGTCAGCGTCCGGCCCGTGAACATCATGTCCTTCGCCAGCCGCTTGCCGAGGATGCGCGGCAGCCGCTGCGTCGCCCCCACCGTGCCCCAAAGCGCCTCCGGCGTCCGGAAGCTGGCCTTGGGTGTCGCGATGATGAAGTCGCAGGCGCCGGCGATCTCCACGCCCGAACCGATGGCGGGGGCCTCGACGACAGCTACGGAGGGCATGGGGAGTTTCTCGATCAACTCATAAGCGAGAAAGCCCTTCACCCGACGCGCCCGCACCGCGTCATCGCTCATCCCCTGCCGTTCCTTCAGGTCCGCACCGGCGCAGAAGACGACGCCATTGGCGCGGATCACCACCATCCGTGCCGCCTCCGCCACCGCGCGCCGGCAGGCAGACGCGAGCGCTTCGGCCAGCGCGGTATTGAGCGCGTTGCGCGCGGCCGGGCGGTTCAGCGTCAGCGTCACCAGGCCATCGGCATTGGCGTAGATCAGGACATCATCGGTCATATCGCGGATTCCTCGCGCAGCGCGGCGATGCGCGCGGTGTCGTAGCCGAGTTCGGTCAGCACGCCGTCGGTATCCGCGCCGAGCACCGGCGCGGGGGCGGGCACGGGGTCATCGAAGCCATCGAAGCGGAAGGGCAGGCGCAGCGCCGGGTGGGTCGCCTCACCATGCGGCACCATTGCGATGCAGCCGCGCGCCTGTACATGCGGGTCGGCAACGACCTCATCCAGTGCCAGCACGGGCCCGTTCGGGACATCCACCGCATCGAGCGCGGTCACCGCCTCCGCCCGGGTCATCGCCTCCATCGCCGCGGTCATCGCCGCCATCACGCGATCGCGCTGCGCGAGCCTCCCCGCATTCGTCGCGAGCGCGGGATCGGCCAGAAGGTCGCGCAGATCGAGCGCGTTGCACAACGGCGCCCAATGCTGGTCACTCGCGGTGATGTGCAGGAAGCGGCCGTCACGGCAGCGGAAGCTCGCGGTCGGCACGCGGCCCGGGTGTTCCGTGCCGAGACGCGGCGGGACCTCCCCCAGCGCGAATAGTCGCGCGGCGGCAATGGTCAGCAGCGCCACCTGCCCGTCCAGCATCGAGAAATCGACATGCGCCCCCTGCCCCGTCGCATCCCGCCCGCGCAACGCCGCCAGCAGCCCGATCGCGACCCACAGGCCGGAGGTGAGGTCGGCGACGGGAAGGCCCGGCTTCACGGGGCCGCCACCACGCTCGCCCGTCAGGCCCATCAGCCCGCCCATGGCCTGGAAGACCGTGTCGTAGCCCTTGCGCTTCGCATAGGGGCCGGTCTGGCCGAAGCCCGTGCAGGACAGGTAGACCAGCCGCGGATTGACTGACTTCAGCGATGCGTAGTCGAGCCCCCGCCGCTTCAGCGCGCCCGTCGGGAAATTCTCCACCAGCACATCCGCCCGCGCCGCCAGGTCCCGGATCACCTGGCGCCCGCCTTCCTTGCGCATGTCGACCGTGATGCTGCGCTTGGCGCGGTTGCAGGCGAGGTAGTAGCCGCTGACGCCGAAATCGAAGAAAGGCTCGAAGCTCCGCGTCTCGTCGCCGGCGCCAGGCTGTTCCACCTTGATGACCTCGGCGCCCATTTCCGCCAGCAGCATGGTGGCGAAGGGGCAGGCGAGGACGCGGGACAGGTCGAGGATGCGCACCCCCTCCAGCGGCTTCATGCGGCGTCTCCCGCCAGGCGGAGGCGCATCGCCTCGGCCTCCCTCACCAGCCGCGCCACCAGCTCCTCCGCGCCTGGGATATCGTCAATCAGCCCCGCGGACTGGCCGGCTTCGGTCTTGCCATGGGTGATATCGCCGTCAAGCGCCGCATCCTTCAGGCTGCGCGCCTTGAACAGCGCGTCGAGCGTTTCCTTCGTCGCGCCCGCGCGCTCCGACGCCTCCATCTCCGCGGAGAAGGCGTTCCGCAACTGCCGGATCGGCAGCCCCTGCCGGCCGACCAGCGCCGTGTCCGCGATGCCCGCCTTCAGAACCGCATCCTTGTAGGCTTCATGCACCGTTGCCTCCCGCGTCATCAGGAACCGAGTGCCGAGCTGAGCGCCTTCCGCCCCCAGCGCGAAGGCGGCGCAGATACCCGCGCCATCGGCGATGCCGCCGGCGGCGATGACGGGGATGGTCACCGCCTTCACAACCGCGCGCACCAGCACCAGCGTCGAGACCTCATTCGGCGGCGGATGGCCCCCAGCCTCCCCGCCGACGACGATCAGCGCATCCACCCCGGCGGCCTCCGCCTTCACCGCGTGCTCGGGTGCCGCCACCACATGCAGCCATCTGGCGCCAAGGCGCTGGAAGCGCTCCACATGCCCCCGCGGCCCGCCCTGGCTGCCGATCATCACCGGCACGCGCTCCGCCGCCGCGATGTCCAGGAACTCAGCCGATCGCTTGTTGTAGAGTGGCACATTCACCGCGAATGGCGCATCCGTCCCCGCCCGCACGCTACGGATGGCCGCCACCAGATCGTCCGGCCGCATCGGCCCCGCCGCGATCACGCCGAGCCCGCCCGCCCGGCTGACCGCCAGCGCCAGGGCCGGGCTCGATGACGCCCAGCTCATGCCGCCCTGGATGATCGGGTGGCGGATGCCGAGCAGCCGCGGCAGGCGCGACCGGAATCCCATGCTGTCCATCATCGGCCCTCGGTAAGCTCTTGCCGGTTTCGGCGATATTGGTTGATGATGTCAACCACCAGGGAGGAACGCCAATCATGCGAATGACCCGCCGTGCCGTGATGGCCATCAGCGCCACGACCCTGGCCCTGCCTGCCCTGGCGCAGATCCCCTGGCCCAGCCGCACCATCCGCTTCATCGTCCCTTTCGCTGCCGGCGGCCCGGTGGAGGTGCCAGCGCGCTTCCTCGCGGACCATCTCGGTCGCGCCCTCGGCCAGACCGTGCTGGTGGAAACGCGGCCCGGCGCCGGCGGATCGATCGGCGCGCGAGAGGTGGTGGCGGCCAATGATCCCCATACGCTGCTCGTCTCCACCTCCGGCGTCGCCATCGCGCCGGCGCTGATGCGCAATCCCGGCTATGACCCGATCAACGACCTGGTGCCGATCACCGTCATCAGTGACGCGCCCATGGTCATCATGACCAGGCCGGACCACCCGATCCGCGACCTCGCGGACTTGGTGGCGCGCGCGAAGGCGCGGCCGGACGGGATCACCTATGGCACCTCCGGTGTCGGATCGACCACGCATATGGGTGGCGCGCTTTTCGCAACGCGGGCGGGGATCGAATTGCTGCACGTCCCCTATCGCGGCGCCGCGCAGGCCACCACCGCGCTGCTGTCCGGCGACACCGACCTGGTCGTGGCCGGCACAATCGATGCGCTGCCGCATCTGCGGGACGGGCGGCTGCGCGGCATCGGCATCACAAGCGGGGAGCGTAGCGCCGCGCTGCCCAATGTGCCGAGCCTGTCGGAGGTGGCACCGGGCTTCGACCTCTTCATCTGGTACGCCATGTTCGGCCCGCGCGGCACGCCGCCCGCGGTGGTGCAGCGCCTGGCGGCGGAGATGGCGCCACTCGCGCGCGGCAATATCCTTGCGACCCGCATGGAGGAAAGCGGCGCCAAGCTGCTGCTGGACGGCCCCGCCAGGCTGGCGGAGCGCATGCGGGTGGAGGTCCCGCAATGGCGGGACGTGGCGGCACGCGCCCGGATCACCGCGGAATAGCGCCGCTACCCCACGAGGCGCAGCAGCGCGGCAGCGATCTCCGCCGGGCGTTCCAGCGGCGTCAGGTGCCGCGCGCCCTCCAGCGGCTGTAGGACCGCGCCGGGAATACGCCGCGCGATCTCCTCCGCCATCGCGGGCGGCGTCGCGCCGTCATCGGTCCCGACCATCACAAGCGTCGGCATGCAGATGGCGGTGATGGTCTGCCGCAGATCCGTGGTGCCCAGCATCCGGCAGGCCGCGCCGTAGGAGGCGACATCATTCGCCAGGAACACCGCATCGGCAGCGGCCTCGACCTGCGGGTGCGATTCCCGGAAGCCGGGGCTCAGCCAACGCGCGTGCTGGAAGGGCAGCAGCGCCGCCATGCCACCGGCCTCAGCCTTCACGGCGCGATCCTCCCACGCCTTCGGCGCCTCCGGCCCGTACCAGGCGGTGGTGTCGATCGCGACCAGGGTGGTGCAGCGCTCGGGATGCGAAGCGGCGAAGGCCAGCGCGATGGTGCCGCCCATCGAGCAGCCGCAGACCAGCGCGCGATCCCAGCCCGCATGGTCCAGCACCGCCGCCAAATCGTCCGCCATGCGTCGCACCGGCACCGGCCCGGCATCCTGGCCGGAGGCGCCGTGGCCGCGGCAATCCATCGCCAGCAGTTCGGCCTGGCCGTCGATGGCCGTGACGACGCCGTTCCAGAAGCTCCGGTCCAGCGCCAGCGAATGCAGCAGCGCGATGCGCGGCGCCCCGGCTTTTCGGGCAGGAGCGATGCCATAGGCCAGCGCCAGCCCATCGCTGGCCCTGGCGTGCTGCGTCGCGGCGAACTGCATCACTGGTGTTCCCAGTCATCCAGCGAATCGGTGTTGGGCGGCGACGTGCCGAGGATATCCCCCTTGGTCGTCACGCCCAAGCCGTTGAGCAGGCGGTTGGAGTAGTTGAAATAGGCGCATACTTGGTTGGCCTCCAGGATCTCGCCGTCATTCGCCCCGGCCTCCCGCAGCGCCGCGATATCGGCCTCCACCATGTTCTGCGGGTCGAGCGTGAGTTTCCGGACATAGCGCAGCAGCGCGAGTTCCTTGTCCTGGAAGACGCGTTCCGGCTGCGCGGCGGCGAAGGCCTTGTAGATGGCGCCGGCGCGGACTTCATCCGCCAGCAGGCGTGACAGTCCGGCGAAGTGGTGCGCCACCGAATAGTCGCAGCGGTTCGACAGGCTCGTATAAACGGCCAAGCATTCCAGGAACCAGACGGGCATGGAATTGCCGGTATGGTGCAGCACGGATTTGTAGAGTGCGCTGTGCCCTTCCATCGTGTGCGGCCGCAGGCTGTGCGCGCGCATCACGTTGTCGATCTTTCCGCCCGGGCCCTTCACGCGGTCATACAGCGTCCGCAGGTAGCCCTCGCTCTCATCGTAGGGCACCAGGCGGATCCAGGCGGGGTTCTCGTCGTCGTTCATGATGTCCTCTGGGCGAATCGCCGTTCCAGCCGCGCGGCGGCGGCGGAGAGCACGGCGCAGATGATGAAGTAGAACAGTGCCACCAGCAGCCAGGTCTCGAAGACCCGATTGGTGGTGGCGGCGACCTCGGCCCCCAGGAAAGACAGATCCTGTATGGAGACGAGGGAGATGATGGAACTGTCCTTCACCAGGCTGATCCCCTGCCCCGCCAGCGGCGGCACCACCCGCGCCACGGCCTGCGGCAGGATCACCAGGCGGAACAGCTTGAGGCGAGACAGGCCCAGAGCCTGCCCGGCCTCCCACTGCCCCCGCGGCAGGGACTGGATGCCACCGCGCACGATCTCCGCGACATAGGCGCCCTCGAACAGGCCAAGGCAGAGGATGGCGGCGATGACCCCCGCGGCCTGCTGCGGCGGGCCGAAGAGCCAGCCGATGACGCGCAGCGTGTCGTCGTCCTGCCGCCTGATCCAGTCCTCGATGCCCAGTGCCGGCACGATCTGCGCGGTGACGAAGAAGTAGAAGACGAAGATGAAGACCAGCGGAGGAATGTTACGGATGGTCTCCACATAGGCACCGGCGATGAGGCGCGGCAGCAGGGCGGTCGCGCAGCGCGCGATACCCATCAGCGTTCCCACCACCGCCGCCACGATCGCCGCCCAGAAGGACACGCGGATCGTCGTCATCACGCCCTGCAGCAGCAGGTTCGCGACCCAGGCGCCTGACGCATCCTGCCGCGCGACGAAGCCCAGCACAGGCCAGAAGTTCCAGCGATAATCCAGCGCCGTACCGGCACGCCAGGCCAGCCAGCCCAGCGCACCGGCCACGACAGCCAGCAGAGCCGCGTCCAGCAGGCCGAAGCGCGGGTTGCCCCGCGCATAAGGTCCACCGGGTCGCTGCATCAGCCCGGAACCTGATCCCGCCATTCGCGGTTCTGGAACCAGTAAGCCTGGCGTTCCTCCAGGAAGCCATCCAGCTGCCGCGACGCGATCCAGTTGTTGAGGAAGTTCAGCGCATCCGGGTCGCCCTTGCGCAGCGCCATGCTGTCGATCTGGCGCGCGAGAGGCTGGGGGAAGGGGCTAAACAGCGCCGCCTCATTCTCCAGCACCGCGAAGCGCGGCCGCGGCATCGACCCCACCATGCCATGCGCGCGGCCATTCACCACTTCCAGCACCGATTGCGCATCATCATCGAACTGCCGGAAGGTCGCGCGCGGGAACAGGCGCTGCGCGGCGGCGAGGGCGGAGGTGCCGCGACGGCCGCTGATGGTGACGTTGGGCCGGTTCCAGGCCTCCATCGTCGTCATCCCCTCCGCCAGGCGCCGGCTGGCCGCGAGATCGACGCCGGAGGCGGAGTAGGAATTGGTGAAGTTGGCGGAGAGGTTGCGCGCCGCCGTCACCGTCATGCCGCCGATGATCATGTCGAAGCGTCCCGCCAACAGCGCGGGCACGATGCCGTCCCAGGCGGTGGGCACGAATTCCACGCGCACGCCCATATCCTGCGCCAGCCTAGTCGCGACATCGATCTCATAGCCGATCAACTCGCCCGCGCGGTTGCGGAAGGCCCAGGGCACGAAGGTGGACATGCCGACGCGCAGCGAATTGCGGCGCTTGATTTCCTCGATGACGGAACTCGCCGCCAGCGCCGCCCGCGCATCGGCCGTCTGCGCCTGCGCGGCGCCGGTGATGGAAACGGCCGCGCCGGCGGCGGCGGCGGGTGCCAGGAAGCGTCTCGTGATCCAGCCCATGGTTCTCTTTCTCCTTCTTCGGGTTCGTTCAGGCGGCACCACCGCGCAGCCGGCGTTCCAGCCCCTGCACGGCAAGCGATAGCGTGACCGTGACACATAGATAGAGCGCCGCGACGGTCAGCCAGATCTCGAAGGTCATGAAGGTGTCGCTGATGACGTTCCGGCCTTCATTCGTCAGGTCGAAGATGGCGATGACGCTGACGATGGCGGAATGCTTGATCAGCGACACGCCGAGCCCCGCGAGCGGCGGCAGGATGACGCGCAGCGCCTGCGGCAACACGATCAACCGGTAGGCCTGGGCACGGGACAATCCCAGCGTCCAGGCGGCTTCCCATTGGCCAAGTCGCACCGCCTGGATGCCACCCCGGAAGATCTCGGCGGCGAAGGCGCCTTCGAAGATCGCCAGTGCCAGCACCCCCGCCCAGAAGCGGTCCAGGCCCAGGATCGGCGCCAGGATGAAATAGACGATATAGAGCTGCACCAGCAGCGGCGTGTTCCGGATGGCCTCCACATAGGCCAGCACCATCCACCGCCCAGCGACCGATCCCGACAGCCGCAGGATCGCGGCGCCGAGGCCAATGATGATGGTCAGCACCAACGCGATGGCGCTGATCTCCAGCGTCACTACCAGGCCCTTCAGCAGGGGGCCTGCGAAGAACTCGCCCTCGAAGACCTGGAACAGGTGCCGCGGCACGCGGTGCCACTGCCAGTTGTAGCCCATCCCCGCCGCGCCGGAGACCACCAGCCAGACCAGCGCCGCCGCGAAGACGGCAAATTGCGCGACGTCGAGCAGGGCGCGGCGCCGCGCCTGCCACCGCGCCGCGGCGGGCGGCGGCCTCACGCCGGGGCGATCAGGCGGGGCGGCCGGGCGAGCAAGCGCCGCACCATAGGGGCGAAGACCGCCAGCGGCGCTTCCGGCAGCCCGGCGGCGATGGTGGTGATGTCGTAGCGCTCCACGAATTCCGCCGTGGCGGCGAAGTGTTCATGCCCCCGCCAGCGTTCGCGGCCATCGGGGTCCACCGCCTCATCCGGATGGTCGTGGCAGTGGTGGGACTGGAATATCTGGTGGCGTTCCAGGATCCAGCGGCTGGCGTCGCTGACATAGGGGGACAGCATGGCGGCGGCGAAGGCGCCATGGCTGCCGGGGCAGACGGTGAAACCGACATCATGGAACAGCGTGACGACGATGTATTCCTCGTCCCGCCCATCCTGCATCGCCGCCGTCGCGGCCTGGATGCTGTGGCGGTAGTTGTTCACCTGGTAGCCGAAGGCGGGATCGGCCGCGGTCGCTTCCAGCAGGCGCAGCGCGTGCGCCGCCTGGCATTCGGCGTCGAAGACCCGGCGCTGCCGGCCGAGCAGCTGCCAATCCTCCCGCTGGAAGGCGTCCAGGCGCGGGGCCTCGACATAACGGAAATCCGGCTTGAGAAGCGGGGTGCGCCCTTCCTCCACGGCACGCCTCAGCCCGTCGGCGCCCGGTAGCGGAACGCCTTGTCGAAGCGCCCCACCACCCATTCCCCGCAGGCCACCGGCGGATGCTTTGCCTGGCCCGGATCATCCAGCAGGTCGCGCGGATCGACCACGGTATGGAAGCCCGGGTCATAGAACACCGCGATGCTCTGGCGCGCATGGCCGGATGTGTTCACCACGCGATGCGGGTTGGAATGGAAGCGGTCATTCGTCCAGCGATGCATCAGGTCGCCGATATTCACGACGAAGGTGCCCTCGATCGGGTGCGCCATCACCCAGTCGCCGCTGGCGCTGCGAACCTGCAACCCGCCCGTCATGTCCTGATACAGGAAGGTCAGCCCGCCGTAATCCGTGTGCGGCGCCACGCCGAACTGGTCCTGGCCGAGGTCCGGCGGTTGCGGCGGGTACCAGATCAGCGATCCGCGCGCCAAGGGCCGCGCGAAGCGCTGCGCGAAGAACCCGGCATCGCGGCCGAGACTAAGCGCGAGCCCGCGCAGCACGCTCTGCCCCAGTCCGAGCACCGCCTCGTAATAGGGATAGACCGTCTCCTGCAGCGCGGGCAGCGCCTCCGGCCACTGGTTCGGCCCCATCAGCGGCGTGCCGGCGGCGACATCGGGGTCGTCCTCCGGCAGTTCGAGGCCAAAGACGAAGCTCTCCTTCAGATCGACCTTGGCACCCGTATACATCTTGGCGCCGCCATGGCCGATCCAGCCGCGATGCCGCTTGTTGACCTTCACGCTGGCCTTGGCGTCCTCCGGCAGCGCGAAGAAGTCGCGCGCGCGGGCGAAGACGCCGTCGATCAGCGCCTGGGGGATGCCGTGATTGGCGACGTAGAAGAAGCCGATCCGCTCGCTCGCCTCCCGCATGGCGCGGCCCGCGGCCTCGCTGCCGGCGGCATCGCCCGCGACCAGCGCGGCGATGTCGATGACGGGTATCTCGCTGACGGCGATCTGCTTCGCGGTCGCATAGGCCATGGGGTGCTTCTCCTGTCGCCGCATCATCATGCGGATGCGGTTGCAGCGGAAGCCTCGCCCTCTCGCCCGCTCGCCCAGAAAGCGAGTTCATCCGCCGTCACCCGCCCCTCCACCGCCGCCGCCAGTCCCAGCGCCATCAGCGGCGCCAGCTTGAACCCATGGCCGGAACAGGCGCTGGCGAGCGTCACGCCCGGCGCCACGGGCCGCAGCACGAAGCGATCCCCCGGCGCCATGGTGTAGAGGCAGTGCCGCGCCCCGATCACGCGATGGGCCTCGAAACCCGCGATGGCCCGCGCCCCGGCATCCAGCAGCGCCGCCACCCGCCGGGCGCTGGGCGGGTGGCGCGGCGCCTCCGGGGCCACGGTCACGTCGGTCGCGTAATCCCCGATCTTCAGGCGCGTGCCCGCCCGCGGCGGCAGAACATAGACACCCCCCGTCGGGTGCCCCGGCAGCCGGCAAAGCAGCATCGGCGCGTCGTCCCACAGCCCCGGCGGTGGCTCCAGATAGGCGACCGTCTGCAGCGACGCCCGCAGCCCGAATCGCCGGGCGGCCTCCGGCATCAGGCGCAGCACCCCCGCCCCCGCCGCGACCAGCGTGGCATCGGCGGGCACGCGCGTGCCATCCGCCAGCACGGGCCCGCCCTCCGGGCAGCCCGCCACCGCGCTGCCCGGCCGCAGCACCACACCGAGGCGCGGCAGCAGCGCGACCAGATCGGCCAGGATCGGCGCCGCCAGCAGCATGCCCGAACCAGCCACCTCCATGGCGCGGATCACGCCATCGGGGTTGAGGACCTGGATCGTCGACGGGTCCACCTCCGTGAAGCCCAGCCCGAGCCGCGCCTGCGTCCGCGCCACCGCCCCCTGCCAGGGCGTCTCCTCCCGCAGCGCATAGATCGCCCGCGCCGGCACCAGGCGGTCCGCCCCCGTCTCCGCGAACAGGGCGCGCCAGGTGGAAAAGGCCGCGGGCATCAGCGCGGCATAGCCCTCCATAGTCCCATAGGCGTGGCGGATGATGCGTCCCTCATCGAAGGACGACCCCTCCGGATTCGGGATCGGCCCGGCATCCAGCACCGTCACCGCATGGCCGCGCCGCGCCAGCGCCCAGGCGGTGGTGAGACCCAGCACCCCGGCGCCCACCACGGCGATGCGCCGCGGCCGGTCCGTGCGATCCTCGATTAGGGCGGCGATTCGCGCCGTCAGGGAAGTCATCGATGCGCCTCGCCGAAATGAGCCTCTCGGCCCTCGAAACCCGATTCGCGGAGGGCCGGCGCGGCATCATCCTGCCGCTGGGCAGCCTGGAACAGCATGGCGCGCCCGGCCTGGTCGGCACGGACACGATCTGCGCGGAAGCGGTGGCGGACCGCGCGGCCGACCGCGCCGGCGGCGTCAGCGCCCCCGTCCTCGCCTATGGCCAGGCACAGTTTCACCTTGGCCGTCCGGGCGCGGCGAGCCTCCGTCCCTCCACCCTGGTCGCCGTGCTGGCGGATATCGTCACCAGCCTGGCGCTCGGCGGCTTCACCCGCGTGCTGCTGCTGACCGGCCATGGCGGCAACATCGCCCCAGCCCAGGCGGCGATGCAGGAGGTGATGGCGGAAATCTCGCTCGGCCGCCTCGTCCCGCCGCATCCCCTCACCATCAAGCTGCGCGCCTGGTGGGAAGGCCCGCGCGTCGGCGCCCTGCGGCGCGAGTTCTACGGAGACCGGGAAGGCTTCCACGCCACGCCGTCCGAGGTCGCGCTGACGATGGCGCTGCACCCCCTCCTCGCCGCCCCGCCCGCAGCCTGGCCCGCCTGGCGCCCCCTGGCCGCGGACCCGCTGCATGACCCCGGCGGGGACCGCCACCTGGACGCCGCCCGGCACCGCGCGATGTTCCCGGACGGCCTGATCGGCAGCGATCCGTCGCTCGCCCGCCCCGAACATGGCGATGCCCTGCTGGAAGCTGCGACGGCCGATGTGGCGGAGGTGTTCACGGCCTTCGAGGCCGCGCCCGATCACCCCGCGCGGTAGGCCGTCGCCTCCACCTCCACCGTGATGCCGGGGGCGAAGAAGCTGCTCATGTACACCCAGCCCAGCGCAGGCCGGATGCCCGCGAAGACCTCCCCATGCGCGCGGCCGCTGTCCTTCCAGTGCTGGGGATCGACGACGTAGATGCGGGTCTTCACCACATCCGCCATCGTCATCCCCACCGCCGCCAGGCTCTCCCGGATGATGTCGAGGCACACCAGCGTCTGCCGGTAGACATCGCCGGGGTGCAGCACCGTGCCATCCGGCGCGCAGGGGCTGCACAGCGCCGTCTCGGCATAGGGCCCCACACGCACCGCCCGGCTGTAGCCGCAGGCGACCTCCCAGGGCCGGTCAGTGCTGTGGCTTTGCCGATGGCTCACCCCTGCACGATCCCCCACTTCGCGTTGGTCTCGGCGAAGAAGCCATTCGCCGTGCTGATCGTGATCCAGGCATTCAGGAAGTTGGTGAAGACCTGGTCGTTCAGCGGGCTCAGGAAGGCCATCGGGATGGGGTTGCGGGGATTGTCCTGGAAGATGGCGACGAGGTCGGGGTATTCCTTGGTCAGGAACGCCGCCTCGATCATCGAGGACATGGTCGCGTCCACCCGGCCGCCGAGCAATTCCTGCCAGTCCCGTGCCGGGCTTTCCACGCGGCGCAGCGTCGCGTTGGGCAGCCCCTGCTGCACGAACTGCTCCATGGTAGTGCCCAGGTTGGTGCCGATCGTGACGCCGCGCTGGTTCATCGCATCCCAATTGGCGAAGCGGTTGGCGTTGCGGCGATGCACCAGCGGCACGAAGGCGTTGCGACCCCAGGGGATGGTGAAGCTGGCCGCCATGGCGCGGGCAACGGACATGGAGGTGCCGGTGCACACGACGTCATACTGGTCCGCCACCAGACCGTTGATGAGGGTGCGCCAATCCGTGGCGATGAATTCCGCCCGCACGCCCATGTCCCGCGCCAGGCGCTGGCCGCAATCGATCTGGTGGCCGCGGTATTCGCGGCTGGCCGGATCGCGGAAGCTCATCGGGTTGAAATCGCCCGTGGTGCCGAAGCGGATTCGGCCGGAGGACTGGATGGCCTGGAGGCGGGAGGATCCCGCCGCCTGGGCCAGGGCCTGGCCGGGGATGGCCACGGCGGCGGCAGCCGCGGCGGCGGCAGGAAGGAAGCGGCGTTGCATGGGGTTCTCCTCAGACGATCGGTCGGGACTTGCTTTGACAGGTAAGGGTGCGACAACGGTTGAACAGGTGCAACGGGTGCACCTCGGCGCGGCGGTGGGATTCGAATGGCAGGGCTTCGCATGACACTCAAGGCGCGCGCCTTCCTGCTGCTGGTGGTGGCGCTGCCCCTGCTTTCGGCCTGCGGCGGCAATTGGGGATGGCACGTCGTGGACCCCCGCGACGCCCGCGGCCAGGCCAACCTCTCCTTCATGCTGTCGGGCTTCTGGGCCACCATCTCCCTCAGCCTGGCGACCATGCTGCTGTCGGTCGTGCTCGGCCTCGCCGTCGCCATGCTGGGCATGGCGCGGCTGCGGGTGCTGCGCTGGACCAACCGCGTCTATGTGGAGCTGTTCCGCTCCATCCCCATCCTGGTCATGATCCTCTGGGTCTTCTACGGCCTGCCCGTCGTGCTCGACATCCGGCTCGATGTCTTCGTCGCCGCCATGCTGGCGATCGCCATCTGCGACAGCGCGTTCGAGGCGGAGATCTTCCGCGCCGGTATCCAATCCGTGGAACAGGGCCAGCGCGAAGCGGCCATGGCGCTCGGCCTGTCGCCCTGGCAGCGCATGCGCTTCGTCATCCTGCCCCAGGCCATCCGCCGCGTGCTGCCGCCCATCGCCAACCAGTTCATCTACGTCGTGAAGATGTCCTCCCTCGCTAGTGTCATCGGCTACCAGGAGCTGACGCGAAAGACGAATGAGCTGGTGGTGACGGTGTTCCGCCCGCTGGAACTCTACACCATCCTCATCCTCGAATACCTGGTGCTGATCCTCTGCATCTCCTTCGCCGTGCGCTGGCTGGAGAAGAAGATGGGCGCGGACCAGGGCGTGCGGCGGGTGGGCTGAGGCTCACTGCCGCACGGCATAGGCGGCGATGGTCATCGGCCGCCAGGTCCCGCGCAGTTCTCCGCCCGGCCGTGCTGCGGCCGTTGCCTGATGGCAGGCGGAACCCCTGCCCGCCCGCTCAGCCCGTGCCGGTTCCTGATGACCGGGTCATGGCCAGGTTCCCGGAGGGTGGGCAGGTCGAGCGCCGCCGGGATCCGCTCCTCGGCCGCCACGGACACGCCCGGCAACTGCCCTGCGGCCATGGTGGGCCGGAGGCCCAGGATCCCGTCGAAGCTCAGCCCCACCACGCCCTTGGTCAGGTCGATGCGTTGAGCGTCCCGGGCTTCGCCCTGGCCACCAGCACCGCCAGGGTCAGCAAGCGATCCGCGACGCGGCGCCCGAAGCTGCTGCCGATATAGGCGATATGCGCGAAATCCCGCACCGGGCTGTCGGCGATGCGCGGGGCCATCCGGCGGCTCGCGCCGCACCGCCTCCGCCGCCAGCGTCTTGCCGCCCCGCGGCGATCCTCCAGGACGAGGCTCTGACCGAACATCTCCGCCATCTCCGGCACGATGAGCGGCGCGGAGGGGAAGGAGTTGATCATGCGCGCCGGCCGCATCGGCCACGTCGGCTGCAAGCGGGCGGGTCGCGCCAGCGTGGCGGCGTCGGGGCATGCAGCCGGGGTCCGTCCCGGTCGGTACGGGCCTTGCATGACAATCCGCTGCCACGCCGCCCCGATCCCGCTGCCCTGTTGACCCCCCCGCTTCCTGGGAGCCGCCCGATGAGACGCCTCCGCATCCGCCTCAATGCCGGCTTCTCCGGCCCCCATGCCGGCTTCCTGCTGGCGGAGGCCGATGGGCTGCTGGCGGAAGCGGGCATCGCGGTGCAGTGGATGCCGGGCAACGGGGCCGCCGCCGTGGTGGCGGACATGGCGGAAGATGTCTGCGACCTCGCCTATGGGGATCTCTCCGCCCTCGTCATGCGCCTCGGCCACAGCACGCCGGGCAGCGGGCCGCAGGCGGTGTTCGTCGGCTTCAACCGCACGCCGCTGACCATCGCCGTGCCCATCGCCGGCACCGCGCAGCATCCCGTGGACCTCGGAGGCCGCATCCTGACGGGCCATGCGCGGGATGCCGCGCTGCTGGCCTTCCCGGCCCTCGCCCGCGCCGTCGGCCTCGATGCCCGCAGCGTCCGCATCCAGCCGTCGGAGGCGTCGCTCGCGGAACAGGTGCGGCAGATGATCCTGGGCGATGCCTCCGACGGCGTCTTCGGCTTCGCCAACACCATCATCGCCGCGCTCGAGGGCGCCGGGCTCAACCTCGCGGGATCGCTGCGCTTCCTGGACTATGCCGAATGGCTGCCGGACCTCTACGGCAATGCCCTGATCGCGTCCCGCCATTTGGTGGAGCGGGAGCCGGAGGTACTGCGCGCGCTGGTGGATGCCATCGCCCGCGGCTTCGCCGCCGCGGTGGCGGACCCGGACCGCGGGGTGGAGGCCGTGCGGCGCGTCGCCCCCGGGATCGACCTCCGCATCGAGACGAAGCGCTGGCGCGGCACCATCGCGCGGGAAATGGGGCACCCCGAGGCCGCGTCGCTCGGCATCGGGGACGCCCACCCGGCCCGGCTCGCGCAGGGCATCACGCTGCTGGCGGAGGCGCTGGACCTGCCGCGCAAGCCAGGCGTGGCGGAGGTCTTCACACCGGACTTCCTGCCGGCGATCGAACGCCGTCAGCGGGTCGGACGCGGGGCGCCCGCCCAGGACGTCGCCGCCGTCAGGGCACGCCCAGCATGAAGGCCGGCGGAGCGCGCAACTCCATCTCCACGCCCCTGACCCCGGGCAGCCCCTCCGCCAACACGCGCAGCGCGCGCGGCACGTCGCTGGAACGGCACCAGCCATGGAAGGTCACCACGCCTTCCTCAACCGAGGGAAAGACGAGATAGGCATCCGCCCAGGGCTGGCCACGCAGCGCACGCTGCACCTCCTTCAGTAGCCGCGCGTCGGATACCGCGACTTCCTGCGCCTTGGCCGCGCCGAAGACGAGCCCGAGCAGGTCGGCGCGGGAGACGATGCCGACCAGCATGCCATCCCGCAGCACCGGTACGCGCTTGACACCGCGCGTTTCCATCATGGCAGCGATTTCCTCCGCCGGCGCCTCCTCCCCCACCGCGACGACATTGGTGGTCATGACGTCGCCGGCGCGCTGGCCATGCAGCCGGGCGAAGCCCTTCGCGGTATCGTCCGCACGGCCGGCCAGCAGCGCGCGCAGCCAGCCCCGCGGCCTTGCCGCGGCTTCCCCCGCCAGGCGGCGCACCAAGTCCGCCTCCGTGACGATGCCTTCCAGCGTCCCCGCCGGGCCCAGCACGGGCACGGCGGAGATGCCGCGATCCGCCAGCAGCGCCGCGACATCGGCGAGCCGCGCCTCCGGCGTCACCGTCACGACATTCGTGGTCATCAGGTCCCTGGCGCGCATGGCCAAACCTCCCTCGTTTCGATCCTGTCCGCGAAGCGTTCCGGCGCATCGCGCCGGCAACGATGAATTCTGGCGCGATGCCGTCAGGCCGAAATCAGCACCGGCACTCGCGGCCCCGAATCCAGCAATTCGCTCGTCGCGCTGCCGAACAGGATGGTCCGGATCGGCGCATGGCGGACGGCGCCCATGACGAGGAGCGCACCCTCGACCTCCGCCGCCTTCGCCGCCAGCGCGTGGAGCACGCCGCGGTCGGCCATCGGCACATTGGCCACGCTGGCGCGCGCGCCATGGCGTGCGAGCAGGTGGCAGAGCTCCGTGCCCGACTGGCCCGGCCGCAACGCCTTGTCGTCGCTGACGGTGACGACGATGGTCTCCGCCGCCGCCCGGATGAAGGGCATCGCGCCCTGCACCGCGCGGACCGCGGCCGGCGTCGCGTCCCAACCCACGACGACCCGCGCGGGTGGCACCGCCAGCCGCGCCTGGGCCGGCACCAGCAGCACCGGGCGCCCGCCCTCGAAGACGGCGGCATCGATCAGCATGCGCCGCCCGGGCCCGGTCGAACCCGCGAGGGACAGCAGGCCGATGTCGCTGACGCGGAGATGGTCCGCCATCACCTCACCAACGCCATAGGCGAAACTGCTGCGCGACCGCACCTCGCAGCGGATGCCGCGGCGCGCGGCGGCGGCGCGCACATGCCCAGCTGCCGCCTGCTCCTCCCGCTCATCCCCGGCCGCGCCGGCATCCCCCGCCGCCAGGGGGTCGCCCTGGAACAGCAGGATAGTGAGATGCGCGTCATGCGCAGCAGCCAGCGCGAAGGGTGCTTCCAGCATCGCGTCCAGCGCCGCCGCACCCGCGGGCTGGATATGCGCGGCGATCGTCGTGATCATCGATGTCGTCATCGTAGTCTCCCGGGCTTATGGGGCTCGGCTCGTTGACCTGCCCTTCGTTATGCGCGGCAGACTGCCGGGTGCGGCACAACCCAACATTGATCTGGGTCAACCGTCGCGGCGCTGCCGGATCCGCGGGGCAAAGGGCGCTTCGTGACCCGGGAAGGATCGGTTCCGCCTTCCGCTTTTCCTCCCAGCCGCGACGATGGAGATGCCGGCCAGGCCCGGACGGGCGCCCGCCGGAGAAGGCACCGCATGGCGGACGCTAACGGTTCGACAACAAACAGCACAGTATGTTTACCCGTCACGCGGCGCCGCCGCTGGCCCATGCTCCGGTTCGGCCAGGACGTCGCGGCCTTCCGCGGCGGGCGAGGGAACCGGTACGCGCCTCGCCTGTAGGAGAAACGTTGATGCGATTCCTGGTTCACTGGTCGATCCGCGGCAAACTCGCCGCCGCCTTCGGATTGCTGCTTGTCCTGACCATTGGACTGGGCCTCGGGTCCCTGAACCGCCTGACCGTCGTCAACGAAGCCGCAGCGGAGCTGCGGGAGAACTGGCTGCCCGGCACGCGCTATGTCGGCCAGATCGCCGAGGCCGTCACCCGCTTCCGGCAGCTCGAAGGCGCGCATGTCCTGGCCCAGACGCCAGCGGACAAACAGCGTGAGGAACAGACCCTGGCGCGCGTGGCGGCCGATATCGACACCGCCTGGCGCGCCTACGAAGCCACCATCATTGATGCGGAAGACCGGCGCCTGACCGATACGGCGATCGCCGCCTGGCGCCAGTATCGCGGCTATCAGGACCGGCTGTTCGCCGCATCCCGCTCGGGCGATCCCCAGGCCGCCGCACTCTATGCCGGGGAGATGCGGGCCGCCTCCGGCCGCCTGCGCCAGGCGCTGCAGGCCGTGGCGGACTACAACCTCCAGGGCGGCAACCAGGCGGCGGCCCGGGCGGATGCGGTGCATGACGCTGCCCGCATCGCCATCGTCGCGGGCATGACGGTCGCGGCGCTGCTCGCGGCGCTGCTGGCCGCCACGCTCACCATCGGCGTCGCGCGTCCCGTCAACGCGGCGGCGGCCCTGATGGGCCGGGTCGCCAAAGGCGAACTCGACATCGAGGTGCCGCACCGCGACCGGCGCGACGAGATCGGCGCCATGTCCCGCGCGTTGGACGAATTGCGCCTGACCGCGCTCCGCGCCCGAGCGCTGGAGCAGGAGGCAGAGGCCGCGCGCCTGGCCGCCGACGTGCAGCGCCGGCAGACGCAAGTGGACCTGGCGGAACGCGTCGAGCGCCAGCTGGGTGCGGTGATGCAGGAACTCGCCGGCGCCTCCACCGTGCTGGAACAGGGCATCGCCCGCCTGTCCACCACGGCGGATGAGACCAGCCAGCGCGCCACCATGGCCGCGGCCGGTGCCGAACAGGCCACCACCAATGTCCAGGCCGTGGCGGCGGCGGCCGAGGAACTATCGGTCTCGGTGGATGAAATTGCGCAGCAGGTGGCACGCGCCGCGCAGACCGCGCGCCGCGCCTCCGACGATGTGGATGCAGCGAACGGGGAGGTCGCCGGCCTGTCCGACGCGGCCATCCGCATCGGCGACGTGGTGCGCCTGATCGGCAGCATCGCCGGGCAGACCAACCTGCTGGCGCTGAACGCCACCATCGAAGCGGCCCGCGCCGGGGAAGCCGGCAAGGGCTTCGCCGTGGTGGCGAGCGAGGTGAAGACCCTCGCGACACAGACCGCGAAGGCGACGGAGGAGATCGGCGCCCAGATCGGGGCCATCCAGACGGCGACGGAACGCGCGGTCGGCACCATCCGCGGCATCTCCAGCGTCGTGGGCGATGTGGACCAGATCGCGACCGCCATCGCCGCGGCGGTGGAGGAACAGGGCGCCGCGACGCAGGAAATCGCGCGCAACGTCACCCAGGCCGCCCAGGGCACGCAGGAGGTTTCGGCCAACATCACGCGCCTCGGCGAGGGGGTGCATGAAACCGGCAGCGCGCTGGTCAGCCTGCGCGAAAGCACCGCCCGCGTGGCGCATCAGGGCCAGGCGCTGCGGCAGGAACTGAACACGCTGGTCAGCGGGCTGCGCGCCGCCTGACGCGCGCGGGGGATGCCGTCAGGCATCCCCCAGCGCCGGCGCCAGGCTCGCCGCCAGCGCCCGCACCGCCTCCGCCACCGGCCCCGCCAGCAGGTCCGGCGTGACCACCGACACCGCCCCCCCGCAATTCAGCGCCATCACGCGGGAGCCGTCCGGCGATACCACCGGCACGCCGATGGAGTTCACATCGGGATGCGCGCGCCGCAGATTCAGCACGAAGCCGTGCCGCGCATGATGGGCCAGCGCCGCCTCGATCTCCGCCCGCATGCCCGCATCCAGCCGCGCCAGCACGGCATCGCGCCTGCCCGCGTCCACACCCGCCAGCCAGGCCCAGCCCAGCGCCGTGGTGGCAATGGGCAGCGTGGCGCCAACGGTGAAGGACAGGCGCAGGATGGTCGGGGCCTCCGCCCGCGCCACGATCAGCATCATGTCGTCCTGCCGCGTGGCGAGCGACAGCTGCACCCCGAAGCGATCCGCGATGCGCTGCATCCCGGGCTGCGCGGCCTCCGCCATGCCGCCCTTGGCAAGCGCGGCATAGCCGAGCGAGAGCAGCCCGAAGCCCGGCCGCAGCCGCCCGGGGTCCCGCCCCGCCACCAGCACGCCCATCCGCTGCAGCGTGTGGCACAGCCGCCAGACCGTGGACTGCGCGAGCCCCGTCATCGCCGCGATTTCCGTCGTGCCGAGTTCCGGCCTTGCCGCGGTGAAGCAGCGCAACACCTGCACGCCACGCGCCAGAGCCGTCACGAATTGCCGGTCCTTCCCGTCCTCCACCACGCCCCCGTTCCGTAATGCTGCACCGCATGGGCAGCCGGTTGACGCCGGCCGGCCACGGCGCGACGCTCCACCCACGATGCAAATAGCCAATCCGCATAGCGAATTCAAACCCGGCGCCCTGACCGCGCATGGCTTCCCGGACCTGCGGCCCTTCTTCGCGCCGAAAGCGGTGGCCCTGCTGGGCGCGACGGAGGATCTGGCCAAGTTCGGCGGGCGATGCCTGCGGCAGATGCTGGATTTCGGCTTCGCCGGCGATGTCTTCCCGGTGAACCCGAACCGGCCGACGGTCTTCGGCCGCCCCTGCTTCCCCAACCTGTCCGCCCTGCCCGCGCGCCCCGACCATGTCGGCATCGTGCTGCCGGCCAAGGCCTGCATCGATGCGGTGGCCGAATGCGGCCGCCTCGGCATCCCCTACGCCACCGTCTTCTCCTCCGGCTTCGGCGAACTGGGCACGGAGGCGACGCTGGCCGCGCAGGCGGAACTGGTGCGGGTGGCGCGCGCGGGCGGCGTGCGGATCATGGGGCCGAATTGCAACGGCATGATCAACTTCGTCGATGGCTTCGCCCTCACCTCGACGGCCACCATCAGCGGCCCGCGCCGCGCCGCCGGCGATATCGGCGTGGTGGGGCAGAGCGGTGGCGCCGCGCAGGTCAATGTCATGTGGCGCGCGCAGGAGATGGGCCTCGGCATCTCCTACCAGGTCAGCAGCGGCAATGACGCGGATATGGACCTGCTGGACTACGCCGCCTTCATGCTGGAGGACCCGCACACGAAGGTGGTGCTGATGCTGGCGGAGCGCATCCGCGACGGCGCGCGGCTCCGCCTTCTGGCAGCGCGCGCGGCGGAGCTGGAAAAGCCCATCGCACTGATCAAGTTCGGCCGGACGGAGGCCGGTGCCCGCGCCGCCGCGTCCCACACCGGCGCGATCACCGGATCGGATGCGGTCTTCGATGCCGCCGCACGGCAGCTCGGCCTGATCCGCGTGAATGATGCGCGCGAACTCTATGAGGTCGCGATGCTGCTCCGCCGCCGCCAGCGCCCCGCCGGCCATGGCGCCGCCGCCCTGGCGATTTCCGGCGGCAACCTGGTGGCGCTGACGGACCAGGCCGCCAGCGTCGGCATCGCCTTCCCAGACTACGCGACGGAGACGGCGGCGAAGCTGCGGACGCTGATCCCCGGCTTCGCCGCGGTGAACAACCCGACCGACCTCAGTGCCGGCGCCATCGGCACCAAGGACACCTTCGCCAAGGCGGCCGCCATGATCCTGGACGATCCGGCCGTGGATGCGCTGGTGCCCGTCATCACCATCGCGCCGAATGACGACATCCGCTCCGTCACCGCATTGTCGGAGGCCTCCGACAAGCCCGTCGCCATCCTCTGGACCGGCCGCTCCGCCGCCGATCCCACGCTGACGCCGGAGGGCCTGATCCGCGAAGGCCACGCCGTCTTCCGCGACGCCCTTCCCTGCGCCCAGGCGCTGGCGCGCAGCATGGACTGGGCCGCCTTCCTGCGCGACCGCACCGCGCCACCCGCGCGCCCCGCGGCCATGGACCAGGCTGCCGCGCGCCGCCTGCTGGAGGCCACGCCCAGCGGCACGCTGACGGAATCAGCCTCCCGCGCCATCCTCGCCTGCTACGGCCTGCACGGCCCTGCGGAGGCCGTGGCGACGACGGCGGATGAAGCGGTGGCGCAGGCCGCCCGCATCGGTGGCCCTGTCGCGCTGAAGATCCTCTCCCCCGACATCCCCCATAAGACGGAAGCCGGCGGCGTCCTGCTCGGCCTGCGGGGCGCGGATGCCGTGCGCGCTGCCTTCGCCACCATCATCGCCAATGCCCGCGCCCACGCGCCGCAGGCCCGGATCGAGGGCGTGCTGGTGCAGGAGATGGTGTCGGGCGGGCAGGAGATGCTGCTCGGCCTGACACGCGACATCACCTTCGGCCCCGTGCTCACCATCGGCTTTGGCGGCACGCTGGTGGAGGTGCTGCGCGACGTGACCTTCCGCCTGCCACCCTTGTCCGCGGCAGATGCGCGGGAGGCGCTGGAAACCCTCCGCCTCGCCCCCCTGCTGCACGGCCATCGCGGCGCCCCCGCCTGCGACATCGCTTCGCTGGCGGAGGCCATCGCCCGCTTCTCCTGGCTCGCCACGGACCTTGGCGACCTGGTCGAGGAAATCGACGTCAACCCCATCGCCGCGCTGCCTTCCGGCATCCGGGTGCTGGACGCGCTGGTCGTGAAGCGGGACCCTGCGGCATGACCCTGCTCATCGACCATGCCGATCCCGGCATCCTCCGCCTCACCCTCAACCGCCCCCAGGCCGCCAACGCGCTATCCCGCGCCATGCAGGATGCGCTGGTCGCTTCCCTTGCCGATGCGGCGGCGGACAGCGCCACGCGCGCCGTGCTGCTGACGGGCGCCGGCGGCCGCGTCTTCAGCGCCGGCGCCGATCTTCGAGAAGACCTTGGCCTGCCGGTGCCGGAGGCGAAGAAGCTCCGCCGCGCCCTCCTGCTCCGCAGCATCCTCGCCGTGCTGGATTGCCCGAAGCCCGTGGTGGCGATGGTGCGTGGCAAATGCGTCGGCGGCGGCGCCATGCTGGCGCTGATGGCGGATGAGGTGCTCCTCGAATCCGGCGCCTCCATCGCCATGCCGGAAATCGCGCTGGCCATGCCCTCGCCACTTGGCATCACCATCATCGGCGCGCGCGGTGGCCGCCAGGCCGCGCATCGGCTGATGCAGGCGAACCAGCCAATGGATGCGCAGGCCGCGCAAGCCGCGGGCCTCGCCGATGCGGTCCATGGCGATGCCGCGCTGGATGAGGCCGCGCAATCCCGCGCCGCCGCGCTCGGCGCGATGGACGCCACCGCCTATGCCACCAACAAGCGCTGGCTGAACGCCCCGCTGCGCGCGCGCATCATCGCCGCCGCGCAGGCCGCCGAAGCCGCCCATGCCACAGGTCCCCATGATGCGCACTGAACTCTCCCCCGAACTCGCCGAGCTCCGCGGCCCGATCCGCCGCTTCGTCACCGACCAGCTCGAACCCCTCGCCGCCCGCATCGATGCGGAAGGGGAGATCCCCGACGCCGCCTGGGACCTGATGCGCGGCCAGGGATGGCTCGGCATGCTGCTGGCGGAGGAGGATGGTGGCGGCGGCGCCGACCTGCCCACCTACTGCCTGGTGATGGAGGAAGTGGCGCGCAGCCACCGGTGCTTCACCCTGCTGCTGGACGCGACCAGCGGCCTGACGCCCATCGCCATCGCCCGCCACGGCACGGCGGCACAGAAGGACCGCTGGCTGAAGGGCCTGGCCACCGGCCGCCTCCGCGCCGCCTTCGGCCTGACTGAGCCCGGCGCCGGTTCGGACGCCGCCGCCATCACCACCCGTGCGACGAAGGTCGAAGGCGGCTGGAAGATCGAAGGCCGCAAGCAATGGATCAGCGGCGGCCATGCCGCCGACGTGGTCATGGTGATGGCCGTCACCGATCCCGCGAAGCGCGCCCGCGGCGGCATCGGCGCCTTCCTCGTGCCCCGCGGCACGCCAGGCTTCGACGTCACGCGCATCGACACCACCATCGGGTCGGAAGCGATCAAGCTCGGCGAACTCACCTTCACCGACTGCGTGGTGCCGGATGATGCGCTGCTCGGCGATCCCGGCCAGGGCTTCGCCATCGCGATGGGATCGCTGAGCAACGGTCGCCTCGGCGTTTCCGCCGCCTGCGTCGGCGCGGCGGACCGGCTGCTGGCCATGTCGATGGAGCACGCGAAGCAGCGCAGCACCTTCGGCCAGCGCCTGGCGGACCGCCAGGCCATCCAGTGGATGCTGGCCGACAGCCACGCGGAGATCGAGGTCTCCCGTGCCTTCCTCTACGAGACGCTCCGCAAGGCCGCAGCGGGCGAGGACCTCGGCACCATGGCGGCCATCTGCAAGCTGCAATGCAGTGAGATGGTGGGCCGCGTCGCCGATCGCGCCGTGCAGATCCATGGCGGTGCCGGGCTGATGCGCGGCGTGCCGGTGGAACGCTTCTACCGCGACATCCGCCACTACCGCGTCGGCGAAGGCGCGTCGGAGGTGCTGCGCATGCTCATCGCCCGGGATCTGCTGAAATGAGCACCGTCCTCACGGAGACCCGCGGCCACATCGCCTGGATCACGCTGAACCGGCCGGAGGCGATGAACGCCCTGAGCATCCAGCTCCGCGCCGACCTCGCCGCCGCGATGCGCGCGGCGGAAGCCGACCCCGATGTGCGCGTGGTGGTCGTGCGCGGCGCCGGCGACCGCGCCTTCTGCGCCGGCGCGGACATCAAGGAATTCGTCGAGGTTCCCTCCCCACCCGCCTACCGCCAGGCCCGCGTGCCGGAAAGCTGGATCAGCCCCTTCGACCACACGAAGAAGCCGATCATCGCCAGCATCCATGGCCACTGCCTGGGCGGCGGCCTCGAAGTCGCGCTCGCCTGCGACATCCGCATCGCGGCGGAGGATGCGAGCTTCGGCCTGCCGGAAACCGGCCTCGGCATCATGACCGGCGTGGGCGGTTCGCAGCGCCTGCCGCGCATGGTTGGGCTGGCCCAGGCGCTGGACATGATCCTCACGGGCGACCGCATCGATGGAAGGCGCGCGCGGGAAATCGGCCTCGTCACCCGCGTCGTGCCCCGCGCCGACCTGGCGGCGGAGACGGAGGCGCTGGCGATGCGCCTCGCCGCCCGTCCCCCCACCGCCATGGCCTTCGCCAAGGAAGCCGTGCGCGCCGCGCAGGACCTGCCGCTGCGCGACGGCATGCGGCTGGAGGTCGATCTTCTCACGCATCTGCTGAACACCGAAGACCGGCTCGAAGCCGCGCGGGCCTTCCGCGAAAAACGAAAACCGCAATTCACCGGCCGCTGAATCGCCGGCGACAATGGGGAGGAACAAAGCAATGCCAGGACCGACACGCAGGCTCATGCTCGGCGCGGGCGCCGCGCTCGCCCTGCCCAGCCTCGCCCGGGCGCAGGCCCCCTGGCCCGCCCGCCCCATCCGCCTGATCAATCCCTGGACGCCGGGCGGGCCCGCGGATGTGGTGGCGCGGCCCGTCGCGCAGCGGCTGTCGGAATCCCTCGGCCAGCCCGTGGTCATGGAAAACCGCCCCGGCGCCAACGGCACCATCGGCGCCGCCGCCGTCGCCCGCGCCGCGCCGGATGGCTACACGCTGTTCTTCAGCCATGTCGGGCCCATCGCCATCAGCCCGAATTTTTCCTCGAGTGTCCCCTTCGACCCGGTGCGCGATTTCGCGCCGGTTACGCAGCTCGTCTCCGGCCCCATCGTGCTGGTGGTGCGGCCCGACGTGCCGGCGAACAGCGTGACGGAATTGCTGGCGCTGGCCCGCGCGCAGCCCGGCGCGCTCTCCTACGGCTCCGTTGGCCCCGCCAGCACCACCCACCTGGCCGGTGAGATGCTGGCCATGATGGGCGGCGTGCAGTTGCTGCACGTGCCCTATCAGGGTGCCGCGCCGGTGGTGACGGACCTGCTCGGCGGCCGGCTGCACTTCGCCTTCATCAACTTCGCCGGTGCCGTCGCGCAGATGCAGGCCGGCACGCTGCGCGCCATCGCCGTCTCCACCGAACGCCGGTCCAGCGGCCTGCCCAATTTGCCGACGGTGGCGGAAACGCTGCCGGGCTTCGAGGTCAATTCCTGGTACGGCGTCATGGCCCCCGCCAACACACCGGCCGCCATCGTGGATCGCCTGCACCGGGACATCGCCGCGGCGCTCCACGCGCCCGACCTGACCGCCACGCTGCGCGCCCAGGGCTTCGACATCGAGGCAACGACCCCCGCGCAATACGCCGCGAAGATCCGCAGCGACCTCCAACGCTGGGGCGAACTTGCACGCGCCACCGGCATCAAAGTCGGATAACCATCCGGTCGCCGCAGGGCGCAGGCGGCGAAGCCGCCGAGCACCCGGAGGCGTGAACAGGATGGTTCTTCAAAGGAAGAATCCCATGGCGATGAAGATCTGGCATCAGGGCCTGGTGATCTTCGAGGATCTGCCGGAATACGCGGCGGCAACGAAGAAGCACCTCGCCTCCGTCGTGCGGCCCGACACGGAAATCGTGATGCACGGCATCCTGAAGGGCACCTACGCCACCGACTACCCGATCGATGAATTGCAGTTCCGCCCGCTGGCGCTGATGCATCGCGCGCAGCCCATGGCGGCGGCCTATGCCGCGGAACAGCAGGGCTACGACGCCTTCGTGATGAGCTACCTGTCCGGCGTCATGCTGCCGGAAATCCGCGCGCTGGTGGACATCCCCGTCGCCAACTACCTCGAAGCCGCCGCGCACCTCGCCACCATGTATGGCTACCGCTTCGGCATCACCCGCTTCGCGCCGCAGCTGGGTAATGAGATCAAGGATTTTCTCGACAGCATCGGCCTCGGTGCCTGCTTCGCGGGCACCGTCGCCTCGGGATACTCCTACAAGGAGATCTTCGGCGGCTTCGCGACGCCCGATGCGGTGATCAGCCGCTTCAAGGAAACGGTACGCGACTTCTCGAAGAATACGGGATGCGATGTGATCATCCCCGGCGAGATGCCGCAGAACGTCTTCCTCACCACCAACGGCGTCCATCGCGTGGACGACATCCCCGTCATCGACGGCATCGCCGCCACCTACAAGCTGGCGGAGATGATGGTGGACATGAAGCGGCAATTCGGCCTGACGCGCAGCCGCCACGGCCAGAAGAACTGGCGCCCGCCGCCGGCGCGCGTGGCGGACGTCATGCGCTTCTACGGCATGGACAAGGCCTGGAAGGCCATCGGGGCGTTGGAATGAACACGCCGCGCCGCGCGCTCCTCGCCAGCGCGATCCTCGTACCATCCATCGCCCGCGCGCAGGATGGCTTCCCCACCCGCCCCATCCGCCTGGTGGTTCCCTGGCCGCCGGGCGGGCCGATCGATCTGGCGGCGCGGCCCATCGCCGCCCGCATGGCCGAACTCCTCGGCCAGCCCGTGGTCATCGAGAACCGCGGCGGCGCCAACGGCACCATCGGTGCGCTGCATGTCAGCCAGGCCGCGCCGGATGGCTACACGCTGCTGGTGGCCTCCCCCGGCCCCGTCTCCATCAGCCCGCTGGCGCGGGGGTTGGCGGCGCAGGAACCGCAGCGGCTTTTCGCGCCGGTCTGCCAGCTCGTCTCCTCGCCCTCCGCGCTGGTGGTGCGGAAGGACCTGCCGGCGCGCGACCTCGCCGCCCTCATCGCGCTGGCAAAAGCCCGCCCCGGCGCGCTGACCTACGGCTCCGCCGGCCCCGCCAGCATCAACCACCTCAGCGCCGCGACGCTCGCGGCACGGGGCGGGGTGGAGATGCTGCACATCCCCTACCAGGGCGCCGCGCCCCTGCTGACGGACCTCATCGCCGGGCGCATCGACATGGCCTTCCTCGGCATCGGCGTCGCGCTGCCGCTGGTGACGCAAGGCAATGCAAGGGCGCTGGCCGTCGGCAACCTCCGTCGCGCCGCCGCCATGCCCGATGTGCCGACGGTGGCGGAGACCTATCCCGGTTTCCAGGCGGACAACTGGTACGGCATCCTGGCGCCGATCGGCACGCCGCGCGCCATCATCCAGCGGCTGCACCGGGACGCCGCCGCCGCGGTGCGCACCCCATCCGTCACCCGCGCGATGGTGGAGGCCGGCAACGAACCCGCCCCCTCCGAAAGCCCCGAAACCTTCGCCGCCATGATGGCGGAGGATCTGGAGCGCTGGCGCGACTCCGTTCGTGCGGCGGGGCTGCGGCCGGAGTAGCCTGTCCGCATGGCCCTGACCCGCCGTGCGGCCCTCGCCGTGCCAGCCTTCTCGATCCTCCCCGCCTGCGCCCAGGGCAGCGCGCTGCTCGCCACGCTCCGCCCCGGCCATCCGCGCCTGCTCACCACGCCGGAACAACTCGCCACCCTGCCCGCTAGCCTGGCGGCGGAGGAGACGGGCCGCCGCTGGCGCGCCGCCCTGTTGCGCGATGCCGATGGCCTTCTCTCCCGCCCCGTCGTCGAACGCCGCTTCGAGGCCCGGCGCCCCGTGCTGCTGCCGACATCGCGGGAAATCCTGCGGCGGACGGAAGCGCTGGGCGTCGCCTTCCTCCTCACCGCCGATCCCCGCTACGCCGCCCGCCTGGCGGGCGAGATGCGCGCCGCGGCCGCCTATCCCGACTGGAACCCCAGCCACTTCCTCGATGTGGCGGAAATGACCACCGCCTTCGCCCTGGCGCTGGACTGGTGCCACGCCGCCTGGAGCGAGGCCGACCGCGCCATGGCGCGCGACGCCATCATCACCAAGGGCCTGCGCCCCGGGCTGGACGGCTTCCGCGGCCGCGCCTTCTGGACGCGCGTCACCCACAACTGGGCCCTGGTCTGCATGGGGGGCCTGGTTTGCGGCGCCCTGGCGGTGGCGGAGGATGCGCCGATGCTGGCGGCCGAGATCCTCACCCTCGCCCTGCCCGCCGCCCGGCCGGCGCTGGCTTCCTACGCCCCCGATGGCGCCTGGGACGAAGGCGTTGCCTATTGGGACTACGCCACCCAATACGCGGTGTTCCTGCTGGCGGCGCTGGACACGGCGCTGGGGGCGGACCAGGGGCTTTCCGCCCTGCCCGGCCTGGCGGAGGCCGGGCAGTTCCGCCTGCACCTGGAAAGTCCGACGGGGCGCGTCTTCAACTTCGCCGATGGGGGCGAGGCGGTCCGCAACACGCCCGCCCTGATGTGGCTGGCGCGGCGCTACCAGGCCCCCGCCAATGCCTGGCTCATCGGCCGCGCGCCCGCCGTCACCGGCACCGGGCTGCTGTGGTACCAGCCGGGCGGGCAATCGCCGGCGGCGCTCGGCCTGCCCCTCGATGCCCGGTTCCGCCATGTCGAGGTCGCAAGCCTTCGCGGCGCCTGGGGCGACCGGGCGGCAAGCTGGATCGCCTTCAAGGGCGGCGACAACGCCGCCAATCACGGGAACCTCGACCTCGGGACCTTCGTGATGGAGGCCGGCGGCGAGCGCTTCGCCATCGACCTCGGTGCCGATGACTACGCCCTGCCCGGCTATTTCAGCGCGGCCCGGCGCTTCACCTACTACCGGAACGCGACGGCGGGGCAGAACACGCTGCTGGTGGATGGTGCGGACCAGCCTGTGGCAGCGCGCGCCGCGATCACCAGCTTCCGGTCGACGCCGGGCTTCGCGGCGGCCGTCGTGGACCTCTCCGCCGGCTATCCCGCGCTGGGGACGGCGCGGCGCGGCATCGCGCTGCTGGACCGGCGGGTGATGGTGGTGGCGGATGAGGTGACGGGCAGCGCCGGCAGGCGGCTGCGTTGGCAGATGCACACCAGGGCGACGGTGGAACTGGCCGGCGGGGCGGCGGTGCTGCGCCAAGGCGCCGCCGTGCTGCATGCCCGCATCCTGGAACCCGCCGGCGCGACCTTCACCCTGGATAGCGCCGCCCGCCCCCCGCCGGAGAACCCGAATACGGGGGTGCAGCGCCTCGCGGTGGAGGCGACGGGCGCCCCGCGAATCGTGGTGGCCTTCGCGCCGGGGGAACCGATGGCGGAGGACCGGCTGGCGGCGGTGCGGCGACCGCTGGCGGAATGGGCGTGACCGCAAAAGCGCTGGATCAGCCTCTATGTTCGTGTTATGTTCCATATATAAAGCGCCACGTCCATGCGCTGCGCGATCCGGCCAGCGCCGGGGGCGGAAGAGACCCTTCTAAAGGTGCTAAAACGACTAAAAGACCTAAATGCACTTTAGGCGGCCGGCAACAAATCTAATGATATCAATTTATTGCGGGACTCATGCGGATTTCCTCAAAAATTAGGAAAACGCTCAACGTCTTTAGTGTCTAAAAAGTCACACTCCGCAGGATGGCGCCGAAATCCGCATCCGCCAGGTCAGCGGAGAAGTCCGGAAACCGCGTCGCCAGCCGTCGCGGCCACCCCGCCACCAGGCGCTCCACCACCGGATCGGGCGCGAAATCCACCAGGCCGCTTGCCGCCACGTCCTCGGCTTCCAGCGCCGCGATCGCCACAGCGGCGCTGACGGCCAGGGACGGCACATGCAGCAGCCGCGCCGGCAGGTCCGCCGCCAGCGCGGCGCGGCGGGCCAGCGCCACCCCGGCCCGCACGCTCGCGATCGGCAGCGCGTGGTCCGGGGCCAGCGGCGCCGTGAAGCGCGCGCCCCGCCTGGCATGGGCCACCAGGTCGCTGATGAAGCCCGCGCCGGGCGGGCCGATCCGCGTCGTGCGCAGGACGGAGATCGGCAGCCGCAGCACCACCGCATCGGCATCGCCACGCCGGGTGGTGTCCGCCAGCAGCGCCTCCGCCACCGTCTTGGTCATGCCGTAGGTGGAGGCCGGGCGCGGCGGGCTGGCCTCATCCGGCTCGGCCTCCCCGCCCCCGAAGACGCCGATGGAGGAGAGCAGCACGAAGCGCGCGCCGCCCGCGAAGCGCAGCGCGGCGCGCGTGCCCTCCACATTGATGGCCCAGGCCGCGTCGGGATCGGCCTCGCTCGCCTGGGTGGTGATGGCGGCGGCGTGGATGACGGCGTCGAAGCGCGTGCCGGGCGGGAAGGCCTCCGCGATGCGGCCGACATCGCCCGCCACGACACCCGGCGCGGCCGCCCGGTCGAAGCGCGTCACGCGGGCGCCGGATCGCTCCAGCGCCTGCGCGATGCAGCCGCCAAGGAAGCCGGCGCCGCCGGTGACGAGGACGCTATTCGGCCGTGACATTCGCGCTGCGCACGACCTCCGCCCAGCGCTGCACATCCTCCGCCAGGAAGGCAACGAAGGCCGCGCCCTCCCTCAGATTGGGCGACATGCCGAGCCGGATGCACTCCGCGCGCACGCTCTCCTTCCGCATGGCCTGGGCGGCCAGCGCCCGGTAGCGCGCGACCGCGGCCTCCGGCACGCCCGTGGGGGCGAAGAAGGCGAGCCAGGCATCGGCCTCCACGCCCTGCACGCCGGCCTGCGCCAGGGTCGGCAGTTCGGGGAGGTGCGGCGACCGGTTGGGGGAGGCGACGGCCAGCGCCCGCACCCGCCCGGCCTGCACCTGGGCCAGCACCGTGGGGGTGGTGGCGAAGCTGGCGTCGATATGCCCGCCGAGCAGGTCCTGCATCAGCGGCGCAGAGCCCCGGTAGGCGACGTGGTTCATCTGCAGGCCCGTCCGCGCGCGGAACAGTTCCAGCGCCAGATGCGCCGCCGATCCCTGGCCCGTCGATCCGCAGCTCAGCTTCCCCGGCTGGGCCCGCAGCAGGTCGAGAAACTCTGGCATGGTCCGCGCCGGCAGGTCGTTCTTCACCACCAGGATGTGCTGAAGGTCCACCAGCAGCGCGATCGGCGTGAAGTCATTGATGGGGTGGTAGCCGCCGCCCTGCGGGATGAGGGAGATGTTGGTGGCGTGCGTCTGGTTGGTGCCGAAGACCAGCTGCGTGCCGTCCTTCACCCCCTGCGCCACGCGCCTGGTGCCGATGGAACCGGCGCCGCCGCCCACATTCTCCACCACCATGGGCTGGCCGAGATCGGCCGAGAATTCCTGCGCCATCATGCGGGCGATCAGGTCGG
Source organism: Falsiroseomonas sp. (assembly GCF_051859025.1). GTDB lineage: Bacteria > Pseudomonadota > Alphaproteobacteria > Acetobacterales > Acetobacteraceae > Falsiroseomonas. The sequence continues at coordinate 118,472 of NZ_JBHYGL010000023.1, read as the reverse complement.
TCGGCCCGCCGGCGGGATAGGGTACCACCAGCGTCACGGGCCGCGGCGGCACCCAGGCGCCCTGGGCCAGGGCAGGCGTAGCCAAGGGCGGACAAGCAAGGGCGGCGAGGCCCGTTCCGGCGATCAGGCGGCGGCGCGACAGCATGGTTCCTCCCGGGGATTGGCGTTGGGCCGCACCCTGGCGAAGCCGCGCCGCGCCCGCAAGGGCTACCCGAACACGGCCTTGATGGCGGCCTCGGCCACTTCCTTGTCCTGGTCCCCGGTGCCCGAGCCCACGCCGATGCCGCCCACCACCGCGCCATCGATGATGATCGGCACGCCACCCTTTAGGTTCGTCATCCGTCCATCCGTCGCGATGGCCAGCTTGATCTCCAGGTCCGGCCCCATCCCGCCCGTGGCCCGCCCGGTGGAGGCCGCGGTCTCCGCCTTGCGGCGCGCGGATTCGATGGACAGCACGCGGGCGCCGTCCATGCGGATGAAGGACAGCAGGTTGCAGCCCTCATCCACCACCGCGATGCATTGCGGCTGGCCCATCGAGGTCGCGTGGTCCGCGGCGGCGCGGATCAGCGCGATCGCGGCCTCATGCGTCAGCTTCGTCGCGGTGCGGGTCAGCGCCATGAATTCTCTCCCATCGTCTATCCCTCGGGCAGATCCGTCACCAGCATGCAGCCCGGCGCATGGGTGGCGTAGTAGGGCAGGCCGGAGGCTTCGAGCGCCGTCAGCGCCGTCAGCCCGCAGGCCCAGAACAGGCATTCCTCCCCGGGTTCGGGCAGCAGCACCTCCCCCCAATCCGGCTTCTGGACATCGAGGATGCCGAGATGGGCGGCGTGGCCGCGATGCACCGGCGCGCCATGGCTGCGCGGCAGCCGCCCCGTGATGAAGGAGACGCGGCGCACATCCTCCTGCGCAAAGGGCCGCATGGAGACGACGAGGTTGCCGCCGAAGCGCCCCGCCGGCACGGCCGGGATCCAGGTCCGGAACAGCGGCCCCTGGATGCCGAGCTCGACATGCCGCATCCGGATGCCGGCGCGGACCAGCGCGGCTTCCGCGCCGAACCAGCAGCCGATGGCGACCGCCACCATGTCCTTGCGCCAGGCCGCCATCAGATGCTCGACCGGCGTCGCCACGCCGTCGCGGTAGAGCATGTAGCCCGGCAGGTCGGTCCGCACATCGAGGTCCAGGCCCAGTTCCGGCAGCCGCGGATCACCCTTCCTGCTGACGGCCAGCAGCGGGCAGGCCGCCGGATTCTCCTCGCAGAAGCGAACGAATTCCTTCGCCGCATCCGCCGGCAGCACCACCAGATTGGCCTGAACATGACCACGGGCGCGGCCCACGCTGAGACCGCGATACCCGCCCCGCACAAGCTGGCGAAAGGCCAGCCCGGATTCAGACATGTCTTACGAAGCCCCCATCCACGCGCAACACCGTGCCCGTGACATAGGATGCGGAGGCGGAACAAGCAAAGGCCGCCATGGCCGCGACCTCCTCCGGCCGCGCATAGCGGCCCATCGGTATCTGCGCCCAGGACCGGGAGCGGACCTCATCCTGGCTGATCCCTTCCCGCGCCGCGGCCGCGGCATCGGTCAGGTGGACGCGTTCGGTGCCGACGCGGCCGGGCATCAGGATGTTCACCGTGACACCCTGCCTGGCGACCTCCGCCGACAGCGTCTTGGACCAGGCGATGATGCCGGCACGGATGGCGTTGGAGATGCCGAGAACCGGCAGCGGCTGCACCGCCCCGGTGGAGACAACGGTCAGCACGCGCCCCCATCCCGCGTCGCGCATCGCGGGCAGGAACAGATCCGTCAGCCGATAGACCGCCAGCGCCATGCCCTGGAAGGCTTCCGTCCAGTCCTTCGGATCGCGCCCCGCGGCGCCGCCATAGGCCGGGCCGCCGGTATTGTTCACCAGGATCTCCGGCGCGCCGAAATCGGCGTTCACCCGCGCCGCGAAGGCGTCGAGGCCCGCGGTGTCCATCAGATCCAGCGCGAAGCCTGCCGCGCCCTCCCCCAGCGCCGCCACGGCCTGCGCGGTGGCCGCCGGGTCCCGCGCCGCGATGGCGATGCGCGCCCCCTCCGCCGCCAGGGCCTGCGCGATCGCCAGCCCCATGCCGCGATTGCCGCCGAGCACCAGCGCCCGACGCCCCCGGATGCCTAGGTCCATGACCGGGGTCCGAAGGCGGAGGAGACGGATTGTTCGATGAAGCGCCCTCGCCCTGGCTTCGCCCGCAACTCGCCGTGCTCCACGATCATCTCCCCCCGGGACAGCACCCGTTCGGGCCATCCCGTCACGGACATGCCCTCCCACGGCGTATAGTCGACATCGTGGTGCAGCAGGTCGTTGGTGATGGTCACGCGGCGCTCCGGGTCCCAGATGGCGATGTCGGCATCGGCGCCGATCGCGATCCGCCCCTTGCGGTCGAGGCCATAGACAGCGGCGTTGTTCGCCGCCGTCAGCGCCACGAAGCGCGGCAGGCTGATGCGGCCGGTGACCACGCCCTCGCTGAACAGGATCGGCAGGCGCGTGGCCAGCCCCGGCACACCGTTGGAGACCTTGCGGAAGGGCGCGGACGGCCCCGCGCGCAGCTTGCCCTCCCCGTCGAAGCGGTAGGGCGCGTGGTCGCTGTTGAACAGCTCGAAGGTTCCGTCCTCGATCCCCCGCCAGCAGGCGGCCTGGGATGCGGTATCGCGCGGCGGCGGACTGCACATGACCTTGGCGCCCAGCATGTCCGGCTGGTCGAGGTCCTGTTCCGTCAGCGTGAGATACTGGGGGCAGGTCTCCGCGATCACCGTTACGCCCCGCGCCCGCGCTCTCCGGATTTCCTCGAGTGGCTCGGCGCCGGATACATGGACGATGACGAGGGGGACGCCGGCGATTTCGCCCAGCGTCAGCGCGCGATGGGTCGCTTCGCGTTCGACGGGCAGCGGGCGCGAGGTGGCGTGGAAGCGCGGCGCCGTCTGGCCGCGCCGCTCCAACCGATCCGCCAGCCAGCCGATGATCTCGTGATTCTCCGCATGCACCAGCACCACCGCGCGCTGTTCGCGGGCGACCTCCAGCACATCCAGGATCTGCGTATCGGACAGCCGCATCGCCTCATAGGTCATGTAGACCTTGAGGCTGCGGTGCCCCCGCGCCACCAGCGCGGGCAGTTCCTGGCCCAGCACCTCCGCCCGCGGGTCCGCCAGCACCAGGTGGAAGCTGTAGTCGAGGAAGGCGTTGCCCTCCGCCCGGCGGTGGTAATCCTCCACCGCCGCGCGCAGCGACGCGCCGCGATGCTGCACGGCGAAGGATAGCGTGCAGGTGGTGCCCCCGAAGGCCGCGCTGCGCGTGCCGGACAGGAACCCATCCGCCATGCGCGCACCGGCGGAAGCAAGGCCAGGTGCCTGGACCTGGTCGATATGCACATGCGCGTCGATGCCACCGGGCAGTACCAGGCGGCCGGTGGCATCGATGCTGCGCTCCGCATCGCCCAGGCGCTCCGCAATGGCGGCGATGCGGCCATCGAGGATGCCGATATCGGCGCGGAAGACATCGGCCGCGGTGGCAACGGTACCACCGCGGATCACGGTATCGAAGCGGGTCATGCGCTTGGCTATGCCGGCAGGCGGCGGATGTCCATCGAGGGCAGGAAGGACGGATCGAAGACATCACCCGGCGCGATCAGCGCGGTCAGGCCGAAGGCGCGGGAGACGGTGGCGACGGAGGTTGCGAACCGGTCCGCGCGCACGCCGCCCATGCCATCGGCGCGGCTTTCCTCCGTCGTCATCTGCTTGGTGATGAGCCAGCGCAGCTTCTCCGTCTCCAGCGCCACATCGGTCAGCGGCTCCCTCCGGCGCAGCGCGGCGATGGCGGCGGCGGGATCGGCGGCGGCGGCCTGCCAGCCACGGGCGGCCGCGGCGGTGAAGCGGCGCACGGCCTCGGGGTTCGTCTCCAGCATCCGCTTCGACGCCAGGATGCCGTTGCCATAGAGCGGCAGGCCGCTATCGGCGAAATACTGGAAGCGGATGTCCTCCGGCCTCGCGCCCGCGCGGACCAGGCCGAAATACATGGTGCTGTCGAAGCCGAGGATGGCGTCCACGTCGCCCCGCATCAGGAAGGCTTCCCGCAGGCGCAGGTCGCCATACTGCCAGCGCACCGTGCTCGCATCGATGCCCGCGGTCGCCGCGAAGGCGGGGAAGATGCGGAAGGCGCCGTCCGTCAGCGCCGCGCCGATGCGCTTGCCCGCGAGGTCCCGCGCCTCATTGATGCCGGCGCGCGGGAAGGATGCCGCGGAAAGCGGGCTGCGGTAATAGACCATGTAGACGCAGCGCGCGGCGGAGGCCGGGTTCCGGGCGTTGAATTCCAGCAGCACGTTGATGTCGCCGATGCCGAATTCATAGGTGCCGGAACCGACGCGCGTCACCGCCTCACCCGATCCACCGCTACTGTCGAAGCTGCAGCGCAGCCCGGCCTCGCGGAACCACCCGCGTTCCTCCGCCAGGAAGAAGGCGGCGTTCGATCCATCAAAGGGCGCGGCGAGGGAGACCTTCACCTCCAGCGGCGCCTGCGCGCGGACGGTGCCGGCGGCCAGGATGGCGGGGGTGGCGAGCAGCAGGGAACGGCGGGTCGTCATGGCGGATGCTCCTCGGGATGGCGAGGATCGTTCAGCAACCGCCATGCCAGCCCCCGATGGCTCCCGGATTGCCCCAAAACCCGATCCCGCGCAGGATTGTGCGCAATCCCCTGCGCGAAGGAGCGGCAGATGGCCGGCGACCCGCATCGCCTGGTGGGCGTCATCCACGCCGCCAACCGCCCGAAGGCGGACGATGCCGAGGCCGTCCACGCCTATCTGTTCGAGGCGATCGTGGACCAGCGCCTGCCACCCGGCGCCAAGCTGACCGAGCAATCGCTGGTCGAGACCTTCGATATCGGTCGCCGCGCCATCAATGACGCGCTGAAGCGCCTGGTCTGGGAACGCCTGGCGGTGGCGCCCCCCAACCGCGGCGTCTTCGTCGCCGCCCCGGATGCGGAGGAAGCCCGCGCCATCTTCGCCGCCCGCCGCGCGATCGAGGGCGGCTGCGTGGAGGCCGTGGCCCGGCGCGGCGACCCAGGCGACGCCGCCCTGCTGCTGGAGAACCTGGCCGAGGAGCACCGCCTGCGCCGTGCGGGCAAAATGCGGGAGGCGATCCGCCTGTCCGGTGGCTTCCACACCCTGCTCGCCCGCCTGTCCGGCAACCCGATCCTGGAGGAACAGGTCCATCTGCTGGTCGCGCGCACCAGCCTGGTGGTGGCGCTGTATGAGGACCGCACCGGCCTTGCCTGCTGGCATGACGACCATGGGGAGCTGGTGGCGCTGATGCGCGCCCGGCGTCATCGCGCCGCCGTGACGTTGATGCAGAAGCACCTGAGCGACATCGAGCGCGGCCTGCGGCTGGACCGCCCGCCAGTGGAGGGCATCGACATCCGCCTCATGCTCGCTCGCCCCTCTTGACGGGGCCGCGGCATTCCGTGGGAGGTTGTGGGCACACAAGGGGGATGCCGGGATGGATGGGCTGTTGCTGCAGGGTTTCTTCCGTTCCTCCGCCGCCTGGCGCGTGCGCATCGCGCTCAACCTGAAGGGGGTCGGCTACGCGCAGGTGGCGCGGCACCTGCGGCGCGGTGAACAGCGGTCACCGGATTTCATGGCCAAGAATCCGCAGGGTCTGGTGCCGGCGCTGGAAGTGCCAGGACAGGGCGTGCTGACGCAATCGCTGGCCATCATCGAATGGCTGGAGGAGACGCAGCCGGGCGCGGCGCTGCTGCCCGCCGATCCCTGGGCGCGCGCCCGCGTGCGATCGCTGGCGCAGATCATCGCCTGCGACATCCATCCCATCCAGAACCTTCGCGTGCTGGCCTATCTCAAGCGCGAACTGGGGCAGGAAGGGCCGACGGTGGACGCCTTCGCGCGCCACTGGATCACGGGCGGCCTGGCCGCGCTGGAGCAACGCCTGGCGACGGAAGCCGAAACAGGTATCTTCTGCCATGGCGATGCGCCCGGGCTGGCAGATCTGTGCCTCGTGCCGCAACTCGGCAATGCGCGGCGCTTCGGCACGGACCTGTCACCCTACCCCACCATCCTTCGCATCGAAGCCGCCTGCATGGCGCTGCCCGCTTTCGAGCAATCAGCGCCCGACCGGCAGCCGGATGCGGAGTAGCGGCTACCCCACCGCGTTGCGCAGCACGCCGATGGCATCGACCTCGAATTCCAGGGCATCGCCGCTGCGGAGGAAACGCGGCGGCTTCTGCGTGGCGCCGGTGCCTTCCGGCGAACCGGTCGCGATCACGTCACCAGGCAGCAGCGGCGTGATGGTAGAGAGGTAGGCGATCAGCGCGGGGATGCCGAAGAACATCGCCCCCGCCTTGCTGTCCTGCACCACCTTCCCGTTGAGCCGCGTGCGCAGCGTGAGGTCCTGCCACTCAGAAACCTCGTCGGAGGTCACGACCCAGGGCCCGATGCTGCCAGATTCGAAAAAGTTCTTGCCGGCGGTGACGCTGTGCGCCTGCCAGTCGCGCACCGATCCATCGTTCAGGATAGTGTAGCCGCCGACATGATCCATCGCATCCGCTTCCGCGATGCGATGGCCGCCGCGGCCGATCACCACGGCCAGTTCGCATTCATAGTCGAACTGCTCCGACACGCCAGGCAGCCGCAGTGCCTGGCCGGGCCCGACGAGGGCCGCCTGGTGCTTCAGGAAGTAGGAGATGTTGGCCGGCCCCTTCACCTCGCCCCCCAGCGGGTGCGGTTTCGGGTAGTTGAGGCCGATGCAGAACAGCCGCGCATCGGGCAGAGGGTTCAGCAGCGTGATGGCGGAAAGCCGGTAGCGCGGGCCGTTGGCGTCGGTGCAGGCCATGGCTTCGGCCATCGTCTCCGCCGGCAGGGCGACGACCTCCGCCCCTTCCAGCAGCCCGTAGCGCGCGGCGCCCCCAGTCGAGAACCTCAGCAGCTTCATTCCCTGGCCCTTTCAGCCCGGCACCACCACCTCCGGCATCGCCGCCAGCAGGGTGCGCGTGATTGCGTGTTGCGGGGCATCGAAGATCGCGGCGGTCGACCCCTGTTCGACGATCACGCCCCGGTGCAGCAGGGCGACACGGTCGCAGATGTAGCGGATGACGGAAAGATCGTGGCTGATGAAGAAGTAGGTCAGGCCGAGCCTGGCCTGGAGGTCCACCAGCAGGTTCAGCACCTGCGCCTGGACGGAGACATCCAGCGCACTGGTCGGTTCATCCAGCAGCAGCAGCGACGGTTCCGTCACCAGGGCCCGCGCGATGCCGATGCGCTGCCGCTGGCCACCGCTGAATTCATGGGGGTAGCGGTGCAGGTGCTGCGGGCCGAGCCCCACCTGCGCCAGGATGTGCGCAGCCCGTTCCGTCCGCCCGCGCGAATCGAGGCCGATGGCCGCGCGATGCACGACCAGCGGCTCCGTCACGATGTCATGCACCGACATGCGCGGGTTGAGCGAGGCATAGGGGTCCTGCCACACCACCTGGATGCGGGCGCGGAGGTGCCGCATGGCGGCGGGCGTCAGGCGCGCCATGTCCTCGCCCTCGAACAGGATGCGGCCGCTGCTGGGCTGATCGAGGCGTAGGATGCAGCGCGCCAGCGTCGATTTACCGGAACCGGATTCACCGACCAGGCCGAAGCTCTCGCCCTTCGCGACGGAAAGCGAGACGTCGCTCAGCGCCGTCACCGGCGGCGTGCGTCGCAGCAGGCCGGCACGGACGAAAACCTTGGTCAGGCCCTCGATCTCAAGCATCGGCGAGCACGCAGGCCACGCGGTGCCCCTCCTCCACCGTTCTGCTCCGGGGCAGCACCGCGCATTCCGCCCGAGCAAGAGCGCAGCGCGGTGCGAAGCGGCAGCCTGGTGGCGGCGCCAGCAGATCCGGCACGCTGCCGGCCAGGCCCTGAAGCGCACCGCGCACCACATGCCGCGTCGGGATCGCCGCCAGCAGCGCCTGGGTATAGGGGTGCCGCGGCGCGCGGATCACCTGCGCCACGCGGCCGGATTCCACGATGTTGCCGGCATACATCACCGCGACATGCGTGCAGCTCTGCGCCACCACGCCGAGGTTGTGGGTGATGAGCATCACCGCCATCCCCGTCTCCGCCACCATGCCCTTCAGCAGCGCCAGGACCTGCGCCTGGACCGAGACATCCAGCGCCGTGGTGGGTTCGTCCGCGATGAGGAGCGAGGGACGGCCGATCAGCGCCATCGCGATCAGCACGCGCTGGCGCATGCCGCCGGAGAACTGGTGCGGATAATCATCGAGCCGCGATGCCGCGTTGGGGATGCCGACCTTGTCCAGCATCGCCGCCGCCAATTCCCGTGCCGCACGGCGCGACGGCTTCGCGCCCAGGATGTCATCGCTGTGCCGCGCGGCAGCGAGAGCAACATCCACAAGCTGGTCGCCGATGCGAAAGCTGGGATTGAGGTTCGTCGTGGGGTCCTGGAAGATCATGCCGATACGCCGGCCGCGCAGCTTCCGCAACTCGCCCTCCGGCAGCGCGAGCACGTCCTGCCCCTCGAACAGGATGCGGCCGGCCCGGTAGCGTGCCGGCGGCGTGGGGACGAGGCGGGAGACGGAAAGGCCGGTCAGCGACTTGCCGCAGCCCGTCTCCCCCACCACGCCCCAGACCTCTCCGCGCCGGATGGTCAGGTCGATGCCGTTGAGGACATGCGCTTCCCCATCGAAGGACTGCATGCCGAGATGCAGGCCCTGGATCTCCAGCAACGCCGTCATCGCCGCGCCTTGGGGTCGAACAGGTCGCGCAGCCCATCGCCCAGCAGGTTGAAGCCGAAGACTGCGACGAAGATCGCCATGCCCGGCGCCAGCGCCATCCACCAGAAATCCGGCATGTAGCCGCGTGCGACGGAAAGCATCGCCCCCCATTCCGGCGTCGGCGGCCGCACGCCGATGCCGATGAAGCCGAGCGAGGCGACCGTCAGGATCGCGAAACCCATGTCGAGCGACATCTTCACGATCACCGGCGTCGCGACATTCGGCAGGATATGGCGGAACAGGATGCGCGTGCCGCTGGCGCCGATGGCGCGCGCGGCGGTGACGAACATCTCCTCCTTCCTCGCCATCACTTCGGCGCGGACCAGGCGCGCATAGCCGGGCCACCAGGACAGCGCGATGGCGAAGACCATGTTCGCCATGCCGGCACCGAGCGCGGCGGCAACTGCCATCGCCAGCATCAGCCCGGGGATCGTCAGCTTGAGGTCGGCCAGGCGCATCAGCACCTCATCCACCCATCCCCCCGCATAGCCCGCGATGGCGCCGATCACGGTGCCGACCAGCGTGCCGAGCATAACCACCGCGAGCCCCGCGACGATGGAAACGCGCGCGCCGGCCATGACGAGGGAGAGCACATCCTGCCCGACTTCATTCGTGCCGAAGGGATGCGCCAGCGATGGCGGGCGGAAGCGCGCGGCGGTGTTCACGCTGCCCGCCACGTGATCCGGAAAGGGCGCCAGCCAGGGCCCCGCGACCGCCAGCAGCAGCAGCCCCGCCACCATCACCAGGCCGAGCACGGACAGCCAGCTGCGCGTGAAGCGGTAGGCCGCGCGGCGGAAGGCCTGGCGCGGCGCGACGGTCGCGCTCATTCCACGCGCACCCGCGGGTTCACCAGGCCCTGCATCACATCGACGAGCAGATTGGCGAAGACGAAGATGGTGCCGATAACGAGCGTGACGCCGATCACCGGCATGAAGTCCTGCGACACCACGGACTTCGTCGCATAGAGCCCGATCCCCGGCCAGTCGAACACCGTCTCGACCAGCACCGTGCCGCCGAGCAGCCAGCCGAAATACAGGCCGATCACGGTGAGCGTCGCCGCCACGGCGTTGCGGCTGACATATTTGAACAGGATCAGCGATCGCGAGAGGCCGAGCGCGCGTTCCGTCAGCACATAATCCTGTTGCAGCACCTCCAGCGTCGAGGCCCGCATCATCCGCATGATGGTCGCGAGCGGCGACAGCGACATGGCGAGCGCCGGCAGCAGCAGATGCTGGCAGGCGACGCCGAAGGCATAGCTGTCACCGGCGACGAGCGCATCGATGGTAAGGAAGCCTGTCACCCAGGGCGGCGGATCCTCCGTGATCGGGAAGCGGCCGGACAGCGGCAGCCAGCCCAGCCACATGGCAAGGCCGAGTTGCAGCAGCAGGCCCAGGAAGAAGCGCGGCATGGAAATGGCGCCGAGTGCTGCGACGCGGGAGACCGCGTCCGGCCAGCGATCCCGCCACACCGCCGTTGCCAGGCCCATCGGCAGGCCGATCGCAACCGCGATGAACATCGCGGCGAAGACCAGTTCAAGCGTCGCCGGCAGGAAGGCCGCAAGGTCCTCCGCCACCGGCCGGCGCGTGAAGATGGAGACACCGAAATCGCCGCGCATGAGGCCCGACAGGTAGCTGCCGTATTGCGTCAGTAGCGGCCGGTCCAGGCCGAATTCGCGCGCGACATCGGCGATCTCCGCAGCACTCGCATTCGGCCCGGCGGCCAGCGCCACCGGATCCCCCGGCAGCATCCGGCCGATGATGAAGACGAGTGCCGTGAGCCCGACCAGCACCGGCACCGTCAGCAGCAGGCGCCGCAGCAGGAAGCGGATCATGCGATGCTCCCTGCCGCGCGCCTCATCGCAGGGAAAGCCCCGCGACCTCGATCGCGTTGGACGCGACGGGGACGAAGCGGAAGCCCTGGACATTGTCGCGCAGCGCCAGCTTGCGCCGTTCCAGCACGCCGAAGATGTCGGGCGCATCCGCCACCACCTTCTCCTGGAACTGGCGGTAGATGGCGATGCGCTTCGCCTCATCCGGCTCCGACCGCCCGGCCTCGATCAGCGCATCGACCTCGCGGCTGTTGTAGACCGCGTTCTGCCAATTGCCGTTGCGCGACGAATGGTAAGCGGCAAAGGCGATATTGTCGGGGTCGCCGTAATTCGCGGTCTGATAGACCGGGAACAGGTCCGGGAAAGTCTCCGGCGACCGGCAGGCCGCGACCATGTCCGGCCAGTTCATCGGGCGAATTTCCAGTTCGATGTTCAGCTGCTTGAGGCTGTCGAGCATGATGAGCGCCCAGCGCCGCTGCTGGTCCAGCCCTGCCACATGCACCATGGTCAGCTTGATGCCGCCATTCGGGCTGCGCGACCGCGCCAGATGTTCCCGCGCCTTGGCGAGATCCGTGCGATAGACGGCAAGTTCGGGATTATGGCCAAGGATGCCGTTGGGCAGCGGGCCGATCATCAGGTCAGCATACCCCGCCGCATCGGCGATGGCCTGGTAGTTGGTCGCGTAGCTGATGGCCTTGCGCAGCTCCACATCCATCAGCGGACCGTGCCGGGTGTTCAGCTTGATGGAGAAGGTGCGGTACTCCGGCTCGATCACGCGGACGATGCCGGGGCGGTCGCGCAGCGCGTCCATGTCCTCGCTCGTCAGGTCGACGGCGATCTGCACCTCGCCGCGCTGCAGCTGAAGGCGCTGCGTCGCCGTCTCCCGCACGATGCGCCAGATGGCGCCGGTCAGGTTGCCGCCGCCGGGCTTCCAGGCATTCGCCAGGCGTTCCAGCTCATAAAGGTTCCCGGCCTCCGCGCGCCGCACGCGGAAGGGGCCGGAGGATGCGAGGTTGGAGCGCAGGAAGGTCTGGCCGTCATCGCTGCCAAGGTTCGCCTCGACCTGCTTCTTCGACACGATCCAGGCCCAGGGCAGCACCTGCAGGAAGGCCGAGAAGGGCTTAGCCAACGTGAAGCGCACCGTGCCGGCATCCACCGCCGTCACACCCTCCGGCGTCACCACGCCCTGGATCATCCAGGCATTGCCGCGGTTGAGGCGAATGAGGCGATGGAAGGAATAGACCACATCCTCCGCGGTCACCGCGCTGCCATCCTGGAACTTCGCCGCGGGGTCCAGCTTGAAGTCGTAGACCAGGCCATCTGCGGAGACAGTCCAGGACGCGGCGAGGTGTGGCACCGGGCGCGGCGGATTGCCCTCCACCCGCACCAGGCTGTCATAGGTGTTCCGCAGCAGCATGCTGGCGGAATAGCCAGTCGCCAGATGCGGATCGAAGTTCGGGATGTCCTGGTTGGACGCGATCACCAGGATGCGCCGCCCGCCCTGCTGCGCGAAGGCGCCATCCGGCAATGCCAGCGCACCCAGCCCACCCGCCGCCGTTGCCAGCAAGGCGCGCCGCGAAAGCGCAGCCGAAATCCGGTTCGTCATGCCCATCTCCTTCACGCGGCTGTTTCCGCCGCCATCGCCTGCCCGTAGTCACGCCGCGCCGCTGCCGCGGAGACGAAGCCCATGGCCACATCCCGCGCCAGCAGCGCCTGATCCCGCTCCGCCGGGTCGCCATAACCGGCGCCGCCCGCGAGCGTCAGTTCCACGATCTCATCCGTGCGCGTCAGTTCCACCAACTGCCCGGTGCCGCAATCACGCACCTGATTCCCCTTCGCGTCCAGCACCTGTCCCATCGCGCTGCCGCCGGCTGCGCCACCGGCCAGGCCGGGAATGGGGTTGCGCACGCCCTCGGGATAGACGGAAACCAGCGTCGGCCTGCCGTCATCCAGCAGCTTGCGCAGCCGCACGCTCTGCCCCAACCCGCCGCGATGGCGCCCGGCGCCGCCGCTATCGGCATCGAAGCGCTTACTCATCACCAGCACCGGCACGCGGCTTTCCAGCAACTCGATGGAGGTGTTGGAGGCCGAGGTCGGCCAGAGCATGGTCGAAAGCCCGTCGCCACGATCCGACCCGCCCTGTCCGCCGCCGCAGAACAGCATGTCGGAGTAGAAGCGACCCGACGAATCCTGGCCGTAGATCGTGGCCGCGACCGCGAGGCCCGTGAAGGCCTGCACCTGGCGCGGCGCCGCATCCTCCAGCGCGCGAAAGATCACCGGCGCCAGGTACCAGCCCGTGCGCGTGCGGATGTTCACCGATGCGGGCCTGGTGCAGTTCAGGATCGATCCTTCCGGCGCCAGCACCGTGAAGGGACGGTAGCAGCCGGCATTGCCGCGCACGCCGGGGGTGAGCATGCATTTCAGCGGATAGGTCGCATGCGCCGCCGTGTAGTTCATGGTGCAGTTCAACCCGCCCTGCGCCATCTGCGGCGGCGCGCCGGCGAAATCGATCACCATCTCGTCGCCCCGCACCGTGATGGAGACGGGGTATTCCACCAGCTTGCCGAAGGGGTTGTTGCAGATGGTGGAGCGGTAGGTGCCGTCGGGAAGCGCGCGGATCGCGTCGCGCATTGCCTTCTCCGACAGGCCCTGCACCACTTCCGCCAGCGCGCCCAGTTCCTCCATGCCGTAATCATCCATAAAGGCGAGCAAACGGTCCGCGCCGATGGCATTGGCCGTGATGAAGGAATTCACGTCGCCCACAACCTGGTCGCCATTGCGGACATTCTCGGCCAGCAGCCGGAACAGGGTCTCGTTCGGCCGGCCCGCTTCCACCAACTTCATCGGCGGGATCTGGAAGCCTTCCTCATAGATCTCCCGCGCCCGCATGGAATCCTTGGTGCCGCCGATGTCGGAGACATGGCCGACCGTGCCCATCAGCCCCACCAGCACCCCCTGGCGGAACACCGGCGTTACCACGGCGATGTCGAACAGATGCCCGGCGCAGAGCCAGGGATCATTCGTCACCAGCACGTCGCCAGGCTTCAGCGTCTCCGCGGGGTAGCGTTCCAGCAGCGCCTTCACCGCGCGCGGCAGCGTCAGGTTGAAGACCGGCATGGCGCGCGGGCTGTGGGCCAGCGGCTCCCCGCGATGGTCCAGCAATTCGCAGGCGAAATCCTGGCTTTCGGAGATGACCAGGGAGAAGGCGGTGCGGCAGACCGTCAGCCACATCTCCTCGACGACGTTGACCAGCCGGGACCACATGATCTCGAGCCCGATGGGATCGGCGGCGATGCGGCGAACGGCCTCCACCCGGTCCATCGTCGCCGTCACCAGCGCGGCAGCAGCCCTGGGTTGTGCGACGGCGATGCGCAGGTTGAGGCTTTCATCCACCGTCACGCGATCGCCCGGCGCGATGATCGTCGTGGATTCCCGCTCCTCGATGATGGCGGGGCCTTCGACGATATCGCCGGGGCGCAGCGCATAGCGGTCATGCACCGTGGCGTCGGTCGAACCCTCGGCGAACCAGGCGCGGCGCCGGCCCTTGAGGTGCGCGGTCGCCGCGCCGCCGGCAGCACCGGCCAGCGGCAGCGTGGGAGTCGGTCCCGCGGAACGGACGCGGAAATTCACCGCCTCGATCCGCGCGCCATCGGGCACCATCGTGTAACGGGCGGAATAGGTGCGGGCGAAGCTGTCGCGGATCGCGGGTAGCGCGCTGGCATCGATGTGGCCGGCGGGGAGCTTCACGCTGATGTCGTGCATCTGGCCGACGAGGCGCATATCGGCGCTGCGTTCCACCATCACATCGCCGGGCGCAATCCCGGCTTCGGCCAGGCGCGCGCGGCCCTCATCCTCCAGCGCCGCCAGCAGCGCGTTGATCGCATCGCTGTCGAAGCCGTCGCGGAACTCGCAGCGCAGGCTGCGCACGCCGTCGAAGGACAGCGGCGCGGCGAGGAAGCCGAGCGCGGAGGCCGCACCGGAAGCGGGAGGGATGATCACCTCAGTCACCCCCATCGCGCGCGCCACGTCGGCGGCATGCGCGGGGCCTGCGCCGCCGAAGCCCACCATGGCGTAGTGGCGCGGGTCCTTGCCCTTCTCCACCAGATGCACGCGGGCGGCGGCGGCCATGCTTTCCACCACGACCTTGTGGATGCCCCAGGCCGCTTCCTCGATGGACAGGCCGAGTGGCGTCGCCACCGTCGCCACCGCGCGGCGCGCCGCCTCCAGGTCCAGCTTCATGCGACCGCCGAGGAAGAAGCTGGGATCGTAGTAGCCCAGCACGAGGTTCGCATCCGTCACGGTCGGCCTGGCGCCGCCCATGCCGTAGCAGGCGGGGCCAGGGTCCGATCCGGCGGAATGCGGCCCGACCTTCAGCAGGCCGACCTCATCGATCGCGGCGATGGAACCGCCACCGGCGCCGATCTCGATCATCTCGATCGCCGGTGCCTTGATCGGCAGGCCCGACCCGCGCGTGAAGCGTTGCAGCCGCGCGGCTTCCAGCATCGGCGCCACTTCCGCGCGACCATCCTCGATCATGCAGGCCTTGGCGGTGGTGCCGCCCATGTCGAAGCTGATGACATCCGCCTTGCCGGCCAGCGCGCCGAACAGCGCCGTTGCCAACCCGCCGCCCGCCGGCCCGCTTTCCAGCAGCCGGATCGGGACTTCCCTTGCGGTGTCGAGCGACACGAGGCCACCCGCCGAATGCATCAGCCGCAGCGGCCCGTCATAGTGGCGCGCCACCAGCGCGCCGTGCAGGCGCGCGAGGTAGCCCTGCATCAGCGGCTGCACATAGGCATTGGCGCAGGTGGTGACGATCCGCTGGTACTCGCCCATCTCCGCCACCACGCCGGAGGACAGCGACACGGCAAGCCCGGGATGCCGCGCCCGGATCAGCGCCGCGGCCTCACGCTCATGCGCCGGGTTGGCGTAGGCGTGCAGGAAGGCCACCGCGATCGCCTGGCAGCCCGCAGCGACCAGCGCATCCGAAGCGGCCTCCACCGCCGCCGCATCCAGCGGGGTCACGATGCCGCCCTGCGCATCGATCCGCTCCGCGACCTCAAGGCGCAGATCGCGCGACACCAGCGGCTGCGGGAATTGCAGGAACAGGTCGTAGATATCGTAGCGCTGCTCCGTGCCCATCTCCAGGATGTCGCGGAAACCATCGGTGGTGATCAGGCCGAGCTTCGCGCCACGCCGTTCGATGATCGCATTCGTCACCAGCGTGGTGCCGTGGACGATCTCGCTCACATCGGGCAGCGCAATACCGCGCATCGCGACCAGTTCCTCAAGGCCCAGCAGCGCGGCCTCGGCGGGGTCATGTGGCGTCGTCAGGCGCTTGTGCAGTGTCACCTGGCCGTCCTGCGCGTCCACCAGCACGAAGTCGGTGAAGGTGCCGCCGATATCGAAGCCGATGCGCCAGCGTGCGGTGTCCATGCTCGTTCTTCCTTCAGGCGCTACGCTTGGCGGGCAGGTGCGCGGCATCGCCGGTGATGGCGCCAATGCGCGCCGCCCCTTCCAGCAGGGCACGGGCGATGGTGCGTCGTTCCGCCGCGTCCGTGGTGGCAGCGGGGTAGGAGATGCAGAGGCTGACGACCTCCGCCGTCTCGGGCTCCGCCACCGCCACGGCGATGGCGCCGACGCCGCGATTGGCTTCGTCATGCGATGTCGCGTAGCCGCGGCGCCGCACCTCCGCGATGCGCCGCAACAGATCCTCGATATCCTGCGGGGCGCTGGGCGATGGCGGTTCGAAGCCGGCGGCGTGGAGGCGCCTTATCTCGGCATCGGGCAGGCGGGCCAGCAGGCTGCGGCCGGTGGCGCTGGCGAAGGCGGGCAGGCGGCGGCCGATGGAGGAGGAGACGCGCAGCGCATTGCTGCCCTGGTGGTCCGTCACCGCCGTCACCTCCAGCCCCGCGCGCAGCGTCACGTAGCCGGTATGGCCGCAGGCCGCGGAGACTTCCGCCACCACCGCATCGGCGCGATCGATCAGGGATGATGATCGGCGATAGGCGCGCGCGACATCCACCAGCAGCAGGCCGGGCCGGTAGCGCTTGCTGTCGCCGACATTCTCCAGCAGCCCCGCGTCGCGCATCGCCCGCAGCAGGCGCGACGCATTGCTTTTCGGCCAGCCGAGGCGGCCGACGAGGTCGGTCACCGTGAGTTCCGTGCAATCGGCGCCGTAGCAGCGCAGGACCTGCGCCGCGCCATCGAGGATCGTCACCAGGGCCGCCTTCGGCAGAAGTTCCATAAAATGGAACCAAAGTTGCGGGATACGGAACGCTAGGCCCCGCCACGGCGCCGCGTCAACCACCTTTCGCCGCCCCGTGGTGCGGCTATGCTGCACCGATGCTCCGCACCTTCTCCGTCCGTGACGGCCACCTGCATGTGGAGGAAGACGCCCCAACGGGATCCCTGCCCCTGGGCGCGCTGTGGCTCGACCTGCAGAGTCCCTCGGCGCAGGAGGAATCTGCGGTGGAGCGCCTCGTCGGCCTCGACATCCCGACGCGGGCGGAGGCTGCCGCCATCGGCGAAAGCGCCAGGCTTTATGTCGAGGATGGCGCGCTGGTGATGACGGCGGCGGTGGTGGCCGGCGTGTCGGAGGGCAAGCGCCCGGTCGCGGCGGATGTGACCTTCGTGCTGACGTCATCGCTCCTCGTCACGGTGCGGGATGCGGACCCCCTGCCCTTCCGTGCCTTCGTGCAGAAATGCCGGCGCGAACCCGCGGTGCGGGAGATGCCGGAGACGGTCTTCCTCGCGCTGGTGGAGACGATCATCGATCGCGCGGCGGCGCTGCTGGACGGCGCGCAGGTGGACCTCGAGCGTGTTTCCGCCGAAGCCTTCGCCGATGCGGATCGGAAGGGCCGCCGCCGCGCCATCGATCCCCGCGTCCTCGTCAAGCGGCTTGGCCGCATCAACGCGCTGGTGGCACGGCTGCGGGAAAGCCTGCTGGGGCTCGGCCGCATGCTGGCCTTCTTCCGCCAGAATGCCGCGGCAGCGCTGCCGGAATCCGCGCTGCGGCGCCTGGCCTCCATGGAAGGCGACGTGCGCGCGCTGGCGGAGTTCGATGCGCAGCTTTCCAACGAACTCTCCTTCGTGCTGGAGGCCCTGTTCGGCCTGACCAATGCGGAGCAGAACCGCATCATCCGCGTCTTCACCATCGCCTCCGTCCTGTTCCTGCCGCCGACGCTGGTCGGCACGGTGTACGGGATGAACTTCGAGGCGATGCCAGAGCTGAAATGGGTCTTCGGCTATCCCATGGCGCTGGGGCTGATGGTGGCGTCGGCCGTGCTGCCCTATTGGCTCTTCCGGCGGAGCGGCTGGCTGTAGCGATGGCGCTGGCGGCTTCCGGGCGCACCGCACCCTGGCCGGGCGCGACGTGGCGGCGGTGTTCCAGCGCGTGGCGTGACGGGCTAGCCTGGGCGCAGAGGAGACCGCCATGGAAAACCCCCTGATCCGCCTGGCCGACTACGCCGCGGCGTGGCGCCTGGCGCCCCTGCCCGATGATGTCGCGCATCACGCCAGACGCGCGCTGGTCGACTGGTTCGCCGCCATCCTGCCGGGCTGCCTGCAGCCGCCGGCGACGCTGCTGGCCGCGGCGCTGGCGACGGAACGCGGCGCCGGCGGCGCGATCTGCTACGGGGATGGCGAAGCCGCGGGCATCCGCCACGCCGCGCTGCTGAACGCGGTGGCGAGCCATGTCGTTGAATTCGACGACATCCACCGCGACAGCGGGTTGCATCCCGGCGGCCCCACCATCGCCGCCGCGCTGGCCACCGCGCAGGCGCGGGGCGCGTCCATGGACACGCTGCTGCGCGCCGTGGTGGCGGGGTATGAGGTCGGTGGTCGCATCGGGCTTGCGATCCAGCCCAGCCATTACCGCAACTGGCACATCACCGGCACGGTCGGCACGATCTGCGCGGCCGTTTCCACGGGCGTGGTGCTCGGCCTCGATGCCACGCGGATGGCGCATGCGATCGCCACGGCCGCGACCATGGCCGGTGGGCTGCAGCAGGCCTTCCGGGGGGAAGGCATGTCGAAGCCCATGCATCCCGGCCATGCGGCGGAAGCGGGCGCGCTGGCGGCGCTCGCGGCATCCGGCGGCGTGACGGGCGCGCTGGATGTGCTGCACGGGCCGGTCGGCTTCGCGGCCGCGACCAGCGAGAATGCGGGCGAATGGGACCGGGCGCTGGCGGGGCTCGGCGAGGCAACGCCGCTGATCACCGGCATCACCTTCAAGAACCATGGCTGCTGCGGGCACATCTTCGCGGCGCTGGACGGGATCGACGCGCTGCGGGCCACGCATGGCTTCGGGCCGGATGACGTCGCGGCGATCCATGTCGGCGGCTACGGCCCCACCAAGGACATCTGCGACCGGCCGGAGGTCTCGACCGAGCAGCAGGCACGGTTCAGCCTGCAATACTGCGCCTCCGCCCTGCTGGTGCTGGGCGGCGTTCGCGTCGCGGCCTTCACGCCGGAACGGCTGGCGGACCCGCGCATCCGGGCGATCATGCCGCGCGTGACCGTCAGCCTCGACCCCGAACTGGCCGGCGCCTATCCCGGCCGGCGGGCGGCCAGGCTGCGCGTGACGCTGGCGGATGGGCGGGTGCTGGAGCATTTCCAGCCGACCCGGAAGGGCGACCCGGACGCGCCGCTGACGGATGCGGACCTGGCGGCGAAGTTCCGGGAGTTGGCCGTGCCGGTCGTCGGCGGGCCGCCGGCGGAGACGCTGCTCGACCTGCTGACGCGCGGCCATGTTTTGCCCGGCCGCGTGCCCCTGCTGGCGCGGGCCAGGGCGGCCTGAATCCGGGGCCGCCTGAACCGATGCCGGCGCCCCGCGTTGCGCGCCGGCATCGAGGGGGCATGGCATGACGGATCGCGTGGCGCTGGTGACGGGAGCGGCGCGCGGCATCGGCCGCGGGATCGTGGAACGCCTGGCGCGAGACGGATTTCGCGTGGTCGGCGTGGACCTGGCCGAGGCATCGCCAGGGCCCGCGCGGATGGTGCGGGCGGATGTGGGCGACCCCGATGCGGTGTCCGCCGTGGTGGCGGGGATCGAGGCCACCGAAGGGCGGCTCGATGCCGTGGTCAGCAATGCGGGCATGATGAAGCGTGCTCCTCTCGATGAACTGGCGCCGGGTGACTGGGACCGGGTGATCCGCACCAACCTGACCGCCGCCTTCCTGCTGGCCCGCGCCTCGGCGCCACTGCTGCGAAGGCAGGGCGGCGCGATCGTCACCATCGCCTCCACCCGCGCGCGGCAGTCGGAGCCGGAGACCGAGGCCTATGCGGCCTCCAAGGGTGGCCTGGTCGCGCTGACCCATGCGCTGGCCATCAGCCTCGGCCCCGCCATCCGGGTGAATTGCGTGAGCCCGGGCTGGATCGCGACCAGGGGGGAGCCGCTGCGGGCGGAGGACCATGCCCAGCACCCCGCCGGGCGCGTCGGCACCGTGGAGGATGTAGCGGGGCTGGTGGCGTGGCTGATCGGCCCGGAAGCCGGCTTCGTGACCGGGGCGGAGTTCGTGGTGGATGGGGGCATGACGCGGAAGATGATCTACGCCGAATAACCCGATTCAACGTCGTTGTTTGCGGCGTTCTTGATTTCCACGACCGCAGTATGTATCTGCGGGATCCCGGCGTGATTTGGGCCGGCAGAGGATTCCCGACCCATGACCGCCATTCCCGCCCTTCGCCGCCGCTCCCTGCTCGGGCTCGCCGTCGCGGGCCTCTGCGCGCCGCGCTTGGCCCGCGCCCAGGGGTGGCCAGAGCGGACCATCCGCCTGATCGTCCCCGTGGCGCCCGGCGGCAGCCAGGACATCGTCGCGCGGCTGTCGGCGCGGGCGATCGGGGAGGCGCTGGGCCAGTCCATCACGGTCGAGAACCTGCCGGGCGGCGGGTCCAATATCGGCTATGCGGCCGCGGCGCGCGCCGCTTCGGATGGCTACACGCTGCTGGCGGGGTCCGACACGCTGTCCATCACCGGGGCGCTGACGCCGCGGCTGACCTATGATCCGCTGGGCTTCGCGGCGGTGCATCGCACCGTGCGCGTGCCGCAGATCCTTGTCGTCCGCGCCGACCATCCCGCCAAGGATTTCGGCGAGTGGTTCGCGCTCTCGCGGCGGGAGCCGCCGGCGGTGGGCACGCCGGGCAATGGCAGCCTGGCGCATCTCCTGCTCGAACAACTCTCCCGCGCCGCGGATAGCAGCTGGACCCATGTGCCCTATCGCGGCGGGGCGCTGGCGGTGAACGACCTGATGGCGGGGCAGCTGCAGGGCGTCATGATCAATATCGGCGCGGTCACGGACCATGTCCGCGGCGGGCGGCTGCGGGGCCTGGTGGTCAGCGCCGATGCCCGCACCAAGGCGCTGCCGGACGTGCCGACGCTGGGCGAACTCGGCCTCGGCGCCATCACCTCCGTCGGTTGGCACGGGCTGGTGGCGCCGGCGGGCACGGACCCCGCCATCATTGCCCGGATCAACGCCGCCAGCCGCGCCGCGGCGAAGCGGCCTGACCTGGCGGAGCGCTTTGCGGGCCTGGGTGTGGAGGCGACCGATGAGGCGCCGGAGGTGCTGGCCGCCGCCATCCGCGACGACGCCGCCCGCTATGCCGAGGTGGTCCGGCGGTTCAACATCCGGGCGGAGTGAATTCCGCCCGACGCCGACTGTGGCATTTTAGTCGCTAACCCGACTAACCCCGTTTAGCACTTTTAGCACCGTTTTCAGGCCCTCGGCAGGCGCGGCGAGAGGTCGGCGCGCAGGCCGCGGGCCTCCAGCGCCGCCAGGCGGGCGGGCAGCAGGGCCAGCAGGTGGCGTTGCGCGGCCTCTGGCAGCAGGGACCAGGCGCCGATCTCCTCCCCCGTTCGGCCGCAGCCGATGCAGTGGCCGGTCAGGCGGTCCAGCACGCAGACCTGGATGCAGGGGCTTTCCGCCGTCACGCGCCCGCCGCCGCGCGGCCGGCGAGGAAGCCGAGCACGAAGCTCTGCGCCAGGCCGTTGCCGGGGATGTAGCCCGCGGTGCCGGTGCCGCTGATGCCGCAGGCGACGCCACCGGCGGCGAAAAGCCGGGGGATGGCGGTGCCGTCCGGGCGCAGCACGCGGGCGACCTGGTCCACCCGGGCGCCGCCCTGGGTGTGGGCGAGCGCGCCGGTGATCTCCGCCGCGAAGAAGGGCGCGGCGATCGGGGCCTTCCAGTTGCGGCGGCCGAAGGGGTCCGTGGCCTGTCCCGCCGCGCAGGCGGCGGCGTGGGACAGGGTTTCGGCCAGCACGGATTCGGGCAGGCCGAAATGGGCGGCCATGGCGGCCACCGTCTCGAACCGCTTCATGGCGCCGAGTTCGACGGCGCGGCGGAAGGGGCCGCCGGCCTGGGCGGCGGCCTGGGCGTGTTCGTCCCAGATCTCGACTGCGCGGCCCTCGGGCTGGGAGAGGAGGACGCCGGTCATCTCCGACGGGCCCATGTCTTCCGCGCAGAAGCGGCGGGCTTCGCGGTTGACCATGACGGAGCCGAGCGCCGGGAGGGAGGCGCCGTAGCGGGGGCGCACCGTCCCGATCAGGTGGGGCGAGACGTGGGGCTGGCCCTGGTAGGCGTCCATGCATTGCATCTCCGCCCCCAGTTCGGCCACGGCGCGGACGCCGAAGCCGGTGGAGCCGGCGCCGCCGGCATGGACGGCGTGGCGGGCGGGGGGTGCGAAGCGGGCCAGCAGGTCCGGCGCGCCGCCATAGCCGCCGGTGGCGAGGATGGTGGCGCCGGCCTCCGCATGGTGGGTGGTGCCGTCATGCGTGAAGGTGGCGCCGGTGATGCCGGGCAGCAGGGCGGTGACTTCGGCGCCGTCCATGAAGGTGATGGTGGGGAAGCGGGCGAGCGCGGCGCGGAGCAGGGTGTTGAATTCGGTGCCGCTTTCGCCGGCCGTGGCGTGCAGGCGTTTCACCGCGTGGCCTGGCCAGTTGGTGGTGATGTGGAGGTGGAGTGGCACGCCGGCGGGGCCGTCGATGAATTCCGCCGTGGCGGCCGCCTGTTCAGCAACGGTGCGGAGCAGTTGTTCGGGGACGGTATCGCCGTTCTTGGCGCGGACATCGGCGATGAATAGGTCGGCACTGTCCTCGATGCCGGCTTCGCGTTGCCAGCGTGTGCCGGGGGCGGAGAAGAGGCCGCCGGAGGTGGCGAATGTGGAGGGTTGGCCGGAATCGAGCAGGAGCACGCGGGCGCCGCGTTCGGCCGCGGCGAGGGCGGCGACCAGGCCGGCGGCGCCGGCGCCGGCGACGAGAACGTCGTGGGTTTTCATGGGTGGGACCATCGCGCGGGTTGCGGGTGCTGTGAAGGCGGGGTGGCTTGATTCGAGACGGTCCAGGGCCGGTTCGGCCCCAGCGGTCCCTTGGGCGGATGGGGTGTGGGGAAGGCGGAGCCTTCCCCACCGATCTGTTGGCGCTATCTGACTGATCTAATTGCTGTCGTGCTGACGCCCCGCCCATCGGCGGGGTTGCGAAGTGCTTGACAGCGGCGCCCGCAGACCGCGGAGTTGGCGCCGCCAACCGGGGGTGCCTTGACCATGTTCCGACGCAGCCTGCTTGCCGCCAGCCTTGCCCTGCCCGCGCTGAAGGGCGCCGGGGCGCAGACGCCCTGGCCGGACCGCCCGGTGCGGCTGGTGAACCCGTTCACTGCCGGGTCGGCGACCGATGTCGTGGCGCGCCTGGTGACGCAGGATCTGTCGGAGCGGCTGGGCCAGCAATTCCTGGTGGACAACCGGACCGGCGCTTCCGGGAATATCGGCACGGAGTTCGTGGCGCGGTCGCGGCCGGATGGGCAGACGCTGCTGGTGGGTTCCCCCGGCACGATGGGCATCAATCCCTTCCTGTTCCGCACCCTGCCCTATGACGCCACGCGGGATTTCGTGGCGGTGGCGCATACCGTGTCCTTCCCGCAGGTCGTGGTGGTGAACCCGAACGGCCCGATCCGCAGCATCGCCGATCTGGTGGCGGCGGCGCGGGCCAGGCCGGGGGCGTTGAACTACGGGTCCTCCGGCGCCGGATCGACGGCGCATCTGGCGGTGGAGTTGCTGCGCGCGGCGACGGGCATCGACATGGTGCATGTGCCCTTCCGCGGCGGGACGCAGGCCGTGCAGGCGGTGATGCAGAACGAGGTGCAGGTGGCGGTGGAGGGGTTGCCCTCCCTCCCCGGCTTCCTGTCCGGCGGGCAGTTGCGGGCGATCGGCGTGACCTCCGCCGAGCGGTCGCCGAAGATTCCGGATGTGCCGGCGGTGTCGGAAACCGTGCCGGGCTTCGATGCCGCGGCCTGGGTGATCTTCTTCGCGCCGACGGGCACGCCGGCGCCCTTCATCGAGCGTCTGTCGGCGGAGATCCGCATTTCGCTCAACCGGCCGCAGGTGCGGGACCGGTTGCTGGATCTGGGCGCGACGGTGGTGGGCAGCGATCCCGCGACGACGACGGCCTTCCATCGGCGGGAGTTGGAGAAGTGGAAGCGGGCGGTGGAGCTGTCGGGCGCGCGGGCGGATTAGCTGAACGCGCGGTCTGGAAGTGCATCCGGTGGCCCCGGGATTCGCTGAGCAGGCGTTCAGGGAATATCCGGGGGGTGGCGGGCGCAGATGTGGCGCGTGGTGGGGTGACCATAGGCCAGCGCCACGGCGCATCGCAAGGAAATAATACCTAAGTCTCTGGCGGGGGGCTTGGTGCTGCTGCCCCCCTCACCCGACCCTCTCCCCCCCGCAGGGGGGGAGGGCTTTTCGGGTGCGACGCGAGAGAGGCGGTCAGGCGGCCTCCCCCGCCGCCTGCCCTTCCCGCACCGCGGACATCATCAGGCGGGGCGCGAGGGCGTCGCCCACCGCCCTCACCTTCACCCCGGCGGCGGTCAGCGGCGCCAGCAGGGCGTCGTTAGGCGCGCGGGGGGTGGCGTGGGCGAAGAGGCTGACGCCGGGGATCTCCATCTCCGCGCCCGTCAGCAGATGGCGGAGCGTGAGGGCGCCGCGGGCCAGGCGGATGGGTTCCTGGCAGGTCATGATCCAGACCTTGGCGGCGGCCAGGCGGCGATGGATGGCCTGCATGGTCAGGACCGGGCTGTCCCGCGCGATCACCTCCCGCGGTGTCACCAGCATCACGCGGTCGTAGCGGGACGCGATCAGCAGGGTGGCGTCATAGGCGCCGGGGGTGGCGTCCATGTCGAAGATCACCGCCAGCGATCCGCGGCGCGCGGGGTCGGCCAGCAGGGCCGCGCTGGCGGCGCGGATATCGAGGGCGGTGCCGTCCTGGTCCGTGAAGCCGGGGGGCGGGACCATGGTGGCGCCGGTGGCGAGGATCGCGGCATCGGGGCGGAGTGCCAGGATATCCGCCGGCGTGGCTGGCGCGCCGAGACGCAGCGTGACGCCGGCGGCCTCGGCGCGTTTCACGGATTGGGCGATGGCGGCGGCAATGTCGGCGCAGCCGGGCAGGCTGGCATGCAGCGCCGCGGCGCCGCCTTGGCCGGTGCCGAGCAGCGTGACGGCATGGCCGCGCTCCGCCGCCGCCGTCGCGGCCTGCAGGCCCGCCATGCCGGCGCCGACCACCACGACGCGCTTGGCAACGGGCGCGCGGGGGACGGCGGGGGCGGCATCGCGGGGGGTGCCGACATGCGGGTTCACGGAGCACGCGATGGCGGCGCCGCGATGGATCTCTCCCCAGCAGGTGTTGCAGTGGATGCAGGGGGTGATGGCGGCTTCGTGGCCGCCTTCCGCCTTGGCGGGCCAGAAGGGATCGGCCAGCAGGGGGCGGGCCAGCATGATGAGGTCGGCGGTGCCGTCGCCGAGCAATTCCTCGGCGAGGGCGGGCGTGGGGACGCGGCCAATGAAACCGATGGGGACAGGGCCGGCGGCGTCGCGCATGGCCGCGACCAGATCGCGATAGGGGGCAACGGGTTCGTGCATGTCCGGCGCATGGCGGTGCAGCGCCCAGCCATGGGCGTGGCTGCCCTGGCTGAAGGTCAGCACATCCGGGGGCGCATCGGCGACAATGGCGGCGACCAGGCGCGCGGCCTCCGCCTGGTCGATGGAGCCGGGGACGAAATCATGCGCGGGCATCTTGAGGGCCGCGATGAAGCCGTCGCCGCAGCGGGCGCGGATGGCGCGGATGATCTCCCGCGTGAAGCGGGTGCGGCCCGTGACATCACCGCCCCAATCATCCGTGCGGCGGTTGGTGACGGGGGAGAGGAACTGGAGGGGCAGGAACCCGTGGGCGGCGGAGACCTCCACCCCCGCGAAGCCGGCGCGGAGCAGGCGGTGGGCGGTCTCGGCGTAATCCTCGATGAGGCCTTCGATCTCGGTGGCCGTCAGCGTGCGGGGGACGGTCCAGGACATGCCGTCCGCGACGGCGGAGGCACCGACGGAATCGAGGCCCCGCGCGCCGTGATGGGCGCTGCCGCCATGCCAGAGCTGGCCGATCGGCAGCGCGCCGTGGCGGGCGATGGCGGCGGCGAGCTTCTCCAGCCCCGGGCGCGTGGAATCATCATAGGCGGCGATGCGGACGGAAGTGGCGGCGGAGGGCGCGGCGCAGAGGGCTTCCGTGATGACCATCGCGGCACCGCCGGCGGCGCGGGCGGCCAGGTGGTTCACCAGCGTGTCGGTGACCCGGCCGCCGGAGGGGAAGCGGGTGGACATGGCCGCATAGGCGATGCGGTTGCGCAGGACGCGACCGGCGAGGGTGATGGGGGTGAAGAGCGTGCTGGGCATCGTTGTTCTGTCCTGGACAGGCAGGACGATGCCGGGCGCGAGGGTGGGTGGCAATCCGGCGGCGGTGCGTTCAGCCGTGCAGGTGGCAGGCGACGCCGCCCTGGTTCTGCCCCTCCGCGCTGGTCCAGGCGGGCATGTCGCGGGAGCATTGCGGCATGGCGTGGATGCAGCGGGGGTGGAAGGGGCAGCCGGGGGGTGGGTTCGCCGCGCTCGGAATCTCCCCGATGATGCGCGGCAGGATGCCGCGGCGCGACGGGTCCGGGATGGGCGAGGCATCGCGCAGCATCTGGGCGTAGGGGTGCAAGGGGTTGGCCAGGACCCGGGCCGCCGGCCCTTCCTCCACGATGCGGCCGAGATACATCACCGCGACGCGGTCGCAGAACCAGCGGATGACGCTGAGGTCGTGGCTGACGAACAGGAATGACAGGCCCCGGCGCTTGCGGAGTTCCTGCATGAGCAGGAGGACCTGCGCCTGGACGGAGACATCGAGGGCGGAGACGGGTTCGTCGGCGACGATGAGTTCCGGCTCCACCGTCAGCGCGCGGGCGATGCCGATGCGCTGGCGCTGGCCGCCGCTGAATTCATGCGGGAAGCGGTCGAGGGCGGCGGCGGGGAGGCCCACCTCCTCCAGCAGCGCGCCGGCGCGGCGGCGGGCTTCCGCGCCTTCGGCGATGCCGTGGACATGCATGGGCTCGACCAGGGCGGAACCGATGGATTGGCGCGGGTCGAGGGAGGAATAGGGGTCCTGGAAGACGATCTGCATGCGGCGGCGGAGCGCCTTCAGCGCCGGGCCGCGGGCGGCAAGAACGTCCTCCCCTTTCCAGCGGACGCTGCCGCCGTCAGGTTCGATCAGGCGGAGCAGCGCGCGGGCGGCGGTGGATTTGCCGCAGCCGGATTCACCGACCAGGCCAAAGGCCTCCCCCGCATTGATGGTGAAGGAGATGTCCTCCACCGCGCGGACGGTGACGGTCTTCGGCGTCGGGAAGCCCTTGCGGGAGACGAAGTGCTTGCGGAGGTTCGTGACTTCGAGGACCGGGCTCATTCGTTCCTCAGCTTCGGATCGGTGGCGTCGCGCAGGCCGTCGCCGACCATGTTGAGGCCGAGCACCAGCAGCAGGATGGCGATGCCGGGGAAGATGGCGAGCCAGGGGGCATCGAGGATGTTCTCGAACCCGTCGCGCGTCATGCCGCCCCAGGTGGGGGTGGGGGGCTTCACGCCGAGGCCGATGAAGGAGAGCGAGGCTTCGACGCGCACGGCGGTGGCCAGCCAGAGCGTGCCCATCACCATCACCTCCGACAATATGTTCGGCAGGATGTGGCGGAACAGGATGCGCGTGTGGCTGAAGCCGAGCGCGCGGCCGGCCTCCACGAAGGCGCGTTCCTTCAGCGCCATGGTGGGGGCGCGCGCCACGCGGGCGAAGGGGGCGATGGCGGTCAGCGCGATGGCGACGACCAAATTCTCCAGCTCCGGCCCCAGCAGCGCCACGACGATGAGGCCGAGGATGAGCGAGGGGAAGGACAGCAGCACGTCCATCACCTGCATCACGAACAGGTCGAACTTGCCGCCGATATAGCCGGAGACCAGGCCGATGGCGCCGCCGATGACCATGGCGGCCGCGATGGCGCCGAGCGAGACGGTGAGCGAGATGCGCGCGCCCCACATGAGGCGGCTCAGGATGTCGCGCCCGAACTGGTCGGTGCCGAGCCAGTATTCGGCGGAGGGCGGCTGGAGGCGGTTGATGATGTCCTGCTCCGCCGGGTCATAGGGGGCGAGCCAGGGGGAGAGCACCGCGGCGAGGAGGATCGCGAGGCAGATCAGCGCGCCGGCGAGCGTGGTGGGGTTGCTGCGCGCCTTGCCAAGCGCCCGCTTCCAGGCGGGGATGGCGGCGGGGGCGACGAGTTCTGCCGTCGTGTCGGACGCGCTCATGCCTGCTTCACCCGCGGGTCGAGGATTCCGTAGAGCAGGTCGGTGACGAGGTTCACCACCACGATGAGGAAGCAGTAGATGACCATGAGGCCCTGGAGCATCGTGTAGTCCCGCTGGTTCAGCGCGCCGACGATGATCTTGCCGAGGCCGGGCCGGTTGAAGACGATCTCCGTCAGCACGGAATTGCCGAGCAGGATGCCGACATAGAGGCCTACGACGGTGACGATGGGGATGGAGGCGTTGCGCAGCCCATGCACCCAGACCACGCGCCGCCAGGGCACGCCCTTGGCGCGGGCGGTGCGGATGTAATCTTCCCCCAGCGATTGCAGCATGGCGCTGCGCGTCACGCGGGTGATGTAGGCGGCCATGACCAGGCCGAGGGTGATGGCGGGCAGGATGAGCTTGTGCAGGCGGTCGCCGTAATCCTCCAGATTCGCGCTGCCGATGACGGGGAAGATCCGCCAGTGCAGGGCGAAGGCCAGCAGCAGAAAAATGCCGGAGACGAAGACGGGGAAGGAGAGGCCGATCAGGGAAAGGATGCGCGCGCCGACATCGATGATGCCGTTGCGGTGCAGCGCGGCCCAGATGCCGACGGGAACGCCGACGATGACGCCGAAGATCATCGCCGCCACCGTCAGGTCGATGGTGTGGGGCAGCACGGCGGCGACCTCCGCCATGATGGGGCGGTTGGTCACCATGGAGTTGCCGAAATCACCCATCAGCGCATTGGTGATGAAGCGGAAATACTGTTCCCAGAGGGAGGCATCGAGGCCTAGGCGCGTGCGGAGTGCCGCGATCGCCTCCGGCGTCGCCTGGTCACCGAGGATGACCAGGGCGGGGTCGCCGGGGACGATGCGGACGATGACGAAGACGAGAGTCAGCACCGCGATCAGCGTGGGGATCGCGGCGAGGAGACGGCGGAGGACGAAGCCGATCATGGGGTATGCGCGATCGGGTCTTGGTGTGCGCAACCCTCACCCCAACCAGCCTGCGGCGTCGCGGCAGTGCCGCGACCCCCCGCAAGCGCGGGGGAGGGAGCCGTGGCGGTTGGGGTGGAGGTGATGCGCATCACCGGATGCGGGTCGCTTCGGTGATGAGCGGGCCGAGGGACATGCTGCCCTTCAGCTCATAGCCATAATCCACATTGTCGCGGCGAGCGAAGACCAGCAGGGTTTCCAGCAGCGGCACGCCGCAGACATTCTCCAGCAGGATCTTCTGCGCCTCCGCCCAAAGGCGGTTTTGTTCCTCCGGGTTGGTGGAGACGCGGGCGGCATCGATCTGGCTGTCGGCCTGGTCGCAATGGGAGAAGTTCGTCACCGCCGTCGGCGTCTGCACGCGCGAGCGGCCGTGGTAGAACTGCGTCAGGTAGATGTCCGCCACCGGGAAGCGCGCGGCGGAGTAGTAGACCAGCGGCGAGAGGTCCTGCCGGATCTGCTGGTGCCAGGTCGCGTGTTCCACCACCTGCAGATCGAGCGTGATGCCGGACCGGCGCAGCTGCTGCTGCAGCACCTGCATCATCGTCAGCATTTCCGGCAGCTGCGTGTGGATGACGCGGATGGTCAGGCCGTTGGGGTGGCCGGCCTCCGCCAGCAGGGCGCGGGCGCGGGCGCTGTCGAAGGGCAGCAGCGGCGTGGCGTTGGAGAAGCCGAGATAGCCGCGCGGCACCAGGCTCTGCCCTTCCCGCGTCACGTCCTGGCCGCGGAAGCGGACCAGTTCCTGGCGGTTCACGGCATGGGCCAAGGCGCGGCGGATGCGGATGTCGTTGAAGGGGGGCTGGCGGGTATTGAGGTTGAGGATCGCCAGCTCACCGGGTTCGAACACATCGACCACGGTGTTGGGCAGCGCGCGGGTGCGGTTCAGCCAGGTCTGGTCCGCCCGGCCGTAATTCACGTCCAGCTCCCGGTTCTGATAGGCCAGGTCGCGGGAGGCGTCGGAGGGGATGAAGCGGTAGGAGATGCGGCCGAGCTGCGGCGCGCCACGGAAATACTGCTGGTGCGCGACGAGTTCGGCGGATTGGTTCGGCGTGACGCGATCCAGCGCGAAGGGGCCGGTGCCGATCGGGTTGCGGGCGAAGGCGTCGCCGCGTTCCTGCACCGCGCGACGGCTGACGATGTAGCCGCCGGAATAATTGGTCAGGATGCCGAGCATGCTCGGCACATTTTCCCGCAGCGTGATGCGGACGGTGTGGCTGTCCACCGCCTCCACATTCTGGAAGGCGCGGTAATCCGCGGCGAAGGCGGAGGAGGCGGCCGTGCCGGATTTCCGCAGGCTGAAGACCACGTCTTCCGCCGTCAGCTCCCCGAAGCCGCCATGGAACTGCACGCCACGGCGGAGGAAGAAGGTCCAGGTCTTGCCATCCGCGCTGCTTTCCCAGCGCTCGGCCAGGTCGGGCTCGATCTCCGCGGGGTTGATGGAGCCGGGCTTGAAGCGGACCAGGCCGTTGAACATCCAGGCCACGACCACGCGGTCGATGGTGGAGACGGCGAAATGCGGGTCGAGCCGTCCGACATCCTGCGCGGCCATGCCGACGCGGAGCGTCTGGCCTTGCGCCTGGGCCTCGTTCGGCACCGCGCCGATGGCCGCCGCCAGCGCCATGACGCTGCCGAGCAGCGCCGCCTTGAATCCTCGCATTGCTTTCGCCTTCCCCGTCCCAGTCGATGGCCCCTTCGGGGCCGGTTCATTCAACCCGAGGCCCGATGACGGGCAGGGCTTTTTCAAGCAGCCGCATCCTGGACCCTGAAGCGCCCGATGTCGAAGGCGTCCAGCGGCACGTCGGTGCGGCCATCCATCACCAGTTCGGACAGCACGGCGCCGATGCCGGGCCCGGTCTGGAAACCTTCGCCGCAAAGGCCGAAGGCATGCAACAGGCCGGGTGTCGTGTGCGACGCGCCGATGACGGGAAATTTGTCGGGTAACTGCCCATCGGTGCCGGACCAGGACCGGATGATCATGGCATCGCGCAGCGCCGGCAGCACGGCGATGGCGCGCTGCATGGCGCCGAAACTCGCCTCCGGCGTGGGACGGACACTGAGCGCATCCTCGTCCCCTTCGCCATGCCCGCCGCCGAAGATGACGTTGCCGCGGGGAATCTGGCGGAGGTAGAGGTCACCGCCGACGACGCCCAGGCTGTTGCGCAGGAAGTAGGGCAGCGGCTCCGTCACCAGCATGTTGGGATGCAGGGCCTGGATAGGCACGGCTTCCCCGAAGCTGGCCGCGACCTGCCCGCCCCAGAAGCCGGCGCAGTTCAGCAGCCAGGGGGCGCGGAATTCGTGGCCATTGGCCGTCACATGGAACAGCGCGCCGTCATGCGCCATCGCCGTGACCGCGTGGTGTTCGCGGATGGAGGCACCGGCGGTGCGGGCGGCGCGGGCCAAAGCGGGGGCCAGCAGGCGGGGATTGGCGGTGCCATCCTCCTCCATCAGGCTGCCGGCGATGACCGTGTCGCTGAAATAGGGGTGCAGGTCGCGGATGGCGTTGCGGCCGACCATGCGGGGGCGCAGGCCGTATTCCGCGGCCATGGCGTTCCAGTCGAGCAGCGACTGTTCCTCGGCCTCGGTCCGCGCCAGCTTCAGGTGGCCGCAGGGGTCGAATTCGGCGTCGGTGCCGGTCAGTTCCGGCAGCCGCGCCCAGATGGCGCGGGACTTGATGGCGAGCGGGATGCCGGCGGGGTGGCGGCCCTGCTGGCGGACGCCGCCGTAATTGGACCCCGTGGCCTGGCTACCGACCAGGCCGCGTTCCAGCAGGATGGTGGAGACGCCGCGGAGCGCCAGGTGAAGGGCGGCGGAGGTCCCTGCCCCGCCGCCCCCGATGATGAGTACCTCTGTTTCAACACAGCGTATCCGGTCGGCCTCGACCGCCGCGGAAGAGCGCGGCGCCTTCGGCCAAGCGGATACGCTGGGGGCGTCCTGCTGCATCCGACCTACTGAACGGGTATGGGTTTAACGGGCGGCTGGCCGCGCAGGCGGCCGACCTCATCCACCTTCACGCCCAGCGCATCGGCCAACACGGCGGCAGCCGGCGGGCCGCAGAGGCGGCCCTGGCAGCGGCCCATGCCGACGCGGGAGAAGGCCTTGGCGCGGTTCATCTCCGGCGCCTCGGCGGCCGCGGCGGCGCGGAGTTCGCCGGCGCTGATCACCTCGCACCGGCAGACCGAGACATCATCCGCCATCTTCGCCGCCAGCTTGGCGGGATAGGGGAAGGCGCGGTCCAGCGCAGCGCGGAAGCGGGCTTCCGTGCGAAGCCGCGTGTCCAGGTGGACCGTCAGCGCGGCATCGCTGGGCAGGTGGGCATCGGCCAGCAAAGCGAGGGCCGCGCGGGCGCCGGACAATTCCGCGACATCCGCGCCGCCGATGCCGGCGCCATCACCGGCCAGGAAGACGCCAGGCACCTGGGTGCGGCCGGCGCCGTCATGGCGGGGCACCCAGTTCTGCTGCTTCGTGTCGTAGTCGAAGGGCACGCCGGCCAGGTCCGCCAGCTGGCTTTCGGGCTTCAGGCCCCAGCCCAGCGCCACGGCATCGCAGGGGGTGACGTGTTCCTTCCAACTGGTATCGCGCCAGCGGATGGCGGTGACGGCGCTGTCGCCCTCGATCGCGAGGGGGGTGGCGTCCTCGACATACTGGACGCCGGACAGGCGCAGGCGGAAATCCATCATCACGCCGCGCAGGAAGGTCGGCGTGTTCCAGAGCAGGCCGGAGGTTTCCCAGAACTTCTGCAGGAAATGGGTGGTGTCCAGCACCAGGGCCGGCTTCGCGCCCGCCTTGATGTATTGCAGCGCCGTCAGGATCAGCAGCGGGCCGCTGCCGATGAGGACGGGGGACATGCCGATGCCCACGCCCTGGGATTTGAGGGCCACCTGCGCGCCGCCCAGCGTGGTGACGCCGGGCATGGTCCAGCCGGGGATCGGCACCACGCGGTCCACCGCGCCGGTGCAGAGGATGAGGGCGTCGTAGGTGACCTCCCCCTGTTCCGTGCCGCCGGTGAGGGTCTGGAGGGTGCGGGTCTCCGGCCGGATGTTCCAGACCAGGGTGTCCGGCCGCCAATCCGTGCGCGGCTTCATCGCATCCAGCGTCGCGTGCAGGCGCTTCGCACGGCCGGCATCGGCGCCGTAGAGGGCGGCGGCATCCCGCTTGAAGCCGGCGGGCGGGCGCTGGGTGACGCGGCCGCCGCCATCAGGCGCCTCATCGATCCAGATCGGGCGGAGGCCCGACCGGACAAGCTGTTCAACCGCGCGGATGCCGGCCGGGCCGGCGCCAACCACAACAACTCTCTTCATCGACGGATCACCTTCATTCCAGGTTCCGCCAATGTGGTGCAGGCGCGGCGGATTCCAGAGCCCTCCACACGAACCCAGCAATCCTGGCAGGCACCCATCCAGCAGAAGCCGGCCCTTCCGCCATCCCCGAATTCACTGGTGCGGACATGGGTCAGGCCGCCGGCCAGCATCGCCGTCAGCAGGGTATCGCCCTGTTTTCCCACGATTTCCGCGCCATCCACGGTGAATGACAGCGCGGGCCGGTCCTGGTCCACCAGGCGCGTGACGGTCATGCCAGGGCCTCGAACCGGCAATTAACCTTAATCTCCCCGACAGTTGCGGAATTGGGGAGGCGGAGGACGGTTTCGACCAGGACGGCCACATCCTCCGGCCGGCTCATGGCATCGCGGGGCCATTTGGCCTTGGTGGTCATGTCGGTGGCGACGAAGCCCGGGCAGATTGCGGTGGCGCGGATGCCGTGTTCCCAGCCGAGGCGCCGGACCTCCTGCGTCAGGGCCACGACGGCGAATTTGCTCATGGCGTAGCCGAGATTCTCATTCGCGACCCGCTTGCCGGAGAGGGAGGCGAGGTTGACCACCCTGCCCTGCCCGCCGGCCACCAGATGCGGCCAGGCGCTTCGGATCAGGCGCATGGGGCCCTTCACGTTCACGCGCCATTGCTGGTCGATGGGGGTCTCATCCTCATCCAGCAGGCGGCCCATGGGGTTGATGCCGGCGGCGTTCACCACGGCGTCGATCCGGCCGAAGCGGGCCATGGTCGCGGCGACCCAGGCCTCCGAGGCGCCATCCTTCTCCGCGTCCCAGGGGTGGAGCATGAGGTCGGGGCCAGCGGCGAGCTTGGACGCGCTGCCGCGGATGCCGGCGGAGACGAGCCAGCCGGAGCCGTGCAGGCGGCGCAGCACTTCCCGCCCGATGCCGCGGGTGCCGCCGGTGATGAGGACCACCCTGCCGACGGGGTCAAGCATGAGGGACCCCGTCGGCCTTTACTGATGCCGCTCCGCGGCGGGTACCTGATGCCGCTCCGCGGCGGGCGGGATCAAGCATCGGCCAAAACCTTTCCGGTGGCGACGTGGCAGCGGGCGGCGTGGCCGGGCTCGGTCTCGGCCAGCACCTGTTCCTGCTCGCAGCCCGCGCGCTTCTGCGGGCAGCGGGCGGCGAAGCGGCAGCCGGCGGGCATGGAATCCAGCGGCGGCACGCGGCCGGGAATGGCGGAGAGCGCCTGGCCGGCAGCATCGAGGCGCGGGATCGCGGAGAACAAGGCGCGGGTATAGGGGTGCTGGGGGTTGGCGAAGATGGCCTCGACCGGGCCCTGCTCCACGATCTCCCCGGCATACATCACGGCGACGCGGTCCGCGATCTGCGCGACGACGCCGAGGTTGTGGGTGATGAAGACGACCGCCATGCCGTATTTCGCGCGGAGGTCGGCCAGCAGGCCGAGCACCTGGGCCTGGATGGTCACGTCCAGCGCCGTGGTGGGTTCATCCGCCAGCAGCACGGCGGGTTCGCAGGCCAGCGCGATCGCGATCATCACGCGCTGGCGCATGCCGCCGGAGAATTGGTGCGGGTATTCCGACAGGCGCTGCGCGGCGGAGGGGATCTTCACCTCCTCGAACAGTTCCCTCGCCCGGGCCAGCGCGGCCTTGCGGTCCATGCCGCGATGGAGGCGCAGTGACTCCGCCACCTGGTCGCCCACGGTCATGACCGGGTTCAGGCTGGTCATGGGTTCCTGGAAGATCATCGCCATGCGGTTGCCGCGCACGGATTCCAGCTGCTTTTCCGACAGGCCCGCGATGTCCTGGCCATCCAGCACGATGCGGCCGGCGGCGACGCGGCCATAGGGCGGCTGGACCAGGCCCATGACGGAGAGCGCGGTGACGGATTTGCCGCAGCCGCTTTCCCCGACCAGGGCCAGCGTCTCGTTCCTGTTGAGCGTCAGCGACAGGTCCCGCACGGCGGGGTGCCATCGGCCGCCGATGCGGAATTCGGTGCGGAGGCCGATCAGCTGCAAGGCGGGGAGTTCGAGGGCGGGCTTGTCCATCGCGGCCACGTTGCGCCAGCGACGGGCCGGCTTCAAGCGGGGGCTACAGCGTGACGAAGCTTCCATCCTTCGCACTGCGGAGAATGGCCTCGATCGTCCGCTGGACGGAAAGGCCGGAGGCGCCGCTGTTGCTGGGTGGACGTTTTTCCGCGATCGCCGCCAGGACCTCCGCGATCATGGAACGGTGGGGGCCGTGGTCGAAGGCCATGGGGTCCGCGCCGCCGCCGCCGGACATGCCCCGGTCCAGGATTTCGACGGGTTGGCCCTTCAGGTGCAGTTCCAGGCGTTCGGCGACCAGCACGGCGCTGCCGCCGGTGCCGGCGATCTCGATCCGTTCGGGGAAGCCGGGTTCCGCCACCGTGGTGGCGTCCAGCACGCCGATCGCGCCGCTGGCGAAATGGAGGGTGGCGGCGGCGATGTCCTCCGTATCGATGGCACGCAGCGGGCTGGTGCGGGCCAGCGCGGCCAGGCGGTCCACGGGGCCGGCGAGGTGCAGCAGCAGGTCCAGCGTGTGGATGGATTGCGTCAGCAACACGCCGCCGCCATCGCGGGCCTTCATCCCTCGGCCTGGTTGCGCAAAGTAGGCGGCATCGCGCCACCAGCGGATGGAGGCGGAGCAGGAGAGAAGCGTGCCGAGCGCACCCGACTCGATGGCCTGCTTCAGGCGCAGCGAGGCCGGGCGGAAGCGATGCTGGAACACCACGGCGAGCGTGATGCCGGCGGCGGCGTCGAGCATCCGCTGGGCGCGTTCCGCGGTGATCTCCAGCGGCTTTTCCACCAGCACATGCCGGCCCGCGGCCGCGGCGGCCTGGATCAGCGGCAGGTGGGTGCCGGGGGGTGTCAGCACCAGCAGCAGGTCGCTGGCGGCGATGACGCCATCCAGCGTGTCGAAGACGGGCACCGACCAGCGGGCGGCGAAGGCCGCCCGGCGATCCGCGCTGGGGGAGAAGCCGCCGGCGATGCGGGCCTGGCCGGCTGCCTCCAGGTCCTTGAGCGCCAGCATGTGGGGCTGGGAGGCCATGCCGAGGCCGATGATGCCGATGCCGATCATGGGGCGGTTCCTTCGCGCAATGCCGCGAGGCAGAGGACGTTGAGTTCGTTCTCATAGGCGAGGCCGGCGGTGAGCGGGGCCTCGAAGGATTGGCGCACGGCAGCCTTCACGGCCTGGGTGGCGACGGGGGGGAAGGACGCGATCCTTTCGCACAGCGCGCGGGCCTCGGCCTGTAGCGCATCCTCCGCGACGATCTGTTCGACCAGGCGCAGGCGCTGGGCTTCCTCCGCATCGATGGTGTCGCCGGTCAGCAGCAGGCGCAGGGCCTGGCCCTGGCCGATGAGGCGGGGGAGGAGTTGGCTGGCGCCGCCGCCGCCGACCCAGCCGCGCGTCACCTCCGGGAAGCCGATGCGGGTGGAGGGGGCGGCCAGGCGGATATCGGCGGCGAGTGCGAGTTCGAAGCCACCGCCGAGCGCCCAGCCCTTCAGCGCGGCGATGACGGGCTTGCGGATGGACCGCACCGCGCCGGGGTAGTCCGGGCGATGCCGGAAATCCCAGGGCGTCCGAAAAGCCTCGATGGCCTTGAGGTCCATGCCGGCGCAGAAGGCGCGGGGACCGGCGCCTTCCAGCAGCACGGCGCGGATCGCTTCATCGGCGTTGATCGTGCGGGCATGGGCGGCGAGCTGCTCCGCCATCGCGTTGGTGATGGCGTTGTGCTTGGCGGGACGGTCGAGCGTCAGCAACGCGACAGCCCCTTCCCTGGCCAGCGTGACCTGCCCGTCCATGCGTTTCCATCCCCGATCGTTGGGGGATAGGGTAGCCGCAAATGAACCGGAGGGAATGGGCGGGATGCGCAGGGTCTCGGCCGCGCAGGCGGCTTCGCTGGTACGGGATGGCGACACGCTGCTGATCGGCGGGTCGGGCGGCGGCCATGCGGTGCCGGATGCGCTGCTGGCGGCACTCGGGCAACGCTTCCGGGATGAGGCATCGCCGCGCGGGATCACGGCGCTGCATCCCGTCGGAGTCGGCGATGGCGGCCATCGGGGCATGGGGCATCTGGCGCAGAAGGGGCTGCTGCGGCGCAACATCGCGGGCAGCTTCGTCAACAGCCCGCCCGTGGGCCGCATGGCCCTGGCCGATGAGATCGAGGCCTGGTCCCTGCCGCAGGGCGCGCTGTCCCAGTTGATGCGGGAGATGGCGGCGGGGCGGATGGGGCTGTTCACGAAGACGGGACTGCACACCTTCGTCGATCCGCGGCTGCAGGGCGGGCGGCAGAGTGCGTCGGCCATCGAGGATCTGGTAACGCTGGAGATCGTGCGGGGCGAGGAGATGCTGTTCTTCAAGCCCTATCACATCGACATCGCCTTCCTGCGCGGCACCACGGCGGATGAGGATGGCAACGTCTCCATGGAGCAGGAGGCGGTGACCTTGGAGATGCTGAGCGAGGCGCAGGCGACGAAGCGCTGCGGCGGCATCGTGGTGGTGCAGGTGAAGCGCATGGCGGCGCGGGGATCGCTGCATCCGAAGATGGTGAAGATACCGGGCATCCTGGTGGACCTGGTGGTGGTGGAGCCGAGCCAGGAACAGACCTTCCTGGTGCCCTATTCCACCGCCTATTCGGGGGAGCTTCGCGTGCCGCTGGATGACATCCCGGTATTGCCGCAGGACTCCCGGAAAGTGGTGGCGAGGCGCGGGGCGCTGGAATTGTTCCCACGCGCCATCTGCAACCTCGGCTCCGGCATCTTCACCGGCATCGCCAATGTGGCGGCGGAGGAAGGGTGCCTCGACGCCATCTGCCTGACCAATGAACAGGGCAATGTCGGCGGCGCGCCGGCTAGTGGCGGCGATGCGGGGGCGGCGATGAACCCGGATGCGCAGCTCGACCAGCCCTACCAGTTCGATTTCTACGATGGCGGGGGGCTGGACCTCGCCTTCCTGTCCTTCGCGGAATTCGATACGGCGGGGAACGTCAATGTCAGCCGCTTCGGGGGGAAGCTGATCGGGCCGGGCGGCTTCATCAACATCAGCCAGAACGCGAAGCGCGTGGTCTTCGGCGGCACGCTGACGGCCGGGGGCAAGCCCAAGGCGGTGCGCGAGGTGGAGCAGATCACCTTCTCCGGCGCCTATGCGCGCAGCCGCGGGCAGCCGGTGCTGTATGTGACGGAGGCGGCGGTGTTCCGGCTGGGGGAATCGGGGCCGGAACTGGTGGAAATCGCGCCGGGGCTGACGGTGGAGGATGTGGCCGGGCGGATGGGGTTCCGGCCGGCGGTGCACCCTGGCTTGCGGGCGATGGATGCGCGGCTGTTCGACCCGGCGCGGATGGGGCTGGCGGCGGAGATCGCGGGCAAGCCCGGCAAGCCCGCCAATCCCAGGCTGGCTGCGCTGTGAGACTCGGCATCGAGGCCGGGGCGGAGGAGCGCTTCACCAAGATGGTGACGGAGCGCGACCTGCTGCTGACGGCGGAGATCACGGGGGACCATGACCCGCTGCATGTCGATGAGGCCTATGCCGCCCGCACCGCCTATGGCCAGCGGATCGCGCATGGGGCGCTGGTGCTGGGGCTCCTGTCCTCCACCGCGTCGCGCATCGCGCATCGCGCCATCGCGGCGGGGGCGGAGGGGGTGCCGGTCTCGCTGGGCTATGACCGCGTGCGCTTCCTGGCGCCGGTCTTCGTGGGGGATGGGCTGACGGCGCATTACCGGGTGGAGAGCGTCGATCCCGCCAGGGGGCGGAGCGAGGCGGCCTGCGAGGTGGTGAAGGCGGATGGGACGCGCTGCCTGGTGGCGCGGCACATCCTCAAATGGGTGACGGAATCCCGGTAACTGGGCGGTTCCCAAGCGGGGCGGGACCGCGCTAGCCTCCCTGCCGGAGCCGGGCGCCTGACCCGGCCACATCAATGGGGAGAAAGTTCATGGAACGTCGCGCCTTGCTCGGCGGCATCGCCGCTGCCTCCGGCCTGCTGGCCGCGCCCAGTGTCGTCATCGCCCAGGCCCCGATCACGCTGAACGGCGCCAGCCAGTTCAACGACGATCACGTCTTCAACCGCTGCATGACGCGGTTCGAGGAACTGGTGAAGCAGTATTACGGGCGGCCCATCAACTTCGTCATGCACAAGAACAGCTCGCTGGGGCTGGAGAAGCAGTTCTTCGAATACATGTCGGCCGGCCGCGCGGTGGATTACGCGATCGTCAGCCCCGCCCACATGTCCACCT
This sequence comes from Falsiroseomonas sp., assembly GCF_051859025.1. Lineage (GTDB taxonomy): Bacteria > Pseudomonadota > Alphaproteobacteria > Acetobacterales > Acetobacteraceae > Falsiroseomonas. The sequence continues at coordinate 78,711 of NZ_JBHYGL010000023.1, read as the reverse complement.
TCAGCCGCGCGGCGCCCTTCATCGACGCGCCCTTCCTGTTCCGCGACCTGGCCCATTGGAACACGGTGCTGGACCAGGATCTGTTCAAGCCGGTGGCGGATGAGGTGGCGCGGCGCGCGCGCGTCGAGCTGATCGGCTATGCCGGCGGCGGCGTCCGCAACATCTTCTCCTCCCGCCCCGCGCGAAACATGGCGGAGTTGCGGAACCTGCGCGTGCGCGTGCAGGGCGCGCCGATCTGGTCGCGGACCTTCCAGGCGATCGGCATGGCGCCGCAGGTCATCGCCTATAACGAGGTCTACAACGCCATCCAGAACAACGTCATCGAGGCCGGCGAGAACGAGGCCGCGGGTGTCGAGCAGATGCGGTTCTTCGAGGTGGGGCCGAACCTGCTGATGACGCAGCACGCCATCACCATCCGCCCGCTCTGCTTCTCCTCCCAGACGCTGGCGCGCCTGCCGCGTGAACTGCAGGAAGCGGTCCGCCGCGCGGGTCGTGAAGCCGGCGTCTTCGGCCGCCAGACCGAGAGCAGCGAGGATGAGCAGAAGATCACGGCGCTGGAGACCGCGGGCCGCCTGCGCCGCATCCCCTTCACCGAGCGCGCGGCGATGAACGCCGCCGTGCTGCCGGTGATGGCGGCCTATGCGCGGGAAATCGATGCCGAGGGCATCCAGTCCCGCATCAACGCCATCACCTCGTGACGTGATCGGGTGACGTGACCGGCGGGGTGGCGCGTGCCACCCCGCCTATCTTCCCTATGCCGCCATTCCAAGGAATCACCAGCATGGCGCCGCAATCCGGCGTTCGTGGCGCGCTGCGCCGCTTCAACGAATACTACGCCCGCTTCCTGGAATGGCTGCTGGTCTTCTCCGTCGCCAGCATCATCCCGCCCGTCGCGCTGCAGATCTTCGCGCGCTTCACGGAATTGCTGCCGCGCTACATCTGGACGGAGGAGGCGAGCCGCTTCCTGCTGGTCTGGACCGTGATGATCGGCGCCATGGTCGCGATCCGGGAAGGCACGCATTTCAACGTCGATCTCTTCCCCAACCTGAAGGGACGCGGAAAGGCGGCGGCGGATCTGCTGGCAGGTTTCTTCGTGGTGATCTTCGCCCTGGTCTTCGTGTGGTGGGGCTGGGAATTCACGGACAGCGCCTGGTACCGCATCAGCGAATTGGCGGAGCTGCCGCTCTGGACCATCTACATCGCCTGGCCGATCACCGGCCTGACCTTCCTGATCTTCATGGCAGAGCGCATCTGGGATGACCTGGCGGTGCTGACCGGTGCCGAGGAACCCCTGAAATGATGGCCTCCACCCTTTCGGCGGGGCAGGCCGCGGCCTTCCTCTTCGGTGGCTTCTTCGGGCTGCTATTCCTGCGCGTGCCGGTCGCCGTGGCGCTGGGCCTTTCCTGCCTGCCGCTGCTGCTGCTGGAAGATCGCCTCTGGCCCATGATCATGGTGCAGGAGACGTTCAACGGCTTCAACAGCTTCATCCTGATCGCGGTGCCCTTCTTCCTGCTGGCCGCGAACCTCATGAACATCGGCGGGATCACGGACAGGCTGGTGCGATTCTCCCGCGCCATCGTCGGCCACATGCCGGGCAGCCTGGCGCAGATCAATGTCGTGCTCTCGATCTTCTTCGCGGGCATCTCCGGCAGTTCGACGGCGGATGCGGCCAGCCAGTCCAAGATCTTCATCGATGCGCAGCGGCGGGAGGGCTATGATGACAGCTTCTCCGTCGCCATCACCGCCGTCTCCGCCGTGCTCGCCGTCATCATCCCGCCATCCATCCTGATGATCGTCTGGGGTGGCGTGCTGACGGTGTCCATCGGCGGGCTGTTCCTGGCCGGCGTGCTGCCGGGGCTGCTGATCGGCGTGGCGCAGATGGCCACCGTGCATGTCTATGCGAAGATGCGAAACTACCCGACCTATACGCGGGCGACGCTGCGCGAATTCTTCGCCGCCTTCATCGTGGCGGTGCCGGCCCTGCTGACGCCCTTCATCATCATCGGCGGCAAGATCTTCGGCTGGTTCACGGCGACGGAAGCGGCCTGCATCGCGGTGCTCTACGCCGGCGCGCTGTCCATCTTCGTGTACCGGGAGATGGACATGAAGGGCCTGCGCACGGCCTTCATGGATACGGGCAAGCTGTCCGGCATCACGCTGTTCTGCGTGGGCACGGCCAGCGCCTTCGGCTGGCTGCTGGCCTACTACAAGATCCCGGAAGCCATGCTGTCCGGCGTCATCGCCTGGGACATGGGGCCGGTCGCGACGGGGTTCTTCATCTCCCTCGTCTTCCTCATCGTGGGCTGCTTCCTGGATGCGATCCCGGCGATCATCATCGTCGGCACCATCCTGCAGCCCATGGCGGAACATGCGGGGCTGCATCCCATCCACTTCGCGATGATCTCCATCGTGTCGCTGGCCTTCGGGCTGGTGACGCCGCCCTACGGGCTGTGCCTGATGATCGCCTGTTCGGTGGCAGGCATCCGGATGACGGATGCACTGAAGGACACGATGATCATGCTGATCCCGATGTTCGGGGTGCTGGCGCTGCTGATCCTGTGGCCGGACATGGCGCTGCTGCTGCCCCGTCTGATCGAGCCGGACTTTCTCAAATAGGCGTGGCACTCCACGCCGAAAGGCGCGCGCCCACGCTCATCCCACCCTCTCCCCCGCCCGGGGGAGAGGGTTTTTTCATGCCGGGTTGCGGGGGTTTCCGACCCGGCGGGGAAGCGCCACCTTGGGGGGGTGAACCCGAATCCCCCCCGCGCGCCGATCACCTCGCTGCGTCTGCTGCTGCCGCAGCTTCGCCCCTACCTGCCCCGCGCCATCGGCGCCGTGGTCGCGCTGTTCGTGGCCGCGGCCATGACGCTGGCCATCGGCCAGGGGCTGAAGGGGCTGATCGACAACGGCTTCAGCGGCGGCGCGGAGGGGCTGAACGGCGCCGCGCTGGCCATGGGGGGGATCGTCGCCGTGCTCGCGGTGGCGACATCGGCCCGATACTATCTGGTGTCATGGCTCGGCGAACGGGTGGCGGCGGACCTCCGGCGGCGGGTCTTCGACCATGTGCTGTCCCTGTCCCCCGCCTTCTTCGAAACGGCGCGCACCGGCGACATCCTGTCCCGCATGACGGCGGATGTGGGGCTGCTGCAATCGCTGATCGGCTCCGCCATCTCCATGGGGTTGCGCAACGCGCTCACGGGGCTGGGGGCGCTGGCGATGCTGGTGGCGACCAGCGCGAAGCTCGCCGGCATCATGCTGGTGGTGCTGCCGCTGGTGGTGGCGCCGCTGGTGCTGTTCGGGCGGCGGGAACGCAAACTCTCCAAGACCGCGCAGGAACGGGTGGCCGATCTGGCGGCGACGGCGGAGGAAGCGCTGAACGGGCTGCGCATCGTGCAGGCCTTCACGCATGAACCGCAGGACCGCAAGCGCTTCGGGGAGGAGGTGGAGCGGTCCGTCGGCGCCGCCCTGCGCCGCATCGCATCACGTACCGCGCTGATCCTGGCGGTGATCCTGTTCGGCTTCGGCGCCATCACCTTCAGCCTCTGGGTGGGCGGGCAGGATGTGGTGGCGGGGCGGATGACGGGGGGCGAGCTGTCCGCCTTCGTCTTCTACGCCGTGCTGCTGGCGAGTTCGGGCGCCACGATGAGCGAGCTGTGGGGCGAGATCCAGCGCGCGGCGGCCGCGGCGGACCGGCTGCTGGAGATCCTGGCCGCGGTGCCCGCCATCGCGGCGCCGGCGAACCCGGTGGCGCTGCCGGTGCCGGCCGCTGGGCGCCTGGCCTTCCAGGATGTGGGCTTCCGCTACCCGACCCGGCCGGATGCGGCGGCGCTGGACGGGTTTTCGCTGACCGTGGAGCCGGGGGAGACGGTGGCGCTGGTCGGGCCCTCCGGCGCCGGCAAGACGACGGTTTTCCAGCTGTTGCTGCGCTTCTACGATCCGCAATCCGGGCGCGTGCTGGTGGATGGGGTGGATGTGGCGCAGGCCGATCCGGCGGCGCTGCGGGGGCGGATCGGCATCGTGCCGCAGGATGCGGCGATCTTCTCCGCCAGCGTGGCGGAGAATATCCGCTACGGGCGGCCGGATGCGAGCGATGCCGAGGTGCGCGCGGCGGCGGAGGCGGCGGCGGCGGATCGCTTCATCGGGCTGCTGCCGCAGGGCTATGACACGCATCTCGGCGCGCGGGGCGTCACGCTGTCCGGCGGGCAGCGGCAGCGCATCGCGATCGCGCGCGCCATCCTGCGCGATGCGCCGATCCTGCTGCTGGACGAGGCGACGAGCGCGCTGGATGCGGAAAGCGAGCAGGTGGTGCAGCAGGCGCTGGAGGCATTGTCCCGCGGCCGCACCACGCTGGTGGTGGCGCACCGCCTGGCCACCGTGCGCAACGCCGACCGGATCGTGGTGATGGAGGCCGGGCGCATCGTGGCGATGGGGACGCATGAGGCGCTGGTGCGGGAGGGCGGGCTCTATGCCCGCCTGGCGGCGCTTCAGTTCGGGGAAGCGTGAGGACCCTCAGATCCCCTCGAACAGCCTGGTGCTGAGGTAGCGTTCGGCGAAGCTGGCGGCGATACCGATGACGAGGCGGCCCTTCATCGCGGGATCGCGCGCCACCTCCAGCGCCGCGTGCAGGACGGCGCCGGAGGAGATGCCGATGGGCAGCCCTTCCTCCCGTGCGCAGGCGCGGGCGGCGGCCAGGGCCTCTCGTTCCGACACGCGCATGATCGAGTCGAGGCGTTCGAGTTCGAGGACGGAGGGGCGGAAACCGGCGCCGATGCCCTGGATATCGTGCGGGCCTGGTTCCTCCCCGGACAGGACCGCCGATTCGGCGGGCTCGACGCCGATGATGCGCAGGCCGGCGCGCCGGGGCTTGAGGGCGCGGGCGATGCCGGTCAGCGTGCCCCCGGTGCCGACGCCGCCGATGATGGCATCGACCTCCCCGCCCGTATCGGCCCAGATCTCCTCCGCCGTCGTTGCCTCATGCACCGCGGGGTTGGCGGGGTTGTCGAACTGCCGGGGCATCCAGGCGCCGGGGGTGGCGGCGATGATCTGCTCCGCCCGCTGGATGGCGCCGGCCATGCCGCGGCGGGCGGGGGTGAGTTCGAGCTCCGCGCCCATCAGCTTCATCATCTTGCGACGTTCGATGCTGGCGCCGTCGGGCATGACGACGATCAGGCGGTAGCCCTTGGCGGCGGCGACGAAGGCGAGCGCGATGCCGGTATTGCCGGAGGTGGGCTCCACCAGGGTTGAGCGGCCGGGGGCGATCAGGCCCTCGCGCTCCGCGGCTTCCACCATCGCAAGGCCGATGCGGTCCTTCACGGAGCCGAGCGGGTTGAAGAATTCCAGCTTGAGGGCGAGGTGGGCGGCGAGGCCTTCCTTCGCCTCCAGCCTTGGCAGCCGCACGACCGGGGTGTTGCCGACGATGTCGAGGACGCTGCCATAGACACGGCCGTGGCCGGTGGCCAAGGCGGGCGTGGATTTCCGGCTGGAACGGTCGGGCATGCGGGGAAGCCTTCGGCTGCGCGCGGCGTTGATGCGGCTGTTCTGGCGCGGGCGGAACGGGCTGTCCATGCCAGGGCTGGCAAATCACGCGGAAAAGCCGTAGATAGCGTTGCCTCCAACGCGCGGGATTCGAGAAAAATGCTGCTCCGCCAGGACCGTGTCATGACCGCAATCGCCGTGATGCTGGATGTGGGGTTCCACGCCGGGCGCGGGGGAGAGGTGACGGGCGGCGCCGAGGTGGCGGAGCGGATGGGCGCGGCGCGGCGGGGGATCGAGCCCGTCTTCCAGGCGCTCTCGCGCACGGGGTTGCTGGACAGCGTGCGCGGGCCGCGCGGCGGCTACCGGCTGGGGCGCAGACCGCGGGACATCAAGCTGCTGGAGATCATCGGCGCAGTGACGGAGGAGCCGGAGGCGATGCCGGGCGACCTGACCGGCAAGTTGCAGGTGGCGGTGGTGGCGCCGCTGTGGCGGGAGATGGAGGACGGGCTGCGGGAACGCTTCGCCGGCCTGACGCTGGATGATTTGCTGAAGCGCGCCCAGGCCGCCGGGCTGAAGCGACCGGCGACGGAGCCGCTGAACTTCGCGATCTAGAACGCCGCCCGGCGCGCTTCCTCCGCCGGCTGGAGGGCGCCGAGGCCGAGCGCCGTGACCTCCCCGATCACCACCAGGGCCGGCGTGGGCAGGTTCGCGCGGCGGGCATCGAGGGTGCAGGTGCCGAGCATGCTGTGCAGCACCTGCTGGCCGGGCGTCGTCGCCTGGGCGATGACGGCGACCGGTGTCGCGGCGCTCAGGCCGCCGGCGAGCAGGCGCAGCGCGATCTCATCCAGCCGCGACAGCGCCATGAAGGCGGCGATGGTGCCGCCGACCCGCGCCAGGGCATGCCAATCCACCGCGCCGGGCAGGTTGCCACCCTCATCATGGCCGGTGACGAAGGTGACGGCGCTGGCGACGCCGCGATGCGTCAGCGGGATGCCGGCGGCGGCGGGGGCGGCGGTGCCGGCGGTGACGCCGGGCACGACCTTCCAGGGGATGCCGGCCTCCTCCAACGCCTGAGCCTCCTCCCCGCCCCGCCCGAAGACGAAGGGGTCGCCGCCCTTGAGGCGGATGACGCGGAGCCCTGCCCGCGCGCCGGCCACCAGGCGGGCGTTGATCCGGGCCTGGCTGACGGGGGCGGCGCCCTTGCGCTTGCCGACCGCCACGACCTCCGCCCCCGGGCGGACAAGGCGCAGCACGGCGCGGCCCGGCAGGGCATCGTGCAGCACCAGGTCGGCGCGCTTCAGCGCCTCCGCCGCGCGCAGCGTGAGAAGGCCGGGGTCGCCGGGGCCGGCGCCGACCAGCCAGACCTCGCCGGGGCGTGGACCATGGGCGGGGCCTAGGGCAGAGCAATTATTCACGGAATACCATCGTGTGTCTTGCCATCCGGAGAACACCACACTCTATCACGATCAACAATAGCGTATTTGGCGGCCGAATCACCGATATCATGTCCGTTCTATGGAAGGTTTTCTGTTTTCGCGATCTTTTGTCGTTTGATACCGTTGAATACGCGACCGTGCTGCGTTAATCAGGCATCCCCTGGTCATTGCGGCGTGCGCCCCACGCCGACGGGAAGGAAGCAGCCATGTCCGCACCGGCGAAGATCCGCCCAGCCACCGCCCCGGTGGTCGTCACCGCCAATGATCTGCGCACCGGGCGCGTGGTTTGGCTGGGCAGCGCCGGCTGGACCGGCGATGTCGCCGCCGCACGGGTCTTCGCGGCCGCGGACGCCGCGGCGGCGCTGGCGCTGGGTCAGGCGGCGGAGAAGGCGCGGATCGTGGTCGGCGCCTATCTGGTGGAGGTCTCGGCCGGGGCGGTGCCGCTGAAATTCCGGGAAAGGCTGCGGGCGCAGGGCCCGACCATCGATGCGGCGCCGCGCGCGACGCTGCGCCTGGCGTCCTGACCGCCATGGACCAGATGACCCACGCGATCCCGCCCCATGCCCGCACCTATCGCCATGACGAGGTGGACCGGGACTTCCTGGCCGCGCGCATCGCGGAATTTGGCGACCAGGTGGCGCGGCGTCTGTCCGGTGAATTGACGGAGGACGAGTTCAAGCCGCTGCGGCTGATGAACGGCCTATACCTGCAACTCCACGCCTACATGCTGCGCGTCGCCATCCCCTATGGCGTGATCGATGCGCGGCAGATGCGGCAGCTCGGCCACATCGCGCGGCGCTGGGACCGCGGCTTCGGCCATTTCACCACGCGGCAGAACATCCAGTTCAACTGGACGAAGCTGGAGGATGTGGTGGACATGCTCCAGGCGCTGGCCGACGTGGACATGCACGCCATCCAGACCAGCGGGAACTGCGTGCGCAACGTGACCACCGATGAATTCGCCGGCGCCACGAAGGATGAGCTGGTGGACCCGCGCGTCTATGCGGAGGTGCTGCGGCAATGGTCCACGCTGCACCCCGAATTCACCTACCTGCCGCGCAAGTTCAAGATCGCCATCACCGGCGCGCCGCATGACCGCGCGGCGATCAAGGTGCACGACATCGGCGTGACGGCGAAGCGGAACGAGGCCGGCGAGACGGGCTTCGAGATCTGGGTCGGCGGCGGGCTCGGGCGCACGCCGATCATCGGGACGAAGCTGTTCGACTTCGTGCCGGAAGCCGACTTCCTGGCGACGATGGAAGCGGTGCTGCGCGTCTACAACGCGCTCGGCCAGCGCGACAACATCTACAAGGCGCGCATCAAGATCCTGGTCCGCGACCTCGGCGATGAGTTCCGTCGCCTGGTCGAGGCGGAGTTGGCGGCGATGCCGGCAGGCCGCTACCGGCTGGACCCCGCGGTGGTGCAAGCGATCGAGGCGCATTTCGCGCCGCCGCCCTTCGCTACCCTACGGGACGACCCGCCGCGGTATCGCCGTGCGATGCAAGCCGATGCGGAATTCGCGACCTGGGCGCGCAACAGCACGCATCCCCACCGCGCGCCGGGCTACGTCTCCGTCGTCATCTCGCTCAAGCCCATCGGTGGCATTCCGGGCGATGCCTCGGCCGAGCAGATGGAGGCGGTGGCGGCGCTGGCGGAGGCGTTCTCCTTCGGCGAAATCCGCGTCAGCCACGTGCAGAATTTGGTGCTGCCGCATGTACGGCAGGAAGACCTGCACGCGCTGTGGCAGGGGCTGAAGCAGCACGGCCTCGCCACGCCGAATGTCGGGCTGATCAGCGACATCATCGCCTGCCCGGGGATGGATTACTGCGCGCTGGCGACGGCCCGCAGCATCCCCGTCGCGCAGCGCATCAGCGAACGCTTCGCGAGCCTCGACCGGCAGCTCGATATCGGGACGCTGCACGTCAACATCTCCGGCTGCATCAACGCCTGCGGGCATCACCATGTCGGCCATATCGGGCTGCTCGGCGTGGATAAGCGGGGGGAGGAAGTCTACCAGATCACCCTCGGCGGATCGGCGACGAACGACGCGACGATCGGCGAGCTGATCGGCCCCGCCTTCAGCTACGACAGCGTCGTCGACGCCGTCGAAACACTCGTGCACACCTATGTCGCGCATCGCGAGCCCGGCGAACCCTTCAAGGACACCTACCGCCGCATCGGCCCGGCGCCATTCAAGGAGGCGCTCTATGCCCCTGCTTGAAGACGGCCGGCTGGTCGCGGACCCATTCCTCAACGTCGCTGACGACGAAGCATTGCCGGATTGCGCGGCGCTGGTGTCGATCGATCGCCTCCACCGCGAAGGCGATGCGCTGGCCGGGCGCAACGCGCCCCTCGGCGTGGCGCTGCCGCCCGGGACCAACCCCGCCGTGCTGGCACGCTGGCTGCCCCGCCTGGCGCTGGTGGCGCTGACCCTGCCGAAACACCGCGACGGCCGCGCCTTCACCCAGGCGCGGGCGCTCCGCGAATACCACGGCTACACCGGGGAGATCCGCGCCACCGGCCACGTGATCCCCGACCAATACGCGGCGCTGCTGCGCTGCGGCGTCACCACGGTGACCGTGCCGGACAACACCGACACCACCACCTGGACCCGCATGCGGGATGCCATCCCCCTCGCCTACCAACCCGCCATCACCGGCGACGGCCACGCGAACCTGCTGCGCCGCCGCGTCAGCCTGGCGCGACACGATGAGGGCGCCGGCGGGGCGCCGGGCGGGGGGTAGGCGGGCACGGTATGCGCGGGTGGCTCGCGGGGGAAACGCCGTTTCCCCCGCACCCCCTTTGCCAGGGACCAGCGGGCCCCTGGACCCCAGGCTTTTTATCGATGGGTGACGGGAGGGGCACAGAACGACCGCGGGACAAGCGCGCGTTCCTGGCCCCTCCCGTCACCCATCGATTGAAGGGGGATCAAAGGGGCCGCTGCCCCTTTGCAGGGGGTGCAGGGGGACAGCGTCCCCCTGCAGGCCACCAACGCGCGCACGTGCCCGCCTACCCCCCGCCCGGCGCCGCGTAGGGCACCCCCACCGTGCGCACCAGCCAGGCCAGGCGGTGGCGCTGCGCCGCCTGGGCGTGGGCGCGGGCGGCGGCCTCGGCGGCGTTGCCGTCGCGGGCTTGCAGGGCAGCGAGGATGGCCTGGTGTTCGGCGTGGGCTTGGGCGGCGCGGCCGCCGAATGTCAGCAGGGTGGGCAGCAGGGCCATGGTGGCGCCGAGTTGTTCCAGGCTGCGCAGCAGGTAGCGGTTGTGGGCGGCCAAATAGAGCAGGCCGTGCAGGCGCTGGTTGGTCTCGGCCAGGGCGCGCGCATCGTCGAAATGCCCGGGTTCGGAGGCGATGAGTTCGGCCATGGCGCCGATCTCCGTCGGGCTGGCGTGCTGGGCGGCGAGGCGCGCGGCCGCGCCTTCGAGCACTTCGCGCATGACGTAGAGTTCGACCACCTGGGCGTGATCGGGCCGGGTGACGGTCAGGCCGCGGCGGGCCTCGTGGGTCAGCAGCCCCTCCGATTCCAGCCGCGCGATCGCCTGGCGGACGGGGGTGCGGGAGACGCCGAAGCGGGCGGCGAGGTCCGTTTCCGTCAGGCGCAGGCCGGGGGCCAGGGTGCCGTCCCGGATGGCGGCGCGGATGCGCGCATAGGCTTCCTGGCCGAGGTCGCGGCTGGGCAGGGGCATGTCCATGCGCCCGGTCTAGCGCAGGGCAGGCCTGGATTGGAACGGGTATCTGGACATCGGTGGATACCGTTGGATACAAAGAGCCTCAGAAGCTGACCGAGGGGCCGCCATGCCCGATTTCTCCCGTGTCTATGACGTGCTGGTCGTGGGTGGCGGCAATGCCGCGCTCTGCGCCGCCATCACCGCCGCGCGGGCGGGGGCGAGCGTGATCCTGTGCGAGGCGTCCCCTCCCCCGCTGCGCGGCGGCAATTCGCGGCACACGCGCAACCTGCGGACCATGCATCCCGGCCCGACCCAGGTGATGACGGACAGCTACCTGGAGGAGGAGTACTGGGACGACCTCCGCCGCGTGACCGCGGGCAAGACGGATGAGCATCTGGCGCGGATGTGCATCCGGGCGAGCCAGCATGCGCCGGATTTCCTGGCGAGCTGCGGCGTGGTGTTCCAGCCCTCGTTGTCCGGCACGCTGTCCCTGTCCCGCACCAATGCGTTCTTCCTGGGCGGCGGCAAGGCGCTGGTGAATGCGCTGTACCGGGAATGCGCGCGGCTTGGCATCGTCACGCTGTTCGACACGGAAGTGCAGCACATCAAGGTCGAGGAAGGCTGGGCGACGGAGGCGGTGGTCAGCCATGCCGGCTTCCCCGAACGCATCCGCTTCAAGGCGCTGGTGGCATCCTCCGGCGGCTTCCAGGCCAATCGGAACTGGCTGCGGGAATACTGGGGCGATGCGGCCGACAATTTCCAGATTCGCGGCACGCCCTATGCCCAGGGCGTCGTGCTGAAGGATCTGCTGGCGCAGGGCGTGCAGGAAGTGGGCGATCCCACGCAGTTCCACGCGGTAGCGAATGACGCCCGCGCGCCGATGGAGGATGGCGGCCTGGCCATGCGGCTGGATTGCGTGCCCTTCGCCGTGGTGGTGAACCGGAACGTCGAGCGTTTCTACGATGAGGGCGAGGATGTCTGGCCGAAGCGCTACGCCATCTGGGGCCGCCTGATCGCGCAGCAGCCGGGCCAGGTAGCGCTGGCCGTCACGGACAGCCAGGCGGTGATGAATTTCCTGCCGTCCGTCTATCCGCCCTACAAGGCCGACAGCATCGCGGGCATCGCGGCCCAGGCGGGCATGGATGCGGCGAAGCTGGAGAAGGTGATCGCGGACTACAACGCCGCCGTCGTGCCCGGCACCTTCACGCCGATGGTGCCCGATGATTGCCGGACAGAAGGGCTCAGCCCGCCGAAAAGCCATTGGGCACGGCGCATCGACAAGCCGCCCTACTACGCCTACCCGCTGCGCCCCGGCATCACCTTCACCTTCCTCAGCGTGAAGGTGGACGACAAGGCCCGCGTGCTGATGGCGGATGGCAAGCCTTCCGGAAACATGTTCGCCAGCGGCGAGATCATGTCCGGCAACATCCTGGGCCAGGGCTACCTGGCGGGTTTCGGCATGACGCTGGGCACGGTGTTCGGCCGCCTGGCCGGAGAGGGAGCGGCGAAGCATGTCCGCAACTGAGATGAGCAAGCTGGACGCGCTGCTGCGCGAGGCGGAAGTGACGGAAAGCGATGCCTACCAGGATGCGCGGCGCCAGATGGCGGTGTGCAATGCCTGCCGGTATTGCGAGGGCTACTGCGCCGTCTTCCCGGCGATGGCGGCGCGGCGGGAATTCGCCACCGCTGACCTCACGCACCTGGCCAATCTCTGCCATGGCTGCAAGGGCTGCTACCACGCCTGCCAGTATGCGCCGCCGCACGCCTTCGCCATCAACATCCCCGCCACCTTCGCGACGATCCGGCAGGAAAGCTACGCGCAATACGCCTGGCCGCCGGCAATGGGCCGCGCCTTCGAGAAGAACGGCACCGTCGTCGTCGCCGTTGCCACGCTGTTCGTGACGCTGGCGCTGCTGCTGGCGGTGGCGCTGGTGGACCCGTCCAGGCTGTGGACGGCGCAGACGGGCACGGGCGCCTTCTTCCGCATCATCCCGCTCTGGCTGATCAACACGCTGGCGGGGGCGAGCTTCGGCTTCGGGATCCTGGCGATGGCGATGGGGGCTGTGCGCTACCTCAGGGGCACGGGCTGGCTGGGTGGGCCGATCGCGCCGGCGCCCGTGGCGGATGCGGCGGTGGATGTGCTGACGCTGCGCAACCTCGGCGGTGGCGGGCATGGCTGCAACGATGTGGATGACAGCTTCGCCCAGCAGCGGCGCTGGCTGCACCAGGCCATGTTCTACGGCTTCATGCTGTGCTTCGCGGCAACGACGACGGGCGCCATCTACCACCATGTCTTCGGCTGGAAGTCGCCGCATGCCTTCCTGAGCCTGCCGGTGCAGCTGGGCACCTGGGGCGGCGTGCTGCTGTGCATCGGCACGGCGGGGCTGATGCGGGTGAAGGTCATCACCGATCCGGTGCCGGTGGCGCGCAAGCTGCTCGGCGGTGAATTCGCGATGCTCGGCCTGCTGTTCCTGATCGGATCGACGGGCCTGCTGCTGCTGGCGGTGCGGCATACCGGCGCCATGGGCTTCATGCTGGCCCTGCATTTCGGCCTGGTCCTCGCGTTCTTCGCCGTGCTGCCCTACAGCAAGATGGTGCACGGCGTGTATCGCGGCATCGCGCTGCTGCGGAATGCGCGGGAACGGCGCGCGCGCGCCTAAGCGGCTTCCACCGCCGGCACGGGCGGGAATAGGCATTCCGCGATGAAGGCGTCGGCGATGTCGGCGCCAATGCAGCCCGCCAGCATGCGGCGCGTGCGGTCGTTCCGGCGCTGGCCCTCGATGTAGCGGGCCTGCGCGGCGGCCATGGCGGCGGGATCGCAGCGCGTGGCGGGAAGGAGGCAGCGGAGCGTCGCCGCGCCGAGATCGAGCCCCGCCTGGAAGGCCGTCGCATCCGCGGGCCGCACGGCGATGACACGCGGCGAGAAGATCGCCGTCCACTCCGGCAGGACGCGCTGCGTGCCAAGGGCAGCGCGGTGCGGTTCCAGGCCATCGGCCCAGGCGGCGATCAGCGGATCGGCCTCCGGCACCGTCGGCGAGAGATCGAGGAAGCAGCCCGTGGCGCGATCCTGGCCAGCGATGACATCGAAACCGTAGATCGGCAGCGCCTGGTCGAGATGCGGGAAGGCGCAGGCATGCAGCACCGCGATCTCACCGGGGATGGCGAAATACTCGACATGCAGGCGCCGCAGCGCGGGGGTGCGGACCACGGTGTTGCGCCAGGCGATGGGGCGGCGGAGCGTGCCTTCCGCGGCGGCGCGGGAACGCCAATCCGGCATGGGCAGGATGCGCGCGCCGGGTATCGAGGCGGCCGTCGTGGCCAGCGCATCGACCGCTTCCTCCAGCTTCTGCAACAGGGACATGGATCAGGCGCCCGCCACCCAGCGATCCAGCACATCGAAGGCGTGCCGGGCCGCGGCGATGACGGCGTCCGGGTCGAATTGCGCGGCCTCCGCCCCCGCATCCAGCGCAAGGCGGAAATCGCGCCAGAGCGTGCCGGTCTCCGCGCCATGCGGCACGACATGCGCGGCGCCGTTGGTGGGACCGATGCCGAGTGCCGCGTTCAGGTGCCGCGCGATGAGCTGGCCGCCGAGCGTCGAGCCTTCGAGGACGTAGAGCGCGCCGAGCGCCTGTTCGACGCTGCGGATGGCATGGGCCTCGCAGCGCGGCAGGGCGGCGATGTCATCCGGCGCGAAGCCGAGGGCACGGAGATCCGCGGCCAGCGCCGCCCGGCGCGTCAGGCGGCGGTGCAGCACCAGGCAGGCCGGCAGGCGATGGGAGACGGCATCCAGCGCCGTTTCCAGCGGCCCGTGATGGCCGTGCAGGCGCGCGACCAGGCGGCGATATTCCGCCATGGTCAGGTCTGGCGCCATGAGGCGGGCAAAGCGGGCATTCGCCTCGATCCGGTCATGCAGATCCCGCGTTTCCTGCCGCAGGCGCAGCGTCAGCGGCGGGGCCAAGGCGGGAAAGACGGGGGCTTCCGCCAGTGCGATGGACATCATGTCAGCGCCTTCTGCGTTTCGATCGTGGCATTCAGCAGGCCCTCGCGGTTGCGCACCACGCCCTCGGCGGAAACGGTGAGCGTGTCGAGCGAGCGGGTGAGCTGGACATAGGCTTCCCCCGTATCGCTGATCGCGAGTTGCATGCGGGTGATCACATCATTCACGCCGGCCATCATGGCGGCGGCGTCCACGGTCTGCTGGCAGCCATCGCCGATGCGCTCCGCAAGCGACCGCTGGCGTTGCAGCAGGTCCGTCAGCGTCGCCGTCGCGCCATGAACGGCGCCGACGATGGCGCCGAAATCCGCCTGCACGCCACGGGTGGCGGAGACGAGGTCGCGCAGGCGGGATTCGATATTGGCGCTGAGGGTCCCGGCCTCCCCGGCCAGGGCCTTCACCTCCTGCGCGATGACGGCAAAGCCGGCGCCGTGCTGGCCGGCGCGCGTCGCCTCGATCCGCGCATTGAGCGAGAGCAGGTTGGTCTGGGCGGAGATCTTGTTGATGCCGCGCAGGAACTCCCCGATCGTGCCGAAGGTGGAGACCAGCGCATCGATGGAGGTGGCGCCGGCGGCGGCGCGGCTTTCGGCATCCTCCGCCTGGGCGCGGGCGGCATCCGTCAGGCTCGTCATCTCCTGCGTCGAGGACAGCAGGGCCTGGCCGGCGGCCTCCGAACGCTGAAGGAAGTCCGACGTCTCCGCCGCGCTGACGGAAAGCGAGCACGCCTCCATCATCGTGCCTTCCAGCGTGTTGGACAGCTTGGCGCCCGCGTCGCGGATCACCGAGCATTCCTCCAGCACGCGGGAGGAGAGGAAATCCAGGCGGGAGAAATCCTTCTCCCCTTCGGGCCGGGGCCTGCCGCGGCGGTCTTCGCCCCCCGCGGAATCCCCGGAACCGGCAACCATCGACATGCCGTCCATGATGGCCTCCGGCCGTTGCTATTGGATTTGCAGCACCTTGCCGAGATTGGCCTTGTGCATCAGGGACAGCACCGCCGGGTTCGCGTTGACGATGCCGACGGATTTGTTCTTCGACTTTGCCGTGTGGCTCCGCATCATCAGCATGCCGGCACTCGCGGCCTCCATGCTCTGCACACCGGCGAAATCGAGGCGGATCTGCGTGACCGCGCCATTGGCGAGGACGGGTTCGAGCTGCTGCTTGAGCGTCACCTGGCTCATGCTGTCGAGCACGCCGCGGAGCGTGACGGAGGCCTGCGAACCGCTGGCCTGGACGGAGACGTTGATGGACATGGCGTGTCTCCTCAGGCCACGGAATGCCAGCGGCTGCCGGGGGCGGCAGGCAGCGTGGCCGGCAGGGTGCCCGCACCGCGCGGGGCGAAGAGATCGGCTTCCGAACGGGCGTCGACCACCACAGGATCGCCGGGCTGGTCGGAGGCGGGGGCGGAGACGCCGCGCGCCTGGCGCAACCAGACATCGCCGATGGCGCCGGCGAATTTCGCGGCGAGAAGGATTTCCTGATCCAGCCAGGGGCGCGATGCGCCACCGAGCGGCGCGCGATGCGCGGCGAAATCCTCTCGGGGCTTGAACATCTTCTCGCTGTTCAACTCCGCCCCACTCGGCGGGCGTCCGGCCCAGACGGCGTCGATGACCCTTTCGCGCCGGAACCACATGATCATGTCGCCGCGGTTGCCGATGGGGGCGGCGAGGAGGCCGCTGGCGATCGCGCGCAGTTCGGGCCCCGCCGGGGTGTAGTCGCCCAGCGCATCGGTGGCGAAGACGCGCCATTCCGACGTGTCGAAGGCCGGCAGGCGGGAGCCGAAGAGGGAGGCGATGCCGCGCACCGTCAGCGCATCGGGCGTCGTGCCTACCAGATGCACATGGCCCGCGGGGCCCGCGCGCAGCACGGCGGCGCCATCGGCATCCGCGAGGCGCAGCAGGTCGGAGGAGAAGCGATCCTCCGCCCTTCCCGCGGCCGCGACCTCCACCCCGCTGATCGAGACATAGGTGGGGGCCAGCGCCGCGACGTGGCGGGAGACCGCGTGCATGGCGTGCAGCCGCGCGCTGGTCAAATGTTCGCCGCGCATGGCGGCGGCGGCGGCGAGCATGGCCTGGCTGCCATCGACCGTCGCGATCATCTCGGCGCTCAGGCGCTGGCGGTCCGCGATGCGGGCTTCCTGCGCCTCCAGCTCCACGAGGCGGGAGGCGAACATCATGGTGAGCTGTTCGATGACCGCGCGGCTGTCGTAGTTCAGGAACTTCTCGTCCTTGTTGTGGACGACGAAGAGGCCCCAGACATTGTTGTCGATGTTCACGGGGAAGATGATGTTGCTGCCGACGCCGAGGTTGCGGTTGTAGCCGTTGTCGCAGGGGTGGATGCCGCGCAGCCAGCAATCCGTCATGTCGATGGCATCGCCGCTCGGCACCGGTTCGCCGCCGCCGCCCATGGTGAGCAGGGGCACGGAGCCGCGCTGGGTCGGCTTCTGGCGGGTCTTGCCGCTGCGCAGGATCTCCTTCGCATTCTCCGGCACGTCGGAGGCGGAGAAGTGGTAGCCGAGGAAGGAATTCGGCAGCCTGCTGTCGGGCGCATGGAATTCCGCGGCGACGACGCCATGGCCATGGGCGAGGAAGCGATAGAGCTTCACGCGGTCATACCGCGTCACGAAATGCATCATCTTCGCGGAGGCCTCGAACAGCCCCTGCACGGTGGTCTGCCGCGCCACGGCATCGAGCGCGGTCGTGACCATCGTCTGGTAGTCGTGCTCGGCCTCCACGAAGGGCTCGATCTCGATGAAGAGGCGGCCGTCGCGGATGTGGCAGATGGCTTCGAAGCGCCGGCCCTGCGCAACGATGGGCGTCGGGTTGTCGAAGTAGCGGCGGCCGGGGCGCAGGATCTCCCCCAGCCTTGCCAGGCTTTCGGCATCGCGGAAGGCCGCGGCCGGCGAGTGGCCCAGCACGGCCTGCGGCGCGACGCCCAGGATCTCCTGCACATTGGCGCTGACATGCTCGACGATGCCGGTTTCCGGCACCACCACCATCATCACGCCATGCGGCTGGACGGTGCCGATGCGCGCCAGTGGCAGCGCATCATGCTCGCAGGGCGCGGGGCGCCCGTTCCAGATGTGTGCTCGGATGTTCGCCATGCCTCGGCTTCCCTTCTCGGCCCTGCCACGTGGGACATCCGGAGACATCGCATCAATGCCGGGCGTGATCGCCTGGCATCCCGTCGGTCGGGATGGCGACGATCATCATGGCGAGAGGAGACTTAAGGACAGGTTTGTTTCGGGGCTGACGTCGTGTGATGACGCATGAAATTCGGGCAAACCGGCGGCAACCTTGCCCATCTGGTAAGCGGATTGCCGCCTTCCGCATCTTCACGAAGGCGAAACCAGTGGGCTGCTAGCCATGCTGCTAGGCCCGGCGATCCCGGTGGGCCGCAGGTGGCAGGAGGCCACGGCGCGCATGGAATTCGGCACGCGGAGCATCCGGTCCGCCGGGCAGGGCAGCGGCAGCGTCGAGGTCACGCTGCCCCCGGCCTTCCGCGGCCTGGCGGGGCTGGCGTGCCGCGTGGCGCTGCGCGACGGGCTGCGCCCCGAACTGGTGTTGCAGCCCGACCTGAGGGCGGCGCGCGCTGCCTTCGCACGTGTGTGGGCGCTGCTGTCGGAGGGGCTGGGGATCGAGGGCCATGCGCTGCCGCTGGCGGAATGCGCCATCACGCTGTGGCCCGCGGCGGAAGCGCCGGGCGCCATGCCGCGCCTGGCCTGGGCGGATGGGCTGGCGCTGGCCGGGCCTGCGCCGCACGCGGCATCGGCCCTGGCGCGCAGCGTGACGGCGCTGGCGCAGCTGTCGGCGCACCGGCGCGGCATCGCGCCCGGCCTGGCGGCGGATTTCGGCGCGGCCTGCGGGCATGCGCTGGGCGGCATCGTCGTGCATCCCGCGATGCAGGCGGCCTGCGACATCGGTGCGGCGCTGCTGGCCGGCGGCGGCCTGGGGCCTGAGGCGGCGCTGGTGCTGGCGGCGGAGGATGCGGGCGGCGATGCCTTCCGTGATGCGGCGCTGCCGCGCCTGCGGCTGCTGGCCGACCAGCATCTGGAATGGACCGACGATCCCGCGCGCCACGCCTCCGTCCTTGTCGCCTGGCGGCGCGGCGTCGCGCTCGAACTCAGTGGAGCATGAAGACGATGGCGCGTGAGCGGGCGGTGGCAGAGGCGGAAGGGCTGCTGCAGTTGCAGCCGGGGCCCGACCATGTGCGGACGCCGGCGACGGAAAGGCTGGCGGCGCGCGCGCTGGCCTATCTCGATGCCGGGTTTCCCGTGCATTTCCGGGGGCCGGCCGGCAGCGGCAAGACCAAGACGGCGATGGATCTGGCGGATCGGCTGGGCCGGCCCGTGCTGCTGCTGGTGGGCGATGCCAGCTTCGACACGGCGGCGCTGGTGGGGCGGGAAGCCGGCAGCCGCACACGGCGTGTGGTGGACCGCTACATCACCAGCGTGATGAAGGTGGAGACGGAGACGGTGCCGGTCTGGCTGGACCGCGCGCTGACGGTCGCGTGCACCGAAGGCTGCACGCTGGTCTATGACGAATTCAACCGCGCGCCGCCCGCCGCCAACAATGTGCTGCTGACGGTGCTGGAGGAACGCGTGCTGTCGCTGCCCAAGGCGCGCGGCAGCGACACCGCGATCCGCGTGCATCCGAATTTCCGCGCCATCTTCACCTCCAACCCCGAGGACCATGCGGGGACGGAGGAGGCGCAGGATGCGCTGCTGGACCGGATGGTGACCATCGACCTCGATGGCTTCGACCGGGACACGGAAGTGGCGATCGCGGTGGCGCGGTCCGGGCTCGATCCCGATCAGGCCGGCAGGATCGTCGACCTGGTCAGGGATTTCCGCATCTCCCGCGAATGGACGCGGCGACCGACGCTCCGCGCCTCCGTCATGATCGCGCGGCTGACCAAGGCGCAGGGGATCGATGCCTCGGCCGAGGAGGAACGCTTCGTGGAGATCGTGCTGGACGTGCTGGGCAGCCGGGTGAAGCCCTCCCTCGCCGGGGCGCAGGACCCGAAGCACCGGCAGATGCTGGTGCGGCTGGTGGAGCATTTCTGCGGGCCGCGCCTGGCCGGGCAGGTGGCGTGATGGCACGCCCGCGCAGCAGCCTGGCCACCACGCGGCCGCGTGCCCGGCGGCAGGGCGTGGAGACGGCGCTGGAAGGCGCCGCCACGGAATTCGCGCTGCTGGCGCAGCGGCGGTCGCGGCTGTCGCGGCAGATGGAATTGCTGCGGCGCCAGCATGAGGCCGCGGCGACGACGATGGGACAGGTGATGGCGCGCATGGCCGCGCTGTCCACCCGCATCGGCACGCTGGTGCCCGAGGATGCGACGGAACCCCAGGCGGAAAAGCCGCCCCCCGTGGCGCGCCGCCGCGGCGTGCCGATGACCTATTGAGGAACGGAGACCATGGAACTCACCGAGATCGTGGAGACGGCGAAGCGGCAGATGACGGTGATCACCGGCCTGCCGGCCGATACCGTCGCGCGGCTGGACCCGGCGGAGGATGGCTGGGCGGTCGCGATCGACATGCTGGAACACCGCGCCATCCCGCGCACGCATGACCTGATCGCGGCCTTCGAGGTCACGCTGGACAATGGCGGGCGCATCCTGCGCTGGAAGCGCACGGGCCGCTTCCAGCGCGGCCAGGCGCGCGAGGAAGCCTGATCCCATGCAGCACGCGGTTGGCGGCTCCTCCCTCGCCGATATCCTGGAGCGGATCCTCGACAAGGGGATCGTGGTGGCGGGCGACATCTCCGTCAGCCTGGTCGGCGTGGAACTGCTGACCATCCGGGTGCGGCTTGTCGTCGCCTCCGTCGATCGCGCGCTGGAGATGGGCATCCGCTGGTGGGAGGCGGATACGGGCCTGACGGGCCAGGCGCAGAAGCTGACGCAGGAGAATGCGATGCTCGCGGAACGCGTGGCGCTGCTGGAGAAGCGGCTGGCAGGGGTGGGCGCATGAGCGGCGCGCGCGGGCCGCGGCGGCCGATTTCCGTGGCAAGGGCGATGGCGGAACAGGCGCGTGGCGACCGGCCGGCGATCGATCCCGTCGCCTCCATCACGGGCATGATGGAGGGGCTGAAGGGGCTGGCGGAGGGGCTCGGCAAGCTCGCCGAGACTGCGAAATCCGCCGACGGGGAGCCGAAGATCGCCTTCGGCTATGCGGTGCGGACGATGGAAGGCGCGGTCCAGGGTTCCTCCATGCCGGGATTCTCCCCCTCCGTGCAGCCGAGGCGCGAGGAGCCGGCGGCGCGGG
The DNA here is from genome assembly GCF_051859025.1 of Falsiroseomonas sp. Taxonomy (GTDB): domain Bacteria; phylum Pseudomonadota; class Alphaproteobacteria; order Acetobacterales; family Acetobacteraceae; genus Falsiroseomonas. The sequence continues at coordinate 57,881 of NZ_JBHYGL010000023.1, read as the reverse complement.
AGCCGCTGGTGGACGTGTTCGAGGAAGCGGAGGCGATCCTCATCGTCGCGGAAGTGCCGGGGGTGGCGCCGGATGGCCTGACACTCACGGTGCGGGAAGGCGCGCTGGAGATCACCGGCACCGGGCGCGCGCGCTACCACCGCCTGGTGACGCTGCCCTGCACGGTGACGGCGGCGGGCATGAGCCATGCGCTGCGCAACGGCATCCTGGAAGTCCGGCTGCTGCGCCTGGAGCCGGGCGCATGAGCGGCGGGCTCTGGCTCTACGGCATCGGGATGGCGGCGCCGGGCGGCGCGCCGCTGGGCGATGGTGTCGCCGGCGCGGCGGTGGAGGCGATGGATGCGGCGGGGTTCGTGGCCCTCGTCTCCCAGGCGCCGGCGGAACGGCCGGCGCCAACGCGGCGGCACATGCTGACGCATACCGCGGTGCTGGAACGCGCGACGGCGGCGGCGGATGTGCTGCCGGTGCGCTTCGGCACGGTGGCGCCCTGCGCGGTGACGCTGGCGCGATGCCTGGCGGTGAACGCGATGAAGCTGCGCGACGCCATGGCGGGGATCAGCGATAGCGTGGAGCTCGGCCTGCGCGTCTCGTGGCGCGAGGGCGTGATCTTCGAGGAGATCCTGGCCGCGGAGCCTTCGCTGCGCGCGCTGCGCGATCGCCTCGCCACGCGGCCGATGCAGGAGACCTACCAGGACCGCATCGCGCTGGGCCGGCGCGTGGAAGCGGCGCTGGCGCAACGGCGCGCGCAGGAAGCCGCCGCGCTGGATGCGGCGCTGGCGCCACTCGCCGCGCAGATGGTGGCGCTGCGGGAGGTGGATGAGGCGATGATCGCCAACCGCGCCTTCCTTGTCAGGCGCTGCGACGAACAGCGCTTCGATGCCGCGGTGGCGGCGCTGGAGGCGAGGCAGGGTGCGCGGCTGCTGTTCCGCTATGTCGGCCCGGTGCCGCCCTTCAACTTCGTCTCGCTCCGTGCCGAATGGTTCGGCGCGCCGGCGCAGGCGGCGTGAGGCGCGAATGGGCATCCTGCGCACGCTGCTGACGCTGCCGATCTCCCTGCCCGTGGGCGGCATCGGCTGGGTGGCGAACCAGGTGGCGCAGGCGGTGGACCAGCAATGGCACGACCCGCGCCGGGTGGAAGCCGCGCTGCTGGCGCTGGAACGCAGGCTGGAGGCCGGCGAGATCACGGAGGAGCAGTTCGAGGCGGCGGAAGCCGAGCAGCTGGCGGAACTCGCCGCGATCCGGGCGGCGCGGGGATGAGCGGGCTTTCGCTCGGCGTCATCGGCGCCGCCATCGATGATGCCAATCGCGGCATCGCGCGGCTGGACCCGGATGCGATGGCGGCGCTGGGCTGCCGGATCGGCGATGTGCTGGCGATCGAGGGGCGGCGCATCGCCCATGCGCGGGCGCTGCCGCTACCGGTGGCGTCGCGCGGCGGCGGGCGGATCGCGCTGGATGGCGTGACGCGCGGCAATGCGGGCGCGGCACTCGGTGAAGCCGTGACGGTGCGCGCGGCGGGGGATGTGCCCCGGGCGACGCGGGTGGTGCTGGCGGGCCCCGCCATCAAGCCGGGGCTGATCGCGCTGGGGCGCGTGCTGGAAGGGATGCCCCTGGCGGCGGGGGATTCGCTCCTCATCGCGCTGCCCGGCGGGCGGGAGGCGGCGCTGCGCGTGCATGCCATGCAGCCCGAGGGCCCTGCGCTGGTGGATGCGACGACGGTGGTGGCGCTGGAGGGTTCGGCGGCGCCGGAAGCCGCCGGCGCGGTGCGGTATGAGGACCTCGGCGGATTGTCGCGCGTGGTGGAGCGGATCCGGGAGGTGGTGGAACTGCCGCTGCGGCATCGCGATGCCTTCGCGCGGCTCGGCATCTCGCCCCCCCGGGGCGTGCTGCTGGTGGGGCCGCCGGGCACGGGCAAGACGCTGATCGCACGCGCCGTCGCGACCGAAAGCCGCGCCGCCTTCATCGCGGTGAACGGGCCGGAGATCATGGACCGCTACTACGGCGCCAGCGAAGGCGCGCTGCGGGCGGTGTTCGAACGCGCGCGCAAGGAAGCGCCCGCCATCATCTTCATCGATGAGCTGGATGCGATCGCGCCGCGTCGCGATGGGCTGTCCGGCGAGAAGCAGGTGGAAAAGCGCATCGTCGCGCAGCTGCTGACCCTGATGGATGGGCTGGGCGCGCGGGGCGATGTGGTGGTGCTGGCGGCCACCAACATGGCGGACTCGCTGGACCCCGCTTTGCGCCGCCCGGGGCGCTTCGACCGCGAGATCCGCGTCGATCCGCCGGATGAGCAGGGGCGGCGGGAAATCCTGGGCGTGCATACGCGGGCGATGCCGCTGGCGGGCGATGTGGATTTGGCCGTGCTGGCGGGTCTGACGGCGGGGTATGTGGGCGCGGACCTCGCCGCGCTGTGCCGGGAAGCGGCGATCGCGGCGCTGCGGCGGGCGGGCGCGCTGGAGGCGGCGGAGATCGCGCCGGGGCTGGCCGTGACGCAGGGCGACTTCGCGGAGGCGCTGGCGGGCATCGTGCCGAGCGCGCTGCGGGAGACGCATCTGGAGATGCCGCGCGGCGGCTGGGGCGACGTGGCGGGGATGGAGGCGCTGCGCGGCACGCTGGAACGCGCGGTGCTGTGGCCGCTGCGCCATCCCGGTGCCTTCGCGCGGATGGGGCTGCGGCCGCCGCGGGGCGTGCTGCTGCATGGCGCGCCGGGCACGGGCAAGACGCTGCTGGCCCGCGCCCTGGCGGCGGAAGCGGGGATCGCCTTCATCGCGGTGCGGGGCGCCGAACTGCTCTCCCCCTGGCAGGGCACGTCGGAAGCGACGCTGCGGCGGGTGTTCGACCGGGCGCGGCAATCGCGGCCCTGCCTGGTGTTCTTCGACGAGATCGACTGCATCGCGGGGCGCCGCGGCGGCGGCGATGGCGCGACGGTGGAACGCATGGTGGCGACCTTGCTGGCGGAACTCGACGGGATTTCGGACCCGCCGGGGATCGTGGTGCTGGGCGCCACCAACCGCGTGGAGGCGATGGACCCCGCGTTGCTGCGGCCCGGGCGCTTCGACCTGGTGGTGCGGATGCAGGCGCCGGGGGCCGAGGCGCGGCGCGCGATCCTCGGCCTGCATGCCGGGCGCATGGCGCTGGCAGCGGATGTGGACCTGGATGCGCTGGCGCAGGCCAGCGACGGGATGGTGGGCGCGGACCTCGCGGGGCTGTGCCGCCGGGCCGCGCTGGCGGCGATGGAGGAGGCGGCGGAGCCGATGGGCGCGGTGGTCTCCGCCGCGCATTTCGCGGCCGCGCTGGCGATGACACGGGGAGATGCGCCATGAACGCGGATTTGCGGATGCTCGGCATCGCGCCGGGCGGGGATGCGGGCGCGCTGCTGGCGCGGATGGAGGCGCTGCCCGGGCCGCCCATGGCGCTGCTGCGCGCGGGCGGGGTGGCGGCGCTGATGCAGGAGGCGGAGGCGCCGGCCCAGGCGCTGCTGCTGGCAAGGGATCGCGCGGGGCTGCTGAAGCGCCTGGCGGCGCTGCAGCGGCGGCTGGAGGCGGGCTGCATGGCCGGCCCCTTCCTGCCCGCCGATCCGGGCGCGGCCACCCTGCCGGCGGAGACCTGGCCCGCTTTGCTGGCGGCGCAGGCGGAGGCCGCGGCGCGCGCGCTGGCGGATCACGGCGGCACGCATCAGTGGGACGTGATCCTGCGCTGGTCGCCGGACAGCGTGCTGGGGCCGGCGCGCGGCGCGCTGCAGGGCCTGGGCCGGGCAGCGATGGCGGCGACGGTGTCCGGCCTGCTGGCGGAAGCGCGCATGGCGCGGCTTGCAGCGCTGCGCGCGGCGCTGACGGGGCGCGTGCTGGCGGTGGCGGAGGCCGCGCCGGTAGCGGAGGACACGGCCGTGGGCCTGACGGTGCGGGTGCCGGCGGGCGGGGAGGCGGCGATCGAAGCGGCGCTCTTCGCCATGCCGGGGGAGTTGACCGCCGATGTGGCGGCGGATCTGCGGGGGCCGCTGCCGCCGCTGTCCTTCGCCGCGGCGCGCGTGGCGGCGGTGCCGGCGGATGCGATCGACCGGGCGTGGAGCCTGCTCGAACTGCCTGATGCCGTGGCGCCGGCGGAATTGCAGCGGCGCTGGCGCGGCATCGCCGGGCGGCTGCACCCCGACCATACCGGGCCGGAAGCCGATCCCGGGCGCTTCGCGGAAGCGGCGGAAGCCTACCGCCTGCTGCACAGCCTGGCCGGGGCCGGGGAGGTGCGGCGCGCGGCGCTGGTCGGGCGCGATGCCTGCCGGCTGCTGCTGCCGGAGGCGCTGTGATGGAAGCGCTCTACGCCTATGCCGTGGTGTCGGCGGATGCGGCGCTGCCACGCGACGTGGACGCCATCCTGCCCGGCGCCGGCTTCGCCCTGGTGCAGGCGGGCGGCTGCGCGGCGCTGGTAAGCCTGGTGGCGCGGGAGCCCTTCGAGGCCGGGCCGGGCTGCCGCGGGGATGATCCCGCCTGGGTGGCGGCGCGGGCGGCGGCGCATCACGCCGTGGTCGCGGCGCTGCCGGGGGCGGTGCTGCCGCTGGCCTTCGGGGCGCTGTTCTCCGGCGCCGCACCCCTGGCCGCCTGGCTGGCGGCGCGGGAGGCGGCGCTGATGGCGGCGCTGGCGCAGGTGGAAGGCTGCGCGGAATGCACCGCGAAGCTGGAGGAAGACCCGGCGCGCCACGCCGCCTGGCTCGACGAGCATGACGAGAATCTGCGCGACCTGGCGCGGCGCGCCCGGGATGCGACGGCGGGCACGGCCTTCCTGCTGGCCCGCACGCGGGAGAAGCGGATGGCTGAGGCGCGCGCGGCGCGGGCGACGATGCTGGCGCGGGATGTGGCGGCCAGGCTCGGCCGGCATGCGCATGTGATGCCGGAGGCGCTGACGGCGCTGGTGCGGCGCGCCGACCTGCCGGCGCTGATGGATGATGTCGCGGCAACGGCCAGCGACCTGGCGGAAAGCGGCATCGCGCTGCGCCTTGTCGGGCCCTGGCCGCCCTATGCCTTCGCGCGGGCGGCGCTTTCGCATGCGTGATTCATTGAAGACGCCGCTGCCGCCGCTGGGCAGCGAACCGCAGGCGCTGGTCGATGTGCTGGACCGGCTGCTGGACACCGGCGTGGTGGTGGATGGGCAGATCGTGCTGTCGCTGGCGGGCGTGGACCTCGTGCATCTCGGGCTGCGGGCGCTGCTCGCTTCCGTCGATCGCGCGGCCGGCCTGACCGCGGCGCGGCCGGAGGGGATGCGATGATCGGCTTGCAGGACATGCCGGTGCGGGAAGCACCACCCCCGGTGCAGCCCATGGCGCCGCTGGCGCGGATCGCGCTGGACCCAGCGACCATCGAACAGGACCTGGCGCGGCTGGTGCTGACGCTGGTCGAACTGGTGCGCCGGCTGATGGAAGGCCAGGCGCTGCGGCGGCTGGAGGCCGGCACGGTGACGGCGGAGGAGGCGGAGCGGCTGGGCCTTGGCCTGATGCAGCTTCGCGGCGCCGTGGAGACGCTGTGCGGGCGGCTGGGAATCCGGCCGCAGGATCTGAACCTTGATCTCGGCCCGCTGGGCCGTCTGCTCTGAAGGGCGATGCCGATGAGGGCTCCCGGCGGGATGGAATTGGGGCGCTGGCTGGCGGGCGGGACGGCGCTGGCCAGCGCGGCGCTGCTGGGCTGGGCGGTGCTGCAACCGCAACCGGTGATGCCGGCGGGTGCGCCGATGGCGGCGGCCGATCCGGCGGCGCTGGTGGCGGCGCTGACGGCGGGGGACCGCGGCGCGCTGGTGGAGGATCTGCGCGGCGTCGCGGCGCTGCTGCAGGGCAGCGACCTGCCGCTGGCGGCGCGGGTGGCGCGGGCCAGGCTGGAAGCCGTGGCGGCGGCGGAGGATCGGCGGGCGCAGGAAACGCCGCCGGCCCTGGTGCTGACATCGCTGGTGCAGCGGCTGGACGGCACCGTGGCGGCGCTGCGGGAACAGGGGCGGTCCGGCCCCGTCGATCTGCGGCTGCTGCTGGCCGCGGGCCTGGCGCTGGCGGCGGCGCTGGCGGCGCTGGCCGGTGGCGCGGCACGGGATGCGGCGCGGGACGGCGCGGCGGGGGAACAGGCCGCGATCGGCGGCGCGCTCGCCACCGCGCAGGAATCGGCGCGGCTGATCGAGGCAATCGCCAAGGGGGCGGAGGCGCGGCTCGTCACCTCCGCCGCGCGGATCGACCGATCGACCGAGGGGCTGGAGCCGCTGCGGGCACGGATCGATGAATTGATGGCGCGGCTGGAAGCGGCCGGGCAGGCGACGCCGACGCTCGATGCGCTGCGGGCGGAAGTGGCGGCGGTGGTCGAGCAGGCGTCCTCCGCGCAGGCGGCGATGGGCAGCCTGGCGGAGGAGATCGAACCCCTCGCCAGCCAGGCGGCCGAGGCTCGGGCGGCGATGGCGCGGGTGGCCGAAGGCGCCGAGGCGCGGGCCGAGGCGACGGCGGCGCGGCTGGAAGCGCGCGTCGCCGCGGCGACGGAGACGGTGACGGCCGAGGTGCTGCGCCAGGGCGAGGAAGCCGCCGCGCGGGTGGATGCCGCGATCACGCCGCTGGCCGCGCGGCTGGAGACGCTGGTGGCAAGCGGGCGCGTGGAACAGGCGGGCCGCGCGGCCTGGATGGAGGAGGCGCTGGCGGCGCTGCCGGCGCAACTCGGCGCGCAGATGCGGGACGCGGTGATGCCGAAGCTGGAGGAGAACCGCGTGGCGCTGGCCGTGGCCTCCGAAAGGCTGGAGGCGGGGATGGTGGCGCTGCCCTCGCTGGTGGGGGACCGGGTGGAGACGGCGCTGCTCTCGGCTTCGGCCGCGCAGGGGGCGGAGGTCTCGGCCGCGGTGGCGGAGCGGCTGGCGGAGCGCGTCGGCGCCGGGCTGGCCGCGCTGCCGGGCGCGATCGCGGACCGGGTGAAGGCCGGGCTGGCGACGGCGACGGCGGCGCAGGGGATGGCGGTGGCGGATGCCGTTTCCGCCGCCGTCGCGCAGCGGCTGGATGCCGGGCTGGCGGCCATGCCGGGCGCGCTGGCCGCGCAGGTGCAGCCGGCGATCGCGGCGGCGGCGATGCAGGCGGAACAGGCGGCCATGGCGCTGGAAGCGGGCCTGGCGGAGTTGCCGGAAGCGGTGGCAGCGCGAATGGAGCCGGCGCTGGCCGCCGCAGCCCTGGCGCAGGTGGAGCGGCTGGAATCGGCGCTCTCCACGCTGCCCGAGGCGGTGGGCGAACGGGTGGCGGCGGCGGGGATCGGGGAAAGGCTGGAAGCCGGGCTCGCGGCGCTGGAAGGGCTGCCGGCGCGCATCGGAGAGGCGCTGGACCAGCGGCTGGAGGACAATCTGGTGGCCCAGGCCGCGACGCTGTCCGCCGCGCTGGCGGAGCAGTTGGAGGCCGGGCTGCCGGACCAGGTGACCGAAGCGCTGGCCGCCCCGGCGGCGCGGCTGGAGGGCCTGGCGGAGGCCGCGGCGGCGGCGGGGGCGAGTGTTTCCGCCGCCGCGACCGACCTGGCCGGACGCCTGGCGCGGCAGGCGGAGGCGGAAGCGGCTTCCCGCGCCCAGGCGACGGGGGAGCTGGTGTCGCTGGCCACGCAACTCACGCAATCCGCCGGGACGGCGCGGGAGCGGATGGAGGAAAGCGCCGGCGCGGTGGAAGCCGCGGCCCGGCTGCTGCAGGACGCCGCCCGGCCGGGGCAGGAGGTGATGGCGGAGCTGGCGCGCCAGGTGGGAACGCTGCGCGACCTGACTGCTCCAGCGGATAGCGGCCCAGTGGAGGGTGCTGCCGGGCGGCTGCGGGCGGCGCTGACGGGCCAGGCCGCGCCGGCGGCGCTGCAGGAGGCGCTGGACCATCTGGGCGCGGTGGGGCGGGAAGCCTCCGCCCTGCTGGCGGCCGCGGAAAGCCTGGCGGAGGCCAGCGCGGGGCCCGCGCCCCCTGCCCTGCCCGCGGCCTTCGGCGCGGAAACTCCGGCGCTGCTGGACAGCATCGGCACCGTCATCGGGCAGTTGCAGGCGGTGGCCACGGCGCTGGCCTTGGCGAGCGACGCGGCGGGCAGCCCAGCGACCACGGCGGCCCGCGCGGCATGACCTTAACCCGCGCTTCACTGCGGCGGGTGTAGGCCAGGGGAAGCCACGAGGCGCGCCGCCATGCGCGCGCCAGGCCCCGCGCCGAGCGGGGCGACAGGAGGTTGGCCATGGTGTCAGTGGCAATCATCGGCCAGGCCACCGCCGCGGGGCCGCCCGCGGCCGATCCGGCAGTGCGGCCGGTGACGCTGCGGGTCAGCGGCGCGAAGCCGGTGCGGCTGCGCGGCCGGCTGCTGACCGAAGGCCGGTCCTGCGCGGCGGCCAGCACCGCCTGGCATGAGGTCTCGATCTGGCAGATCGAGGGATCGCGGGAGGTCGCGGTGGCGCTGCGCACGCGAAGCCCGGGCGGGGACGCCGCGGATGTGCATCGCGCGGAGCTGTTCCCCGATCTGGCGGAGGCGCTGGACTGGCTGGAGGCCTTCGACCCGCTGGCTGACCTGAGCGTGGATTTCGATGCCTCCGACCGGCGGCTTTCCGGCGTGGAGGTGGCGCTGCGCGCGGCGGCGCTGCGCGGACGGGCGGAGGCAGTGACGCGCGAATGGCGCGGGCTGCTGGGCGATGTCCTGTTCGTGCTGGATGCGGACATCCCGGCATGACGGCGCCGGGGGCGGAGATGGCGGCTGGCTTCGACTTCATCCTGCTGCCGCGCCATGGCCTCCGCCCGCTGGGCTTCCAGGGACGGCTGCTGGCGCGGATGGAAGCGGCGCCGCCGGACCTGCCGGTGGCGTCCTGCGTCACGCTGCATGAAGCGGCCTCCGGCGGTTTCGTCTGCGCCATCCGCCACCGGCTGCGCGATGCGGCGGGGGCGGAGGAACGCTGCTACGCGCTGGCGGCAGGCGATGCGCCGACGCTGCTGCGCTTCCTGCACGGCCATGACCCGCTGCGCGACCTGCCGCCGGCGGCGCTGGTGCCGCAGGCCGCGACATCCGGGCCAAGCCGCGCCGCGCTGGCGGAGGCCGCGACCATCGCGCCGCGGCTGCGCGCAGTGTGGCGGGACCTGCTGGCGGCGAGCTTCGGCCCGGTATCGGCGCCGGACGACGCGGAGAACGACCCAGGCCGGACGGCATCCCGCCATCCCGCCCCCGGAGGAGAATCACGATGAACGTCATCAACGTGCATGAGCCGATCGGCGTCTATGAAGCCTATGGCGTGGATGAACCGGTGAGCCTGCGCGATGCGGCGCCGGCCTTCGCGCGCGCCGGCGTCGCCCGCGCCGACAGGGCGGCGCCTGGCAGCTTCACGCTGCGGCGCAGCGGCGCGCGGCCGCTGAGCTTCACGGGGCGCCTGGTCAGCCGCCACAGCGGCGAACGCGCGGGCGCGAGCCAGTGGCATGAGCTGAGCCTCTACGAGACGGATGAGGGCGGCTTTGTCGCCGATATCCGCGTGCTGGGGGAGACGCATGGCAATGCCGGGCAGTTCCATGTCGCCACCTTCAACGAGCTGGAGGAGGCGCTGCGCTTCTTCGAGGCCCATGACGCGCGGCGCGACGTGGTGAGCGACATCCCGATCGACGATGCCGCGCTGTCCCCCGCGGAGCTGATGGTGCATGCGGCGACGCTGAAGGTGCGCCTGGCGGAAGCGGTTTCGGGCTATCGCGCCGTGCTGTCCGCCTTCCTGACCGCGATGCACCGGCAGTGATGGCGCGGCACTGAGTGATTCATGATGATCGCGTCATTTTTGCTTGACGGCCCCCGCGTGAACCGTTCCGCAATCTGGCGCGACGAGAGTGACGGATGTCGCCACCGCGGAGCGGGCGGCGCGGCGCCATCCCGGATGTCCGGGCGGCGCGGAACCCAACATGGAGTCGCCCGATGACCATCAACAAGAGCCTCGCCTCCTCCTCCCTCGCCGAGGTGATCGACCGCATCCTCGACAAGGGCGTCGTCGTCGACGCCTTCATCCGCGTCGCGCTGGTGGGCATCGAGCTCATCGCCATCGAGATCCGCGCGGTGGTCGCCTCCGTCGAGACCTACCTGAAATATGCCGAGGCGGTGGGCCTGACGACCGACCCGGCCGCGGCCGCGGCCTGAAGCGCGCCGCGCGCGCCGTGACGGAGGAACGGGAACAGGTGTCGCACGGCCTGGGTGGCCGCGCGGCGCTGGAAGCCTACCGGGCCGCGCGCGTGGCCCAGCGCGGCGATCTGCGCGCCGCGCTGCGGGCGAACCGGGAGGCGCTGCGCGCCGCCCGGATCCTGCCGCCCGCGAAGAAGACGCCGGAGGCGGCGGCGATGGCGGATGCGCCCGCTCCGCTTGTGACGGAGGCGGCACCGCGTTCCGTCTTCGCCAGCCTGATGGAGGCGGAGCGCGCCCTGGCGCCACCGGAACCGCCCCCGCCCGCGGTGGCGGAGGTCCCTCTGCCGGTCGAGGACGACACGGCGCCGGCGGAGGAGGCGATGGTGGCGGAGAGCCCCATCGCCGATGAGTCCAGCGTCGCCGAGACGGTCAACGATGAACCGGTCTTCGATGAACCGGTCGTCGATGAGCCCGTCATCGCGCAGCCCATCGCCGTGGAAGCGGCAATCGACGTGACGGCGGATGCGCCGACCGCGATCGACCTGGTTGCCGTGGCCACGGACCTTTCCGCGATCCGCGAACTCGGCCCGGGGATGCGCCACCGTCTTGCGCAGATCGGCTATCGCAGCTGCGAGGATCTGGCGGAGGCGGACCCCGCGCGGCTGGCGCAGCAGCTCGGCGAGGTCAGTCGCCTGCTGCGGCCGGAAAGCTGGATCGCCGCGGCGCGCGCCGCCATCGGCTGACCGCGCGGCTTGCGCTTGCCGCCGGCATGATGGCAGGGTCCCGCGACACCGCGACGGGGCCCTCATGCTGCATTTCTACGGATGGGCGACGCCGAATTCGCAGCGCGTCTCCATCATGCTGGAGGAATGCGGGCTCACCTACGCCGTCACGGGCGTGAACATCCGCGCGCGTGAACAATTCGCGCCGGAAATCCTGGCGCTGAATCCCTATGGCAAGATCCCGATCCTGGTGGAGGACGGGCGCGCCATCATCGAAAGCGGCGCCATCCTGCTGCACCTGGCGGAACGCCACGGCGTGCTGTGGGGGGAGGACCGGGCGACGACGCTGTCCTGGCTGATGGTGGCGCTGACCTCGCTCGGCCCCTTCACCGGCCAGGCGCATCACTGGACGGGCCTGGCGCCGGAGAAGCCGGAAGCGGCGCGGGCGCACAGCACGGCGCTGGTGGATCGCGTCTATCGGCTGCTGGAGGGGCGGCTGGCGGCGGTTCCCTACCTCGCGGGCCAGGCATGCAGCATCGCCGATATCGCGGCCTATCCCTGGGTGGCGAAGCACCACTGGGCCGCGCGTGAATTATCCGCGACGCCGTATCTCGCGGCCTGGTTCGCGCGAATGGGCGAAAGGCCCGCGGTGCGGCGCGGCATGCGCGTGCCGGAAGGGGCGAGGCTGGAATGAGGATCGGGAGAGACACCATGAAGAAGACCTGGCTGGCGGCGGCCCTCGCGCTGATGGCGGGCGGTGCCGTGGCGCAGACGGTGCCGCCGGACCGCGTGCTGCGGATGGTGCCGAATGCGGATCTCCAGACGCTCGATCCCATCAACACCACCGCCGGCGTCGTCTCCTCCCACGCCCAGATGATCTACGACCAGCTGTTCGGGCGGGATGCGGAGCAGCGGCCGCAGCCGCAGATGGTCGGTGCCTGGAGCGTTTCGGCGGACTCGCTGACCTGGCGCTTCACGCTGCGCGATGGCCTGGCCTTTCATGACGGCGCGCCGGTGACGGCGGAGGATGTGGTGGTGTCGCTGCGCCGCTGGGGGGCGCGGGACCCGCATGGGCGGCAGATCATTGCCATCACCACCAGCCTGGCCGCCGATGCGGATGGGAAGACCGTGGTGTGGCAGCTGCGCCGGCCCTATGCGCTGATGCTGGATGCGCTGTCGAAGCCCGCGGGCAACATGCCGGCGATCATGCCCGCGCGCATCGCCGCGGCCGATCCCTTCACCGCCATCCGCGACACCATCGGCAGCGGGCCCTTCATGTTTGTCCGTGAGGAATGGGTGCCGGGCAGCACCGTCGTCTATCGCCGCAACCCGGCCTATGTGCCGCGGCGGGAACCCGCTTCCGGCACGGCGGGCGGCAAGGTCGCGCATGTCGATCGCGTGGAATGGCTGAACATCGCCAATGCGCAGACCTCGGCGCTCGCGCTGATCCAGGGCGAGATCGACTACATCGAAAGCCCCGGCGTCGATTTCCTGCCGCTGCTGCAGCGACGGGGAATGCGGATCGTGCGGACCAACACGCTCGGCGCGCCGGGCATGATCCGCATGAACCACATCCACCCGCCCTTCAACGATCCGCGCGCGCGGCAGGCGTTGATGCAGCTGGTGAACCAGGAGGAATTCCTCCAGGCGATGTTCCCGGACCCCTCGCTGTACCAGGTGTGCCACGCCTTCTTCGTCTGCGGGTCGCCGCAGGAGACGAATGCGGGGGTGCCGGCGGGGCTCGGTTCACCGGCGGCGCGCGAACGGGCGCGGCAGCTGCTGCGGGAGAGCGGGTATGATGGCGCGCCGATCGTCATCATGGACCCGACCGACAATCCCTTCATGCATGCGGCGACGCTGGTGCTGGCGCAGCAGATGCAGTCCGTGGGGTTCCGGACGGATGTGCAGGCCACGGATTTCGCCTCCATGGCCGGGCGGCGGGCGAACAGGCGACCGCCGGCGGAGGGCGGCTGGCATATCGGCCTGACCTTCTGGAACGGCCTCGGCGCCAGCGATCCCGTGGGCAATGTGCCGATGGCGGCGAGCTGCGATGCGGCCTGGCCGGGCTGGCCCTGCGATGCGGCACACCAGGCGCTGATCGACAGCTTCCCCTATGCCGCGACGGCGGAGGAGCGGAAGCGCATCCTGGATGAGTTGCACGCCAGCGCCTATCGCCTGGTGCCCTACGTCCCCTTCGGCCAGTGGTACCTGCCATCCGCCGTCACGCCACGGATCAGCGACGTGCTGGCGATGCCGGGCATCATCATCGCGTGGAACATCCGGAAGGCGGCGCGGTAGCGTCGCCTCAGGGCGCAGCGCGGGTGTGGACCATCAGGTCGTTCTCACCCCGCTGCACCACGTCGTTCTTCTGGTTCAGCAGGTCGAAGCCCAGCGTGATGATGCCGCGGGCCGGGTTCTTCGTGGCGCGTTTCGACAGCACGGTGATGCGCGCGGCGATGCGGTCATTCACCAGGATCGGACCGGCAAAACTCCATCGCCAGTTCAGCGACACGATGGCCGCGAATTTCACCGGCGCGCGGTTCTTGAGGCCATCGCAAAGCGCCAGGCCCAGCAGGCCATGCGCGACACGGCCGGGGTAGCCGAGGGCGCGGGCGTAGTCGTCATCCATGTGGATGTCGAAGAAATCCCCGGTGAGGCCGGCGAAGGCGACGATATGCGCCTCCGTCACCACGATGCCGCCGGTCTCGAATTGCAGGCCGATGGCCGCGTCCTCGAACCGCAGCAGGGCGGGGTCGAGTTTCACAGCTTGTGCATGTGCAGGCCGCCATCGATGTGGAAGGCGTCGCCGGTGCTGAAGGGGATGGCGCCGCTGACCAGGCCGGCGATGGCGTTGCCGACATCCTCCGGCTGGCCCCAGCGGCGGATGGGGGACAGGCCATCGGCGATGCGCTGTTCGTATTTCGCCACCACGGGTGCCGTCATGTCGGTGCGGATGACGCCGGGGCGGATGTCGAAGACGGGGATGCCGTCCTCCGCCAGGCGGAAGGCGTAGCAGCGCGCCACCATGCTGACCGCGGTCTTGCTGGCAGTGTATTCGGTGCGGTCGGGGGACGCCATCAGGGCGTTGGCGGAGGAGACGAAGACGACCGCGCGGTTGCCCCGCATCGGCGCGCCTTCCGCCACCATCCGCCGCGCCACCGCCTGGGTCACGAAGAAGGGCGCGCGGGCGTTGATGTCCATGCAGCGGTCCCAGGATTCGGCGGAAACATCGAGGATGTCGCCCCGCTGCATGGCGCCGACACCGGCATTGTTCACCAGCGCCTCCAGCCCCTGCCCCGCGTCCCAGGCCCAGGCGACCATGGCGGCGACGGCATCGAGGTCCGCGACATCGCAAAGCGTCCAGTCGAAGCGCGCGCCGGCGGCCTCCACGGCTGACGCGGTCTCGGCGAAGCCGTCCTCCGCCAGGTCGCAGCCCAGGATGTCGTAGCCCTTGCGGGCCAGGGCCACGCAGGAAGCGCGGCCGATGCCGCGTCGTGCGCCCGTCACCAGCGCGACGGGGCGGCTCATGCGGCGATGTCCTGGGTCATGGTGTTTCCTCCGCGGCCAGGATGCCGCCCGCGCGTTTTCAGCGCCAGAGGCTTGGACGGATGCTGGCGGCGATGACGGCGCCATAGGCGGTGATGCCGAGCGCCACGCCGATGAAATGGCCCGCCAGGCCCATGTCCAGCCACTGCGCCAGCACGAAGCCGCCGCCGACCGCGAAGGCGAAGCGGGACGCCGCGGCCGCCAGCGGCCAGCGCATCCGCCCGGCACCCTGGGAGGCGAAGTACAGCGCCATGCCGAGCCCGAAGCCGCCATAGGCCGGCCCGATGATGCCCAGCGCCTGCGTCGCCACCGCCACCACCGCCGGATCGCCGCTGAACAGGCGGGCGAAGAAGGCGGGGAAGATCGCCACCACCACGCCGATGGAAAAGGCGACGCCGAAGGCCATGGCGCCGCCGGTCCAGGCGATGCGCCGTGCCTCCGCCCAATCCCCGGCGCCGACCGCGCGGCCCACCAGCGCCGTCAGCGCCGATCCCACCGCGAAGACCAGCGGGATCATCAGGAATTCCAGCCGGGCGGAGATGCCATAGCCCGCGACCACGGCCGGACCCAGCGGGGCAAGCTGCGCCGTCACCATGATGGTCGTCATGTTGGCGATGGCCGCGATGACGCAGGCAACAAGCCCGACCGAGAGGATGCGCCAGAACATGGCGCCGGAGGGACGCACGCGCAGCGTCGGCCGGAAGCCCGCGCCGCCGCGCCAGACCACCACCATCATCGCCAGCGACGCCACCAGGAACACACCCCCGAAGGCGGCGCCGAGGCCCGCGAGCCCCATCCCGAAAGGCTCCGCCAGCAGCCAGCCGATCGGCGGATAGGCCGCCCAGGCGATGACCAGCACCCGCGCCGCCAGCGCATGGCGCCCGCCGCCGCGCAGGACGGAGGCCAGGGTATTCGCCATCCAGGACGGCACGGCGCCGAGGCCGAAGAGCCACATGGAATAGGCCGCCGCTGCCTCCGCGGCCGCCGGGCCGCCGACCAGGCCCAGCACCTCCCTCGGGAAGACCGCCAGCGGGATGGCGAAGGCCAGGCCCGCCAGCACGGCGATCAGCCCGGCATGCAGCACCAGCCCCGCCGCCTGGTCCGGCCGCCCGCTGCCGAGCGAGCGCGCGATGGCGGAGACGACGCCGCCGCCCATGGCGCCGCCCGACATCATCTGCATCAGCAGCGCGAAGGGCAGCACCACCGCCCAGCCCGCCAGCGCCGGCGTGCCCTGCCGCGCCGCGAGCCACATCTCCACGAGTTGCGCCCCGGCCTGGAGGATGGAGCCGAGGGCCGTCGGCGCCGCCAGGACCAGGATGGCGCGGAGGCGACTCATGCCAACGGCCGCTTGCAGCGACTCGTTGGTATTCTTCTGCCGCCCTCAAGCGCCGGGCAGCCGCTTCGCGGCCTTGGCTCGCCGGACGACCGGCGGACCGCATTCGCGGCCTCGGCCGGCTTCGCCCGCCGCAGGTCACTCCGTCCGGCCGTTGGTATCACTCCGGCTTGACGCCGGCCTTCTGCGCGACCTCTCGCCACCGCGCCAGTTCGGGGGCGAGGATGGCGCGGAACTCCTCCGGGGTGCTGATGATGGGGCGCATGCCCTGGGAGGCGATGCGGGCGGTGAAGCTGGCATCGTCATAGATGCGGCGGATGTCGGCCGCGATCTTCCGGGTGATCTCAGCCGGCGTGCCGGCGGGCACCACGAAGCCGAGCCAGCCGCTGGCCTCGTAGCCCGCGAAGCCGAGTTCCGCGAGGGTGGCCACATCCGGCAGCAGCGGGTCCCGCGTGCGGCCGGTGGTGGCCAGCGCCCGGGCCTGGCCGCTGCGCACGGCGGCGACGATGGAATTCAGCGTCGTCATCGTCATGTCCACCTGGCCGCCCAGCGTATCCGTCAGCGCCTGCGGGCTGCCGCGATAGGGGACATGGGTGATGTCGATGTTGGCGAGCTGCTTGAAGAACTCCCCGGCCATGTGGCCGGAGGTGCCGGTGCCGGGCGTGGCATAGGTCAGGATGCCGGGGCGGGCGCGGGCGGCGGCGACCACATCGGCCACGGTCTGGAAGGGCGATTGCATGCGCACGACCAGCGCATTGTCGTTGGACCCTACCAGCGCCACGGGATCGAAGCCCGCGATGGGGTCATAGGGCAGGGTCGGGTTGATGGCGGGGCCGATGGCGAGGACGGAGGAATTGGCCATCAGGATCGTGTAGCCGTCGCGCGGCGCGCGGAAGGCGGCCTCCGTCCCGATGATGCCGGCGGCGCCGGCGCGGTTTTCCACCACCACCGGCTGGCCCCAGATCTCCGACAGGCGGTGCGCATAGGCGCGCGCCAGCGTGTCCGTGCCCGCGCCGCCGGGAAAGGGGACGATGATCCGCACGGCCCGCGTCGGCCAGGGTTGTGGCTGCGCCAGCGCCAGAGACGGCGTGGCGACCATGGTCAGCAGGAGAAGGCGGCGGCGCGAAGGGGTCATGGGCGTCACCTCGGTTGGGTGCCCATGCTGCCAGGACGATCGGGCGGCGCGAAGGCCCCGCCGCCCGGTTCCGATCAACTCGGCTGGACGCCGGCGGCGCGCACCACGGGGCCCCAGCGATCCGCTTCCGAAGCGACGAAGGCAGCGATCTCCGCCGGCGATGGGTTGCCGAGGGAGACGACGCCGATGCCCTCCAGCCTCTCCTTCACCGTGGGATCGTTGAGGCCCTGTTGCAGCACCTCATTCACCCGTGCCGCGATGCCGGGGTCCATGCCGGCGGGGGCGGCCATCAGGAACCAGTTGGTGGCGACGGCACCGGGGAAGCCGGCCTCCCCCACCGTCGGCACATCGGGCATGGCGCTGATGCGCTGGGCGGAGGAGACGGCGATGCCGCGCAGCAACCCGCCACGAATCGCGCCCGCATTGGCGCCGGAAGTGTCCCAGAGGGAGGTGGTGTTGTTACCCAGCACGCTCTGCTGCGCCTCCGCCGCACCGCGGAACGGCACGTGCAGCATCCGGACGCCCGCCTGCATGCCCCACATCACGCCGGTCAGGTGGCCGACGGAGCCGATGCCGGAGGAGCCGAAGGACACTTCCTCCGCCCCACGGGCCGCCATGGCGCGATACTGCGCCAGGTCCCGGATCGGGCCATCGCCCTTCACCGCGCAGACGATGGGCGCGCCGCCGAGCATGCCGACCCAGGTGAAGGCGCGCCGCGGGTCATAGGCCAGGTTGGTGAAGAGGAAGGGTGCCACGGCAAGCGGGCCGGTGTTGGAGACGAGCAGCGTATGGCCATCCGGCGCGGCGCGAGCGGCTTCCCCGGTCGCGAGCGACCCGCCGGCGCCGGCCCTGTTCTCCACCACGAAGGGCCGGCCGAAGGCGCGTTCCAGCCGTTCCAGCAGCGGGCGGATGATGAGGTCGCTGGTGCCGCCGGGGGCATAGGGGTTCAGGATGCGGACGGGCCGGTTGGGCCAGGCGGCCTGGGCATGGCCGAAGCGGGGGGCAGCGAGGGTCGTGGCAGCGGCGGCAAGCAGCAGGCTGCGGCGGTTCGGGGTCATGCGGGCCTTCCGGTGTTGAAACGCGACCGGGAGGGGAGCAATCCGCGTGCCGCTATCCCCCGTAGAGGCGCGCCAATCCGTCGCCGAAGCCGGTCAGCGCGCGGGGCCGGGGCGCGGCGGCGGCGTGCGGTGGCGCCAGGCCGACCAGCGCCTCCGCCAGGCGGACCGCGGCGACGGTGCCATCCACCAGCGGCACCGGGACCTGGGATGCGATGACGGGCGCCAGGCCCGCGAGCGGACCGCCGGCGAGGATCACGGCCTCCGCCCCATCCTGTTCCACCGATTGGCGGCAGAGATCGACCAGCAGCGCGGACCGTTCCTCCGCCACCAGGCCGGGGTCGCCGGCGAAGGCGGGGCCCATGCGGAAGCCGGCGCAGCGGGACGCCAGGCCGTGATGGGCCAGCACATCCTCGAACATCGGGCGGAGTGCGGCGGTGAAGCTGACGATGCCGAAACGGCGGCCGAGCATGCAGGCGGCGTGGAAGGCGGCCTCGCTGATGCCGATGACGGGGACGCCGGCCAGTTCCTTGGCGGCATCGAGGCCGGGATCGCCGAAGCAGGCGATGATGGCGGCGTCATAGCTGCCGCGCCGTTCCGCGAGCGCGGCCAGCGTCGCCGGGCCGGCCACCAGCCAATCCGCGCGGCTGACGATGAGCGGCAGGCCGAAGGGGGCGGAGACGGCTTCGACCAGCGTGCCGGTGCGCGCGGCCGCGCGGGCGGCGGCGGCGATGCGCGCGGTGACGCTATCGGTGGTGTTGCTGTTGATGACGAGAAGACGCACGACCCGAGCCCTATGCCAGTTCACGCGCCTCTGTAGAGCGAAAAGCCCCAGGGCGTGAACTTGATGGGCAGGTGGTAGTGCAGGCTCGCATCGAAGACGCGGAAGCGGAAGGGCACCACTTCCAGGAAGGGCGGCGGCAGGCGTTCCGCGGTGGCGGCGAAGAAGGCGCCGAGGTGGAACAGCACCTCATGCACCCCGGCTTCCACGCCTTCGCCGGTCTTCACGGGATGGTCCAGCGCGCCATCGGCGCCGAGCACGCCATCGGCCAGGACAAGGCGTTCGCCATCCGGCATGATGCGGTGGATTTCGACGCGCATGCCGGTGCCGGGGCGACCATGCGCCACATCGACCGCGTGGGTGGAAATGCCGCCGGCACTCATCGCGCCACCCATACCTGGGCGGCGACGGCATACCGGCCCCGGTGGGGCTGGCAGGCTCGGTCGCGGGCGGGCTGGGTGATCATTGAACAAAACCCTAGCACCGAGCCTGACGACTCCGCCAGCAATCACTATCGGAACCTTACACTTTCTGATGTCAGTAAATCATGACAGTTGATCATGGCCCCGGCATGAGGTTTGCGGGGGTGGCCGGCCATCCGGAGTTCTGCCCATGCGCCGTCGCCAACTGCCCGTTATTGCAGCACTTGTCGCCCCTTTTCTGCCCATCCCGGCGCTGGCGCAAACCACGGATTGGCCCAACCGGCCCATTCGAATCATTGTCACCTTTCCTCCCGGCGGGTCGTCCGACATTGTCGCGCGGGTGCTGGCGGATGTGCTGTCCCAGCGCCTGCCGCAGCGGGTCCTGGTGGACAACAGGCCGGGCGCGGGCGGCACGCTGGGTGCCGCCTATGTCGCGGCGCAGCCGGCGGATGGCTACACGCTGATGCTGTCCAACACAGCGCCGATCGTGATGTCCCCGCCGATCTATCCATCCGTGACCTACGACCCGGTCGGCGGCTTCACGCACATCGCCTATCTCGGCGCGACGCCGCTGGTGATCGTGGTGAACCCGCGCCTGGTGCCGGCGACCGACCTGGCGGGGCTGGTGGCCTGGGTGAAGGCGCAGCGCGTGCCGCCGGGCTTCGGGACATCCGGCGCCGGGTCCGTCGCCCATATCTTCGGAGAGCAGTTCATGCAGCGCACCGGCGCGCAGTTGACGCATGTGCCCTATCGCGGCAGCGCGCCGATGCAGGCGGATCTGCTCGGCGGCGCCATTCCCCTGTCCTTCGACACGCTGCCGCAGAATGTGGAGAACATCCGCGCGGGAAGGCTGCGCGCCATCGCCATCACCGCCCCCGCCCGGCAGGACATGGCGCCGGAGGTGCCGACCACGGCGGAAGCCGGCTTCCCCGGCCTGCTGGCGGAGAATTGGCTTGGCCTGGCAGGGCCGCGCGGCCTGCCGCCCGCCATCACCCAGCGGCTTCACACCGAAACCATGGCCGCCCTGGCCAGCCCGCAGGTGCGGGCGCGCATCGACGAACACGGCATCGCCATGCGCGCGATGACCCCGCCCGAATTCACCGCCTTCGTGGCGGAGGAGGTCCGAACGGTGGGCGGCGCGGTCAGGGCACTCGGCTTGACGGCGAATTGAGGGCGCGGGACGTGTGGGCATGAGCACCCAGCCACGCGTCACCGCCATCTTCTTCGGCCAGCCCGGCGGCGGCGCCTTCAATGCCGCGGGGGTGGCGGGAATCCGCCGCGCGGCCGCGCGCCTGCCTGTCGCGGTGCAGGAGGCCTGGCAGCACGACCCCGCGCGGCGCGCGGATACGGTGGAGGAAGCGGCGCGGGCCAGCGACCTGGTGATCGCCCATGGCGGGCAAGGGGAGGAAGCGGTGCGCCAGGTGGCGCCAGCCTTCCCGGATGTCGCCTTCGCGGTGACGCAGGGCCGGATCAGCGGCCCCAACATCGCGTGCTTCGAGGTGCTGCAGGAGCAATCCGCCTACCTGGCCGGCGCGCTGGCGGGGTGGTGGATGCAGCGCGGCGTGGCGGCGCATCTGTCCGGCGAACCCGTGCCACCGGGGCTGCGCGGTCGCGCGGGCTTCGCGGCGGGCCTGGCCCATGCGCGACCGGGTGCAAGGCTGCTGACGGGCTTCTGCGGCAACCAGCACGACCCCGCACTGGCGAAGGCATGGACCGCGGCGCAGGCGGGCGCGGGGGCGGAGGTGCAGTTCCAGATGCTGGATGCCGGCCGCCCCGGCGCCATCGAGGCCTGCCGCGAAGCGGGCATCCGCTGCATCGGCAATGTCCATGACTGGACGCGGGAGGATGCGGTGTTCATCGCCTCCGCCATCGCCGACAATGGCGTGACGATGGAAGCCGCGATCGCAGCCTTCCTGGCCGATCGGTGGGAGGACCGGCGCATCGGGCTGGAGGATCCGGCCGCGGTGCGCCTGGCCTATGCGTCCGATGTGGCGCCGGAGATCGCGGCGCGGTGCGAGGCGCTGCGCATCGCGATCCTCGGCGGCGCGGTGGCGGTGCCGGAACAGTTTTCCGGCACGGAATGGAAGCCCTGATCAGGGCTTCTTCTTCAGTTCCTCAAGGATCTCCGCCAGCAGCTTCTCCGACGGCGTCGGGCCCTTCACCGCTTCCTCCCGCACCCGCAGCCTGGTCAGGATCTTCAGCAGCCAGAATATCGCCATCGCCACGATCAGGAACTTGATGATGGCGTTGATGAAGCGGCCGATCGCCAGCACGGCCGCGCCGCCCTCCCGCGTCGCCTCCAGGCTCGGCCGGCGTTCGCCCGTCAGGACGATGAAGAGGTTGGAGAAGTCGATACCGCCGATCAGAAGGCCGATCAGCGGGTTGATCAAATCCTCCACCAGGCTGCCGACGATGGTGGTGAAGGCGGCGCCGATGACGATGCCGACGGCAAGGTCGATGACATTGCCGCGCATGATGAAAGCCTTGAACTCGCGCAGCCAAGCGGGTTCGGTGATCGGAATCGGCGGCATCATGCTTGGGCACTCCCCGGTGTCGCGGCCAGCTTGCGCAAGCCGCGACACCGAGGGGAAGCAAATTCGCCGTCAGGCGGCGCCGCACCACCCCGCGATCAGCGCCGCCACCACAGCGACGCCGCGGCGGTAATCCGCGACATCCACCCATTCGTCCCGCCCGCCATTCTGCGTCAGGTCGCCGCAGAGCGGGCCGAGGCCGACGCAGGGAATGCCCGACTGCACCATCGGGTTGCGGATGTCGGAGGAGGTGTGCAGCGGGTTGATGTGCGGCGCGGTGCCCGTTCCACGCAGCACGGCGGCCGAGGTCTCGACCCAGAGCGGGTGGTCGAGCGGCACTTCCGCGCCGGTGACGCCGGAGAGGAAGATGGCCTCGACATTCAGCTCCGGATCGGCGGCGCGGGCTTCGGCCAGCGCGGCCTCCACCTCCGCCTGCACATCGGCCAGCTTTTCCCCGGGCGGGAAAGCGAGCGCGCAGGAGAGTTGCACCGCCGGCGGCACGCGGGCGGCGCGGCCATCGCCGAGCGTCTTGAAGTCGCCAACGAGAAGATTGGTGCTGCGGCCGATGGCGGCATCCAGCGCGGGATGATGCACGCGGGCGCCGCGCTTCGCATCCAGCGCGGCCAGCGCCGCCAGCACGGCCTGCGCCTTCATGATCGGGTTGATCGCGGTATGCGCGAAGGCGGCGTGGCCGGGTTCCTGCGTATCCGGCAGGCGGCCCTTCACGATGATGCGGATGATGAGCTGGCCCGAGGCCAGCGCCTTCACCTCCCGCATGCCGACGCCGGATTCCGCGGGATGCAGGTAGACCGCCGCATCGGCATGGACGCCCCCATGCAGCAGCGCATGGACGCCACGCGCATGGCGCTTGGACGGCGTGCTGGCCATGATGACATCGCCCTTCGGCTTAACGCCGGCGGCGAGGACCGCGCGCAGCGCCTCCACCATCGTCGCCACGCCGGCCAGATCATCCGCCACGCCCCAGCCGTACATGCGGCCCTTGTCGATCTCGCCGGCCAGCGGGTCATGCACCCAGCCATGCTGGGGCTGGAACGGCTCCCCATCGGGATGCGCGAAGAAGATCACGCTGCGGCCACCGCCGCTGCCGGGGAAGCGGGCGAGGACGGCCTCACGCTCCTCCGCCGCCATGGCGGCATCGGATGCGAATTCCTCCTTCAGCACGACGGAGGCCGGCTTGTAGCGACGCTTTTCCACGACGCAGCCGAGTTCCTCGCACGCCGCGGCGATGCGCGCCTGGACCGCTTCCTCCCCCTGCGCCTGCAGGCGGATCAGGTCGCGCAGGAAGCCAACCGCCGCTTCGCCATGGGCTTCCGCCGCCTGGTCAACCTTGGTCGCGATGCTGTCCATGGGGTCTCGTTGTCCTTGTGCCTGTCATCGCGATGGTTCAGCGCGGCGCGCGTCGCGTCAACATGGCGGGGTTGCGATGGATCGGGGCTTCTGTCCATCCTCGCGCGTCCCGGCAGCATGGCTCGCGATCGCGTCATGGCCAGGAAGACAGGCCATTCCGTGTGATCGTATGCCGTGATGGCGACAGGACCGCGCCACTCGCGCAGCCGCTCTCGGAATGGTGACAGCAGGGAGGCCGGCGGCGTGAAGCTCATCATCGGGGGGAAGTGGTCCTCCACCTGGACCATGCGGGGATGGCTTGCCTGTAAACTCTCCGGCCTGCCCTTCGAGGCGGAGACGCTGTTCCTCTCGCGCGATGACAGCAAGGCGCAACTCGCCGCCATCTCCCCCACCGGGCTCATCCCCATCCTGTTCGACGGCGACCTTGCCATCACCGACACCTGGGCGATCGCGGAATACCTCTGGGAGAAGGCGCCGGGTTGCGACATCTGGCCAACCGCCCTTCCCGCCCGCACCGCGGCGCGATCCTCGGCCGGGGAGATGCACGCGCATTTCGTCGAACTGCGCGCGGCCATGCCGATGAACCTGGTGAAGCGCTGGCCGGTCGCGAATGGCGTCCCCTCCAACGCCAAGCTGCTCGGGCGCCCCGGCGTCGCCGGGCAGGTCGCGCGCGCGCAGGAATCCTGGCGCCAGACGCGCGCCACATGGGGCGCCGGCGGGCCCTACCTGTTCGGCGACCGCTTCTGCTTCGCGGATGCGATGTGGGCCCCCATGGCGTCGCGCTTCCGCACATACTCCGTGCCGCTGGCCGCCGACGCGCAAGCCTACGCCGACGCCGTCCTCGCCCATCCCTTCGTGCAGGAATGGGTGGACGGCGCCCACGCCCAGGCCCGCGAGATCGGCTGGGACGCCTGCGCGGCGTTTCCGTGACGCGGGTGTGATGTAGCGCTGGTGGCCCGGGGAAGAGGCTCCGCCCCTTCCCCGTACCCCTTCCCCGCAAAGGGCCAGCGGGCCCTTTGAACCCATGTGACTTGAAAGGTGATGGGAGGGGCTCGGTGCGCGCTCATGTCACATGCGCGTTCAATGCCCCTCCCATCACCTTTCAAAACCTCGCGGTCCAGGGGCGCGACGCCCCTGGCGCGGGAGAGGTCTGGAGAGGGGCGCGCAGCCCCTCTCCAGGAGCAACCAGCGCCTCACTCCACCCGCGTCTGGAACGTCACCGCCGGTCCCAGGTTGAGTGCGCCGGTCAGGGTGTAGCCCAGGTTCACGTTCGCGCGGCGGACCCAGACCTGCTTGAGGTCGAAGAGGGGAACGCTGCAGCCCGCGTCGAGTATCTTGCGTTGGGCGGTGGCCCAGAGCGCCATCTGGCGTGCCTCGTCCGGTTCGGCGCGGGCGGCGTCGATTTCCTCATCGGCTGCGCTGCAATGCGCGAAATTGAGCGACATGGTGGGCAGGCCGGGCGCGCTGCGGGAGTGGTAGAATTGGCTCAGGTAGCTGTCTGCCACGGGGTAGCGCGCGGCGCCGTAGAAGGTGAGCTGGGACAGGTTCTCCCGGATGCGGGCGTGGTAGGTCGGGTGTTCCACCACATCCATGTCGAGGCGGATGTTCGCGCGGCGAAGCTGGGCCTGCACGACTTCCATGATGGGAAGCTGGGAGTTGATGGAGGAGACGACGGCGCGGATGGTGATGCCGTCGCGGTGCCCGGCCTCCGCCAGCAGCGCGCGGGCGCGGGCGGGATCGGGGGCGAAGCGCGGCACATCCTGCGTGGCGCCGAGGTAGCCGGGCGGCACCGGGCTCGGCCAGGGCGTCGCGACATCGAGACCGACGAAGCGCGCGATGCCGGGGACATCGAGCGCGTGCTGCAGCGCGCGGCGCACGCGCGGGTCGTTCAGCGGCGGGCTGCGCGTGTTGATGAGCAGGGTGCGGAATTCGCCGGGGGAGAAGACGTCCACCACCGTGTTCGCCTGCGCCTTCATGCGTTCCACCCAGCGCTGTTCGCGCCGGCCGCTGATGAGATCCAGTTCACCGGCCGTGAAGGCGAGTTCGCGGGTTGCGTCGGAGTTGATGAAGCGGATGTCGATGGCGCGCAGCGCGGGGCGGCCGCGCCAATGGTCGTCGAAGGCCACCATGCGCGCCTGGGCGCCGCCATGGCTGGCCAGGCGGAAGGGCCCCGTGCCCTGCTGGTAGCCCGCGGCATCGGCGCGGCGGGAGACGATGAGCCCGCCATGGTAGTTGGCGAAAAGGCCCTGCGCGCCCGCCACCGCTTCGCGCAGCGTGACGCGAACGGTGCGGGCATCCACCACCTCCACCGCCGTCATCGCGGCGTAGTCGCCGGCGAAGCTGCTGCGCGCGGCATGGGCGGCGCGGCGGAGGGAGAAGGCGACGTCCTCGGCTTCCAGCGGGCTGCCGTCGTGGAAGCGGACATTGGCGCGGAGGTGGAAGGTGAAGGTGCGGCCATCGGCGGATCGTTCGAAGCGCTCGGCCAGATCGGGCTCGATCGCGGCGGGGTCGGCGCTGCCGGGGGGAAAGCGGAGAAGTCCGTCATGCGCCCAGGACATCGGCGCCTTGTCCTGGGATGCGGTGGCGCGGTGCGGGTCCGTTGTGCCCATGGTGTCGGCGATCATGCCGACGCGAAGTGTCTGCGCCGCGACCGGCGCGGTTGCCAGCAGCGGCAGTGTTGCCGCCAGCGCCAGCCATGTCCTTGATGCCACCGTGCTGTTCCCCACCCCTTGATGGCTTGCAGGATGGGGCCATGCGGGCCACGCTCGCAACCATGGAACGCTTCGACGTCGCGGTGATCGGTGGCGGCATGGTCGGCACGGCAATCGGCTATGGCTGTGCCGCGTTGGGCGCGCGCGTGGCGGTGCTGGATGAGGGCGACGTGGCGCTGCGGGCGGCGCGCGGGAATTTCGGCCTGGTCTGGGGCCAGTCCAAGGGCGATGGCATGCCCGCCTATGGCGACTGGACCAGGCAGAGCATCCGGTTGTGGCCGGAGTTGGCCGCGCGCGTGTCGGGCCTGGCGGGGCGGGATGTGCATTACCGCGCGACGGGCGGCCTCGGCTTCTGCCTGGATGAGAAGGAGCTGGCGGCCAAGGCGGATTTCGTCCGCCGCCGCCACAATGACGGGCACGCGACGCTGCGGATGCTGGACCGGCGGGAATTGCTGGAGCTGATGCCGGGCTGCCCGCTGGGGCCGGAGGTTCTGGGGGCGAGTTTCGATCCTTCCGACGGTCATGCCGATCCGCTGGTGCTGCTGCACGGGATGCAGGCGGGGCTGCTGCGGGCGGGCGGGCGGCATTTGCCGGGCGCGGCCGTCACGGGCATCGATGATGCCGCGGGGCTCTGGCGGATCACGCGCGCCGATGGCAGCGCCATCGAGGCTTCGCGCGTGGTGATCGCCGCGGGGGTGGCGACGACGCCCATCGCGGCGATGGTCGGGATGGATGTGCCGGTTCGGCCCGTGCGCGGCCAGAACATCGTGACGGAGAGGCTGGACCCGATCCTGCCCTTGCCCGCCAGCGCGCTGCGCCAGACCGGCGACGGCACCATCCAGATCGGCGTGACCAACGAGGATGACGGCAGCTTCGAGATCGCGACAACCACCGCGGCGCTGGCGCGCATGGCGGCGCGGGCGGTGCGCGTGCTGCCTGCCATCAAGGCCGCCCGCATGAACCGCGCCTGGGCGGCGCTACGGCCGATGACGCCGGATGGCTTTCCCGCCTATGCGGAAAGCGCCACGCATCGCGGCTGCTTCGTCGCCACCTGCCATTCCGGCGTGACGCTCGCCGCTGTTCATGCGGGGCCGCTCGCGGCGGGGATCCTCGCCGGGCATCTGCCCGAATTCGCCATCGACCTGCATCCGGACCGCTTCCGGGGGATGACCCATGTTTCGTCGCACTGAACCCACGGATTGCACCATCAGCTGGGAGGGGCGGGACATTCCCGCCCGGGCCGGGGAGAGCCTGGCGGTGGCGCTGCTGGCCGCTGGTGTCACGGCCTTCCGGCAGACGCCGGTGACGGGGACGGAGCGCGGGCCTCTGTGCCTGATGGGCGCCTGCTATGATTGCCTGGTGGAGCTGGACGGGCAGCAGAACGTCCAGGCCTGCCTGGCGCCGGTGCGGCCGGGGATGGTGGCGGCGATGCAGCGCGGCGCACGGCATTTTCATCAATCGGAGGATGCGGCGTGAGCGAGGTGGATATCCTGGTCCTCGGCGCCGGGCCCGCCGGCATGGCCGCGGCGACGGAGGCGCGGGCGCGCGGCTTTTCGGTCCTCGTGCTGGATGAGAATGCGCGGCCGGGCGGGCAGGTGCATCGCGCGGTCGAAGCGCGCGCGGCGAAGGATGGGCAGGACCGGGACGGGGCCAGGCTGGCGGCGGCGTTCCGGGCCTCCGGCGCCGAATACCGGCCGGATGCGACGCTCTGGGCCGTGGAGCCGGGCGGCAAGGTCTTCTGGTCCGAAGCGGGCGCGGCGCGCAGCATCAGCGCGAAGCGGCTGATCCTGTGTGCGGGCGCGACGGAACGGCCGGTGCCGATCCCGGGCTGGACGCTGCCGGGGGTGATGACCGTGGGTGCGGCGCAGATCGCGCTGAAGACGGCGGGGATGGTGCCGGAAGGGAAGGCCTGGATCGCAGGCCAGGGGCCGCTGTTGTGGCTCTATGCCAACCAGGTGGTGGCGCGCGGCGGGACGGTGCAGGGGGTCATCGACCTCTCCCCGCCCGGAGGCCTGGCGCGGGCGGCGTGGCATTTGCCGAATGCGCTGCGGGCGCCGGAATACCTGCTGAAGGGTCTGGCCTGGCAGCAGCGCATCCGCAACGCCGGCATCCCCATCCGCCGCGCGACGCGGCTGGTGGCGGAAGGCGATGGCCGGCTGGAGCGCATCATCCTCGACGGATGGTCACGGCCGGCGGATCTGCTGCTGCTGCATGATGGCGTGGTGCCGAATACGCAGGTGACGCGCGCGATCCCGGGCTGCGCGCATGAATGGGATGAGCGCCAGCGCTGCTGGCGGCCGACGCTGGATGAATGGGGCAACACGACCGTCGAGGGCGTGATGGTCGCCGGCGATTCCGGCGGCATCGGCGGTGCGAAGGTCGCCGCGCTGGCGGGGCGCCTGGCGGCGATGGAAGCGGCGCGGGCACTCGGCAAGCTGACGGTGGACCAGCGCAATGCGGAAGCCGGCCGCACCCGGCTGGAATGGAAGCGGCAGAGGGCGCCGCGGCGCTTCCTCGACGCGCTCTTCCCGCCCTTGCCGGAAGCGGCGATCGAAGACGCCACCATCGTCTGCCGATGTGAGGAAGTGACGGCGGGGAAGCTGCGGGGCGCGGTCGCGCTGGGCTGCCTCGGCGCCAACCAGACCAAGGCATTCACCCGCGCCGGCATGGGGGCGTGCCAGGGGCGCATCTGCGGGCCGGCGGTGCATGGGGTGATCGCGGCGGCGCGCGGCGTCGATCCCGCTTCGGTCGATCCCTTCCGCACGCGGTTTCCGACCAAGCCGCTGACGCTGGGCGAACTGGCGGCGCTCGCATCGTGACGAGCCCGTCCGATGATGGGAGCGCCGAACGGCGCGGACATCTGAATCGGCCGGGCCGATGAAAAAGGCGATCGTCATCGGCGGGGGTCTGCACGGGCTTTCCACCGCGCTGCACCTGCAACGCACGCCCGGGTGGCAGGTCACGGTGCTGGAAAGGCGGCATGTCGGGCGGCATTCCTCCGGCGTGAATGCGGGCGGTGTCCGGCGGCTCGGGCGGGATCTGCGGGAGATCGCGCTCTCCGTCGTCTCGGCGGAGATGTGGGCGGGGATCGAGAAACTCGTCGGCGATGATTGCGGCTTCCGCGCCACCGGCCAGGTGAAGGTCGCGGAAAGCGCGGCCGACATGGCGAAGAACGAGGCCCGCGTCGCTGCCGTGCGCGCACTCGGCTGGAACCATGAGGAGGTGGTGGACCAGGCGGAGGTGCGGCGCCTGCTGCCCGCCGTGGCACCCCATGTCGTGGGCGCGCTGGTGACGCGGGATGATGGCTCGGCCGACCCCATGCGCACCGTCATGGCCTTCCGCCGTGCTGCCGAACAGGCGGGGGTGCGGATCATCGAGGGCGTTGCCGTCACCGGCCTGCGCGCGACGGCCGCCGGCACCATCACCGTGGAGACCGACCAGGGCGGGCATGAGGCCGAGCGCGTGGCGAATTGCGCCGGCGCCTGGGCGACGCGCGTGGCGCGGATGGTGGGGGAGGAAATCCCCTGCGGCGTGAAGGCCAGCATGATGATCGTGACGGAGAGGCTGCCGCCCTTCTGCGACCCGACGGTGGGGGCCACGTCCCGATCCTTGTCCTTCAAGCAGGTGGCGAATGGCACCGTCGTGATCGGCGGCGGGCACCAGGGGCTGAACGATGTGGAAGGCGAGACCTCCACCGTGCTGTTCGGCAGCCTCTCCCACGCCGCGCGCATCTCCTGCGAGCTGTTCCCGATCATGAAGCACGCGCGGATGGTCCGCAGCTGGGCGGGGATCGAGGCTCGGACGGCCGACGAGGTGCCGATCATCGGGGAAAGCCGGGCCATGCCGGGGCTGTTTCACTCCTTCGGCTTCTCCGGGCACGGTTTCCAGCTCTCGCCGGCCGCCGGGGCCGCGGTGGCGGAGTTGCTGGCGCGGGGGGCGACGAACCTGCCGATCGCGGCTTTCCACCAGGATCGGTTCACACTCGCAGCCTAGACTTCACGGAGTTGTGTTGCAGCGCAGCAAAATGCACGGCAGAAGCCTGGGTTGCTGGCGAACCGGCGGCAAGCCGGCCCCGTTGGGGCTGCAACCCGCCCGGGCATGACCGGACGCCAGACGGCAAGGAAGAGCAAGGATGAGCACGTCAACGAGCCGGCCCGGGGGCCCCGACCTGATGGCCAGGGGCGTGGAAACCATGGCCCGCTTCTTCGACCAGGCGCGGCAGATGGGCGATGTGGCGGCAAGGCAGATGGCGGCCCTCGCCCCGGTGATGCGCCCCACCTTCTCCGCGCCGAGTGAGCGCCTGCCGACGGCGGCGCTGGCGGGCAAGTCGCCCGTCGCGCTGGCGCAGGACGCCATGGCCTATGCGGTCGATGCCTCCCAGCGGTCGATCCTGTTCTGGGACACGATGCGCCAGGCCGGCAACGCCTTCGTGGCGCATGAGAAGGCGGGCTGCCCGCCCGTGCTGGTCTTCGACTGGGACATGGTGGTGGATGGCCGCGAATTGCCGCGCCGCTGCAACTACGCCCTGGTGCGCATCAAGCCGCCGGAGGGGTCCAAGCCCACCGACCCCACCATGCGCCCCTTCGTCATCATCGACCCGCGCGCGGGCCACGGGGCGGGGATCGGCGGGTTCAAATCGGACAGTCAGGTGGGTGTCGCGCTGCGGCGCGGCCACCCCGTCTATTTCGTGATCTTCTTCCGGGACCCGGAGCCGGGGCAGACGATCCTCGACATCACCAGCGCGGAGGCCACCTTCCTCCGCACCATCCATGAACGCCACCCGCAGGCGCAGCGGCCGGTCGTGATCGGCAATTGCCAGGGCGGCTGGGCGGTGATGATGCTGGGGGCGAGCGAGCCGGAGCTGACGGGGCCGCTGGTGCTGAACGGCGCGCCGCTGTCCTACTGGGCCGGGGAGAAGGGGCGCAACCCCATGCGCTACACCGGCGGCCTGGCCGGTGGCTCCTGGCCCGCCGCGATGCTGGCGGACCTCGGCAACGGGACCTTCGACGGCGCCAATCTGGTGGCGAATTTCGAGAGCCTGTCCCCCGGCAACACGAAATTCCGCAAGTACTTCAACCTGTACGAGAAGGTTGATACCGAATCCGAACGCTTCCTGGAATTCGAGAAGTGGTGGGGCGGCTACTTCCTGATGACGCGGGACGAGATCCGCTGGATCGTCGAGAACCTGTTCATCGGCGACCGCTTCGCCCGCGGCGAGATCAGCGCGGGCAAGGGTGCGTCCTTCAACATGCGGTCGGTGAAGTCGCCGATCGTGGTCTTCGCCTCCGCCGGCGACAATATCACGCCGCCCGGCCAGGCGCTGCGCTGGATCGCCGACGTCTATCGGGACGAGCAGGAGATCAAGACGCTCGGCCAGACCATCGTCTATCTCGTGCATGACGATATCGGCCATCTCGGCATCTTCGTCTCCGGCAAGATCGCCAACAAGGAGCATACCGAGATCGCCAACACCCTCGACCTGATCGAGAGCGTGGCGCCGGGGCTGTATGAGATGCGGATCACGGGGGCGGAGGGATCGGGCCTCAATGCCGGCTACCAGGTGGAGTTGGTGGAGCGCACCGTCGCCGACATCCGCGCCGTGAGTGGCGAGGCGGCGAATGAGGCCTTCCCGGCGGTGGCCCGCATCTCCGCGATGAACCAGATGGCCTACGACACCTTCGCGTCCCCGGTGATCCGGCAATTCGCGACGGAGAAGACGGCCGAGATGCGGCGCCAGATGAACCCGATGCGGGCGCGGCGCTACATGGTGAGCGACCAGAACCCGGCGATGAAGCCGCTGGCGGGACTGGCCGCGGTGGTGAAGGAGAACCGCGCGCCGCTGTCGCCGGACAACCCCTTCCTGGCGATGGAACGCGCCTGGGCCGATGCGGTGGAGCAATCCATCGACCGCTGGCGGGACATGCGCGACGCCTGGCAGGAAAGCGCCTTCCACGCGGTCTATGGCAGCCTCGCGGCCTTCGGCGTCGCCTCCGCCCCCGTGGATGTGGTGCAGGATGGCGTGGTGGGGATGCTGGACGACACGCCCGACGTGCGCGCCGCCCTGTCCCGCATCGCGGAAGGCGGATACGCCGAGGCCGTCGTGCGCATGATGATCCTGCTGGCCAAGGCCCGCGGTGGCGTGCGGCGCAACCGGCTTGCCCGGTCCAACGCGCTGCTGACGGGGGAGGAACCCTTCGCCTCCCTCTCCGCCGCGGCGCGGCAGGCGCTGATCCGGGAACAGACGGTGGTGGTGGAGATGGCGCCGGAGGAGGCGCTGGCGACCCTGCCCGATTTGCTGCCGGAAGCCGCCGACCGCAGCCGCGCCCTGGCCACCGTGGCCGATGTAGCGGGGCCGGAGGAGGAGCTGGGCGACCGCGCGCTGGCGATGATGGCGCGGCTGCGGCATGTGCTGGCGGCGCCCCCTGCCCTACCGGCGCAGCCCGACAGCCCGGAAGCGGCGCCCGCGCCGCGCCGCAACGGCCGCGCGAAACGGTAAACCGCGGGCGGAACATTGTCGGGTTGCGTCGGCGATTCACGAAGGCGCAACCGAGACAGGCCAAGCTGTTGCCATAGGCCGCGAAAATCACGGCGAGACGGCAAGAGGGCCACCCATGACGCCGAAAAACCACGGCCAGGCGCGCGCGCCGGCACGCCGCGACCACCCTGCACCGGAACTCATCGCGGCATCGTTGCTGACATCCGACAAGGGCTCCGAAATCCACCTCATGTCCCGGGACGGCAGGCTGATGCGCCTGTCGGCCGATGAGGAAACGGCCCGGACCGCCATCATCGGATTGTGGAAAGCGCTCGACACCCGGCGATAGGAACCGTGCCCGCCCGCGCAGCTGTGTCTGGACAGTAACCGCCCGGCCCCGACATGCGATGACCCTGCGAGAGGGAGCATCGGGATGGCGGGCATGCGGAACTGGGGACGGCGCGGGGTAGCCATGGCGGCGGCGGGGCTGATGGCCGCGCCGCGCGCCGTGATGGCGCAAGGGCGGGACCAGCGGATCGTCGTTGCCTCCAAGATCGACACCGAAGGCGCGCTGCTCGGCAATCTGATCGTGCAGGCGCTGCGGGGCGCGGGGCTGACGGTGGAGCCGCGCCTGGCACTCGGCCCGACGCGGATCGTGCGGGGCGCGCTGCTGGCCGGGGAGGTCGACCTCTATCCCGAATACACCGGCAATGGCGCCTACTTCTTCGAACGCCTGGCGGACGCGGCCTGGCGCGACGGCGACCAGGGCGCGGCGTTGGTGGCGCGGCTGGACCTGGAGGCCAACCGGCTGGTCTGGCTGGAACGCGCGCGGGCGAACAACACCTGGGCCATCGCCGTGCGGCGCGATGTCGCGCAGCGGGAAGGGCTGGTCACGCTGGAACAGTTCTTCGCCAAGGCGGGGCAGCTGCGGCTGGCGGCCTCGGCCGAGTTCGTCGAGAGCCCGGTGGCGCTGCCGGCCTTCGAACGTGCCTATAGCGCGACCTTCCCGCGCGACCGCATCACCATCCTGCCGGGCGGCGACACGGCGGTGACGATGCGCGCGGCGGCGCAGGGCCTTTCGGGCGTGAATGCCGCGATGGTCTACGGCACGGATGGCGCGATCCAGCCGCTGGGCCTGGTGGTGATGCAGGACAACAAGCAGGCGCAGATCGTCTATGAGCCCGCGCCGGTGGTCCGCCAGGCCGTGCTGGAACGCTTTCCCCAGATCCGCACGGCTCTCGCCCCGGTCTTCGCCGGGCTGACGCAGGAAGTGCTGCAGCGCCTGAACGGCCAGGTGGCGGTGGAGGGGCGGACGCCGGAGGCGGTGGCGCGGGCGCATCTCGGCCGGTGATCCCGGCCCTGGCTGCGATCATGGCGCTGCTGCTGCCGCTGGGCTTCATCGGCGTGGCGCCGAACCGGCTGCTGCCGGGCGAAGGCGTTTCCGCCATGGCCGCGATGGGCTTCTGGCTGGTGGTGCCGGTGGCGCTGCTGGGCCTCGGCGCCTGGCGTCGGCTGCCGGGCTGGGCGGGAGCCGCGGCGGCGGGGCTGGCGGTGGTCGCGATGCTCGGCCTGGCGGGCATGGCGGCGGCGGAACGGCTGGCCGACCTGGCCCCGGCGGCGCGGGCCAGCTTCGGCGCGGGGTTCTGGGTGGCGGTGGCGGCGGGGCTGGCACTGGTCGCGATGCGTGGGGCCTGGATGGGCCTGGCCGTTGCCGCGGGGGCCGTGATGCTGTGGTGGCTGGGCTGGCTCGACCGGCTTTCCCTGGTGGTGGAGGCGACGGCGCGGGCGGATGCCCTGCGGGCCGCGATCTGGACGCATCTGGCGCTGGCGGGCGCGGCGCTGGCCCTGGCGCTGCTGGTGGCGGTGCCGCTGGCCTGGGCAGGGTTCCGGCGGCCGCGGATCGGCGCCGTGATGGGGGCGGCGCTCTCGGGCGTGCAGGTGGTGCCGGCCATCGCGCTGTTTGCCCTGCTGATCCCGCTGCTGGCGGCGCTGCTGCGGGCCGTGCCGGCGTTGCGGGAATGGGGCCTCGGCGCCGTGGGGTGGCTGCCGGCGGTGCTGGCGACCGCGGCCTATCTGGCGCTGCCGCTGTGGCGGAGCCTGTCGGGTGGGTTGGCGGCGGCTGACCCGGCGGCGGTGCAGGCGGCGGAGGCGATGGGCATGACGGAAGGGCGCATCCTGGTGGAGGTGCGCCTGCCCCTGGCGCTGCCGGTCTTCGCGGGCGGGCTGCGCGTGGCCGTGGTGCAGGCGATCGGGCTGGTGACGCTGGGCGGGCTGGTCGGCGCGGGGGGCCTTGGCGCGCTGGTGTTCGAAGGGCTGAGCCAGTTCGCGACCGACCTGATGCTGCTGGGCGCCTTGCCCATCCTGGTGCTGGCGCTGGCGGCGGATACGCTGGCCCGCGCGGCGGAAACGCGCCTCCGGAGGCCCGCATGATCGCTCAGCCCGTCATCGCGATCGAGGGCGTGACCGTCCGCTTCGGGGGGACCGAGGCGCTTCGGGACGTGACGCTGCATGTGAATGCCGGCGAATTCTGCGCGCTGGTGGGGCCATCGGGTTCGGGGAAATCCACGCTGATGCGGCTGGTGAACCGGCTGGTGGTGCCGAGTGCCGGGCAGGTGCGGGTACGCGGGCGGGATGTGGCGACGGAGGCCGCGCCAGTGCTGCGGCGGTCGATCGGCTATGCCATGCAATCCGTCGGCCTGTTCCCGCATCGGACGGTGGCCGAGAATATCGGCACGGTGCCGCGGCTGCTGGGCTGGGACGCGCCCCGCATCGCCCGGCGGGTGGAGGAATTGCTGGCGCTGCTGCGGCTCGACCCCTCCATGGGGGCCAGGCTGCCGCGGGCGCTGTCCGGCGGCCAGGCGCAGCGCGTCGGCATCGCCCGCGCGCTGGCGGCCGACCCCGACATATTGCTGATGGACGAGCCCTTCGGCGCGGTGGACCCCATCACGCGGCGGGAATTGCGGGCGGAGATGCGGCGCATCCATGCGGAGACCGGCAAGACCATCCTGCTGGTGACGCATGACCCGGAGGAGGCGCTGGAACTCGCCAGCCATGTCGTGGTGTTGCGGGATGGGCGGATCGAGGCCGATGGGGCACCCGCCGAACTGGTCGCGCCGGATGCGGCGCCCTTCGTGCGGGAACTGCTGGGTGGCGGGCAGCCAGGGCTGCGGTGGCTGTCGCTGCTGCCGGCGCGGGGGGCGCTGGACCCTCGGCCGGCGCCGGAAGGCTGCACGGTGCTGGCGCGGGATGCGAGCCTCGCGGATGCGCTCTCCTCCCTGGCGGAAAGTGGGGATGAGGCGCTGGGGCTGGAGGGGGAGCAAGGGTCGCTCCGCGCCGAGGGCATATTGGGCGCCCGGCGGTGATCCGCTTCCGGCGCGGGCTGCCGGCGTTGCTGCTGGCCGTGGCACTGGCAGTGCTGGCGATGCCGGGGGTGGCGGGGTGGCTGATGGGGGGCAGCCAGGGCCCCTACCCCGCCGCACGGCTGATGGATCTGGCGCTGGACCATGCGGCGCTGTCGCTCGCGGGGGTGCTGCCGGCGGGGCTGATCGGGCTGCTGCTGGGCGTCGTGGTGACCAGGCCTGGCGGGCGCGGCTTGCGGCCGGCGGCGGATGCGGCGGCCGCGGTGGCGCAGGCCGTGCCGCCCGTGGTGGTGGTGGCGTTGGCGGTGCCAGCCTTCGGTTTCGGCTGGGCGCCGACCATCCTGGCGTTGATGCTCTACGGCGTGATGCCGGTGCTGCGGGCGACGGTGGGCGCGCTGGAAGCCGTGCCGCCGGAGACCAGGCTGGCGGCGGAGGCGGTGGGCCTCTCCCCCCGCCAGGTCTTGCAGGAGGTCGAGTTGGCCCTGGCCTGGCCGCTGGTGCTGGATGGCTTGCGCGTGGCGCTGGTGCTGGCCGTCGCGACCACCGCCGTGGGCGCGCTGGCGGGGGCGGCGACGCTGGGCACGCCGATCGTGATAGGGCTGCAGAACCAGAACCAGGTGCTGGTGCTGCAGGGCGCCGCGGCGACGGCGGCGCTGGCCTTCCTGGCGGATGCGCTGTTGCTGATGGCCGTGCCGGCGCGGGACTGAGGTTGCGGCGCGCCGGCCGCGGGGTATCGTGGCACCCAGGATCTCGGGGGGTGCGGCTGCATGGCGCGGAAGATGGCGGTGGTGGGCGCGGGGCTGATCGGCCGCGCCTGGGCGATGGTTTTTGCTCGCGCGGGCTGGGATGTGGCGCTGTACGATCCGGTGGCGGCCGCTCTGGATGCAGCACCCGCGCTTTGCGCCGAAGGGCTGGCGGAGCAGCATCGACAGGGGCTGTGCGAGGACCCCGCCGGCGCCGCCGCGCGCATCCGCGTGGTGCCGGTGCTGGCCGATGCCTTGGCCGGCGCGGAATACGTGCAGGAGAACGGGCCGGAACGCGTGGCCGAGAAGATCGCGATCTTCGCGGAGCTCGACCGCCTGGCGGCGCCGGGTTGCATCCTGGCGTCCTCCACCAGCGGCATCCCGTGTTCCGCCTTCACGGAGGCGCTGCCGGGCCGCGCGCGCTGCCTGGTGGCGCACCCCGTCAACCCGCCGCACCTCGTGCCCGTCGTCGAATTGTCCGGCGCACCCTGGACCTCCGCCGAGACCATCGCCGCCGCGCGAGCGGTTCATGAAAGCGTGGACCAGGCGCCGATCACGGTGCTGAAGGAGATCGAGGGCTTCATCCTCAACCGGTTGCAGGGCGCGTTGCTGGCGGAGGCCTTCCGCCTGGTGCAGGAAGGCTATGTGACGCCGCGCGACCTCGACGTGACGGTGGCGGAGGGGCTCGGCCTGCGCTGGTCCTTCCTCGGCCCCTTCGCGACGATCGAGTTGAACGCGCCAGGCGGCATGGCGGATTACTGCGCGCGCTACGGCGGCCTGTTCCAGCGCATGATCGAGAAGCCGCCCTCCCCCGCGGTGTTCGGCGCGGAGGGTTGTGCCAAGGTCGTGGAGGCGTGGGGGGAGAGCCCATCGCGCGAGGAGATCGCGGCGCGGAGCGCACGGCGGGACAAGCGGCTGGCGGCACTGGCCGCGCATAAGCGGAAGCAGGAGAAGCAGGGATGAACTGCGTCTTGATGCAAGACCTGCGGATTGCGCCTGAGCGCAATCCGAGCGGCCGAATGGCCGCCGCCGCCTATGCGGCGAAGCCAAGCCGGCGGAGCCGGCGCCCGGCGTCTGAGGGAAAGAAAAGATGAGCCGCAAAGTCATCATCACCTGCGCGGTGACGGGCGCGATCCACACGCCCTCCATGTCCCCCCATCTGCCGGTGACGGCGGAGGAGATCGCGGATGCCGCGATCGGCGCGGCGGAGGCCGGCGCGGCCATCGTGCATCTTCATGCGCGCGACCCGAAGGATGGAAGGCCGGACCAGACGCCGGAGGCCTTCGCGCCCTTCCTCCGCGTCATCAAGCAGCGCACCGATGCCGTGCTGAACCTGACGACCGGCGGCGCGCCGACCATGTCGATCCAGCAGCGCGTCTCCCCCGCCGCGGCGTTCAAGCCGGAGGTCGCGTCGCTCAACATGGGATCGATGAATTTCGGCCTGTTCGGGATGCTGAATCGCTTCAAGAGCTTCAAGCATCAGTGGGAGGCCGACTACCTCGCCAACAAGGACATCGTGTTCCGCAACAGCTTCGCGGATATCGAGTACATCCTGACCACCTGCGCGGAGAACGACACGCGCTTCGAGTTCGAGTGCTACGACACCGCGCATCTCTACAATCTGAAGTACTTCCTGGATCAGGGGCTGGTGAAGGCGCCGCTATTCATCCAGACGGTCTTCGGCATCCAGGGCGGCATCGGCGCGCATCCCGAGGATGTGCTGCACATGAAGCGCACCGCGGATCGCCTGTTCGGCGACCAGTACAAGTGGAGCGTTCTCGGCGCCGGCGCGTCCCAGCTTCGCGTCGCGGCGATGGCGGCGGCGATGGGCGGCAACATCCGCGTGGGGTTGGAAGACAGCCTATGGGCCGGGCCGGGCAAGCTGGCGGAGAGCAACGCCCAGCAGGTGCGCCTGGCGCGGCAGATCATCGAGGGGCTGGGGATGGAAGTCGCGACGCCGGATGAGGCGCGGGAGATCCTGAGCCTCAAGGGCGGGGACAAGGTGGGGTTCTGAGGACGCACCGTGCCGATCGAGCCCGAACCCTTTCCGTGGGCGTGGCGCGCGGCCTTCGCGGCGATCCAGGTCGTGATCGCCGCGGTGGCGCTGCTGGGCTGGCGATCCGGGCGGGCGCGTGACCCTCGGCACGGGGCGGGGCTGCGGCTGATCCTCTGGCTGCTCGGCCTGCATGGCCTGGCCGTGCTCTGCCTGGTGGTGGGCTATGTCGTTGCGCCGGCCAGCCCGGGCATCTGGCGCCTGCCGGTCTATCTCAGCGTCGTAACGCTGGTGGGGGTCGCGTCCTTCCTGCCGCAGGTCGCGATGATCGGGGACGAGGCCGCGCGCATGAAGAGCTTCGGCAGGATCCTGCCGCTGCATCCCGTGGGGTGCGCGCTGCTGGCCGTAGCGGCGGTGGCGCTGTGATCGCGGAGGCGCTGCGCGGGTTGCGGTACGGCCGCGTATGGCTGGCGGCGCTGGCGGCGTCGCTGCTGGCCTTCGGGCTGCTGATCCCGCTGGGGATGGTGACGCAGCGCGTGCTGCCGGCGTTCATGCCCGCGGCCATGCTGGAGTGGTGGCTGAACCTGGCCCCTCTGCTGCGAACCGCAGTGGTGGAAGGCTGCAAGCTGGCGGTGCTGTGGTGGCTGCTGGGGCGGAACACCGGGCAATGGTTCGCGCTCGGCATCGCCTATGGCACGCTCGCCGCCTGCTGGGACCTTTGGCAGCTGGTGGGGAATGCGATCCGCTTCCCGCGCTTCTTCGCGCCATCCATCGGCTGGGTCGTGCCCTTGGCGGCGGCCATCCTGCTGCATGGGACGCTGGGGCTGCTGGCGCAGGGCCTGGCCCGTGGGCGCGTGTGGTGGGGCTGGGCTGGCGCCAGCGTGATGGGCTTCACGCTGTTGGCGTGGCGTTCCTTCGTGATGCAGGTCGTGCCCCTCCGGCTGCCGGACTGGCTGGACGAACGTGGCATCTCCTGGCTTGGCTTCGGGATCGCTGCATGGGCTATGTATCGCCACGGGCCGCGGCACCTGGTGGTGCTGTGCCTGGGCGTGGTCTGCGCGCTGGCGCTGGTTCTGGGCGTGCTGCACCAGGCAGTGCCGGTCGCGGGCGTGCAGCGGTCGGACCCCGTGGCGGTCACGGTGGTGGTGCTGGGGATCGGCTTCCTGGCGGCGATGGTCGCGCAGCGCAGCGTGCTGCCCTGGATGCGCGGCACGCCTCAGGCGTGATGGCAGGCGACCAGCGTCCCATCATCCCGCGCCGTCAGCGCGGGGCGTTCGGCACGGCACAGCGCCGTGGCCTTCGGGCAGCGCGGGTGGAAGGCGCAGCCGGAGGGCGGTGAGAGGGGCGAGGGCAATTCGCCGGCGATGGGCTTGAAGTTTGCCACATCGTCGAGGGACAGCCGCAGCTTCGGCACGCTGTCCAGCAGGCCCTGGGTGTAGGGGTGGCGTGGGCTCGCATAGACCTTGGCCGCGCTCCCGGCCTCCACGATGCGGCCGAGATACATGATGGCGACGCGGTCGCTGACATGCCGCACCACGCTCAGGTCGTGGGAGATGAACAGGCAGGTCAGGCCGAGGTCGCGCCGCAGGTCGAGAAACAGGTTCAGGATCTGGGCCTGGATCGACACATCGAGCGAAGCGACAGGTTCGTCGCAGACCAGCACATCCGGCTGCATCGCCAGCGCCCGCGCGATGGC
Source organism: Falsiroseomonas sp. (assembly GCF_051859025.1). Classification (GTDB taxonomy): domain Bacteria; phylum Pseudomonadota; class Alphaproteobacteria; order Acetobacterales; family Acetobacteraceae; genus Falsiroseomonas. The sequence goes on along the minus strand of NZ_JBHYGL010000023.1, from coordinate 17,927 downwards.
GACACGCTGGCGCTGGCCGCCGGAGAATTGGTGCGGGAAGCGCGCAGCGAAGGCGGGGTCGAGGCCGACGCGGGCCAGCCAATCCGCCACCATCCCAGGCGCATCGGCGCGGGTGGTCAGGCCGTGGGTGACGGGGCCTTCAGCGATGCTGTCGCCGATGCGCATGCGCGGGTTGAGCGAGGCGAAGGGGTCCTGGAAGACGGTCTGGATGCGCGTGGTGGCCTTGTGGCGGCCCCGCATCGGCGCGGTGCCGCTGACCAGCACGCGGCCTTCCGTTGGCGGCATGATGCCGGCCAGCATGCGGCCGAGCGTGGATTTCCCGCAGCCGCTTTCCCCGACCAGGCCGAGCGTTTCGCCGGCGGTGACGCTGAGGGACACATCCGTCACGGCATGGACGGCGCGCCTGTCCACCTTCGCGCCCAGCGCGCCGGCGATGCGGTCACCGAGGGAAAGGCTGGGCGAGAAGCGCTTGGTGACGCCCTCAGCCACCAGGATCTGGTTCATGCGGCCTCCAGCGGGTGGTGGCAGCGCACCAGGCGGGATGCGGTGACGACATCGGGCGGGTCAGTTGCGCACACCGCATCGGCGCGCGGGCAGCGGGGTGCGAAGGGGCAGCCGGGCGGCAGCGAGAGCAGCGATGGCGTGGTCCCGGGAATCTGGTTCAACTTCTGGCCAGGACGCGCCATGGCGGGCAGGCTGTCCAGCAGCCCGCGGGTGTAGTGGTGGCGCGGCGCGCGCAGCGTCTCTCCCACCGCGCCGGCCTCCACGATGCGGCCGGCATACATGACCAGCACGCGATCCGCGAGGGACGACACGGTCGCGAGGTCATGGCTGATCCAGACCAGGGCGGTGCCAGTTTCCTTCGCCAGCGACTTCATCTCCGCCAGGATCTGCGCCTGGATGGAGACGTCGAGCGCCGTCGTCGGCTCATCCGCGATGATGAGGTCGGGGCCGTGCAGCAGCGCCGTCGCGATGGCGACGCGCTGGCGCATGCCGCCGGAGAATTCATGGGGATAGGCATCGAGCCGCGCCGCCGCATCGGGAATGCCGACGCGCGTCAGCGTCCGCGCCGCCAGGTCCCGCGCCGCGTTGTCACTGATGCGGCCATGCGCCTGCACCGCCAGCGTCATCTGCTGGCCGATGGAGAGCACGGGGTTCAGCGTCGCCGCCGGGTCCTGGAAGACCATGGCGATGCGCTTGCCGCGCAGCGCGCGCATCTCTGCGGGCGGAAGGCCGACGAGTTCGCGGCCCTCGAACTTGATCGAGCCGGAAGCGATGCGCCCGGGGGGATCGACCAGGCCGATGAGGGAGAAGCCGGTGACGGATTTGCCGGACCCGCTTTCACCGACCAGGCCCAATATCTCGCCCTTCTCGAGCGAGAAGGAAACGCCTTCGACCGCCTTCACCACGCCGGCGCGGGTGAAGAAATGGGTGCGGAGGTCGCGGACCTCGAGAAGGCTCATCGGCGGAGCCTCGGGTTGAACTGGTCGCGTATCTGGTCGCCCACGATGTTGATGGCGACGATCAGCACGATCAGCGCGATGCCGGGATAGACGGAAATCCAGGTGCGGCCGCTCATCATGTACTGGAAGCCGTTGGCGATGAGCATGCCGAGGCTGGGCTCCGTCGGCGGCAGGCCGAGGCCCAGGAAGGAGAGCGTCGCCTCCAGCGCGATGGCGTTGGCGACCTGCACGGTGCCGACGACGATCAGCGGCGGCAGGCAGTTCGGCAGGATGTGGCGCAGCACGATGCGCCAGCCCGGCAGGGGCGTGGCATGCGCGGCCTCCACATAATCCTTCTGGCGTTCCGCGGTCGCGGCGCCATAGGCGGTGCGGGCGAAGTAGGCGTATTGCGCGGCGACGAGCGCGATGACGAGCTGGTACTTCCCCTGCCCCAGCACCGCCACCAGCACCAGGGCGAGCAGGATGGCCGGGAAGGACAGCTGCAGATCCACGACCCGCATGATCGCGGCTTCCACCCATCCGCCGGCATGGGCGGAGAGGATGCCGAGCGTCGCACCGATGGTCATGGCGAAGAGGCCCGCGGCGATGCCCATCTGGAGCGAGATGCGCAGCCCGTGGATGATCGCGCTCAGCAAATCCCGCCCCTGCGCATCGGTGCCGAGCCAGTGGACATAGCCTTCCGACCCCACGAAGCCCGGCGGCTTGCGGGCATCCATGAGGTCGAGCGACGCCAGATCATAGGGGTTCTGCGGCGTGATCCAGGGCGCCAGCAGCGCCGCCAGGACGATGATGACCACCACCGCCAGCGCGACGACGGCGATCCAGTTCTCCCGGTATTCCTGCCAGAAGGCCTTCATGCCCCGCGACCACCACGACGCAACCGTGGATCAAGCAGTGCGTAGGACAAATCGACCACCAGGTTGATCGTCACGAACAGGAACGCCACCAGCACCAGGTAGGCGACCATCACGGGGCGGTCGAGGGAGGTGATGCTCTCGATGATCAGCTTGCCGACGCCGGGCCAGGAGAAGATCGTCTCCGTCACCACCGCGAAGGCCAGCGTCGATCCGAATTCCAGGCCGAACACCGTCACAAGCGGGATGGAGATCAGCCGCAGCACGTGGCGGCGCAGGATCGTCATCTCCGACAGCCCCGCGGCCCGGGCGAATTTCACGGTATCCGTCAGCATCACCTCCCGCGTCCCGGCCCTCGCCAGGCGGATCATCATCGCGAGCTTGAAGAGGCTTAGGTTCAAGGCCGGCAGGATCAGGAAGGTCAGCCCTTCCTTCGTCAGGAAGGACCACTGGATGCCGAGGAATTCGGCGGTCGGCCCGCGATTGCCGGCCGGCAGCCAGTCCAGGTGCACGGCGAAGAACAGGATCAGGATCAGCCCCACCCAGAAGGTGGGGACGGAGAAGCCGAGCACGGAGACCGCCATGATCCCGCGCGCGATCGGGCTTTCCGGCTTGTAGCCGGCATAGATGCCGAGAGGGATGCCGATGAAGGCGCCGATCAGCACGGAAGCGAGTGCCAGTTCCAGCGTCGCCGGCAGCCGCGCCAGCACAAGATCGATCACGGGCGTGCCGAAAACGAAGGACCGCCCGAAATCGCCGGACAGCAACCGGCCGAGGAAGGCCAGGTATTGCTGCCACAACGGCAGGTCCAGCCCCATGGATTTGATGGCGGCCGCGCGGATGTCCTGCGTCGCGTCCGGGGAGATCAGGACGTCGATCGGGTTGCCGATGGCGTATACGCCGATGAAGACCAGCGCCGACATCGCCAGCATGACGAGGCCGGCCTGGAGCAGCCGCTGAATGATGAAGCCGAGCATCCTTCGCAGTATCGGGGCATGGACAGCGGACGCAAGCCGTTCCTAGCATGTGATTGAACGAAGCCCCCGGAGACACGTCGATGAGCCGCAGATTTGTCCACCTTGCCTTGTCCGCCACCATGGGCGCGATGCTCGTGGGCGCGGCGAACGCGCAGACCCTGACCATGGGCGTGCGCGCCGGGCCGGAATCGATCGACCCGCATTTCACCGCCACCGGCACGCATAGCGAGGCGCTGAAGCACATCTTCGACACGCTGACGCATTCCGGCCCGCAATTGCAGATCGAGCCGGGGCTGGCGGAATCCTGGCGCCCGATCGATGCGACGACCTGGGAATTCAAGCTGCGCCGCGGCGTGAAGTTCCATGACGGCAGCGACATGACGGCGGAGGATGTCGTCGCCTCCATCCGGCGGATGCAGACCCTGTCGGGGCCGAACCCGACGCGCATCTATGTGCGCCGCATCACCGATGTCCGCATCGTCGATCCGCACACGCTGCACATCATCACGGGCGGGCCCTCCCCCACCCTGCCGAACGATTTCATCCGCCTCTTCGTCGTCTCCGCCCGCGCCACCGCGGGTCTGACGCCGGAGGCGAGCAACGAGGCCTTCAACACCGGCCGCGCCGCCATCGGCACGGGCCCCTACCGCTTCGTGTCCTGGACGCCGCGCGAGCAATTCGTGGTGGATCGGTTCGAAGGCCATTGGTCCGGCCGCCCGGCCTGGGCGCGGCATGTGCGCCGGGAGATCCCGAACGACGCGAACCGCGTTGCACAGCTTCGCACCGGCCAGGTGGACATGATCGTCCGCGTGCCGGCCGCCGACGTCGCGACGCTGGAGCGTGACCGGACGCTGTCCGTCGTGAAGTCCGACACCGTCTATGTCTTCAACTTCCAGTTCGACTTCCGGGAGAACACGCCGCAGGTGACGGCGCGGGACGGGTCGCGCCTGGCCGCCAACCCCTATCGCGACCCCCGCGTCCGCGAAGCCATCGACCTCGCCATCGACCGCCGCGCGCTGGCGGAAATCGCGATGGAGGGCATGGGCACGCCGCAGGGGCAGATGGTCACGCCCAACATCTTCGGCTTCAACCCGGCCCTGCCGATCCCGACGCCGAACCTGGCCCGCGCCCGCGCGCTGCTGGCCGAGGCCGGCTTCCCGAACGGCTTCCGCATGGTGCTGAACTTCAGCAATGACCGCCTGCCCGGCGACCGCGGCGTCGGCACCGCCATGGCGCAGATGCTGGCGCGGATCGGGATCGAGGTTCAGGCCGCCGGCCAGCCCGCGGCGGTGATCTTCCCCGCCCGCGCGCGCGGCGAGTTGTCCAATATCATGGCGGGCTGGGGCACGCTGACCGGTGAGGCCAGCTACACCTATTCCTCCAACGCCCACACCAACAACCCGCAACTGAGGCTCGGCGCCTTCAACTGGCACGGCTATTCGAACCCGGAGATGGACCGCCTGATCCAGGCCTCGGAGTTCGAGCTGGACGACGCCAAGCGGCGGGAGTTGCTGCAGCAGATCGGGGCGCTGTTCAACCGCGAACGCGTCTCCCTGCCGCTGGCCTCCGTCGGCTCCGCCTGGGCGATGCGACGGGACCGTGTGTCCATGCCATCCGGCCGCGCGGATGAGGAGACCTACGCCTGGGACGTGACGCCGGCGACACGATGAGAATCGCCGACAGCAACTGGATGGACATCGAGGCGTATCTTCGCCTCGATGACCGGGTCGTGCTGCCCTTCGGCAGCACGGAACAGCACGCGCAGCTCTCGCTCTGCGTCGATGCGATCCTGGCGGAGCGGGTGGCGGTGGAAGCCGCCACGCCGCTGGGGGTGCCGGTCTATCCGGCCATGCCCTTCGGGCTGGCGCCCTACTTCGCGGCGTTTCCGGGCAGCGTGAGCCTGCGGGTGGAGACGCTGCTGGCTGTGGCGCGCGACCTGATCGAGAGCGTGGCGCGCGTCGGCTTCAAGCGCATCCTGCTGGTCAACGGCCATGGCGGGAATGCGCCGGTCGGCGCGCTGGCGCAGGAGATGATGACGGAGCGGCCGGAGCTCTCCATCAAGTTCCACAACTGGTACAATGCGCCGCGCACCTGGGCGGCGGCAATGGCGGCCGATCCCTCGGCCAGCCATGGCAATTGGTTCGAGAATTTCCCCTGGACGCGCCTGCCCCATGCGAAGGCGCCGGAAGGCGTGAAGCCGAGGCCGGATCTCGCGCTGATGAAGGCGAGCGGTCCGGCCAGGGTGCGGGAGATCCTGGGCGACGGCGCCTTCGGCGGGCCGTGGCAACTGCCGGATGAATTGATGCAGCGCATCTGGGACGAAGGCGTGGCCGAGACTCGCGAGGCGCTGGAGGGACCATGGCAGACCCGATAGTCATCTGGGGCGCGGGCGCCATCGGCGGCACGCTCGGCGCCTATTGGGCGCGGGCGGGGCATGACGTCCTGCTGGTCGATACCGTGGCCGAGCATGTCGAGGCCTGCCGCACCACGGGCCTGCACATCTTCGGGCCGGTGGAGGATTTTCGCCTGACCATCCCGGCGGTGACGCCCGCTGAACTCAAGGGCACCTATTCCCGCATCGTGCTGGCGGTGAAGGCGCAGGCGACGAAGGATGCGCTGCCGATGCTGGCGCCGCACCTCGCGCCTGGCGGCTACGTCTTCTCCGCCCAGAACGGGCTGAACGAGGTGGAAATCGCGGAAGCCGTGGGCGCCGAGCGCACAATGGGCTGCTTCGTCAACTTCTCCGCGGATTGGCACGGGCCAGGGGAGATCCTCTACGGCAGCCGCGGCTCCGTCGTGGTAGGGGAGATCGATGGCAGCGTTCGCGACCGCACGCGGGCGATGTTCGATCTGTGCCGGATCTTCGAGCCTGATGCGATCCTGACGGAGGACATCTGGGGCTATCTCTGGGGCAAGATGGGCTATGGGGCGATGCTGTTCGCGACCGCGCTGACCCATGACAGCATGACGGAGAATTTCGCCGATCCCGCCCGCATGAAGGCCTGGCTGGCGCTGGGGCGGGAAGTGGTGGCGGTGGCGCTGGCGCGTGGTGTCGCGCCGCGGGGCTTCGGGGGGTATGAGCCCATGGCCTTCGCGCCAGGGCGGCCCGATGCGGATGGCATCGCGGTCGTGGCCTGGCTGCGCGAATTCACCTCCCAATCCGCCAAGACCCATAGCGGCATCTGGCGCGACCTGGCGGTACGCAAGCGGAAGACGGAAGCCGCATCGCAGCTGAACATCACGCCGCGGCTCGCCGCGGAACTCGGCATCCCGACCCCTGCCCTGTCCGCCGTTGGCCGGCTGATCGCGGATATCGAGGAAGGCCGCCGCGAACAGTCGCGGGATACCTTCCAGGCGCTGCTGGATTCGATCTGATGAGCGATGCGGTACTGGCCCGGCTGCTGGCCGGGCAGGAAGGCTTCGTCGCGCGGCTGGCGGCGCTGGTGGCCTGCCAATCCGTTTCCACCGATCCCGCCTATGCCGAAGGGATGGCGCAGGCGCGGGAGTGGTGGATCGCGCGCTTGACGGCGATGGGGTTCGAGGGCGCGCGCGAACTGGGCGCGGGCGGGCACCCCGCGGTGACGGCGCGCTGGCATGGCGCGCGAGCCGGCGCCCCGACGCTGCTGGTCTATGGCCATTACGACGTCCAGCCGCCCGATCCGGTGGAGGCCTGGACCTCCGCCCCCTTCGTGCTGGCGTCGCGCAACGGGCGGCTCTACGGGCGCGGGGTCTCCGACGACAAGGGGCCATCGCTGCTGGCGATGGAAACGCTCGGCGCCTTCCTGGCGGAGGAAGGGCGGCTGCCCTTCAACGTCACGGTGCTGCTGGAGGGGGAGGAGGAATGCGGCTCCGCGTCCCTGGCGCGCATCCTCGATCAGAACCGGGATTGGCTGCGCGCCGATGCGGTGCTGTCGGCCGATGGCGCGCGCTGGCGGGCTGACCTGCCGACGATGACGGTGGCGACGCGCGGCAACATGGCGATGGAGATTTCGCTGCGCACCGCGGCGAAGGATCTGCATAGCGGCCGCTATGGCGGCGTCGCACCGAATGCGCTGCACGCGATGGCGCGGCTGGTCGCCACCTTGCACGATGAACAGGGCACGATCCTGGTCGAGGGCTTCGGCGAAGGCGCCGCGCCGGTGACGGAGGAAGATCGCGCCGCGCTGTCCGCGATTCCCTACGATGTGGCGGCGCATGACGCCTCCATCGGCATCGCGCCGAGCGGGCGGGATGCGGCGGGGTTTCTCGAACGGCTCTGGCTGAAGCCGACGCTCGACGTGAATGGGCTATGGGGCGGCTATACCGGCGCGGGCGGCAAGACCGTGATCCCGGCGGAGGCACACGCAAAACTCTCCATGCGGATCGTGCCAGGGCAGCAGCCGAAGCGCGTGGCGGCGGCGGTGGAGGCGCATCTGCGCCAGCATTGCCCGCCAGGCGCGACGCTGACCGTGACCTCCGCGCGCGACGGATCGCTCGCCACCGCCGTGCCCGGCGACCACCCCCTGCTGCTGGCGGCGGAAGCGGCGCTGGAAGCGACGACGGGGCGCAAGCCACTCCGCGTGCGCATGGGCGCCACGCTGCCACTGACGGATATCGTGCAGCGGGTGCTCGGCATCGACACCGTCATGTTCTCCTTCGCCACGGCGGATGAGGATTTCCACGCGCCGGACGAGAATTGGCGGGAGAGCGCGATGCCGGATGGCTTCGCGGCCTGGGTGGCGCTGGTGCGGAAGTTCGGCGCCGGAAGCTAGGTCCGCGCCCGCACCACCGTCACGCTGCAAGGCGCCTCCGCCGCCAGCTCCCCGCTGACGCTGCCGAGCAGCTTGCGCTTCAGCGACACGGCGCGCGCGCCCATCACCAGATGGTCCACGCCATTCATGCGGACATAATCCAGCAGGGCGTGGGCGGGGTTCACGGCCTCCAGCACATGAAACGTCACGCGCCCCTCCGCCAGGCCGAGCGGCGCGGCCCAGTGCTTCAACTCCACCAGGCGCTGCACATGCTTGTTGCGGCCGACATCATCCAGCGTGCTGTCCAGCGCGATGCGGTTCTGCCGCAGCACATTCAGGCAGGCGAGGCGCGCGCCCGGCATGGTGGCCAGCAGTTTCTCCACTGTGCCGCGCAGCGTCGCCGACAGTGCTTCATCCTGCTCCGTCACATCCACCGCGACGGCCAGGATCGGCGCATCCTCCACCGTCATCGCAACGGCACGGTCGAAGCGCACGCGATGATCGGGGTGGAAGCGTCGGCGCATCGTGGTGGCCCAGCCATCCTGGCGCTGCTTCGCGGCGCGTGCGGTCAGCGCCACCTGGTCGGGGTGCCGCAGGTCGAAGGCGAGTTGCGCGGCGGTGGGGTGGCGGCGCTCGGGGCGCACTTCCAGGCAGCGCAGGATGATCTCCTGCATCCAGTCCGGGCATTCCGCACGCCGCGCGCGGGGCGGCACGGGGTCCCGCCACAGCCGGCGCTGCAATCCCTTGAGGCGCTGCGGATCGCCGAAAGGTCGCGTGCCCGTCACCAGGAAATACAGCATGGCCCCCAGCGCAAACAGATCGCTGCGCGGGTCGGACCGGATGCCCATCACCTGTTCCGGCGCCATGTAGGGCGCGGTGCCGTAGGGCAGGCGGAACTCCTCCTCCATCAGATCCGGCAGTTGCGCATGGCGCGACAGGCCGAAATCGATCAGCACGGCCTCTCCGCTGTCGCGCATCAGGATGTTGGAGGGCTTCACGTCCAGGTGCACCACGTGCTGGCGGTGCAGCGCGTCCAGCGCCTCCGCCACCCGCGCACCGATATCGGCGACTTCCTCGATGGGGCGTGGCAAGTCGTCGATCAGCGGCAGCAGGCTGCGGCCGGGGATTCGTTCCATTACCAGGTAGGGCTGGCGGTCGAAGCCGCCGGAAGCGATGAAGCGGGGGACGTGCGGACCCGTGAGGCGGGGCAGGATCATCTGCTCCATCTCGAAGCTGACGATGGCGGCGGGGTCCTCCCCTTCCGCCAGGCGGGGCACCTTCATCAGCAGGTCGGAATCGTGGTCGGGGTGCGTCACCTGCCAGAGCACGGCCATGCCGCCGACATGCAGCAGGCGCCCGATGGTGAAGCCATCGAGCACCTCGCCCTCCACCAGGCGGATCATCTCAGCGCCCCCGCAGCAGACGGGCGGCGAGGGTCTCCGGCAGGCCGGCCTGGCGGACCTTGTCGCTGGCGGCGACGACATCATAGGGCACGCGGTGCAGCGTGATCTCGCCGCTGATCACGTCGAACAGGTGCCAGGCGGCGGCGGGGTCGCCATCCCTGGGCTGGCCGACGGCGCCGCAGACCGCCAGCCATCGGCGCGGCCGGGGCAGCGGCACGGGAACGCCGGTCACCGGCTTGAAGGGAACCAGCTTCGCCGTGGCCGTCAGGCCATAGAGCGCCGGCGCATGGACATGGCCGCAGAAGATGAGGCGCGCGGTCGCAGCTTCCAGGCTGCGACGCGCATCATCGGCATCCCGCACATAGATCCAGCGATCGGGGGCGGAGGCATCGGCATGGACATAGAGGCGGTCATCCTCCTCCACCTCCATCGGCAGGGCGCCGAGGAAGGCGGCGTCCTCCGCGCTGATCGCGTTGCGCGTCCAGGCGATGGCGGCAGCGGCGTCATTCGTCATGCCGCCGCGCGGGAAGGCCGCGGCCTCGTCATGGTTGCCGCGGATGATGACGGCGCCCTGCGACAGCAACTCCCGCGCCTTCGCCACCGCCCAGCCGGGATCGGCGCCATAGCCGACGAGGTCGCCCAGCAGCACCAGGCGATCGACATCGCGGCGGGCGATGTCGAGGAGGCAGGCCTCGAAGGCCTCCCGGTTGGCATGGATGTCGGCGAGCAGCGCGATACGCATGGGAAGTTCCTCCGGCCCCGGGGATCATTCCCGCGGCGGACGCCCTGGCAGCTTGCTTCCTCGGGGCCGATCAGACCACGCCTTCAGGCGCCGGGATAGGGGCCCAGCGCATCGGCGAAGCGGCGGGCGCAGGCCAGGCCGAAGGGGGTGGGCGCGAGGGCGGGCGTGCGTTCGATCACCTCCCCCAGCCCCATCCGCCAGCCGGTGACGCGCTTGCCGTAGCAGAGGAACATGGCGACGCCCTGCATGGCGAAGGCGATCAGCGGCAGGATGCGCTGGTAGTCGCGCTCCGCCGCGGCCTCGTCACCGGCGATGAAGCTGTTGTAGATGCTGGCCTGGATGTCGGCGCATTCGGGGGCGGGGATCAGCCCGGCGCAGCCCGCGCGCAGGCAATCCACCAGTTCCATGCCCGCGCGGCCGTTGAAGACCGTCAGGCCGCCGCCCGTCACCTCGATCAGCCGCTGGACATCGACGGCGCTGTCCTCCGCCTTGATGAGCGTGACGTTGGCGTGGTTGCGCGCCAGCGTCGCGACGCCGTTAGCGGAGAGCCCCACGCCGATATAGGCGGCGGCGTTCTGGATGCCGATCGGGATGGCGCTGCGGCGCGCGACCATCGTCGCGACCTCCCCATACCAGGCGATGTACTCGGCCTCCGGCAGGCCGCGCACGGGCGGCGGCTGGAGGATGCACCAGGCGGCGCCGAGATCAGCGGCCTCCACCACGAAATCCGCGGCCTCCCGCGCCGTCGCCTCCGCCACCGTGACGGCGAGGGGCACGCGGCCGGCGATCTCCTCCGCCGACCAGCGGACCACGTCGCGCTTTTCCTGTGGCGAGAGCTTGTTGACCTCCGTCGCCAGGCCCAGCACCGCGATGCCATGCGCGCCGCCGGCCAGGCAGCAGCGCACCTGCTTGCGCATCGCGGCTTCGTCCAGCCGGCCATCCGCGGTGAAATAGGCGTAGAGGATCGGGTAGATGCCGTTCATGACGTTCGGGCCTCTTGCAGGGCGTTGATGGCGGCGGTGGCGAGAGTTTCGGGCGTGGCGCCGACATCGAGGGTGATGGCGGCTTCCTCGGGCGCAGGTGGTTCCAGCGTGGCGAACTGGCTGGCGACCAGGCTCGGCGGCATGAAGTGGTTCTGGCGCGCGGCCTGGCGGGCGGCGACAAGCGCGGGATCGCCGGTCAGGAACACCAGCCGCAGGTCCGGCGCCGCTTCCCGCAGCGCATCGCGATAGACGTGCTTGAGGGCGGAGCAGGTGACGACGCAGCCGCGCCCGCGATGCGCCGCCAGATGTGCACCGATGGCAGCGAGCCAGGGCCAGCGGTCGTCGTCGTTGAGCGCCTCGCCCCGGCTCATCTTCGCGATATTGGCTTCGGGGTGGAAATCATCGGCATCGGCGAAAGGCAGGCCGAGCGCCGCGGCGATGGCCTGGCCCACCGTGGATTTGCCCGCGCCCGAGACGCCCATGACGAGGATGAGCGGCGTCATTTCGGCTCGAGATGCCCGCCGAAGGCGTTGCGCATGGCGGACAGCGCACGATCCGCGAAGGGGCCATTCTGGCGCGAGCGGAAGCGCGCATAGACGGCGGCGGAGAGCACCGGCGCGGGCACGGCGGAGTCGAGCGCGGCCTGCACCGCCCAGCGCCCTTCGCCACTGTCGCCGACGCGACCGGAATAGGTGGAAAGCTCCCCATCCGCCGCCAGCGCCTGCGCCGTCAAATCCAGCAGCCAGGAGGCGACGACGGAGCCGCGGCGCCAGGCTTCCGTGATCTCCGGCACATCGAGGTCGAGGCGGTGTTCGGGCGGCAGGGTCTCGCTGCCCGCCTGTTCCAGCAGTTCCAGCCCCTCCGCCATGGCCTGCATCATCCCGTATTCGATGGCGTTGTGGACCATTTTCACGAAATGCCCGGCACCGTTCGGGCCGGCATGGACGTAGCCATTCGGCGCCCGAGGGTCGGCATCGGGCGCGCGGCCGGGGGTCGGCGAAGCGGCGGCCTCGCCAGGCGCCAGGGCCGCGAAGATGGGGTCGAGGCGGCGGACGGGCGCATCGGGCCCGCCGATCATCAGGCAGTAGCCGCGCGCCAGGCCCCAGACGCCGCCGGAGGTGCCGATATCGAGCATGTCGATCCCCCGTTCGCGCAGCAGTGCCGCGCGGCGGATGGCGTCCTTCCACATGCCGTTGCCGCCATCGATGGCGACATCGCCGGGGGAGAGCAGGGTCGAGAGCTGCGCGATGGCGTCCTCGGTCGCCGCGCCGGCGGGCAGCATCACCCAGACGGCGCGCGGGCCTTCCAGGCGGCGGACGAGGTCGGCGAGGTCGGTCGCCGCTTCCGCGCCCTCCGCGGCCAGCGCCGCGACGGCGGCGGGGTCCCGGTCCCACACGACGGAGGAGATGCCGGCGCGAGCCAGGCGGCGGACGAGGTTGCCGCCCATGCGGCCGAGGCCGACCATGCCGAGACGCATTCTGGGGTGTCCTCCCGAAAACCAGATGCGCGCGGCTGACCCCTACCCCGACCCTCCCCCGGGCTGCCGGGGGAGGGTCGGGGTGGGGGTATGCGCGTCGTCTGGAAGCATGCGGGCGTGGTCCGCCCTCGGCAAGCCGCCCCTACCCCAGGCTGGCGCCGCGCTTGGCCGTCACGGGGATCTTCAGGTAGCGCACGCCATTCACCTCCGCCGCCGGGAACCGCCCCGCGCGGATGTTCACCTGGATGGAGGGCAACAGCAGCGTGGGCGCGGCGAGCGTCGCGTCGCGGGCGGTGCGGAAGGCGATGAAATCCTCCTCCGTCATGCCGTCCTTCACATGGGGGTTCTGCGCGCGCTGGGCGGCGACGCTGGATTGCCAGGCGAAGGCATCACGCCCCGGCGCCTTGTAGTCATGGCAGATCCAGAGGCGCGTTTCCGGCGGCAGGGAAAGGATGCGGCGGATGGAGCGGTAGAGCGTTCGCGCATCGCCGCCCGGGAAATCCGCCCGCGCCGTGCCGGCATCATGCATGAACAGCGTGTCGCCCACGAAGACATCGGCGGGCTGGTTGGACCGCGCTTCCGGCGCGGCGCCGAGTTTGAAGGCGACGCAGGCCGGTGTGTGGCCGGGCACGTGCAGCACCTCCACCTGAAGGCTGCCCAGCGCGAAAACCTCACCATCCGCGAAGAGGTGGTCGAAGTCGCCGCCCTCCGGCAACACATCGGACAGCGCGAAGACCGGGCGGAAGATGGTCTGCACCTGCTTCACCCCCGCGCCGATGCCGATCCGCGCGCCGGTGCGGGCCTTGATCCAGGGGGCGGCGGTCAGGTGGTCGGCATGGACATGGGTTTCCAGCACCCAGTCGATGGTGACGCCCTCGGCCTCGGCCGCGGCGAGGATAGCGGCGGCGGAGGCGGTATCGGCCTCCCCGCTCCGGTTGTCCCAGTCCAGCACGGGGTCCACCACGGCGCCGCGCCTGGTGGCGGGGTCCCAGACCAGGTAGCTGACGGTGTTGGTGGCGCCGTCGAAGAAGGGACGGATGGCGGCAGCGCTGTCCTCGGCCATGGCTTGCTCCCCGCGATAGCACAGGGAGCATAACCCTCTCTGGCCCCGCGCCCCTAGCCCTTCGCGCGGATCGCCATCAGCACCCGTTCGGGGGTGGCGGGCAGGTCCAGCCCCTCCACCCCGATCGCGTCCTTGATGGCGTTGGCGACGCTGATGGCCAGCAGCAGCGGGGGCTCTCCCACCGCCTTGGACCGGAAGATGGTCTCGCTGCGCGCGGGCGCGCCTTCCAGCAGGCGGACGCTGAAGGCGGGCGGGACGTCCCGGCTGCCAGGGATCTTGTAGGTGGAGGGCCCGACGGTGCGCAGCCGCCCGCCCTGGTCCCACCAGAGTTCCTCGCAGGTCAGCCAGCCCATGCCCTGGACGAAGGCGCCTTCGATCTGGCCGCGATCGACGGCGGGGTTCAGGCTGCGGCCGCAATCCTGGACGACGTCGGTGCGCAGGCACCGGTGCTCCCCCGTCAGCGTATCCACGATCACCTCGGACACCGCGGCGCCATAGGAGAAGTAGAAGAACGGGTTGCCCCGCATCGCCTTGGGGTCCCAGTGGATGTCGGGCGTGCGGTAGTAGCCGGTGGAGGATAGCGAGACCCGTTCCAGGTAGCAGAGTTTCGCCAACTCCCCGAATTCGAGGAAGCGGTTGGAACCCGCGCGTTCGGCCCAGGCGCGGTTGTCGGCGAAGACCACATCGGTGGGCGCGATGCCCCAGCGCGCGGCGGCGATAGTGGCCATGCGGTCGCGGATGGTCATGGCGGCGTTGTGGGCGGCCCAGCCATTCAGGTCGCTGCCGGTGCTGGCCGCCGTCGGCGCGGTGTTCGGCACCTCCGCCGTGCTGGTCGCGGTGATGGCGACACGCTCGAGGTCCGTGCCGAAGACGTCGGAGACCACCTGCGCGATCTTCACGAACAGCCCCTGCCCCATCTCCGTCCCGCCATGGTTCAGGCGGATGGAGCCATCGGTATAGACATGCACCAGCGCGCCGGCCTGGTTGAGATGCATGATGCCGAAGGAGATGCCGAAGCTCAGCACCATGGAGCCGAGGCCGCGGCGCAGCGTCGGGTGGCGCGCGTTGAAGGCCGCGATCTCACCGCGGCGGCGATCCCATTCGCTGTCCTGCTTCGCTTCCGCCCAGACGCGGGTGATCAGGTCGCCTTCCACCTTCTGGCCATAGGGCAGCTCATCGGAATTGCCGTTGCTGCCGAGGAAGTTGCGCGCGCGCACGACATCGGGCGGCAATCCGCAGGCGCTCGCGACGCGATGGACCACATCCTCCATCAGCAGCGCGCCCTGCGGGCCGCCGAAGCCGCGGAAGGCGGTGTGGGAGACGGTGTTGGTCTTCACCGCGCAGCCCGTGATCTCCACGTCCGGGACGTCGCAGCAATTCACGGCATGGGTGATGGCGCGGAACACCACGCCGCCGGACATGTCGAGGCTCCAGCCCCCATCGGCCGCCAGCAGCGCCTGCAATCCGAGGATGCGGCCCGAGGCATCGAAGCCGGCGGTCCAGCGATAGAGGAAGGGATGGCGCTTGCCCGTCGCGATCATGTCCGCGCGCCGCGCCAGGCGCAGCTTCACGGGCCGGCCGCTGACGCGCGCGCCGAGCGCCGCGGCGGCGGCGACCCAGCTCGCATTGCTCTCCTTGCCGCCGAAGCCGCCACCCATGCGCCGGCAGGTGACGGTGACGCGGTTGTAGTCGCAGCCCAGCACGCGGGCGACGACATGCTGGCCTTCGGAGGGGTGCTGGGTGGAGGAGATGACGGCGATGTCGCCATCCTCCCCCGGCGTCGCGACGGCGATCTGGCCTTCGAGGTAGAAATGCTCCTGCCCGCCGGCGCGGAACTCCGCTTCCATCCGGCGCGGCGCGGCGGCGATGGCGGCGGCGGCGTCGCCGCGCTTCATGGTCTGCGGGGCGATGACGTATTGCGCGCGATCGAGCCCGGCCTCGATGGACAACACGGGGTCCAGCGGCGCGATATCGGCGCGCACGGCGGCGGCGGCGCGCAGCGCCTGGTCGCGCGTCGTCGCCAACACCAATGCCAAAGGCTGGCCCGCGAATTCCACCAGCGGATCGGCGAAAAGCGGCTCGCCCGAGCCTACCGCTGCGATGTCGTTCTTCCCCGGGATATCCCGGGGGCCGATGATGGCGACGACACCTTCCATGGCGCGGGCGGCATCGAGGTGCAGCGCCGTGACATGGCCGTGCGGGACATCGGACAGCACCAGCGCGCCATGCAGCGTGCCGGGCGCTTCCGCCGCGTCATCGGCGAAGCGGGCCTCGCCCGTTGTGTGCTTCAAGGCGCTGTCATGGCGCAGCGCGGCGCCGGCGCCGCGGCGGGGGAGCGTGCCGTCCATCACACCACCTCCATGATGTCGGCGGGCAAATCCGGCTGGGTGGCGCGGAGATGGAGGCGTCGCAGCACGCCCTGCGCGACCAGGCGGCGGTAATCGGCGGTGCCGCGCCAGTCGGACAGGGGCGCGATATCCTGCATCAGCGCCTCCGCGGCATCGTTGACGGCGGCGTCGTCGAAGGGGCGGCCGAGGAAGGCTGCCTCCGCCTGGGGCGCGCGGGCGGCGATGGGACCGACGCCGCCGAAGGCCAGGCGCGCTTCCACGACCAACCCGGCATCGAGCCGCAGCATCATCGCGGCGCCGACAGTCGCGATGTCCTGGTCATGGCGCTTGCTGATCTTCTCGCAGGCGAAGAGCGCGGCGGGGTCGGGGCGCGGGAGGGTGACGGAGAGGATGATTTCCCCGGGCGCCAGCGCGTTGCGGCGGTAGCCCAGCAGGAAATCGGCGACGGGCAGGGTCCGCGTGCCGGCCTCCGACGCCAGCGTGACGGAAGCGCCCAGCGCCAGCAGCGGCGGCAGCGCATCCCCGATCGGCGAGGCCGTGCCGAGATTGCCGCCGAGGGTGCCGAGGCCGCGGATCTGGCGCGATCCCAGCCGGGCGAGCAACGCCGCATAGGGGCCGAAGCCGGCTTCGCGGCGGAACATCGCCAGCAGGCGGGCATAGGGCACGGCGGCGCCGGCCTCGATGGCGTCGGGCGTCGCTTCCAGCCGGTGCAGTTCCGGCACGTTCAGCAGGCAGATGATGGCGGGCGGCTGTTCACGGTGATCGGAGACGCGAAGGCCGAGATCGGTGCCGCCGGCCAGCAGCCAGGCCTCCGGATGGGCGGCGCGAAGGGCCAGCAATTCGGGCAGGGTGGCGGGCAGGTGGAAGACCTGGCCGGGGGCGTCGAAGCGCGCGGGGGCGGGTTCGGGCAGGGCGGGCGATGGCGCGCCGTCATCGGCCAGGGTCGCGAAGACATCCAGGATCGGGCGGTAGCCGGTGCAGCGGCAGAGGTTGCCGGCCAGGGCCCCATGCACCTCCCCGCCCTCCCGCGCATGTGCCCAGGCGGTCATGACGATGCCGGGGGTGCAGAAGCCGCATTGCGTGCCATCGCTTTCGGCCATGGCGCGCTGGATGGGGTGGGCACCGCCATCGGGGGCGCGCAGGCCCTCCACCGTGCGGATCGCGCGGCCCTGCATCTGGCCGAGCATGGCCAGGCAGGCGTTGATCGGGGTACGGGCGCCGTCCGCATCCTCCAGGACAATCGTGCAGGCGCCGCAATCGCCCTCCGCGCAGCCCTCCTTCGTGCCGGTCATGCCGCTGGCGCGCAGCCAGTCCAGCACGGAGGTGGTGGGCGAGGTGCCGGCCGGCAGAACGACCGGCCGGCCGTTGAGGATGAAGCTGAGGGAGGTCCCGATCATGGAATGCAGTTAAGCAAACCCCGGGCCGCCGGTCATGGGTTGGGCGTGAGGGTCAGCCGAAAATGAGGTCGGTCGCTTCCAAAACCGCGGTGACGCCCTGGAGGAACACCTCATCCCCCCCCGTGCCAAGGTCGATGGCCAGGCCGGCCATCCCCCAGCGCGTCTCCACCGCCTGGGTCAGGTCGCCCGCCGCATAGCCCTCCAGCCGCAGCCTGTCCGTGCCGCGGGCGAAATCCACCACCCAATCCTGCCCATCCCCCTTCGCGAAGACGAACAGATCCGCCCCCACCCCGCCCGTCAGCCCATCATCGCCAAGCCCGCCCCGCAGCACGTCATTGCCCCCCAGCCCTTGCAGATCGTCCGACCCCGCGCCGCCCTGCAAATAATCCGCCCCGGTGCCGCCCTTCAGCCAGTCATCCCCCGCCGTGCCCAGGACCGTCGTCGCCGGCAGCGCGGTGCCGCCCGCCGCGAAGCTGCCGGACAGGCCAAG
>NZ_JBHYGL010000022.1:16638-53565 GCF_051859025.1 Falsiroseomonas sp. | reverse complement strand
CTTCACGCGGCGGCGCGCTTCCGTATCCGTCAGCTCCCCGCCCGCGCGGGCGCGGTAGAAGGCGACGGCGCGGGTGAAGTCGTCCCGCGCCACGCGGTTGCGGCGATCCGCCAGCGTGCGGAGCAACTGGCGGGATGACGTGCCGAGTTCCGCTTCCATGGCGACGTCGCCGTCCTGCGCGGCGCCGCGCAGCAGGCCCTGCGCTTCCTCCAGCGACAGGCCATATCGGGTCAGCCCTTCCTCCAGCAGCTTGCGTTCCTGGTCGCGGTCCAGGAAACGGCGGCCCTGGGTCTGCAGCTTCACCAGTTCCGTGAAGCGGGCGCGGCCCGCGGTGTCGGTCATCGTCATCGGGATGGCTGCCTTCCTTCCTGGAAGCCGCGCACCGTTCTGGCGCGCGCGGGATGGGGTTCAGAAATCGAGCGTGGCGGGCCGCAGCGCCGGGCCGCGGGGGTTGGGGGACGGTGCCTCGAACCCCTGGCCCTGGGTGCGGGGCAGCGCGCCCTGCACGCGCTGGTTCAGGCGTTCGATCGCTCGCATGATGCGGCTGGCCTCGACACCCAGCGGTGCATCGGTGGGGGTCAGCACCAGCTTCACCTTGGGCAGGGGGAACAGGTCCACCTCCACCTTGTCCACGGTGAAGCCGCCGATCTCCCCGGCATCCATGATGCCGCGCACGATGGTGCGCTGGATCGCGGACAGGGGCCCGGGATTGGCGCGGGCATGGCGTTCCAGCATCCGCTCCAGGTAGTCGCGGTCGCCCTCCGTCAGTTCGCGCGCCTGGCCGAAGGTCAGGCTGAGGCTGGGGAAGAGGCTGACGGCGGATTCGATTTCCTTCAGCTTGTAGCCCGCGACATCCATCAGCCAGGTGAAGTCCTCCCGCGCCTGGTCCTGGGCGGCATGGGCGGGGCGGCGCATGAAGCTGCTGGTGCTGAGGCCGAAGCCGAAGGTCTCCAGGATGCCGGCCCACAGGCGTTCCGCCCGGTCGCCGAGCGTGTCGCCGGAGGGCAGGTCCTGCAGCGGCACCGTCACCACGGTGCGCGGGACATGCGCCGCGCCGGGCGCCGTCTGCGCGCCCGCGGCGGCGGGCAGCATCAGCAGGGCCGAGAGGGCGATGCCCATCAGGGCAGGGGCTTTCGCGTGCATGGTCGGCATTCCTCCGGCGTCAGCGGGACATCAGCATCTGGCGTTCGGCGATGCGGCGCTGGGCGGCGCGATCCGCGGGCGGCAAGGGCACCAGCCCGGCGAGTGAGAGGTAGCCGCCCGGCCCGCCGGCCTGTTCGCTGCTGGCCTCGTTCAGGAATTCCCGCAGCCCGCGCACCACGCCCACGCCCTGCACGTTCCGCCCGTGCTGGCGCTTGGCGTAGAGGTAGTAGGTTCGCGACTGCTCATAGCTGCCGCTCGCGATGCTGGCCGCCGTTGGCAGGTCCCCATCCAGCGTGACGGCGAGGAAGTTGCCGCCGCTGGCGACCAGCTGGTCGTAGCTCATCACCGCCAGCGTGCCGGGGGGCGCGGCCAGCAGCCGGGCGGGCACATCCGTGGCGGGCACCGGAATCACCGCGCTGTCGTTGCGCAGCGTCACGCATTTGCCGTGGCGGTAGCTGGCTTCGAAGATCAGGCGGATGTCGCGGACGTGGCGGCATCCCGCCTCCAGGATCAGATCCTCGAACAGCATGCGCGTGCCGCTGCCCGCGGCAGGGACGATGACGCGGATCGGCAGGCGGGGCAGGCCGGGGCCGATATCGGCCCAGCTGCCGAAGCGGTTCGGAACGAACTCGCCCTCCACCGGCTGTTCCGCCGCCAGCGCCGACCAGACCTGCCGGGAGCTGACACTGGGCAGCACTTCGCCCCGCCGCGCCGCCAGCACCACGGCACCGAGGCCGATCTGCAGCTCGACGATGTCCCGCACCCCGTTGGCGGTGCAGTTCTCCACCATGGCGCGCGGCATGCGGCGGGTGGTGACGGCGATGTCCGGCGTCTGCACGCCGGTGCCGGCGCAGAACATTTCCAGTGCCTGGCTGGATCCGATGGCGCGGAGATGCGGCAGATTGGCGCCGTCGAAACGCTCTGCGAAATTCTGCGCCAGCAATTGCGCGATGCCGGCGGAGGAGCCGGAGCTGACGATGATGAGGCGATCGCGCAGCGTCAGGCTGCTGGCTGCGGCACCCGCCGGCGTGGGCACAGGCGCCGCGCCCGACCCCGACCCGAGCCCCGACCCCGTCTGGGCCGACGCGCCGGCAGCGCCCAGCGCGACAAGGGCGGCGATCATCGGCAGGAAGGTCCGTCGCACGGGCTTCTCCTTCATGGAGGATGGGGGCATGGAGGGTAAGGGGAGGGTCATGAGGGCCGGCCCGGTGGCGTCATGGCGGCCGCGGGCTGCGCGGCCGGGCCGGACAGCGCTCGCAGCAGGGTTTCCTGCACCGCCTGCTCCACCGCGAGGCGCGCCCGCGCCTGCGCCAGCCATCCCGCCAGCAAGGGCTGCAACCCGGCATCCAGCGCCGCCGCATCCGCCACCGCGCCGGCGAGGTTGCCGCGCCGCAATTGCTGCGCGACCGCGCTGATCGCCACCTCCTGGTCGGAGGGCGGCGGCGGTGCCGCGAGGCCGATGGCGGCGAAGCCCCCGCGCAGCATCCCGAAGCCCTGGTTCAGCAGGCCGCCGGGCTGCGGTGCGCGGGCGATGAGCTGCGGCATCAGCGCGGCGAAGCGTTCTCGCAATTCAGGCTCCGATGGCAGGCCGCGCGCGGCATGGCTCATCAGCACCTCCGCCACCGGGCGCGGCAGGGCGCCGGCGGGGGCCAGGTCCGCCATGGTCTGGAACTCCCGCAGCCAGGGGCGGGGCGTGGCGATGCTGGATTGCAGCAGCAGGGCCGCCGCCAGGAAGCGGTCGCCCTGCGGGCCTCGCTGGGCCAGCGCACCTTCGAGCCGCTGCGCCGCGGCTTCGGCGCGGCCGGCCTGCGTCTCCGCGCGTTCCGCCTGCACCTCCGCCCGCCGGGCCGCGTCCAGCGCCGGGGCGACCGTGGCCTCCACCTGGAGGAGGCTGGGCCTGGCTTCCGCCGCGGCGGGTGCGGGGGCGCGCAGCACCAGGGCGGCGATGACCGCCACTGCCACGCCGCCGCCGAAGGCCAGCGCGGGCACGACCAGCGGGGGCACAAAGCGCGGGTGCGATCCCGCCGGCGGCCCGTTGACCGGGGCCGGCATGGTCAGAAGCCGCGGGCTGGGGGGGCGGTGCTGCGCTGACACGGGTCTTCCGGTGCTGGGCGATGCGGGTTCGGAGGCCGCACCATGCGCTGCCGCCCCTTACCCGCCGATTAAGCCCGGCGCCGCACTGCACCATTTTCGACCCGGTACCTGTCCAGGGCCCCGCCGCCGCGAATCCGCCCTCGCCCGGGCCTTGACCACCGGGACCAGGGGGGCGAACTGGCACGCATCACCGCCGACGAGAATTGACGCCATGCCGAGGCCCCGCCGCAGCGCCCTGTTCATGCCGGGCTCCAATGCCCGTGCGCTCGACAAGGCGCGGGGCATCGCCTGCGACACGATCCTCTTCGACCTCGAGGATTCGGTGGCGGCCGGCCAGAAGGCGATGGCGCGGGACCAGGTGGCGGCGGCGATCCGCGCCGGCGGCTATGGGACGCGGGAATTGGTGGTGCGGGTGAACCCTTTGGGCAGCGCGCTGGTGGCGGATGACATCCGCATGGCGGTGGCCGCCGGTGCCCATGCCGTGCTGCTGCCCAAGACCGAAAGCGCGGCCGAGGTCATGGCGGTGGAACAGGCGCTGGCGGAGGCGGGGGCACCCGCCGGCATGGGCATCTTCGCCATGGTGGAGACGCCGCGCGCCATCCTGGCCGTGGCGGCGATCGCCGCCCGGGCGGAAGCCGGGCGCCTCCAGGCGCTGGCCGTGGGGCCGAACGACCTGGCGAAGATGACGGGCGTGCGCGCGGGCGGGGACCGCGCCCCGATGCTGTCCTGGCTGTCGCAGGTGGTGCTGGCGGCCAGGGCCTATGGCCTCTCCGCCCTCGATGGCGTCTACAACAACTTCAACGACGATGCCGGCTTCGAGGCCGAGTGCCGACAGGGCCGCGCCATGGGCTTCGATGGCAAGACGCTGATCCATCCCCGCCAGGTAGGCCCCGCCAATGCGCTGTTCGGCGCGTCGGAGGAGGAACTGGCCTGGGCGCGCCAGGTGGTGGCCGCCTTCGACCAGCCCGGCAACGCCACCGCCAATGTCATCAACCTGGATGGCCAGATGGTGGAGCGGCTGCACCTGGACCAGGCGCGGGCGCTGCTCGCCTCAATCGCGTAGGGCGGGGCGCCGCAGCAGGGCGATGCCGACGACAAGGGCCGGCAGCCCGCAGGCGGCAAAGCCCCAGCCATGCTGGCCGGTCAGGCTCAGCACCAGCGCATAGGTCAGCGGCAGGATCAGCGCGCCGAGCTGCCCGCTGGACAGCACGCCGCCCGTGGCTGCGCCGCTCATGCCCGGCGGCGCCAGGCGCGCGGCTTCCGACAGCAGCACGCCATGCCAGGACATCGCCGTCAGGCTGATGCCGATGGCGACGGTGGCGAAGAGCGCGAGCGGCCAGCCGGCGCCGGACAAGCCCAGCAGCCCGGTGCTGACGGCCATGCCGAGCGACAGCGCGCCCATCAGCATCCGTGGCGCCACGCGTCCGCTGCCGAGCCAGCCCCAGAAGATGCGCGCCGGCACCGCGACCACCATGGCGAGGGAGAAGACGGCACCCGCCGTCGCCAGCCCATGGCCGAGTTGCGTGAGGTAGATGACGAAGAAGCCGATGAAGACGGTCTGCAGCCCATTGAAGGCGAAGCAGGCGAAGGCGAGGTTGCGCAAGGCCGGGCTGCGCGACACGACGAGGCCGGACAGCCACAGGTCGCTGACCTTGAAGCTGCGGCCCGGCATGCGGTCCCCGTCGAAGGTCGCGCGCAGCGGTTGCAGCGCCACCGCGAAGACCAGGCAGAACAGCGCCGCGATCTCCAGCGCCGCCCGCCAGCCGAGCCAGGCAGTCAGCCAGGGCCCGACCAGGCCGGACAGCAGCAGCCCCGCCGGCACCGCCGTCTGCTTGATGGAGAACACCAGCGGTGCCTGCTTGGGCGGCGAATAGCGGCCCAGCAGGTGGGAACTGGCCGGGGTGGAGACCGCCGAGCCGCCACCGCCGATGATGGCCGAGATCGCGAAGAAGATGAGCGGCCCGACCGCCGCGGCAGCCAGCCCGATGGCCAGCATCACCAGCGCCAGCTGGCTCATCCGCAGCGCGCCCCAGCGCAGGATGAAGCCGCCGCAGCCCATCTGGAAGGCCAGGGAGGAAGCCGCGGCCAGCCCGACATAGACCCCCGCCAGCGCGGGATCGAGGTCGAGATCCAGGATGATGGCGGGCGCGATGATGGAGGGCAGGTTGCGGCCGAGCGCGGCGCAGGTCTGCTGCATGAACATCGCGCCCAGGACGACCAGCAGCAGGCGTGGAATTGCGACGGCCATGATGCCTTGCCGGACGCTCCCTGTGTCTGTGCCCAGGATAGGCGCGGCGCGTGGGGGCCGGAAGCCGCGCCAGGCTTCGCCCTGGCCCGCTTCCCCGGCATGATGCGGCCCGGCATGATGGGCGGATGACCGCCGACCACGTGACCTCCCCCCAATCCCCCTACGCCCTGCTGGGCGGGGAGGATGGGCTGCGCCGCCTGACGCGGCGCTTCTACGCGCTGATGGACGAATTGCCGGAAGCCGCCGCCTGCCGGGCCATCCATCCGGAAAACCTGGCGCAGTCGGAGCAGCGGCTGTTCGAATACCTCTCCTTCTGGTTCGGCGGCCCGCCGCTGTTCCTGAAGACGCGCGGCGCGCCGATGCTGCGTGCCCGCCATTTGCACGCCCCGATCGCGGGGGCGGAGATCGAGGGCTGGATCGCCTGCTTCCGCCAGGCCTGGGCGGAACAGGTGACCGATGCGGCGCTGACCGACGCCGTGCTGCCTAAGGTCATGGCCATGGCGCTGCACATGCGCAACCGGGAGGATGGGGCATGAGCCTGCTGTTGCGCGGCGCCGATGTCGTGCTCACCATGGATGCCGCCCGCCGCGAATTGCGGGGCGGCTGGGTGCATGTCGAGGGCGGCGTCATCACCGCCGTCGGCGCCGCCGACGAAGCCCCGCCCGTGGCCGCGGACAGCATCGACCTCGCCGGCCATGTCCTGATGCCTGGCCTGGTGAACACCCACCACCACATGTACCAGTCCCTGACGCGCGCCCTGCCGGCGGCGCAGGATGCGGAGCTGTTCGATTGGCTCGGCGCGCTCTATCCCGTCTGGGCGCGGATGACGCCGGATGCGCTGCGCATCGCGGCCGCGACGGCGATGGCGGAGCTGGTGCTGACGGGCTGCACCACGGCGGCGGACCACCACTACATCTTCCCGAACGGCTGTACGCTGGATGACACGATCGAGGCCGCGCACCAGGTCGGCATCCGCTTCCATCCCACGCGCGGCGCGATGAGCCTCGGCCAGTCCAAGGGCGGGCTGCCGCCGGATGCGGTGGTGGAGGATGAGGCCGCGATCCTGGCGGACATGGAACGCGTGGTTTCGCGCTTCCATGACCCCGCACCGCTTTCCATGCTGCGCATCGGCATCGCGCCCTGCTCCCCCTTCTCCGTCACGCGGGAATTGATGCGGGACGCCGCGGGCTTCGCGCGGGCGCGCGGCCTTCGGCTGCACACGCACCTCGCGGAGAATGACAAGGACGTGGTGTTCAGCCGGGAGCGGTTCCGCTGCACGCCGGCGGAGTACGCGGAGGAACTGGGCTGGGTCGGCCCCGATGTCTGGCACGCCCATTGCGTGAAGCTGGACGAGGCCGGCATCGCGCTGTTCGCGCGCACCGGCACGGGTGTCGCGCATTGCCCATGCTCCAACATGCGCCTTGCCTCGGGCATCGCGCCCATCCCGGCCATGCGCCGCGCGGGCGTGCCGGTCGGGCTCGGGGTGGATGGATCGGCCTCCAATGACGGCGCGCATATGCTGGGGGAGGCACGCCAGGCGATGCTGCTGGCGCGCGTCGGCCACGGCCCCGCGGCGATGACGGCGCGGGACGCGCTGGAAATCGCGACGCTGGGCGGTGCCCGCGTGCTGGGCCGCGACGATATCGGCGCGCTGGTGCCGGGGATGGCGGCTGACCTGGTGGCCTTCGACCTCGGCGGCATCGACCACGCCGGCGCGGGTGCCGACCCCGTGGCCGCGCTGGTCTTCTGCGCGCCGGCCCGCGCGGCACTGTCTGTCATCAATGGCCGCGTCGTGGTGCGGGACGGGCGGCTGCTGACGCTGGATGAGCGCGCCCATGCCGCGCGTCACCGCGCGGCCGCGGCGGCGCTGCTACAGGGCTGAGGCGCAGTCGAGGACGACGTTGCCGATCACCTCGCCGCGCGCAACGAGGTCATGCGCCTCCGCGCAATCTTCCAGCGGCATGACGGCGCCGATGGCGTGCTGCAGCGCGCCCGCTTCGAGCCACCGCGTCATCGTCGCCAGCCCCTCCGCGCGGGCGGCGTCGGGCAGGCCGTAGACGATGAAGAAGCGCACCGCGGCGCCGGAGAGGATCATCGGGAAGAAGGGCAGCGCCGCTTCCGCCTTGCCGCTGCCGTAGCAGACGCAAAGCCCGTCCTTCGCGATGATGGTCGGCAGCAGCGCGCCATTGGCGGCCAAATCCACTTCCACCACGCGATCCACGCCATGGCCACCGGTCAATTCCTTCACCGCCGCGGCAACGTCCTGCGTCCTGTAGTCGATCACGGCATCCGCGCCCGCCGCCTTCGCATGCGCCGCCTTGCCAGGGCTGCTCACGGTGGCGATGACCTGCGCGGCGCCCAGCAGCTTCGCCATCTGGATGGCGTAGTGCCCGACCGCACCCGCACCGCCCGCCACCAGCACCCGCTGCCCGGCCACGCCGCCATCGATCTGCACCGCGCGCCAGGCTGTCAGCGCCGGGATGCCGAAGCAGGCCCCGGCCTGGAAGCTGGTATTCGCCGGCAGTTGCACGGCCTGCGCCGAGGGCAGCGCGATATACTGCGCCGCCGTGCCCAGCGCCCGCTGCCACTGGCCGTTCCAGACCCAGACGCGCTCGCCCATCCGCGCGGGATCGACGCCATCGCCCACTGCCTCGATCGTGCCGGCGCCGTCGCTGTGCGGGATGATCCGCGGCGCCAGCATCGGCCGGCTGCCGCCCCGCGCCTTCCAGTCGGACGGATTGACGCCGGAGGCGGCGAGGCGGACCAGCACCTCGCCCGGGCCTGGCGTCGGCGTCGGCATCTCGCCGACCACGATCACCTCCCTCGCGGGTCCTGTCCGCTCATACCAGGCTGCGCGCATCGTGATGTCCCTACTGGTCCAGCCTGATATTGCCGATCCGCACGGCCTCGCGCGAGGTCTCCATCTCCTCCCGGATCACGCGTGCGTAATTGGCGGGGGTGATGGCCTCGGCAGCCGGGATGGCGCCGCCGAGGCTTTCCAGCCGCTGCCTGGTGGTGGCGTCATGCATGGTGCGGGCCAGCGCGGCGCGGAGCGTCTCCACCACATCGGCGGGCAGCCCCGCGGGGCCGAGCAGGCCGAGGGTGGTGGTGAGTTCCTGCTGAACCAGCCCGGCCTCCCGCAGCGTCGGCACATCCGGCAGCTGCGCGGCACGGTTCGCGGAGGCCACGGCGATGATGCGCGCGCGGCCATCGGCATGCAGCGGCAGGGCGGAGGAGAGCTGGTCGAACACCACCGGGATCGTGCCGGCGATCAGGTCGTTGATCGCGGGACCGGTGCCGCGATAGGGCACATGCACGAGATCCGCCCCCGTGCCGGCGTTGAACAGTTCGATCGCGAGATGCGCACCGGAGCCGATGCCGGCGGTGCCGGCGGAGAACTGGCCCTTCTGCGCTTTCGCCGCTGCGACGAACTCCGCCAGGTTCCGCGCCGTGACCTGGCGGGAGACCATCATCACGATGGGTACGCGGTAGCAGATCCCGATCGGCGCCAAATCCCGCAGCGTGTCGTAGGGCAGTTGCGCCATCGCGACGGGGAAGAGGGAAAGCGGGCCGGTGGAGCCCAGCAGCAGCGTATGGCCATCCGGGCGGGATCGCGCGACATGCTCCGTGCCGACGATGCCGCCCGCCCCCGCGCGATTATCCACCACGACCGGCTGGCCGAGGGCAGCCGACAGCGTGGGCGCCAGCAGCCGTGCCGTGAAATCCACATTGCCGCCGGGCGGGAAGCCCACGACGATGCGCACGGGGCGGTCAGGGAAGCGCGCCTGCGCGCGCAGCGAAGGCGCGGCGAGGGTGGCGGCGGCGGCCAGCATCAGGGTCCGGCGGGTGGTCATGGCATGGTTTCCTCGGATTGCGCGCGGCGCTCGGCGAATTCGCGCACCAGCAGCGGGATGGTGCCGCCGGCGCGCCAGATCTGCACCATGCGGGGGGAGAAAGGTTTTGACTGTCGCGTGCTGCCATCGGCCAGGGTGACGATTCCCGTGGCGGGATCGGCGGCGATGACATCGCCATCCCGTACCGCGCCCTGGATGCCGGGGCAGATCATCACGGGCAGACCGACATTCAGGGCGCGGCGGAGGAAGCCCGAATCGCAGGACTCCACGACCACGACGGCGATGCCGGAGGCTCGGATGGCGACGCTGACTTCCACATGGTTGTGATGGGCGAAGTTGCGCCCGCCGACGACGATGTCGCCCGCCTGCACCGCCGCTGGAAATTCCGGACGCAGGCGGCGGAAGCACATGGCGCGCAACGCGTCCTCGTCGAATTCCTTGCCGAAGCCGTCGCGGATGATGGCAAATTCGATGATGCCGTCGTCGCCGGATACGTCATCGCCGAAGACCCAGGCGCGGCCACGAGGCGTCATGGCCCCGCCTCCGCCATCAGCGGCCGAGGATCGGCGATGCGCCCTTCGATGGCGGAGGCCGCGACCACCGCCGCGCCGGCCAGGTGCACAAGCGCGCTGCGTGCGCCGTTGCGGCCGGCATAGTTGAACTGCTGGGTGGAGATCAGCACTTCATGGTCGTTCAGCACGCCCTGGTAGCCCCAGCAGGTGGTGCAGCCCGGCGCCAGCACCGTGGCGCCCGATTCCGCGAAGATTTCCAGAAGCCCCTCCCGCGCAGCCGCGGCATAGACGTTGCGGCTGCCTGGCGTGATGTAGAGCGTGACATGCGGCGCCACACGGCGCCCGCGCAGCAGCCCGGCCGCGATGCGCATATCCTCCAGCCGCCCGCCGGAACACGACCCGATCGTCGCCTGGTCGATCCGCTGGCCCGCCACATCGCCGACCGGCACGGCGGCGTGGAGGTCCGGCGGCAGCGTCACCATGGGCGCGATGGCCGAAAGGTCGTAGGCGAGGTCGGCGATGTAGGGCACGCCAGGGTCGGCCTCCACAACCTGCCAAAGGCGGCCCGCCGCGCGCTGTTCGACGTAGCGCAGCACCAGGTCATCCACCGGCATCACGCCGGTATAGGCACCGCTGTGGAACAGGCTGGCGAGGATCGTCTCCCGCTCATCCAGCGACAGCGTCGCGATGCCGTCGCCCGCGAATTCGACGCAGGCCTGCAGCAGCGCGCTGTTCGTGGTCTGGTCGCGCAGGATGGTCTGGATCACATCCCGCGCGCCGACGCCGAAGCCCAGCCTGCCCGTCAGCGTGATGCGCGCCGATGGTGGCACCGCGATCCAGTTGCCGTCCTGGATCAGGGCCACGATCACCTCCGTCGAGATCGGCAGGTTCAGCGCGCCCAATGCGCCGATGGAGGCGATGTTGCCCTCATCGGAAAAGATCAGCGTGCCCGGCCGTGCGAAGCCGCGTTCCGTCAGCACCAGGTGGCGCAGGCCATTGCCGGGGCCGAAGAAGGTCTCGATCCCCTGCTGCGCGCACCAGTCGCGGAGCGTCCGGTGCGTCTCATGGTGGTGCGATCCCATCGCCGCGCTGGTGGAATGGTCGATCACCATGATCGCCTTGTCCGGGCGCGGGATGCGATCGACGCCGATGCGTTCCAGGTTGCGCTTGTGGCCTGGCCAGAAGAGTTCCTGGCAGGCGACATAGTCCGGGGAGACGGTGACGTAGTCACCGACCTCGACCGCCGGTAGGCCGGCGGCGCGGGCGATGATCTTCTGCGCGACGCTGCGCGGCGCGATGGCCATGCGGTGTTTCCCCTGGTGGCGGGCCATTAGGCCAGCACTATGACCTTATGCCCGCCACCGGGGAGTGTCCATCGGCCCCTCAGGGCAGTTGCGCCAGGGTTCCTGCCTGCGCGCGTTCCACCGCCCGTTGGGCATCCTCCGGCAGCAGCAGCCGCTCCGCCACGGCGCGATCGGCCGCCGCGCGCACGGCGGCGACATAGGCCGCGTTGTCGGCATAGCGTTCCGCGATCGAAAGCCGCGGATCATTCGCCGCCAGGCGGGCTTCCCGCGTCGGGGCGAAGGGGGAGACCGCGCCTTGCAGCGGGAACAGCGTGCCGGCGCCGAAGCCCTCCGCGCGGGGATTCCAGCCGGTATAGCTGGCGCGCGGCACGGCGAGTGGCAGCATGCGGATGCCGGCGATCGCCATGCCATCGGCATCCGCGCGCGGCACGAAGACCGGGTATTCCCCGATCAGCCGCGGTGGCAGCACCGATTGGTCGGAGATGGCGGCGCCGGTGTAGATGCCGGCATAGGGCAGGCCGGGGATGCCAGCGGGCACGGCCTGCGCCGCTTCCACCAGTGTGCCATGGGCGCGCATCGGCACGCGGCTGGCGGGCGGCTCCACCCCTTCCGCGATCCAGGCCTCCATCGCCACCAGCAGCGCACGCATCGGCGGGCCGGCGTGCATGGGGTTGGTCGGCAGCGCCATCGTCGGCGCGCGGCGGACGCTGTCGGCGGGAGGCGCGTAATGCGGCGTGCCCGCCACCATGTAGGCCCGCACATCCGGCGGCAGGTCGATGTGGTTGCCCGCGACATCGGTGACGATGAGCGATGCGCGCGAGGCCCACCATTCATGCTCGCTGTCCGTGTGCATGATCTTCGGGCAGGTGCCGTTCAGCCGGCAGCGCATCAGGATGCCATCGGTGCGGCCGGACAGCGGATCGCGCATCGCCGCATAGGTGAAGGGGAAGGTATCCGCCTGCCAGGCCGGGTCCTGCGGGTGGCGCGCATTCCGCCCCGGATTGCCGAAGCGGTAGTTCGTCGCCATGCGCCGCCCGCCCGCGATATGCGGGATGACACCGTCGAAGACCATGCGGCCGCGCATGTCCTCGTTGAAGCCCTGCCAGAGGAAGTCGCGCAGGAAGCGTCCGGATTGGGAGACGCCGAAGCCGATGGTGCGCCGAACCGTGGAACGCCCCTGCGCAGCCAGCGGGTTGGCCGCACTGCCATCCCGCCGCAGGAACGCCGCGACATCGCGCGTGGCGGCGAAGCCCAGGCCGAGGACGATCGGATCCTTCGCGGTGTAGGTCACCTCATACAGCGCCGCCGCATCGAAGCCGCTGGCGGGGCGCGTGATCTCCACGCTGCGCGGGCCGGTGGCGCGGATGGCCATGGCGGCTGGCGTCTGCCGCGCATCCGCCCAATGGCCGCGCACCGTGACGGCCAGGCTCGCCGCATCCGCGATGGGCCAGGTCAGCGTCGCCGTCGCGGGATTGCGCGTGTGGTCGAAGATGAATTCATCGCGGGATGGTCCGGTAATGCCAGTCAGCACAGGTGCCGTCATCGCCAGCTGGTTGGGGCGGGAAGGAATGTCCGCCTGCCAGCCGATCCAGGCCATGGCGTAGCCCTGCCGGTGCAGGAAGCCGATGCCAGCATCCGCGGCCTGTTCAGCCCGCGTCGCGCCGGGCTGCGCCACATCGTCGAAGAGCTGCGGCGCCAGCTTGGTGCCGCGATTGGGCACATCCACCAGCAGCGTGCCATTGCCGCGTGCGGGGTCCGCGGGACGCAGCACCACCACATCCGCCGTGGCTTCCACGCGCCCCTGCGCGTTGCGCGGCGCGCGTTCGATATCCGCGATCACGGCATTGCGTGGATCAGTGGGGTCCACGGCGATGGTGGCGCGGCCGGTGATGCGGAGATAGGTGCCCACCCCCTCGAAGCTCCGGCCCTGGAAGGCGGGCACGCTTTCCAGCACCTCGAACCGTATCACTTCCGAGAGGGCGGGGGAGGCGATGGCCCCGATCCCGCCGGCGAGCATGCAGGCCCGCAGCGTGCGTTTCATGCGACTTCCTCCACTGCGCGCATCTCGGTGGCGCGCTGGCGAAAGCGTCCTCCACTCCCGCCGCGCTGGCAACCGCTCATCGTCGCCGGATGCGGATCGGCGATGCCGGTGCCTGTCGCAGGTGGTCGGGAAAGACGCGCGCCGCGAAATCGGCGAAGGCGCGCACCTTGGGCGCGGTGAAGCGCGCCTTGGGATAGGCAACGTAGAAGACCTGCGCTTCCGTCTCCCAATCCTCCAGCACCGCGCGCAGGCGACCATCCCGCAGATGCGCATGCGCCAGCAGGCCGAGCACGTAGCAGAAGCCGCCGCCCTGCGCGGCCGCGTTCAGCAGCGCGTCGCTGCTGTTGAAGGCCAGCGGCCCCGCGGGTTCCACCACCACCCGTTCGGCCCCGCGCTGGAAGCGCCAGGCGCGCGGCGCGGCGCCCGTATCCGCCACCCAGGCCAGGCCCTGCGCCGGATCGATGGCGCCGGGATGCGGCGGAGCGCCATGTCGTGCCAGGAACGCCGGCGCGGCGCAGACCACATGCGTGCTGCGATAGACGGGGCGGGCGACGAGATCGCCTGTCTCCACCTCATCCATCCGGATCGCGACATCGATGCCGCGCCGCGCCAGGCTGTCCACATCGTTCCCCAGGATGGTCACCACGCGCAAGCCGGGATGCGCGGCGGCGAAGGCCGCCAGCGCCGGCGCCAGCACCATGTGGCCGACGGCGATCGGCACCTGCACGCGCAGCACGCCGCGCGCTGCATCGCCGCCTGCCCCGGCCTCCGCCTCCTCCATCGCGCCCAGGATGGCGCGGGCACGGGGCAGGAAGGCCTCACCTTCCGGTGTCAGGCGCAGGCTGCGCGTGGAACGATGCAGCAGCGCGCAGCGGAGATGCGCCTCCAGCGCCTGGAGCTGCGCCGTGACGGTGGGGGCGGAAAGGCCAAGCCGGGTTCCCGCGCCGGCGAGGCTGCCCGCCTCCGCCACCGCCACGAAGACCTCCATCGCGCGCAATCTGTCCATGCGCGCAGCCTATCGCATTATTCGGAAAAGCCGAAGGCTGTATTCGGCCGTAGCCTGATGCTGCGCCGTTGCCCTCCGGCCGCCACGGGTGAACCCTGCGCCGGTCCAAGCCAAGGGGAGCGGCGCCGGTCACATGGCAGCGGGGGAGGGATTCGACCTGGTGGTGGCGGGCTGCGGCGTGGCGGGGCTGTCCGCCGCCGTGGCGGCTGCCGAGCAGGGCGCGCGCGTCGTCGTGCTGGAACGCGCGCCGCGCGCTGAACGGGGCGGGCAGAGCCGCTACACCGAAGCCTATCTCCGCATGAAGAGCGAGACCGAGGTCACCGACGACTTCGAGACGCACCTGGCCGAGAATGGCGCGCTGCCCTACGCCGACCCGGACCTTGCCCCCGAAGTCTCCCGCCCCATGGCGGACCGCGCCGGCCATGCGCGCGCGCTGTCGATGATCGACCCCGACGTGGTGCAGGAATTCGCCGACCAGGCCGGGCCGACCATCGCCTGGCTGAAGACGATGGGCGTGCGCTTCGATTTCCTGCCGACGCAGTTCCTGACGAAGTCCCAGCCCCGCCTGCTGCCCGTGGGTGGTGGCGCCGCGCTGGTGGAGGCGCTGGCGAAGCGGGCGGAGGAACTCGGCGTGGCATTCCGCTACGAGACCACGGCGCAGAAGCTGATCCAGGACGATGAAGGCCGCGTCACCGGCCTGGTGGCGCGGAGTGCGGGCCGCAATGTCCGCTTCCACGGCCCCGTCACGCTCGCCTGCGGCGGGTTCGAGGGCGATGCGGAGATGTCCACCCGCTACCTCGGCCCGCGATCCAGTTTCCTGCGCACGATCTGCAAGGGCGGGCTGTTCAACCGGGGGGAGGGCATCCGCATGGCCCTCGATATCGGTGCGGCGCCGAGCGGCGATTTCGGCAGCTACCATGCGGAGCCGATCGACCCGCGGTCGTCGATCGCCGAGCCCTCCGTCTTCCTCTTCCCCTACGGCATCCTGGTGAACAAGGAAGGCCGCCGCTTCGTGGATGAATCACCGGGCACGGTGGACGCCACCTATGAACGCGTGACGCGCCGCATCTACGATCAGCGCGACGGCATCGCCTGGGTGATCCTCGATGCCCGGCACAGGGATATCCCGAACTGGCGTCTCGGCCTGCGGACCGACCAGCCACCGATCGAGGGCGAGAGCATCGAGGCCCTGGCCCGCGCCGTCGGCCTGCCGGAAGCCACGCTGGCGGAGACGGTGGCGGAGTACAACGCCGCCTGCGTGCCTGGTGACTGGAAGCCGTTGCAACTCGATGGCCTGGCGACGCGTGGGCTGAACCCACGAAAATCCAACTGGGCGACGCCGCTGGTGACAGGGCCCTTCCACGCCTATCCCATCATCTCCGCCAATGTCTTCACCTTCGGCGGCGTGCGCGTGGACGGCAAGGCGCGGGTGCTGGACACCGGCGGCGATCCCATCCCGGGCCTGTATGCCGCAGGTGAGGTCGTGGGCATGTACTACGGCACTTATACCGGCGCGACCTCCGTGCTGAAGGGGCTGGTCTTCGGCAAGCTGGCGGGCGCGGATGCGGCGACCGCAAGGCGCAACCTGTGACGCAGAACCTGGAAGGCCGCGTCGCGCTGGTGACGGGTGCCGCGGGCGGCATCGGCAGCGCCACGGCGCGGGCCTTGTTGGCGCGGGGTGCGCGGCTGGCGCTGGCGGATCGCGCGGCGCCTTCGGCTGAGGACGCGCTCAACCTGGCCGTGGATGTCACGGATTCGGCGCAGGTCCGCGCCATGGTCGACCGCGTGGTCGCCGAATACGGACGGCTCGACATCCTGGTGAATGTCGCGGGCACAGTGTCGATGGGCGCGGCGGCGACGCTGCCGGAGGCCGAGTGGGACCGCGTGATGGCGGTTAACCTGAAGGGCAGCTTTCTCTGCTGCCAAGCGGTGATCCCCGCGATGCGCGCCAACCGGCGCGGCCGCATCATCAATATCGGCTCCATCATCGGCAAGAATGGCGGCAATGCGCGGCCCTGGATCGACGCGGCGGAGCAGGACCGGGCGAGCAACGTCGCCTATGGCGTCTCCAAGGCCGGGGTCCATGCCATGACGGCTTTCCTGGCGCGCGAACTCGCCGCCGATGGCATCACGGTGAATGCGGTGGCGCCCGGGCCCATCGCCTCCGCCATGACGACGAATTTCCCGGCAGCCCTCCAGGCGCTGATCCCGGTGGGCCGCATGGGGCGGGCGGAGGAGGTGGCGGCCGCCATCGCCTTCCTCGCAGGGCCTGACACGGGCTTCATCACCGGCGAAGTGCTGGACATCAATGGCGGCATGTGGAGCGACTGACGTGATAAAGATCTGGCACCACAGCTTCACCGTGCTGGGCAATCTGCCCGCCTATGCCGATGCCATGGCCGCGCATCTGGCCCGCGCCAGCGCGCCGGGGACGGAGGTGGTGATGCATGGCATGGACCCGAACACCTACCTGACCGAATATCCCGGCAACGACATCAGCTTCAGCTACCTGCAATCCCTGCACAGCCAGCAATTCGTGCTCGGCGCCATCGCGGCGGAGGAACAGGGCTTCGACGCCTTCGCGATGATGACGCTGCCCGAACCCTCCCTGATGGATTGCCGCAGCCTGGTGGACATCCCCGTAGTGGGCTACGGCGAAAGCGCGATGCTCGCCGCCTCCATGCTTGGCCAGAAGATCGGCGTGCTGCTCTTCATCCATGGCATGGCGGGCACGGTGGAACGCAATGTGGAGCGGATGGGGCTGACGTCCCGCTTCGTCGGCGCGCAGCCCGTCTCCTTCACCTTCAACGACGTCCTGGCCGCCTATGCCGGTGATCCGTCGGAGGTGGTGTCGCGCTTCCAGGCCGATGCGCGCGCCCTGATCGCGCGCGGCGCGGATGTGATCATCCCCGGCGAGGCGCCGCTCTGCCTGCTGCTGTCCAAGGCCGGCGTGACGGAGGTGGATGGCGTGCCGGTGCTGGACCCAGTGACGGCGACGGTGAAGGCGGCGGAGATGATGGTCGGCATGCGCCGCATCACTGGCGCGAAGCCGAGCCGCCGCGGCTATTTCCAGGCGAAGCCGCCGCGCGAGCGCGTCAAGGAATTGCTCAAATTCTACGGCATCGATCGCGTCGGCGGCTGAGCGCAACAATCGGGAGGAAACAACGATGATGGAACGGCGGACCCTTCTGGGCCTTGCGGCAGGCATGGCAGCGATGCCGGAAGCCTTCGCGCAGGAACGCTTCCCGACGCGCGGCCTCCGCATCGTGATTCCCTTCGCCGCTGGCGGCAGCACGGATATCCTGGCGCGCCTCTGCGCCCAGATGCTGACGGAAAAGCTCGGCCAGACCACGGTGGCGGAGAACATCACCGGCGCGGGCGGCACCATCGGCGCGCAGCGCGTGCTGGATGCGCCTGCGGATGGCTACACGCTGATGGCGGGCACGCCGGGGCCCATCACCATCAACCCCCATCTGCAGCCCCGCATCCCCTACCAACCCCTGCGGGATTTCGAGCCCGTGGCCTTCGTCGGCGCCAGCCCCGCCGTCGTGGTGGTGCGGCGCGAAAGCCCGATCCGGACCATCGCGGACCTGGTCGCGGCCGCAAAGGCGGAGCCGGGCAAGCTCACCTACGCCTCCGCCGGCATCGGTTCCTTCGCGCATCTGTCAGGCGAGTTGTTCAAGTGGCGCGCGGGCGTCGATCTGACGCATGTGCCGTATCGCGGCACCGCCCCCGCCGCCACCGACATCATCGGCGGCCGTATCGACGTGATGTTCGAGAATTATCCCTCCGTGCAGGGGAACCTCACCGGCGGAGAACTCCGCACCATCGCCATCGGCGCCACCGCGCGCTCCGCCCTTCTGCCCGGGGTGCCGACGGTGGCGGAGGCGGGTGTGCCGGGCTACGAGAGCACATCCTGGTTCGGCCTCTTCGCCCGTGCCGGCATCCCGCCTGCGGCGCTGGCCACGCTGAACGCCGCGATCAATGCCGGCATCGCGGAACCGGCGATGACAGCACGGCTCGCCGGCCTCGGCATCGAACCCGCGGGCGGCCCGCCCGCCGCCTTCCGCGACTACATCGCGCGGAAGCTGGCCGAGACGGGCGAGTTGATCCGCACCGCCCGAATCACCGCCGAATGAAGGGGAACGCCATGACCACGCTCTCTCGCCGCGCCGCGCTGCTGGCGGCCCCCGCCATCCTCGCGCTGCCTGGCGCGGCGCGCGCCCAGGCCTGGGCGCCGACGCGTCCCGTGCGCCTCGTCGTCGCCTATCCGCCGGGGGGCGCGACGGACCTCGTCGCGCGCTGGGTGGCACGGGAACTCACCACGCGGCTCGGCCAGCCGGTGGTGGTGGAAAACCGGCCGGGTGCCAATGGCATCCTCGGCAGCCAGGCGGTGCAGCAGGCGGCGCCGGACGGGCACACGCTGATCTTCACCACGGCGGACACGCATTCCGTGAACCCCGTGGTCTATCGTCGCCTGCCCTACCAGCCGCAGAGCTTCGTGCCGGTTTCCGCCGTGGCGCGACTTGTCTTCTCGCTCGTGACGCGGCCGGGACTCGGGCCGAAGACGGCGCAGGAATTCGTGGCACTGGCACGGTCGCGCGCCAGCAACCCGCTGACCTTCGCCTCCTGGGGTATTGCCAGCACGTCGCAGGTGATGATGGAGACGATGAAGTTCGAGACGCGGACGGAGATGCAGCACATCCCCTTCCAGGGCGCCGCCCCCGCCGTGCAGGCGCTGCTGGGTGACCAGGTGGATGCGATGATGCTGCCGGTCGCGGTGGCCATCGGCCAGCAGGGACGCCTGCCGGTCCTCGGCGTCGCGACGGCGCAGCGCTTCTCCGCCATCCCGCAGGTGCCCACGCTGACGGAACAGGGTATCAACTTGGCGGGGGACCTCTGGCTCGCGATCCTGGCTCCCCCTGGGACGTCCACGGCCATCGCGGAACGCATCGCGCAGGAAACCCAGGCCTTCGTCCGTACCCCCGCGGCGCTGGAATTCCTGACGCCGAACGGCCTGCTGGCCGATACGCAGGATCGCGCGCGCTTCATCAGCTACCTCGCGGAAGATGACGCGGTGTGGCGGGCGCGGGTGGAACGCCTTGGCATCAAGCTCGACGATTGAAACGGGAATACATACGATGAAGTCCATCTACCTCGTCCTCGACATGGAAAATGATCTCGTCTCGGCCGATGGGCCGAACGGCAAGGGCCCGCTGGGCGCCCAGGTGCAGGGCCGCGGCATCATCCCGAAGACCGCGAACACCATCGCCAAGGCGCGCGCGGCCGGCGTGCCCATCGGCTATGTCCGCGTCGGTTTCTCCCCGGATTACCGGGAGGCCCCTTCCACCTCCGTCATCTTCAACGGCGCGAAGCAGCACGGGCTGTTCAAGCTCGGCTCCTGGGGCACGGAGGTGCACAAGGACCTGGCACCGCAGCCCGGCGATTTCGACATCGTCAAGCACCGCGTCAGCCCCTTCTACGCGACCAACCTGGAAGCGATCCTGCGCGCGCATGGCATCCAGCGCATCATCTGCTCCGGCGTCTCCACCGTGGCCGTTGTGCAAGGCTGCGTGCGGGACGGGCATGACCGGGACTACGTCATGACGGTGCTGGAGGATTGCTGCGCCTG
Organism: Falsiroseomonas sp.; assembly: GCF_051859025.1. Classification (GTDB taxonomy): domain Bacteria; phylum Pseudomonadota; class Alphaproteobacteria; order Acetobacterales; family Acetobacteraceae; genus Falsiroseomonas. The sequence goes on along the minus strand of NZ_JBHYGL010000022.1, from coordinate 33,731 downwards.
CGCGACGCAGGAGGACCAGGACGCCGCGATCCGCGCGCTGCAACGCTTCGCGACCTTCACGACATCCGACGCCATCGACTTCGCGGCCTGAACCGCGCGAGAGGATAGAGCCATGGCCTTCCAGCCCACCCGCCGCGCGCTGATCGGCGCCGCGGCCGCCACCGTCGCAGCGCCAGCCCTGGCGCAGCCTGTCGCCGGCGGTCGTACCATCCGCATCATCGTGCCCTTCGGGGCCGGTGGCGCGGTGGATATCGTGGCGCGGCTGGTGGCGCAGGAAATCGGGCCACGGCTCAGCCAGACGGTGGTGGTGGAAAACCGCACCGGCGGCGGTGGCAACATCGCCATGGAGCATGTCGCGCGATCCACGCCGGATGGCACGACGCTGCTCATGGCCTCCCCCTCCGTCATCGTGAACCCGCATCTCTATGCGAGCCTCGGCTACGACCAGGCGACGCAGTTGGCGCCGCTGATGCTGGTGGGGGAGGTGCCTTCGGTGATGATCGCGCCCCCGTCCTTCGAGGCGAATGACGCGCGTGCCTTCATCGCCATGGCGCGAGCGCGGCCGGGCTTCTTCACCTTCGGGTCCGGCGGTTCGGGCACCACGGAACACCTGGCCAGCGAATTGCTGAAGCTGCGCGCGGGGCTGGACATCGTGCATGTCCCCTATCGCGGCGGCGCGCCGGCGATGACGGACCTGCAGGCAGGCCGGCTTTCCATGATGTTCACCAATCTGGCGCAGGCGCTGCCGCTGATCCGCGGCGGGCAGTTCAAGGTCCTCGGCGTCGCCGACCGCCAGCGCCATCCCGCGCTGCCGGATTCGCCGACCTTCGCGGAACAGGGGATCGAGGGCATCAACGTCACGGTCTGGTGGGGCATCATGGCCCCCGCCGGCATGCCCGCGGAGACAACGCAGCGCCTGCACGCCGTGCTGGCCGACAGCGTCGCCTCCTCCACCATGACCGCCGCGCTGGAACGCCTCAGCGCCAAGCCGCTCGGCGGCAGCATCGAGAGCTTCGCGCAGCGCCTCTCCGCCGAGGGGCGTTCCTGGGGCGAGGTCATCCGCGGCGCCAATATCCGGGCGGAGTGATCTCATGAAGCTCTGGTACCAATCCCTCACGCGCCCCGATGCCTGGCCCGCCTACCAGGCGGCGCTGCGGCGCGTGCTGGCGCAGGCGACCGATCCCGGGACCACGATCGAGGTACATGGGATCGAAAAGCGCGGCGGCGTCGGCGACCAGTATCGCCGGCTCGAATTCATCGAGACGATCGAGGTGCTGGAGAATGTCGAGCGCGCGGAGGCCGAGGGCTTCGATGCCGTGCTGCTCGGTAACATCGCCGATCCCGGGCTGCGGACGGCGCGGGAGATGGCGCGCATCCCGGTGCTCGGCCTGTGCGAATCATCCCTGTTCACAGCCTGCCAGATGGGGGTGACGGTCGGCCTCGTCGTCTCCAACGACAAGCACTACTCCCGCATCCTGGAGAATGTTTCCCTGTATGGCCTGAACACGCGGGTCGTGGCGGTGGAGCGGATGGCGGTGGATCGGCTGGTCGATCTCGACGCCGCCTTTTCCCCGGGCGAGCAGCGGGAGCGCATCCTCGGACAGTTCCACCAGGCGGCGGAGGCCTGCGTGGCGAAGGGGGCGGAGGTGGTGATCCCCGCCGTCGGCGTCGCCATGGTGCTGCTGGCGGAAGCCGGGGTGCATGAGACGGTGAAGAACACGCCGGTGCTGTGCGGTCCGATGGCGCTGGTGCAGGCGGGGCAGGCGGCGGTCCGCCTCTCGCGCGCCATGGGCGGGCGCTATGCCAGCCGGCGGGGCGCCTATGGGCAGCCGCCGCCGGGGCAGATCGAGGAACTGCGCCGCTACTATGGCCCGGTCTATCCGGCGGTGGAGCCCGGCTGACCCGGCAGCATCCGGCGCAGCACATCGTCGCGCTGGATGAAGTGGTGCCACAGCGCGGCACCGGCATGGGCGGCGACGAGGGCGACCAGCGCCCATGCCATCAGTTCATGCGCCTCGATCCACAGCTTGCCGCCGCCGATCGGGAAGGGCGCGGGGATCAGGTTGTCGCCGAACAGCCGCAGCGGGCGGCCGCGCGCCCAGCGGTCCATCGCGCCGGTCACGGGCATGGCAACCATCAGCGCGTAGAGCATCCCGTGCACCGCGACCGCGGCCTTCCCGGCCAGCCCCGCATCGCGCTTCACCGGGCCGGGCAGCAGCAGGCGCCGCAGTAGCCGCAGCATGACCGTCGCCAGCACCAGCGTGCCGAGGCTGTAGTGGATCATCATCGCCATGTCGCGCTGCGGGCCGCGCGGCCATTCCTCCATCAGCAGGCCGAGGCCGAAGGCCGCGACCAGCACCAGGGCGGCGCCCCAGTGCAGCGCGATGGTGGTGGCGCCGTGGCGGGGCGGGGCGCTGGTCGGCAGGATGTCGGCGGTGATGCTGGTCATGGCGGTGTGTCCGGTTCGGGCCGCGGGGGGCGCCCGGCCTGATGGCCGGGCGCAGTCGGGATCAGCGCTGGCGCGGCGTGACGGCGCCGGATTGCGCATCCACGCGCAGCGCCACGCGCTGGCCGGCACTGTCGGTCGCCTTCACGGCCCAGGCGCCACGCGCCCAATCCACTTCGCGGATGATGCCGTAGCCGGCGGCCCTGACGGCCGCGATGGCGCCGGCGGCGTCCACCGCGGCGGCGGTGATGGCGCGCTGTTCCTCGCTGCGGCGCTGGTCGCGGTCCGGGGAAGCGAAGGCCGCCATGGGCAGCCCGGCGGCGAGGGCCAGGGCCAGGGGGGCGGCGAGGATGCGGGTGCGGGTCATGTTCGGTTCTCTCCGTCTGTGCCGTTGCGGGTGGGCTGCAACGGGGCGCACTCTGGCGGCCCCCACCTGAACCCAGCCTGAGCCCGCGGTTCAGCCGCCATTCAGCTTCGGGATGCCAGCCTGCCTGCCATGCGCCGCGCCCTCCTCCTCCTCCCCCTGCTGCTGATGGCCCCTCCCGGCCTTGCGGATGACCTGCGCGAGGGCCGGCGCGAGGGCCGGCGCGGCCATGAACGCGCCCGCGCCGCGCTGGCCGCCGGGGAGATCCGCCCCCTCGCCGATCTGCTGGCGGAGGTGGAGCGCCGCTGGATCGGCCGCGTGATCGAGACGGAGCTGGAGCGGGATGGCGAGCGCTGGGTCTATGAGTTCAAGCTGCTGCCGCCCTCCGGCCGCGTCTTCGAACTCAAGCTGGATGCTTCCACGGGCGCTTTGCTGCGCAGCCGAGGCCCGGTGCAGGAGCGCCCCTGATGCGCCTGCTGGTGGTGGAGGACCACGCGACCCTGGCTGGCCAGCTTCGCGCGGCGCTGGAGGAGGCGCATTTCGCCGTCGATGTCGCCGCGGATGGGGAGGAAGGGCATTTCCTCGGGGATACCGAGCCCTATGACGCCGTGGTGCTCGACCTCGGCCTGCCGGTGCAGGATGGCATGACGGTGCTGCGCCGCTGGCGCGCCGCGGGGCGTGCCATGCCCGTGCTGATCCTGACCGCCCGCGATGGCTGGACGGAGAAGGTGGCGGGGCTGAATGCCGGCGCCGACGACTATCTGGCGAAACCCTTCATGATGGCGGAGCTGGTGGCGCGGGTGCAGGCGCTGGTCCGCCGTGCGCATGGCCAGGCGCGGTCCGAGATCACGCTCGGCCGGCTGGTGGTGGATACGGCGACGGCGCGGGTGATGCTGGATGGCGCGGCGGTGCGGCTCACCGCGCTCGAATACCGGCTGCTGGCCTATCTCGCGCACCACCCCGGCCAGGTCGTCTCCAAGACCGAATTGACGGAGCATCTCTACGCCCAGGATTTCGACCGCGACAGCAACACGCTGGAAGTCGTGGTCGGCCGGCTGCGGAAGAAGCTGGGGGAGGGGATGATCGAGACGCTGCGCGGGCAGGGCTACCGCCTGGCGGCCGGATGATGCGCTCCCTCACGCTGCGGCTGGCCCTGCTGGCGGGGCTCTGGGTGGCGGCGGGGCTGGGGGGGGCGGCCTGGTTCGTAGCCGGCATCGCGACGGCGCAGATCGAGGCCGCGCTGGAAGCCCGCCTCGGCGCCCTGCTGGACAGCCTGGCGGCGGCGGTGGAGGTGGATGAAGCGGGCCGCGCCGGTGTCGCCCGCCCGCCCGCCGGCGCGGATTTCGAGGCTCCTTTCTCCGGCGCCTATTGGCAGGTGACGGGGCCGGATGGCGGCGTCGCCACCTCCCGCTCCCTCTGGGACCAGTCGCTGCCCGCGGCGTCGCGCGGCCATGCCGGGGTGCTGCTGCGCCAGGCCGCGGGGCCGCGCGGTGAACCCCTGCTGGTGGCGGAGCGGGACCTGCTGCTGCCCGATGGCGCGGCGCCGCTGCATATCGCTGTGGCCCTGTCCCGTGCCGCGACGATGGCGGAGGTCGCGCGGCTGCGGCGCGGCCTGGGCTTAGGCTTCCTGCTGCTGGGCGTGGGGCTGGTGGCGGGCGTCGTGCTGCAGGTCGTGGTCGGGCTGGCGCCGCTGCGCCGCATCCGCCGCGCGCTGGCCGAGGTCCGTGCCGGAGAGCGGGAGGCGCTGGCCATGCCCGCGCCTTCCGAGATCGCGCCGCTGGTCACGGAAGTGGATGCGCTGATCCGCCAGAATCGGGAGACGGTGGCCATGGCCCGCACCCATCTCGGCAACCTCGCCCATGCCTTGAAGACGCCGATCGCCGTGCTGCGCAACGCGCTGGAGGCGACGCCCCCCGCAATCCCCGTGGCGCGGGCGGAAGCCGCGGCGCTGGATCGCCTGGTGCAGCACCACCTGGCCCGCGCCCGCAGCGCCGCCCTGGCGGCTGGCACGGCGGAGGTCGCGCCGCTGGCGCTGGCGGAGGAAGTGGCGCAGGCGCTGCGGCGGCTGTTCCGCGACATCGCCATCGCGGTCCAGGGCGATGCCCGCGCGCGGCTGCGCGCCGATGCGCAGGACCTGACGGAGATGCTGGGCAATTTGATGGAGAATGCCTGCCAATGGGCCGACGGCGCCGTCACCGTCACCATCGCCGCGGAGGGCGATGCCATCCGCATCGCAGTGGAGGATGACGGCCCCGGCCTGACGCCGGGCCTGGCGGTGGATGAGGCCATGGCGCGGGGCGTGAGGCTGGACGAGGCCAAGCCCGGCAGCGGCCTCGGCCTGGCCATCGTGCGGGATCTGGCGGCGCTGGCCGGCGGTTCCCTGGAACTGGCAGAGGGCGCGAAGGGAGGCCTTCGCGCCCTGCTGGTGCTGCCGCGCCGCGGCGCCGGCGCTACTTCCGGCGCAGGCCGTTGAGGTCCCGCACCGCGCCACGCGATGCGCTGGTCGCCAGCGCCGCGTAGGCCTTGAGCGCGGTGGAGACGGCGCGCTTGCGCGGCTCCGCCGGCTGCCACGCCGCATCGCCCTTCGCTTCCATCGCCGCGCGGCGCGCCGCGATCACGTCATCCGGCACCGCCAGGTGGATGCGGCGGTTGGGGATGTCGATCTCGATGATGTCGCCCTCCTCCACCAGGCCGACGAGGCCGCCCTCCGCCGCTTCCGGCGACAAATGGCCGATCGAGAGGCCGGAGGAGCCGCCGGAGAAGCGGCCATCCGTTACCAGCGCGCAGGCCTTGCCCAGGCCGACGGACTTCAGATAGCTCGTGGGGTACAGCATCTCCTGCATCCCCGGGCCGCCGCGCGGGCCTTCGTAGCGCACCAGCACGATGTCGCCGGCCTTCACCTTCTTGCCGAGGATGGCCTCGACCGAGGCATCCTGGCTTTCGAACACCCGCGCCGGGCCGGTGAACTTCAGGATGGAGGCATCGACGCCCGCCGTCTTCACGATGCAGCCTTCCTCCGCGATGTTGCCGAACAGCACGGCGAGGCCGCCATCGACGGAGAAGGCATGTTCCTTCGACCGGATCACGCCCGTCGCGCGGTCGGTGTCCAGGCTCTCCCACCGTTCCGCCTGGCTGAAGGCGACCTGCGTCGGCACGCCGCCGGGTGCGGCGCGGAAGAATTCCAGCACGCTGTCATCGACCTTCCCCGCGATGTCCCATTCCTGCAGCGCCTCGCCCAGCGTCGGCGCATCGACGCGGCTGGTGGAGGTATCGAGCAGCCCGGCGCGGTCGAGCTCGCCCAGGATGCCCATGATGCCGCCGGCGCGGTGCACGTCCTCGACATGCACATCGGCGACGCTGGGCGCCACCTTGCACAGCACGGGCACGCGGCGGGACAGGCGGTCGATATCCGCCATGGTGAAGTCCACGCCGCCTTCCTGCGCCGCCGCCAGCAGGTGCAGCACCGTGTTGGTGGAGCCGCCCATGGCGATGTCGAGCGTCATCGCATTCTCGAAGGCCGTGCGCGTCGCGATGGCGCGGGGCAGGACGGACATGTCCTCCGTCTCGTAGTGCCGGCGCGTGATCTCGACGATCCGGCGGCCGGCTTCCAGGAACAGGCGCTTGCGGTCGGCATGGGTGGCCAGCACGGTGCCGTTGCCGGGCAGCGCCAGGCCCAGCGCTTCCGTCAGGCAGTTCATCGAATTGGCGGTGAACATGCCGGAGCAACTGCCGCAGGTCGGGCAGGCGCTGCGTTCGATGACGGCCACTTCCTCATCCGTCACGGAGGCATCGGCGGCGACGATCATGGCGTCGATCAGGTCCACCGACCGCTTCTTGCCGCGATGGATCACCTTGCCGGCCTCCATCGGCCCGCCGGAGACGAAGATGGCGGGGATGTTGAGGCGCATCGCCGCCATCAGCATGCCCGGCGTGATCTTGTCGCAGTTGGAGATGCAGACCATCGCATCCGCGCAATGCGCGTTGACCATGTATTCGACGCTGTCGGCGATGAGCTCACGCGACGGCAGGCTGTACAGCATGCCGTCATGCCCCATGGCGATGCCGTCATCCACCGCGATGGTGTTGAATTCCTTCGCCACGCCACCGGCCGCCTCGATTTCCCTGGCGACCATCTGCCCCAGATCCTTCAGGTGCACATGGCCCGGGACGAATTGAGTGAAACTGTTGACCACGGCGATGATGGGCTTGCCGAAGTCACCATCCTTCATGCCGGTGGCGCGCCAGAGGCCCCGCGCGCCGGCCATGTTGCGGCCATGGGTGGTGGTGCGGCTGCGATACTGGGGCATCGTGGACGGTCCTGTGCCGGGTCTGGGTGCCGGGGAGGGCCGGCCTGTGCCACGATCTAGACCCTGCGCCGGGCCTCGGCCAGACGGTCAGGCCGCGTCATGCAGGATGATGCCCAGCGTCCGACGCAGACCAGCCCTTACGCGGCTGACGCCATGACGCATGGCGACGCGGTAGATGCCGCGGCTTCCCTGAACGGGGCGGTGGTTCACGGCGAAGATCACGGCCTGGCCCTGCGCCAGGGGCACCACCTCCGCGCGGGACTGCATGCGGGGGCGCTGTTCGGTCAGCACGAATTCCCCGCCCTCGAAGTCCCGTCCCGGTGCCGAGAGCAGGATCGTCGCCTGCAGCGGGAAGATATGCGGGCCATAGAGATCCTGGTGCAGGCAGTTGTAGTCGCCCGGGCCGTAGGACAGAAGCAGCGGCGTGGGCTTGGCCTGGCCGGCCGCGTGGCAGCGCGCCAGGAAGGCGTCCAGCCGGTCCGGGAAGGCTTCCCCCGTCCCGCCCAGCGCCAGGCGCCAGCGTTCAGCCACCGGTGCCAGCCCGGCATAGAGGGCGCCGCGCAGCGCGGGCAGGGGGTCCGGCAGCGGATAGGCGAAGTAGCGGTATTCGCCCCGCCCGAAGCCATGGCGCGCCATGACCACCCGGCTGCGGAAGGGGGCGGGGTCCTCATACAGCGCCGCCAGCGCCCCACATTCGGCGGCGTCCAGCAGAGGGGGCGTGACGGCGCAGCCGGTGGCGTCGAGCTCCGCGGCAATGCGCGGCCAATCGAGGGTCAGGTGCATGCGACGAACTCTGCCACGGCCCGCCGCCCCTCGCCTTCCGCCCGTTGCTACGGCAAGCCATCCCGCCCCGGATCGCCCGGTACCATTGGGGCGCCGCGACCGGCCTCGATCGCGCGAGACAGCGCATCGCGCAGGATCATCACCTCATGCCCGATGCAGAGGCAGCGGAACCCCGCGCCGCGCGCCGAAGCGGCCTGCGCGCCATCCGCCGCGAGCCATCCCACCGGCTTGCCCTGCGCCAGCGCCGCATCGCGCAGCCGCCCTGCCGCGGCGCGATAGGCCGGTTCCTCGAAGCGCCCGGGGATGCCGAGGCTGTCCGAGAGATCGAAATGGCCGAGCCACAGCATGTCGAGCCCCGGCACCGCCGCGATGGCCTCTGCCGCCTCGATCCCCGCCGCGCTCTCCACCAGCGCGATGGTCAGCACCGCCTGGTTGGCGGCGGCCATCTTCTCCAGCGGCGGGCCGGCGGCGTAGCCATCATGCGCCAGGCCGAAGGCCAGGCCGCGGCGTCCCTCCGGCCGGTAGCGGCAGGCATCGACCAGCGCGCGGGCCTGGGCCGCGCTTTCCACCAGCGGCATCATGATTCCCAGCGCCCCGGCATCCAGCAGAGGCGGCGCCAGGCCGGGATCGGGGCGCGGCAGGCGGACCATGGGCACGATCCCCGCGGCGCGGGCGAAGGCGCATTGGGCTTTGACACCCTCGATCCCCAGGCCGCTGTGTTCCATGTCCAGGATGACGAATTCCGCCCCGGCGGCGGCCAGCACGGGGGCCAGGCCCGGGGTGAAGAACTCGAAGGCCATCAGGCCGAAGCAGGTCTCCCCCTGAAGCAGCCTGTGGCGGACCGGATTCGCGATCATCGGCCTGTTTCCTCCCGTGCCCGGCGATGCTGCGCCCCGTTGCGCCGATGTGGGAAGGCTTGACCCGGCGGCATGCCGTTGCTTAATGTTAACTTTATGGTTAAACAAAACCCTGTTGCCGAACCACGCCTCGACAAGGTCTTCGCCGCCCTGTCGGATCCCACCCGCCGTGCCCTGATCGCCCGGCTGGATGCGGAGGATGGGCTTTCCATCTCCGCCCTCGCACAGCCGCTGGCCATGTCCCTGCCCGCGGTGATGAAGCACCTGGATGTGTTGGAAGGCGCCGGGCTGATCGCCCGCAGCAAGGCGGGACGCACCGTGACCTGCCGGCTGACCGCCGCACCGATGGAAGACGCCATGGGCTGGCTGCTGCGCTACCAGCGCTTCTGGACCGAAAGCCTCGACCGGTTGGCGGAGGCGCTGGAGGCGAAGGCCCCGTGACGCCGAGCCTGACGCTGGTGAAGCGCATCAAGGCGCCACCGGCCAGCGTCTTCGCGGCCTGGACGCAGGCGGAGATGATCGCCCGCTGGTTCGGCCCGCACCACACGGTGGTGGAGGAGGCGCATATCGAGGCACGCCAGGGCGGCCGCTTCCTGATCCGGCTGAGGGAAGACAATGGCGAACGCCACGGCGTTGGCGGCACCTATACGGTGTTCGAGCCGGAGCAGCGCCTGGTCTTCACCTGGGCCTGGCTGTCCATGCCCGAGCGCGAATCCCGCGTGACCGTGGTGCTCCGCCCCGTCCCGGACGGGACGGAGGTCACGCTGACCCACGACCGTTTCGCCGACGCCGAGACCGCCACGCGCCATCGCCGCGGCTGGACGGAATCGCTGGAGCGGCTGGAGGCTCTGGACCTCGTGGCGTGATCTTCCCAGCGGCTGGACGCCGACTGCGGGATTGACAGGCGCAGGGCGGATATTGCTTAGTTTTCGAAGTTTATGCCCGGCCGCGAAATCCGGCCCGGGCCTGCGTCGAGGGAGGAAGCCGCCATGCCGCGCCTGGCCAATCGCGTCGAGGACATCATCGCCGCCCCCACGCGCCGCGGCCTGCCGCGGAAGCTGACGCATCCGCCGGCGGACATCGCTTCCTCCATCAAGGGCATGGACAATTTCTGCCGGGTCCTCGCGATCCGCCCGGGCGACCATGTGGTGATGCTGATCGACCCGCTGCTGGATCCGCGCGTGGTGCAGGCGGTGCAGGGCCTGGCGCGCGGGCGCGGCGCCACCTTCATCGCCTATATGGGCGACAGCACGCGCTACGTGACAATCCCGGATGAGGCGAAGGCGCTGCTGGAACGCGCGACCTTCGTCGTCTCCACCTGGTTCGCCAGCGTGATCGATCCCTTCTGCATGGCGTTGCGCAAGAACAAGGGCCAGCGCTGGGTGAAGATCACCTTCTTCCGCGACCTCGATCTGCTGAACACGCCGCAGGCGCAGTTCCCGCTGGACCTGCTGGGGGAGATCATCCGCGCGACATCCCGCCTGTTCCCCGAACAGGGCGACTTCACCATGCGCTTCACCGACCCGCGCGGCACCGATTTCCGCATCCCCTACACCGACGCGATGCTGCAGAAGCTGAAGCGCCACAATCGCTGGCGCGGGCACAATGTGGCGGATGAGGATGGCTGCTACGTCCACTACCTGCCGACCCATGGCCCGAACCTGTTTGAGCCCGGGATGGTCGGCCTGAAGCCGGAGGACAAGGTCGGCATCACAGGAACGATCTGGGCGCAATGGGCCGTCGGCTTCGACCACCCCTTCGCGACCCCCGTCGGCGTGGAGTTCCAGGACGACGTGGTGCATGCCGTGCATGGCGAGGGCTTCGAGGCCGAGGTGCTGCGCGACTACCTGATCGGCGGGACACTCGAGGAAGTGGGCTGCGGCCACAACCCGAAGGCGCCGCGCTTCGACATCTACCCCGCCGGCCCGAACTCCCCGGGTGCGCTGCATTTCGGCATCAACGCGCTGCAGCCTTCCGAGTATCTGCGCCGCGTGATGCCGAACTGGGAGGAGCCGCATATCCACATGGACCTCGTCACCTATGACAGCACGGTGACGGCGGGCAACAGCCCGATGATCGAGGATGGCTATCTGCTGTCGCTGCGCGACCCGAAGGTGGTCGCACTGGCCGAACGCTACGGCGACCCGGTGGAGTTGCTGGAAGGCTTCCCGGTCTGAGGCGCTTCGTGCCCTCAGACGCCGGGCGCCGGCTCCGCCGGCTTGGCTTCGCCGCATAAGCGGCGGGCCGCCTTCGCGGCCTCGGCCGCCGATGGCGGCCGCAGCTCGGCAGTGTCGACCAGGCAGGTCAGACCTTGTGCGCTTCCAGCGTGCTCGGATGAAAGAGTTCTTCCGCCGCCAGCACGCGGTTCGACAGGCCCTGCGCGTGGTGGTGGCGCAGGAAGTAGTCGAAGACGTGGCGGTTGGGCGCCAGGCCGTAGCTGAAGAAATCCTCGCCCATCAGCTGCCGCGCGCGGCGGAGGTTCTCCTCCACGAAGGGCAGCGTGACCTTGGTGGCGGAGGTGTCGGTCAGCCGTTCCAGCGCGATGTCCTTGGATTTCTGGAAGCCCTTCATGACCGCGGTCGGCAGCCAGGGATGCTTGTCCACCAGCGTCCGGCGGATGCCGAGCACATGCATCACCGGGAAGATGCGCGTCTTGCGGAACCAGGCCGTCGCCTCCGCCGTCGGGTCATCGAACAGCCAGCGAATGGCAGGGTCGCCGCGCTCGAAGCAGGATGGCGCGCGCGGGCCCATCACGCCGTCGAGTTCACCATCGGCGAGCATGCCGGAGATGGTCTTCCCCTCCGGCGCATTCTCCACCACCACGCCATCCGGCAGTGTCACGCTGAGCTTCTCGATACGGCCGGGGCTTTCGTAGCCGCCGCGCACCCAGGTGATATCGCGCTGGTTGACGCCGTATTCCTCCTCCAGGATCGCGCGCGCCCAGACATTCGCGGTCAGCTGGTATTCCGGCATGCCGATCCGCTTGCCGCGGAGGTCCGCCGGCGAATTGATGCCACGGTCGTTGCGCACGACGATGCAGGTGTGGCGGAAGGCGCGGGATGGGAAGACGGGGATCGCGACATAGGGGCTGTCGCCCCGCGCGATGCGCAGGCTGTAGGAGGACAGCGACAATTCGCAGATGTCAAAGGCCTCATGCCGCATCGCCCGGAAGAAGATCTCCTCCGGTTCCAGCAGCATGAATTGCGGATCCACCGCATCGATCCGCGCCTCGCCGCGCACCAGCGGCATCATGCGGTCATAGGGGCCGATGGCGACGGAAAGGGAGAGGTTGGTCATCGGTCCTACTCTGCTGCCTGCGCCGGTGCGGCGCCGGGGAAGAGGCTGCGCTCCAGCTCGCTGGTGCCCAGCGTGCGCCAATCCGTAGTCTTGGGCACCACGCCCTCGAAGCTCGCAATGTCCTTCTTCGGCACGACGGGCTCCGTCCGCCCGAGTGCCGGCGCGCCCTCGGCGAAGGCCTTCGCGGCCTCGATCATCAGACGGCGCCACTGCACGATGGCGACATCGCTGGCGCCAAGGCGTTCGGAGGTGCGGTCGGCGATCAGCCCCATGCCTTCCCACATCGCCATGTCCTGCGCGGGGATGCCCTTGATGCCCGTGAAGTTGCCGAGCTTCATCAGGTTGCGGTCCTGCAAATAGTCGTTGTCCCGCACCCGCAGCCTGGCCCAGCCCTTGGCGGGATCGACATCCACGCCCGGCGTCAGCGCCAGGAACTTCCGCCATTCCGCCATGGAGGGCACGTCCGGCCCCTCGCCCCAGGCCATGAAATGGAACATGCAGCTGTGGTCGTCGATCGGGATCGTCACCTGCGCCACGTTGTAGCTGGCATTGGGCGGGATCAAGCAGATCAGCGGCGCGACGAATGTGGTGATGCGGATATAGTCGTTCACCGCCGCGTTCTGGATCGGCCGGCGGATGGCGGCGTAGCGGAAGCCGTAGGAGGTGAGTTGTACCTGCAGCCGCGGCGCCTTGTCCGTCGAAGGCCTGGTCCAGCCCTTCGCGCTGGCGCTGGCGCGGCCGACACGGGCCGGGACCATGTCCGACGAATGAAGCGACGATGAATGGGCGCTGTCGATCTGCCCTTCCACCACCTGCGCCCAGTTGCAGTCCACGCGCGCCGTGCCGATGGAAACGCGCGTCTCCGGCGTCGGCGCGAAGGGCGGCGGCTCGAAGGCCGGCATCGTCGCGCGGTCGCCCATATAGGCCCAGACGAAGCCGCCGGCTTCCTCGGTGGGATAGGCAGGGTGCTTGAACTTTGCGGCCGCGCAGGCCTCCGGCGGCTCGGACGGCATCTCCACGACATTGCCGTCGGCATCGACCTTCCAGCCGTGATAGAGGCAGCGCAGGCCCCCTTCCTCGTTCCGGCCATAGACCAGCGACGCCTTGCGGTGCGGGCAGAATTCCCCCACCAGGCCGACGCGGCCCTCGCTGTCGCGGTAGGCGACCAGGTTCTCGCCGAGGATGCGGACGCGGATGGGCTTGCCCTCGGGCTCCTCCACCTCCTCCGAGAGGCAGACGGGCAGCCAATGCTGGCGCATCAGGCGGCCCATGGGGGCGTCACCCTCGACACGCGCCAGAAGCTGGTTTTCCTCATGGGTCAGCATGCCGCTTCCTCCATCCTGCACGAGTGCCCCTTTGGGCTGCTGGATACTTAGCGTTCTAAGTGCTGCCCCGGCAAGGCGCCGCCCGGGGACTTGACCGAAATTCTTAGAGAGCTAAGTAAATCCTGGCAGGGAGGGCCATGCGCATGGATGAGGATGGGGAGTTCCGCCCCTTGCGGGTGCTGGCCGCCGAGCGGATCGCGCAGGGCATCTTCCGCTTCGACCTGGCGGACCCCGATGGCGCTGACCTGCCCGGCTTCACCGCCGGCGCCCATCTGCGCGTGCTGCTGCCGAACGGGCTGACCCGCCGGTATTCCCTCTGCGGCGACCCCGCGGAGGGCGCGCAATACAGCATCGCCGTGAAGCGCGACCCGGCCGGGCAGGGCGGTTCGGTGGTGATGTGCGACCAGGTGAAGGCCGGGCACCTGCTTCCCTGCGCCCCACCGCGCAACGACTTTCAACTGGTCGGCAACCCGGTCTCGCGCCTCTTCATCGCGGGTGGCATCGGCATCACGCCCATCATGTCCATGATCCGCCACCTGCAGGCGGAAGGGCGGCCGCCCTGGAAGCTCTACTACCTCACGCGTTCCCCGGCCGAGACGGCGTTCCGGGACGAACTCTCCGCGCCCGAGCTGAAGGGCAAGGTCGTCATCCACCACGATGGCGGCGACCCCGACCGCGCCTTCGACCTCTGGCCCGTGCTGGACCAGCCCAAGGGCCGCCACATCCATTGCTGCGGCCCGCGCGGGCTGATGCAGGCGGTAAGGGACATGACCGGCCACTGGCCGGCCCCCGCCGTGCATTTCGAGGATTTCGGCACAGGCAGTGGTCAGAAGCGCGCGGATGACGCGCCCTTCGCCGTGCGGGTCGCCAGCACCGGCGCCTGCGTCCACGTGCCCGCCGGCACCACCATCCTGGACGCGCTGCGCGGCGCGGGCATCGCCGTCTCCCATTCCTGCGAAAGCGGCACCTGCGGGTCCTGCCGCACCGGGCTGCTGGGCGGGGAGGTCGACCACCGCGACCTCGTGCTGATGGAGCATGAGAAGGCGTCCCGCATCATGGTCTGCGTGTCCCGCGCGGCGCCGGGCACGGAAGAACTGGTCCTCGACCTGTGACGCGGCGGCTGCGGCTTGGCGTCGTCGGCCTCAGCCGGGCCTTCACGCTGATGCTGCCCACGCTCGCCGGCCATCGGCGGGTGGAACTGGTGGCCTGCGCCGATCCGCGGCCGGAAGCCCGTGCGCGCTTCATCCAGGACTTCCCCGGCAGCCGAGCCCATGCCGACATGGCCGCCCTGTGCCGGGACGAGGCGGTGGAGGCGATCTATGTCGCGACGCCCCACCAGTACCACGCCGCCGACGTCATCGCCGCCAGCGCCGCCGGCAAGCATTGCCTGGTCGAAAAGCCCATGGCGATCACGCTGGCCGATTGCGCCGCGATGATCGAGGCCGCGGACCGCGCCGGCGTGCAACTCGTCATCGGCCACAGCCACAGCCAGGACGGGCCGGTGCTGGCGGCGCGGCGGCTCATCGCCGCCGGCGCGCATGGCCGCGTCCGGCTGATCACGGCGCTGACCTACACCGACTTCCTCTATCGCCCGCGACGGGCGGAGGAACTGGATACGGCGCAGGGCGGCGGCGTGGTGTTCAGCCAGGGCGCGCACCAACTGGATCTGGTGCGGCTGCTGGGCGGCGGGATGGTCCGCAGCATCCGCGCCCAGTGCTTCGGCTGGGATGCCGGGCGCCCGACGGAGGGCGCCTACACCGCCTTCCTGCAGTTCGAGGATGGCGCGACGGCAACGCTGACCTATAGCGGCCATGGGCGCTACGACAGTGACGAATTGATGGGCTGGGTCGGCGAACTCGGCCAGCCCCGTGATGCCGCTTCCTATGGCGCCGCGCGCCAGGCCCTGGCCGGCATCGCCGATGAGGAAGTGGCCAAGGCCCGTCGCGCCTATGGCCCGGAAACGCCGCCTTTGGCCCCACCCGCCCCGCCGGCTTTCCACAACCAGTTCGGCTTCCTGCTGGCGAGTTGCGAGCGCGCCGATCTGCGCCTGACGCCATCGGGCGTGATGGTCCATGCCGATGACCGGCGCTGGCTGGAACCGGCACCACTGCCCGAGGTGCCGCGGGGCGAGGTGTTGGACGAATTCTGCGCTGCCGTGCTGGACGGCATCGCGCCGGTGCGTTCCGGCGGCTGGGGCATGGCCACGCTGGAAGCCTGCCTGGCCGTGCTGGAATCGTCCCGGACGGGCCGGGACGTCACGCTAGGCCACCAGATTGCCGTACCAGGCTGAGGAGCTCACATGGCCACGCTGCGCATCGAGGCGACCCGGGACCAGGCGACGGGGCTCTTCTACCTCGCTGTCTTCATGCCGTCGGAGGCGACGGAACCCTTCGTCACCACCGCGCCCCGCTACATGAGCGCGGCGGCCGCCGAGCAGGACATGATCGCCACCATCACCGCTACGGCGAACCGCCCGCGCTAGGCTTGCGGCCGCCCCTGCCGGCTGCGAAAGGCCGCGCCCCTGCCGCGGGCCCGCCGGCATGAGGCCCGCATTGGGGAATTGCTAACCTCGATCCTGCATACCTGTCCGGCACCCACTCCGGACAGGCGCGCAGCATGTCGACGACCGGCTCACCCCCTGCCGCGCATTCCGTGCGGCTTAACGGAAGGCTGACCATCGCCACCGTCCAGGATTCCCGCAACGCGCTGCTTGAGGCGCTGCGGGGTCCGGCGGCGGTCGAGCTGGATTGTGACGGCGGCACGGATTTCGACATCTGCTTCGTCCAGCTCCTCGAAGCCGCGCGCGCGCTGGCGCAGCGCGATGGCATCGCCCTTACCCTCCGCCAACCCGTCCCCCAGCCGCTCGGCGCCATCCTCGCCGAGGGCGGCTTTCGCGACTGGGCCCCTGCCGCTGCACGGAGCGCCGCATGAAGACCGTTCTGACCGTCGATGACTCCGCCAGCCTGCGGCAGATGGTCCGCCTCACCCTCTCCGGCGCCGGCTACCAGGTGAAGGAGGCCGGCGATGGCGCGGAAGGGCTGCGCCAGGCGCAGGCAACGCCGGTGAACATGGTGGTGACGGACCTCAACATGCCCGTGATGGACGGCATGACCTTCATCCGCGAACTGCGCAAGTTGCCGGCCTACAAGGGCGTGCCGATCATCTTCCTGACCACGGAATCCGATGCGGCGCGCAAGATGGAAGCGAAGCAGGCCGGCGCGACGGGCTGGATCACCAAGCCCTTCGAACAGGCGCAGCTACTCGCCATCGTCAAGAAGGTGCTGGGATGAGCGGCGCCGTCGAGCCCGCCGAGATCTTCCGCCAGGAAGCGGCGGAACTGCTGGAGCAGCTTGAGCAGTCGCTGCTGGATTTGGGCAGCCGGCCCGATGATCGCAGCCTGGTCGATACGGCGTTCCGGGCGCTGCATACCATCAAGGGCTCCGGCGCCATGTTCGGCTTCGAAGCCGTGGCCGTCTTCGTTCATGATTTCGAAACCGCCTTCGACCGTGTGCGCAGCGGCCTGGCGCCCTGCACGCCCGCGCTGGTGACAGCGGCGCTGCAGGCGCGCGACCATATCCGCGCGCTGATCGAGGCGCCGGAGCAGGCGCTGCCCGAGCGCGGGGCCGAACTGCTCGCCGCCTTGCGGCTGGCCGTACATGGCGCGGAGCGCGTGGGTGTGGATCGCGCGGAGCGCGTGGGTGTGGATCGCGCGGA
>NZ_JBHYGL010000022.1:0-16538 GCF_051859025.1 Falsiroseomonas sp. | reverse complement strand
GCGCGGAGCGCGTGGGTGTGGATCGCGCGGAGCGCGTGGGTGTGGATCGCGCGGATGCCGCGGCAAGCGCGCCGCAGCCGGCTGCGGAGGCCGAGTGGCATATCCGTTTCCGCCTGGGGGCGGAGGCGCTGGTCAATGGCACGAACCCCCTGCTCATGCTGGACGAGTTGCGGTCCCTGGGGCCGGTGACGGTCACGGCGCTGGTCGATGCGGTGCCGCCACTCGATGAGATCGATCCCGAAAGCTGCCACCTCGGCTGGCAGGTGAGGCTGCGGAGCGCCTGTTCGCGTGCGGCAATCGAGGAAGTCTTCATCTTTGTCAGCGACGACGCGAAGATCGACATCAGCCTGGCGTCGGCGGCGGATGTCCCGCCCGCCCCGGCCCAGCCAGTGGCCGCGCCGGTCGCGCTGGCGCCAGCCCAGCCCATGGCGGAGCGCCCGCGGGGTGAGGGGGAGATCGCCCGTGTCGGCGGCAGCCTCCGCGTCCAGGCGGAGCGCCTCGACGCGCTGATGGACCGCGTGGGCGAATTGGTGATCGCCCATGCGCGGCTGAGCCAGCTCGCCACCGGCGGGGAGCCCGGATTGACGGCGGTGGCGGAGGAGATCGGCCGCCTGGTCGCGGAACTGCGCGACACGACGATGGGCATCCGCATGCTGCCGATCGGGTCGCTGTTCAGCCGCTTCCGCCGCCTGCTGCACGACCTGTCGCGCGATCTCGGCAAGCCCGTCGAACTGGTGACGAACGGCGAGGAGACCGAGCTCGACAAGACGATGATCGAGCGGCTGGCCGACCCGCTGGTGCATCTGATCCGCAATGCCGTGGACCATGGCCTGGAAGCGCCGGATGCCCGCCTGGCGGCCGGCAAGTCGACCGGCGGCAGTATCCGGCTTTCGGCGCGTCATGCGGGCGCGGAAGTGCTCGTCACCGTCAGCGACGATGGCCGCGGCCTGGATGCCGAGCGCATCCGCGCGAGTGCGATCGAGAAGGGGCTGATCGCCGCCGATGCGCGGCTGGCGGATCACGAGATCCACCAGCTGCTGTTCCAGCCCGGCTTCTCCACGGCGAAGGAGATCTCCGCCATCTCGGGCCGTGGCGTCGGCATGGATGTAGTGAAGCGGACGGTGGAGCAGTTGCGCGGCTCCATCGAGATCGCGACGCGACCGGGCCGCGGCACCGATGTGACGCTGCGCCTGCCGCTGACGCTCGCGATCATCGAGGGTCTTCTCGTGCGCGTTGGCGAGGGCTGCTACGCGATCCCGCTTTCCGCGGTCGAGGAATGCGTCGAATTGCCGGCGCAGGAGGAGGGACGGTCGGGCGGCTACAGCCTGCTGCAGATTCGTGGCGCGCTGGTGCCCTTCCTGCGGCTGCGCGAATTGATGCGCTGCGCGACGTCGCCCGATCCCCACCAGAAGGTGGTCATCATCTCCACCGGCGACCAGCGGCTTGGCCTGGTGGTCGACCAGATCCTCGGCAGCCACCAGACCGTCATCAAGTCGCTCTCGCGGCTGCATGCGGATGTGAAGACCTTCTCGGGCGCCACCATCCTCGGCGACGGCAGCGTGGCGCTCATCCTCGACGTCGCGCACCTGCTGGAGATCGGGGAGGAAGAGGGACGCCGGGCGCGGATGAGGCAGGCGGCATGACGCAGGACATCCTTCCCGACGGTGCCATCGATGTGCTGACCCTCGGCATCGGCGGCGAGATCTTCGCGATCGAGGCCGCCGATGTGCGGGAGATCCTGGATCTGGTGCCGATCACGGCCGTACCCGGTGCTCGGTCCTTCGTCGGCGGCGTCGTCAATGTGCGCGGCCGCATCGTGCCGCTGGCGGATCTGCGCGTGCAGTTCGGCATGCCCGTCGCGGCGCCGACGCCGGATACGCGGATCATCGTCCTGGAGCTCGACCTGGAGGGAGAGCCGACACCGGTCGGCATCCTGGCCGACAGGGTGTTCGAGGTGACGCAGATCGTGCCATCCTCACTGGAGACGGCGCCGCGTATCGGCATCCGCTGGCGGCCGGAATTCATCCGCGGCATCGGCATGCGGGGCGACGAGTTGCTGATCCTGCCGAACCTCAGCCAAATCCTGAACTGATCCTCCCCGCAACCCGATAGGACGCAGGCGCCATGCGCATCACCGTGAAGACCAAGCTCTTCGCTTCCTTCGGAGGCGTCATCATGCTGATGATTGGGATGGTCGCGTTCGGCCTCAACGGCCTCGCTTCCGTCGGGGACACCTATACGGGCGTGCTGGATGACGCGGTGCCGCGCATCCAGCGGGCGCAGACCGCGCAGTCGGATCTGGCCCTGCTGGTTCGCGCCGAGAAGAACGTGATCGTCGCGCCGACCCGCGCGCAATCCGACCAGTTCGTGGCGGAGATGGAGCAGCGCCGGCAGGCACTTCTCGGCTTCGTAGAGAATGCCATCGCCGGTGCCACGGAGGCCAGCCGCCCGCGCTGGGTGGAGGTGCGGTCTTCGCTGCAGCAGTACATCCAGGCGCAGGACCAGATCCGGGACCTGGTGCGCGCCGCGGATCCAGTGCAGGCGGCGACACTGTCCACCAGCGCCGCGCGCCGCCACGTCGCGGAGATGATGGATCGCCTTCAGCAGATCATCAGCATCAGTACTGAACTGCTGCGAACCGAACGTGCGGAGGCGCAGGAGACGAAGGACGATATGCGTCTTGTGCTGCTGCTGGCGGCTGGCGCGGCGCTGCTGATCGCGCTGGGTGCCGCGATCTGGATCGCCCTGTCCATCGCGCGCGGGCTGGGCAAGGCGGTGACGCTGGCCGACGCCATCGCTTCCGGCGACCTGAGTCGCAAGGTCGAGCAGCGCAGCAATGATGAGATCAAGGACCTCATCAATGCGATGGAGCGGATGAATGAGGCGCTGCGCAAGGTCGTGACGGAGGCATCGGTTGCGGCGCAGAACGTGTCCTCCGGCAGCCAGGAACTGGCGTCCTCGGCCGAGCAGTTGGCGCAGGGGGCGACGGAGCAGGCTTCCTCGACGGAGGAGGCCTCGGCCTCGATGGAGGAGATGGCGGCGAACATCAAGCAGAGCGCCGAGAATGCCAGCCAGACGGAGAAGATCGCCCGCCAGGCGGCGGAGGATGCGCAGCGCAGCGGTGCGGCGGTGAGCGAGGCGGTGATCGCGATGCAGAGCATCGCGGAGAAGATCAACATCGTGCAGGAAATCGCGCGGCAGACGGACCTGCTGGCGTTGAACGCGGCGGTGGAAGCGGCACGGGCCGGCGAGCACGGCAAGGGCTTCGCGGTGGTGGCGAGCGAGGTGCGCAAGCTGGCGGAACGCAGCCAGGCGGCGGCGGCGGAGATCAGCACGCTGTCGTCGAACACGGTGAAGACGGCGCAGGAAGCGGGCGCGATGCTGCAGCGGCTGGTGCCGGACATCCGGCGCACGGCGGAGCTGGTGGATGAGATCAATGCGGCGTGCCGGGAACAGGACCTCGGCGCCGGGCAGATCAACCAGGCGATCCAGCAGCTGGATAAGGTGACGCAGCAGAACGCGAGCGCGTCGGAGGAAGTCTCCGCGACGTCGGAGGAACTGTCGACGCAGGCGGAAGTGCTGCAATCCACGATCGCCTATTTCCGCCTGGGGGATGCGGAGGCGCCGCGCGTGGCGCCGGTGGCGGAGGCGCGGGCGGTGTCCTTCGCCCGCCCGCCGGCGAAGCCCGCGATGCGCCGCGACCAGCCCGCCAAGGCCCGGCCCGCCAAGGCCAATGGCACGGCGCATGTCAGGGCGAACGGCAATGGCTTCGCGCTGAACATGGGCGGTGGCGACAGCCTCGACGCCGAATTCCAGCGACACTGAGCCTGGCCCGGCCAACTCAAAAACCAATTTCGGAAAAGAGATGTAACGATGCGTGCGACCATCAAAGCGAAGCTGTTTGCAGCCTTCGGATTTCTGCTGTTGATGATTGCTGGCATGGTCGGTCTCGGCCTGTTCAAGCTGGCGTCGATCACGGCGAATTATGAAGGCGCACTGGATGGACCGGTGACGCGTGTGCAGCGCGCGCTGACGCTGCAGTCCGATTCGCTCCTGCTCGTCCGTGCCGAGAAGAACATGGTCCTGGCCAATGACCGCGCCGCAGTCGACCGCGCCGCCACAGAGATGGACCAGCGTCGCCAGGCGCTTCTCCAGGCGTTCGACGCGGCCATCGCGGCTGCCTCGGCAGAGGGGCGGCCGCATTGGGTCGCCGCGCGCGCCGCGCTGCAGCAGTACGTCGCCGTCCAGGATCGCATGCGGGAATTCATGGTGGCGGGCGAAGATGCCCAGGCTGAGGGCCTGTCAATGGGCGCCGCCCGCCAGCAGGTGGTCGAGATGCTCGACCGGCTTGGCCAGGTGGTCACGCTGAACCAGCAGATGATGCGGGCGGAGCGAGCAGAGGCAGCCAGCGAGGCGCAGGACACCAAGATCCTGCTGCTGTCGATTGGCGTTGTCGCCCTGCTGATCGCCGCGGCGTCCGCCTTGTGGATCGCCCTTTCCATCAGCCGTGGCCTCGGCCAGGCCGTGGGTGTCGCCCAGGCGGTCGCGATCGGCGATCTCAGCCAGACGGCCCGCGTCACGACCAATGACGAGATCAGGGACCTGATCGAAGCGATGGGCCGCATGACGGAGGGGTTGCGCGGCACGGCCGCGGTGGCGGAGGAGATCGCGAAGGGCAACCTGGCCATCGAGGCGAAGCCGCTATCCGACAAGGACGTGATGGGCCTGGCGCTGGAACGGATGCTGGTGAAGCTCCGCGCCGTGGTCACCGAAGCCTCGGTTGCGGCGCAGAACGTGTCCTCCGGCAGCCAGGAACTGGCCTCCTCGGCGGAGCAGCTGGCGCAGGGGGCGACGGAGCAGGCTTCCTCGGCGGAGGAGGCCTCGGCCTCGATGGAGGAGATGGCGGCGAACATCAAGCAGAGCGCCGAGAATGCCAGCCAGACGGAGAAGATCGCCCGCCAGGCGGCGGAGGATGCGCAGCGCAGCGGTGCGGCGGTGAGCGAGGCGGTGATCGCGATGCAGAGCATCGCGGAGAAGATCAACATCGTGCAGGAAATCGCGCGGCAGACGGACCTGCTGGCGTTGAACGCGGCGGTGGAAGCGGCACGGGCCGGCGAGCACGGCAAGGGCTTCGCGGTGGTGGCGAGCGAGGTGCGCAAGCTGGCGGAACGCAGCCAGGCGGCGGCGGCGGAGATCAGCACGCTGTCGTCGAACACGGTGAAGACGGCGCAGGAAGCGGGCGCGATGCTGCAGCGGCTGGTGCCGGACATCCGGCGCACGGCGGAGCTGGTGGATGAGATCAATGCGGCGTGCCGGGAACAGGACCTCGGCGCCGGGCAGATCAACCAGGCGATCCAGCAGCTGGATAAGGTGACGCAGCAGAACGCGAGCGCGTCGGAGGAAGTCTCCGCGACGTCGGAGGAACTGTCGACGCAGGCGGAAGTGCTGCAATCCACGATCGCCTATTTCCGCCTGGGGGATGCGGAGGCGCCGCGCGTGGCGCCGGTGGCGGAGGCGCGGGCGGTGTCCTTCGCCCGCCCGCCGGCGAAGCCCGCGATGCGCCGCGACCAGCCCGCCAAGGCCCGGCCCGCCAAGGCCAATGGCACGGCGCATGTCAGGGCGAACGGCAATGGCTTCGCGCTGAACATGGGCGGTGGCGACAGCCTCGACGCCGAATTCCAGCGACACTGAGCCCATCGGTACTGAGGAGGAGGCGGCGATGGCGGAGCATGACCAGTACGTGACCCTGGGCGCGGCGGAGGAGGTCTTCGCCATCCCCGTCTCCCAGGTGCAGGAGATTCTCGACCTGCGTCCGATCGCGCGCCTGCCGCATGCGCCGGCCAGCTTCCTCGGCCTGACGGATGTCCGGGGCCACAGCGTGCCCGTCGTCGATCTCCGCCGACTGCTCGGTGTCCCCGCCGCGGAGGCAAGCCAGGGCACGCGCATCCTGGTACTGGAGCTGGATCTCGGCGGCCGGCGCCTGCGCATCGGGCTGCTGGTGGACCGGGTGTTCGAGGTGACGGGCTTGGACGCCGCGCAATCGGAGCCCGCGCCGGATATCGGCCGCCGCTGGCGGTCCGACTGCATCCGGGGCATCGGCCGTCGCGCCGGCGGCTTCGTCGTCGTGCTCGACATGCCGCGGCTGATCGGCGCGGATGACGGCGCGGCGATGCTGCTGGACGACGCGGCCCTGGCCGCCTGACCCCATGGCGGACATCCTGAGCGAGCGGCGTTTCCGCCAGGTGGCGGGGATGATCGAGCGCGACATCGGCATCAAGCTGCCGCCGGCAAAGCGCACCATGGTGGAAGGGCGGCTGCGCAAGCGTGCGCGCAGCCTGGGCATGATGGATGTCGATGCCTATTGCGGCGCGCTGTTCGACGACGGCCTGCTGGAGACGGAATACCAGCACGTCATCGACATGGTGACGACGAACAAGACCGATTTCTTCCGGGAAGCCGAGCATTTCGACTTCCTGTCGCGCGTCGCCGTGCCGCAGCTGATGGGCGCCCGCGGCCGCGCCGACCGTCCCCTGAAGATCTGGTCTGCCGCGTCGTCCACGGGGGCGGAAGCCTACACCATCGCGATGGTGCTGGCGGAGCTGGCGCGCGATGGGCAGGCCGGGCCGGGGTTCCGCATCCTCGGCAGCGACATCTCCAGCCAGGTGCTGGAAGTCGCCAGGCGCGCCGTCTACCCCTGGGATGCGATGGCGCCGGTGCCGCCACCGCTTCGCCAGCGCTACGTCATGCGGCACCGCGACCCCGGCCGCGCGGAATGCCGCATCGTGCCCGAATTGCGCGCGGCAACCAGCTTCCAGCTGCTTAACCTGATGGAGACCAGCTACGCGGTGGATGGCGAGGTCGACGTGATCTTCTGCCGCAACGTGCTGATCTATTTCGACCGGCCGACCCAGGAAGCGGTGCTGGCGCGGCTGTGTACGCATCTCCGCCCCGGCGGCTTCCTCATCGTCGGCCATTCGGAAACGGCGGCGGGTTCCGCTCTGCGCGGCATGCGCGGCGTGATGTCCACCATCTGGCAGAAAGGGGAGGGCAGGGCATGACGGGGCTTTCCGGCAGGCCGATCCGCGTGCTCATCGTCGATGACAGCGCCGCGGTGCGGCAGGCGCTGACCCGCATCATCGCGGAAGCCCCGGATATCGAGGTGATGGGCACCGCGCAGGATCCCTTCTTCGCGGCCCAGCGCATCCAGCAGGAGATGCCCGACGTCATCATCCTGGACATCGAGATGCCGCGGATGGACGGCATCACCTTCCTCCGCCGCATCATGGCGCAGCGCCCGGTACCGGTCATCATCTGCTCCTCGCTGGCGGAGGATGGGTCGGAGACGCTGTTGCAGGCGATGGATGCGGGGGCGGTGGAGGTGATCGCCAAGCCGCGGATGGATACCGCCCAGTTCCTGCTAGAATCCGGCGTTCGCGTCTGCGATGCGGTGCGCGCCGCGGCGCGGGCCCGTCCCGGCCGACGGATGGCGGGTGCACCCAGCCGCCAGGTGGAACGCAAGCTGAGCGCCGACGCCATGCTGCCGCCACCGGTCAGCCGCGCGATGGCGCGCACGACGGAACGCGTGGTCTGCATCGGCGCTTCCACCGGCGGCACGGAATCGCTGGCCATGGTGCTGCAGGCCCTGCCGCTGGACAGCCCCGGCATCGTCATCGTGCAGCACATGCCCGAACGCTTCACCGCCGCCTTCGCGCGGCGCCTGGATGGCCTGTGCCGGATCGACGTGAAGGAAGCGGAGGATGGCGACGCGGTGCTGCCCGGCCGTGCGCTGATCGCGCCCGGCAATCGCCACATGCTGCTGCAGCGCGGCGGCGCGCGCTATCACGTCGCCATCAAGGATGGGCCGCTCGTCTCCCGCCACCGTCCCTCGGTGGACGTGCTGTTCCGCTCCGCCGCACAATATGCGGGGCCCAACGCGCTCGGCATCATCATGACCGGCATGGGCGATGATGGCGCCCGCGGCCTGCTGGAGATGCGCAACGCCGGCGCCCATACGATGGCGCAGGACGAGGAAAGCTGCGTCGTCTTCGGCATGCCGAAGGAAGCCATCGCGCTCGGCGCCGCGGAGCGTGTCGTACCGCTGGACCGCATCCCGGCATTGCTGGCGGAGGCTCGGCGATGGAACTGACGGCACCGAAGCTGCGCGCGCTGCGGGACCGGCTGGTGCCCGCCTTCGCGCCGGTGGATGACGACCTGCTGGCGGTGGGCGACCGGCTGGGCCACGCGGCCGGCCGGATCGACGCCCTTGGCGACCGTTTCGGCGACCTTCGCCAGTTGCTGGACGGGGAGGCGCTGGAAACCGCCACCACGCAGCTGGACCTGGCCGCCGCGCGCATGGCGACGCTGGCGACGCGGGCGGAGGCGGAGAATGCGGCGCTGGCCGAACTCGGCACCCGGCTGCGCGGCGTGGGCGCGCGGATCGCCTTCCTCTCCCGCATCAATGAGGCGCTGGGCGTCCTCACGCTGAATTCCGCCATCGCGAGCAGCGGGCTGGATACGGACAGCCGCGACATCGCGACCTTCCAGACCGAATTGCGGCGCCTGACCGATCTGGCCGCGCAGACCGTGCGGCGCTTCGGGCAGTTGCACGCCGCGGCGATGAAGGACTTGGCCCTGGTCGCCGCCCAGCAGGCCGCCTTCACCCGGAACCATGGCGCCGGGCTGCGGAACGTCTCGGTCCGCATCCTCGCCGGGCTTAACGCCATCACCGCGCTTCGCCGCGAAGCCAGCGCCACGGCGGTGCAGACGCAGGAACGCGGCCGGGCGATCAGCGGCGCGATCGGCACCGTCGTCACCGCCCTGCAGGTCGGCGATGCCACGCGGCAGCGGCTGGAACATGTGGCGGATGCGCTCGGACAACTCCTGGCCGGGCTGGATGGCGCGGAACGCCCGTGGTGCAGTGGCCTCGACCCCGCCCTTCGCGATGCCCTGGCGGCCCGCGCCATCGCCTTGCAGGCCGCGCTGCTGCGCGATGCGGGCGGCACGCTGGCGGCGGAGATGCGCAGCATCCATGCCTCCCTCTCCCGGCTGGGCGTGGAAGTGCGGGGCATGGTCGACCAGGGCCAGGCCCTGTTCGGGCGGGGTGGGCGGGATGGCCGATCCTTCCTCGGCGCGCTGGACGGTGATCTGGGGGAGGCCGCGACGCTCGTCGGCTCCAGCCAATCCAGCCGGCAGGCCCTGGATGCCGCGATGGCGGCCATCGATGGCCATATGCGCAGCCTGCGCGCCGGGCTCGCCGACATCCGCGGCATGGAGATCGACCTTCGCGTCGCGGGGCTGAACGCCGTCTTCCGCTGCGCCCGGCTGGGCAAGCAGGGCGCGGCGCTGGGCGCGGTGACGATCGAGTTGCGCGCCTACGCCAAGCAGATGGCGGAGGGCGTCGATGGCCTGGCCGAATCGCTGGAAGCCGCGCTGGAGACCGGCTCCACGCTGATGACCGCGGGCGGGGACGGCCAGGCCGCCGCGCTGGATGACATGATGGCGGCGATGCGCAACGGCCTGTCCAGCCTGGGCCATGCCGGCAAGGCGATGGATTCGGCCATCGATGGCCTGCGGCAGGATGGCGGCAGGGTGCCGGGGGAACTGGCCGCGATGGCCGAATGCCTCGGCGCCGGCTTGGCACTGGCGGACGGGATGGCGGCGATGGGGCAGGAGCTGGAGTTGCTATCCGCCGCCGTCCCGCCACCCCCGCCGCCCCTGCTGCGGGACCGCCTGCTCCTGGTTCATGCCGTGCCCTTCACCATGGAACGGGAAAGGGAGATCGCCCGCGGCTTCGGCGCGGATGTGCCGCAGGCCGCCGAGGCCGCGATGGAACTGGACGACTTCCTGTTCTGACTGTCGCAGCCCTGGCCGGCGCAGCCCTGGCCGGCGCAGCCCGGGGCGATCAGGCCAGCAGCGCGGCCGCGCCCGTCACCATGACCACCAGGCCCGCCAGGCGCGGCACCAGGCCGAGGGAAGGCCGTTCCGCCACCAGCCTGGCGATTCCCAGCACCAGCGCCGCCTGCACCAAGGCGAGGCCGGCGAGGTAGGACAGGACCGGCGTGGCCTCGGCCCCGATCACCGCCTCCGCGAAGGCCTGCCCATGGGCCAGGCCCGCCACGGCCAGCAGCGCGGCCCAGGCGCCGGCGGGGGCCTCGGCCCGCGCCAGCAGGGCGATGCCGATGGCGATGACGGACAGGGCCACCAGCACCTCCGCCCCCGGCAGCGCCAGCCCCATCCAGGCCGTGGCGACGCCGGCCAGCGACGCCAGCACGAAGATGACCACCCTCATCGCGCCCCAGCCCGCCAGCCCGGCCACCAGGGCCAGGCCGAGCAGGAAGGCCAAATGGTCCAGCCCGATCACGGGATGGCCGAGGCCGGAGAGCAGCCCCTCCATCGCCGTGGCCGGCATGGCGCCGCCCACGGGGTGATGCGCGGCGGCGGGGCCGGCGGACAGGGCCAGGGCGGCGATTGGCAGCAGCAGGCGCTTCATGGTGGTCGTTTCTCCGGCGTGCTTCAGGCGGCAAGGGCGGGGCGGCGCTGGCGCCAGGCGGTGGCGCGTTCGAAGGCATGGCCGGCGCGCAGCACCGCGGCATCCTCGAAGGGCCGGCCGATGATCTGGGCGCCGACAGGCAGCCCGCCCTCCCCGAAGCCGGTGCAGACCGTCATGGCGGGCTGGCCCGTCAGGTTGAAGGGGATGGTGAGGCCCGGGGCCTCGAGGCTCGCGAACTTCGACACCTTGTCGATCGGCGGTGCCTCGCTGGCCTGGGCGGCGGTCAGCAGCAGGTCGCAATCCAGCATCGCGGCCGCCATGGCGGCGCACAATTCGCGCCGGCGGCGCTGCGCCTGGACATAGTCGGCGCCGGAGACGAGCGTCGCCAGCGCCAGGCGTTCGCGCAGGATCTCCCCATAGTCGCGGAAGCGGGTGCGCAGCCAGGGCTCGTGGACCGCCAGCGCCTCCACCATCAGGATCAGCCAGCCGGTGGCGTTCCAGTCCATCAAGGGCGGCAGGGTGATGTCCCGCACCTCCGCCCCTTCCGCCCGCAGCACCTCCGCCAGATGGTCCACGCCGGCCCGCACCGCGGGGGTCACGACCAGGTCGCTTTCATGGAAATGCCGGATCACGCCGATCCGCAGCCCCTTCACCCCGTCCCCGAGCCCCGTCAGCAGGTCCGGCGTGGGGCGGTTGGCGGAGGAAGGGTCGGACGGGTCGTGCCCCGCCATCGCCTGCAGCAGCAGCGCGCAATCCTCCACCGTCCAGGCGATGGGGCCGGTGGTGTCGAGGCTATGCGCCAGCGGCAGCACGCCCGTGCGGCTGCAGAGCCCATAGGTCGGCTTGATGCCAGCCAGCCCGCAGAGCCCCGCCGGCCCGCGGATGGACCCGCCCGTGTCGCTGCCCGTCCCCGCCGGCACGATCCCGGCCGCCACCGCCGCGCCGGTGCCGGTGGAGGATCCCGCCGTGAAGCGCGAGGTGTCCCAGGGGTTCCGGGCGGGCGGCCAGGGAAGGTCGAAGGAAGGCCCGCCCCAGGCGAATTCATGGGTGGCGAGCTTGCCGACCATCACCATCCCGGCTTCCGCCCAGGCGCGCACCACGGTCGCGTCCTTCGCGGGTACATGGTGTTCCATCACCCGGGAATGGCCCGTGGTGGGGATCCCCGCGGTTTCGAAGATGTCCTTGTGGCCGACGGGGATGCCATCCAGCGGCCCGCGCAGCGCGCCCTGCATCTGCCGGGCTTCCGCCGCCCGCGCCTGGTCCAGCGCCAATTCCGGCGTCAGCCGGATGAAGGCGTGCAGCGCGGGGTTCAGCCGTTCCGCCCGCGCCAGCGATTCGCGCGCGAGGTCTACCGGCGACAGTTTTCGGGCCGCGATCAGCCGGTGCAGGCCGGCGATGGTGGCGGGCAGAGCGTTCATGACCCCTGGCCCGGCACGAAGATCGTCGCGGGCTCCACGCCCACCGGCCGCTCCGTCCGGATGCGGGCGGTGCTGGCGGCGATGTGGCGCGAGACGTCGATCAGCGCCGCCCGTTCCGCATCCGTGAGCACGATGCCCGCCCGCGCCATGGCGGCGTCGAAGACGGCTTCGGGATAGGGATCTGCCACGGCGCGCCTCCGGGTAACGTCGCCGGCAGTATGCGCGCCCTGCGACCGGCGTGAAGGGGAGGGGCCCTGTGGCCCCCCCACCTCAGGCCATCACACGCCGGACGTCTGGCCCGCGCTCTCCCGCTGCATGTAGCGGCGGGTGGTGGCGTCCAGGTTCTCCTCGATCCACCGTGCCATCGCGATCTCCTCCTGCAGGCTCTGCTCCAGCAGGCGTGGCGCGGCGGTATCGCCGGCGGCCTGGGCCATGGTCAGCAGGGACCGGTAGCTCGCGATCTCCATATGTTCGAAGGCGAAGTTGGCCAGCGTGTTCTTCATGACCTCGTCAGGCGCCAGCGCATGGCCGATGGCCGCGACGTTGCCCATCAGCGACGTGCCGATGTCCTTGATGCTGGAGGGGGAGGTGCCCAGCCCGTCCAGGATCTGCGCAAGGCGTTCCTGCTGGCGCTTGCTCTCCTCCCCATGCAGGCGCAGGCGCTCCCGCATCTCGGGATAGTTCTCGATCCGCTCCACCTGGCGGTTGATGAGCTGGATGGCCTGGGCTTCCAGCGCATGCGCGTTGGTGAGGCCGGCGATGTAGATGTCGCGAATGCTGCTTGCCATGTGTCGATCTCCCTCGGTCGCTTCCGTGTGGACCTGGGGCTTCGAACGGGCCGGCATGGCGCGGGTTTCCCGCCCCCCTCGCATGCGCCGGGCGGGCTGTGCTATCGGGGTGGCGGTGTCCTCGTAGCTCAGCAGGATAGAGCACCAGATTCCTAATCTGGGGGCCATGGGTTCGAATCCCGTCGAGGACAATCCCCTTTTCCGGCCCCGCGGACATAGCCCCGTGAACATCGGCGGGGCTTCAGGTCGAACAGGGCCGCTGTGGCGCGCCGCAGCGGGGTCAACCGACGACGTTCCCCACCCTGCTGACCGCATGCGGAAGCGGGGCCTGGTCCATCCCTTGCTCCTCCGCGCGCCATTGGCTGCTAGGGGGCCACCGGCCCCGCCAGCACTTCCGCCACCCGCTCCATCGCCTCGATCAGGCCGCCGCAGCGCGCCATGCCGCCGGTGCCGTCGGGACGGCGCCACAGCAGGGTGACGGGCACGACGCTGCGGCCACCGTGCCCCACCACCGGACGGGTCCAGAGGCGGAAGCGGATGCCCTGGCCCTCCCACTCCCAGCGGGTCTGGCCGAGGATGCTCGGCGGCGGCGTCATGGCGCATCTCCAGGGGTGGGCGACGGCACAGCGGCGCCCAGCGCCAGCAGGGCTGCCTCGCTCAGCAGGGCGGCGGGCAGGGCGGGGTAGCGCGCGGCCACCACCTCCCGCGCCAGGGCCGCGGCGTCCTCCCCCGCCCCGGCTCCCGTAGCTGCCAGGCACATCAGGGCGAAGGTGGCAGCATCCAGCCAGGCCGGCGCCGGGTGAGGCCCCGCATGGCAAGCCCCGGCCGTCGGGAACGGCAGGGGCCGGACCGCGGCAGGCAGAGCACCAGGGGGAAGGGGCGCTTCGGGCATGGCCCCAGCATGGCGCGACTCAAGGAACGAATCAAGAACATCAGCGCAGCCCGCCTGGCTGACCTTCCCCCCCCTGCCAGGGATCCATCTGCGATGAGAGAATTGGCTTCCTTGCAAGGAGGCAGGGATGCCGAGGAAGCGCCACACGGCGGAGCAGATCATTGGGCTGCTGCAGCAGGCTGAGTTGGAGTTGGCGCAGGGTCGGACGGTGGGGAAGATTGGCCGCCGGCTCGCGGTATCGGAGGCGGCGTTCGATCGCTGGTGATCCGAGCATGGCGGGCAGAAGGTGGAGCAGGCGCGTCTGCTGAAGGACCGCGAGCGCGAGAATGCGCGGCTGAAGCGGGCAGTGGCAGCGCTGACGCTGGACAAGCAGACCCTGAAAGATGCCGCGGAGGGAAACTTCCAGGCCCCGAGCGTCGCGCCTGCCGCACGCTGGGCCAGCCACACTCGACGCAGCGCAAGGTGCGGGTGGTGGCGGTCGACGAGGCGGCGTTGACCGGGGCGGTGGTGTCGCTGGCGACTGAGTATGGCCGCTACGGCTACCGCCGGATCACCGCGCTGCTGCGCGGCGGAGGGCCGGCGGGTGGTTCGAGACTTCAGAGACTCCGGAGAGTGATTTCCGGGTTCCTGGCGTTCTCCAACCCTCAAGCTGACCCGGCGAAACCCCAGGCAACCTGCGGTTCACGGCGCCGGCGACGCATGAGGAATACTAGGTTGGGTAACCGACTGGAGCAGCGGTCTGAACTGGATTCCAAACTCCTCTAGGCGCAGTAAGACGCGTCTCATCGACTGTGTCACCTTGCCGGCTTGCCATGGTGGCGTAGCCCGTCTCGACCTTGTCCTGGATGAGGGCGCCGTCCATGGGCGTCGGACGTTACCAACTTCGCGCCAGGCAGGCCGCGACGCGTCAGGTAGCGGAGGAAGTGAAGTCAGAAGAGAACGGCCTCGAGGCGCCAAGGGCCATGCCAAGCGTCTCGCCGCAGCCACCGGCGTCAACGCGCACCGCGATGGTTACGACGACGGGGACGACCCGCCCGGCTCGCGGACCTTCAGATAAGTCGCGTCGAGCCAGAGGCAGGGCCCGTCGCCCTCGATGGGGCGAGCGAGGAAGACGCGGACGCGCTCGTCAATCTCGATGCAGGGGCGGCTGCCTTGGCTGCGCCTGTTGGGCTCCATCCGCGCCGAGATCGTTCGAAGGCCCTAGAGGGAGATCTGCTTCGCCGCACACGCGCGACGCTCGGTGGTGAAACGCTTGTTCGCCTGGATCGGTCGCAGCCGCCGCCTCGCGAAAGACTTCGATGCCACCATCACCTTCATCTACGCCGCCTGCGTTCCCATGCTCCCACGCCGCAATGCACATTTCGAACGAAAACAGGGATAAAGTCTTCAGCGGTACACAAAACTCCTGATGTTGTATCGTCGCCGCCTCGTTTATCACCGTCGCTCAGGGCGAAATTTGAACGCGGAACGGCGTGCGAAAATAAAACATAATTTGAACGGCTGTCCAATTAGTCATGCTGATATCGGACAGGAAAACAACGCCAGTTGCTACGAATTTCTTAGATCTTTCCAATTTTTGTGGTTGAGGAATGCATGATTTCAGAGTGGGCCTCTTCGCGCGAGCTTAGGTGGCATGTCCAAAGCGATGCGTTCTGCGATCAGGGATTTCTGTTAAGAATAAGCGCGGAGGATACTTCTCACTCGCAACGGGTTGGTAGTTTTAGGCGGGCGTCTTGGGTGCCCGCCCTAGATCTGCATGCTTGTGATTTGCTGCCGCGAACTTATGCGGGCGACATTAGCGTCAAAATGATCAAAAAATATCTGTTCAAGCCTTACATGGGCGGGGCGCTTCGCAGCAGCGCGTCAGGGCGCGACATTCTGCTTTGCGGGGGTGCGGACGGCAGTGCGGAGCTGTCACTTTACGCTGCCGCGCCGGATGGTTGGTGTGGCTTGGCTTTCTTGACTACTAGGTTCACGGATGAAGAGGCGAGTGTCGTGGGGTTATCAGGCGAACATCTGGAATTTTTAGCCTGGTCTGTTTTGGATCGAATAATTGAAGGGATTGCAGGTGGCAGCTTAAGCGTCGCCAGCTAACCATGCGCATGAGCCACCGGGCGGGAATTGGTTTCGGTCACTTAGTGTCCTTCTGCTGCACAGGGCCGGCCTTGGCCGGCTCGGCATGTGTATTGTGCCAGGTGCGCGGCCAGCTGGCGCGTTGGCTGGCGTGGCATCCGAACCTGATCTCCGTCACGCGGCAGATATCGCTGAGTCTGTTCAGCCCCCATGGTTACGCGGCTGTCGGCCAGCGAGTGTATAACACTCGCCTCCTGCCGCGGCGCTTGCCGGCGGCGCATTGGTCGACCAGCGCCCCGAGCTCGGCATCGGGTTCGGCTATATCTTGCGGGGCGCCGCGGTCGTGATCTGCGATGTCGCCGCCGGCGAAACGTGGGCCGGTCGGGTGGCGTGCGAACTGCGGCTCTGCGCGTCAGCAAGTTCCGTGAATGCAAGCCGGTCATGAGCGCCCGCTCCCCCGAATTCGCTGGGGCGCCCCACCATGCCGCCCGGGCCTAACCTCCCCGACCCACGGGTACCAATGATGCGGCTGGTACGGCTGCTGCGCGCTGGAGCCGCACTCGCATCGCTGCGCAACATCGGCAAGGGTCTGCGTCGCATCGCGCGTGGAGAGATCGGTCTGCTATTCTTCTCCTTACGCAATCTGATGGCGCAGCGCGTAGCGCTGGCGCAGGTGGCAGGCCCCATCGGGATGGAGAGCTTTGAACCGCTGCCAGACATGCCGGACGTGCCGCTTGTTAGCATCGTCATCCCCTGCTTCAACGATGGCGCGCTGGTGGGCGGGGCGGTGGCCAGCGCGCTCGCCCAGACCTTCACCGACATTTGACCTGCCCCTGATCGGGGATCCACGGGCTATGAGAGACTTGGCCCATGTTCTG
>NZ_JBHYGL010000021.1:0-57257 GCF_051859025.1 Falsiroseomonas sp. | reverse complement strand
GCGCCGCCCGCCAGCGCATCATCGCCCGCCGTGCCGGTCAGCGTCAGGTTGGTGATGACGGGCGTCGGCGTGACGGGCGGGGGCGTCACTGTCGTGCCGATCTTCAACCCATCGGCGGCGACCCAGATGGGCATTCCCTGGTCGTCGTAGACCGCGTTGCCCCGGCCCGATCCATCCGCCCCCGCCAGGCGGCCATAGCCGTAGCCGTAGAACAGCGTGCCGCCGGCCGGGACGGGGCCGGAGAAGGTGACGAGCAGCGTATCCCCATCCACCAGCGTCG
The DNA here is from genome assembly GCF_051859025.1 of Falsiroseomonas sp. Taxonomy (GTDB): domain Bacteria; phylum Pseudomonadota; class Alphaproteobacteria; order Acetobacterales; family Acetobacteraceae; genus Falsiroseomonas. The sequence goes on along the minus strand of NZ_JBHYGL010000021.1, from coordinate 56,977 downwards.
CCGCCGTGCCGTACACGGTCCCGCCCGCGCCCTGCACGCACCAGCCCAGCCCCTTGGCCGCATCGGCATCCAGCGCCTGGAAGCCCGTGGCGTGGTCATGCGCGACATCGATGCGCAGTTGGTTGGCGGCAGCGAGACTGGCGCGGATGACCTGCGGCCCCTTGTCATCGATATCGCCACCGGATTGCGCGACGATGGACCCCGACTTCGCGTAGTCCGCAAGGCTTTCGGCGATGCCGAGCGCGGCGCGCAGCACGGTCTGCGCCGCATCCCCGCCATCGATATGGCCGCCACCATATTCGATGGTGTTGGGGTTGCTGTCCCAGTCATCCGTCGTCGCGTTGATGTCCTGCATGCGGGCCGCGATGCTGGCATTGAAGGACGCATCCGCCGCCAGCTGTTCCATGCCGCGGCGGATCGCCTGGTGGCCTTCCTCCGTGCCCCAATAGGGCATGGCGGAGACGAAGTTGTAGGAGACGGTGGCAGCGCCCTGCCCCAGCGCCGCGCGCACCAGCGCCGCGTCGTAGCGCACGGCGGAGACCCATTGCTCCGTCGTCAGGGACGCATTCGCGCTGTCGTATTCGCTGTGCAGCCACAGCACCGCGGTCGGGTCGGCGCGCTGAGCGGCGGACAGGTCCGCGATCTCGTTCAGCAGGGCCTGTTCCTGCGACCCCACCTGCCAGCCGGACCCGTTCGGCTTCAGCCAATCCCCGATCAGCGAGGTGCCGCCGAAGGCGGTGCTGCTGTTGGCGTCGAACCGGTCATAGACCAGCGACACCGTGTCCTTCACCCCATCGAAGCCGAGCAGCCGCTGGACTTCCTGGGTGATGGTCCCGGCACCAGACCAGCCATTGCTTTCCATCAGCAGGATCGCGTTGGACTGGCCGCGGACGAGCAGGTTGATGTTCATGGCGGGCTCCCGGCCTGGATGCAGGGACGCCGCGGGACGGGAGCGGCGCCAGCGCCTCACGGGAATGAGAGGCGCCGCGCTCACGTCTAAGTGTATACTTTAATCACGTCAAGGTGAGTCTTCCCGTCAGGGTTGCAAATCCTCCATCGGTGGCACCAGCCGGTCGAGAACCGCGGCCAGCCCGAGCACCGGCACCGGCAGCCAGGGCGGCCGGTTCGCGAGTTCGTACCCGACCTCATAGGCCGCCTTTTCCACCAGGAAGAGGTCGAGCAGCGTCGCCGCCCCCGCTGGCGCCGCACCCGCCTCCCCCTCCCACGTCGCGCGATAGGCGGCGAGGAAGGCGGCCTCCGCCGCGCTGCGCCAGCGCGTGATCAGCGCCGCGCGCCGGGTGGAGGAGGCGGCCGTCGCCGTCCCGCTTTCCTCCGTCGCGGCCGCCACCGCCGCCGCGTAGTCCAGGCTGCGCAACAGGCCCGCCACGTCCCGCCAGGGGCTGGACTTGGCGCGGCGGGCGGCGAGCGGCCGCGCGGGCTCGCCCTCGAAATCCAGGATCACCGCATCGCCGGTCGCGACCAGCACCTGGCCCAGGTGGAAATCGCCATGGCAGCGCGTGGCCAGCAGCCCGGCCGGGTCCGGCGCCAGGGCGCGGATCGCCTCCACCAGCCGGGCGCGATCCGCCACCAGCCGACGGGCGGCATCGGCCGCCGGCCCCGGTGGCAGAAGGCCGGGACGGTCGAGCCGCCCGAGCGCGCGATCAAGGCTCGTCGCCGCTTCCGCCGCGAAGCCGCGCCCCATGGCGGCGTCGAGCGGCACGGGGGCGAAATCCGGATCGTCGCTCGGCCGTGCCAGCACCAGGTGAAGCTGCGCGAGCCGCCTGCCGATGGCCTCCGCCACGGGCAGGTAGCCAGCCAGCGGGTCCTCCGGCTCGGCTTCCGTCAGCGCGGCGTCGTCCACGCTGCGGGCCAGCCAATCCAGCGTCCAGGCCCAGGCATCGCCCTGGTTGCGGGCGAAGGCCTGCAGCAGCATCAGCGTATGGGGCGTGCCATCCGGCGCTACCCGCACCACCTGGCCGAGCAGGGCGGGCGTGCCGGGATAGGCAGCTGCCGTCAGGTGGCGCGCCATCTCCGCTTCGGGGTGCAGCCCGGGCTGGACGCGGCGCAGGAGCTTCAGCACCACCGCCTCCCCCAGGATGACCGTCGTGTTGGATTGCTCGACGCCGAGGCGCCGGACCTCCGGCGGTTCGGGCAGGACCAGGTCGGCCAGGGCCGGGGTCGGCTGGAAGCGCAGCTCCCCTTCCGGGGTCGCCAGCACGCGCCCGGCCCGGCAGGCCGCCAGCACGGCGCGGGCGAAGCCATCGGTGGCGACGGCATCCGTCAGCAGCCCGATGCGCGATCCGTGGCGCAGCCGCGCCAGGGCCAACTGCCCGGCGGGTTTCGCGGCATCCTCCTCCCCGATCCTCGCCAGCGGCAGGGCCCAGCTTTCGCCCGCGGCCTCCACCTCCGCCAGCAGCAGCGGTTCCAGCCCCGCTTGCAGCGGCACGGCATAGGCGAAGCGGGCGACGAGGCCGGCGGGCTGGGCATCCTTCGATCCGAACCAGCGGCGGAGCGGCAGCCAGGCGGGCAGCACCTCCCGCTCCAGCACCTGGCGGGCCTCGGCGGGCAGCCAGTCGCCGCCGGGGCGGCCGACCAGGGTGCGGAGTTCCGGCAGCGGTTCCGGCGGCGGCACGTGCCAGGCCGGCAGCGCGGCGCCTTCCGCCAGCAGGAACCAGTGGAAGGCATAGGGCGGCAGCGTCAACTGGTAGGGCAGCGGGCCAATCGGCGGGAAGGGCGTGCCGCCGAGCATCTCCACCGGCACGCGGCCGAGATGGGCGGCGAGATCCAGCTCCACCGCCTGGGCGGCGCGGGAGAGGTTGAAGACGCAGAGCGCGACCTCCCCCTCCCATTCCCTCACATAGGCCAGCACCTTCCGGTTGCCGGGATAGAGAAGGCGCATGACGCCACGGCCGAAGGCGCGGGTGCGGCGGCGCACGGCCAGCATCCGGCGCGTCCAGTTCAGCAGGCTGTGCGCGTCGCGGGATTGCGTCTCCACATTGACGGCCTGGTAGCCATAGGTCGCATCCTGGATGACAGGCAGCACCAGCGCCGCCGGATCGGCGCGGGAGAAGCCGCCATTGCGGTCGGGCGACCATTGCATCGGCGTGCGCACGCCATCGCGGTCCCGCAGATAGACGTTGTCGCCCATCCCGATCTCATCGCCATAGTAGATGACAGGCGTGCCGGGCATGGACAGCAGCAGGCCGTTCATCAGCTCGATCCGCCTTCGGTCGCGCTCCATCAGGGGGGCGAGGCGCCGGCGGATGCCCAGGTTGATGCGCGCGCGGCGATCGGCGGCATAGACGGACCAGAGCGTGTCGCGCTCCGCATCCGTCACCATCTCCAGCGTCAGTTCATCGTGGTTGCGGAGGAAGACGGCCCATTGGCAGCCATCGGGCACATCCGGCGTCTGACGCAGGATGTCGGTGATGGGGAAGCGGTCCTCCTGCGCCACGCCCATGTACATCCGCGGCATCAGCGGGAAGTGGAAGCACATGTGGCATTCGTCGCCGGCGCCGAAATAGGCCTGCACATCCTCCGGCCACTGGTTCGCTTCCGCCAGCAGCATCCGGTTCGGGTAGTCGGCATCCAGCGCGCTCCGGATGCGCTTCAGGATGTCATGCGTCTCCGGCAGGTTCTCGTTGTTCGTGCCGTCGCGTTCCACCAGGTAGGGCACGGCATCGAGCCGCAGGCCATCCACGCCGAGGTCGAGCCAGAAGCGCATGACGCGCAGCACCGCTTCCAGCACGCGGGGATTGTCGAAGTTCAGGTCAGGCTGGTGGCTGTAGAAGCGGTGCCAGAAATAGGCCTTGGCGACCGGGTCCCAGGTCCAGTTCGATTTCTCGGTATCGATGAAGATGATGCGCGTGCCGTCATAGCGCCTGTCGTCATCGGACCAGACATAGAAGTCCCGCTGCCAGGACCCGGGCGGGGACCGGCGGGCGCGGCGGAACCAGGGGTGTTCGTCGCTGGTGTGGTTGATGACGAGTTCGGTGATGACCTTCAGGCCACGCGCATGCGCTTCCCGCACCAGGCGCTTGAAATCGGCGAGCGACCCGTAATCCGGGTGGACGGCGCGGTAGTCGCTGATGTCGTAGCCATCGTCCCGGCGGGGTGACGGGTAGAAGGGCAGCAGCCAGATCGCATCCACGCCAAGCCCGGCGGCATGGTCCAGCCGCGCGATCAGCCCCGCGAAGTCGCCGACGCCGTCGTCATTCCCGTCCATGAAGGATTTGGGGTGGAGCTGGTAGATGACCGCGTCGCGCCACCAGAGCGGCTCCCGCGCCGTCTCCTCGCCCTGCTTCCTGCGTCGCCTCGGCATCCGGATCCCCCTTCGGTCGCGGGGGGCAACGCCGCTGGCGGCGTGCCGTTCCGGTTGCAGGGGTGCCCGCACGCCCGGAAGGGGCGAAAATCATCACCAGGAATATCGCCGGAATGTTGAGCGGATTGTCGCCGCGCCCGGTGATTGTCGCCGCGGGGCCGGAATCCGGGGCCGGGCGGGGGGATTTGTCGTCCCGGGACCGACGGTGCGCGCTTTGTCGCCGCCCGTCCCCCCGCGGCCCCGCCGTTCAGCCGGCTTTGTCGCGCCGTGTCGCGTTGGGCGCGACGCCCCACAACCCCATGGCGAATATCAACATACTGATAACCTGAGAAAAATCAGGAATTCGGGAAGCCGATGAAGACGTAGCCGACCTGACGGATGGTGACGATGCAGCGCTCCCCCAGCTCCGGCGCCAGCTTCTGGCGGAGGTGCAGGACGGCGTTGTCCACCGCCCGGTCGCCTGGCCGCCAGGGACGGCGGAAGACCAGTTGGGTCAGCGCCTCCCGCGTCTGCACCTCCCCGGGCTGGGATGCCATGACGGCCAGCAGGTCGAATTCCGCCGTCGTCAGCTCCAGCACCGTCCCATCGGGGCGCAGCAGGCGCCGCTCCACGGGCTGCAGGCGCCAGCGGTCCCGCCGCGGGGCTGCGGCGGCGGCGTTGCCGGGCCGGCGGATGCGGGCGCGCAGCCGCGCCACCAATTCGCGGCCGGAGACCGGCTTCACCAGGAAATCGTCGGCGCCGAGTTCGAGGCCCAGCACGCGGTCCGTCTCCTCCCGGTTGCCGGTGACGATCAGGATCGGCGCATCGGTCAGGGCGCGCAGTTCCGGCAGATGCGGCAGCGTGTCCACCGGACCCAGGCGCTGGTCCAGGATGATGGCATCCGGCCGATGGGTATGGAGGATGGCGAGCGCCGCCTGGAAGGAATTGGCGACCAGCGTGCGCAACCCATAGCGCTGCAGGTAGGCCGCCATTTCATCCGTGAGTTCGCGTTCGTCGTCGGCCAGCAGCACCAGCGGCGTCAGCGCCGTGCCCGCGGATTCCGTCATCGCGGCATTCGATTCCGTGAAGGATGCCTGGCCTTCGGCGAAGCCTCGGCCAGGCGCGCCGCGCCCTAGGCCTACCGGCGCGGGGCGCCCTGGCCCGCCAGGCCGACCCCCTGTCTGCGACGTCATCCTTCGTCTCCCCAGACGCAGGATGTCTCCGCCGATGGAGACCCTCCTCGACATTGAGGTTTACCGGAAGACGCTGGCTGACGTCGAGAGACCGTCTCAATCAGTAGGCGATTAGTTAACACGAAAGGCGACAACACGGCGACGCGGCCCTGTCCCATTCATCGGTCCGACACCACGGGACGGCGCCGGACCACCGGCCCCCGCCCCACCCGATGAAGAACGGAGCCGCACGATGACCATGCCGATCGGACGATGCAGCGCCACCGACCAACGAAGCTTCGCGCCGGGCGTCGGCCTCCGCCTTCCCTTCGCCACCCCCGCCCGGGAAGCGCTTTCCGTCCTGGTGGTGGATGACGAGGCCGAGGTGCTGGAGGAGCTGACGGTCGCGCTGGGGCGACGGGGCCTTTCGGTGCTGTCGGCGGGTTCGGCGCGCATGGCGCTTTCCATCCTGGCCAGCCGGCCGGATGTGGGCGCGCTGGTCACGGATATCCGGATGCCGGGCATGGATGGCATCGCGCTGGCGGAAGCCGCGCTGTCCGGCAGGCGGGATGCCGATGCGCTGGAGGTGCTGCTGGTGACCGGCTACGCCTCCGTCGCCCAGGGGCTGGCGGCCAGCCGGATCGGCGCCTTCGGGGTGCTCCGCAAGCCGATGCGGGGTGCCGACCTGGCCCAGTTGGTGGCGGAGGCGCTGGCCAGCGCCGCCCAGCGCCGCGACGCCGACCATCCCCGCACGCCCCAGACGGTGGGAGCCCTGGCCGCGGCGCCATCCCCGATGGCGATGGCCGGCCTGCCGCTGGTCCATGCCCAGGCAGGGCAGGCCTTCCCGTCCCTGTCGATGGGCAAGGCCGAGCCCCGCACCCATCCGGCGGAACGCCGGGCCACGCCGCGCCCCGCCCAAGATGGCCGGGCGGATAGCCGGGGGGACGGCCAATGGGATGATCAGTTGGCCGACGGCCTGGCCGATGACCTGGCGGATGCGCGGGCGCTGGAGGACGGGCGGGACCGCCCGCGGCGGGATCCGGTCTCCGCCCACGCGCTGATGGGGGCGGTGGCGGCGCAGCTTCGGGCCCGCGGCGCCGCCTGTTCGCGCCGTATCACGCTGCAGCCCGATGCCGACCTGGCCTTCTACATCGACAGCGCCCGGCTGCTGCGCGTGATAGACCTGCTGGGCCGCCGCGCCTTCGGCAGCCAGCCGGGAACGGCGGTGCTCTCGCTGGATGCCGGGGCCGGGCAGGCGCGGCTCGACCTGCTGCTGCGGCCTGACGCGCCCGAACCGGTGGAGCCGGAGCCGAGGCCGGAACGCGGCCTGCCCGTTGCCGTGGCGCGCCGCCTGGTGGCCGCGCTCGGCGGGCAATTGGATGCCTGGACCATCCCGACTGGCGGGCTGCGCGCGCGGCTGCTGCTCCACGCGGAATAGCCGCCAGCCCCACGCGGGGCCGCCCCCACCACCACCGCATCGATGACGACGAGGGAGAACACCCATGTTCGCCGACGCCCTTTCCATGTCCGCCACCCCAGCTTCCCTGGCATCCTCTTCCCTTCCTCCCGCTTCCCTGGCCCCCGCTTCCCGGGCCCCCGCTTCCCTGGCCCACCCGTCACCCGCATCGGATGGCGCCGGTTCCACTCAGCCCGGGTTGCTGCCGCGCCAGGCGCTTCACCCGGCCCGCCCCACCTATGGCCGGCGCCGGTCGGACGGGCCGCGCCTCGGCTGGGTGGAACCGCCGCCCGGCGACCGCCGCGTCCAGCTGCCCATGCCGCGGACGGGGTCCGAACCCGGCCTGCAGGCGATGATGCAGCGGCTGCGGGGGGAGATGGCGGCAGTGCTGGACGCCGCGGGGCGTGAGGAAGCCGAGCCTCTCGCCATGACGGAATGGGACCAGGAGGCGCCCCGCCCCAGCCTCTTCTCGCTGGTCGAGGACCTGCTCGGCGCCGCCGTCGATGCCGCGGCAGAAACGCCCCTGGCGGTGGTGCCGACCCTGCTGCGCGTCCTGGCCTGGGACGTGGTGGCGGGGCTGGCGGACCAGGGCATCCGCTGCGGCCTGCGCAACCTGGCACCGGCGGAACAGAGCTGCGGCGTCGATGCCACCCGCGTGCTGCGGGCGCTGGAAATGCTGGCCCTGCACGGCCAGGCGAATTGCGCCGGCCCCGCGCGGGCGGAGCTGTGCATCACCGCTGGCCGGGACGAGACGGTGATGGACCTGGTCATCCAGCGCGTCTCCGTCGGCACGCTGGAACAGGGCCACCGGTCGCGGCTTGTCCGCGAACTGCCGATGGCGATCGGCCGCCGCCTCATCCAGGCGCAGGGACACCGGATCGACATCTGGGCCCCGCCCGGCACCGGGCTCCGCGCCCGCATCAGCTTCCGCGTCGCCTGACGCGCCCCCGACGCACGCCACCCCCCCCCACACGCCATCCCGAGGATCGACCCCATGCTCAGCGAAGCCCTGACCCTGCCCGACCAGGATGCGGCGCCGCCGGCGCCCATGTCCCGCCTCACCCGCCGCCTGGCCCTGGCCGGCGCGACCGCGGCGCTGGTGCTGACGCCCGCCTGCGGCGCCGCGACCAGTGGGGAGGAGGCGGCGACCGGGCCGGACGATCCCGCCGCCCAGTACCGCGCCTTCCGCGACCGCTACGTGCTGAGTGACGGGCGGGTGGTGGATACCGGGAACCAGGGCATCTCCCATAGCGAGGGCCAGGGCTACGCCATGCTCTTCGCCGAGGCCTTCGACGACCGGCCGACCTTCGACCGGGTCCATCAATGGGCACGACGCACGCTGCGGCGCCCCGACGGCCTGCATTCCTGGCGCTTCCGCCCGGATCAGCGGGTGCGGGTGGATGATCCTAACAATGCGACGGATGGCGACCTCTACATCGCCTGGGCGCTGCTGCGCGCGGCGGATCGGTGGCGGGAGCCCGAGTACCGGCGCGACGGCATCGCCATCGGCCAGGCGATCCTGTCCCGCCTGGTGATGGAGGTGAATGGCCGGATGGTGCTGCTGCCGGCGGCGCAGGGCTTCAACCACGGCGACCGCGTGGTGGTGAACCCGTCCTACTACGCCTTCCCCGCCCTGTTCGCGCTGAGCCGCGCGGTGCCGGACCGGGCCTGGCAGCGGGTGATGGGCGATGGCGTGCAGATGCTGCGCGGCATGCGGTATGGCCGCTGGGGCCTGCCGGCGGATTGGGTGGAGATCACCCGCGGCCCCGGTGGCCAGGCGCGGCCTGCGGCAGGCTGGCCCACGCGCTTCAGCTACGATGCGGTGCGCGTGCCGCTGCACCTGGCCTGGGCGGGGATGACGGACGAACCCGCCGTGCGCGCCGCCAACAACTTCTGGAACGACCCGGGCTTTTCCATCCGCCCGGCCTGGACGGACCTCCGCACCGGGCAGGTCGCGCCCTATGCCGCGCCATCGGGCATCCATGCGGTGGCGGAAGTGACGACGGCCACCGGCTGGCATCGCGGCATCTCAAGGCAGTTGCCGACAGTGGCGCGGAGCCCGGACTACTACTCCGCGGCCCTCGCCATCCTGTCCCGCATCGCGCTGCGGGAGAATCCCCGCAACCTGATGGCGGGCGGCCCGCCGCCGCCCGCACCACCCCCGCGCAACTCCGTCGCGGGCGGCCTCAGGCGGATGTGGAACGGCGCGTGAGGCGCCGTGCCAACCGGGCGCCCGGGGATGGGCTTCAGTAGATGTCGGGCTCCGGCGTCGGCGCCCCGGCTTCGAGGAAACGCAGGTCGCATCCCTCATCGGCCTGCGTCACCTGGTCCAGGTACATGGACGTCCAGCCGCGCTCATAGCGGCGCACGGGTGCCGTCCAGCCGGCCCGGCGGCGTTCCATCTCCGCCTCATCCACCAGCAGGTCGAGCGTGCGGTTCGGCACGTCGAGGCGAATGAGGTCGCCATCCCGCACCAGCGCCAGCGGCCCGCCGACATGCGATTCGGGTGAGACGTGGAGGACGCAGGTGCCGTAGCTGGTGCCGGACATCCGGGCATCGGACAGGCGCACCATGTCCCGCACCCCCTGCTTCAGCAGCTTCTGCGGGATCGGCATCATCCCCCATTCCGGCATCCCCGGCCCGCCCTGCGGCCCCGATGACCGCAGCACCAGCACGCTGTCCGCCGTCACGTCCAGGTCCGGATCATCCAGCCGCTTCTTGAGATCGGCGTAGTTGTCGAAGACCACCGCCGGCCCGGTATGGGTCAGCAGCCTCGGGTCCGCGGCGGAGGTCTTGATGACCGCCCCCTTCGGCGCCAGCGTCCCCTTCACCACGGCAAGCCCGCCTTCCGCCTGGATGGGCTTGTCGAGCGGGCGGATCACGTCGTCGTCGAACACCTCGGCATCCGCGATGTCGTCACCCATGGTGCGGCCGCTGACCGTCTTCGCCGTCAGGTCCAGATGCGGGGACAGGCGCTTGAGGAAGGCGCGGCTGCCGCCGGCGTAGAAGAAATCCTCCATCAGCGCCTCACCCGCATTGGGGCGGAGATTGGCGATCAGCGGCACGCGGCGGCTGATGGTGTCGAAGCGTTCCAGGTCCAGTTCCAGCCCGGCGCGGCGGGCCATGGCGATGATGTGGATGATGGCGTTGGTGGAACCGCCGAAGGCCATGGTGGCGGCCACCGCATTGTCCACGCTGCCCTGCGTCAGCATCGCGGAGGGCGTCAGATCCTCCCACACCATGTCGACGATCCGGCGGCCGGAATCGGTGGCCATGCGCGGGTGGTTGGCGTCGGGGGCGGGGATCGAGGATGCGCCGGGGAGCGTCAGGCCCATCGCCTCGCAGGCCAGCATCATGGTCGCCGCCGTGCCGGCGGTCATGCAGGTGCCGAAGGACCGGGCGATGCCGGTTTCCATGTCCTTCCACTGGGATTGCGTGATGTTCCCGGCGCGGAGTTCCGCATTGTACTTCCAGACATCGGAACCCGAGCCCAGCGTCTTGCCGCGCCAATTGCCGCGCAGCATCGGCCCGGCTGGGACGAAGATGAAGGGCAGGCCCATGGACAGCGCGCCCATCACCAGGCCCGGCGGCGTCTTGTCGCAGCCGCCCAGCAGCACCAGGCCGTCACAGGGCTGGCTGCGCGCCAGTTCCTCCGTCTCCATGGCCAGCATGTTCCGGTACAGCATGCTGCTGGGCTTCATGTACTGCTCGGTGACCGGGTGCGCCGGCAGTTCCACCGGGAAGCCGCCGGCCTGCCAGACGCCGCGCTTCACCTCCTCCGCCCGGGTGCGGAAGTGGAAGTGGCAGGGGCTGAGTTCGGACCAGGTGTTGATGATGCCGATCACGGGCTTGCCGCGGAAATCGGCCTCGGAGAACCCCATCTGCAGCATGCGCGACCGGTGGCCGAAGGCGCGGAGGTCATCCACCCCGAACCAGCGATGGCTGCGGAGTTCCTCCGGCCGCTTGCGAGTGCCCATGATGCTGCAATCCCCCCTTGGTCGAGCGGCGCGCAGCCTGCCATCCACCGTCCGGCCCGACCAGCCCGCCAGGCGGTGGCGGGGTTGCCCGTGGCGCGCCTTGACCGGGGACGGATGCTCCACCACCGTCCCGCCACCGACACCGGAGACATGATGGCCGCGCTACCCCTGAAACGCCCCCTCCGGGTGATGTTCATCCATCAGAATTTCCCCGGGCAATACGCCCACCTCGCCCCGGCCATGGCGCAGCGGGAGGGGGTGCAGGTCTGGTGCGTGGGGGAGAAGCCTGGCTACGAGGCGCCGGGCGTCACCTACATCGCCTATGGCCCGCCCAAGGGCGCCGGGGAGCAGACGCATCGCTATCTCCGCCCCTTCGAGGGTTCGCTCCGCCGCGGGCAGCACCTGACGAATGCACTGGTGAAGGCACGCGATGCCGGGGTGCGGCCGGACATCATCGTCTGCCATCCCGGCTGGGGCGAAGGGCTGTTCCTGAAGGACGTCTTCCCGCAGGCGCGCACCCTGTTCTACTGGGAGTTCTTCTACAACGCGCTGGGCCAGGATTTGGGCTTCGACCCCGCCCAGCCGCTGACGCTGGACGATGCGGCGCGGGTGCGGGTGCTGAACGCGGCGCAACTCGTCTCCCTCCAGGTCGCCGATTGGGGCGTCTCCCCCACCCGCTGGCAATGGAGCCGCTACCCCGCCTGGGCGCGCCGGCGCATCTCCGTGCTGCATGAGGGGGTGGACACCGACCGCTGCGCGCCCCGCGCCGGGGCGGTGTTCCGCACGCCGAAGGGGCGGGAATTCCGCCGGGGCGATCCCGTCATCTCCTATGTCGGGCGCAACCTGGAACCCTATCGCGGCTTTCCGAGCTTCATGCGTGCCCTGCCGCGGATCCAGCGCGAAAGGCCGGACCTGCACACTGTCATCGTCGGCGGGAATGAGGTCTCCTACGGCAAGAAGCCGCCAGACGCGGAGAACTGGAAGGCGCTGCTGCTGGAGGAACTCCACGGCCAGCTCGACCTCAGCCGCATCCACTTCACCGGGCGCGTCGCGCATGATGCGCTGCACGATCTGTTCCGCGTGACGCAGGCGCATGTCTACCTGACCTACCCCTTCGTCCTGTCCTGGTCGATGCTGGAGGCGATGGCCTGCGGCGCGCTGGTGGTGGGCAGCGACACGCAGCCGGTGAGCGAGGCAATCCGCCACGGCCATAACGGCCTGCTGGTGCCCTTCTTCGATCCGGATGCGATCGCGCGGACGGTGCTGTCGGTGGTGGCGGACCCGGATGCCCATGCCCCCCTGGCGGCGGCGGGCCGGCAGAGCGTGATCGACCGCTACGACCTGAAGACGATCTGCCTGCCCCGGCAGATCGAGCTGCTGGAAACCATCGCGGCCGGCGGGGAACCGGCGCCGGAGCCCGATGCCGGCCGCTGGTGACGCCCCCCCTGGCAGCCTGCTTACGGAGTTGAAAGACTTTCTGGTCATTCCACCTGCGGCACGCCGCGGGCCGACGGCCTTTCGCGGGGCTCTACCTTGGATTATGCAGGGGCCGGAGATTTCAGCCCCTGGGGGTGACCCTGGGGGGTGCCCCTGGGGGCGATATCGGAATGAGGGCGGGGATGACGGCGATGCTGGATGAGCTGCGCGCGCCGGCCACGGAGATCCGCTGCGCCGGCAATGTGGAGGCGCAGGGCTTCGCCATCGCCGGACCGCTGTTGCTTTCCGTCCGCCGCTTCGAGGATTCCCGCGGCGTCTTCATCGAGACCTACAACCGCCGGGACTTCACCGCGGTGGGGATCGCGGAAGAGTTCGTGCAGGACAACCAGTCCCTTTCCGTCCATCCCGGCACGGTGCGCGGCCTGCACTTCCAGGTGCCGCCGGCGCCGCAGGCCAAGCTGGTGCGGGTGCTGCGGGGACGGATCATCGACATCGCGGTGGACCTCCGCGCCGGCTCCCCCAGCTTCGGCCGGCATGTGGCGGCGGAACTGTCGGCCGAGAACGGGCTGATGTTCTACATCCCCGTCGGCTTCGCCCATGGCTTCGCCACGCGGGAGCCGGATACGGAAGTGGCCTACAAGGTCTCCGCCCTCTACGCCCCGGGCTGCGACAGGGGCGTCGCGTGGGATGACCCGGCGCTCGGCATCGATTGGGGGATCGACCCCGCCACGGCCCGGCTTTCCGACAAGGACCGGGTGCTGCCGCGCCTGGCCGACCTCGGACCCTGCTTCTGATGCGCCTGCTGATCGCGGGGCGGGAGGGACAGGTGGCGCGGGCCCTCGCCGCGCGCTTCGCGGGGCATGACGTCACCGCGCTGGAACCGCCGGCGCTCGACCTGACCGATCCGGCCTCCATCCGGGCGGCCCTGGATGCCGCCGCGCCCGAGCTGGTGGTGAATGCCGCGGCCTATACGGCGGTGGACCGGGCGGAGGATGACGCGGCGCTCGCCTTCGCGGTCAACCGGGACGGGGCAGCCCGGCTGGCGGCCGAGGCCGCCGCGCGCGGCCTGCCCTTCATCCACTTCTCCACCGACTACGTCTTCGATGGCCGCAAGGGCGCGCCCTATACCGAGGATGACGCCCCCTGCCCACTCGGCGTCTATGGAAGCAGCAAGGAGGAAGGGGAGAGGGCGGTGCTGGCGGCCAATCCCCGCAGCGCCATCCTGCGCACGGCCTGGGTGTGCAGCGCGACCGGCGGCAATTTCCTGAAGACCATGCTGCGCCTGGCGAATGAACGGGAGGAGTTGCGCGTGGTGGCGGACCAGCACGGTGCCCCCACCTTCGCCGCCGACCTGGCCGATGCCGTCTTCGCCATGGCGCCACGGCTGCTGGCCGCCAACCCGGGTGACGACGCCTTCGGTCTGTTCCACCTCTCCGGCGCGCCGCACACGACCTGGCATGGCTTCACGGCGGAGATCCTGGCGCAGGCGGCGTCGCGCGGCCACAAGCGGCCGCGTCTGACGCCGATCGCCACCAGCGACTATCCGACGAAGGCGGCGCGCCCGGCGGATGGGCGGCTCGATTGCGCGAAGATCACGCGCGTGCATGGCATCGCGCCCGCGGATTGGCGCATTTCGCTGTCACGCTGCCTCGACGAACTCATCGGGCCCCCTGAAGCGGGGCTGAAGGAACAGACGCCATGAAGGGCATCGTCCTGGCCGGAGGATCCGGCACGCGGCTGCATCCCGCGACTCTCGCGGTCTCCAAGCAGCTGCTGCCGGTCTTCGACAAGCCGATGATCTACTACCCGCTGTCGGTCCTCATGCTCGCGGGCATCAGGGAGATCATGATCATCTCCACGCCGCATGACATGCCGCTGTTCCAGCGGCTGCTCGGCGATGGCGCGCGCTGGGGGCTGCGCTTCGGCTACACGGTGCAGGAGAAGCCGGACGGCATCGCCCGCGCCCTGACCCTGTCGGAGGATTTTCTCGAAGGCGCGCCAAGCACCCTCGTCCTCGGCGACAACCTGTTCCATGGGCACGATCTGGAACAGCGACTGAAGGAAGCGCGCGAAGCGGCCAACCATGGCGCCGGCGTCTTCGCCTATCGCGTCGCCGATCCCGAACGCTACGGCGTGGTGGAATTCGATGCCGATGGCCGGGCGCTGAGCCTGGAGGAGAAGCCGAAGGCGCCGAAATCCAACTGGGCGGTCACGGGCCTCTATGTCTATGACGGCCGCGCCCCCGGCATCGCGCGCGCGCTCAAACCCTCCGCGCGCGGGGAGCTGGAGATCACGGACCTCAACCGCGCCTATCTGGATGAGGGATCGCTGCGCGTCACGCGGCTCGGCCGCGGCTATGCCTGGCTGGATACGGGCACGCATGACAGCCTGCTGGAAGCCGGCGAATTCGTGCGCGCGATCGAGAAGCGGACAGGGCAGAAGGTGGCCTCGCCGGAGGAGATCGCCTGGCGCATGGGCTTCATCGATGCGGAGCAGCTGCGCGCGCTGGCCAAGCCGCTGCGCAACAGCGGCTACGGCACCTACCTCGAGGCCCTGCTGGCGCGCGAGGACCAGTGATGGACGACGCGCCGGCTGGGGAAGGGCTGGCGCCGGACCTGCAGGCGCTGGTGGATAGCGGCATCCTGGATGCCGAATGGTATGTCGCCAACAACGCCGATGTCGCCCATGCCGGCGAAGACGCGGCGCTGCATTTCCTGACGCGCGGATGGCGGGAAGGGCGGCGGCCTAACTACTACCTCGACCCCGCCTGGTACCTGGCGCAGAACCCGGATGTGCGCGACGCCGGCTTCGACCCCGTGCTGCACTACGTCATGCACGGGGACCTGGAGAATCGCCAGCCAAGCCCGCATTTCGACCCGGGCTGGTACCGCGTGCGCAACGGGCTGGACCCCGCGGAGCCGGCGCTGGCGCATTACCTGCGCAGCCGCCCCTATGGCGCCGCGCCGATCCCGGAATTCGACGCCGAATTCTATTTGGCCACCTACCGCGACGTGGCCCGCGCCGGCGCCGATGCCTTCGAACACTACATCACCATTGGCTGGCAGGAAGGGCGCGAACCCTCGCCCGATTTCGAAAGCCGCTACTACGTCAAGCGCCACATGGGCGGCGCGGCGGAGATGGCGCCCCTGCTGCACTGGCTGGCGCATCGGCATGAGCCCGGCGTGCACCCGCGCATGCCGCAGGAAACGCCGACCATCCCGCGCATGGTCAAGCGCAACACGCGCCCCGGCGAGGATTTCGAGGATGCGAAGCCACTGCCGGATGGGGCCAGGCCGCGCGCCAAGGTGCTGACCTACTACCTGCCGCAATTCCATGCGATCGCGGAGAATGATGCCTGGTGGGGCAAGGGCTTCACCGAATGGACCAACCTGCCCCGCGCCCTGCCCCGTTTCGCCGGCCACTACCAGCCGCGCATCCCGCGCGACCTCGGCCCCTATGCGCTGACGGACATGAACGTCATGCGCCGCCAGATCGAGATGGCGAAGCGCGGCGGCGTGCATGGCTGGATCTTCTACTGGTACTGGTTCAACGGCCACCGCCTGCTGGAAAAGCCGGTCGACGCCTTCATCGGCGACCGCAGCCTGGACATGCCCTTCGCCCTGATGTGGGCGAATGAAAATTGGACCCGGCGCTGGGACGGCGCCGAGAACGACGTGCTGATGAGCCAGGACTACCGGCCGGAGGAGGAGGCGGCGCTGATGGCCGAACTCGCCCGGCACTTCCGCGACCCCCGCTACATCCGCGTGCAGGGCCGCCCGCTGCTGATGATGTACCGCGCCGGGCTGATGCCGGAGCCGAAGGAGATCGTGGCGGGCTGGCGACAGCGCTTCCGCGACGACCACGGGGAGGACCCGGTCTTCGTCATGGCGCAGAGCTTCGACGACATCGACCCGCGGGAGGTCGGCTTCGACGCCGCCATCGAATTCCCGCCCCACAAGGTGACGAAGCGCGCGATGCCGATCAGCGCGTCACTCGACTACCTCGACCCCGACTTCACCGGCACCGTCTTCAGCTATGACGACATCGCCCGCGTGTCGCTGGAGGAGCCGGAGCCGCCCTTCCCGCTGATCAAATGCGCGGTGCCGGGCTGGGACAATGACCCGCGCAAGCAGGGCACCAACACCGTCATCATCCATGGATCGACGCCCGCGAGCTACGAGGCCTGGCTGGGCGAATTGGTGGAGCGCGCAGCGGCGAAGCCCTTCATGGGCGCGGAGCCCTTCGTCTGCGTCAATGCCTGGAACGAATGGTGCGAGGGCGCCTATCTGGAGCCCGACCTGCATTACGGCCACGCCTTCCTGAACGCGACGGCGCGCGCGGTGGTCGGCCGCGCCTCGCAGGAAGCGCCGGCCCTGCTGCTGGTGGCCGGCGATGCGGAGGAGCGGGAGGAGACGCGCCGCCTGATCGCCTCCCTCCAGGCCATCGCGCGGCGCACGGGGCTGCGGATGGAGGTGCTGCTGCTGGCAGGCGGGCCGCTGGAGGCCGATTTCGCCCGGCTCGGCCCCGTGGGCGTGGCGACGGCGGCGCCCGAGGCGGCGCTGGCGAATGCCCGCGCCGCCGGCATCCGCCACGCGGCGATGGATGCGGCGGCCGCTTCGCGCCTCGCACGGGCCGCCCGGCGCGTCGGCATCCACACCACCCTGCTGCTGGAGGAAATGCCCGCTTCCCTGCGGGCGCGCGGCCTGACCGGCGGGCTGCGGACGGCACTCGGCCTGGTCGATGCCTGCCTGGTGCCGGCGGCGGCGGTGCGGGACGCGCTGGCGGAGGAATGGCGCGGCGCCGGGACGCCGGAAGTGCTGGAACCCGGCCTGGCGGAGGCCACCGATGCCAATGCCGATGCCAATGCCGATAGTGGCGCCGCCGCGGCGGCGCGGGAGGCGCTGGGCATCGCGCCCGGCGATCCCCTGCTGCTGGGCGCCGGGCCGGGCGACCTGCGCCACGGGATCGACCTGTTCCTGCAGCTGTTCCGCCGCCTGCGCGCGGATCGCCCCCGGCTTGCCGCCGCCTGGGTCGGGCCGCTCGACCCCGCCATCCGCGCCTGGATGGGCAGCGAGATCGCGGCGGCGGCGCGGGAGGGCTTCCATTTGGTGGAGCACCTGGCGCAGCCCGGCGCCCTGCTGCTGGCCGCTGATGTGCTGGCCCTGACCGCGCGGGAAGCGCCCTTCCCCCTGCTCGCGCAGGAAGCCGCCTGCACCGGGCTGCCGATCCTGGCCTTCGAGGGTGCCGGCGGCGCGGCGGCCCTGGCGACGGAATTCGGCGGCGCGGCCGTGCCGCTGGGCGATGTGGAGGCGATGGGCCGGGCGGCGATGCGGCTGCTGGACCCGCCCTTGGCCGCGACGGCACGCCTGGCCAGCCAGGCCAAGGCGCGATCGCGCTTCGACGAGGGGCACCATGCCCGCGCGCTGCTCGCACGCCTGGTCCCGGGCCTGCCGGCGATCGCCGTCGTGGTGCCGGGCCAGGGGCGCGGCCGGATGTTGGCCAGCCGGCTGGACGCCATCTTCCGCCAGGACCAGCCGGTGGCGGAGGTGCTGGTGCTGGAGGATGGCACGGACCCCCGGGTGGCGGCCGGCGCGGCGGAAGCGGGCCTGCGCTGGCACCGGCACTGGCGCCGGGTGGAAGCGCCCGCCGCGCCCTGGCCCGCCCTGGTGGCCCAGGCGCTGGCGGAATCGGATGCCGGGCTCATCTGGCTGGCCGATCCCGATCTGGCGCCCGGCAGCGCCTTCCTCCGCCGCGCGGCGGAGTCGCTGGAGGGCGCCCCGGATGCGCCCTTCGCCGCGCTGCAGGATGCGCCGGGCCAGCCCGTGGCCGGGGCCGTGCTGTGGCGGCGCGCGGCGCTGGCGGCGGCATTGGCGGCCGGCTCGCCACCGGCATCCGAGGCCGCGGCGCTGGCGGGCCGGCAGGGCGTGGCGGTGGAGCAGGTGGCCGCGGTCCGCCTGGCTGCCCCGCCGCCCTCCGGTCCGACGGCCGCAGCAAGGCGGCGGCGGGGCCGGGGGCAGTGACCGGAGAAATGCCGGGGGCTCGCACCGCGAATACTGTCACGCGGCGCGACTATTCACGAATTGTTGATAAGGGACTATTCCTGCCCGCGATGCGCTCGGCGGCCGGGGCCGTTGGGGCGCGGATCGGTGGAATGCCTGTCCCGGCCTTGGTGCGCGGGGCTGATGGTGGCGCGCAGCGCCGGGCATCCAACCAACATGGACATTTTGTTATGTTTGTATTCGGCGTCCAAAATTCTATCAAACATTGAATATCAACGGCCTGGGTGTCGCACGCTCCGACTGTATTGGACTCGCATCATTCTCCTTTTCGTTGACTTCGTGCGCGTTTGGTTTCATTTCAGGGGTGGGCGAAAACGTGCCGGTCGAGTCCAGTCGGGCACGTGGAGGTATTCATGTCAGGTTTCGCGTCGATCTATGGTGGCGGCAGCGATGGGATCACCACCGGCAGCGGGGACGACACCATCTCGTCCGGCAACGGCAATGATACCGTCAACACCGGCTCCGGCGACGACTTCGTCCTGGCAGGCACGGGCGATGACAACGTCATGCTGCGCAGCGGCGACGACACCGCCTTTGGCGAGAACGGCGACGACACGCTGAATGGTGGCTCCGGCGACGACTACCTGGCCGGTGGCCGGGGCGACGACCTGCTGGTCGGCGGCAGCGGCGACGACACGTCGCTGGGCGGCACGGGCGACGATGTCTTCGCCTTCGATGACGGCTTCGGCCATGACCTCATCATCGGCTTCGCCATCGGCACGGATACCCTGCAGATCGCCACCGGCATCAACGGGTCCGGCGTCAGCGCGGCGACCGACCTGCTGACGGGCGGCCATGTCACCGCCGACAGCTTCGGCAACGCGGTCATCACCCTCGGCAGCGATACGATCACGCTGCAGGGCGTCTCCGTCACCGACCTGACAAACCACATCGACACCATCGTCCAGGTGGTCTGAGTCCGGGTGGCCTGACGCTTCCCCGGACGACGCGGATGGCTGACACGGCGGCGTGGCCGCCGGGCGTGCCAGGCATCATTGCCCTCCTGCCTCGCCGCTTGCGCTGGATCACATCCCCGTCATTGATGCCGCCCGGCATGAGGGCTGATCCGTGACCATGACCACGCCACTGCCCATGCCGGAGCCCGGCGCCTGGTGGGCCCGCCTCGGCTCCGATGCGGGCATCGTCTTCCTGCCCGGCACATCGGCCGAGGCCCAGGCCGCCGAATTCCGCCTGGATGAAGGCGCCCCCTTCCGCCCCCTGTCCCAGCTGCCCCTGCCGGAAGCCACGCCCGGCGGGACCATCCTGCTGCTGCGGGTCCGCGGCGCCACCGCGATCGGCTTGCGCATCGCCGATGGCGCCTGGTTGCCGCTCGGCCCCGCCCGGAACCTGGATGCGCTGGGGCCGCTGGTCCAGGCGGCGCCGCGGCTGCTCGCGCTGCTCGCCGGCAAGGCGGCCGGCCCGCTTCGCGCGGCCTCCGACGCCCTGCTGGCGTCCGATCTGCTGGCGCTGGCAAAGCCGCTGCTTCGCCCTGCGCCGGATGCCGTGCGGCCGCTCGTGATGCTCGGCCACGGGCGCAGCCTGTGGCGGGTCGAGGCCGGCGGCTGGCTGGTGACGCCGCAGGGCGTGGCCCGCGCGCCCGATCCGGAAGGTGGCCTGGCCCCGCTGCCCGCCGGCGCCGCGGGCGCGGTGCTGCTGCGCGCCGATGGCGTTGCCCAGCACCTGCCGGGCCATTCGCCCCCCTGCCCCACGCTGGTGGAACTTGCCCGCCAGACCTCCGGGCCGCAGCGCGGCCTGCTGCGCCAGGCCTTCATCGCGCTGCGGCGCCATGTGCAGGAACCCTGGTGCCGCGACGCGGTGCGGGATGCACAGGTGCTGGCCATGGCGCCGCCCCGCGCGGCGGCGGAACCCGCCAATGCCGTCGGCGCCGCGGTGGACCGCGCGATCTCCGACCATGGCGGCGGCGTCTTCCTGCTGGGCTGGCTGCATGACCCCCTGCGCCTGACCCGCGGCATGATGCTGCGCGGCCCCTTCGGCGCCATTCCTGTCCCGCCCGAGGCGATCCACCGCGTCAGCCGCCCCGATGTCGTGAAGAAGTTCGAACAGGCGCCCTTCGGCGACTGCGACCCCCGCCCCGGCTTCGTCGTCCATGTGCCCGATGCGGGCCCCGGCCCGGTGGCGCAGTGGCGGCTGGAAATCGCGCTCGGCTCCGGCGATGCCATCGAACTCGTGGCCGGCCCCGCCCTGATCCCCGCCGCGCAGGCGAGGGAGGTGGTGCTGCGCAGCGTCAACCCGCTGGATGTCGGCCCGGCGATGCTGGACCAGGTCCTGGCCCCCGCCGCCGCGCGCCTGCACGCCGCCGCCTCCGCCGACCCCGAGGGGCAGGAGGTGGTGCAGATCGGGGAGAGACCGTCCGCCCCCACCGTCTCCTTCGTCATCCCGCTCTACCGGAACCTCCGCTTCATCCGCCACCAGGTCGCCGCCTTCGCGCGGGACCCGATGCTCCGGGACGTGGAGATCATCTACGTGCTCGACAGCCCGGAGCAGCGGGGGGAGGCCGAGCATCTGCTGCGCGGCACCTGCGGCCTGGCGGGCCTCGGCGTGACGCTGGTGCTGCATGGCCGCAATGCCGGCTACGCCACCGCCTGCAACAGCGGCGCCGCGATCGCCACCGCGCCGCTGCTGCTGATGCTGAATTCGGATGTGGTGCCGGACCGGCCGGGCTGGCTGGCGCCGCTGGCCGCGCGGCTCGACGCCGATCCGCGCATCGCATGCGTCGGCCCCAAGCTGATGTTCGACGATGGATCGCTGCAGCATGCGGGCCTGTATTTCGCCCGCGGCCCCGGGAATGACTGGTTCAACTGCCACTACTTCAAGGGATTCCCGCGCCACTACCCCGATGCCAACCGGCCGCGCGACGTGCCGGGCGTGACGGGCGCGGCCATGCTCATCCGCCGCCAGGCCTGGGACGAGGTCGGCGGTTTCCATGCCGGCTACATCGTCGGCGACTATGAGGACAGCGACCTCTGCCTGCGGCTTCGCCAGGCCGGCGGGACCATCTTCTACGAACCGGCGGCCGAGTTGTTCCACTTCGAACGCCAATCCATCGCCCAGCACGGCGGCTACGCCGGCACCGTCGCGGCTGCCTACAATCGAAGGTTGCACCATCGCCGCTGGGACTCGACCATCGAAGCGCTGATGGACGGGTTTTCACGCCACGGCGAGACCTTTGCGGCCGCCTGACCCCAGGCGCGCGGCCCGGAACAACCCGGACGGGCGTCGATTGTCGTATCCCCCTTCCCGCGGACATGTTTTTGCGGCATCGGGGCGAAGAGGCCCGCCCCGTGATCCACTTAAGGTGCTAGCGTCCCCGAACCATGCGCCTTCTCGTCCTCTGTCATAACCATCCCGACCTGCAGCCCGGCGGCACCGAGGTGGTGGCGCGCGGCCTGTTCCGGGAATTGCGTGACCGGCATGGGGTGGAGGGGCTTTTCCTCGGCGCCGTCACCGGGCAGCACCGCGAACGCCGCCCCGGCACGCTGTTCCAGGCCGCCGGCCGCCAGGCGGATGAGATGCTGGTCTGGCTCAGCCATTTCGACCGCTTCCACCTGGCACAGCTGGATACCTGGGGGTTGCAGGAACTCGGCCCCTTCGTCGCCGGCTTCCAGCCGGATGTGATCCACTTCCACCATCTGCTTTATTTCGGGCTGGAGACGCTGGACCTCGTGCGGCGGGTAGCACCGAAGGCGAAGATCGTCGTCACGCTGCACGACTTCTTCGCCATCTGCCCGCAGGAAGGCCAGTTGCTGACGGTGGATGGCAGGCTCTGCCCCGGGCCTTCGCCGGATGGCTGCCGGCGCTGCTTCCCCGGCCGTGGCGGCACGGACCTCGTGCTGCGGGACCTCGGCGTACGGGGCGCCTTCGCGGGGGTGGACCTGATCCTCTCGCCCTCCGACTTCCTGCGCGACCGGTTCATCGAGGCCGGCTGGGATGGCGCGCGGATCGAGGTGCTGCGCAACGGCATCGCG
Organism: Falsiroseomonas sp.; assembly: GCF_051859025.1. Taxonomy (GTDB): domain Bacteria; phylum Pseudomonadota; class Alphaproteobacteria; order Acetobacterales; family Acetobacteraceae; genus Falsiroseomonas. The sequence goes on along the minus strand of NZ_JBHYGL010000021.1, from coordinate 34,590 downwards.
CTCGGCGCCCCCGCCCCGCATCGCATGGCGCCGGAAGGGCGGCGCGACCGCTTCGGCTTCTTCGGCCACATCAACCGCTTCAAGGGCAGCATGGTCGCGCTCGGCGCCTCCGCCCGGCTGACGAAGCAGGGCGTGGCGCATGATTTGGCGCTGCATGGCGGCACGGCCTGGCAGCCCGATGAATTCCTGGCGGAGTTCAAGGCGGCGCTGGAAGCGGCACCCGATGCGCGGCACCACGGCCTCTACACCGCGCGGGACATGGCGGCGCGGATGGCCGCGGTGGATTGGGTGGTGATGCCCTCCATCTGGTGGGAGAACGCGCCGCTGGTGGCGATGGAGGCCTTCCGCCACGGCCGCCCGGTGATCTGCGGCAATGTCGGCGGCATGGCGGAAGCGGTGCGCGACGCCGTCGATGGCCTGCATTTCCCGATCGGCGATGCCGCCGGCCTGGCCGCCGTGATGCGCCGCGCGGCGGAGGAGAAGGGGCTGTGGGAGAGGCTGGCGGCCGGCATCACGCCGCCGCGGCTGATCGACCAGGCGGCGGCGGAGCACCTGGCGCTGTATCGCCGCCTGCTGGCGCCCCCCGTCGTGGCGGCCGCGCCCGAAGCGGCCGAGGCGCCGCGGCGCAGGGCGGGAGGGAAGGCGCTTGTCCGGGCAGGCTGAAACCCGCGCGGCGCCGGAAATCCGCGGCTTCATCGATGGCCTGAGCGGCAACCAGATCGATGGCTGGGCCTTCGAGCCCGCCCATCCAACGGAACGCGTCATCGTCGAATTGCGGCTGGACGGCCAGGCGGTGGCCACCACCGTCGCCGACCGGCACCGGACGGATCTGGTGCGCGCCGGCATCGGCGATGCCTTCCACGGCTTCCGCTTCCCCCTGAAGCCCGAATGGGCCGAACGCCGGTCGGACCTGGCGGTGGTGGCGCGCGGTGCCGCGGGGGGGGAAGCATCCCTCCAGATCTTCCGCCGCCCGCCCCCTGCCGAGCCGCGCCCCCCCGCCCCTTCCGCCCCGCCGCCCGCCAGCCCGCAGGTCATCAAGGCGATCGAGCAGCTGGTCGCCGGCCAGCGCGCGCTGGAACAGCGCCTGCAGGACGTTGCCGCGCGCGCACCGGCGGAAGCCGCCGGCGCCATGCCGGAGGAAGCGGAGCAGCGCATCGCGGTGCTGGAAGCCTGGGTGGCGCGGCTGGATGAACGCCTGGCCGCGCTGCAGGCGGAAGCGCCGCCGCCACGGGCCGGGCGGGCGGGGCCGGACACCTGGCAGGTGGTGCTGATGGCGCTCCTCGGCCTGACCAGCTTCGGCGCGCTGACGGCCTTCGCGTTGATCCTGGCGCTCTGATGGCCGCGCGGCGCCTGCCAGCCCCGCAGGGTGCCGCGCCAGCCCCGCAGGGCGGCGGCGCGGCGCCACAGGGCGTGATGGATGTCGCGCGCGGGGAAATGGGCGTCGCGGCACGCTTCACGCTCTGGCTCGGCATCGTGCTCGCGCTGACGGGCTTCGCCGTCACGGTCAGCAAGATGATGATCTGGCAGGTGGTGCTGCCCACGGGCAATCCCTGGACGCTGGCGGGGCTTTCGATCCTGCTCGGCATCGCCATCGCCATGAATGTGGCGCTGGACCAGTTGCGCGAAGTCGGGCTGCTGGCGGTGTCCCACCGCCTGGCGCGCCGGATGGCCGCGCCGCTGGTGATGGCGGCGGCGAAGCAGCCCGGCCGGTCCGACATCAGCGCCGGCCAGGCGCTGAGGGATGTGGAGGAGCTGCGCCGCAACCTGGCCGGCCCGGTGCTGACCGGCGTGGTGGATGCGGTGATCGTGCCGCTGCTGATCCTGCTGCTGCTGTATTTCCACTGGGCCTTCGCCGTCCTGGCGCTGGCGCTCTGCCTGCTGGCCGCCATCCTGTCCCTGGTCGGCGAAAGGCTGACCCGCCGCGCGCTCGTCGCCTCCAACGACGCCCATGCGCAGACCAGCGGCCTGGTCGCGGATGCGATGCGCTGCGCGGAAGCGGTGGAGGCGATGGGCATGCGCCGCAACCTCGCCATCCGATGGGAAGCGCGGATGGATGACAGCGCGGAGGCGCTGCGGGGCGCGCAGAATGCCGCCCGCTGGATCAGCGCGGCGCTGAGCACGGTATCGGGCATCGGCACGGGCGGCGCGCTGGTGCTGGGCACGGTGCTGGCGGCGAACGGGGCCAATATCGGCATGGGCGCCCTCGTGACGATGCTGCTGATGTGGCAGATCATCGGGCCCTTCACCCGGCTGGGCGGGGCGGCGGCGGATTGGGCCGGCGCGCTGGCATCCTGGCGCCGGCTGCAGGCGCTGTCCCAGGCCGATCGCGGGCCGGATACCGGCATCGCCTTTCCCTGCCGCGATGCCCGCCTGGTGATGGAACGGGTCAGCTACGCCCATCGCGGCGCGCCCCGCGCCCTGCTGCGGGACGTGCAGCTGGTGGTGGAACCAGGCCGCGCCGTGGCCATCGCCGGCACCGCGGGGGCGGGCAAGACCACGCTGCTGCGCATCGCCGTCGGCATGGTGAAGCCTTCCGCCGGCGGCTGCTTCCTGGATGGGCAATCCACCAGCCAGTGGCAGCGGGAGGATTTCGCCCGCCATGTCGGCTACCTGCCGCAGGACCCGCTGCTGACCGACGGCACGGTGGCCGAAGCCATCGCGCGCCTGGCCGCGCCCGACATGCAGGCGGTGATGGAAGCCGCGCGGCTGGCGGATGCGGCATCGATGATCACGGCCCTGCCGCTGGGCTATGCCACGCCGATCCGGGCGGAGGGCCCGCTTTCCGCCGGGCAGCGGCAGCGCGTGGCGCTGGCCCGCGCGCTCTATGGCCGGCCGAAGCTGCTGGTGATGGACGAACCCGCCGCCTTCCTGGACGCGGAGGGGGAGCAGCGGCTGGTCCGCCTGATCCGGCGCCTGGCGGCGGAGGGGATGGGCATCCTCTTCACCTCCCACCGCCCCGCGCTGCTGGCCGCCGCGGACCGGGTGATGCTGCTGCGCGGCGGCCAGCTGGCGCCCGCCCCTGCCACGCCCGCCATCGCCGGCCCCGTGATACCCGGCCGGGGCCGCCGTGCCGGTGAAGCCGCATGATCCGCGCCGGCACCATGGCCGGGGAGGTCGCGCAGGCACTGGCGCGCGCGCCCGCCTTCAGCGGCGTGCTCGGCACCGCCTTCGGCCTGTCGATCGCCCGCCAGGCCTGCCTGCTGGGCATGCCGCTGCTGACCATGCATGTCTTCGATGGCGTGATCGAGGGCGGCAACCTCGACACGCTCACGGTCCTGGCGCTGTGCTTCTTCGTCGCCCTGGTGATGGCCGGGGTGATGCGCGCGGTGCGCGCCATGCTGATGGCGGCGCTGGCCGAAAGCCTGGCGCGGCGCCTGACGGTGGAGGCGCTGGAAGCCGCGGTGCGCAGCGCGCTGGCCGGCAGCCGGCGCCCGGGCCTGGCGGCGCTGCAGGATACGGCGGAGCTGCGGCGCTTCCTCGGCGGCGGCACCATCGCCGACCTCTTCGACATGACGGCGACGCCGATCGGCCTGCTGGTGCTGTGGATGATGCACCCCGTCTATGCCGTCATCGCCTTCGCCGCCTGCCTCACCATCGCGGCGCTGGGCGTGGTGCTGGACCGCACGACGCGGGGGATGATGCGCAGCGCGTCGGACCGGCAGGTGAAGACCTCCGCCGAATTGCAGGGGCGGCTGCGGCAGGCGGACATGCTGGAGGGCCTCGGCATGCTGGGCGCCGTGGTGCGGCGGTGGGAACCGGCGCAGGGCGCGGCGCTGGCGGAAGGCGACCACGCCCAGGCGCGCGCGCGGGCCGTGCGCGGCATCACCGAATACAGCTCATACCTCGCGCAGGGGACGATGGTGGTGGCGGGCGTGATCCTGGCGACGCACCACCAGGTCTCCCCCGGCAGCATCATCGCGGCCACCATGCTGGCGAATACGGCCACCGCCCCCATCGCGCGCGTCGTGCTGTCCTGGCGCGACTGGGCGATGGCGGCGCTGGCCTGGCGGCGGATGCAGGAACTGTTCGCGGACCACGCCGTGCCGGACGCGCTGCCGCCCGCCGCCGATGGCCATCCCGGGCTCTGGCTGCGCGACCTGACCTGGACGCCGCCCGAGGCCAGCCGCCCGGTGCTGGATGGCATCACCGTCTATTGCCCGCCCGGCACCATCACCCTCGTGCTCGGCCCGAACGGCACGGGCAAATCCACGCTGCTGCGCCTGGCGCTGGGCCTGATGCAGCCGGATTCCGGCACCGCGGAGCTGGAGGGGCAGGATACGCGGCAGGTGGAGCGGGACGTGATCGGCCCGCGCATCGGCTACCTGCCGCAGGATGTGCAGCTGCTGGATGGCAGCGTGCTGCAGAATATCGGCCGCTTCGGGCCGGAGGATGCGGAAGCCGTGGTCGCCGCCGCGCGGATGGCCGGGGCGCATGACATGATCGGCCGCCTGCCCCAGGGCTACGCGACCGAAGCCGGCCCCACCGCCGGCCTGTCGATGGGCCAGAAGCGGATGATCGGCCTGGCCCGCGCCTTCTACGGCACCCCTTCCCTGCTGGTGCTGGACGAACCGGAAGCGGGGCTCGACCGCGAGGGCCGGCAGGCGGCGCTGGCCGCGGTGCTGGCGGCGCGGGCGGCCGGCGCCGCCTGCCTCGTCGTCAGCCATGATCCCGGCCTCTGGCACGGCCAGGTGGACCAGTTGCTGCGCCTCGGCCCCCGCGGCGCCTGGCAGACGGAGGCGCCGGATAAGCCGGCGGCACGCGGCGCATGAACACGGCACGGCTCACCGGCCCGAAATCCATTTCCCTCAGCTTCGCCGAAGCGGATGAGGCCGCGCGCATGCCGAGCGTCCGGCGGATCGGCGTGGCGGCGCTGCTGCTGCTATTCGTGGGCTTCGGCGGGCTGCTGTTCTGGGCGGCCATCACGCCGATCGAGCGCGCCGTCGTCTCCCGCGGCTCCCTCGTCGCGGAAGGGCGGCGCAAGTCGATCGTGCTGAGCGAGCCCGGCATCCTCCAGCAATTGCTGGTGCGGGAGGGGGAGCGCGTGCAGGCCGGCGCGGTGCTGCTGCGCCTCGACCCCACCACGGCGGAAGCGGCCGCCGCCCAGGCCCGCGCGCAATCCCGCGCGCTGGCGGTGCGCGTGGCGCGGCTGCGGGCGGAGCAGCAGGATGAACGCCGCTTCGTCGCGCCGCCGGAGATTCTGCGCGCGGCGGAACGCGACGCGGGCCTCGCCACCATCGTCATCTCCGAACAGCGGCTGTTCACCGCCCGCTGGCAGGCCTTCGACAGCAACATGGCGGTCTATGAGCGTCGCGTGGCCGTGCAGCGCGAACAGCTGCAGGCCACGGCCTCCCAGCGCACATCGGTTGCCAGCCGCATCGGATCCGTCCGCACGGACCTGGCCGGCCAGCGGCCGCTCGCGCAGCAGGGCTTCGCGCTGATGAGCCGGGTGCGGGAGCTGGAGCGGATGGAGGCGGAGCTGGTCGGCTCCGCCGGGTCGCTGGCCGCGCAGGAAGCGCAGTACCGCCAGGCCATCGCCCAGGCGGAGGCGGAGATGGCGACCTTCCGCCTGAACCGCGCCCAGGACATCGCCCGGGAATTGCAGGACAACCAGCAGCTGTTGCTGGATGCCGAGCAGCGCGTGCTGGCGGCCGAGAACGTCCGCAGCCGGCGGGACCTGGTGGCGCCGGAAGCCGGCATCGTCACCGATATCCGGTTCGTGACGCCGGGCAGCAGCATCAGCGATGGCGTGCCAGTGATGGACCTGCTGCCGATGGACGACCGCCTGGTGATCGAGGCCAAGGTCCTGCCCGCGGATGTGGAGCAGCTGCATGTCGGCAGCCGCGTGAACATACGCCTTTCCGCCTTCCGCCAGCGCAGCACGCCGCTGCTGGCAGGGCGCCTCACCTACGTCTCCGCCGACCAGCAAACGGATGCGCAGGCAAACCAGTTCTTCCTGGCACGCGCCGAGATCCACGAACCGGAACTTGCCGCCATTCCGGGCCTGCAATTGCAGGCGGGCATGCCGATCGAGATGTTCGTGCTGGGCGAGACGCGAAGCGCGCTGGCCTACATCCTGTCGCCCATCCGCGACTCGCTCCGCCGCGCGTTGCGGGATTGAGGGGGCCGGGGCACGATCCCCGGCATGACAGACCGTATCGCTATCGTGGGTGCCGGGCCGGTGGGCCTGGTGCTGGCCCTTCGCCTCGCGACGCTGGGCATCCCCTCCATCGTGCTGGAAGCGGAGGCCGATATCAGCGAGGCGCTCCGCGCCAGCACCTTCCATCCCCCCTCCCTCGACATGCTGGACGAACTCGGCCTGGCGGAGCCGCTGATCGCCCAGGGCCTGGTGACGCCGACCTGGCAGATCAGGCGCCACGCCGACGGGGCGCGGGCGGTCTTCGACCTCGGCGTGCTCAGCGCCGACACGGCCCATCCCTACCGGCTGCAGGCGGAGCAGTGGAAGCTCTCCCGCCTCATCCTGGCGAAGCTGGCGGCGGAGCATCCCGGCACGGTCGATCTGCGCTTCGGCTGCAGGGTGGAGACCGTGGCGCAGGACGGCGATGGCGTGACCATCACGGGCACGGGCTTCGATCCGCTGCGCGCCCCCTATGCCGTCGGCTGCGACGGCGCCCGCAGCGCGGTCCGCCAGGCGATGGGGATCGAGTTCCCCGGCGACACCTATCCCGAGACCACCATCCTCGCCACCACCACCTTCCCTTTCCATGAGGCCTTCGAGGGCCTGTCCAACGTCAACTACATCTGGACCGAGCACGCCGCCTTCAGCGGCACCTTCAGCCTGCTGCGCGTGCCCGGGAAATGGCGCGCCAGCCTCTACCCCGCGCCGGGCGAAACCATCGAGCAGGCGCTGGAGCCCGCCGCCATCCAGCGCAAGCTCCAGGCCATCCATCCCAAGGCGGGCGAGTATGACGTGCCGGACCTGCGCCCCTATCGCATCCACCAGCGGATCGTGGAGACCTACCGGGTGGGGCGCCTGCTGCTGGCCGGGGATGCGGCGCATCTGAACAGCCCCTCCGGCGGCATGGGCATGAATGGCGGCATCCACGACGCCTTCGAACTCGCCGCCACCCTGCTGCCGGTGCTGCGGGGGGAGGCTCCCGATTCGCTGCTGGATCGATACACGCGCCGCCGCCAACCCATCGCGAAGCGGGAGATCATCGCCCAGGCGGATCGAAACCGTGCCAGGATGAGGGAGACGGACCCGGCGAAGCGCGCCGCCCTGTTGGCAGACCTGCAATCCGTGGCCGGCGACCCCGTGCGGGCGCGGGACCACCTGCTCAAATCCTCGATGATCGCGGGGCTGCGGGCGGCGGCGATGGTCGGGTAGCGCGCGGAGCCCCTTCACCGGGCTGTCATATAACTGTAAAACAGTCGCAACGCGGGCCGGTTACGTGCCCGTCACCAACGCATCACGGGGAGAGTGATACCATGTTCCGCCGCACCATCATGGCGGGCGCCTTCGCGCTCGCAGCCGGTATCGGGGCCCCGGCCCAGGCCCAGGGGCCGGCCACGGCGCCGACCGACATCCAGTTCTGGCACGGCCTGACCCAGCCACTGGGCGGGATGCTCGAACAGATCGCGGCGGATTTCAACGCCACCCAGAACCGCTACCGGGTCCAGGCGACCTTCCGCGGTTCCTACCCCGAGACGATGGTGGCCGCGATCGCCGCCTTCCGCGCCGGCCAGGCGCCGGGCATCGTGCAGATGTTCGAAGTCGGCACGGGCACGATGATGGCCGCCGGCCGCGCCATCAAGCCGCTGCATGAATTGCTGGCGGAAACCAACACGACCATCAACTTCCAGGACTACCTGCCCGGCGTGCGCGGCTACTACAGCCTGACCGACGGCCGCATGATGTCGATGCCGTTCAACAGCTCGACCTCCGTGGTGTTCTACAACAAGGACGCCTTCCGCCGCGCGAACCTGAACCCGGATGCCTTCCCCGAGACCTGGGAAGGTGTCGAGGCCGCCGCGCGCGCCCTGAAGGCCGCGGGCCATGCCTGCCCGATGACCTCGGCCTGGCCGACCTGGACGCAGGTGGAACAGTTCAGCGCCATCCACAACATCCCGCTGGCCACGCAGGCCAACGGCATGGGCGGGCTGAACGCGGAACTTCGCATCAACAACCCGCTGATGGTCCGCCACTTCAACAACCTGGTCGCCTGGCAGCGCGACGGCCTGTTCCGCTACGGCGGGCGTGACGGCGCGGCGGATGCGCTGTTCCCGAACGGCGAATGCGCGATGATCTTCGCCTCCTCCGGCCTGCGGGCGCGCATCCAGCGCGAGGCGCAGTTCCAGTGGGGCGTGGGCATGCTGCCGGTCTACCAGGGCACCACGCCGCTCAACTCCATCATCGGCGGCGCCAGCTTCTGGGTGATGAACCGCGGCCCGAACGCGGCGCGCAGCGCGGCGGAACTGCAGGGCATCGCCGCCTTCTTCGCGTACATCGCGCGGCCGGAAGTGGCCGCCAAGTGGCACACGGACACGGGCTTCCTGCCGGTGACGCGCGCGGCTTTCGAACAGGTCCGCGCGACGGGCTTCTACAACCTGCCCGCCAATGCCGGCGCCGATGTCCCCATCCAGCAGATGCTGCGCGGCGGCGGCCAGATGACGGAAAACTCCATGGGCATCCGCCTCGGCGGCTTCGTGGAAATCCGTACCATCATCCAGGAGGAGCTGGAGCGCGCCTTCCAGGGCCAGCAGACCGGCGAACAGGCCCTGGCCAATGCGACGACGCGCGGCAACGTGGTGCTGCGCAACTTCGAACGCCAGAACAGCGCCCGCTGATCCTGGTGGCGTGATCGCGGGGGGCGGGCCATGCGCCTGCCCCCCGCTTTGTTTTGTGCCGCTTTGTTATTGATGGCCCATCGGGTGGCGGGAGGCTCGGTTTGCGCAAGAAGGTGATCTTCAAGGGCATCGCCCTGCCCTGGCTGCTGCTCCTGCCGCAGCTCGTCATCACCGGCGTCTTCTTCTTCTGGCCGGCCGGCCAGGCCATCTACGGGTCCTTCCTGCGTGAGGACGCCTTCGGCCTGTCCCGTGAATTCGTGGGGCTGGAGAATTTCCGCGACGTGCTGGCGGACCCCAACTACCTGGCGGCGGGCTGGAACACGGTCGTGTTCTCCTCCTCCGTCGCCATCGGCGCTCTGGGCGTTGCGCTGTTCCTGGCCGTGCAGGCGGACAAGGCGATCCGCGGCGCGGATGCCTACAAGACCATGCTGATCTGGCCCTATGCCGTGGCGCCCGCGGTGGCCGCCGTGCTGTGGCTGTTCATGTTCCACCCGCAGATCGGCCTGTTCGGCAAGGCGCTGAACGGCATCGGCATCCGCTGGGACTACAAGGTGAATGGCGACCAGGCGATGCTGCTGGTGATCATGGCGGCCGCCTGGAAGCAGGTCTCCTACAACTTCATCTTCTTCCTGGCGGGGCTGCAATCCATCCCCCGCGCCGTGCTGGAAGCCGCCGCCATCGATGGCGCGCGCCCGGTGCGCCGCTTCTGGACCATCATCTTCCCGCTGCTGGCCCCGACAAGCTTCTTCCTGCTGGTGGTCAACATCGTCTACGCCTTCTTCGACACCTTCGGCACGATCCACGCGCTGACGCAGGGCGGCCCGGGCCAAGCGACATCGACGCTGATCTACAAGGTCTATGTCGATGGCGTGCAGAACCTGAATTTCGGTTCCTCCGCCGCGCAGAGCGTGATCCTGATGGCGATCGTGGTGGCGTTGACCGCCGTGCAGTTCCGCTTCGTCGAACGGAAGGTGCATTACTGATGGCGACGCTCGACGACGCCGCCCTCCTCCGCGCCACCGCCCGCCGCCAGGCGCGGTCGCGCTATGTCGCCCACGCCGTGCTCGTGATGGGCGTGCTGGTCTTCGCCTTCCCCATCTGGCTGACGCTGGTGGGATCGAGCCACGATGCCAACACCATCGGCCGCGGCGACGTGCCGCTGTGGTTCGGCGCGGAGGCCATCACCAACTACATCAGCGCCTGGACCACCGGCGGCAGCGCGGTGCGCACCACCGGCCAGGTGCCGGCCTGGCTGATGCTGTGGAACAGCCTGAACATGGCGGTGATGATCGCGCTCGGTAAGATCGCGATCTCCCTGCTCTCGGCCTATGCCGTGGTGTTCTTCAGCTTCCCCGGCCGCATGGTGGCCTTCTGGCTGATCTTCATCACCCTCATGCTGCCGGTCGAGGTCCGCATCATCCCGACCTTCGAGGTGATGGTGAATCTCGGCCTGATCAACACCATGTCCGGCCTGGTGGTGCCGCTCATCGCCTCCGCCACCGCGACGCTGCTGTTCCGCCAGTTCTTCCTGACCATCCCGGACGAATATGTGGAAGCGGCGAAGATCGATGGCGCCGGGCCGCTGCGCTTCTTCAAGGACGTGGTGATGCCGCTGTCCGTGACGAACATCGCGGCGCTCTTCGTCATCCTCTTCATCTATGGCTGGAACCAGTATCTCTGGCCGCTGCTCATCGTCTCCGACAAGGACCTGGAGACGGTGGTGGTCGGCATGTCGAAGATGATCGGCACCTCCGACAGCCAGAATGAGTGGAACATCATCATGGCGACCGCGGTGCTGGCGATGCTGCCGCCCGTGGCCGTCGTGGTCTTCATGCAACGCTGGTTCGTCAAGGGCCTGACGGAGACTGAAAAGTGACGGAGACGGAAAAGTAATGGCCACCCTCACCCTTTCCGCCGTCCGCAAGCAGTTCGGCAGCACGCAGGTCCTGCACGGCATCGACCTGGAAGTCGCGGATGGCGAGATGATCGTCGTCGTCGGCGCCTCCGGCTGCGGCAAATCCACCCTGCTGCGCATCGTGGCGGGGCTGGAGACGCCCTCCTCCGGCATCGTCCGCATCGATGGGCGGGACGTGACGGCGCTGGAACCGGCGGATCGCGACATCGCCATGGTGTTCCAGAACTACGCGCTGTATCCGCACATGTCGGTCTTCGAGAACATGGCCTATGGCCTGAAGATCCGCGGCATGAGCATGCCCGAGATCAGGAAGCGCGTGGCCGAGGCCGCGGAGATGCTGGAAATCGGCCCGCTGCTGGACCGCAAGCCGCGCCAGCTTTCGGGCGGCCAGCGCCAGCGCGTCGCCATGGGCCGCGCGGTGGTGCGGGAGCCCAAGCTGTTCCTGTTCGACGAACCGCTCTCCAACCTCGATGCCAAGCTGCGCGTGCAGATGCGCGCGGAAATCCGCCGCCTGCAGAAGCGCCTCGGCGTCACCAGCCTCTTCGTCACGCATGACCAGGTGGAGGCGATGACGCTGGGCGATCGCCTGGTGGTGATGCATGCCGGCCGCGCCGCGCAGGTGGCCTCCCCCATGGAGGTCTGGGGCAGGCCCGCCGATACCTATGTCGCGGGCTTCATCGGATCGCCCGCGATGAATTTCCTCCAGGCCACCCTCGCCGCCGGCGGCACCGCCGCCACGCTGAAGGCGGGCCCGACCATCGCCTTCGCCGATGGCGCGCGCCCTGGCGACGACGGCACGCCGCTGACCATCGGCATCCGGCCGGAACATGTGGCGGTGCATGAGGCCGGCCTGCCCCTGACGGTGGATCTGGTGGAGCCGCTGGGCTCCGAGACCGTCATCCATGGCCGCCTGCCGGGGAATGAGGTGCTGGTGGCGCGCCTGCCCATCGCCGCCAGCGACATCGGCGCGGTGCTGCCCCTGATGCTGCCCGCCGGCGCCTTCCACGTCTTCGACGCGGCCGGGGTGCGGATGGGCGGCTGATATTTGCTTTTGGCAAGTATTTCGTTAGAATCGGGGCATGTCCGATGCCCCGAAGGCCGACCCGGTCGCCGCCATCCGCCGCTTCAGCCGCTTCTACACGCGGCGGATCGGCCTGCTGCATGAACGATACCTTGGCGCCGCGCTGACCCTGCCGGAGGGGCGGCTGGTGTGGGAACTGGCGGATCGCGGCACCGCCGCGCCGGGCAGGCTCGCGGCCGAACTCGGGCTCGATGCCGGCTATCTCAGCCGGCTGGTGAAGGGGCTGGAGGAACGCGGCCTGATCGCCCGTCGGCCCGACCCCGGCGATGCCAGGTCCAGCCTGCTGACGCTGACGGCCGCCGGCCAGGACGCCTTCGCCACCATCGATGGCCAGTCGCGGGCGGAGGTGGCGGGGCTGGTCGCGGGGCTTCCCGCCGTGGAACAGGATCGCCTGGTCGCGGCGCTCGGCACGGCCGAACAGCTGCTGGGCGGCGGTGCCCCCGCCTTCGTCCTGCGCCCGCCGCGGCCGGGCGATATCGGCCATGTCGTCAGCCGCCACGGCGCGCTCTACGCCGCCGAGTATGGCTGGGACGGCAGCTTCGAGGGGCTGGTGGCGGAGATCGCCGCCGGCTTCATCCGGGATTTCGACCCGGCGCGGGAAGCCTGCTGGATCGCGGAGCGCGGCGGCGCCGTCGTCGGTTCCGCCTTCCTCGTGAAGCACGGCGAGGACACGGCGAAGATCCGCCTGGTCTATGTGGAGCCCTCGGCGCGCGGCCTCGGCATCGGCGCGGCGATGGTCGCGGCCTGCATCGCCTTTGCCCGCGCCCGCGGCTACCGCCGCGTCACGCTCTGGACCCATTCCATCTTGGTCGCGGCCCGTCGCCTTTACGAGCGCGCGGGCTTCCGGCTGGTGGCTGCCGAACCCCATCGCAGCTTCGGCCATGACCTGGTGGCGGAAACCTGGGAACTGGTGCTGGAGGATGTGCCGGTGATGGCCGGTCAACCCATCACGGGTTAGCATCCCCCCCGATGGACAGCCCGCAACCCACGCCGGAAGCGATCCGCGCCGAAGCCGATGCGATGCGCGACCAGCGCCGCTGGGCGGAAGCCGAGCACGCCTATCGCGCCTACCTCGCCGAACGGCCGCGGCACTGGGAGATCCTGGTCCAGCTCGGCCATTGCGTGAAGGAACGCGGGGATTTCGAGGGCGCGCTGGCGATCTACCGCGAGGCGGAAGCGCTGGAGCCGCGCGACTTCGACCCGCCGCTGCAGGTCAGCCAGGCGCTGCGGATGCTGGGCCGCGGCGGCGAGGCGGCGGAGGCGATCGCCCGCGCCCTGGCCTGCGCGCCCTACAACACCGTGCTGAAGCGCGCCGATGCGCTGGTGCGGCACCGGCGGCACCAGGCCGGCGACGGGCCGGTGGAGGCTTCGCCGCCGCGGCCCGGCGGCGTGCCGACGCAACTGGCCTTCGACGTCACCGACCTGCTGGCCTATCTGCGGGAGGCCCGCACGCCGACGGGCATCCAGCGCGTGCAGATGGGCATGCTCGGCGCCCTGCTGGCGGCGGCGCGCGGCCCGGGGCGGCCAGCGCTGCTGCTGATGGCCTATGAGCCCTCCACCTGGCGCTGGTGGCATGTGGAGGAAGGCGCCTTCCGCCAGGTGCTCGGCCTGGCGCGGCTCGGGGCCCGGGCGGATGAACCCGCCTGGCGCGCCGCGACCGCCACGCTCTGCAACGCCGATGCCCGGCCCGATGCGCCGCTGAAGCCAGGGGCGACGGTGGCGACGCTGGGCAATGCCTGGGGCGTGGAGGATTACTTCCGCGGCCTGCGCATGCTGCGGGCGCGGGTGCCCTTCCGCTACGTCGCCTTCGTGCATGACTGCGTGCCGCTGGTGATGCCTGAACACTGCCTCGACATCACGGTGCGGCTCTATGCGCGGTGGTTCGCCTCCCTCTCCCTCCATGCCGATGCGCTGCTGGCGAATTCGGAGAGCACGCTGCGGGACGTGCGGCAATTCGCCGCGCCGCTGGGCCCCGAACTGCCCGCCACGGTGGTGCGGCTCGCGGCGGAAGGGATCGGCCCGCCGGCGGAGGCCGGTGCCGCCCGCGCGGCGGCGGAGGCCCTGCCCGCCCCCCTGCCCGGTGAGCGCTTCGTGCTGTTCGTCGCCACGCTCGAATCGCGCAAGAACCACCTGATGGTGTTCCAGGCCTGGCTGGCGCTGATCCGCCTTCTGGGGGCGGCCGCGGTGCCGCGACTGGTCTGCGTGGGCAAGCCGGGCTGGCATGCGGAAGCGGCGCTCGGCCTGCGCGAACGATCGCCGGAGCTGCGCCGCGCTGTCGCGGTGCTGCATGACGTCTCCGACCTGGCGCTGGCCGGGCTCTACGCGCGCTGCGACTTCACCATCTACAACTCCTTCCACGAAGGCTGGGGCCTGCCGGTGAGCGAGAGCCTGGCGGCGGGCAAGCTGGCGGTGGTGCCGGCGCAGTCCGGGTTGCTGGAATCGGGGGCGCCAGGCGCCGTCTTCTTCCCGCCGCAGGATGAGCCCGCGCTGGTGGAGGTGCTGGCCAGGCTTGTGACGAACCCCGCCCATCGCGCCGCGCTGGAAGCCGGCATCGACCGCAAGGCGGCAGGACGCAGCTGGCACCAGGCGGCCGGGGAGGCACTGGCGGCGCTGATGCAGCAGGGCGAGAGCCAGCCGGAGCCCAGCCTGCCGCTCGGCCAGCGCCTGCCCCTCGGCACCGCCGGCCCGCCCGACGCCACCAGCGCGGCGGCCTGGGCGGAACGGGTGCGCCAGGGGCTTGGCTGGTGGTGGCAGGAGGCCTGGGGCTGCTGGACGCGGGACGGCGTCGCCACGCTCGGCCTGCCCGCCGCGGTGCCTGCCGGGACGGCGATGCGCGTGGTGCTGGAACTGCGCGGCCCGCCGGGCGGAATCACGATCCGGCTTCGCCTGCGCGGCGCGGGCGGGGAAGCCTGGCGCCACCTGGCGATCGGCCCCGACCAGCGCCTGGCCTGCGTGCTGCGGGGCCAGGCCGGGCACGGCGGGCTGGTGGCCGAAATCGACGCCGCGGATGGCGTGAAGCTCGGCGACCGGGGCAACCGGCTGGTGGGGGTGGGCGTCGTCGCCGTGATGGCGTGCCGGGAGGATGATCTGGCGTCGCGCCTCGCTGCACTGGAACGCGCGGAAGGCGTGCTGGAAGGCGCGGGCTGACCTTCCGGTTGCAAGGTCGTGATGCAGGAAAGCCACGCTCGACTGGACGTTATCGTAACGTTTGCTCGTTTCGAGCGGCATCCGATGCCACCCCGTGGCGCCTGCCGTAAGTTTCTTTCCGAATCGGGACGGTCTTCATGCCGGGTGCGGCTGGGGTGCGCCGATTCGCCAGGCTCGGGGGCTTCCCCCATCCAAAAGGTGGCGTTCCCATCAAGCGCGAAAGGCAGCCCGAAGCGACAGGAACCCGGGGCTATGGCCTCGTGGCTGGTGTGGTCGTGGCTGGCCTCGCCCTGGGCGCGGCGTGGATGCAAGCGGAATCGCAGGCCGAGGCGCGGGCGGCGGCGGCCATCGCCACCGCGGAACGCGCCGCGCGAGGGGCCCGGGCCCTCGTCTCCCAACCCATCGACGGGCTTTCGGAAGCCCTTGGCGCGGCGGAACAGCGGCACCAGGCCGCCGCGCGTGGCGACCGCGCGGCGCTGCAGGTCGCAGAACGGCTGCTGGCGGAAGCGGCGCGGCGCGATGGCCTGCAATTCGCGGCGGTGACGGATGCGCAGGGGCGCATCCTCTGGTCCACCCATGCGGCGCTGGTCGGCACCTCGCTCGCGGACCGGGAAAGCTTCGGCCTGCATCGCGGCGGGCGGGCGGAGGCGCTGATGGCGCCGGCGCTGCTCGATTTGCCGGGCGGGCCGCGCAGCCTGCTGGCGACGCGGCCGCTGACCGATCCGCGCGGCTTCACGGGCATCGCTGTGGCGGCGATCGATCCGCGGCGACTCGACCGGGCGCTGGGCGATGCGGCGGTGGTGCCGGGGCTTCGGCTCGCGCTGCTGCGCGCCGATGGGATGCCGCTGGCCACCGGCGGGGATGCGCTGCCGGCGCCGCTCTGGCCCCTGCCCGCCCCGGCCAGCGCCGTGTCGCGCCGGGCAGCCGGGGATGGGCTGCCGGCCCTTACCCTCGGCGCCGCGCCCGTGGCCGGCGACCTGCTGCTGGTCGCGGCGCTGGAGGATGCGCCGGCGCAGGGCGCCTGGTTCCCCTATCTGCTGGCCGCCATCATCGGCCTGGGCGCCATCGGCCTGCCGCTGCTGCGCCGCCCGGCGCCGGTAGCACCGCCGGATGCGGAGGATGATGCGCTGCCCGCCATCACCTATCGCGCCGTGATCGAGCCGGGCGGCGCCATGCGGCTGACGGAGATCGGCCCCGGCGTCGAACGGCTGACGGGCTGGACGATGGAGGCGGCGCTGCGCCCGGGCTGGCGGCAGCGCGGCCTGGATGCGCAGACCCTGCCGCTGGGCCCGGACCTGCCGGACCGGCTGCGGCGCGACACCCAGGCCAGCGCCGAATACCGCTTCCGCCGCGCCGACGGCGCCTGGATGTGGATGCGGGAGACGACGCGCGTCACCGGCCGCGGCGCCGCGGGGACCGAAGTGGCCGGCGTGCTGGAGGATATCACCGCGGAGCGCGAGCTGGCGCTGCAGGCCGCCACCGCCGCCAAATTCGCGACACTCGGTGAGATGGCTGCCGGGCTGGCGCATGAACTCAACCAGCCCATCGCCATCATGTCGCTGGCCGCCGAGAATGCGGCGGAGGCGCTGGAGGCCGGCGAGGATGGGGTGGAGGAGGCGCTGACGCGGCTCCGCCGGATCATGGCCCAGGCGGACCGCGCCAAGGCCATCGTCACCCAGCTTCGGGCCTTCTCCCGCGTCGATGTCTCGGCGCTGGAGGCGATCGACCTCGGCGGCGCGGTGCATGGGATGATGGTGCTGGCGGGGCAGGCGCTGCGGGATGCGGGGGTGCAGGTGCAGCTGCGCCTGCCGGACGTGCTGCCCCCCGTGATCGGCCAGGTGATCCTGGTGGAGCAGGTCCTGCTGAACCTGGTGCTGAACGCCCGCGACGCGCTGCTGGACCGCCCGGCGGAGCGCCGGCGCCTGCGGATCGAGGCGGAGGTCGGACCGCTGGCCGATGAGGTGACGCTGCGGGTGCAGGATAGCGGCCCCGGCCTGCCGCCGGAGGTGCGGGACAAGCTGTTCGAGCCCTTCTACACGACCAAGCCGCCGGGCTTCGGCACAGGGCTCGGCCTTTCCATCTCCCGCACCATCATGCGGGGCATCGGCGGGCGGATCAGCGCCGACAACACGCCGGAGGGGATGGAGATGGGGGCGGAGTTCACCCTGACCTTCCGCCGCGCGCCGCTGACGGAGCCGGAGGAAGCGCCGCCGCCCCGCGCCGCGCCGCGCGCCCCGGCACCGGCGCCCCGCTGGCCGGCGGCGACCTGACGGGCGGCACCGCTAAAGCGCATTTAGCCGTTTTAGCACTTTTAGCACTTTTAGCACTTTTAGCACCGATTTCGGGGGCTTCCCGCCGCCCCGCGGGCACGGTGAACCCGCGGCCGAAAGAAACATACCGGGAACAAACGCGCCTTGCAAGCACGCCGTCGCCGCGGAATCGATCCGGGAACTTGATCCTGCGCAAGGCGGCCAGGCTGCCAGATGGGGAAGCATGGGCCATGGACGCTCTTCCCCCCGCCGGTCTCCACCCCTCCCGCGCCGTGCTGGCCCGCTACGCGCGCCAGAACCTGCCGCGCTACACCTCCTACCCCACCGCGCCGCATTTCGGCGCGCTGGAGGAAGCGAGCTACCGGCAATGGCTGGCGGGTGTCGCGCCGGGGGACCGGCTTTCGCTCTATCTCCACATCCCCTTCTGCAAGTCGCTCTGCTGGTATTGCGGCTGCCACACCAGCGTGACGCGATCCGTCGCGCGCACCGCCCGCTATGCCCGGGGCCTGGTGTCGGAGGCGTCGCTGCTGGCCGCCGCCCTGCCCTTCGCCGCGCCGGTGGAGGCACTGCACCTCGGCGGCGGCACGCCTTCGGCCCTGGGGGCGGAGGCGCTGGAGGGCGTGATGGAGGGGCTGCGCCAGCGCTTCGCCTTCCTGCCGGAGGCCGAGCTTTCCGTCGAACTCGACCCGCGGCTGCTGGATGATGCCATCGTGGCCGTGCTGGCGCGGCAGGGCTTCGGGCGCGCGAGCCTCGGCGTGCAGGACATGGCGGCGGAGGTGCAGACGCTGATCGGCCGGATCCAGCCGCCGGCGCTGGTGGCGGGGGCGGTGGCGAAGCTGCGCGCCGCCGGCATCAAGGGCATCAATTTCGACCTGATGTACGGCCTGCCCGGCCAGACCACCGCCCATGTGGAGGCCAGCGCCCGATTCGCGGCCGATGCCGGGGCGGATCGCGTCGCGGTCTTCGGCTATGCCCATGTGCCCTGGATGAAGCCGCACCAGAAGGCGATCCCGGAGGCGCTGCTGCCCGATTCCATGGCGCGGATGGACCAGGCGGAGGCGGCGGAACGGGCGCTGCTGGCGGCGGGCTATGTCGCCATCGGGCTCGACCATTTCGCGCGGCCGGATGACCCGATGGCGGTGGCGGCGCAGGCCGGCGCGCTGCGGCGCAACTTCCAGGGCTACACCACGGATCGCGCGCCGGTGCTGCTCGGCCTCGGCGCTTCCGCGATCGGGTCGCTGGCGGAGGGCTATGCGCAGAACCTGCCGGATGAACGCGCGTATCTGGCGGCGGTGGAGGATGGGCGCCTGCCCATCGCCCGCGGCCTGGCCCTGACGCGGGAGGACCGGCTGCGGCGGGGGATCATCGAGGCGGTGATGTGCGACCTGTCGCTGGACCTGCGGCGCGTGCCGCTGAAGGTCTGGCGGGCGGCGGAGGCGCGGCTGGAACCGCTGGTGGCGGACGGGCTGGCGGTGGTGGCGGATGGAAGACTGGTGACGACGGAGGCCGGCAGGCGCTTCGTGCGCCACATCGCCGCGGCCTTCGACGCCTATCTCGGCGGCGGGCCGGCGCGGCACAGCGCGGCGGTGTAGGATTGCCTGAACGCGCGGTCGGGGCGGCCAGGCGGCGCGCGGACTTCCAGACGCGCCGCCCCTACCCTCCACGCATCGTGCTGCAGGCAGTCCGACGACGCGCGAGCCGAGGTTCGGTGCCGCCGTCGCCTGGAGCACGGGGGGGGACAAGGGCGGCACGGCGCGTCAGGCGTCGCGCCGGCCCGGCCTGATCACGCAGGCGTGCAGATGCGGCCCAGCATGGCGGTCAGCTCGCTCGGGTCGTAGGGCTTGGCCAGTACCATCGCCTGCTGGTGGCCCGCCGGCAGGCCGGAAGCGCCATAGCCCGTGGCGATGACATAGGGGATGCCGCGGGACGCCAGCGCATCCGCGACGGGGGTCGAGGTCTCTCCGGCCAGGTTCAAATCCAGCACCACGGCATCGGGCCGTTCGGCGGCGAGGAAGCCCATCGCCTCCTCCACCGTGGCGGCGGGGCCGATGACGGTGAAGCCGGCATCGAGCAGCGCATCCTCCACCAGCATGGCCACCAGCGCCTCATCCTCCACGACGAGGATACGTCTTCCATCCACTGGCATCCCAAGACCCTCCATCCCCGTGGTTACCGATGCCAACGCGACATTGCCGCGACGGGTTCACCATGCACGCGAAGATGGCCGCGGCGCCAGCACCGAGGGCATGGGAAAGGTTCTCACTATTTCGCGTGCTTCACGTGATCATCATGGGAAGGTTTGCCAGGCGCTGCCGGCTGCGGCCAGGGTCGGCTGGGCGATCCAGGCGAGGGCGGCCAGGCACCCGCGCGGCAGGCGGAGCCGGACCGGCCGGAGGCGGTAGGCGGCACCCTCATAGGCCTGAAGGTTCCGGAGCGGCGCGCCGGCCAGGGTGACGACCAGGCCACGGACGGAATGGCGGGGGGCGCGGATCAGCGTCGGGTAGGGCTGGCCGCGCAGCGCCACGCGCTTCCAGCCCGGCAGCGTGGCCGGCACCCCGCGCAGGCCGCGGCGGCCGGCGCGGGCGGCAAGGACCCTGGGGTCCAGCAGCGTGCCGTACAGGAAGACCCGCACGGCACCCTGATCAGTGCCCGGCGTTTTCACCCGTGAAGTCCGGGGCGGCGAGGCCGGAGGCCTGGAGCTGCCTCGCGATGCCGGCCTTGAGGCGTTCGAGACCGGCCTCGCTGGAGGCTTCCGCGCGCGCCACCAGCACGGCCTGGGTGTTGGAGGCGCGGAGCAGCCACCAGCCATCCTCGGTCAGCACGCGGACGCCATCGACGTCCTGCACCTTCGCACCCTCCGCCGCCAGGCGGGCCTTCACCTCCGCCACCACGTCGAATTTGCGGGTATCCGGGCAATCGAAGCGCAGTTCCGGCGTGTTGATGACCTGCGGCAGCGCGGCACGGACATCCGACAGCGTGCCGGACATGCGCGCCACGATGCCGAGCAGGCGGATGGCGGAATAGGGCGCGTCGTCGAAGCCGTACCACTTGTCCGCGAAGAAGATGTGGCCCGACATCTCCCCGGCCAGGGGGCTGCCGGTCTCGGCCATCTTGGACTTGATGAGGCTGTGGCCGGTCTTCCACATCAGCGGCGTGCCGCCGGCCTTGGCGACTTCGTCGAACAGGACCTGGCTGGCCTTCACATCGGCGATGATGGTGCCGCCCGGCTTCGACTTGAGGACATCGCGCGCCAGCACGATCAGCAGCTGGTCGCCGAACAGGATGTGGCCTTCATTATCCACCACGCCGATGCGGTCCGCGTCGCCATCGAAGGCGATGCCGAGGTCGGCGCCGTTCTTCGCGACTTCCGCGATGATCTGTTCCAGGTTCTTGGCGACTGTGGGGTCCGGATGGTGGGCCGGGAAGGTTCCGTCGATGGTGCCGTTGATGACGTAGTGCGTGCCCGGCAGCTTCGCGACCATGCGCTTGGTGATCTCGGCGCCCGAGCCATTGCCCGGGTCCCACACCACCTTGAGGGCGCGATCCCCGCCGTCCCAATCCTGCAGCATGCGCGTGATGTAGTCCTCGGAGACATCGACCTGACGATCGGTGCCGACGCTGCTGGGGACGACATCGCCCTCGGCCGCCATGCGGCCGATCTGCTGGATCTGCGGGCCGAAGAAGGGCTTCTTCCCCAGCATCATCTTGAAGCCGTTGTAGTTGGGCGGGTTGTGGCTGCCTGTCACCATGATCGCGCCATCGGCCTTCAGCGCGTAGGACGCGAAGTAGAGCATCGGTGTCGGCCCGCAGCCGATGCGGAGCACTTCGAGGCCGCAGGCGCGGAGCCCCGCGACGAGCTGCGCTTCCAGTTCCGGGGATGACAGGCGGCCATCATAGCCGACCGCCACCTTGGTGCCTTGGCCGCGGGAGACGATGGAGCCGAAGCAGCGCCCGATCGCGAAGGCGTCCTCGGGCTTGAGCGTTTCGCCGACGATGCCGCGGATGTCGTATTCGCGGAGCGAGGTGGGGTCGAAGCGGTGGTTGAAGGCCGTCATGTCCTGCGTCGTCTCCGCTTTCGCTCAGCTATACTTCTTGATGATGGACTGCATGGCGGGCGCCATGTCGGGGCGCGAGAGCGCGAAGGCGATTTGCGCTTCGAGGTAGCCGGCCTTGTCGCCGCAATCGAAGCGGCGGCCTTCATAGCGCACGCCGTGGAAGGGCTGGGTGCCGATCAGCTTGGCCATGCTGTCGGTCAGCTGGATCTCGCCCCCCGCGCCCTTTTCCATCTTGGAGAGATGGGCGATCACCTCCGGCATCAGCACGTAGCGGCCGATGACGGTGAGGTTGCTGGGCGCATCCTCCTGCTTCGGCTTCTCGACCAGGCCCTTCACCTCGACCAGGTTGCCGGTGGTCGCGCCCGGCGCGATGACGCCGTAGGAGGAGACGCGCGCCATCGGCACTTCCTCGATCGCGACGACGTTGCCGCCGGTCTCGTTGTAGGCATCCGCCAGCTGCTTCGTGCAGGACACGTCGCAGAGCATGAGGTCATCCGGCAGCAGGATGGCGAAGGGCTCATCGGCGATGAAGGACCGCGCGCACCAGATGGCGTGGCCGAGGCCCAGCGCCGATTGCTGGCGCGTCGAGACGATTGAACCCGGCGGCAGGGCCTGGGCGCGGAGCATGTCGAGCTCCTTCGTCTTGTTGCGCTCGGTCAGCGTGCGTTCGAGTTCGTAGGCGACGTCGAACTGGTCCACCAGCATGGTCTTGCCGCGGCCGGTGACGAAGCAGAACTGCTCGATCCCCGCGGCGCGGGCTTCCTCCACCGCGTACTGGATCAGCGGCTTGTCCACGACGGGCAGCATCTCCTTCGCCATCTGCTTGGTGGCGGGCAGGAAACGGGTGCCGAGACCGGCGACGGGAAGGACGGCCTTGCGGAGCGGCTTGCGCACGGGTGGGAAATCCCTTGGCGGTGATGGACGAAGCCATGCCATGGACCGGCTGAACCGTCCACCGCCTCACGCGCCGAGGAGGAGATCCCGCGCCTCGTTCAACCGGGCGGCGAGCCAGTCGGAGCCGCCCTGGTCGGGATGGGCGCTGCGCATCAACCGGCGATGGGCGGATTTGATGGCATCGGGGGTCGCGCCCTCCGCCAGGCCCAGGATGGCCAGCGCTTCCGCCCGCGTCAGGGGGCCGGCGGCGGTGGCGGGCGCGGCGTCGCGCCATTCGGGATGGGCGCGGTCGAGCCAGGCCTCCAGCAGGGGCACGCCATCGGGATCGATGGCGGCGAGGTCGGCCATCAGCGCCAGCAGCGCGGGCAGATCGAGGTCGGCCAGGTCGGCGCCGGCATGGCGGCCAGCCTTCACCCGGCCGGTCATCCGCCCGCTGTCGTGGTCGAGCGTCATGGCGAGGTGCGAGGTCTCGACATCCGATGCCTGGCCGGGGTTGGCGGCGCCGCCGCGGGCGAAGGTGGCGGCGGCCGCCCTGCCCTTCCACCAGCGCCAGATCGCCGGCCCGAACAGCACCAGCGCCCAGAAGGCCTGGCCGCCACGACCGGTGACGAGCATCAGGACAAACAGGCCAAGCCCGAGCGCGCCGCCGCCCCAGATCAGCGCGGCCTTCACCTGGCCCGGCTTCGCGCTGACGAACAGCTGCAGCAGGCCGAGGGCGAAGACCAGCGCCAGGGCGCCGAGGGCAATTGCGGCCATCAGAGGGGGGCGGCCATCAGGCGGGCGCGGGCAGCTGGCCCGCGATGCCGCGGGCGGCGGGGCTGGTGAGGCGCGCCAGCGCCCTTCGCCCACCGGCGGCATAGACGGCGACCGCGCGCAGCAGGTCCCGCAGCGCGGTGGCGCTGGCGGCGTCGAAGGGGGCGAAGGCGCCGCCGGACAGCTTCGCCATCTGGCGGAAGGCATTGGCGGCGACGGGGTGCTGGCCTTCCAGGAAGCAGAACAGCGGCAGGCCGCGCAGGCCGCATTCGCCGGCCAGGTGGCAGGCCTCGTCCACCTCCTCCTCGAAGGCATCGCCGATGAGGATGAGGGCGTTGACCCGATCCTGCTTCGTCTGAGCCAAAGCGTGGCGCAGCGTCCGCACCACCTGGGTATGGCCGCCGAGGCAGGTGACGCCCGCCATGCGGCGCGCCAGTTCCTCGGCGGAGGTCAGGAAGGGGGTCGCGGCGAATTCACCGTGGCCGCGGAAATAGGCGAGGCTGACGGCCAGGCCGCCGGTGTCCCGCACGGCGTGGAACATCTCCGCCTGCAGATGGCAGGCGCGGTCCCAGCTGGGCTGGCGGCTGGCGGTGGCGTCGATGGCGAAGAGCAGCCGGCCGGCACGGCCAGGCGCCACCGCCACGGCGGGCAGGGACGCGACCTTGTCGAGGAAGGCGGCGACGGCGGCATTCCCGGTCTTGGCGGGCAGGTTCGGCATGACCGCAAGATGGGCGCGCGGCGCCTCAGCCGGAAGGGGTGAAGCGCGCGACAAGCGGCAGGTGGTCCGAGGCCCGGCGCGCGGCCGGGGTCGCATGCGCGGCCACCCCCGTCACCAGCCCCCGGGGGTGGGACAGGATGTGGTCCAGCGCCAGCAGGGGGCGAAACGCCGGGAAACTCGGCACCCCGGCGGGGTGGCCGAAGGCGGGGGCGAGGACCGCCAGCGCGCTGCCGCCAGGACGCCACTCATTCAGGTCGCCCATCAGCAGCACCGGCAGGCCGGGCCTGATGGCAGCCAGCAGCGCCGTCGCCTGGGCGCGGCGGCGGGCGGGGCCCAGGCTCAGATGGGCGCAGAGCAGGCGGAAGGGGCCAAAGCCGAGGTCAAGATCCGCCTGGATGCCGCCGCGCGGCTCCCACCCGCCCAGGCGCAGGCCGCGCGGGGCGGAGAGCAGCCGCGCATCGCGCCGCACCAGCAGGACATTGCCGCGCCAGCCCTGCTGCAAGGGATCGACGCGCAGCGGCACCAGGCCGGTCGCAGCCTCGATCGCCGCCAGGTCCAGCATGGCGGCGCGGCGGCGGAGGTGGTGCTGCGCTTCCTGCAGCGCCATCAGGTCCGGCGCGATCTCCGCCACCACCGCGGCGATGCGGTCGGGCCGGAAGCGGCCGAAGGCGGCGCGGCCGCGATGGATGTTCCAGGTGGCGACGCGCATCACCGTCCCCCTCGCCACAGGGCGGCACCGATTGCGGCGCCGAGGGTCGTGAGGATGGCGTCGGAGATCGTGTCGGTCGTGTCGCCGATGATGCCGAGCAGGGCTTCCAACCCCTCCCACCCCAGGGCCAGGGCGATCCCGAAGACCAGGCCGAGGGTGGCCATGCGGGCGGGGCGGCGGGGCGTGCCATCGGCCAGGACCAGCCCCGCGAAGACGGCGCCGGCGAGCAGGCCGGAGACCAGGTGAACCACCTCGTCATAGGGGTTGGCGCCGTGGAACCAGTTCAGCCCATGGCCCGGCGTGCTGAGGATGGTCGCCAGGACCGGCGCGGCGTCGAGGCTCCTCGGCAGGCGGCGGAGCCGCATCGGCAGATGGGGCATGCGTTCGCGGGGCGGGAGGATGACGGCGAGCAGCCCCAGCATGGCGAGGATGGTGGCCAGGGCGGCGCTGCGCCTGTCGAGCCACCAGAGCAACAGGGCCACGCCTGCCAGCGCGGCCAGGCAGGCCCAGGCGAAGCGGGATTGGTGGCGGAGGTCGTCGCGGGTCAGCGGGGCCATGCACCGTCAACGCCGCCGCTTCCGCCGGGCTTCATGCGCCGGTAGGAACGATGGCGTTGGCAGGGGTGCGGCGGGTGGCAGGCTGGGTGCGGGTGAGCGAGGCGGAGGCGGAGGCGCACCCCCTGTTCGGGCTGGGCGGCTGGCTGCGCGTGGTCTCCGCCCTGATGGTGCTGGCGGTGCCGGGCGGCGTGGCGGTGGGCTGGCAGCAATGGATGGATCCCTCGCTGGGGGGCGCCGCGCTGGCGTCCAACCTGCTGTCGCTGCTGGTGCTGGGGGTGCAGGTCGGCATGGCTGTGCTGTGGTTCCGGCGCTGGCCGGGCTTCCGGCTGGGCTACGCCGCCTTCGCGGTGCTGGGCACGGCGCTGCTGGCGCTGGCGGACCAGGCGATCGGGCCGCCGCCCGGGCCGCCCAGCACCGATCCGGTGGGCGATGTGGTGCTGGAAGTGGCCTTCCACCTGACCTTCCTGGCATCCATGCAGTTCAGCCGGCGCTTCCGCGTGACCTTCGAGCACCGGGTGAGGCCAGGAGAGGTTCCATGCGCCTCGGCGTGATCGCGGATATCCATGGGAATGTGGCGGCGCTGGAGGCGGTGCTGGCGGCACTGCGGCAGCGCGGGGTGTCGCAGGTGGTGAACCTCGGCGATCTGGTGTCCGGCCCGCTATGGCCGGCGGAGACGCTGGCGATGCTGCGGGCGGCGGGCATCCCCTCCCTGCGCGGGAACCATGACCGCTGGGTGGCGGAGGGCGGTGGCGGGGCGTCGGACCGCTTCGCGCGGGACGCGCTGGCGGAGGCAGACCGCGCGGCGCTGGGCGCGCTGCCGGTGCATCTGCGGCCGCTGCCGGGGGTGCGGGCCTTCCATGCCAGGCCCGACAACGACGATGCCTATCTGCTGGAAGATGTGCGGGACGGGCGGATGGTGCCCGCGCCGGTCGCCGATGTGGCGGCGCGGCTGGGGGAGACGGCGGAGACGCTGATCCTCTGCGCCCACAGCCACCAGGCAGCGATCCGGCAATTGCCGGATGGGCGCGTGGTGGTGAACCCCGGCAGTGTCGGCATGCCGGCCTATGAGGACCCGACACCCCCCGCCCATCTCTGCGAGACCGGCGCGCCCCATGCCCGCTTCGCGGTGCTGGAGGTGGCGGACGGGCGGTTGGTGGACGCGGCGCTGGTGGCGCTGGCCTATGACCACCAGGCCGCGGTGGCGCGCGCGGTGGCGAATGGGAGCGCGAAGTGGGCGCGGTGGCTGGCGACGGGGGAAGCGGGGGCCGAGGCAGCGGGCTAGGGTCAGCGGACCTCTGGTCCGCAATGCGATCAGCGAGTGGCTTTTCGTGCCCGGCAGGCGGGGTCAGGGCGGCGATGGGGTCCCATCATCGCCCTAACCCCGGCGCCGCAGTCGCGGAACGACGCCGCCACCCCGCGGCCTCCGCGGCATCGAGGAAGGTATCGGCAAGCCCCCTTTCGTGGAGATCGAAACCGGGCACCCGCGCCTGGAACAGGCGATTGCCGGCTGATGCCGCAGTGCTCCGCGGGTCGCGGCGCCGGTCCGGCCGATCGCCAGCCGGCTGCCGCCTCATCGACTTAAGCCTCCGGCAATCGGGGTCGCCCTATCTTCCTGGCGAAGTCTTGAACAGCGCCGGAAACCGGATGGATGTCGATACGGAAGCGTGTGCTTGCCGCCATGGGCGGGGTCTTCGCGATCGGCGTCGCGGTGGCGGCCGTGGTGTCGCTGCGTGAGGCGCAGAACCACAGCGCGGCGACGGCCGCGCTGCAGCGGACCGAACTCGCCGCCGCGCTGATGCGCCTCGGCCGGGAGGTCGGGACGGAGCGCGCCTTCTCGGTCATCCGCACCAGCCTGCCTACGCCAACGAGCGCGGAGCACCTGCGCGACCTCGAAGGCTTCGCCCGCACCAGCGACAACGCTCTGGAAGCGGTGCGCGCGGCCTATGCCGCGGTGGCCGCGCCCGCGCACGCCCCCCATGCGGCGGCGCTGGAGAGCAGCATGGCCCGGCTGCGCGCCGCCCGACCCGTGATCCTGGCCCAGGCTGCCCGGCCCGGCCCGGAGCGCGCCTTGCCGCCGGAACACGCCCCCGCGCCCATCTTTGCCGCCATAGCGAGCGCAGTGGACGCAGGGCTGGACCTGGCGCATGGCGAGATCACGCGGCGATCGGACGGCATGGGCAGCACCATCGCGGTGGCGCGCGCCGCATGGGAACTCGCCCAGGCCAATACCTCCGCGATCCTGCCCATCAGCGCCGCGATCCGGAGTGGCCGGCCCCTGACGCCGGCCGAGATCGAGACCGTGCTGACGCATGAGGGCGCGAAGGCGGTCCACTGGGCCAGCATCCAGCGCATGATCGAGCTTCTGGGCCGGCCCGAACGGCTGGCGGCAGCGCAGGCCGAGGTGCAGGCCCGCTTCTTCGACGACGCGAACCGCCGCATCGCCGCGCTTTTCGCGGCAGGGCGCGCCGGCACCGCCTATCCCATGGGCCTGGACGAATACAGCCGATTCGGCCCTGCCGCGACCGCAATCCCCTACGTCCTGCGTGACGCCGCCCTGCTGGAAGCGGTGGAGCACGCCCGGCGTGAGCGCGGCGCGGCCGCCTGGGCGTTGGCTTTCGCGATCATGGTCGGGCTGGCCTATGCCGGGCTGATCGGGGCCACCGCCCTGTTGATGCTGCGCCGTGTCGTCGCCCCCGTGGTGGCGCTGACCGGCACGGTCGAGGCCCTGGCCGAGGGCCGCCACGACGTGACCGTTCCTGGCAGCGCGCGGCGCGACGAAATCGGCCACATGGCCCAGGCGATCGAGGTGCTGCGGCGCAATGCCATCTCGGCGCGCGAGGTGGCCGCCGCCGCCGCGGCCGAGCAGGCCAGCAAGGTCTCCCGCGCCGAACGCGCGGAAGCAATGATCCAGAGCTTCGAAGCGGAGATCGCGACGGTCCTTCGCGACCTCTCGACCTCCGTCGCGCCACTGGACGCCACCGCCGATCTCATCGGCCGCACCTCGGCCGAGGCTAGGGAGCGCGCCGCGGATATGAGCGAGGCAGCAGGCGTCGCCGAGCGCGACATGCACACCATTGCCGCCTCCACCGAGGAATTGTCGGCCTCCATCGCCGACGTGTCGCGCCAGGTGGCGGAAAGCGCCAATTTGGCCCGGCGCGCCGCCGACAACGCGCGGTCAACCGACCGCGTGGTGGCGGGCCTTGTCGAGGTCAGCACCCGCATCGGCGATGTCAGCGGCATCATCGCCTCCATCGCGGGGCAGACCAACCTGCTCGCGCTCAACGCCACGATCGAGGCGGCACGGGCGGGCGAGGCCGGCAAGGGCTTCGCCGTGGTGGCCGGGGAGGTGAAGTCGTTGGCTGCGCAGACCGCGAGGGCGACGGAGGAGATCAGCGGGCAGATCAGCGCCATGCAAGCCGAGACAGGCCGCGCCGCCGAGGCCATCCGTGGGATCGGCCGCGTCATCGAGGAGTTGAGCGACATCGCCGCGCGCGTCGCTGGCGCCGCCGAGGAGCAATCGGCTTCCACCCAAGGCATCGGCCGGGCCATCGCCAGCGCGGCGGAGGGGACCCAGCAGGTCACGCGCCGCACGGCGGAGGTGCTGGCGGGCGCGGGAGCGGTGGCGAACGCCGGGACGGGATTGCGCGAGGCGTCGCAGCATCTCACGAGCCAGGCGGAGTTGCTGCGCGGCCGCGTCGGCACCTTCCTGGACGGGATCCGCGCCGCCTGACGGCGCGGTGGGCAGGGGCGAAGGGCGGATTGTCCCCGCCGCTTCGCCGACCTGGCCCCCCTATCCCGCGACGAGCATCCCATTCGCCTGCGCGGCCGCCAGCGCCGTCATGTTGACGATGCCGCGCGCGGTCACGCTCGGCACCAGCACATGGATGGGCTTGGCCATGCCGAGCAGCATGGGGCCGACCTGCAACCCCTCCCCCGCCGCCTTCAGCAGGTTGAAGGCGATGTTGGCGGCGTCGAGGCTCGGCATCACCAGCAGGTTCGCCGCATCCGTCAGCGTGCTGTCCGCCACGGCGCGGTCCCGGATAGCGGGGACAAGGGCGGCATCGGCGTGCATCTCGCCATCCACCTCGAAATCCGTGCCGCGGGCACGCAGCAGGCGCAGTGCCTCCCGCATCTTGCGGGCGGATGGCGCGCCGGAGGCACCGAAGCTGGAATGGGACAGCAGCGCGGCCTTGGGGGCCAGGCCGAAGGCGCGGATCTGCTCGGCGGCCAGCAACGTCATGTCCACGATCTGCTTGGCACTCGGGTCCACCGTCAAATGGGTGTCCACGAAGAACAGATGGCCATTGGGGACGATGAGGGCGGAGAGGGCATAGACGCGGTCCACCTCCGCCCGCTTGCCGATCACGTCGAAGGCGTGGTGCCAGTGGCGGAACCAGTCGCCGGTGCCGCCACAGAGGCAGGCATCGGCCAGGCCGGCTTCCAGCAGCAGCGCGGCGGCGACGGTCGGGCGGTTGCCGATGCGGCGGCCGGCGGCATCGGGCGGGATGCCGCGGCGGCCCACCTTCTCCTGATACAGTTTCACCAACGGCGCGAAGGTCGCCTCATCCGCCTGCGGGTCCATGATCCGGACGGACTCGGAGAAATCCATGCGCAGGCCCATGGCGCGGGCCTTGGCGGAGATCACGTCGCGCCGGCCGATGACGATGGGCTCGGCCAGGCCTTCATCCAGCACGGTCTGCACGGCGCGGAGCGTGCGTTCGTCCTCGCCCTCGGCATAGACGACGCGGGAGAGGCGCTTGCGCGCGGCCTCGAAGACCGGGCGCATGAGGTTGCCGGAGCGGAAGACGAAGCGCTCCAGCTCATGCCGGTACTTCTGCATGTCCGCGATAGGGCGGCGGGCGACGCCGCTGTCCATCGCCGCCTTGGCGACCGCGGGGGCGATTTCCAGGATCAGGCGCGGGTCGAAGGGCTTCGGGATGATGTAGTCCGGCCCGAAGGTCGGCGCGCTGCCGCCATAGGCCGCGGCGACGACCTCGCTGGCCTCCATCCGTGCCAGGGCCGCGATGGCGTCGGCGGCGGCGACCTTCATCGCCTCATTGATCGTGGTGGCGCCAGCGTCCAGCGCACCGCGGAAGATGAAGGGGAAGCAGAGGACGTTGTTGACCTGGTTGGGATAGTCCGTGCGGCCCGTGGCGACGATGGCATCCGGGCGGGCGGCGCGGACGGCTTCCGGCAGGATCTCGGGCTCAGGGTTGGCCAGTGCCAGGACCAGCGGCTTCGGCGCCAGCAGGGGCAGCCATTCCGCCTTCAGGATGCGGGGCGCGGAGAGGCCGAGGAAGACATCGGCGCCAGGCAGCGCGTCCTGCAGCGTGCGGGCATTGGTGTCCTGCGCATAGGCGGCCTTGTAGGGGTCCGTGTTCGGGCGGCCCTTCCAGACGACGCCGTCGATGTCGCAGATCGTCACGTTCTCCCGCTTCAGGCCCATGGCCACCAGCAGGTCGAGGCAGGCGATGGCGGCCGCGCCGCCGCCGGTGTTGACGACGCGCACATCCTCCAGCCGCTTGCCCTGCAGCAGCAGGCCGTTGCGGACCGCGGCGGCGACGATGATGGCCGTGCCGTGCTGGTCGTCATGGAAGACGGGGATGTTCATCCGCGCCCGCAGCGTGCGCTCGATCTCGAAGCACTCGGGGGCCTTGATGTCCTCAAGGTTAATGGCGCCGAAGCTGGGTTCCAGCACCGCGACGGCATCGATGAACTTCTGCGGGTCGCGTTCCTCGATCTCCAGATCGATGGAATCGATGCCGGCGAACTTCTTGAAGAGGACCGCCTTGCCTTCCATCACGGGCTTGGAGGCGAGCGCGCCGATGGCGCCGAGGCCGAGCACGGCCGTGCCATTGGTGATGACGGCGACGAGGTTGCCGCGGGATGTGTATTCGAAGGCGGCGTTCGGGTCCTTCGCGATCTCCTCGCACGCCGCGGCGACGCCGGGCGAATAGGCGAGGCCCAGGTCGCGCTGGGTGGCCATGCGCTTGGTCGGCTCGACGCTCAGCTTCCCCGGCCTTGGCAGGCGGTGATAGTCCAAAGCGGCCTTGCGGAAATCCTCGTCCATCAAATCACCTCCGGCATCACCTTAGGGGAGATGCGCGCGGGAGGCGACCGGGGTTCGCGCCAGTTGAGGGGCGATGCAAATGGTGGTGGCCCCAGGAACGGCGAAGGCCCCGACCGGTGTCCCGGCGGGGCCTTTTGCGTGATGACCATGCCCGGGAGGGCGATGGTGCGGTCGAGAAGATTCGAACTTCCACGGGGTTGCCCCCACCAGCACCTCAAGCTGACGCGTCTACCATTCCGCCACGACCGCATATCGGGTAGAGGCCCGGCGTATAACCGATGACAGCGCACCCGACAACGCCCCCTCCGCCCGGTTCCGCACTCGAATGGCGAATCACGCCGGGAAGGCTTCCCTATGCGGAGGCGCTGGCCGCCATGGAGGCGCGCGTCGCCGCCATCCGCGCCGGGGAACAGCCGGAAGCGGTGTGGCTGGTGGAGCATGAACCGACCTACACGGCCGGCACCTCCGCCCGCCCGGAAGACCTGCTGGAGACGCGATTCCCGGCCGTCGCCGCAGGACGCGGCGGGCAATGGACCTATCACGGGCCGGGACAGCGGACGGGCTACGTCATGCTCGACCTGAACCGGGACCATGGGACCGTGAAGGCGCGGGATGTGCGGGCCTTCGTCCAGGGCCTGGAGGAATGGATGATCCGGGCGCTGGACCGCTTCGGCGTGAAAGGCGAAAGGCGGGAAGGCCGCGTCGGCATCTGGGTGGTGGACCGGGCGCGCGGCACCGAAGACAAGATCGGCGCGATCGGCGTGCGCGTGACGCGCTGGGTGAGTTGGCACGGGGTGGCGCTGAACGTGGACCCGGAATTGAGCCACTTCGGGGGCATCGTCCCCTGCGGGATCGCGGAACAGGGGCTGGGGGTGACGAGCCTGCATCGGCTGGGCGTGCTGGCGACGATGGAAGAGGCGGACAGCGCGCTGATGACGGCCTGGGGCGAGGTGTTCGGGTAGGGGGCGGATTTAGGACATTTAGCCGATTTAGCGGTTTTAGCACCGAATCGAGGGGCGGCGTTTTGGACAAATTCCCCGCCCGAGGGGCTTGGGCGCTGGGGTGCGGCGGATGAGCGGGTTCAAAGAGCTATGGGAAGATAAGCCTTTCGGAGTGCGGAAGTCCAGGGATGGTTGAAGGCCAGGGGCGCTGCCCCTGGACCCCGGCCGGGGGGCGTGACGCCCCCCGGACCCCGTCATCAATGGAGCCATTTGCAGAAGGCCAGCGCCACATAGGCGGCGGCGAGGATGAGGTAGAGGGCGGGTTCGAGCGGCACGGGGGAACCTCCTTTCGGCTTGTGCGAACGGAGGCTTCAATCCACCCTCGGAAAGGGTCGTGACGCATCGCCTTTCCGGGTTTCCGGGCGGAAAGGCCGGCAAGGGCGGAAAGCAGGTGGCGGAAAGGGCCTTTCATGAACTGCTTGCCGGGCACCTGGACGCGGGAACGCGGCCGGGGCTGACAGCGGGCGCCGTGGGGGGCAAGTGGACGGCGGTGGCGTTCGGCAAGGCTGTTCGCGTGAGCGACCGCACCGTCCGCAACTGGCGCACCACGGGCAAGGGCACGCGGCCAAGTGCGGAAACGCTGGAATTCATCCTGGACGCGCTGTTCGGCGATGATGCAACGCTTCGCGCCGAACGCCTTGAGCTTCAGGACGCCTGGGACAGGGGCGCGCTGGCGGATGCGGAGCCGGAGCCGGATGGCGCGATCTTCGTCGAGGGCGAGGAACGCCTCGAACTCCAGCAGGGCACAGCCGACGACGACGCGGTGGCCCGGCAGCCCGGGATCGCTCGGCGGCAGGCGCTGATTGTCGAGAAGCTTCAGGACCTGGTGGAAGCACTCGGGAACAGGCTGGACAACCAGCGGGGCTGGCGCCCGCTGCCGCGCACGGCGCAGCGCCTGCTGGCCGCGCTGGAGAACATGCCGCCCGAGGCGATCCCGGCGCAGTTGGTGGAACTCTACGACCGCACCATGTCGCTCGCCTCCTTCGTCGATCAGGACGACGCGCTGGGGTCGGCGCAGGGCGCGACCGATGATCCGCTGGAACCGGATCTGCGCCGCGCCCTGGCGGATGCGTTGTCGAGCCTCGCGCCATGGCTGCGGAGCTTTCCGAGTGTCGTGCAGTGGGACAGCGCCAGGCAGGATGCGCTGACGAGGCCGGAGCTTTTCGCAGCGGTGCGCGCCCAACTCGACGATGCCCGCGCGCTGATCCGCCTTGCCGGGGAAGCCAATGCGCTGTCGGCCGAGGACGTGGCCCTGGCCAACGAACCGCTGGAGACAGCGAGGCGCGACGGGTTCCAGGCGGAGAAGGCGGCCTATCGCGGGCTGGCGACGGCGCGGAACCTGCTGACCCGAGCCACGGGGATTAGGGCGCTGGCCCTCACCGCGGCGTTCTATTCGGGCGCGGTCGCTTCGGATTTCTCGACGAAGTCCACGGTAGCACAGACGGTCAGCACGTTTCTGGCAACGGCAGAGGGACACGCATTGCGCCTCGCTAAAGGCATGCCGGGCGAGGTTGCCGCCGCCATTCGGCATGTTCTGACGCGGCGTGCGGACGATGAGGGGCGTAGCGACGGGGAGCCGGCACTTCCCGCGACCGAACAGCGTCAGCGGCCCGAGGGGTTCGACCTTGAGGCCGTGAAGCGACTTGTTCTAGCGAGCGAGGCGCCGCCGGCTGAGTGGAGGCCCTTCATTGTCGAGTTGGACTTGAGCCAAACCCAGATTGCCGATCTGTCGCCGCTCTCCGGCCTCTCCAGCCTGAAATCGCTCGATCTGAGGGGCACGCAGGTCGCGGATGTGTCGCCGCTCGCCGGACTCGCCAGCCTGCAATCGCTCAACTTGATGACCACACAGGTCGCGGATGTGTCGCCGCTCGCCGGCCTCTCCAGCCTGCAATCACTCAAGCTGTGGGGCACAAAGGTCGCGGACTTGTCGCCGCTTTCCGGCCTCTCCAGCCTCCAATCGCTCGACCTGATGGATACGCAGGTCGTGGATGTGTCGCCGCTTTCAGGCCTCTCCAGCCTGCGATTGCTCAACCTGTGGGGCACATTGGTCGCGGATATATCGCCGCTCTCCGGCCTCTCCAGCCTGCAATCGCTCGACTTGATAGGCACGCAGGTCGCAGACGTATCGCCGATCTCCGGCCTCTCCGGCCTGCAATCGCTCAACCTGTGGGGCACATTGGTCGCGGATGTATCGCCGCTCGCCGGCCTGTCCGGCCTGCAATTGCTCAACCTGTGGGGCACAAAGGTCGCGGATGTGTCGCCGCTCTCTGGCCTCTCCAGCCTGCAATCGCTCAATCTGTGGGACACGCAGGTCGCGGATGTGTCGCCGCTCTCCGGCCTCACCAGCCTGCAAACGCTCGACCTCGCGGGCACGAAGATCGCCGATGTGTCGCCGCTCTCCGGACTCTCCAGCCTGCAATCGCTCAACCTGAGGGACACCCAGGTCTCGGATGTGTCGCCGCTCTCTGGCCTCTCCAGCCTGCAAACGCTCAACCTGTGGGGCACAAAGGTCGCGGATGTGTCGCCGCTCTCCGGCCTCTCCGGCCTGCAATCGCTCAATCTGTGGGGCACAAAGGTCGCGGATGTGTCGCCGCTCTCCGGCCTCACCAGCCTGC